>NZ_OW969598.1:0-1200000 GCF_943181435.1 Neisseria sp. Marseille-Q6792
GTTGCCTCGCCTTAGCTCAAAGAGAACGATTCTCTAAGGTGCTGAAGCACCAAGTGAATCGGTTCCGTACTATTTGTACTGTCTGCGGCTTCGTCGCCTTGTCCTGATTTTTGTTAATCCACTATATTTCCCGCCATCCCAAAAACGAAGAGCGGCAGGAATTTATCGGAAAAACAGCACCTCTCCGCCGTCATTCCCGCGAAAGCGGGAATCTAGGAACTCAAAGCTGCAAGAATTTATCAGAAACAACCGAGACTTAAAAAAACGGATTCCCGTCTGCGCGGGAATGACGGGACTTTAGGTTTTTGTTTTTCTGTTTTTGCGGGAATGACGAATTTATAGTGGATTAAATTTAATCCACTATACTTCAATCCATAAAAGTCTTATATGCCAACAAACAAAAAAATAAAAAATTATATTTCAAAAAAATTAATTTAAATCGAGAAAATTGCCGTTTTGTTTCTGCCCGGCTTTTGTAAAACGCTAAAATGCCGTCTGAAAACGTCGGGCGGATTCGGTATGGTGTGTTAGAATCCGTTAACTTTATATCAAATCGGGCAAAGAATCATGTTTGCTTTCAAATCCTTACTCGATATGCCGCGCGGTGAGGCACTTGCCGTCGTCGTCGCTCTGATTGCCGCGATGGGCTATACCATCATTTCATTGGAGTGGCTGCCGCATATGTCCATTATTGCCGCCATCGTCGTGCTGATTTTGTACGGCTTGGCGCGCGGTTTGAAATACAACGATATGCAGGCAGGGATGATAGGCGCGTTGAATCAGGGTATGGGCGCGATTTACCTGTTTTTCTTCATCGGGCTGATGGTCAGCGCGCTGATGATGAGCGGCGCGATTCCGACGCTGATGTATTACGGTTTCGGACTGATTTCCCCGACTTATTTTTATTTTTCCGCCTTCGCGCTGTGTTCCGTCATCGGCGTGTCCATCGGCAGCAGCCTGACTACTTGCGCCACTGTCGGCGTTGCCTTTATGGGGATGGCGGCGGCGTTTCAGGCCGATATGGCGATGACGGCGGGCGCGATTGTTTCGGGCGCATTTTTTGGCGACAAAATGTCCCCGCTCTCCGACACAACGGGCATTTCCGCGTCCATCGTCGGTATCGACTTGTTTGAGCACATCAAAAATATGATGTACACCACCATCCCCGCATGGCTCATCAGCGCGGCACTGATGCTTTGGCTTTTGCCGAATGTCGCCGCATACGATATGGGCAGCGTCGAATCCTTCCGCAGCCAGCTTGAAGCCACGGGATTGGTGCACGGCTATTCGCTGATTCCGTTTGCACTATTGGTCGTTTTGGCATTGATGCGCGTCAATGCCGTGGTCGCCATGCTCTTTACCGTCATGGTTGCCGTTGCGGTAACTTATCTGCACAGTACGCCCGATCTGCGTCAGCTCGGCGCGTGGTTTTACGGCGGCTACAAACTCGAAGGCGAAGCGTTTAAAGACATCGCCAAACTCATTTCGCGCGGTGGCTTGGAAAGTATGTTTTTCACGCAAACCATCGTGATTCTCGGGATGAGTTTGGGCGGGCTGCTGTTTGCGCTGGGCGCGATTCCTTCCTTGCTGGATGCCGTCCGCAGCTTTTTGACGAATGCCGGACGCGCGACGTTCAGCGTCGCCATGACTTCGGTCGGGGTCAATTTCCTGATTGGAGAGCAATATTTGAGTATTTTGTTGTCGGGTGAAACATTCAAACCCGTTTACGATAAGCTCGGCCTGCATTCGCGCAACCTGTCGCGGACTCTGGAAGATGCGGGGACGGTTATCAACCCGCTCGTGCCGTGGAGCGTGTGCGGCGTATTTATCAGCCATGCGCTGGGCGTACCCGTTTGGGAATATCTGCCTTATGCCTTTTTCTGCTATTTGAGTTTGGCTTTGACGCTTCTGTTCGGCTGGACGGGGCTGACCTTGAGCAAAAAATAAGCGGATAAGCGAAATGCCGTCTGAACCTGTTTTCCGGTTTCAGACGGCATTTTTATAGTGGATTAAATTTAAACCAGTACGGCGTTACCTCGCCTTGCCGTACTATCTGTACTGTCTGCGGCTTCGTTGCCTTGTCCTGATTTAAATTTAATCCACTATATGTTTGGCGGATGGGGCGGATTGAAACAGAAAACGCCCGTACCGTCATCCTAAACTGTGCAGAAACGGCGGTGCTTACTTCACACGGGTTGCCATCAGCGTATGCAGGCGGCGGTTGTCGGCGCGGGCGACGGTGAACTGCAAACCGCCGATGATGACTTTTTCGCCGCGTACGGGCAGGTGTCCCAACTCTTGAATGACCAAACCGCCGATGGTGTCGGCTTCTTCGCTGCTGTATTCCGTGCCGAAGAAGGTGTTGATGTCTTCGATTTCGGTAACGGCGTGGATGCGCCAGCGTTCGGCGGAAACGGCGTGGATATTGTCCGCGCTGTCATCTTCGTCAAACTCGTCTTCGATTTCGCCGACGATTTGCTCGATGATGTCTTCAAAGGTGACCAAACCGGATGTACCGCCGTATTCGTCGATGACGATCGCCATGTGGTTGCGCTGTTCGCGGAACTCTTTTAAAAGGGCGGTCAAAGATTTGCCTTCGGGAACGAAAACGGCAGGGCGCAATATCGATTTGAGGTGGAACTGCTCGGGGTTGAACATATATTTGAGCAGGTCTTTGGCGTGCAAAATACCCAAAACTTCGTCTTTGTCTTCGCCGATGACGGGGAAACGCGAATGGGCGGTATCGATAACGTAGGCGGTGATGCGTTCGATGCTGTCGTTTTCTTTTAAAACGTTCATACGGCTGCGCGTAATCATCGCGTCGCGCACTTCCAGCTCGGCAAAGTCCAATACTTTTTCCAGCCGGGTCAGTGTGTCGGCGTCAAAAACTTCCTGCTCGTGCGCTTGGCGCAACAGGGTTAATACGTCTTCGGCGGAGTCTGGCTCGCCGGCAAGTCGGGAGATTAGGCGTTCGAAAAACTTGGATTTCGACTGCGTACCGTCCATTTTAATATTCGTCCTCTTGGTAGGGGTTGGGGAAGCCTGCCGCCAGCATCAGGCGGATTTCTTCGGCTTCCATTATTTCGGCTTCATCGTCTTCGATGTGGTCGTAGCCCATCAGGTGTAAAGTACCGTGTATGGTCAGGTGGGCAAAATGCTGCTCGGGTGTTTTGCCTTGTTCGGCGGCTTCTTTCAAAACCACTTGAGGACAAATCACCAAATCGCCATACAGGCCGTCTGAAAACTGGTCGGGCAGGATTTCGCCTTCGTTGAGCGCGAAACTCAAGACATTGGTGGCGTAATCTTTGCCGCGGTAGTCGCGGTTGTAGGCGCGGGCTTCTTCTTCGTCCAGAAGAATCAGGCTGATGTCTGCGCGGCGGTATTCGTTTTTCAAGGCAGACCACGCCCAGCGATAAAAATCGCGTTCGCTCGGAAGGTCGGCTGCGGTTGAGGCGTTTTCAAAGTTCAGATGAAAACGTTGCCGCTGTAAGGATAAAAAAGGATATTGTTTGGCGCGTTTCATGTTGTCTGGGAAATTTGGTTTTTAGGCGTAAATATAACATATTCACCCCCATGCCGTCTGAAAAACCGCCCAAAATATGATAGACTTCATGCCGTTTTCCATCTTTCAGGCAACCATTATGAACCCGAAAAAACTCGTTATCGCCAGTCGCGAAAGCCTGCTTGCCATGTGGCAGGCAAAATATATCCAAGGCCGTCTGAAAGCCCTGTATCCCGATTGCGAAGTCGAGATTTTGGGCATGACCACGCGCGGCGACCGGATTTTGGACAGAACTTTGTCAAAAGTCGGCGGTAAAGGCTTGTTTGTCAAAGAGTTGGAACAGGCTTTGTATGACGGCAGGGCCGACTTGGCCGTGCATTCGATTAAAGACGTACCGATGGATTTGCCTGAAGGTTTCGCGCTTGCGGCCATCGGCGAACGCGCCAATCCGTTTGACGCGTTTGTGTCCAACCAATACGCGCGTTTGGAAGAAATGCCCAAAGGCGCGATCGTCGGCACATCCAGCCTGCGCCGCGAAGCCCAGTTGCGTGCGCGCTATCCGCATTTGCTTATCAAACCTTTGCGCGGCAATGTGCAAACCCGTTTGTCCAAACTCGATAACGGCGAATACGACGCAATTATCTTGGCTGCCGCCGGTTTGCAGCGTCTGGAATTGGATGAACGCATCCGCATGATTTTGTCGGAATCCGACAGCCTGCCTGCAGCCGGACAAGGCGCATTGGGTATTGAAATTGCCGCGCACCGCGAAGATTTGTACGAAGTCTTGAAGCCACTAAACCACGATACCACACACGCCTGCGTTACGGCAGAACGCGCTTTGGCGCGCGCTTTGGGCGGAAGCTGCCAAGTGCCGCTGGCCGCATATTGCACGGAAGAAAACGGCTTGCTGACCTTGCGCGGACTGGTCGGACACCCCGACGGTTCGGTTGTGTTGCAGGCGGACGCGCAAGCCCCTGCCGAATACGCCGACGCGCTCGGACGCGCAGTCGCTAAGAAATTGGCGGACGACGGTGCGCGGGAATTGATTGGAGCAGTATTGAATACGGAAAATTGATTTTATCGAAAATTTATAGTGGATTAACAAAAACCAGTACGGCGTTGCCTCGCCTTGTCGTACTATCTGTACTGTCTGCGGCTTCGTCGCCTTGTCCTGATTTTTGTTAATCCACTATAAAGAAAATAATATAAGTTATTGTTTTTAATTAGTTTGTTTCATCAGTTTTACTTGCCTTATTTCGTCATTCCCGCGCAGGCGGGAATCCAGTTTGCTCGGTTTCAGTTGTTTCTAATCAATTCTTGCAGCATTGGGTTCCCAAATTCCCGCCTGCGCGGGAATGACGGCGGAAAGGTTTTTGTGGCTTCGGATAATATAGTGGATTAACAAAAATCAGGACAAGGCGACGAAGCCGCAGACAGTACAGATAGTACGACAAGGCGAGGCAACGCCGTACTGGTTTAAAGTTAATCCACTATACTGTGGCGTTCAAATTTTGAATTTGAGAATGATGATATTCGTATTTTTTATTTGAGTTCATCATATTGGGTTGATTTTATAGATGTTTTTAGCTTGTTTGAAATTGTTATAGTTTATTGTTTTTTAACAAAAAACAGAGCCGTCTGAACTGGTTAAGGTTCAGACGGCATTTTCATATGGCTGTGCTTTTTACAGTACTTTTACGATGCTTTCGCACAGATAATCGATGTTGTCGTCGGTAATGCCTGCAACATTAATTCGGCCGGAACGGACGGCATAAATGGCAAACTCGTTTTTCAAACGGTCAACTTGTTCGGGAGTCAAGCCGCTGAAGGAGAACATGCCGTTTTGTTCAATAATGAAATCAAAGTTTTGGCTTGCACCTTTGGCTTTGAGCAACTCGACAAATTTTTGGCGCATGGCTTTGATGCGGCCGCGCATTTCATCGAGTTCGGCAATCCATTGTGCTTTCAAATCATCATTTTTCAACACCAGCGCAATGGTGTTCGCGCCGTGTGAAGCCGGATTGGAATACAAGGTACGGATGATGGTTTTGACTTGGCTGTGGGCGCGGGCTGCTGTTTCTTCATCTTCGGCCACCAAAGTGAACGCGCCGACGCGCTCGTTGTACATACCGAAGTTTTTGGAATAAGAGCTGGCAATCAGCAATTCTGTATTGTGTTTCAAGAACACGCGCAAGCCGTAGGCATCTTCTTCCAAACCGTTGCCAAAGCCTTGGTAGGCAAAGTCAAACAGCGGCAACCAGCCTTTTTCGGCAGAAAGTTTTGCCAGAGTTTCCCATTGTTCGGGCGTAGGGTCGATGCCGGTAGGGTTGTGGCAGCAGCCGTGCAGCAGGACGATGTCGCCTTTTTGCGCTTGGCTCAAGTCTTCAATCATACCGTCCCAATCCAAACCGTGTTTGGCGGCATCATAGTAGCGATAAGGTTTGTCTTGGATACCGACCGCTTTGGCGATGGCGTTGTGGTTTGGCCAAGTTGGATTGGAAATCCAGATGGTTTGCGCGTTCAACTGACGTTTGGCAAATTCGGTCGCAATACGCAATGCGCCTGTACCGCCAAGGCTTTGCGCTGTTTTGGCGCGGCGGCTGGCGATGATTTCGTGGTCTTTGCCGAACAGCAGGATTTGGGTTTGCTCGTTGTAGTCGGCAACGCCGTCGATGGTCAGGTAGTTTTTGGTGGTTTCGCTTTCCAACAGGCGTTTTTCGGCTTCTTTGACGGCTTTGACAATGGGTGTCGCGCCGGATGCGTCTTTGTACACGCCGATGCCGAGGTTGACTTTTTCGGGGCGGGTTTCGGCTTTGAATGCTTCGCCCAAACCGAGAATCGGATCGGCGGGGGCGGCTTCGATGTGCTTGAAGAACATAGCTTGCTCCTTGATGGGGACGGAAGGTCATTCGGGTTTGCCGATTTTACGCTGTTTTACACGGGCTGGAAACAGACGCAATCACGCCTGCCCGATATGGGCGAAGGTTTCCCAGTTTGACCGTATGTGTTCTGCAAGCAGGGGCAGGTCTTGTTCGGCGGCTTCGTAGTATGCGCCGTCCCATTCTTCAAAGTCGGGGAACTGTTTGCGCAGGGAAGGGATGTCCCGCCCTTCGTCGGCAAGCGTTTCGATGTTTTCGCCGTGTTGTTCGTAGAGGGCTTTGGCTTTGTCCAAGACTTTCGGCACGGCTTTGATTTTCCAGCGGCGCAGGCTGTCGGCAAGCGGGTTGCGGAAAATGTATTCGCCGTAGCCGGAGGCGATAAGCTGCACGAAGCCGCCTTCTTCGACTTGGCTGTCGAGGTAGCAGAATGCGGTCAGCGTGTGCTGGTCGTCGGACAGGCAGGAGAGGGATTCGTCGCCGGTTTGGGCGGTGTGTTCGAGGTAGGCGGAAACGAGGGTGTAGAGCAGAACGGATGGCTCTTGTTGTTTGATGTTTTCCGGGAGGGTAAGCGCAGTCATGGTATGCCGTCTGAAAAGTGGGGATTATAGCGGATTGCGGCTTTGCGCCGAAAATATCCTTTAGCCTGCCGATGGCGTAAAATAGGCGTACACCAACCACGCAAAGGAAAATCAAATGGACAATCTGAATCCGCAGGAAATTTCCGTGTTGCCGGAAAATCTGCCGCTGTATTGCTCGGGACCCGACAACGAGCAGTGGAACGGGCATCCGAGAGTGTTTTTGCCTTTGGGCGAAGGAGAATCGGGCAGCGTTGCCTGCCCGTATTGCGGCACGCGCTACCGCCTTGACGGCAAGATGCCGCATCATCACTACGCCTGAATGCAAACGGCGGAAAAATGCCGTCTGAAGCCTTTTCCGATTTCAGACGGCATTTGTTTGGCGGGGTGGGCTGTTCCGGCACCGAGATTCTGCCCGACGCACCGCTCTGACGGGGAACGGCGGTTTCCGTTCCCCGCGTGCTGCCGCTATGGATGGCGGCGTTTCGACTAGAGGAAGAAAATCATTGCCGTGACGACGGCAATCACGCCGTAAATCGCCATCGGGATAACGGTTTTCTTGATAATCGCACCTTCGGAATTTTTCACGTCCAATACGGTACATACGGCGATGATGTTGTTGAGGCACACCATATTGCCCATCGCGCCGCCGACGGACTGCAACGCCAGAATCAGGGTAACGGACAGGCCGGTATCCAGTGCGATTTGCTGCTGAATCGGGCCGAAAGTCAGGTTGGACACGGTGTTGGAACCGGAGAAGAACGCGCCGATCGCGCCCAGATACGGCGAGAAATAAACCCAGTGTTCGCCCGCCATTGCGGCAAATTCCTTACCGATGATTTTCACCATCGAATTGTCGCCGCCGACCAGCATCAGCTGAACCATAATCAGCGCGCCCATCAGGGCAAGCAGCGGTTTTTTGGTTTGATTGAAGGTTACGGCATAAATCGTCCAAGCATCTTTGAATTTGGTCTTATACAGCAGGATGCAGATCCAAACGGTAAAGACAAACGGAATCCAAGCGGGAACGTACAGCGTTTGGTAGGACGCGCTGACATCTTGTCCGAAAATATTGCCGAAGGTAATCGTCAGGGAGTCGCTGACGGTAATTTTGGACAAATCAAACGGCAGTTGGAAGCTGAACCATTCTTCTTTGCTGGTCAAAATGCCTTTGATGCCGATCTGTTTGATGCGCGTAACCACCAGCATGCCGATCAGCATACCCAAAGGGGCGAGTGCTTTGGCGACTTGGGCGAACGGCACTTTTTCGGCATTCGGGTCTTTGGCGTGGTCTTTGCTCAAGCCCCAGCCTTTATTAGCTGCAAATACGGAAAACATCAGACCGATTGCGCCGGCAACCAAAGAAGGAAATTCTTCGTTGACCATTGCCAATGCGACATAGGGAAGGGTACAGGAGAAAACGGCAATGGCGACGAAGCCCAAGTTTTTGCGGATTTCAGACCAAGGTACGATAAAACTCAAGCCGATAACGGGGATGACGAAACCTGCGAAGAAGTGCATCACGCCGGTCTGCCTGCCGATGGCGAGTATGTCTTCGGCACCCAGGTTCAGCGGTGCAAAACCGAACCAAGTCGGCGTACCGACCGCGCCGAAAGAGACGGGGACGGAGTTCATCACCAAAGTGAAAATCGCTACTTTCAACGGATTGAAGCCCAAGCTCATCAGAATCGGCGCGGCAATCGCAGCAGGCGTGCCGAAGCCGGATGCGCCTTCAATCATAAAGGCAAACGACCAGCCGATAATCATCAGTTGCGCTACGGGGTTCGGGCTGATGGTCGCCAACCATTTGCGGATGACATCAATGCAGCCCGTGGTTTCCATCATACGGTTGAACATAATCGCGCCGAAAATCACGGTAATCGGCGTGAGCGTTTTGACGAGGCCGGAAGCGGCGGTGGCGTTGAGCAGCATTCCCGCATCGCCGAAGTAGAAAAGTTTGATGGCGTAAATCAGCACTGCGGTAATCGGCAGCGCGACGTAGGAAGGCATACTGTTTTTTTTCACCATCAGCCAAATCAGCAGGACGATGGGGAATATGCTGAGGAAAAGTGCCATAACGAATCCTTTTTAGGCATTTGCATCATAAGGCGCGTTGAGGTTTGGAAAGACGTTCAAATCCCGCACACCCGATATTCTGGTTAAAAGATAAATTGGTAAGACCAATTATTATGCGTTTGCACACTTTACGTAATCTTATGTAATCGGTCAAGCATTTTATCGATAATGGTTATTAATGCGGGTTAAGGATGGTGATGATGCGGCGGAGGGAGTGTGGGAAAGGGGCGTGTAAAAAAAGCCGCCCGAAAGGCTTCAGACGGCATTTTCAGCATTTTTCCAGCGGCACGAATACCGCGCCGTCCCCGTCCACGCGGAGGATTGAAGCATAGTCGTTATGCCAGTCGCCCAAAACGATGCGGGTAAAGCCGTTTTCGTGATGGATATGCTCGCGGTGAGTGTGTCCGTGTATCAGCCTTTCCGCACCGAAGGCGCGAACCTGCCGCGCGGTAAAGGCGGCATTGACATCCATAATATCGGCGGGCTTGACCTGTTTTTCCATTTTGCTGACACGCCTGATTTTGGCGGCAAGGCGCGTGCGCCACTTCAGGGGCAGCATCAGGAACAGTTTTTGCAGCCGCCTGCAATGCACGATGCGGCGGAAACGCAGGTATGCCTTGTCGTCGGTGCACAATGTGTCTCCGTGGCAGATGAGGGTTTTGCAGCCGAACAAGTCCAAAACCGAGTAATCCGGCAGTAGCGTCATGCCCGCACGCCGGCAAAAATCCTGACCGATTAGGAAGTCGCGGTTACCCCTGACAAAGAACACGGCAACGCCTTTGTCGGACAATTTCCTGATTTCACGCGCAATCGAAGTATTCAACTCGGAAACTTCGTCATCGCCCACCCAGAAATCAAACAAATCGCCCAAAATATAAACCGCCCGCGCCTGTCCGGCGGCGGAAGAACGTAAAAAACGCAGCAACAGCGCGGTCAGTTCGGGATGCTTTTCGCTCAAATGCAGGTCGGAGATGAAATAGGCGGGTTTCATAGGCAGGTTTCCAATCGGGCGGATGTTGTAGCGGATTATAACGCGCCCGGCGGCGGGGCAATACGGCAAATGTCGCGCCAAGCATCGGGCGTTGGCGGAACCGGGGTTCGGGCGCGTTAAAAATGCCATCTGAAGGCTTCAGACGGCATCGCGGGTGCGGGATGCGGTAAGGTTTTGCCGAAAAGATATGGGGTGGTGCGGCGGGATTTCCGTTAAAATACGCTTCTTTTTTATTTTTTCCGACCATTATGCGCCTGACCCACATCAAACTCTCCGGCTTCAAATCTTTTACCGACCCGACCACGATTCATGTGCCGGGGCAGCTTGTTGCGGTTATCGGGCCCAACGGCTGCGGCAAGTCGAATGTGATTGACGCGGTGCGCTGGGTGTTGGGCGAGGCTTCGGCGAAGCAGCTTCGCGGCGAGAGTATGCAGGACGTGATTTTTAACGGTGCGGCGACGCGCCGTCCTGCGCCGAGGGCTTCGGTGGAGTTGGTATTTGACAACAGCGACCACAGTTTGCAGGGCGCGTGGGGGCAGTACGCCGAGGTAAGCATCAAGCGGCAGCTGACGCGGCAGGGCGAATCGACTTATTTCATCAACAATCAGACCGTGCGCCGCCGCGACATTACCGATTTGTTTCTGGGTACGGGCGTGGGCGCGCGTGGTTATGCCGTTATCGAGCAGGGGATGATTTCGCGCATCATCGAAGCGCGGCCGGAGGAGT
Organism: Neisseria sp. Marseille-Q6792; assembly: GCF_943181435.1. Next base: position 10,750 of record NZ_OW969598.1, read on the forward strand.
TGCGCGCCTATATCGAGGAGGCGGCGGGCGTGTCCAAATATAAGGAACGCCGCAAGGAGACGGAAGGCCGTCTGAAAGACACGCGCGAGCATTTGCAGCGTTTGGGCGATTTGCAGAACGAGTTGGCGCGTCAGGTGGAAAAGCTGGAGAAACAGGCGGAAACCGCCGAACGCTACCAATCCCTGACCGCGCAGTTGAACCAACAACAGGATTTGCTCGATTACGCCCAATGGCGGCAATCGCTTGCCGCCGCTGACAAGGCGACCGCGCAGCATCAATCTTTGCAGGCGCAGCAGGACGAAACCGCCGCGCAGGTTCAGGCGTTAAACGACGAAGTACACGCCTTGCAGACTGCCGAACAGTCGCAGCAGCAGGCGGTACACGAATTGAGCAACAAACGCGGCGTGTTGCGCGAGCAGATTGCCCGTTTGGAAGAACAAATCCGCCATCAGCAAAACCTGCACCAACGCATCGAACGCGACAAGCAGGCAGCGCAGGCGCAGTTACAACGCATTCATCAAGAGCAGCAGCAAATCCGCGTGCAGCTTGAAGAAAACGAGTTGCAGGTCGAAGAAAAACAAACCGAGCTGGCGGAATGGGCGATGCAGGTTGCCGAACACGAGGAGCGTCTGCCCGAATTGGAAGAAGCCCAAGCCACGCTCAACGCCGCCTTCCAAACCCAGCAGGACGAGGCAAACCGTATCCGCCGCGAACTGGCGTTGAAGCAGCAGCAGCTTGCCCATGCCGAACAAACCGTTGCCAAGCACGAAGAGCGCAAAGGTCGTCTGAAACAGGAAAACCAAGCCCTGAACCTGCCCGACGAAGCGGAAACCGCCGCCGCGCAGGAAGCCGCCGCCTTGTTGCAAAGCCAGCAAGAGCATTACGAAGAACAAATCATCGCCGCCGAAGAAGCCTTACACGCCGCCCGTGAGGCGTTTCAGACGGCCTCAAACCGCTTCCAAAGCCTGAAGCAGCAACACATCACCTTGCAGGCGCAGCAGCAGGCGTTGTCGCAAATCCTGTCGCAACAGCAGGAAGCCGCCGACTTCTGGCAGGCAACCGACCACGCCGCCGCGCCGCAACTGTGGCAACACATTACCGCGCCTGCTGAGTGGCAGCACGCCCTGTCCGTTATCCTTGCCGAACGCCTGCACGCCCGCGCCGTGCCGAATAGTTTCGTACCGCCCGAACCTTTGCCGCAGGGGCAGGCGGCTTGGCTTTCAGACGGCCTCTCCGGCGGCATCAAAAAATCCCTGCCCGTACAGGCATTGTTGAACCAAATCCAAGCGCAGCCGCCGTTTCAGACGGCATTGCACCACTGGCTCGACGGCGTATTGTGCGCGCCCGATTTGAGCTACGCCCTCGCGCATCAAAACGATTTGGGCGCACACCAAATCTGGCTTACGCCCGAAGGCCATCAGATCGACAAAGTCAGCGTCCTGCTCTATGCCAAACCCGCGCAGGAAAGCCTGATTGCCCAAAAAGCGCGCCTTGACGGCATCGCGTCCGAACTGGAAAACCTCGCCCCCGAACTTTCCGCCGCCGAAGCCGCGTTCAAACAGGCGGATGCCGCCGTGCGCTCGTCCGAAGTGCAGCACAAAAACCTGATGCAGCAGCAACAGCAGCACACACGCCAATACAGTCAGGCGCAGCAACGCGCCGCCGAACTTCTGGCGCGCACCAACCAAGGGCAAATCCGCCGCGAACACATCGAGCGCGAACTGGCGCAGTTGGCAGAAGAGCAAACCGTGTTGCAACACACGTCCGACGGGCTTTCAGATGACATCGCCACTTTGCAGGAAGCCGCCGCCGAACTCGAACACCAACAGCAAACCACCGCGCACAGCCGCCAAGAGCAGCAAGGCCGTCTGAAACAGGCGCAGCTTGCCCTGTTGGAAGCCAACCGCCAATACGGGCTTGCCGAAGTCGCCGTCCACAAGCTCAACCAGCAAAAACAAAACTACCAGCAGCAAATCGCCCGGCTCGAACAGCAAACCTTGGACTGGCAGGAACGCCAGCAAGAGCTTGCCCTCGCCTATGAAACCGAGTTCCAAAACGACGAGCAGCACATCAAGCTCGACGAGCTGACTGAAGCCGTGCACACGCTGGACGAAGAATACATCGCCGTGCAGGAAAAACTCGCGCAGATTCAGGAGCAGGGCAGGGAGCAATACTCCCGCGTACAAACCCTGCAAACCCAGTTGCCGCAGCTTCAGGCCGCCACCCAAACCGCCCTGTTGCAACAACAGGAAGCCCTGATTAACGCCAAACGCTACCATCAAAACCTGACCGAACGCGCCGCTGATTTGGACGTGCTCGAAGCGTTGGCGAAAGAATCGCCGAAAGTATTGAACACCAGCATAGGCAGCCTCACCCAGCAAATCGAAGCCCTCGGCGCCGTCAACCTCGCCGCCCTGCAAGAACTCGAAGAAGCGCGCGAACGCGACGGCTACTACCGCAGCCAAAGCGAAGACGTGCAGGCCGCCATCACCCTTTTGGAAGAAGCCATCGCCCAAATCGACGACAAAACCAAAGCGCGTTTCAAAGAAACCTTCGACGCCGTCAACGGCAAAGTCCAAACCTTCTTCCCGACCCTGTTCGGCGGCGGCGAAGCCACCCTCAAAATGATAGGCGACGACCTACTGACCGCCGGTGTGTCCATCATGGCGCGCCCGCCCGGCAAGAAAAACAGCACCATCCACCTTCTCTCCGGCGGCGAAAAAGCCCTTACCGCCATGAGTCTCGTGTTCGCCCTGTTCAGCCTCAATCCCGCTCCGTTCTGCCTTTTGGACGAAGTCGACGCCCCGCTGGACGACGCCAACACCTCGCGTTTCTGCAACCTGGTCAAAGAAATGTCGGCGCAAACCCAGTTTCTCTACATCTCCCACAACCGCCTGACCATGGAAATGGCAGAGCAGCTCGTCGGCGTAACCATGCAGGAAAAAGGCGTATCGCGCGTCGTTGCCGTGGACATCAAGCAGGCATTGGAAATGGCGGAATCCGTTTGAAAGGCGTATCGGGATGCAAGAAATGCCGTCTGAACAGCGTTCAGACGGCATTTCTATAGATGGTTTAGGCACAATGCCGACTGCAACAGCCAGTCAGTCGAAGCCGGGGCAGGATTGGTTTGTACCGGAAGCGGCAATGATACCGCCGTCGTTGAGTGTAACGACGCAGGTTTCACCGTCGTTGGTGGCGGGATTGGGCGTTGCCTTAAGGGTGAAATGGTCGGGGCTGACTTCGCTTAAAGTGATATCGAAATATTCGTTTTGTTCCAGTTTCGTCTGATTGTAGTGTTCAAACGTTCCTTTTTGGCGGTAGTAACGTTCCATGGTTTGCGCGTTGTGCAGCAGGGTCGTCCTGACTTCCGTCAGGCGGACGCGCCGGGTGTAGGTTTTATAGGAGGGGTAGGCGATGAGCGTCAGGATGCTGAGGATGACGACGGCAATCAGCAGCTCGGTCAGCGTGAAGCCTTTTTGAACGTTTTTCATAGCAATGTGTTTCCATTTGGTTGTTTGCGGACGGCATTATAACGCCGTATCGGAAATGGCGGAATATGTAAACGGATTGAAATTTTAGGGAAAGCAGATTGTATAAGCCATTTAAAACAAATGGTTATTTTTATTGTCGGCAGTTTGCCTCCTTGGATGGGGCAGGGACTTGCGGTAGAATCCGCTTCCGATTTATGGGATTGGCGCATACAGAGAATTGAAAATATGGCAAAAATGATGAAATGGGCGGCTGTTGCGGCAGTCGCGGCGGCGGTTTGGGGCGGATGGTCTTATCTGAAGCCCGAGCCGCAGGTTTCTTATATTACGGAAACGGTCAGGCGCGGCGACATCAGCCAGACGGTTTCTGCGACAGGGGAGATTTCGCCGTCGAATCTGGTATCGGTCGGCGCGCAGGCATCGGGGCAGATTAAGAAACTTTATGTCAAACTCGGACAACAGGTCAAAAAGGGCGATTTGATTGCGGAAATCAATTCGACCACGCAGACCAACACGCTCAATATGGAAAAATCCAAATTGGAAACGTATCAGGCGAAGCTGGTGTCGGCACAGATTGCATTGGGCAGTGCGGAGAAGAAATATAAGCGTCAGGCGGCGTTGTGGAAGGATGATGCGACCTCTAAAGAAGATTTGGAAAGCGCGCAGGATGCGCTTGCCGCCGCCAAAGCCAATGTTGCCGAGCTGAAGGCTTTAATCAGACAGAGCAAAATTTCCATCAATACCGCCGAGTCGGAATTGGGCTACACGCGCATTACTGCGACGATGGACGGCACGGTGGTGGCGATTCCCGTGGAAGAAGGGCAAACTGTGAACGCGGCGCAGTCCGCACCGACGATTATCCAGCTTGCCAATTTGGATATGATGTTGAACAAAATGCAGATTGCCGAGGGCGATATTACCAAGGTGAAGGCGGGGCAGGATATTTCGTTTACGATTTTGTCCGAACCGGATACGCCGATTAAGGCGAAGCTCGACAGCGTCGACCCCGGGCTGACCACGATGTCGTCGGGCGGCTACAACAGCAGTACGGATACGGCTTCCAATGCGGTCTATTATTATGCCCGTTCGTTTGTGCCCAATCCGGACGGCAAACTCGCCACGGGGATGACGACGCAGAATACGGTTGAAATCGACGGTGTGAAAAATGTGCTGATTATTCCGTCGCTGACCGTGAAAAATCGCGGCGGCAAGGCGTTTGTGCGCGTGTTGGGTGCAGACGGCAAGGCGGCGGAACGCGAAATCCGAACCGGTATGAAAGACAGTATGAATACCGAAGTGAAAAGCGGTTTGAAAGAGGGGGACAAAGTGGTCATCTCTGAAATGACCGCCGCCGAGCAACAGGAAAGTAGCGAACGCGTTATGGGCGGCCCGCCGCGCTGATAAACGAATATGCCGTCTGAACACGGAAACGGTTTCAGACGGCATTTGTTATTGATTTACGGAATATTATGAGCTTGATCGAATGTAAAAACATCAACCGCTATTTCGGCAGCGGCGAGAACCGCGTCCATATTTTGAAAGACATCAGCCTGTCGATAGAGAAGGGCGATTTTGTCGCCATCATCGGGCAGTCCGGTTCGGGCAAGTCCACGCTGATGAACATACTCGGCTGTCTGGACACCGCCGGTTCCGGTTCGTACCGAATCGACGGCATCGAAACTGCCAAAATGCAGCCTGACGAACTGGCGGCATTGCGCCGCGAACGCTTCGGTTTCATCTTCCAACGCTACAACCTCTTAAGCTCGCTGACCGCAAGGGACAACGTCGCGCTGCCAGCCGTGTATATGGGTATGGGCGGCAAAGAGCGTTCCGCGCGGGCGGACAAACTCTTGCAGGATTTGGGTTTGGCAAGCAAAGAGGGCAACAAGCCCGGCGAACTCTCGGGCGGACAGCAGCAGCGCGTTTCCATCGCCCGCGCCCTGATGAACGGCGGAGAAATCATTTTCGCCGACGAGCCGACCGGCGCACTCGATACCGCCAGCGGCAAAAACGTGATGGAAATCATCCGCAGGCTGCACGAAGCCGGGCATACCGTCATTATGGTCACGCACGACCCCGGCATCGCCGCCAACGCCAACCGCGTCATCGAAATCCGGGACGGCGAAATCATTTCCGACACCTCGAAAAATCCCGAAATCCCCACAAGCAATGTCGGGAGGATTCAGGAAAAAGCCTCGTGGTCGTTTTATTACGACCAGTTTGTCGAAGCCTTCAGAATGTCGGTGCAAGCAGTATTGGCGCACAAAATGCGTTCGCTGCTGACCATGCTCGGCATCATCATCGGTATCGCTTCGGTTGTCTCCGTCGTCGCATTGGGCAACGGTTCGCAGAAAAAAATCCTCGAAGACATCAGTTCGATGGGGACGAACACCATCAGCATCTTCCCCGGGCGCGGCTTCGGCGACAGGCGCAGCGGCAAAATCAGAACCCTGACCATAGACGACGCAAAAATCATCGCCAAACAAAGCTACGTTGCTTCCGCCACGCCCATGACTTCGAGCGGCGGCACGCTGACCTACCGCAACACCGACCTGACCGCCTCGCTTTACGGCGTGGGCGAACAATATTTCGACGTGCGCGGGCTGAAGCTGGAAACGGGGCGGCTGTTTGACGAAAACGATGTGAAAGAAGACGCGCAAGTCGTCGTCATCGACCAAAATGTTAAAGACAAACTCTTTGCGGATTCGGATCCGTTGGGTAAAACCATTTTGTTCAGGAAACGCCCCTTGACCGTCATCGGCGTGATGAAAAAAGACGAAAACGCTTTCGGCAATTCCGACGTGCTGATGCTTTGGTCGCCCTATACGACCGTGATGCACCAAATCACAGGCGAGAGCCACACCAACTCCATCACCGTTAAAATCAAAGACGATGCCAACACCCAAGTCGCCGAAAAAGGGTTGACCGAGCTGCTCAAAGCGCGGCACGGCACGGAAGATTTCTTTATGAACAACAGCGACAGCATCAGGCAGATGGTCGAAAGCACCACCGGCACGATGAAGCTGCTGATTTCCTCCATCGCCCTGATTTCATTGGTGGTCGGTGGCATCGGCGTGATGAACATTATGCTGGTGTCCGTTACCGAGCGCACCAAAGAAATCGGCATACGGATGGCAATCGGCGCGCGGCGCGGCAATATTTTGCAGCAGTTTTTGATTGAGGCGGTGTTAATCTGCGTCATCGGAGGCTTGGTCGGCGTAGGTTTGTCCGCCGCCGTCAGCCTTGTATTCAATCATTTTGTAACCGACTTCCCGATGGACATTTCCGCCATGTCCGTCATCGGCGCGGTCGCCTGTTCGACCGGAATCGGCATCGCGTTCGGCTTTATGCCCGCCAATAAGGCGGCCAAACTCAATCCGATAGACGCATTGGCGCAGGATTGAGGTTGGAACAAAGATGCCGTCTGAAGCTGCCGGACCGGTCATTTTGGAGCAGAAACTTATCGGACAAAACGGTTTCTTAGATTCTACGTTCTAGATTCCCGCTTGCGCGGGAATGACGGCGGCGGGGGTTTCCGTTTTCCCGATGATTGCACACAACGCTCAAATCCCGTCATTCCCGTAAAGACGGGAATCCGGTTCGTTCGGCTTTGCTTGTTTCGGATAAATCACGGTAACTCAATATTCCGGATTCCCACCCGCGTGGGAACGGCGGCGGGGTTTCGTATTGTTCGATTCATTATTTTCAATTATTCAATGGGTTAGGATGTGTCTGTTGGCTTTCAGTGCGGATTGGTTTTCAGACGGCATTTTCCGCAAAAAAGGCTTGGAATTTTCCAAGCCTTTTGTTTTGCGGATGGATTATTGATTTTTGCGGATGATTTCCTCCAGCTGGGGCATCGGGCTGTAGCCGCTTTGAGTGTGTCCGTTGGGGAAAACGACGGTCGGCGTGCCGTTGAATCCGAACTGTTCGCCCAAGGAAGTAGTTTCCGCAACCGGATTTTCACAGTCGCCGCTACCGCTCGGGAACTGACCCTTACGCATCCAGTTTGTCCATGCTTTGACAGGGTCGGGTTGGCACCAAAGGATTTGCGCTTTGCGTTCCGCATCCGGGTGGAGGCTGGCAATCGGCATCATGAAGTTGTAAATCGTGATGTCGGTCATTTTTTCGAATTCGTGTTCCAGACGCTTGCAGAACGGGCAGTCCGGATCCGAGAAGACGGCAACCTGCAGCTTGCCGCTGCCGCGAACCTCTTTAATCGCTTTATCTAAAGGCAGGGAGGCGAAATCGATTTTGTTCAAATCGGCTGCGCGCATATCGGTCAGGCTCTGGCGGGAATTAATGTCGATAAGGTCGCCGACAATCATATAGTTGCCCTGAGCGTCGGTGTAGATGATTTGTTTGCCGCTGATAACGACTTCGTAAAGCCCTTGAATCGGTGTTTCACCAACACTCAAGACTTTCAGGTCTTGGGCTTCATAGGCTTTTTCAAGGCGTGCTTTGAGGTTTTCGGCAACATTGCCCTGTGCCGGTTTTTGCGCGGTTGCAGGCGTTTGGGCAGCATTGGAAACTGGGGTTTGACCGCACGCCAGTAGCGGGAGGACGGTAAGGGGGGTTAAGATTTTGATTAACTTGGTTTTCATATAAAGATGATTGCGCGTGTTGGAAAAGCGGCATTGTATCAAACCTCTGTTGCGCCTGCATTGCGCCGAGGCTCAATTTATCGTCTGAAAATAGCTTCCGGCTGTTAAAATACGAAAAAATAATTTGATTGTTTGTATGATCTACCACCGCATCGCTGTAAATACATGGCTAAGCGGACTTTAGTCCCGCTTGAGGTCGTCTGAAAGATTTGCTGCGGGCAACTGAAAGATTTTATCGACACTTTGAGAAAAATGATGAACCAACAAGAATACGCTGAATATCTGTTTAAGCTGCTGGGCGAAGAGCCGCAGGCAGCAGATAAATATAATGGCTGGGAAGATTATTTCTACGGTTTGTTTCAAGGTTTTATGCCCGACGGAGAAGGCGTGGCTGCGGTGTTTGAACCTTTGGAAAAGGGACAGGAATTGTTGGCGCGCATTATGCCTGTGTATCAAAACACTGCCGAACACAACCAAGAAATCCTCGACGGCGGCTATATTCCCGGCTATTTCTGCCCGCCTGCGCAAGATGAGGCAGAAGTGAGACAGACGGGCGAGCGTTTGCTGGAAGGTCTGCGCGAATTTGCCCGCTTTGTTGAAGACGAAGAGCTGATTGCAGCCTTGGCAGCGATTAAACAGATACGTTTGGGTGAGCCTGCGGAAGAGTTTGACGATACTCGGGATTTGTTGGGAGAGGTATTTGGCGAATGGCAGACGGGCAATACGGATGACAACAGCCCCGAACAAGTGTTGGACGAAGCCTATTATTCTATAAATTGCGATTATTACCTGTCCGCCTATCTGCAATATCCGCTTTACCGCAACAAGCCTGACAGCGATTTTCTCCGTCCTTATTTCGATTTGTGGAAACAGGGTTACGGCTTTACTTTAGGTAAAGACTGTTTGTATTTGTGCAAATAACTTCCGTTTTTTCAGACGGCCTCAAACCATTTGTCCGACCACGCTATGATCTACCACCGCATCGCCGTGAACGTGCCGCTTTCAGACGGCCTTTTGACTTATTCCCATTCCGAGCCGCTGCCGCAGGGCACGCGGGTGCTTGTGCCTTTCCGCAACAAGACCGTGGTCGGGATGGTGTGGGAAACGGATATCGCGCCTGATATGGATACGGCGCGGATTTTGAGCGTTCAGACGGCCTTTTCGGACGAACCGCCGCTGCCTGAAAGCTGGCGTGATTTGCTCTCGTTTACGTCGCGTTATTACCACTATCCGACGGGGCAGGCGGTGTTTGCCGCGCTGCCGCAGGGTTTGAAGGAAACGCGCGCGGTGGAAATGCCGCAGCCGCCCTTGTTTTATGCGTTGAACGAAGCGGGCAGGGCGCAAACGCCGCCGCCGGCGCGGTTCAACAAAAAAGCGGCTCTGTGGGACGCACTGCTGTCGGGCGGGATGACGATGGCGGCGTTGAAGCAGGTAAACGCGCAGGCGGCGAAATTAATTGAGGATTGGGCGGAGCTGGGTTGGATTGAAACGGCGGAAGCGGCGAAGCCCGTTTTAAGGTCGTGTAATGGGCAGGCTTCGCACTCTGAATTTGTGTTGAATGCCGACCAGCAGAAGGCTTCCGATGAAATTCAGACGGCATTGGGACGCTTCCGGCCGTTTCTGCTGTACGGCATCACCGGCAGCGGCAAGACCGAGGTGTATTTCGATGCGATGGCGAAAGTGTTGGCGCAGGGGCGGCAGGTGTTGTTTCTGTTGCCCGAAATCAACCTCACGCCGCAGCTTTTAAAACGGGTGGAAGACCGTTTTGCTGACGTACCGACCGCCGTGTTGCACAGCCAGATGGCGGCAGGCAGGCGCACGCAGGATTATCTGCGCGCTATGTTAGGGCAGGCGAAATTGGTCATCGGCACGCGGCTGGCGGTGTTCACGCCTTTGCCTGATGTTGGGCTGATTGTGGTCGATGAGGAACATGACGGCTCGTTCAAACAAGACAACGAATTGCGCTATCATGCCCGCGATTTGGCGGTGTGGCGGGCGAAGCAGAGCGGCTGCCCCGTCGTGTTGGGCAGTGCCACGCCCAGCTTGGAGAGCTGGCACAAGGCGCAAAGTGGCGCGTACCGCCTGCTGCAACTGACCGAGCGCGCCCATGCTTCAGCACAACTGCCGCAAGTGGAAATCCTCAACGTAGGCCGTCTGAAACTTGACAACGGCTTCTCGCCGCAAGCCTTGCAGCTTTTGAAACAGAATTTTGAAGCAGGCGGCATGTCGCTGGTGTACCTCAACCGGCGCGGCTTCGCGCCCGCGCTGTTTTGCGGCGACTGCGGCCATACCTTCGGCTGCCCGAACTGCTCCGCCAAAATGGTGCTGCACCAACGCGCCCGCCAACTGCGCTGCCACCACTGCGACCACCGCGAACCCATACCGTTCAAATGTCCCGACTGCGGCAACCAAGACCTGACCGCCGTCGGACACGGCACACAGCGCGTCGAAGAAACCCTGCGCGCCTTCCTGCCGAAAGCAACCGTTGTCCGCGTCGACAGGGACAGCACCGCGCACAAAAACGACTGGGCAGATTTGTACCGCCGCATCGCCAACGACGAAATCGACATTCTGGTCGGCACGCAGATGCTCGCCAAAGGCCATGATTTCGCGCGGCTCAACCTCGTTATCGTGTTGAACGCCGACGGCAGCCTGTACAGCGCGGATTTCCGCGCGCCGGAAAGGCTGTTTGCCGAGCTGATACAAGTGTCCGGCAGGGCGGGGCGCGCCGACAAACCCGGCAAGGTGTTGATACAGACCCAACTGCCCGAACATCCCGTCTTCGCCGCCGTCAAAGCGCAGGATTATGCCGTGTTTGCCGAAAACGAATTGAACGAGCGAAAAATGTTCGCCATGCCGCCTTTCGGTTTTCAAACCGCCGTCCGTGCCGATGCGCCGCGTGTTGCCGATGCGATGGAATTTCTCAATGCCGCCAAAGAAACCCTTGCCCCGCTTTTGCCCGAAAGCGTTTCCCAGTTCGGCGCCGCCCCCATGCTGATGGTGCGTCTTGCCGAACGCGAACGCGCGCAAATCTTCCTCGAATCGACATCTCGACAGGATTTGCACCGCGCCGTGAGTTTGTGGGTGCAGGTGTTGCAGCAGAACCGCGACGGCAAAATCAGATGGTCGGTGGATGTCGATCCGCAGGAGGCTTGATTATTGGCAATCTGATGCCGTTTGAAAACCGTTTCAGACGGCATTTTTATTCCGGATCGTCTGTAAACGCGTTCGCCCGAAAAATAGGTACGAATGTCAGCAGGTAAAGCACGAACACGGCGGCGGTCAGAATCGCGGGGATGGTGATGAAGAATATCGGGTTCACGTTCATTAAAACAGCGCGCGAGACGGCGGCGGCGAAAAGAATGGGGACGGCGATGCGGCAGAGTTTCGGGTAGTCGAGTTTGGTAAAGCCGCTGTGCCACAGTCCGGCGGTCAGCCACACCATCATCACGCCGCCCATCATGCCGCCGAGGGTAATCAGGTGTAGGGGCGCGGAGGCGGGCAGGTTTTGCAGTTTCGCCGCGCCTGTCCACAAATAGCCTGCGGCGGCAAAAAGCTGGAGCAGGTAATAAGTGCGGACGTAGTGTTTGCGCAGGAGTTCATGATGGTGAAGCTCACGCAGCTTGGCGAGCAGGATAAAGCCGACGGCGAGCGCGGTAAAACCGGCGGTTTGCGCGGGCAGCCAAAGTTCGGCGGCGGCGTGCAGCAACAGGAAGGTGATGGCGATGTTTTTATAGACAACGTTGGGGATGAATACAGGGTCTTTCAGACGGCATTTTTTGAGGGCTTCCGCGCCCAAAAGGACGCTGACGCGCACGGATACGAACATGACCGCTGCCATGTTCAAATGCACTTGCGCGCGCAACAGGTTTAAATCGCCGGTTGCAGCGTATGCCGTCTGAAAAACGGTAAATGCGGCAAGCAACGTCAAAAGAGCGAAGTTGTCAGTGTTGCGGTCGAGCCAAATCAGCCAGGCGCAGAACAGCAGCAACACCAGCCAATAGGCGGCAACGAAAAATGCGGCAAGTTGCGGTAAAAATGGCAATAAAACAGCCGTAACAAGCAACAACACCGCCATCAAAGTAGCGGCAGGTTTCAGGTTGCCCGAAAAACCCGTCCAGTCCAAAAAAGCGGCAGTCAAAAAACCGCCGTATGCCGCCGGCAGCATAAGTTCCAAGAAAATTTGGCGGTGCAGGACGATGGCACCGGGGTTGATGAAAAACACCAACGCACCGAGTATGGCAAGTACTGCCGCACCGACGAAAAACGGGCGCATAGGATGGGTAAAAAATTTATTCATCGCTTGGCTTGATTCTGTATGAAGATGCTTTCGGGTATGGATTTATTGGGCGGACAGGGTTGTATTTTTGCCAAACAGGCAAGCCTGAGGCTTGCTCGCCCTCTCCCTAACCCTCTCTCACGGGGCGAGGGAATCGGGCTGTCGAGCCCGAACATTTTCAGATTTACCTGACATCTGATTTTCAATCCTACGTTCTCTGATTTTCAGCAAACTGTTCCCCTCTCCCTGTGGGAGAGGGTTAGGGAGAGGGCAACGAACCGCAAGGTTCGTCAGATACTCAAATCCCATCACTCATAATAATGAATCCCCCGAAACTCCCTTGCCACCACGCCTTCTTCAAAAGCCGAATCGCGTTCGGACAGCGGCGTGGGCAGGGCAATCACATTTTGCACGTTCATGCCCTTAGCGGAAAGCAGCATAATTTCATGGCTCAGGCGCGCGGCTTCGAAGCGGTCATGCGTTACCAGCATACACGCCATGCCCTGCTGCTCGATTTTTTCCACCAGCATGGCGACCAAAATATCGCGCAAATCGCGGTCCAACCCGACAAACGGCTCGTCCAGCAAGGCAAGGTCGCAGCCACACAGCAGCAGGCGTAAAAATGCCACCCGTTTCGCCATGCCGCCGGACAACTCGGTCGGATATTTGTTCAAATCGCCCGCAGTCAACCCGACTTTCGCCGCCAGTGCGATGATTTCGCCTTCATCGGGTTTGTCCATAAAAATCGCGATATTCTGCATCGCGGTCAGGTTTTCCGGCAGGCGGTTTTCTTGAAACAGAAAACCCGTTTTGCGGAAAGTATTGCGTATCGTGCCCGATTTCGGCGTTTCCAAGCCCGCGATCAGCCGCAAAACCGTCGTCTTGCCGCAGCCGCTCGGCCCGAACAAGGCTTTCACTTCGCCGTGTTGCAGGTTCAAACTGAAATCGCGCACGATGGGGTCGCGGAGAATTTCAAAACGCACGTTTTCAAGGCTGAGCATCATCTCCTCCACGGCATAAACAAAATTTCCAAAGGCTTGGTAATCAGGTATTCAAACAGCGACACAAACACGATAACCAACACCACATAAGCCATCACCGTCGAAGTCTCCAGCATCGCCCTCGCGTCCGCAATCCGCGCACCCACGCCTTCGCTCGCGCCCAAGAGTTCCGCCATAATCACCACCTTTACCCCCATCGCCACCGCCACGCCGATGCTGGAAATCACATAGCCCGTCAGATGCGGGATATACAGATAACGGATTTTTTTCAGACGGCCTAATTTATAAGCGTCAAACAACTCCTCATACTGCTTGTTCACACTCGCCATCCCGACCGCCGCACTCGCAAACGTCAGTGGCGCAACCAACACAATAATGGTAAACAGCACGCTCGGATTGCCGAAACCAAACCAAAACAGGGCCATCACCACCCAAATAATCGGCGGCATCGCCAACAAAATCGTAATCACAGGCTTAAGCAACGCCATCGCCGTCTTAAAACTGCCCGCCACCAGCCCCGCCGCCAATCCCGCTACCAGCGCAACCGAAATCCCCACCACCGACCGCCATAGAGAAATCCCAATTTCGTTTTCCTGAAAATGTTTCAATAAATCAAACGACTTTTGAAACACCTCCACCGGCTCAGGCAGCATAAACTCGCCGAACACGGCACTGCCCCATGCCCACAACGCCACCACCACCATCGCCACACTCAGACCGGCAAAGCCGCTCCAAAGGTAGTCGATGATGTAAAACACCGCAGGCTGCGGTTTGCGGATTTTGTCGGTTTTAATCATGGGTTGGGTGTTGGTTTGTCGTTATGTTTTGGCAAGGATAGGCCGTCTGAAAAATCAGTTATCAGGATATTTGTATCCGACAGTTTGTTCAGCTATGCCGTAAAGTCGGATGCCGGAGTCTGCCCCACAGTTACCACCCGCCGTCATTCCCGCGTAGGCGGGAATCCACAAGTTTGACGCTGCTGCAATTTTAAAACATTCCTGCAATATCGAGGACTGGATTCCTGCCTACGTGGGAATGACTGCTTTTGGTGTATTGTTCCGACTGTTATCTGATAGGTCGTCTGAAAAAAGTAGCTACTGCCTTGGTCAGATGCGGGTGGCGGCAGGGCGGTTTGTTGCTATGATACGGGAGTTCCGATATACAAAGTCGGATACTCGTATCCGACAGCCCCGTTTAACCGAAATGTCGGATTCAAGAATCCGACCTACGCCACTATAACCACGACGCGTCCTTACGGATGGTTTATCCGTTATTTTTTCAAATAAAGCTCTTGGTGCAAATAGAAACCCACCCGCCGTCATTCCCGCGCAGGCGGGAATCCAGAGGTTTAACGTTGCTGCAATTTTAAAACATTCCTGCAATATCAGAGACTGGATTCCCGCCTGCGCGGGAATGACGGCTTTTTGTGTACTGTTCTAACTATTATCTGATAGGCCGTCTGAAAAGAGTAGGTCGGATACTCGTATCCGACAACCCTTTTAGCTGAAATGTCGGATTCAAGAATCTGACCTACGCTGCTCTGATAATGTCCTGACAGGCCGTCTGAAAAATGATAAATCAGGTATTCATAACTACCATGCCCTTTATCAGATAACCTCTTTCCCTTTAAGCCAAGAAGAACCCGTTATCCGGCAGTTTGCCGCCCAGAAGTTTCGGGTTGAACTGCATCAGGATTTCGTAAAACTTCAAAATCTCGTTTTTCACTTCGCTGCCTTTGCTTACCGTCAGCCGCGCGCCGTCCAAGCCCATGACTAGGGCGGGTTCGGGGGCGGGGAGGTAGTTTTTGCCGATTTTCGCCGCGCTTTGGCGGTTGGCGAGTATCCAGTTGAGCGCGTTTTTCAAATCCTGATGGAAGAGGTCGAACTGTGCCTTGTGTGCGTGGAAATATTCTTCGTTGGCGATGATGCCTGCCATCGGAATCAGCGGTTTGGTGTCAAACGCCTGTCCCCATGCCTTCACCAAATCAAAGCCGCGCACGACGTTTACGCCCATGGTTTTGCCTTTGAGCAGGCTGGCGGTCGCCATCGGTTCGGGCAGGATGGCGGCGTGGTAGTCTTTGCTTAAAAACAGTCCGACTGCTTCGGGCGGCGTGGCGGTGTAGGTGATGCCGACTTTGTGCGCGTCGATTCTCAGTTTTTTCAACAAGGCTTGCAGCACGATGTCGGGCATATCGTTTTTAAACGGCACGAGGATTTTTTTGCCGACCAAGTCCTGCGGCGAGGCAATCGCGCTGCCTTTGCACATCAGCTGCGTGATGCCGTTGGTCAAAATATTCACCATACCGACTTTCTGCCCTTGGTTGCGCAGGTTCACGCCGACATTGCTCGGACTCATCATCACTTTAAATTGTCCGCTCGCTACGCCCGCGCGCAGTTGGTCGGGCGAACGCCAGATTTTCAGCGACACGTCCGCCTGCTTCGCCAGCTTGCCTTGCAACGCCGCTACGGCGATGGTAACGCTGGGCATTGCCGGTGCGCCGTACACGGTAAATTGTTCTTTACCCGCCGCCAATAGCGAAGGCGAAACGCCTGCGGCTGCCAGCGCGGCGGTCATTTTTAAGAAATCACGTCTTTTCAGTTCCATTTTTTATCTCCTAATTCTTAATAAGCCGGTGTGGCATTTTTTCAGACGGCATGGTTTTAAAATGCCGCGTGCAAACTCAACCAATATGTCCTGCCCGGTGCATACACTACGCTGGGGGATAGGGCGAGGACGTGGTCGCCGCTGATGTGTTCGGCGTATTTTTTGTTGAATACGTTGTTCACGCCCAAGCGCAAGCCGTATTTGTCTTTGATGTTTACGCCGGCATACACGTCGGCAACGGTAAAGCCTTTGGCGGCTTCGCGTTTGTCTATGCCCAGACCGCTTGCCGCGTCAAAATCGCCGCGCGTTTGTTTGGCGACAAAGCGTGTTGCGGCGCCGATGTTGTAGCTGCCGTGGGCAAAGTAGTTTTTGTAGTCGGCTTGGACGGCGGCTTCAAACGGACGGATTTGATAGAGCGGCCTGCCGTCGGTTTCGTTGTGCCCGTAGTTGTATGCGGCTTTGATGCCTGCCGCCCAGTGCGGATTGAAGTTGTAACGCACGTAGGCTTGTGCGGTGAATAGGCGTGCATCGACATTGCGTGTGATGATGCCGCCGCCTTTGGAAGCTGTGCCGCTTTGTCCGTGGGCGCGGTCAAAAATAATCAGGTCTTTGACTTTGTCCGCCACAAGCGTGCCGCCTACGTTCCAGCCCGCGCCTGCGAGCGAGTTCATATAGCCGTTGTAGTAGTCGTTGCGGCTGTCGGCGGTGAGCTTGATGCGGTTGTGTTTTTCGGTTTTCAGCAGGGGATTGCCTGCGATGGCGGCGGCCGGATTTTGATTCATCAGCGCGCCGTTCATGCGGTTTTGCACGATGGCGGCAAGCGAGTTGAAGCGTTCGGTGTTGTCGCCGATGCGTTCCAAATGCGCGAGGGAAACGTTGTATTTTTGCGTTTCAGACGGCGTGAAATCGTATTTGAGTTCGCCTGAAAAGGCATGACGGCGCACTTTGCCGTTGAAGTCGTAGCCGTAATGGGTTTTCCAGATTTGTTGTGATGAGGCGAAGGGGAAACCGGGTTTTATTGGGTTTTCAGGCTGTGCCGTATTTTTGCGAATATCCGCTTCGTTGAGTTCGTAGCTTAAGCCCAAGCCCAGTTTGTGTCGGTCGTCAAACTTGTAAGATAAGGTATCGGCAATGCGCCAGCGGTCGATGTGCACATCGGCGAAACGGTAGCCGTTGAGGAAATCGCGCATGGGAGTGTGGGCGTTGCGCTCGCCGTTTTGGCTGTCGTTGCGGTAGCTGGCTGCGGCCGTGTTGTGGAACTTGCCGAAATCTGCGTCGTGTTTAAGCGAGAAATCATACACTTTGCGGTCAAGTTCTACGAACACTTTCTGCTGTGTATTGTTTTGACGCAGAGAGTAATTGTCGGCGCGGCGTTTGAGTTTGATGATACCTGCTTCCGCGCTGACCGTATTGCTTAAATCGGCATTGCCCCAACGTGCGTTGAGTTTGGAGATGTGGCGTTCGGTGTCCAATGCGTCGTTGACAAACTGTGGCTGGCGGTCGTTGTTGATGTCGTCGTGCAGGTAGGTAAGGCGGTATTCCTGATTTTCAGACGGCACGAAACCAAGTACCAAAGCCTGATTGAAACGGCTGTATTTCCAATCGGTCTGATTGCCGTCGCCGTCTTTATAACCGTTGGCTTTGGTGTGATTGAAGTTGGCCACGCCGTAAATATTCGCCCCGCGTGCTTGCGCGGTAACGGAGTTGTAAAAACTTTTGCCGTAAAAGCCGCTGTTTGCCTTCAATGGACGGAAGGCTTGGTCTATGTTTTCGGTAACAAAGTAATGATCGCTGCGGTCGGTGCGGTCGAATTGGTTTTTGGGGAAATAGCCTTGCGCTGCGGTCGGGGCAATCGGTTTGGGAGGGGAGAAGGTTTTGACGGATTGTATTTCTTCAGTATTTGCCAGTTGTTCTGCCCAAGATGGAGCAACGGAAAAAACGGTCATCAAAGCCCATGTGAGAGTATTTAGTTTCATTTTCTAGCTTATGATAATAATTATTATTTATTATCCTATTAAAAATATTTTAAGTAAACAAGAAAATGATATAAAAACGCCTAGAGCGTGATACATCGGTTGAAACTTGATTTTTGGAGCGTTGCGGCAGATTGATTTGGAACTGTTGCCATACTATCGTTTTTGCAGCGGCTGATAAAAAAGGCTGTATTTTAATAAGCCGTTGATTACAACTATTTGTCAGGGAAAAGAAAATTATTTTTCTGGTTGGGTAGAAACCTATCCTATCGAATACCTTGAAGCCGAGTATGCCTGTTGGCACTGTATTAAAACACAGCCTAAAAAAGCGCGAACCGAACGGTTCGCGCTTTTTTCAGACGGCATCAATTATTTTTTGTCGTCTTTTACTTCGGTAAAGTCCGCATCGACCACGTCATCGTCTTTTTGGGATGATGCGTCCGCTTGTGCACCCTCGCCTGCTTGGGCTTCGGCTTGTGCTTGCGCGTAAACCATTTCCCCCAGTTTTTGGCTGGCTGTGCCCAGCGCTTCGGCTTTGGCATCGATGGCGGCTTTGTCGTCGCCTTTAACTGCTTCTTCAGCTTCTTTCAACGCGGCTTCGATTTTTTCTTTCTCGGCTGCATCGAGTTTGTCGCCGTAGTCGGCCAAAGATTTTTTCACGGAGTGAATCAGGGCTTCGGCTTGGTTGCGGGAAGCGACCAATTCAGTCAGTTTTTTATCTTCCTCGGCATTGGCTTCGGCATCTTTCACCATGCGTTCGATTTCTTCTTCGCTCAAACCTGAAGAACCTTGGATGGTGATGTTGGCTGCTTTGCCTGTGCCTTTGTCTTTGGCAGAAACGTGCAGGATACCGTTGGCGTCGATGTCGAAGGTGACTTCGATTTGCGGCACACCGCGAGGTGCGGGTGCGATGTCGCCCAAGTTGAACTGACCCAAAGATTTGTTGGCAGAAGCGCGTTCGCGTTCGCCTTGCAGTACGTGGATGGTTACTGCGCTTTGGTTGTCTTCGGCGGTAGAGAACACTTGCGACGCTTTGGTCGGGATGGTGGTGTTCTTCTGAATCAGTTTGGTCATCACGCCGCCCATGGTTTCGATACCCAAAGACAGAGGAGTTACGTCCAGTAGCAATACGTCGCTGCGGCCGCCGCTCAATACTTCGCCTTGGATCGCTGCGCCTACGGCAACGGCTTCGTCAGGGTTCACGTCTTTGCGCGGTTCTTTGCCGAAGAAGTCTTTAACGGCTTCTTGTACTTTCGGCATACGGGACTGACCGCCGACCAAAATCACGTCGTCGATGTCGCTGGTGCTCAAGCCTGCATCTTTCAATGCGGTGCGGCAAGGCTCGATAGAGCGGGCAATCAAGTCTTCAACCAGGCTTTCGAATTTGGCGCGGGTAATTTTCATGGCCAAGTGTTTCGGGCCGGTTGCGTCCATGGTGATGTACGGTAGGTTGATTTCGGTTTGCTGGCCGCTGGACAATTCGATTTTGGCTTTTTCGGCAGCTTCTTTCAGGCGTTGTAGAGCCATCACGTCTTGTTTCAAATCAATGCCTTGTTCTTTTTTGAACTCGGCGATGATGTGGTCGATGAGGCGTTGGTCGAAGTCTTCACCGCCCAAGAAGGTATCGCCGTTGGTTGCCAATACTTCGAATTGTTTGTCGCCGTCGAGGTTGGCGATTTCGATGATGGAAATATCAAAAGTACCGCCGCCCAAGTCATATACGGCTACTTTGCGGTCTTTGTTGTCGCCTTTGTCCATACCGAATGCCAAAGCAGCTGCAGTCGGCTCGTTGATGATGCGTTTTACGTCCAAACCGGCGATGCGGCCTGCGTCTTTGGTGGCTTGGCGTTGGCTGTCGTTGAAGTAGGCCGGAACGGTAATCACGGCTTCGGTTACTTTTTCACCCAAGTAAGCTTCGGCGGCTTCTTTCATTTTACGCAAAACTTCTGCGGAAATTTGAGGAGGAGACAGCTCTTTGCCTTGCGCTTTCACCCATGCGTCGCCGTTGTTGGCTTTGATGATTTCGAAAGGCATAGATTCGATGTCGCGTTGGACTTCTTTGTCTTCAAATTTGTGGCCAATCAAACGTTTGGCAGCGTAAATAGTGTTTTTAGCGTTGGTTACCGCTTGGCGTTTTGCCGGTGCGCCGACGAGGATTTCGCCACCGTCCAGATAAGCGATAACGGATGGTGTGGTGCGTGCACCTTCTGCGTTTTCGATAACTTTGGTTTGACCGTTTTCAGAGATGGCCAAACAAGAGTTGGTTGTACCTAAGTCGATACCGATTACTTTTGCCATATGGATACTCCTAATTTGATTTTGCTTATTCTAAGAAATATGCTGGAACGTTGTGTCCCGATGCGCATTAAATAGGGCGGGAGTGGGACGGTTTCAAGTTCTTATACAGGTGTAAACATATAAATATATGAAAATATTGGATTTATATTTGAATCTAATATTCAGATTATTAATAAACTTATTCATAGATAATACCGGCGAGCATTTCTTGCTCATTTAAGTTTCCGTATTCCTTTTCCCAGTCATGCGAGGATTCGATGATGTCGCATTCCTTGGATAATGAAATTTGCTTTGAATCCATATTTTTTGCATTCAGTATGCTGAGTTGTTCGCATAGTGAGGAGGATAAAGTAGTTTCCGGCTGTTTGGCTTCCGAATGGCTTTCTGAAAAAGCAAAGCAGGATAAGATAAATGCTGTTGTATAGAGGAAATATTTACCGGATTTTTTCATATTTATGTCCTTTTACCTGTTAAATTGGTGGGTAATTGATGAAAAATCTTAATATTTGGCATTTGTATAAGATAAATCATAGTTTAAATTTAGTTTATCATATTTATTTTATTTTTTGTATAACTAAGGTAAAATATATTTTATGTTTACTTTGCATGATGGAATTTAGGGAAAGGGAAAGATATTTATGGAAACCTTTAAAGATAGATTGATTTTTCTATGGAAAAATGAAGCGAGGCAGGCGAAAATTGCATCTGATATTGAGATGACGATTGCGGGTTTTAGTAGGATATGGAATGAAGGCGGTTTGCCGAAGTCTGAAACATTAAAGAAAATCAAACAATTGAAGGGTTGTAGTATTGATTGGTTGTTGACCGGTGAGGGAGAGCCATTTCCCGGGGGGAATCAGGTAAAGTCTGTTGCCTATGATACTTTTGGCAATGAGGTCGATACAGACGAATTTGTTTTTGTGCCAAGATATGATATCCGTGCGGCTGCAGGGTATGGACAATTTGTCGGTCATGAAGAACCTGTATTTACGATGGCTTTCAGACGGCATTGGATTGAAAATTATGTTACCCGTGATACGAAAAACCTATCTGTGATTTCTGTTAAGGGAGATTCTATGGAGGGGGTTTTAAATGATGGAGATACCATTCTGGTCAACCATGGGGAAAATACGCCAAAGGATG
The DNA here is from genome assembly GCF_943181435.1 of Neisseria sp. Marseille-Q6792. Next base: position 32,140 of record NZ_OW969598.1, read on the forward strand.
GCTTGTACGTGTTGCGGATTAATGAAAACTTGCTGGTCAAACGTCTGCAAATTGTTCCCGGCGGAATAATCAACGTCATTTCTGCCAATGAAGCTTATCCTGCTTTTGAAATTAATTTGAATAATCTGACCGATGATGTGGAAATTATCGGGCGTGTGGAGTGGTTCGGCAGGATGATTTGAGTTGGGACTTGAAATTGAAGGGGATTAAACTTATTTATGGGGCGATTCCTTTTTAAGGAAAAGTCCTTGCTTGCCTTTGCAAGGGGTTTGAGAGAGAATGCAGAGATATTATATTAAGGAATAACACCATGTCGGACGAAAGCCCTATTATCTTTACTGACAGCTGCTGTACAAAAGTTGCGGATTTGATTGCCGAAGAAAATAACCCTGATTTGAAATTGCGGGTTTTTGTCAACGGCGGCGGCTGCTCTGGTTTCCAGTATGGATTTACTTTTGATGAAATTAAAAACGACGATGATTTTGAAATTGAGAAAAACGGTTTGGTCTTTTTGGTCGACCCGATGAGTTATCAATATCTGGTCGGTGCGGAGATAGACTATACGGAAAGTTTGCAAGGCTCGCAGTTTGTTATCCGTAATCCGAATGCGGAAACCACTTGCGGTTGCGGATCGTCGTTTTCTGTATAACCGACCGGCTGGTGCCATGCCGTCTGATTGTTCAGACGGCATTTTTATTTTTGGGAAAATATATTCCCGGGATAAATTCGCATATAATTCGATTTTTAAAGAATAATCTGATTTTTATAAGGAATTGTCGGAACAGTATTGAATATATTGGTTCCATTATGATTGAGATGAGTAAAAATTACCAAAATGATTTGTACGATATATATGTTTCCTATCCGCCCGGAGTTGATCAGGAGAGGATTCAAGCCTGTCTTCGGGAAAATTTGGATGAGGAGCTGGCAGAGAAAATCATCGATTCGCTTGCTTCTAAACCACAGGTGTTGGTTGAGGAGAAATGCACATGGGAAAAGCGGGGTGAGCTGTATGATTATTTCGGCTATTTGGGTTTGGATATTGTTACCCGAAGATATATGGAGTTGGAAACAATCGAACAGTCGGAAACGGAAGATGAGGTGGTGGAACTGCCGTTTGAGGATTTGGAGACGGATGTAAAAGAAAAGGATAAAACCGTATCGTCAAAGTCCGAGCCTCTACCTCAGAATACTAGGTTGCTGTTTTGGGCATTGTTGGTTGCTTTTTTGGGCTATCTCATTGGTAAGATTTTTTGATTGTCCGATAAATGCTGTATTCGGGATTTTATATATGAAATGGTTGAAACGCCTGACGGTCATTGTCGGGACTCTTTATTACTACCGATTGGCGGGATTGTGTGCTGGATTGGTCCGGCGCGGCTGGATATACGGTTTGCTGAAAATGATGCCGCAATCTTCCAGATTTAAAAATGAACCGCCGCCCGTCCGACTTCGCCTTGCGTTGGAAAGCTTGGGGCCGATTTTCATCAAGTTCGGACAGGTTCTCTCTACGCGCCCCGATTTGATTCCGCATGATTACGCGGTCGAACTGGCAAAGCTGCAAGACCAAGTGCCGCCTTTTGACGCGCAGCTTTCGCGTGAACAAATCGAAAAATCGTTGGGTCAGCCCATCGAAAAGCTGTATGCGGAATTTGAAACCGAACCCGTCGCCAGCGCGTCCATCGCCCAGGTACACAAAGCCCGCCTGCATTCGGGCGAACAGGTCGCAGTGAAAGTCTTGCGCCCCAACCTTTTGCCCGTTATCGAGCAGGATTTGTCGCTGATGCGCTTTGGTGCAGGCTGGGTCGAGCGTTTGTTTTCAGACGGCAAGCGTTTGAAGCCGCGCGAAGTGGTGGCGGAGTTCGACAAATACCTGCACGACGAATTGGATTTGATGCGTGAAGCCGCCAATGCCAGCCAGCTCGGGCGCAATTTCCAAAACAGCGATATGCTGATTGTGCCCAAGGTGTTTTACGACTACTGTACCAGCGACGTGCTGACCATTGAATGGATGGACGGCACGCCCGTATCGGAAACCGCCAAACTCAAAGCCGACGGCATCGATTTGCACAAACTCGCCGATTACGGCGTGGAAATCTTCTTCACGCAAGTCTTCCGCGACGGCTTTTTTCATGCCGATATGCACCCCGGCAATATTTTGGTTGCCGCCGACAACTGCTACATCGCCCTTGATTTCGGCATTGTCGGTACGCTGACCGATTACGACAAACGCTACCTCGCCATCAACTTTCTCGCCTTCTTCAACCGCGATTACCACCGCGTCGCCACCGCCCACATCGAATCAGGCTGGGTGCCTGCCGACACGCGCGCGGAAGAATTGGAAGCCGCCGTCCGCGCCGTGTGCGAACCGGTGTTCAACAAACCGATTTCGCAAATTTCCTTCGGCTTGGTGTTGATGCGCCTGTTTGAAGTCAGCCGCCGCTTCAACGTCGAAATCCAACCGCAGCTGGTATTGCTGCAAAAAACGCTGCTTAACATCGAAGGATTGGGCCGCCAGCTTGATCCCGATTTGGACTTGTGGAAAACCGCCAAACCGTTTTTAGTGAAATGGATGAACGAACAGGTCGGTCCCAAAGCCCTTTGGCGCAACCTCAAAAACGAAGCCCCCGACTGGGCGCAAATCATCCCTTCATTGCCGCGCAAAATCAGTGCGTTGATTGATGAAAACCGCCAGCAGGAAATGCGTGATGCTTATATTCATTTAGTCAAAGTGCAGCAACGGCAAAGCATGTGGCTGGGGGCAATAGCGTTTGTTTTACTGCTAATCTTGCTTTTGAAATAAGAAATGCCGTCTGAAATAAATTTCAGACGGCATTTTTATGGTTGTTCAGATGATAAAGTCGATTTCGGCAAACTGGATATTTTGATCCATATCGGCCGAAGGTGTTTTGGGTGCGCGTGCCACGGGTTTGGCGGGTACGCCGACAACAGTGATGGACGGCGGAACGTCTGAAACCACAACGCTGCCGGCCCCGATTTTGGCATTGTCTCCGATACGGATATTGCCCAATATCGAGGCGTTTGCCCCAATCATCACGCCGTTGCCGATTTTAGGGTGGCGGTCGCCGCCTTCTTTGCCTGAACCGCCTAAGGTTACGCCGTGTAGAATCGAAATGTTGTTGCCTAAAACGGCAGTCTCGCCGGCAACAAAGCCGGTGGCGTGGTCAAGCATCAGTCCATGTCCGAAATGTGCGGCGGGATGGATGTCCACCCCGAATACTTCAGACATCCGGTTTTGCAGGAAATAGGCCAGCGTTTTACGTCCGTTTAAGTATAGCCAGTGGTTGATGCGGTGTGCCTGAATCGCGTGAAAACCTTTGAAATATAAAAGCGGCAGCGAATATTCGTCGCAGGCGGGATCGCGTTCGTAGATGGCTTTTAAGTCTGCCTCGACGCATTTGCTGATTTGCTCATCGCTGCCCAATGCCTGCTGGTAGATTTCAAACAGCGCGCGCACGTCCATAATCGGGCTGCCGAGTTTACTGGACAGGTGGTAGGAAAGGACGGAGTCTAGAGATTCGTGCCGTAAAACAGTTTGATGCAGGAAGCTGGCCAGCATGGGTTCGGCTGCGGCTGCCGCTTCGGTTTCCTCCCGTATGGTCTGCCACAAGTTGAAACCGGCTGTGTTTAAATGGTCTTTTTTCATGAGTGATGACGTTGGAAAATCGATATGGTCGGCAGTATCTTACCGTCTATATTATTTTTTCGGTAGGGGATTTGAAAATGAATTTGAAATTCTCTGCTTTTGCTTGAAGTTTCTTGGCAACGTCCTTATCTTACGCCAGGTATAACCAGATTTTGATTTTCAATTTGTTTTAAGGGATACGATATGAGCGAACAGACGCAGCAGCAAAATAGTGAAGAGTCGGTTGAAAATGTGGAAACAGTTGAAACCGCAGAGGCTGCCGAAACAGCAGAAAACGGTGCAGGGGAGCAGGAGCCGGTCTCTGCCGAGCCGACTTATGAGGATTTGCAGGCTCGTATTGCCGAGCTGGAAGCGCAGTTGAAAGACGAGCAGCTGCGTGCTTTGGCAAACGAGCAAAACCTACGCCGACGCCATCAGCAGGAAATTGCCGATACGCATAAGTTCGCCGGACAGAAGTTTGCAGTAGAAATGTTGCCGGTCAAGGATTATCTGGAAATGGCACTTTTGGATCAAAGCGGCAATTTTGATGCGTTGAAAATGGGCGTGCAGATGACTTTGAACGAGTTGCAGAAAGCATTTGATGCTACGCAAATCAAGGAAATCAATCCTAAAGCGGGCGACAAGCTTGATCCCAATATTCATCAGGCAATGCAGGCGGTGGCCAGTGAGCAGGAACCCAATACCGTGGTCGGCGTGATGAAGAAGGGCTATACCCTGTCCGACCGTGTGTTGCGTCCGGCTATGGTTACGGTGGCGCAAAAGGAAGCCTGAAGGCGTCTGGGGAATAATCTGATTTATTTCCTGAAGCGCGTTTTGCGTATGGACCGCCTTTAATAAAACGGCAATGCCGTCTGAACCCGCCTGTCGGGCTTCAGACGGCATTTTATAGTGGATTAACAAAAATCAGGACAAGGCGACGAAGCCGCAGACAGTACAGATAGTACGGAACCGATTCACTTGGTGCTTGGGCACCTTAGAGAATCGTTCTCTTTGAGCTAAGGCGAGGCAACGCTGTACTGGTTTAAATTTAATCCACTATATTCCGGCGTTAACGGTCAACCCGTATGCCGCCTGCCTGTTTTTCTTCATCCAGCTTTTTTTGTAGGGTGTCGCAAGGTGTGTCGCAGTCGCACATTTTTTTCATACCCAAGGCGGTAATGCCGCCGCAACTGCCTTTGATGGTGTGTTTGGAGAAGATATAGCCGACTGCCATGCCGATGATGACCAGCAGGAAGATGCCGAAGGTGAGGAGCAGGGTTTTCATGGTGTTTCCTAATCGGTTTGTATGTTTAGCGGAGCAGCTTGGCAAATTCGGAAGACATCGCGGTGCGGTAGCCGCCTGTATCCCTGACAATCAGGAAAACGGCGAGTTTTTCGCGCTCTGCCAGCTTCAGGGCTTCGGTTTCGCCTAAAACAAATAATCCTGTGGATAAGCCGTCCGCCGTCATTGCACTGTCTGCGACCACGCTGATGGAGGCGAGGTTGTGGCTGATGGGTCGTTTGTTGTTCGGGTTGATGATATGGGAGAGGCGTTTGCCGTTTTTATCGACGTGGAAAATACGGTAATCGCCGGAAGTGGCAAGCGAACGGTTGTTCAGCGGGACGATAATCTGCGTATTGCCGCCTTGGACGATATTGGGCTGTTCGATGCCGATGCGCCACGGTTCGCCGCGCGCGTTTTTGCCTTTGCCGTGCAACTCGCCGCCGATTTCGACCAGATAATTTTGAATGCCGTATTTTTCCAGTTCGCCCGCAACTTTATCAACGCCGAAGCCTTTGGCAATCGAAGATAAATCCAAATAGGCTTTGGGGTGGGTTTTGCTCAAGGAAGCGTAATCTTTGCCTTGTTTCAAAATGATTTTGTCTATGCCCGTATAAGATGCTGCTTGTTTGATTTGTTCCGGCGACGGTTCACGGGTAACGGATTTGTCGGGGCCGAATCCCCAAAGGTTGACCAAAGGGCCGACGGTTACGTCCAGCGCGCCGTGTGTCAGGCGGTTCAGGCGGACGGCTTCGGCGGTAACGTATGCGAAGTCACTTGAAATGCGGAGGGGTTTGCCGGCTGTGGTTTGGTTGAACCGGCTGATTTCAGAGTCGGGCTGATAGGTGGACATCTGCCGGTTGACTTCTTTAAGCGCGTCATCGATGCGCTTTTGTATTTCGGCAGGGGAGGGGAGTTTATCGTGGCCGTCTGAAAGATATTTGACGGTATAGGTCGTGCCCATGGTCTCGCCTTGCAGGGTAACGGTTTGCGCGGTTTGTTCCGAACAGGCGTTCAGGAAGATAAAACTCAGGGCAAATATCAAGGCGCGGATAAAGTTCGGCAGGCGTGTTTCAGACGGCATAGTGTTTGATAGTCTTGGCAAATGGCTTGAATTATATCGCAAAACGGCCGATATGTTTTTATGCTAATGCCGTCTGAAGGGTGTTCGGGCGGCATTAGCATAGAAAAAGGAAGAAACCGAGGTTTCTTCCTTTTGTATTTGAAGCCGAATACTCAACCGCCGAAATCGTCCAAGAGGATGTTTTCGTCTTCCACACCCAAGTCTTTGAGCATTTTGATGACGGACTGGTTCATAATCGGCGGGCCGCACATATAGAATTCGCAGTCTTCCGGTGCTTCGTGATTTTTCAGGTGGTTTTCGTAAACCACGTTGTGGATGAAGCCTGTGTAGCCGTCCCAGTTGTCTTCAGGCAATGGGTCGGACAGGGCGACGTGCCATGTGAAGTTCGGGAATTCTGCTGCGAGTTGGTCGAAGTCTTCAACATAGAACATCTCGCGTTTGGAACGCGCGCCATACCAGAAGGTAATTTTGCGTTTGGAGTCCAAACGTTTCAACTGGTCGAAAATGTGGGAACGCATCGGAGCCATACCCGCACCGCCGCCGATAAATACCATTTCGGCATCGGTGTCTTTGGCGAAAAATTCGCCGAACGGACCGGAAATCGTAACTTTATCGCCGGGTTTGAGCGACCAGATGTAAGACGACATTTGTCCCGGAGGCGCATCGGGTACGCGCGGAGGCGGTGTAGCGATACGCACGTTCAGCATAATGATGCCTTTTTCCTCAGGATACGAAGCCATGGAGTAAGCGCGCAAAATCGGCTCGTCCACTTTGGAAACGTATTGCCACAGATTGTATTTGTCCCAGTCTTCGTGATATTCCTTAGGAATGTCGAAGTCTTTGTAGGCAACAGTGTGAGGAGGAGCTTCAATTTGAATGTAGCCGCCGGCGCGGAAGGGAACTTCCTCGCCTTCGGGAATGGCAAGCTTGAGTTCTTTAATGAACGTGGCTTTGTTGTCATTGGAGATGACGGTGCATTCCCATTTTTTCACGCCGAACACTTCTTCTGGTACTTCGATGTCCATGTCGGTTTTGACGTTGACCTGACAAGACAAACGGCAGCCTTCGCGCGCTTCGCGTTTGCTGATGTGGGACAACTCGGTCGGCAGAATATCGCCACCACCGCTTTTCACGACAACGCGGCATTGTCCGCATGAGCCGCCGCCACCGCAGGCGGAAGGAACGAAGATACCTTGGCTGGCAAGCGCACCCAAGAGTTTGCCGCCGGCGGGCATAGTCAGTTCTTTTTCATCATTGACTTTGATGGTGATGTCGCCTTCGCTGACCAGTTTGGATTTGGCAAACAGAATCATCAGTGCCAAAGCCAAGACGATGACGGTAAACATCACGATACCTAAAATAATCTCCATACCGGTCCCTTTCTTATAACTGGATGCCGGAGAACGACATAAACGCCATCGCCATCAGGCCGGCGGCGATAAAGGTAATGCCCAAGCCTTTGAGGCCTTTGGGAGCGTCCGAATATTTCATTTTTTCGGTAATGCCCGCCAAAGCGACAATTGCCAACATCCAGCCCAAACCCGCGCCGAAGCCGTACACGACGGACTCGCCGAAGTTGTATTCGCGTTGCGCCATAAAGGATACGGCACCGAAAATCGCGCAGTTTACGGTAATCAGCGGCAGGTAGATGCCCAGCGCGTTATAGAGAGCGGGGACGAATTTGTCCAAGAACATTTCCAAAATCTGCACCAAAGCGGCAATCACGCCGATGAAGGTGATGAATTTCAAAAAGGTCAAATCCACGCCTTCGACAATCGCGCCGTCTTTGAGCAGCGAGTAAACGAGTTGGTTGGCAGGGACGGACAGCCCGAGTACGAAAATTACCGCCACACCCAAACCGAATGCGGTGGATACTTTTTTGGATACCGCTAAAAACGTACACATACCCAAAAAGAAGGATAGCGCCATATTTTCAATGAAGACGGATTTGATGAAGAGGCTCAAATAGTGTTCCATAGCTTATTCCTCCGCCTGTTCGGGTTTCCAGGTACGCAGACCCCAAATCAAAAAGCCGATAATGAAGAACGCGCTGGGGGCGAGCAGGAAGAGGCCGTTGGTCTGATACCAGCCGCCGTCCTGCACAGTTTGGAAAACGGTGTAGCCCAAGAGCTTGCCCGAGCCGATCAGTTCGCGGACAGTGGCGACGACAAGCAGCATCATCCCGTAGCCCGCGCCGTTGCCGATGCCGTCGATCAGGCTTTCCAGCGGCGGCTCTTTCATCGCAAATGCTTCGGCGCGGCCCATCACGATACAGTTGGTAATAATCAGGCCGACGAATACGGAAAGCTGTTTGGACAATTCGTAGGCAAATGCCTGAAGCAGTTGGTCGACCAGCGTAACCAGCGACGCGATAATCGCCATTTGCACGATGATGCGGATGCTGTTGGGGATGTAGTTGCGTACCAGCGAAATGAAGAAGCTGGAAAAACCGGTTACCAAACTGACGGAAATACCCATCACGATGGCCGTCTGAAGTTTGGTGGTAACCGCCAAAGCCGAACAAATACCCAAAACCTGCAAGGCAATCGGGTTGTTGTCGATAAAGGGTGAAAACATTAAGTGTTTCAAGCGTTTCATATCAGCCATTATTGCGCTCCTGCTGATTTCAATTTGTTCAGGTAGGGGATATAGCCGTTTTCGCCGAACCAGTAGGCGAACGAACCTTGCACGCCTTTGGATGTCAGCGACGCGCCGGAGAGGGCATCTACGCCATGTTCTTTGTCCGAACCCGCGCCTTTGCCGACGTGCAGGGCGAGTTTGCCTTGTCCGTCAAACAGTTTTTTGCCGACGAATTTTTGCTGCCACAAAGGATTGCCGATTTCGCCGCCCAAGCCCGGGGTTTCGCCTTGTTCGTAGTAGGTAATGCCATTGATGGTGTTACCGTCAGGTTGGATGGCGACGAAGCCGTACATGACCGACCACAAACCGTTGCCGTGCATCGGCAGGATGATTTGCCCGATTTTGCCATCTTCGCCTTTTACCAAATAAACCTCGGTGTATTTGGCACGGCTTTTGATGCCTGCCAAATCGTCTTCGGGTTTGATTTGGATGCTTTGCGCGGGGTCTTTGCCTGCGATGCGCGCGCTGAAGTCTTTCGGCGCGTCTTTCACATATTCGCCGGTCGCCAAATCGACCACGCGTTGCTCGATACGCTCGGCAAAGGTTTTGCTGATGTCGGTGTTTTTATCCATCAAACCGGCCACGCTCAAAATATAGCCTTGTTTATCTTGGAGTTTTTGTTTTTCTTGGATGGGTTTCAAGCCGACGACTGCACCCGCCACGATGACCGAGCAAATCAGGCTGACCACCAACACCACAATCAGCGTGCCGCTGAAGCTGTCTTTATCGAATTTCTTAGCCATTGCTGCGCGCCTTTCTGCGTTTGATGTTCGCTTGTGCGACGAAATAGTCGAAAATCGGGGCAAACAGGTTGGCAAACAGAATCGCCAACATCATACCTTCGGGGTAAGCTGGATTGACCACACGGATTAACACGCACATCACGCCGATAAGCGCGCCGTACCACCATTTGCCGACATTGGTAAAGGAAGCAGAAACGGGGTCGGTTGCCATAAACAGCATACCGATGGCGAAGCCGCCGACCACCAAGTGCCAGTACCAAGGCATAGTAAACATAGCGTTGGTGTCCGAACCGATGAAGTTGAACAGCGAAGACATCGCAATCATACCGATCATCACGCCGACAATAATGCGCCAAGAAGCGATGCGGGCAAACACGATAAACGCACCGCCGATTAAGAGTGCCAAAGTGGAGACTTCGCCGATGGAGCCGGGCAGTTTGCCGATAAACGCGTCCATCCAAGTGATGGTTTGACCGGTTACGGCGTTTTTCAGGCCGTCTGCACCGTGTGCCGCCCATTGCGCCAGCGCGGTTGCGCCGGAATAGCCGTCAACCGCCGTCCAAACCGCATCGCCGCTCAAGTTGGCAGGGTAGGCGAAGAACAGGAAGGCACGGCCTGCCAGCGCAGGGTTCATGAAGTTTTTACCCGTACCGCCGAATACTTCTTTCGCAACCACAACGCCGAAAGAAATACCCAAAGCCGCCTGCCACAGCGGCAGCGTGGGCGGAACGATCAAAGCAAACAGAATCGAAGTAACAAAGAAACCTTCGTTGATTTCATGTTTGCGCACGGTGGCGAACAAAACTTCCCAGAAACCGCCGACAATAAATACGGTCGCGTAAATCGGCAGGAAGTAAATCGCGCCGAACAGCATTTTGCCCAACACGCCTGCTTCAGACGACATATTGATGCCCAAAGCGTCGGCAAGGGCGTAATGCCAGTCGTTGGCGATGCTTTGTTGCAGCAAATCGGGCGTTAACGCACCGAACGCCTGTGCGCCGACGTTGTACATGCCGTAAAACATGGCGGGGAACAAAGCCAGCCACACCAAAATCATCATGCGTTTGGAGTCGAGCGCGTCGCGGACGTGCGCCGCTTTGCGCGTTACCGCACCGGATGTGTAGAAAATCGTCGCCGCAGCTTCATAGAGGGCATACCATTTTTCATGCTTGCCGCCCGGCAGGAAGTGCGGTTCGATTTTTTCCAGAAAATGTTTCAAGCCCATAATCAGCCTTCCTTCTCAATGGTTTCCAGCACCTTGCGCAACAGCGGGCCGTATTCGTATTTGCCCGGGCAGACGAAGCTACACAAAGCGAGGTCTTCTTCGTCCAATTCCAAGCAACCCAAAGCCTGCGCGCTGTCGGTATCGCCGACGATTAAATCGCGCAAAAGCAGGGTGGGCAGGATGTCCAAGGGCATCACGCGCTCGTAAGTGCCGATCGGTACCATGGCGCGGTCGCCACCGTTGACGGCTGTCGTGAACTTGAAGAGTTTGTTTTTCAGGAAATGACCAAGGGTCGTACGCGTAATCGAGTATTTATCCGGCTGCGGCGCAACCCAGCCGAACAGCTCTTTACTGCGGCCTTCTTCGATAACGGAAATCTGATTGTGGTAGCGTCCCAAATAATCATGCGCGCTTTGTGCAATCGCGCCGTTCAATACCGAACCGGAAATTACGCGGTTGTCCGCGTCAACCAATTCGCCTGCAGTAATTTGCGATACTTTCGCACCCAAAACGGTACGCAAGAGGCGCGGTTTGTTGACTTGAGAACCACCCAAAGCAATCACGCGCTCGGTGTTCAGACGGCCTGTTGCAAACAAACGTCCGATGGCAATTACATCTTGATAATTGATGGTCCAAACAGTTTTGTTTGCACCGACCGGCTCGATGAAATGAATGTGCGTGCCGCTCAAACCGGCAGGATGCGGGCCGCCAAATTCATGTATTTCGATGTTGGCAGCGTTTTCAGACGGCACGTCTGCGCCTGCTGCTTTACACACATGGATTTTACGTTCGGTCAGACGGCTCAACACCAGCAGACCTCGTTTGAAATCTTCGGCGGCTTCTTTGATAACGACCACAGGGTCTGCCGCCAGCGGATTGGTGTCCATCGCATTGACGAAAACGGCGAACGGCTCGGCATCGACGGCAGGGATTTTGCTGAACGGACGGGTGCGCAGCGCAGTCCACAAACCGGATTGAATCAGATTGCGGCGCACTTCTTCGCTGCTCAATTTTGCCAACGCATCGGGCGCGTAGCGTTCGAACTCGATTTCGTCGTTGTCTTCAACGGCAATCACGACTGACTGAAGTACGCGCTTTTCGCCACGGTGAATCGCGGCGATTTTGCCTGAAGCCGGAGCAGTAAATACTACGCCCGGATTCTTTTTGTCTTCAAACAGCACTTGGCCTTTTTTGACGGCTTCGCCTTCCTTGACTTTCATCGAGGGACGCATACCGGCATATTCTTCGCCAAGCAACGCGACTTCGGTAATGGCCGGCCCGTCATAAATGACTTGCTCCGGTCTGCCCGCGATGGGCAGGTTTAGACCTTTTTTGATTTTAATCATAGATTTGCATTACTTGTGATGGTTAAGGTAAAAACGGCGTGTTTTTGATACGGTGTCGCGTGGCATCAAAAGCATTGAATAAATTAATGTAGCAAAGTGTTAGATTTTATCAGGAATTGTACCTGTTTGTCAGATTTGCTGCTTTTTTCCTTGCGGAAGCCGTTTTTATAGTGGATTAAATTTAAACCAGTACGGCGTTGCCTCGCCTTGCCGTACTATTTGTACTGTCTGCGGCTTCGTCGCCTTGTCCTGATTTAAATTTAATCCACTATAATTGTCGGAAGGGGGGATATTGATTTGATTATGCCGGAATTTAAAATGCCGTCTGAAGGTTCAGACGGCATAGCGTTTACAGCAGTTTGAAAACGAAAAAGACAAGGGTATGGATGATGAAGACAGGAATCAGAAAACCCGCCGACCACATCATATAACCGAAAAACGAGGGCATCGGTACGCCGCGCTGTTCGGCAATGGCTTTGACCATAAAGTTCGGCGCGTTGCCGATGTAGGTCAGTGCGCCCATAAATACCGAACCCATAGAAACCGCCAGCAGCGAATGAAACAGGGGACCCGTCATCAAGGCTTGGGCATCGCCGCCCGCCATATTGAAAAACACGAGATAAGTGGGCGCGTTATCCAAGAATGCCGACAATATGCCGCTCATCCAGAAATACATTGTATTAATCGGATGGCCTGCCGTATCGTGAACCAACGATACCACCCCGCCTAGCGCGCCTGCCTCGCCTGCTTTCAGAATGCTCAGGACGGGGAAGATGGTGATGAAGATGCCGAGGAAGAGTTTGCCCACTTCGGCGATGGGTTCAAAGTTGAATTCGTTGCCTGCGCGGACTTGTTTGGGCGTGATTGCCATAGATACGGCGGTCAATGTAATCAGGATGACATCGCGGACGAGGTTTTGCAGGGCGTAATGGCTGCCGAGGATTTCAAATCCTGGGTGTTCGGGTTTCCAAAGGCCGGACATTAGAACCGCGCTAACCACGCCCGCAAGCAGGAGGAAGTTCCATTTGCCGAAGATGGCGATTTTTTCGGGTTTTTCCTGTTGTGCCGGAGTATCTTGTGCAATGCGTTCCTGTTTGAAGAAACGGTTGTCGATGAAATAGAAGGCGGTCAACAGGACAGCGGTGCTGATCAGGACCGGGGCAAGCATATGCTTGACCGTCCACATGAAATCTACGCCTTTGAGGAAGCCAAGAAAGAGTGGGGGGTCGCCCAAAGGGGTCAGGCCGCCGCCGATGTTTGCAACCAGGAAAATGAAGAAGATGACGATGTGCACGCGGTGGGCACGGGTTTGATTGGCTTTCAGCAAAGGGCGGATCATCAGCATTGCCGCGCCGGTCGTACCCATAATTGAAGCCAGTGCCGTGCCGACGGCAAGCAGGGCGGTGTTGAGTTTGGGTGTGCCGTTCAAGTCGCCCCAAACCAAAATGCCGCCTGAAATGGTGTACAACGCCAAAAGCAGCAAAATAAAGGGGATGTATTCTTCAACGAGTGCGTGGACAACGGTACGGATACCGGTTTCTGCTCCAAAAATCAGTGAAAAGGGAATGAGGAACGACAAAGTCCAAAATGCGGTAATCTTGCCGAAATGGTGATGCCAGATGTGGGAAAAAAACAGGGGACCCAGTGCAATAGACAGCAGGATCATGGCAAACGGCAGCCCCCATAAGAGATTGAGTGTGGAGCCGTTCAGGTCGGCAGCCAGGCTGATTGCAGGTAGGGAAAAAAATGTCAGCAGTGTCAGGTGGCGCATGGTGCTTCCTTTTTATTTGGCATTCGGTTTGATAACCATCTGCCGTGATAAATATTCCGGACCGTCCTCAGACGGGCGAACTGCGCTGTGGTTTGTTATATTGCCTGTTTGATTGTAATGTAAAAGCCGTACAGATACCAAGCATCCGTCAGGGAATGGAAAGGGGAAGTAAAGAGGGGCGCAGAATAATAGGATAAAATATCAATGTAAAACAACATCCTGCCGTATTGAAATAATAGGCTATCGGTAACTTATAATAAATTTATCTTAACAAATGTTTGTAGGTAATCGTTTTTTATAGGCGGGCGGTAGGTATTCCGGTCGGAACATATTTAGAGGAAGGTTTTCAGACGGCATTAAGATTCGGGCCTGCGCCACATCCATATGGCGACAAAGGAACAGAAAACCGATGAAATTGCGCCTACCCACCAACGTTGGGGAAACTGCCAGAACATAAATAGGCATGATGCGGACATCATGCTAATGGCAAAAATCTTAGCCTTGCGCGGCACTGCGCCGTTTTGTTCCCAGTTATGAACCATCGGGCCGAAATAGCGGTGTCGGTGCAGCCAGCGGTGAAAACGCGGAGATGCCTTTGCCCAACAGGCGGCGGAGAGCAGCACAAACGGCGTGGTTGGCAACAGAGGTAGGAAAATACCGGCAATCCCCAAGAGGAGGGAGAGGCAGCCGCAAATAATCAATAGATAACGTATCATTTTCCAATCCGGTCTTTATCGGAGACAAACAGGTATTGTAAGAATCCCGCCCGTTTCTATCCGCCGCGTCGGTAGGGAAAATGGGGAGAAAGGCCTTATTCCTACAACAGATGGTTGAGTGGTAGAGATGTGGTATGTTTGATTTCTTTTAAAACGAAACTTGATTGGGCATCCTGTACGCCGTGGTGGGATAAAAGCGTGTCAAGAACGAAATGGGAGAACGCGCTCATGTCGGTAAAAAATGCTTGAAGCAGGTAGTCGGTCTCTCCGGTTAGTGCGAAACAGCTTAAAACTTCGGGCCATTTTTGAACAGAGGCGGAGAAATCCTCCCGTGCGTCTTTTGCTTTGCTGATGGAAACGCGGATAAATGCCTGAAGGCCCAAATTTACAGATTCGGGAGACAGCAGCGCGGCATACTGCCGGACAATACCGGCATCTTCCAACTGTTTCAGACGGCGTAGGCACGGAGAAGGCGAGAGCGCGACACGTTCGGACAGTTCGACATTGGTCAGCCTACCGTTTTCCTGGAGGACCTGTAAGATTTTAATATCTGTCTTGTCTAAAGTGATTTGTGTCATAAATTTGTGTTCCGCTGATGGCATTCGGGCAGGTTGCGATAATCCGTATATATAGGCTTGGTGCATATTAACATATAAAAAGTTGTGTAGTCATCAGAGTTGGTTTTCATTTTTAGGTAGTCGATTTAAAATTTGTGGAGCAGGCCTGTATATGTTCAAGACGGCTTGCTCAAACTGCCTTTTCAAGCCATAATCGCGCCATGTGCAGGAGAGAGCTACACCCGATTACGCGTAGCCGCCGAAGGCGCAGATGCCCTTAAATCGCTCAGGCAACAGGGACTGCACGTTGAAATAAAACATCTGGAGAGCGGCGTTTCCCAAAGATACGCCCACCGAAGGGGAGAAGGCCGTCTGAACCACCATTCAGACAACCGCGCAAAGCAGTGAGCAGACTGGTTTGCCGTCAAGCGGATACGGCCGAAAATCTCAGGTTCAAGGACAGATAGGGTCTTCCGCGCATCTTGTGCGGATGACATCTGAACAATAAATCCAGAGAAACTTGAGAATGACTGCCCTGAAAACCACCCCATTTCATCAAGCCCATCAAGATGCAGGCGCGAAGCTGGTCGATTTTGCCGGTTGGGAGCTGCCCATCCATTATGGTTCACAAATCGCCGAACACGAAGCCGTGCGCACCGACGCCGGTATGTTTGACGTATCACACATGCTCGTTACCGACGTGGCAGGCGCAAATGCCAAAGCCTTTTTCCGCAAACTGATTGCCAACGACGTTGCCAAGCTCGCTTTTGTCGGCAAAGCCCTTTATTCCGCGCTGCTCAACGACAACGGCGGCGTGATTGACGACTTGATCGTTTACCGCACCAATGAAGCTGAAACCCGATACCGCATCGTGTCCAACGGCGCGACCCGCGAAAAAGACACCGCCCAGTTCCATAAAGTCGGACAAGAGTTCGGTGTTGCCTTCAATCCGCGCTACGACCTCGGCATGCTCGCCGTACAAGGCCCTAAAGCCATTGAAAAACTCCTGACCGTCAAACCCGAATGGGCGGATGTCGTCCACAACCTCAAACCGTTCCAAGGCGCGGATTTGGGCAACGACTGGTTTGTCGCCCGCACCGGCTACACCGGTGAAGACGGCGTCGAAGTGATTCTGCCGGGCGTCGAAGCCGTCGCATTCTTCAAAGCCCTGCAAGCAGCAGGCGTACAACCCTGCGGCCTCGGCGCGCGCGATACCCTGCGCATGGAAGCCGGTATGAACCTCTACGGCAACGATATGGACGACGACACCAGCCCGCTCGAAGCAGGCATGGGTTGGACGGTTGATTTGAAAGACGAAAGCCGCGATTTTGTCGGTAAAGCCGCCTTGCTGGCATTGAAAGAAAAAGGCGTTGCCGTCAAACAAGTCGGTTTGCTGCTCGACAAAGGCGGCATCCTGCGCGCGCATATGGAAGTGTTGACCGACAAAGGCAAAGGCGAAACCACCAGCGGCGTATTCTCTCCAAGCCTGAAACAATCCATCGCCATCGCCCGCGTGCCGAAAGATTTTGACGGCGATACCGCCAAAGTGCTGATTCGCGGCAAGGAAGTGGACGTGCGCGTACTGAAGCTGCCGTTCGTCCGCAACGGTCAAAAACAGTTTGATTAATATCGGTTCAGACGGCATTTTCATTTCATATGCCGTCTGAAAGCAGGTTTTAATTGTTGTCCGATACGGACGTTTGTAGAAAGCCTTGAACAAGGTATCTGTGGATATTGATTCATATAGATGCCGTCTGAAAATAACCCCCTACCAATGGAGAATCAAACCATGAGCAACAACATCCCGGTCGAACTGAAATATGTTGCCAGCCATGAATGGCTGCGCCTTGAAGAAGACGGTACGATTACCGTCGGCATTACCCACCACGCGCAAGAGCTGTTGGGCGACATCGTGTTTGTCGAGCTGCCTGAAGTCGGCGCAAACCTTGCCGCTGAAGAGCAAGCCGGTGTGGTTGAGTCTGTAAAAGCCGCATCTGACGTGTACGCGCCGATTGCGGGCGAAGTCGTTGCCGTCAACGATGACTTACCCAGTGCACCTGAAACTGCCAACAGCGACCCTTATGGCGCAGGCTGGTTCTTCAAAATCAAACCTGCCAATCCTGCCGATTACGACGGTCTGCTGACTGCCGAACAATACGCAGGCGAAGTAGATTAAATTCCTATCCTGATAATAGGATGCCTTATTTAAGGAACTGCACTTTCAGACGGCAAGGATGCGTTTGGAAGTGCAGTTTTTGTCTGTGTCTTCAAGGTCAGTTAGGCTATAATAACGGCCTATATTCATCTTTACCGATTTTTTCATGCAACTTACCGCTGTCGGACTCAATCATCAAACCGCACCTTTAAGCATACGGGAAAAGCTGGCGTTTGCCGCTGCCTGCCTGCCCGAAGCCGTCCGCAATCTTGCCCGAAGCAATGCGGCAACGGAGGCGGTAATCCTTTCTACCTGCAACCGCACCGAGCTTTACTGTGTCGGCGATTCGGAAGAAATCATCCGTTGGCTCGCAGATTACCACAGCCTTCCCATAGAAGAAATCAGCCCCTACCTTTATACTTTGGGGATGCAGGAGACTGTGCGCCATGCTTTCCGCGTTGCCTGCGGCTTGGATTCGATGGTGTTGGGCGAGCCGCAGATTTTAGGACAGATTAAGGATGCGGTCAGGGTTGCTCAAGAGCAGGAAAGTATGGGTAAGAAACTCAATGCCCTGTTCCAAAAAACCTTTTCTGTTGCTAAAGAGGTCCGTACCGATACTGCCGTCGGCGAAAACTCGGTTTCCATGGCTTCCGCTTCCGTCAAGTTGGCAGAGCAGATTTTCCCCGACATCGGCGATTTGAATGTCTTGTTTATCGGTGCGGGTGAGATGATTGAGTTGGTTGCTACTTATTTTGCTGCTAAAAACCCCAGATTGATGACGGTTGCCAACCGGACGCTGGCGCGCGCACAGGAGTTGTGCGACAAGCTCGGTGTCAACGCCGAACCGTGTCTGCTATCCGATCTGCCTGCCATTCTGCACGATTACGACGTGGTGGTTTCTTCGACGGCGAGCCAGTTGCCCATTGTCGGCAAAGGCATGGTGGAGCGTGCATTGAAACAAAGGCAGAGTATGCCGTTGTTCATGCTTGACTTGGCCGTGCCGCGCGATATTGAAGCGGAAGTCGGCGATTTGAATGATGCCTATCTTTATACGGTGGACGATATGGTCAATATCGTCCAAAGCGGCAAGGAGGCAAGGCAGAAGGCCGCCGCCGCCGCCGAAACGCTGGTGTCCGAGAAAGTTGCCGAATTTGTCAGGCAGCAGCAGGGCAGGCAGAGCGTCCCCTTGATTAAGGCGTTGCGGGACGAGGGCGAGAAAGCGCGCAAGCAGGTGTTGGAAAACGCCATGAAACAGCTTGCCAAAGGCGCAACGGCAGAAGAGGTTTTGGAACGGCTGTCCGTCCAACTGACCAACAAGCTGCTGCATTCGCCGACCCAAACCTTGAATAAGGCGGGGGAAGAAGATAAAGATTTGGTTCATGCCGTCGCGCAGATTTATCATTTGGACAAATAACGGTGCGCCGGAAAAGGATGCCGTCTGAAGGGGTTTCAGACGGCATATTTTTGTGCTGTCTGACAATATCGTGAAATCCCACATTATAGTGGATTAACAAAAACCAGTACGGCGTTGCCTCGCCTTAGCTCAAAGAGAACGATTCTCTAAGGTACTGAAGCACTAAGTGAATCGGTTCCGTACTATTTGTACTGTCTGCGGCTTCGTCGCCTTGTCCTGATTTTTGTTAATCCACTATATATCGATGTAATTACAAAGTATTATCCCGTATGCAGATTGGTTTTAAGATTTGTAAATTTGATTTGCATCAAAAAATCGCCGATAGATGATTCATATAATATCAATATTAAAGAGTATCGGTATATCGGGGATAGCTATGTCCTGTTTTTCAATCCGGCGTATGTCTGCGTTTCGAGCGCGGATAACGGCGTTTTTTGCCGCCTTTGTCTTTTTGACGGCGGCACTGCCCGCTTATGCGGAGCGTCTGCCTGATTTTCTGGCGAAAATACAGCCTTCGGAAATCTTTCCGGGGGCAGACCGTTACGGCAAACCGGAAGGTAAGCCCATGGTCGCCCGCGTTTACAAAGGCGACGAGCAGCTCGGTCTGGTCTATATCACGACCGATGTGGTCAATACGCGCGGTTATTCGAGCAAACCGATCGATACGCTGATGGCGTTGGCAAACGACGGCACGATAGCTGGGGCGAAACTGGTCGATCATCACGAACCGATTATGCTGATTGGTATTCCGCAGTCGCGTGTCGATAAATTCATCGACAAATATATCGGTCTGAACTTTATTAAAAATCCGCCGACCCCGGGCGTGGCGCCGGGCGACATTATCAGCGGTGCGACTGTTACGCTGATGGTGATTAACGACAGCATCCAGCGTTCGTATAAGGTCATTGCCAACCAATACCGTCTGGGTTCGGACAAGGCCCTTCAGACGGCATCCGCTTCCGATGTTCAGGAAGCCGCGCCTGCGGCAGAAACCCGTCCGCGCCGTATGGCAAATCCCGACAAGCAGGATATTTTGTCTTGGGACGAACTTTTGAAACAGAAGGCTGTCGGTCATCTGCATATCACGCTCGATCAAATCAACAAGCTTTTTGAGAAAGGCGGCAAGGCCGGCGTGGTCGATCACGCCGAACAGGGCGATCCTGACGATACCTTTATTGATTTGTATGTTGCCTTGGTCAGCCAGCCTTCCATCGGTAAAAGCCTGCTGGGTGAGGACGGCTGGGCACATCTGCAAAAACGGCTGAAACCCGGTCAACAGGCTGTTTTGGTTGCCGGAGAGGGCCGTTATTCTTGGAAAGGTTCGGGCTATGTGCGCGGCGGTATTTTCGACCGTATCGAGATGATACAGGGGGAGAACAGCTTCCGTTTTACCGATGCCCAACACGAACGCGTCGTCGCGCTGTCTGCCGCCGGTTCGCCGCGTTTTAAAGAAGTTTCTTGGTTTACCATCCCTGAAGGCGTAGCGTTTGACGGTGCGGAGCCGTGGCGTCTGCAATTAATGGTTCAGCGCGTATTGAGCGTGAACGATAAAGCCTTCGTTACCGCCGATTTGGATTACGAATTGCCTCAGGGTTATTATGTCGATGATCCTAAAGCGCCGCCCGTGGAAATCAGCGCGCCTGTCGAAGCCGTACCTGCCGCGGCATCCGATACCGCTTCAGACGGCATTGCCGAAGATGCGTCAGCTGAAAACGGTGTATCCAACCAATTATGGAAACAGATTTGGAAAGCGAAACAGGGGCAGATTATCGTTGTCGGCATTGCACTGACCATATTGTTACTGGTGTTTTTGTTCCAAGACTGGATTGTGCGTTACGAAAAATGGTACGACCGCTTCCGCCTCGCCTTTTTGACCTTCACGCTCTTCTATATCGGCTGGTATGCGCAGGCACAGCTTTCGGTCGTCAATACGCTGACGCTGTTTTCCGCCATCCTTACCGAATTTCATTGGGAATTCTTCCTGATGGATCCGATTGTATTCATCCTTTGGCTGTTCACGGCTGCAACCATGCTGCTGTGGAACAGGGGAACGTTTTGCGGTTGGTTGTGTCCGTTCGGCTCATTACAGGAATTGACTAACCGGATTGCCAAAAAACTGGGTGTGAAACAGATTACCGTGCCGCATATGCTGCATACCCGCTTGAGCGTCATCAAATACCTGATTTTCTTCGGGCTTTTGGCAATCTCCCTGTATGATTTGGGTACGGCGGAAAAATTTGCAGAAGTCGAACCCTTCAAAACGGCGATTATCTTGAAATTTGTACGCGAGTGGTGGTTTGTCGCATTTGCCGTTGCTCTTCTGGTTGCAGGGCTGTTTATCGAACGTTTCTTCTGCCGTTATCTGTGTCCGTTGGGAGCCGGTATCGCGTTGCCGGGCAGATTCCGCGTGTTTGATTGGCTGAGACGTTATAAAATGTGCGGTAATCCCTGCCAAATTTGTACACATGAATGCCCTGTACAAGCGATTGCCCCGGAGGGAGATATCCATCCGAACGAATGTATCCAGTGTCTGCATTGCCAAGTCATGTACCACCACGATACGCGCTGTCCGCAAGTTGTGGCAGTGAATAAGAAAAAACAAAAACAGGCTGCTGCAAAATCAGGGGAATTGGAAAGTGTCTCCAAGCAGCCGCAGGAACAGGTTGTCCATTTTGTCAAACCCGAAACGGCGCAATCTGAAAAATAAGCATCCGGGGAAAGCCTGAAGCCAAAGTGTCAGGTAGGCAGGGTTTCCCCGGAAGGATAATAAAATTTTTTCCCATCGGCTTGCCGTCTGAAAACCGGTTTGCCGTATTTTATCCAAGGAGTGTTGTATGTCAGACGAAAAATTAGAACAAAACGGCTTGAGTCGTCGTTCATTCTTAGGTACGGCCGCTGCTTCCGGTGCAGGTATTGCCGGTGCGGGCCTGTTAGGTTTGGCGGGTTGCTCTAAAGACGGCGAACAGGCTGCCGCTTCTGGTGCCGCCCCTGCCGCCAAGGAGCATGGTGAAGCCAAACCGGGTCAATTGTCTTCTGAAGTCGGTCCGGGCGAGCTTGATCAATATTACGGTTTCCTTTCCGGCGGTCAGTCCGGCGAGATGCGCCTGATTGGTCTGCCTTCCATGCGCGAACTGATGCGTATTCCCGTGTTCAATATGGACAGCGCGACCGGTTGGGGACGTACCAATGAGAGCTTGAAAGTCCTCAACGGCAATATTACCGAAGGAACCCGTAAATTCTTAAAAGACAGCGGCCTGCGCTGCTATCCCAACGGCGACCTTCACCACCCGCACTTGTCGTTTACCGACCAAACTTATGACGGTCGCTATGCCTATGCCAACGACAAGGCAAACAACCGCGTCTGCCGCGTACGTCTGGATGTGATGAAGGCCGACAAAATCATCGACATCCCTAATGCTTCAGGTATTCACGGTCTGCGTCCGCAACGTTATCCGAAAACCGGTTATGTCTTTGCCAACGGCGAACACATTACTCCTGTCAGCGGCGTAGGCAAACTGGATGATGCAAAAACCTGGAATGCCGTGTACACCGCCATTGACGGCGAAACCATGGAGATTGCATGGCAAGTATTGGTTGACGGTAACCTGGACAACGGCGATGCCGACTATCAAGGCAAATATTCTTTTGCCACCTGCTACAACTCCGAGCGCGCGCTGACCGTACAAGGTGCGTCTTCTAACGAGCAGGACTGGTGCGTCGTTTTCGACCTGAAAGCCATCGAAGAAGGCATCAAAGCGGGCGACTTCAAAGAAGTGAACGGTGTGAAAATGCTGGACGGTCGCGCTGAAGCCAAATCCAAATACACGCGTTATATCCCTGTGCCGAACTCTCCTCACGGCTGTAACGCAAGCCCTGACGGTAAATACATCATGCTCAACGGTAAACTGTCTCCAACCGTTACCGTATTGGATGTCAGCAAACTGGACGATTTGTTTGCAGGCAAAATCAAAGAGCGCGATGTGGTCGTAGCCGAACCGCAACTGGGTCTCGGCCCGTTACACACTGCATTTGACGGTCGCGGCAATGCTTATACGACATTGTTTATCGACAGCCAAATGGTGAAATGGAATATTGACGATGCGATCAAAGCCTACAAAGGCGAGAAAATCGATCCGATCAAACAAAAACTCGACGTTCACTATCAACCGGGCCACAACCATACGACCATGGGCGAAACCAAAGAAGCCGACGGTCAATGGCTGGTGTCTTTGAACAAATTCTCTAAAGACCGCTTCTTGAATGCCGGTCCTTTGAAACCAGAGTGTGACCAATTGATCGACATCTCCGGCGACGAAATGCGTTTGGTACACGATAATCCGACTTTTGCCGAACCGCATGACTTCTGTCTGGTTTCTGCAGCCAAACTCAATCCGAGCAAAACTTGGGACCGCAAAGACCCATGGTTCTGGCAGGATGCTTTGGAACAGGCGAAAAAAGACGGCGTCGAGCTGGAAAAAGCCGCCAAAGTCGTACGCGAAGGCAACAAAGTACGCGTGTACATGACTGCCGTTGCGCCTGCTTACAGCATCCCTCAATTTGAAGTGAACCAAGGCGACGAAGTAACCGTATACGTTACCAACGTCGAGACCATCGAGGACTTGACTCACGGCTTCACTTTGGAAGGCTACGGTATTGCTATGGAAATCGGCCCGCAAGCCACTTCTTCCGTAACCTTCAAAGCTGTCCGTCCGGGCGTACACTGGTACTACTGCCAATGGTTCTGCCATGCATTGCACATGGAAATGTCCGGTCAGATGATTGTTCATCCCAAATAATGAGCATGATAGCTTGATATAGAGAATGCCGTCTGAAGACAACCGGTTTTCAGACGGCATTTATAGCCAAACCGTTTGAGGTATATATCCAGACGGTTTCGCTATAAAAACAGATACTCTTGAATCATGTTTCATTTTGTTTTGCCATACCGAACGAAACAGAGGAACACCATGCACACATCCGCACTTCGTACATGGCTGAGGGCCGTGCTGATACTTGCCGCCGGCAGCATTTTTCAGACGGCATCGGCAGCCGTCGTCCACGTTTCCCCGCAAGACAATCTTGCCGAAATTTTTGCCCGTGCCCATGCAGGCGATACACTTAAACTTGCTTCCGGCGTATATAAAACCAAACTTTATATCGACAAACCGATTACGATTGAAGGGCCTGCCGACCGTTCCGCAACCGTGGAAGGGGACAGGAGCGGCCGTACGATAGCTGTGCATGCGCCGGACGTAACGCTCCGCAACCTGACCGTTACACGTTCCGGTATGAGTCTGCCTGCAATGGATGCCGGTATTTATCTCGAAGAAACCGCCTCGCGCGCCCTGATTGAACACAACAATATTTTGGATAATTCGGTCGGTGTCTATCTGCATGGTTCTGCCGATGCGATGGTGCGCGAGAATAAAATCGTCGGCGACGCGACTTTGCGCGTGAACGAGCGCGGCAACGGCGTTACCGTTTGGAACGCACCCGGCGCGCAGGTCGTCGGCAACGACATTTCCAAAGGGCGGGACGGTATTTTTTCTAATACCAGCACGCACAACACCTATAAAAACAACCGTTTCAGCGATTTGCGTTTCGCCGTCCACTATATGTACACCAACGACAGCGAAGTCAGCGGCAATATTTCCGTGGGCAACAATATGGGCTATGTGCTGATGTTTTCCGAGCGGCTCAAAGTATTCGACAATATCGCCGTCGGCAGCCGCGACCAGGGCATTATGCTCAACTATGTCAACTATTCCGATATTCACGACAACATTATCAATAAGGCGGGCAAGTGCGTTTTTGCCTACAATGCCAACTACGATAAACTTTTCGCCAATCATTTTGAAAACTGTCAAATCGGCATACACTTTACCGCCGCCATCGAAGGCACGTCCCTGCACGACAATTCCTTTGTCAATAACGAAAGTCAGGTCAAATATGTCAGCACGCGCTTTCTCGACTGGAGCGAGGGCGGACACGGCAACTATTGGAGCGACAACAGCGCGTTCGATTTGAACGGCGACGGCTTCGGCGACAGCGCGTACCGTCCCAACGGGATTATCGACCAAATCATCTGGCGCGCGCCGGTTGCACGCCTTCTGATGAACAGTCCCGCAATCAGTATCGTCAAATGGGCGCAGGCGCAGTTTCCCGCCGTTTTGCCAGGCGGCGTGGTGGACAGCAAACCGCTGATGAAGCCTTATGCCCCCAAAATTCAAACCCGTTATCAGGCAATGAAGGACGAGCTGCTCAAAGAAGCCGAAACACGGCAGTCGGAATGGGGCAGGGCGGAAAACGGTTCTCTGAACTAGTCTGCTTCAGACGGCATCCGGATTCAAATGCCGTCTGAAAACACAAAAGGAACAACCATGACCACACATCATGTCGAATTGAGGAATGTCACCAAACGGTTCGGGGCGCAAAAAGCCGTCAACCAAGTCGATTTGGTTTTGAAGGCAGGAGAAAGCGTCGGGCTTGCCGGACACAACGGCGCGGGCAAGTCCACCATTATGAAGCTGATACTCGGGCTGATTACCCCGACCGAAGGCGAAGTGATGCTTTTGGGCGAACGTACCGGCAGCAAAGCGGGGGCGCGGCTTCGCAGCCAAATCGGCTACCTGCCCGAAACCGTTGCGCTGCACCCCTCGCTGACCGGCATCGAAACGCTGGACTTTTACGCGAAACTTAAAAAACAGCCGCTCACACAAAACCGCGGGCTGCTTGAGCGTGTCGGTATTTCCCAAGCCGCACACCGCCGCGTCGGCACTTACTCCAAAGGTATGCGCCAACGCCTTGCCCTGGCACAAGCCCTGCTGGGCGAGCCCAAAGTCCTGCTGTTTGACGAACCGACAACCGGTCTTGACCCTGCATCACGACAAATGTTTTACGAAGTCGTACGCGAACTCAACGGGCGAGGCGCAACCGTATTGCTCAGTACCCACGCCCTTGCAGAATTGGACGGACACGCCGACCGTATCGTCGTGATGAAAAACGGCGTTAAGGTTGCCGACGGCAGTATGGACGAATTGCATATCCAAAGCGGACTGCCGCTGACCGTCAATATCCGCCTCAATGCACCGCGCACCTTGAGCAGCCGCTGGCAGCCGCTTTCAGACGGCATTTCCTATCGGGCGCAATGTCAAGCCGAAGAACGTATGAATCTTTTGGGCGAGCTGGGCAGCCTGTCCGACCTTGCCTATCTCGATATCCACACCCCGACGCTTGATGAAATGTACGCACAGTTCTTGAAAAGGGAGGACGTATGAACCCTGTTTGGATTATTACCGGCAAAGAAGTCCGCGACAGCCTGCGCAACCGTTGGGTGCTTGCCGCCGCACTCTTGCTTGCCGCACTCGCCCTTTCTTTAGGTTTTCTCGGCAGCTCGCCCACCGGTTCGGTCAAGGTCGATCCGCTGACCGTTACCGTCGTCAGCCTGTCGAGCCTGTCTATTTTCCTGATTCCGCTGATTGCGATGCTGCTTTCCTATGACGCACTGATCGGCGAAATCGAACGCGGTACGATGGCGTTGCTGTTGAGTTATCCCATTTCGCGCAACCAAATCCTTGCTGGCAAGTTTGTCGGACACCTCATCATCCTCGCTCTCGCCACCACGGCAGGTTACGGATTGGCAGGCATTACGCTGCAACTTGCCAACGGCAGTTTCGACATCGCCGCTTGGAAACCCTTTGCGCTGTTGATTGCCGCCAGCATCATCCTCGGCGCGGCTTTTCTGTCTATGGGCTACTTGATTAGTGCGAAAGTCAAAGAGCGGGGGACGGCGGCCGGTATTTCCATCGGCGTGTGGTTGTTTTTCGTCGTCATCTTCGATATGGCACTTTTGGGTATTCTGGTTGCCGACTCGAAACAGGTTATCACCGCGCCTGTCGTTGAAACGGTGCTGCTGTTCAATCCTACCGACATCTACCGCCTGCTCAACCTGACCGGTTACGAAAATACGGCTATGTATGCGGGTATGGCGGGTTTGAGCGGACAAATCAGCCTGACCGTCCCCATTTTGCTGACCGCGCAGGTTTTATGGGTTATCATTCCGCTTGTTTTGGCAGCCGGAATTTTTAGAAAGCGACAAATATGAAGAAAACCCTGTTGGCAATTGTTGCCGTTTTTGCCTTAAGTGCCTGCCGGCAGGCGGAAGAGGCACCGCCGCCTTTACCTCAGCAGATTAGCGATCGTTCGGTCGGACACTATTGCAGTATGAACCTGACCGAACACAACGGCCCCAAGGCCCAGATTTTTTTGAACGGCAAACCCGATCAGCCCGTTTGGTTCTCCACCATCAAGCAGATGTTCGGCTATACCAAACTGCCCGAAGAGCCTAAAGGCATCCGCGTGATTTACGTTACCGATATGGGTAATGTTACCGATTGGACAAATCCCAATGCCGACACGGAGTGGATAGATGCGAAAAAAGCCTTTTATGTTATCGACAGCGGCTTTATCGGCGGTATGGGTGCGGAAGACGCACTGCCGTTCGGCAACAAAGAGCAGGCTGAGAAATTTGCAAAGGATAAAGGCGGTAAGGTTGTCGGTTTCGACGATATGCCTGATACCTATATTTTCAAATAAATCCAAACAAAAATGCCGTCTGAACGTTGAAGCCAAGGTTCAGACGGCATTTTTTATAGTGGATTAAATTTAAACCAGTACAGCGTTGCCTCGCCTTAGCTCAAAGAGAACGATTCTCTAAGGTGCTGAAGCACCAAGTGAATCGGTTCCGTACTATTTGTACTGTCTGCGGCTTCGTCGCCTTGTCCTGATTTAAGTTTAATCCACTATATTATGGGTTCAAACGGGGCAGGTTTGAACAACTGCCCCATTCCTTATTCCTGACCGGACGTAACGGCGGAATAAGGTTTACATCCCGCCGTAATTCGGCCCGCTCGCGCCTTCGGGACAAATCCAAGTGATGTTTTGCGTCGGGTCTTTGATGTCGCAGGTTTTGCAGTGAACGCAGTTGGCGGCGTTGATTTGCAGGCGCGGGCTGCCGTTTTCTTCGACGATTTCATACACACCGGCCGGACAATAGCGCGTTTCGGGCGAGGCGTATTCTTTATAGTTCACGTCTATCATCGTTTGCGGATTGTTCAGCACCAAATGGTCGGGCTGGTTTTCTTCGTGCGCGAGATTGGCGAGGAAAACGCTGCTTAAGCGGTCGAAAGTTAACACACCGTCGGGTTTCGGATAATCAATCGGCTTGCATTCGGCGGCTTTTTTGAGCTGCTCGTTGTCTTTGCCGTGATGTTTCAAAGTCCACGGGGCTTTGCCTCTGAAAATCATCTGGTCGATGCCGGTATAAAGCGAGCCGAGGTAAACGCCCCATTTGAATGACGGACGGACATTGCGCGCGGCGTAAAGCTCTTGATACAGCCAGCTTTGTTCGAAACGTTGTTGATAATCCGCCGCCTCTTTGCCGCTGTCGAAGCTTTCCACTTCTTCAAGGTTTTCCAATAAGGGGAACACGGCTTCGGCGGCGAGCATGGCGGATTTCATCGCGGTATGGATGCCTTTGATGCGCGGCATATTGAGGAAGCCCGCCGCGTCGCCGATTAAAACGCCGCCTTTGAACGAGAGCTTCGGCAGGCTTTGCAAACCGCCTTCAATCAGCGAACGCGCGCCGTAAGCAATACGGCGACCGCCTTCGAAGGTTTTGCGGATTTCGGGATGGGTTTTGAAACGTTGGAACTCTTCAAACGGCGATAGATAAGGGTTTTGATAGTCCAAACCGACTACGAAACCGACGGCGACTTTGTTGTCGTCGAAATGGTAAACAAACGCGCCGCCGTAGGTTTTGCTGTCCAGCGGCCAGCCTGCGCTGTGCACCACCAAACCGGGCTGATGCTGTTCAGACGGCACTTCCCAAATTTCTTTAATGCCCAAGCCGTAAGTTTGCGGCTGGCTGTTTTGGTCGAGTTGGAAACGTTCGATGATTTGTTTGGAAAGCGAACCGCGACAACCTTCGGCAAACAGGGTTTGCTGCGCCCAAAGCTCCATGCCGGGTTGGAATGAATCGGTCGGCTCGCCGTCTTTGCCAATGCCCATATTGCCGGTTGCAATGCCTTTGACCGAACCGTCTTCGTGATACAGCACTTCGGCGGCGGCAAAGCCCGGATAGATTTCCACGCCCATATTTTCCGCCTGCTCCGCCAACCAGCGTACGACTTCGCCCAAGCTGGCGATGTAGTTGCCGTGATTGTCGAAATTGGGGGTAACCGGCAGGTTGAACGCTTTTTTCTCCGTCAGGAACAACACTTTGTCCTGCGTTACCGTGCGCGTCAGCGGCGCGCCTTTTTCTTTCCAGTCGGGAATCAGCTCGTTCAGCGCAATCGGATCGATAACCGCGCCCGCCAGCGAATGCGCACCTGCTTCAGAACCTTTCTCTACCACGCAAACGCTGATTTCGCGCCCGTTTTTTTCGGCAAGCTGCTTGAGTTTGATGGCGGCGGACAAACCCGACGGGCCTGCGCCGACAATCACAACATCGTATTGCATACTGTCGCGAGTGATGGATTCTGTCATGGCGGTTCCTATGATTTATTATCGATTATAAAACGGGCAATTATACAACGCAGACAGTTGCTTACCAAATAAAACAATGCCGTCTGAAATAGCTTCTCAGGCATTCAGACGGCATTTGCCCTCATATGGGCAGGAATATTTTTTATTGGCGGTTTGCATCCATACTTTTCGGATTGGGAAGGTAGCGGGATATTTTGTTGATTTTGTCAGATTGGATTAAAAAACGGCGGCGTTTTGGAGGCAGTCGGTTTGTGTATTGATGTCAAAATGCCGTCTGAAGGATTTCAGACGGCATTCGGGCTGGAGGGTTATTTCATTGCTTCGCTCATTGCCTTGATATTGTGGCGGTACATGCCGATGTAGGTGTCGGCGGGCGCGTTGCCGAGTGCGTCGGAATACAGTTTGCCGCTGACGTTGACACCGGTTTCTTTAGCGATGCGGTCTATCATGCGGGTGTCTTTGATATTTTCGGTAAAGACGGCTTTGATGCCTTCGCGTTTGATTTGGCGGATGATGGCGGCGACTTGTTTGGCTGAAGGCTCGGCTTCGCTGCTCACGCCTTGCGGGGCGATGAACTCGATATGGTAACGTTTGCCCATATAGGAAAAGGCATCGTGCCCGGTCAGGACTTTGCGTTTGGCGGCAGGGACGGCGTTAAATGCGGCTTGTGCGTCGCTGTGCAGTTTTTTGAGCTGCATTTGGTAGTTGCCCAAGCGTTGTTGATAATAAACTTTGCCTTCGGGATCGGCCTTTATCAGGGCTTCGGCGACGTTTTGGGCATAGGCGGACATAAGGACGGGGTCGTTCCAGACGTGGGGGTCATATTCGCCGTGGTCGTGGTGGTGTCCTTCGTGGTCATGGTCGTGATCGTGGTCGTGATGGTGTCCGCCTTCTTCTTCGGCTTTGAGGGGTTTGATGCCTTTGGTCGCTTCGGCATAGGATACTTTGCTCTGTTTGACGGCACGTTGTACATCGGCAGCTTCGAGACCTAAACCGTTAATCAGGACAAGTTTTGCACTGCGGATTTTTTTAATGTCGCCACTGGTCATGTGATAGGCATGAGTATCTTGGTTAGCTCCGACCAAATTTTGTATGGATACGCGCTCTCCGCCGATTTGTTTGGCCACATCGCCTAAAATGCTGAAACTGGTTACAACCGGAAGGGGTGCGGCAGTTGCAGCAGTGGTCAGCAATGCGGCGATTAGGGTGAGTTTGGGGTGTTTCATAACTGTTCTCCTGTGATATAACGTAACATCCATTATGGTAAAACAAGCCGCCTGTTTGTTCAAGCGGCTTGCGGGGTCAGGTGGTGTGGTGGCGGTGGTTTTTGAGCCATTTGGTCAGAATGCCGCCTTCTTTGCCGAGTATGACGGAAAAGAGATAAAGGACGCTGCAACAGAGGATGATGGCGGGACCGGAAGGAATTTCGATGTGGTAGGAAATGAGCAGTCCGCTCAAGCCGCACAGCAGGGCTGTCAGAACGGATAGGAGGATGAGTGCGCCCATGTGCTTCGCCCACAGGCGGGCGGTAATGGCTGGCAGCATCATGAGTCCGACGGACATGAGTGTGCCGAGGGCTTGAAAGCCGGATACGAGGTTCATGACGACCAGGACGAGAAAGAGGACGTGCCAAAGCCCGCCTTTGCCGCCGACGGATTTGAGAAACAGGGGGTCGATGCTTTCGAGTACGAGCGGGCGGTAGATGACGGCAAGGGTAAGCAGTGTGAGGGTGGATACGGCGGCGATGAGTTGCAGGGCAGGAATATCGACGGCAAGTACGGAGCCGAAAAGCAGATGCAGCAGATCGACGCTGCTGCCGTTTTTGCTGACGAGGACTACGCCTATGGCGAGGCTGCTGAGATAAAAGGCGGCAAAGTTGGCATCTTCTTTCAGGGTGGTAAAGCGGCTGACAAGTCCGGCAAGCAGCGCCATCAGCATACCGGCGGCAAACCCGCCCGCACCCATAGCGGGCAGGCTCAAGCCGGCAAATATGTAGCCGACGGCGGCTCCGGGCAAGACGGCGTGGCTGAGTGCGTCGCCGATCAGGCTCATCCGCCGCATAACGAGGAATACGCCGACGGGTGCGGCACTGAGGGACAGGCAGAAGACGGATGCGAAGGCATAGCGCATAAAATCGAATTCTGCAAAGGGTGTGATAAGCAGGTCGTAGGGGTTCATAGTGTTTGGCACGGGGACATGGTTTCAGACGACATTTATGACGCGCACCACTCGGGGCTTTCCTGTTGCTGCATTTTGGCGTTGGCTTGAGCGAGGTAGGGTTCTGTCAGAATGGTCTCGGTTGCACCTGCCGCAATTTTTTCACGTGCAAGCAGCATAGTGTTAGGAAAGTAGGCACGGACTTGTTCGTAATCGTGCAAAACGGCAATGATAGCGTGTCCGTTGCAATGACATTTTTGCAACACGTCGAGAAGCTCGTAGGTTGTCC
Organism: Neisseria sp. Marseille-Q6792; assembly: GCF_943181435.1. The sequence goes on from NZ_OW969598.1 coordinate 63,710, forward strand.
GTGCATCAACGGCATTGAAAGGTTCGTCCAGAAGTAGGAATTTGGCGTTTTGAACCAGCATTCGGGCAAAAAGGACACGCTGGAATTGTCCGTTGGAAAGGTGGGCGATTTGGCGGCGGGCAAACTGTCGCATTCCTACACGTTCCAAGGCTTCGTGGACGCGTTGTTTTTGAGCGGTATTTATCCCTTTGAAAAAACCGATTTCATACCACAGCCCCATTGCCGCCAAGTCGAAAACGGTCATAGGTTGGGAGCGGTCGATGTCGGACTGCTGGGGAAGGTAGGCAATGTCTTGGCGGCTCAATCCGTCCAGCCGGATGCTGCCTGTATCGATAGGCTGCAATCCCATCAAGGATTTGAGAAAGGTGGATTTCCCTGCGCCGTTCGGCCCGAAAATCGCCCACATACTATGTTCTTCAAAAGTAATGTCCACATGGTGCACGGCAGGTCGGCGGCGGTAGCTGACCGTTAGGTTTTCAACGATGATGCTCATGCGGATATTGCCCAAAAGTAAGTTCCCCATATAAGGGTTACGGCAATCAGGGCAAGGATGAGGCGGAAAGTCAATCCTGATAGTAAAAGGGAAGGTGTCATGATGATTTGCGGTTTTGAAAGGGAAGTTGGCAAAGCGGTTATCGTTATATGGCAGATATGATACTGTATAACGTTTGGTCTGTAAATTTTGTTCGGTTCGGACGGGGATTCGGGATGTGCTGGAAGGGGTGTGCTTCTTGGTGCTGTTCCGTTGCGGATGTTGCGGCAATAAGAAATGCCGTCTGAAGGTTCAGACGGCATTGGGGGAAAACGGTTTGAATCAACCTTTGCGTGCAGGCAGTTTTTCTTTGATGCGTGCAGCTTTGCCGGTCAGGCCGCGCAGGTAGTACAGTTTGGCACGGCGTACGTCGCCACGGCGTTTGACTTCGATTTTCTCAACGGTAGGAGAGTACAGTTGGAAAGTACGTTCAACACCTTCGCCGCTGGAAATTTTACGGACGATAAAGTTGCTGTTCAGACCACGGTTGCGGCGTGCAATGACAACGCCTTCGTAGGCTTGCAGACGGCTGCGGGTACCCTCCACGACGCGTACGGATACGACTACGGTGTCGCCCGGTGCGAATTCGGGGATTTCTTTGTTCAGGCGGGCAATTTCTTCTTGCTCGAGCTGTTGAATCAGGTTCATTGTTTTTTTCCTAAATTATGATTGGATTTCCCGTTGCTCTTGCCGGATGGTTTCTAAGAGGCGGGATTCCTTTGGGATTAAAACGCGCTTTTCCAAAAGATCGGGTCTGCGCTCCAAGGTGCGGCGCAGCGATTGTTCCAATCGCCATTCCGCTATCAAGCCATGATTGCCGGAACGCAATACTTCCGGAACAGCCATGCCTTGAAATTCTAAGGGTTTGGTGTAGTGGGGACAGTCCAAAATGCCGCTTGAGAACGAATCCTGTTCGGCAGACTGCATATCGCCCAATACGCCGGGTACAAGCCTCAATACCGCATCCATCAGCATCATGGCGGGAAGCTCTCCGCCGGAAACAACAAAATCTCCGATGCTGATTTCTTCATCGACGCTGCTTTGCAGCAGTCTTTCGTCTATGCCCTCATACCGTCCGCACAATAAAATCATATGCGGGAGCTTGGCCAGTTCTACCGCTTTTTTATGTGTCAGCGGTTTCCCTTGCGGGCTGAGGTAGATGACTTTTGCGGTTTGGGAAGATTGTGCTTTGGCGTGTTCTATTGCCGCATGAAGCGGCGGAGCCATCATAATCATTCCCGGGCCGCCGCCGAACGGGCGGTTGTCGATGTAGCCCAATCTGTTGTCGGCAAACTTTCGGGGATTGACTGCTTCAAACTGCCAGATTCCCTGTCTGTTCGCGCGTCCCGTTACGCCGTAGCGGGTAATGCTGTCGAACATTTCGGGGAAAATGGTAACTGCCTGGATAAGCATCAGTAGTCCAAACCCCAGTCGGCAGTAATGGTCTTGCTGCCGGTATCGACGGTTTCGATATATTGGGAAACGAACGGAATCAGAATCTGCCCGTGTTCTCCGTCAATCATTAATACGTCGTTTGCACCTGTTTCCATCAGGTTGCTGACTTTACCCAGGATGGCATTGTCTTTATTGGTAACGGTCATGCCCACCAAGTCGGCCCAGTAGTATTCTCCTTCTTCCGTCGGTGCGAATGCTTCACGGGGGATTTCGATGGTGTAACCGCGCAATGAGAATGCCGAATCGCGGTCGTCTATGCCTTCGAATTTGACTTGGAGCTCACCGTTGACAACTTTTCCAGCTTCAAGGGTAACGCTGACGGTTTTGCCGTCCTTGACCAATTGCCACTCGGGGTAATCCAAAAGGCTGTCGGAATACTCGGTATTGGCAGCAATTTTTAGCCAGCCTTTTATGCCGAATACACCTTTGATGTAGCCCATGGCTACCCGGTTTTGAGTGTCTGTCATGGCGGAAAATGAGGGTTATGCGGCTTTTTGTTCTTTAATCAGTTTTGCAACAGAGTCGCTAACCTGCGCACCTTGTGCAATCCAGTGGTTCAGGCGGTCTGCGTTGAGGCGTACGCGTTCTTGTTTTTCGTTGGCTACGGGGTTGTAGAAGCCTACGCGTTCAATGAAGCGGCCGTCGCGGCGGTTGCGCGAATCAGTAACGATGACGTTGTAGAAAGGGCGGTGTTTCGAGCCGCCGCGTGCCAAACGGATAACTACCATCTTTAGGTCCTTTTGAGAAAATCGGATATATGGAAACTGCTAATTTTAGGGTATTTTGTGGTTGGTGCGCAAGTTTTTATTTGTTTTTATTGTTGTTGTTTTGTCGGGCACGAGGTGAAGGTATGCACGGTATAGGTTTTTTTCGGTGTCTGATTCTTTGAGGGTAAATCCTGATTTTTCAGCAAGTTTAACCATGGGAGTGTTGGCTTTGAGGATGTCGGCACTCATAGTCCGGTAGCCTTGCTGTGCGGCGGTTTGGATGATGAGTTCCATCATTTGCTGTGCCAGCCCGCTGCCGCGCATATTTTCTGCCAATGCGATGCCGAACTCGCATTCGTTGCGGTTCAAGCGGCTGTGGCGGACGACGGCGACGATGTTGTCGTTATTATCTCTTGCTGTCCATGCGGCTTCGCAGTAGTAGTCCGGGTTGCATAAGCGTGCCAATGTAGCTTCAGGAAGTTCGTTGATGTGGGTCATGAAGCGTGTGTACCGTGCTTCGGGACTGAGTTTTCGGATGAATTTTTGTTTGGCCTCGGCATCTTCGGGCAGCAGCGGGCTTACTGTAACGGTCATGTTGTTTTTTAGAAACAGTATTTTTGGGTGTGCCTCAGGGTAGGGTGGGAGCACGTTGGGTGTTTTTTTATCGGTTGCGGTTTTACTGCCGAGCAGTTCGGCGGCAGCTTCGCTTGTGTGTCGGAGGAACTCTGAGGCTGCCGGGTTTTTGTGTTTCAGGTATTGGGCGGCACTTTGCATTTTTGCGGCGGCGTGTTCGAGGGTTTGTACGGTCTTGCTTGTTGTTTTGCGTCCGGGTGCATTGTGTGTTTCGGGTGCTTTTAGGTCAAAGTCGGTATTGTATTGTCCGCCGTTTAGGTTGAGGGTGATTTTGCCGATGTGCAGGTTGTGGTTGGAAAGGGTGGTCAGTGTGTGAAGGAACTGGTTAAGAGTTTGCGAGTCTTCCAGTTCGGCAAACTGGGCGATATGGAGGCTGTCCTGTGTGGTAAACGGGGGAAGGGCGGCCGTGGTTTGCCCTGCGTACCGTACGGTCAGAATATTGCCGTAAATGGGATGGCTGTCGAGTTGGAATTGTACGGCGTTGTGGGTGGTGTGCCGGTAGGGGGGGAGGTGCAGGGCTTCGGCGAGCAGGGAGGGATTTGCCGCTGCAAGGGCTTTTTTGATATTTTGGGGTTGCGGGGTTTTCAGACGGCATGGTTTCAGCGGTGCGGTGCAAAGCTGCAGCTGCTTTAGTTCGGCGGCGGTATTGTGAAAGGCGAGTGTGCGGATTGCCTGTGTGGGCGAGTCGAAGTGGTTTATGCCGTCTGATAGGGGGCTGCTGATGAGCAGGGGTTTGGCAGTTTGTTCTGATAGGCGGATAAGCGCGCGTGCTGTTTTTTTATAGTCTTTGTGTCCGGAAGGGGTGAGTATTGTCAATACAGCTTGCGTATCGGGCTGTGAAAGTTGGCGGGATACGATGTTGTGGTAGAGCGAGGGCGTGGGCGTGCAGGTTATGTATCCGTTGCTGACTTGACGGGATATTGTCGGGAAGTGGAGCGAGAGGTTTGCCGGTGTGTATGCGTGCAGCCATTCGGCAGGCGTGTCGGACAGGATGTCGAGTCGTGACAGCTGTGGAAGATTAGATAGTTGGGTGCGCAGTGCGGCTTCGAGGTCGTCGGTGTTGAAACTAATGAGGAAATTGCAACGGCGGGCAAGGCTGTGCAGTACGGCACGGTCGGTTTCGGTCGTGCGATAGGTGATGTGGAGAATGAGTGGTGTGTGGCGGGTAAATTGGCGGATGGCGCTGAACAGTTTGCGCTGGTCCTCTTCTGGGTTATGGTGTAGGACGGCGGTTTTGGTGTGCAGGCTGTGGCCGAAGCGGTTGAGCCAGTCGGCGGATGTGATGGGGCTGATGCCGTAGTTCAGGCTGATGTGGCGGGATATGCCTTGATGGAGTTTTTTGAGGACGGTATCGATTTGGCGGCTGACGGCGGCATCTCCGGTCAGTATGGCGGTATAGCCTGCGGCGTATTCGTCATGGGTGCTGATGTTGAGTCCGAGCGAAGGAATCTGAATGCCTGCTGTGGTGCAGGCGGTAATGTTGAGGCGGTCTCCGTGGTGTTTGCGTATGGCGTTTTCGGCTGTGTTCAGCTCGGAGGAAGAGAGACTGTTCCAGTCTTGTATGAGGATAATATGTTGGAGTTGTTTTTTTTGGCAGGCCTTGAATAGGGTGTCGTAGCTATCTGGCGGGGTAACGGCAATGATAAGGTCTGCGCCGCCGGGGATTTTGTTGAGGCTGGGGTAGGCGGGCAGTCCTGCTATGGTGTGGTGGCGCGGGTTTACAGGGGTAATTTTCCCTTGGAAAGGTGTGCCCAGCAGGTTGCTGAGTATGCGTTCGCCAAGGCTGTACGGTTGTTCGCTCGCGCCTATCAGGATAATGTGGTTGGGCATGAAGAAGTAGCCGGGATCGGTTTGTGTCGGCATGATATATTCCTTTGCGGACGGTATGTGCGTGATTGTTGGAGATGCACTCACTGTGTGTTTGTTTTGGGGTAACTGTTTGTGCAATGCCGTCTGAAGCGGGTTCAGACGGCATTATGGTCAGTTCGCACTTTTTTCTGTTTTGGAACCGGTTTTTTTCTTGGGTAGGATGAAGCGCATCCGCAGCCCGTTTGGTTTGATGTTTTCGGCGATGATTTTCCCGCAGTGCTGTCCAATAATATGTTGGGTCAATGCAAGCCCCAGTCCCGTTCCGGGCTTGTTGGCACTGGAGTCGGCCCGGTAGAAGGCGGTAAATATGTGGGGAAGCTGCATTTCGTCCACACCCGGTCCGTTGTCGGTAACGTCGATAATCCAGTGTTTGTGGTCTTGTCCGATGTTGATCAGGATGGTACTGCCTTCCGGGCTGTAATTGACAGCGTTGCGGATAACGTTGTCGAAGGCGCGGTACAGGTAACTTTCATTGGCATATAGGGTGGCGTTTTCGGGAATTTTCCCGTCGGCAGACAGGGTAACCGTTTGTCCGTTTTTCTGGGCGATGCTTTGATTGTCTTCTACAAGGTTGCTTAGGAAGGGTAGGAGTTTCAGGTTTTCTTTTTCCAAAGCCATATTGGAGGTTTCGAGGCGGGACAAGGTTAAGAGTTCGCCGACTAGCGTATCCATGCGGGTCAACTCGCCTTCGAGTCGTTTTAGGTATTGTTCCTGTTTTTGGGGTTGTGCCTGAATTAATCCGACAATTGCCTGCATGCGTGCAAGGGGAGAACGCATTTCATGGGAGACGTGATGGAGCAGGTGACGTTCTTTGGCGACAAGTTTTTCGAGTTTTTCCACCATTTTGTCGAATTGCAGTGCGAGATGGGACAATTCGTCGTCACGGTCGTCTACTTGTTGCGAAATCCGGGTTTCAAGTTCTCCGTTTGCTACCCTATCCATACCGTTGCCAAGAATCCTGATGGGTTTGGTGATATTGCTGGCCAGGATGTATGCCATCAGCAGGCCGACGATGATGATGAAGGACAGTATGATGAATTCGTGCCAAATCGGAGCGAGCGGCAGTCCGGGAATGAATAAGGGGCTGGGCAGGCGTTGGGCTTGACGGTTGTCCCAGTCTTTGATGAAGAACAGGTATTCCTCACCGAAACGGTCATATTCGATATGAACGAGGTTGGAATGCGGGTTGTTGGCTGCAAAAAGCCGGGCACGTTCTATGGTGTAGCCATCGATGTACCTGTTTAGAATGTCTTTTTTTTCGTCGCCCTGTATAACGTATACGGCCGATGAAACGGGGCTGTCTTTCCATTCTGTCAGAATTTCGCGCGCACCGTTGTCTCCGCGTGCCTGAAATGCGGAAATGATGCTGCTCATCAATGTGGTTTCGATGGTGCGGCGTTGGTTGAATTGGTTTTCGGCAAGGGTGTTTTGCACCAGCCAGAAAGAAAAACTCGCCACAAAGATTGCGCAGACAATGACTGCGCAAAATGTGGCGAAGATGCGTTGGAACAGTTTCATTTATCTGTTGCTTCAGTTTTTTACAAACAGGTAGCCTAAGCCGCGTACAGTTTGAATCAGGGAAGCATCCCCCAGTTTGTGTCGGATGCTGGAGATATGTACGTCGATACTGCGGTCGAATTTTGCCAGTTTGCGGTCAAGTGCTTCGACGGATAAGGTCTCTTTGCTGACCACTTGTCCGGCATGGCGCATCAGGACTTCGAGCAGATTGAATTCGGTACTGGTCAGTTCGAGCGGTTTATCTTTAACAGAGGCTTGGCGTTTGGCAGGATACAGTACGACATCGCTGACCGAGATGTTGTTTGGTACGTTGTTTTGTTCCCCGCTGTGTTGCGCACGTCGGAGGATGGCGTTGATGCGTGCCAGGAGTTCGCGCGGTGTACAGGGTTTGGGCACGTAGTCGTCCGCGCCCATTTCCAATCCGATAATGCGGTCGATATCATCGCCTTTGGCAGTCAGCATGATGATGGGAACGGTGCTTTGTGTGCGGACATTTTTTAAAACGTCCAGTCCGTTCATTTTGGGCATCATGGAATCTAATACGACTACATCGTATTGCCCGCTTAGGATTTCCTGTACGCCTGCTTCTCCATCGGGAACGCTGTGGACGTTCAGGCCTTCGGCGCTCAGGTATTCGGTCAGCAGTTCGGTCAGTAGGGCGTCGTCATCTACGAGTAATACGCGGCTCATGGTGTTTCCTTTTCGTGATGGTATGCCCCGGTTCTGTTTTAGACGGGGCATGAAACGATTGTTTAACGGTTTATCTTAACACGGGTGCAATGTTTTTTGATAGCGTATTTTTCGGTGGATTTGCTGTTTTTTGCAATGCTTTGCAAGGGGCTTTACATTTCAGTAGGCATCTGTATTCGTTTGGGCCGAATCAGTCGCAGGATTGTGCTTTCTGGCGTTGCGGCGTGTTGACGAAAATTTTGCAGTCTTTGAGCAAATCGGGCAGCAGCGGTGCCAGTGCGGGGTGTTGTCGGATTTTGCCAGCGTAAAAGGGCATGAGGTAGGGGTAATAGGACTGCGTTGCCTGCATCCATTGCCGTGCCTCTTCTGTTTTCCCTTGGCGCATGAGGTAGAGGGCGACCTGGTAGGTATTGGAATAGGGGCGGTAGGTTAGGGCTTTGAGGGTTGCTTTTTCTGCCCAAGGCTGGATGTCGGCATCGGTCGGTGAGGCGCGTTTGCTGAGACTCAGGTCGGCATAGTAGGACAGCATAGGGCTGCTTTCGGAGATGTGGCGCAGTCCGTCGATTTTCTTTTGGACGGTTTGTGTATTGTCGCTCTGGCGTATGGTGCTGAAGCGAACTAGTTGGGTGTATGTCCAGCCTAAGTGCAGAAGCCCTGCAAGTAGGATAAGGGAGGTAGCCTGTATGCTACGGTTGGCGGCTGCCGTACAGGATATGCCGTCTGAAGTGCCTGGTTCGGAGAGAAAGAGCATCAGGCTGAAGGGAATGAGGAAATATACGTACCATAATGGATATTCGAGCATGCTGTGGCACATGCTGACGGTAAGGGTGCAAAGCAGGAAAAGCGAGGCCGGTGTGCCGGGCCGTTTCAGCAGTCCGGCAATACCGGTCATCAGTGTTACGGCCACTAAAAGTGTACCGCTGATTCCGGTTTCTGCAAGGAGTTGGAGAATGATGTTGTGCGAATGGGTGAATAGGACGTTGAGGATATTGTTGCTGAGATTGTGTTGTTCGGCATTGAGCAGGAAGGTTTGTTGCGCAAAACTATTCCAACCGTGTCCGAACAGCGGTGCGGATCGGAATGCTGCGATGGCTTTGTTCCATTCGATTTGGCGCAACGAGCCGGAAAAACTGCTGTTGCCGACGCGTTCGACGGCGGTTTCGTAGCGGATGTGGGTAAAGGTTTCCAAGATGGTGTTCATGGAAAATTGGAACAGTGCGGCAAGTGCGGCGGCGGCGGCTATGCTGAGGACAATCCGTCTGGAGGTTTTGCCTGTGCAGAAATACCAGCAGGGAAGGATGAGGACAATGGCGGCGATATAGCCCAAGATGGTACGGGAGTTGACCAAACCTAAAACGGCGGTAAGCATCAGCAGGCAGATTGCACCGTAGGGAGCCGGGATTTTTCGTTGGCTGTGGAGATAGGCGGCGGAGAGTATGCCCCACATGAGGTAGTGTCCGAGATGGTTGCGCTGTCCGAGCTGACCGTTTACGTTTCCGCCACTGTAGGCGATGATGCCTCGGAACAGGGAAATGTCCGACCATCCGACAAACTGCATGATGGCAACGCAGGATTGGAGCAATGCCCCGATGAACAGCGACCAGGCAAACAGGGTTACGATGCGTTCCTGTCCGAAGCGTGCAGCCAGGCATCTGCACGCCCATGCGCTGATGGCGAGTAGGACGAAAATCCAGGAAACGATGTCGTTCATGCCGGTGTAGATCAGATTCATCAGCCGTGCCTGAAGCCACCAGAATGCCGCCATGGCAAGCAGGAGAAAGCTGAGGGGCGGGATTTTTGTGCTAAACAGTTTTTGCCGTGCAGTCAAAAACAGCAGAACGATCAGACCGGCGGCAGAGGCGGCTTCCAGGTAGAAGCCGGATGCCGGTCCTATCCTGAGTGTGGACAGGAAGGGGGCAATATTGATCCAGAGAAAACAGAGCAATATATAAATTGGCAGTTTGCCGGCTGGATTCGGAGCGGATGCTTCAACGGACATGGTTAGTTTTTTTGTGTTGTTTGACGAATGACAGGCAGGCTGTGAAGAAGCTGATACTTAATGCTGTAGCCAGTGCGGCACAAATTTTTTCTGCGGGATAGGCGTTGAACAGGCGCATGACGGCTTCGGCAAAATAAATCAGAATCAACATGGAGCTATATTGGTAGGTGTAGATTTTTTTCTTCAGGATGCCTGAAAGCGGCAGGCAGAGGGGCAGGGTTTTTAACGCAAGCCACGAACCGCCCGGGCGTAACGGTGCAATCCATAATTCCCAAGAAAGGGATAGGGCAATCAGTGCAATCAGGCTGAAGGAGGCAAGGAAGTAAGCGGTTTGTTTGTTCACGGCGGACTTTACGGTTTAAGGGCGGATAAGGGGGAGCGGTATCCCAAATCCTGCAACATGGAAACGGTTTCATAAACGGGCAGCCCCATAATGCCGCTGAAGCTGCCTTCGATAGATTGGATAAAGATACCGCCTATGCCTTGTACGGCGTAGGCACCGGCTTTATCCATCGGTTCGCCGCTTTGTACATAGGCGGAAATTTCTTCCGAACTCAGGGGTTTGAAGGCGACGTGGTTGGTTTGGAGGCAGTTTTTCGCATTGCCTCGATAGTGGATATGGACGGATGTCAGGACGGTATGCCTGGTGTCCGACAGCAGTTTTAGGAATTTGACTGCTTCGGCTTGGGAGCGGGGTTTGCCTAATATAATGCCGTCTGAAACAACGCAGGTATCCGCTGTAATCAAGGGAAAGTCAGGCATTGTGTCGTTGGTTTCTAGAAACAGGGTCAAAGCCGTCTGATTTTTTTCTGCCGCCATTCTTTGAACGTAACAGGCAGGTGTTTCATCGGCTTTAACGGCTTCATCGATATCGGCAGGCAGTTTGATGACATGGTAGCCCAACTGTGTCAGGATCTGCATCCTGCGCGGGCTGTTCGAACCTAAGTAAAGGGTGTTCAAAGGGGTTCCTTAATCTGCGGCGAAGGGCTTGGGTTTCAGACGGCATAAGGTCAGGCTTCTGCCGGAGGCTGTGTGTCGCCATCCTGTTCTGAGCGTGGCGTGAAAAAGCGTCCGAACCAAATACCTGCTTCGTATAAGAGAATCAGTGGAATGGCAAGTAGGGTTTGTGAGATGACATCGGGCGGTGTGATGACTGCGGCAATGACAAAAGCACCGACAATGACATAGGGGCGGGCATGTTTGAGCTGTCCGGTTGTTACCACGCCGATTTTGGTCAGCAGGATAACGACAATGGGGACTTCAAAGGTTGTGCCGAACGCAACGAACATGCCTAAGATAAAGGACAGGTATTTGTCGATGTCGGTCGCCATATTGACCCCGACAGGGGTAACACCGGCAAGGAATTTGAAAATGACGGGAAAAACCAGAAAATAGGCAAACGCCATGCCGATGAAAAACAGGCTGACGCTTGAGAGGACAAGCGGGGTAATCAGGCGTTTTTCGTTTTGATAGAGTGCGGGGGCGACAAATGCCCAGATTTGGTAGAGCGTATGCGGCAGCGAAATTAAAAATGCCGCCATCAGGGTAACTTTGACCGGCACGAAAAATGGTGCGATGACGTCGGTGGCAATCATGCTGGTGTCTTTTGGCAGGTTTGCCATCAGCGGGTCGGCGATAAAAGTATAGAGTTGTTGGGCAAACGGCATTAGGCCGAAAAAACAGACTAAGATGCCCACAACCGTCCACATCAGGCGGCGGCGCAGCTCGATGAGGTGCTCGACAAGCGGTTGGACGGGTTGTTCGTTTTGTGTTTCGGACACCGGATTGCCCTCTTTATGATTTACGGACGCGCAATTTAGGTTTGGCGCGGGATTTAGGACGCAAATCGCGTTTGCGGCTTATGGCCTGTTTACGCAGCGAAGTGGTATGCGGAACAGGGGTTTCAACAGCAGCGGTATCGATATAGCTGACTTCCACGGTTTGTGCGGCAGGCGAAGAAGGTGCGGTCAGGTATTCGCGCCATGCGCGGTCTTTATCGGTTTCCGAAGGTTCAGCTGTGCCGCCGGTTTGCCCGTCGTTCCCAAGGGGTTCGGTGGAAGTATCGGAACGTTCAGACGGCATAACGTCGGAAATGCCGTCTGATACGGTGTTTGCCGTATCGGGAAGGGGGTTGCCGCCTTCATCAACGCCGAAATCGGCAGGTGTCCGCTGTTCGGGTAGTTTGTCCCATGGTTTTAGCCCGTCGGAAATGTCGTGCAGATTACCCTCCATATCCGTACCAGTTTCTTTGAGGCTGTCTCGAACCTGAGCGGCGGCAGCTTCGAATTCCTGCTTTGCCTTACGCAGTTCTTCCAGTTCGATTTGAGTGTCAAATTCCTGTTTGACGCTTCCGACAAAGCGTTGCAGCCTGCCGATGAGCCGTCCGGCAGTGCGGGCGGCTTCGGGCAGGCGTTCTGGACCAAGGACAATCAGGGCGATAACGCCGACCAAAATCAGCTCGCCCAAACCGAAATCAAACATACGTTATGCTTTGTCTTCGTCTTTTTTATGTTCGATTACGTCGTCTTTTCCGGCATCTTTGCCATCGGTACCTTCGTTCAGCCCCTGTTTGAAGTCATGAACCGCGCCGCCGAGGTCTTTGCCGACGTTGCGCAGTTTTTTGGTGCCAAATATCAAAACAACGATGATTAATACGATAATCCAGTGCGTCAGAGAAAAACTGCCCATGATGTATCCTTAAGTAAGTATTAGGGGTTGATTGTGAAATAACGGTTTATACGGGTGTACCCATGATGTGTATATGCAGGTGGAAGACTTCTTGTCCGCCGCCTTTGCCGGTATTGATTAGGGTTTTAAAGCCGTCGGTCAGTCCCGAAGCTTTAGCAATTTCGGGAACTTTCAACATCATTTTGCCCAATAGCTGCTGATGTTCGGGCGCGGCGTGCGCCAGCGAGTCGAAATGGACTTTCGGAATGAGCAGCAGGTGAACCGGCGCGGCGGGACGGATGTCTTTGAAACAAATCATATCCCCGTCTTCGTAGACGGTTTGCGCCGGAATGTCTTTGGCGGCAATTTTACAGAAAATACAGTTGTCCATAACGGCTCCGTTGCCGTCTGAAGAAGCAGTCAGACGGATTAAACGTGGAAGAGATGGGATTGTAATATAAATTTAAGATTCTGTGCGAACGGCTTTCTTGCCAGACAGGAAAGGATTTGTCCGCTGCCGTATCAAATATCGATCGGGCTCCATTCTTTATCTTTTACCGGCGGCAGCCATGCTTGCGTACCGCTGGAGGCAAATTCCCATAAGGTGTCAGGGAAGCCGTAACGGTCGGCGCGTGTCGGGTCGAGTTGCGTTTCGATTTCATCCTCGCGGCCTTCACGGATTTGTGTGGCGATGTGCGGATTAATCATCACGGTTTTGCCCAATGCGATAAATTCTGCCCAGCCGGTTTCATAGGCGGCCAAAATTTGATCGGCGGTAAACAGGTTGCCCACGCCGATAAGCGGCAGTTTGCCGTTGATGCGTTTGTGGATAAACTGCATACGGGTTTGCGCGGTATCGCCGCCGCGACGGATTTTTTTATCAAATTCCCACAGGGAAACGTGCAGATATTGCAGCGGTTTTTGTACCAATGCGTCAATCAGTGCGCCGGTTTCAGTCATGGTTAAGCCGTCATCACCCGGCTCTTCGGGGGAGAAGCGGTAGCCGATAATGAAGTCGTTGCGCCGGTGTTTTTTACGGACAGCAACCACGGCATCGATAACGGCCAGAGGGAAGCGCATTCTGTTTTCCAAGCTGCCGCCCCATTGGTCGTTGCGGCGGTTGCTTTGGGCGGAGTAAAACTGTTGGATTAAATAGCCGTTTGCGCCGTGGATTTCCACGCCGTCAAAACCGGCACGAAGTGCCAAATCGGCGGCTTGCGCATAAGAGGCGATGAGTGCTTCGACTTCTTCTGCGGTCGCTTCGCGTGCGTGTTCGGCTTCGCTGGCGGAAGCACTGATTTTGTCGAGACCGTCCAAAAGGTCATCCATGGCTTTGGCACCGCCGTGATGGATTTGCAAAATCGCTTTTGCGCCTTGCTGTTGCAGGATTTGTGCGGTTTCTTTCAGGCTGTCGAGGCAGTGTTCGCCTGTAGCTTCAGGTTGCCCGTGAAAGGCTTTGCCGTCTTTTTGAACCAAAGTGGCGGCAGTGATAAACATGCCCATATCGACTGCACGGTTGTTGAGGAAGGTACGCTCTTGGTCGCTGATTAAACCGTCGGCTTGTGAGCCGAAATGGGTCATAGGGGCGACGACAAGGCGGTTTTTGATGGTTACGCCGTTATTAAGGGTGTATGTTTGGAAGAGTGGGGCGTATTTTGGATTCATGGAGTTTTACTCTTGATAAGTGAATGGTTGGCAGAGAATTGGGCCATTCGGGAATTTATCAAGTAAATAGGCCGTCTGAAAAGTTTCAGACGGCCTGTTTATTCTTTAAGCCTTAGGATTAAAGATTAGGATTGACAACGATTTTTACTGCGGATTCGTTGTTGTGGATCAAGCGCTCGAAGCCTTCGGAAATCAATTCGTCCAGTTTGATGCGTTGGGTGATGAAAGGTTCAAGGTTGATTTTGCCTTCTTCCACCAGTTTGATGGTTTCGGCGTGGTCGTTGCAGTAGGCAATGGTGCCGCGCACGTCCAACTCTTTCATCACAACGCTGTGGACGTTGATGGTAGCAGGGTGGCTCCAAATGGATACGATGACCAAATTGGCGGCAGGTTTACATGCTTCTACCAAGGTATCCATTACTTTGTTGACGCTGGTGCATTCGAATGCAACGTCTACGCCTTCGCCGTTGGTCAGTTTTTTCACTTCTTCGACGACATCGACTTCGGACGGGTCGAGGATGTAGTCGGCAACACCGGATTCGCGGGCTTTGTCTTTGCGTGCTTTGCTCAATTCGGTGATGATAACTTTGATGCCTTTGGCTTTCAGTACGGCAGCCAACAGCAAACCGATTGGACCTGCGCCGCCGACCAATGCGACATCGCCTTCTTTCGCGCCACTGCGTACATAAGCATGGTGGCCGACAGACAGAGGTTCAATCAAAGCAGCTTGATCCAATGGGATTTTGTCGGAAATCGGATGCACCCAACGGCGTTTGACGGCGATTTTTTCAGACAAGCCGCCTCCGCAGCCGCCCAAGCCGATGAAATTCATGTCTTTAGAGAGATGGTAGTTGCTGCCTGGGCCGGTCGGTACGTCATCGTGTACGATGTAAGGTTCGACCACAACGTGTTGGCCGACTTTGATGTCGTCCACGCCTTCGCCTACAGCATAAACCACGCCGGAGAACTCGTGTCCCATCGTTACAGGTGCGGACTCTCCGGAGATTGGATGCGGATGACCGCAAGGCGGAATGAAAATCGGGCCTTCCATGAATTCGTGCAGGTCGGTACCGCAGATACCGCACCAGGCGACGTTGATGCCGACGGTGCCGGGGGCGACGGTTGGTTCGGGAATGTCTTCGATGCGGATGTCGCCTTTGTTGTAAAAACGTGCTGCTTTCATTGTAACGCTCCTTGTTTTAAGAGGTATGCCGTCTGAATCTGGCAGGCGGCGGTTGAAAGGGGAATATCGCAACCGTTTTGGGTTAAACTTATTTGGATGTTATTTTACTGCAAGAAATCTTTTTAAGTACGAGAATGGCTTTCTTTTTGAGTGAGGTCAAGCAATGCTGCCGTCCGAAAACTGAATGATTTAAGTTATATCATAACGGTTATCGCGGACAGATGGTCGAGTTGGTATGCTTATAGTGATTTGGGTTTGGTAAACCGTTTGTTTCTGTTGCAGTACAAGTTTTTCTGATAGGCGGTTACGGTATCGGATTTTCCCAATCCTGCCAGTACGCGTATATGTTCGACAGCAGATTTTGATAGGGATTCAAGGGTATAACCACCTTCCAATACGGATACGATTTTACCCGGACAGCTCGATGCCGTCTGAATGATTTTGTATGTCAGCCAGGCAAAATCCGCCTCGTGCAGGTTGAGCCTGCCGGATTCGTCTGAACGATGCGCATCGAATCCTGCCGATAACAGTACCAGTTCGGGTTTGAATGCGGCAAGTCGCGGTAACCACTGTCTGCGGACTGCTTTGCGGAATGTCCGGCTGCCCGTCCCCGGTGGGAAGGGCAGGTGCACCATGTTGTCTCCGTCGGGCATATTGTTGTTTTCGGGGAAGGGGAAAAGGTCGGTTTCGAACAGGTTGAAAAACAGGATGCGCGAATCGTTTTTGAGTATTTCTGCCGTGCCGTCGCCATAATGGACATCAAAATCGATGACCGCAATGCGGTTCAGCCGGTATTCGGCAAGGGCGTACATTGTGCCGACGGCAGCGTTGTTTAACAGGCAGAATCCTCCTGCGTTGCCGCTTCCTGCATGATGTCCGGGTGGGCGGGCTGCGCAGAAGGCATGCCATGCTTGGCGGTTCATGACCATATCGATTGCCTGAACGACCGAACCTACGGAAAAACGGGCGGCAGACAGGGAGTTTTTACTGATAACGGTGTCGTCGTCCAGACGGAAAATCTTGTCATTTTCGGGCCGGCAGGATTCCAATCGGTTCAGGTATTTGCTCGTATGGGCAAGTGCGAGGCGCATATCGCTGATTTCTTCCGCCTCTACGGTTTGGAGGTGTTGCCAAACGCCGGAACAGCGTAAGGCTTGTTCGATGCTGCTGATCCGTTCGGGGGAGTCGGGATGGTTTGCGCCGGGTTCGTGCCCGGCACAGGCGGGATGCGAAATCCATGCGGTGCGGGCGTTTTTGCCCAAAAAAAAGCGCAATAGTGCATAGAATTTCAAGATTAGGCGGGTCAAGAACATGGGTTTGTGGGCGGGCAGGCTGCGGCATACGGTCGGTACGGACGGCAAACCCGATATATTGTTTACGGTCTTATGTTATTATATACCCCTCTCGATTTTCAACCATATTAGAAAGAACGGATAAATTATGAATCAAGCTGTTGCACAATTTGCTCCTTTAGTGTTGATTATGGTGGTGTTCTACTTCTTGATTATGCGTCCGCAGCAAAAGAAATTCAAAGCACACCAAGCGATGCTGGCTGCTTTGAAGGTCGGCGACAAAGTTGTTTTGGCTGCCGGTTTTAAAGGACGCGTAACTAAAGTAGGCGAGCAATTCTATACTGTCGATATCGGCCAAGGTGCGAAAATTGAAGTGGAAGTTGAGCGCAACGCGATTACCGCAAAAGCCGAATAATCCCGTTTTTTTAGGAAAGCCGCCTCATTTTCCGAGTGCGGCTGTTTGCCTTTATAAATAAAGCAAAGGTTTATCATGAACCGTTATCCTTTATGGAAATACCTGCTGATTGCGTTCACGATTGTGGTTGCGGCTGTTTATTCGCTGCCCAACCTTTTTGGTGAAACGCCTGCGGTACAGGTATCGACCAACCGACAAGCTATTGTTATCAATGACCAAACCCAGTCTAAAGTAGATGCCGCACTGAAACAGGCAGGTATTCAGACGGATGGGATGTTTGTCGTCGACAATTCGTTGAAAGTGCGTTTCAAAGACACTGAAACGCAATTGAAAGCACGCGACATCATCGAAAATACTTTGGGCGAAGGTTATATTACCGCACTCAACCTTTTGGCAGACAGTCCTGAGTGGATGGCGAAAATCAAAGCCAATCCGATGTTCTTGGGTCTGGACTTGCGCGGCGGTGTGCATTTCACCATGCAGGTGGACATGAAAGCCGCCATGCAGAAAACATTCGAACGTTATTCCGGCGATATCCGCCGCGAATTGCGCCGCGAAAAAATCCGCAGCGGTACGGTACGCCAGACTGAAAACAGTCTGACTGTTCCTTTGCAGGATGCCGGTGATGTGCAAAAGGCACTGCCTCAGTTACGCAAGCTGTTTCCTGAGGCAACGTTAAATTCAGAAGGCAGCAATATTGTATTGACGCTTTCGGAAGAGGCGGTGAATAAAGTACGCTCAGATGCGGTGAAGCAAAACATCACTACACTGCATAACCGTGTAAACGAGTTGGGCGTGGCAGAGCCGATTATCCAACAGTCAGGTTTGGATCGCATTGTCGTACAGCTCCCCGGCGTGCAAGATACTGCCAAGGCAAAAGACATTATCGGCCGTACTGCGACTTTGGAAGTGCGCATGGTGGAGGATGATCCTGTTAAGTTGCGCGAGGCTTCGGAAGGTAATGTACCCGCAGGTTATGAGCTGCTTTCAAGCGGCGGAGATCATCCTGAGACCCTTTTGATCAGCAAGCAGGTCGAATTGACCGGAGATAATATTAATGATGCCCAGCCTAGTTTTGACCAAATGGGCGCGCCTGCCGTCAGCCTGAGTTTGGACAGCGCAGGCGGCAGTATCTTTGGCGAACTGACTGCTGCAAATGTCGGCAAACGCATGGCGATGGTGTTGATCGACCAAGGAAAATCCGAGGTTGTAACCGCACCGGTTATCCGTACTGCCATTACCGGCGGACGCGTGGAAATTTCCGGAAGCATGACAACAGCCGAAGCCAACGATACTTCATTGTTGCTGCGTGCCGGCTCGCTGGCTGCGCCGATGCAGATTGTCGAAGAACGTACCATCGGTCCGTCTTTGGGTAAGGAGAACATCGAAAAAGGCTTCCATTCGACTTTATGGGGTTTTGCCATCGTTGCTGCATTCATGGTGGTTTACTATCGTCTGATGGGTTTCTTTTCTACCATTGCATTGAGCACCAACATACTGTTCCTAATCGGTATTTTGTCTGCCATGCAGGCAACGTTGACCCTGCCAGGTATTGCTGCGTTGGCATTGACATTGGGTATGGCAATCGACTCCAACGTCTTGATTAACGAACGTATCCGCGAAGAATTGCGTGCCGGTGTGCCGCCGCAGCAGGCAATTAATCTCGGTTTCCAACACGCATGGGCGACCATTGTCGATTCGAACCTGACTTCGCTGATTGCCGGTATCGCGCTTTTGGTATTCGGTTCCGGTCCGGTACGCGGTTTTGCCGTCGTACACTGCTTGGGTATTCTGACTTCGATGTATTCGTCCGTCGTCGTATTCCGTGCGTTGGTCAATCTGTGGTACGGCCGCCGCCGCAAATTGCAGAACATTTCCATCGGTGCGGTATGGAAACCTGAAGCCGAAACTACGGCAGGTAAGGAGTAAGCTATGGAACTTTTTAAAATCAAACGCGATATTCCGTTTATGAGCTACGGCAAACTGACGACTTTTATTTCGTTGGTTACCTTTATTGCCGCCGTATTCTTTTTGGTTACCAGAGGCCTGAATTTCTCTGTCGAATTTACCGGTGGTACGGTAATGGAAGTCCAATATCAGCAGGGTGCGGATGTCAATAAGATGCGCGAACGCCTCGATACGCTGAAAATGGGTGATGTACAGGTTCAGGCATTGGGTACGAACAAACACATCATGATTCGCCTACCGAACAAAGAAGGCGTTACTTCCGCACAGTTGTCCAACCGTGTGATGGATTTGCTGAAAAAAGACAGTCCCGACGTTACTTTGCGTCAAGTCGAATTTATCGGCCCGCAAGTCGGTGAGGAATTGGTAAGTAATGGATTGATGGCTTTAGGTTTTGTCGTTATCGGCATCATTATTTACCTGTCGATGCGTTTCGAATGGCGTTTTGCCGTATCTGCCATTATCGCCAATATGCACGACATCGTGATTATTCTCGGCTGCTTTGCCTTCTTCCAATGGGAATTTTCGCTGACCGTGTTGGCGGGTATCCTTGCTGTATTGGGCTATTCTGTGAACGAATCCGTCGTCGTCTTCGACCGTATCCGTGAAAACTTCCGCAAGTCGGCGATGCGCGGACATACCGTGCCGGAAGTCATCGACAACGCGATTACCGCAACGATGAGCCGCACCATCATTACCCACGGTTCGACCGAGGCAATGGTCGTATCCATGCTGGTGTTCGGCGGTGCGGCCTTGCACGGCTTTTCTATGGCGTTGACCATTGGCATCGTGTTCGGCATTTATTCTTCCGTATTGGTTGCCAGCCCGCTCTTACTGATGTTTGGCTTGAGCCGTGAAAATATCGCCAAGGAAGCGAAACAGAAGGAAGAAATTGTGGTCTGATGTCAAATGCCGTCTGAAACCGGAAGATGTCTCCGTTTTCAGACGGCATTTCGCCGACATCGCAAAATATCGTGCAGAACAGCAAAAATTGTGTGATAATGCGCCGTTCCTGTTTCAGGAATAGGGAGTTTGCCGTTGTCGAGGCTTGGCAAACTTGTCTGAATCCCATTTGGGGTTCTTTTTATTTTTCGGAGTTTTTCCATTATGGCACTGACCGTAGAACAAAAAGCGCAAATCGTTAAAGATTTCCAACGCAAAGAAGGCGATACCGGCTCTTCTGAAGTACAAGTCGCCCTGTTGACTTTCCGCATTAACGACCTGACCCCCCACTTCAAAGCCAACCCCAAAGACCACCACAGCCGTCGCGGCCTGCTGAAAATGGTTAGCCAACGCCGCCGTTTGTTGGCCTACTTGCGCCGTACCCAACCTGATACGTATCGTGCGTTGATTACCCGCTTGGGTCTGCGTAAATAATTGCGCTTTCCGACACCGCCCAGAAAAATGGGCGGTGTTTTCTTTTCTGTTGCTTTCCGACAAGTTCAAATCCATATTTATTGCCCGAAAACCGCATAAACTAATATAATACAAAGTTCTTTGGAATCCTGTTCCATTTCATGCTGCCCGTGCGCTTCACAAGAGTTTCAGACGGCATCAGACGTTGCGACTCCCGCCAGCAATCAAACAGCTTTTTATCACCCATTCGAAAATCCGTTTTGCCGGTACTCGTCTTTTTATTGGAGTATTGCCATTATGACCGCAACCACTGCGTCTTCAGCCAAACCTTATCTCAAAATCCAAGGCTTGGTGAAAAAGTTTGGTGACAATTACGCTGTCGATAACATCGACTTGGACATTTATCAACATGAAATCTTTGCCCTTTTGGGCAGTTCCGGCAGCGGAAAATCTACGCTGCTGCGTATGCTGGCGGGTATGGAAAGCCCCAATCAGGGCAAAATCATCCTTGACGGTCAGGATATTACCAAGCTTGCACCCTACGAACGTCCCATCAATATGATGTTTCAAAGCTATGCCCTGTTCCCGCACATGACCGTGGAGCAGAACATTGCCTTCGGATTGAAGCAGGACAAAATGCCTAAGGATGAAATCGCCGCGCGTGTGGAAGAAATGCTGCGTCTGGTTCAGATGACCAAGTATGCCAAGCGCAAGCCTCATCAATTGTCCGGTGGTCAGCAGCAGCGCATCGCTTTGGCACGCAGTCTGGCAAAACGTCCGAAAATTCTGCTGCTGGACGAGCCCCTCGGCGCGTTGGACAAAAAATTGCGCCAGCAAACCCAGCTTGAATTGGTCAATACACTGGAGCAAGTCGGCGTAACCTGCATCATGGTCACTCACGACCAAGAAGAAGCCATGACGATGGCAACCCGTATTGCCATTATGTCTGATGGTCAGTTGCAGCAGGTCGGTACACCCAGTGATGTGTATGACTATCCCAACAGCCGCTTTACTGCCGAGTTTATCGGCGAAACCAATATTTTTGACGGTGTCGTGATTGAAGATCATGCCGACTATGCCGTCATCGAATGCAAAGGTTTAGAAAACCACGTCCGTATCGATCATGGTTTGGGCGGCCCGAGCGAGCAGGATCTTTGGGTTAGTATTCGACCAGAGGATATTGATTTGTATAAAGAAAAACCTGATCATTTGGGCGATTATAACTGGGCGAAAGGCACGGTAAAAGAAATTGCCTATTTGGGCAGCTTCGCCATTTACCACATCAAACTCGCCAACGGGCGCGTCGTCAAAAGCCAAGTCCCTGCCCCTTACTGGTATGTGCGTAACATCACGCCGCCGACTTGGGACGAAACCGTGTATATCAGCTGGCCGGAAAACCAACCGACTCCGTTGTTCCGTTGATTTAAGGGGAGTGAGATGAACCTTAAAAAACTGAAAAACAAACTGTTCCGCCGCCCGGGGCAGCGTGCGGTGATTGCCGTACCGTATATTTGGCTTTTGGTGCTATTTCTGATTCCGTTCGCCATCGTGCTGAAAATCAGCTTTGCCGAACAAGAAATCGCCATTCCGCCGTTTACGCCGTTGACCAGCATCGATGAAGATTTAGGTCGTCTGAATATCGCCATCAGTTATCAAAACTATGCCGATATTTTCCAAAATTTCTGGAATACCCTGAATCCCTTCGGCGATAGTGAAAACAGCAATATCTATCTGATGACTTATTGGTCTTCAATTAAGACTGCGTTGACGACGACGGTGATTTGCCTGTTGGTCGGTTACCCGACTGCCTATGCGATTTCCCGCGCCAATCCTTCTGTCCGTAATGGTTTGCTGCTTGCCATTATGCTGCCCTTTTGGACATCGTTCCTGCTGCGTGTCTATGCGTGGATGGGTCTGCTCGGGCATAACGGCATCATAAACAACTTATTGATTAAGATGGGTATTATCAGTGAACCATTAGATTTGTTCTACAATGCGTTCTCATTGAACTTGGTGATGGTTTATGCCTATCTGCCGTTTATGATTCTGCCGCTTTACACGCAGCTGGTGAAACTGGACAGCCGCCTGCTCGAAGCAGCTTCCGATTTGGGTGCGGGACCGGTTAAGTCGTTCTTGACGATTACACTGCCTCTGTCTAAAACCGGCATTATTGCAGGTTCGATGCTGGTTTTCGTCCCCGCTGTCGGCGAGTTCGTTATTCCCGAGCTGGTCGGAGGTTCGGAAAACTTGATGATTGGTAAAGTCTTGTGGCAGGCATTCTTTGATCAAAACAACTGGCCGTTGGCTTCCGCCGTCGCCGTTGTGATGGTCGCGCTGCTGGTCGTGCCGATTGCGCTGTTCCAGCATTATGAAAACCGCGAATTGGAAGAAGGAGCCAAATAATGCAGAAATCCAAATTATCTTGGTTCTTGAAACTGATGTTGGCACTGTCACTGGCGTTTCTGTATATCCCGCTAGTCGTTTTGGTTGTCTATTCGTTTAACGAATCCAAGCTCGTTACCGTTTGGGGCGGCTTTTCGACCAAGTGGTACGGCGCATTGCTGGAAAACGACACCATCTTGGAAGCTGCTTGGTTATCGCTGCGTATTGCCGTTGTGTCTTCGCTTGCCGCCGTCGTTTTGGGTACGCTGGCGGGCTATGCGATGGCGCGTATCAAACGTTTCCGCGGCAGTACCTTGTTTGCCGGTATGATTTCCGCGCCTATGGTGATGCCCGACGTGATTACCGGTCTGTCTATGCTGCTGCTGATTATTCAGGTGCAGATGTTCCTGCAAGGTAGCGAATTGCTGCAATCGCTTTATTTTGATCGAGGCTTTTTCACTATTTTCTTAGGACATACCACGCTTTGCATGGCATACATTACCGTTGTCATCCGTTCGCGTCTGGTTGAGCTTGACCAATCGCTCGAAGAAGCTGCAATGGATTTGGGTGCGCGTCCGCTGAAAATCTTTTTTGTCATCACTTTGCCTTTGATTGCCCCTGCCATCGCTTCAGGCTTTCTGCTCGGCATTACCCTGTCTTTGGATGATTTGGTGATTACCTCCTTCCTGTCCGGCCCCGGTTCTTCTACATTGCCGCAGGTGATTTTCTCCAAAATTAAGCTGGGTCTTGATCCTCAGATGAATGTCTTGGCAACCATCCTGATCGGCATCATCGGAACATTGGTCATCATCGTTAATTATTGGATGATGAGGCAGGCAACCAAGCGCGACCGCGAGGCGGCAGAAGCCTACCGCCAGGAAAAACTGGCTGCCGAGAAAGCGCATTGACCGACAGGGCAGGCTGACCGCATTATCAGGTCAGCCTGTTTTCTTAAAGTAATTTCCCGTTCAGACGGCATGGTACGGCAAACCATATCATGCCGTCTGAAAATATACCTGATAAAGTAAACATAATGATTCGTCCTGATTTTCAAGAATATCTACCTTCTTATTATTTTAGTTCGGTTAATCCTCATACTGTTTATCCGAAACTTCAATGCCGTCTGAAAACCGAAACCTGCATTATCGGCGGCGGTTTGAGCGGTTTGTGTACCGCATTGCCGCTGGCGGAACACGGACATGAAGCCGTCGTTTTGGAAGCCGCGCGTATCGGTTTCGGCGCATCCGGCAGGAGCGGCGGGCAGGTCATCAGCGACTACGCCTGCGGTATGGAGGAAATTGAAAAACAGGTCGGCTTGGAGCAGGCGCAATGGTTTTGGCAACAGTCTTTGCAGGCGGTCGAACTGGTGGACGAACGCGTCCGCAAACATGCCATCGATTGCGATTGGCAGCGCGGTTATGCCACGGTTGCTGTCCGTCCGCAGCATTGGGAAGAGTTGCAGCAGTGGCATGAATACGCCCAACGGCATTACGGTGCGAGTCATTATCAACTTTGGGATAAAGCCGAGTTGAAACAGCAGCTTGACAGCGATATGTACCAAGGGGCGCAATTCGACCCCTTATCCGGACACCTGCACCCGCTCAATTACACTTTGGGCATCGCCCGCGCCGCTGCCGAAGCCGGCGTGCAGATTTTCGAGCAGTCCCCGATGACGCGCATCGAACCGCATCAAAACGGTTGGCTGGTTTACACGCCCGAAGGTAGCGTCGAGTGCAAAAATGTGGTCTATGCCGTCAATACCTATGCCGGTTTGAACCCGATATTCAAGCCTTTGGAGCGCAAGGCGATTGCCGTCAGCACCTTTATTATTGCCACCGAACCCTTGGGCGCGCGCGCAAAAGGGCTTATCCGCAACAATATGGCAGTATGCGACAACCGCCATATTTTGGACTATTACCGCCTCAGCGCGGACGGCAGGCTGCTTTTCGGCGGTAAGGATAACGAGTTTATCGACGATCCCGCGCGTATGACCGAGCTTGTCCGCCAAGATATGCTTAAAGTTTTTCCGCAGCTTGGCGATGTCAAAATCGAATATTCGTGGGGCGGGGAGTGCGATATTACCGCCAACCTTGTCCCGCATTTCGGACGTTTGGCCGCAAATGTTTTTTATGCGCAAGGTTATTCCGGCCATGGTATGGCAATAACGGGTATTGCCGGTTTGGCGGTTGCCGAAGCAATTTTAGGGGACGAATGCCGTCTGAAGCCGTTTGAACAGTTGAGCCAGCCGAATATCATCCTCCAGCCGTTTTTGAGAAAACTCGGTTCTTTCCTCGGCTCGAAATATTATCAGTGGAAAGACAGCCGTTAAGTATCGTAGGCAGTATGTTTGTCCATCGGCGGACAATGTGAAAAATGCCGTCTGAAACCCGATTTTCAGGCTTCAGACGGCATAGCCGCCCTTATTCCACGCGTTCGCCGTGGATATTCAGATCCAAGCCCTCGCGTTCGACATCCTTGCCGACGCGCAGGCCGCCGCAGATTTTCCCCACAACCTTCAAAATCGCCCAACTCATCAGCCCGCTGTATGCCGCCATAACGAACCCGTCTTTTACCTGTATCCACAACTGCTGCCAAACTGCCGCATCCCCGCCGAAAATGCGGTTGTCGAAAAAGATGCCGGTCAATATTCCGCCCACCAGCCCGCCGAATCCGTGTATGCCGAAAGCGTCCAAAGAATCATCGTAACGCAATTTGTGTTTGACGACGGTGACGGACACAAAGCACGCGGCGGCAGTCAATATACCGATGGCGGCCGCGCCCGACGGGCCGGTAAAGCCGGCGGCAGGGGTGATGCCGACCAGCCCGGAAACCGCGCCGGAAGCCAGCCCCAAAGCGGAAGGTTTGTGTCCCGCTATTTTTTCGCAGGCAAGCCAGCCTGCCGCGCCGAATATGGCCGACACCTGCGTTACCGCCATCGCCATACCCGCCGCCGCGTCTGCCGCAAGCGCCGAACCGGCGTTAAAGCCGAACCAGCCGAACCACAACATTGCCGCGCCGATCAGCGTCATCGCCATATTGTGCGGAGGCATCGCCTCGCGCCCGTAGCCTATGCGCCTGCCCAAAACCAAGGCGGCGACAAGTCCCGCGATACCGGCATTGATGTGCACCACCGTACCGCCGGCATAATCCAATACGCCGCCTTTGCTCATAAAGCCGCCGCCCCACACCCAATGCGCGCCCGGCACATAAACCAATAAAAACCATATGCCCGAAAACAGCATCATTGCCGAATATTTCATCCGTTCGGCAAACGCGCCAGTAATAATGGCGGTCGAAATAATGGCAAACGTCATCTGGAAAAACATAAATACCGGTTCGGGAACAGTCGGTGCATTAGGCGAGACGGTCAACATTTTTGCGGCAGCGTCTATCTGCATCCCGTTTAAAAATACGCGCCCCAAACCGCCGATAAAGGCATTTCCCGGCGTGAACGCCAAAGAATAGCCGACGGCGACCCAAAGAATGCCCACCAATGCCGCGATGGAAAAGCTGTGCATCATCGTCGAGAGCAGGTTTTTTTTCCGCACCATACCGCCGTAGAATAAAGCCAGTCCGGGAAGCGTCATCAACAATACCAAGGCAGCCGCAGTCATCACCCAGGCGGTATCGCCCGAATTGATGGCGGAATAAGGTTTCCACCAGTTTAATGGTTCTGCCGATAGGGATGCCGGCAGCAAAGATGCCGCCCATATGTGTTTTTTCATTTTGATTGAAGTTTCCTTAATGGTTGGATCCTGTCTTTCGGGAAGGCGGGGTCGGGGCTTGTCCGGGAGGCGCGGGGAATTGTGCCGATGTGCCGCCCTGTGTGAAACAAATCCCTTGTTTGAACGTGAAAATAGTGCATCCGATCCGTCGTATCCGTTGTCCGGCAGGAGGGTGCATCCTCAGGCGGCGCATATGGGGGCGGATGGATTGTCAACAATCTACCGTAGGAAAATATACAGAGGTTTGGAGGATAAGGCAAAATATTGTTGACAATATTTCCGTTTAATAAAATTAATTTATTGATTAATATATTAAAAAATTTTAGTTATGAAATAAAAATAAAATTTATATAAGAATGGACGCGGTTTGCTGCAATCTCGAATCAAGTTCCCGCATCGGTTTTCAGTGCCGGTACGGATGCCTTAAAGCCGGCTTTGCAAAGGCTGCACATTCGGCGGGCAGATACGGACACTGCCGGCGGTTGCGCCGTTACCGCACCGGGACCGTGTGAATGAAAATGCCGTCTGAAACCCGATTTTCAGGCTTCAGACGGCATTTCGCATTAATGCGGGCGGCGCGTTTATTTTCCGCGCATCAGTTCAAAGAAATCATCATTGTTTTTAGAGGCTTTGATTTTTCCGATTAAAAATTCGGCAGCTTCGATTTCATCCATCGGGTGCAGGAATTTGCGTAAGAGCCACATACGTTGCAGCTGGTCGTTTGGAACAAGCAGTTCTTCGCGGCGCGTGCCGGATTTGTTGATGTTGATGGCGGGGAAGAGACGTTTTTCCGCCATACGGCGGTCAAGGTGCAATTCCATATTGCCGGTGCCTTTGAATTCTTCGTAAATCACATCGTCCATACGGCTGCCGGTTTCAACCAATGCGGTGGCGATGATGGTCAGTGAACCGCCTTCTTCCACGTTGCGCGCCGCGCCGAAGAAACGTTTGGGACGATGCAGCGCGTTGGCATCGACACCGCCGGTCAGGATTTTGCCCGAGGTAGGCACGACGGTGTTGTAGGCACGGGCAAGGCGGGTAATCGAATCCAGCAGGATGACCACATCTTTTTTGTGTTCTACCATACGCTTGGCTTTTTCAAGCACCATTTCGGCAACTTGGACGTGGCGTTGCGCCGGCTCGTCAAAGGTGGAGGAGACTACTTCGCCACGGACGGAGCGGCTCATTTCGGTAACTTCTTCGGGACGCTCGTCAATCAAGAGGACGATGAGCTCGACTTCAGGATAGTTTGCGGTAATGGCATGGGCAATATTTTGCAGCATCACGGTTTTACCGCTTTTGGGCGGGGCAACCAAGAGGGCGCGTTGACCTTTGCCGATGGGGGAAATCAGGTCGATGGCACGTCCGGTAAGGTTTTCTTCGGACTTTAAATCGCGTTCCAGTTTTAACTGTTTGGTCGGAAACAGAGGAGTCAGGTTTTCAAACAGGATTTTATGGCGGCATACTTCCGGGTGGTCGCCGTTGATGGAATCCAGTCTGACCAGGGCAAAATAGCGTTCGTTGTCTTTGGGGACGCGCACGCTGCCTTCGATGGTGTCGCCCGTATGCAGGTTGAAGCGGCGGATTTGGGTGGGTGAGACATAGATGTCATCAGGACCCGCAAGATAGGAGGTATCTGCACTTCGGAGGAAACCGAAACCGTCGGGCAAGATTTCGAGTGTGCCGGAGCAGGTAAAACTCTCGCCTTTTTTCATCATTTGACGGACGATGGCAAATACGAGGTCTTGTTTGCGGAAACGGTTGGCATTTTCGATAGCGTGTTCTTCTGCCAACTCTAAAAGTTTGGAAATGTGCAGGGTTTGTAATTCAGAGACGTGCATAATAATGATATATAGAAGAGGAAAAGACGGGCGGATGCCGTCTGAAAGAAGAAGCTGACCGTTGCCGGTTGCTCGGAGAAAGGGGGAATTGTAGGCAGTCGGCGTGCAGGTGTCAAATATTATCTCAGGCGGGGTTAGCCTTTATCGGCAGGATATATCGCTTGAGTGAAGTCGTTTGGAAAAATACCCCCGAGCTTTTCAGGCTTGGGGGTATGGGCATTGGTTATTTATTCAATTCATCAGCCAAATACAGCCAGGTTTCGATGACGGTATCCGGATTCAGGGAGACGCTTTCTATGCCTTCTTCTACCAGCCATTTGGCGAAGTCCGGATGGTCTGACGGACCTTGACCGCAAATACCGACGTATTTGTTTTGTTTGCGGCAGGCGGAAATGGCCAAATGCAGCATCACTTTGACGGCAGGGTTGCGTTCGTCAAACGATTCGGACACCAAACCGCTGTCGCGGTCGAGGCCGAGGGTCAGCTGGGTCATATCGTTAGAGCCGATGGAGAAGCCGTCGAAGTATTGCAGGAATTGTTCTGCCAATACCGCGTTGCTTGGTAACTCGCACATCATGATCAGGCGCAAGCCGTTTTTGCCGCGTTCCAAACCATTTTCTTTCAGGGCTTTAACAACGGCTTCGGCTTCGCTCAAAGTGCGGACGAACGGAATCATGATTTCGACGTTGGTCAGACCCATTTCGTCACGGACGTGTTTCAAGGCTTTGCATTCGAGGGCGAAGCAGTCTTTGAAACTTTCGGCGACATAACGCGCCGCGCCGCGGAAGCCCAGCATCGGGTTTTCTTCGTGCGGTTCGTAGATGCTGCCACCGACCAAGTTGGCGTACTCGTTGGATTTGAAGTCGGACATACGGACGATGGTTTTACGCGGATAAACCGATGCGGCCAATGTTGCCACGCCTTCTGCGATTTTATCGACATAGAAGTCGACAGGGGACGCATAGCCGGCGATGCGGCGGGTAATTTCCGCTTTCAATTCGTCGTCTTGTTTGTCAAACTCCAACAAGGCTTTCGGGTGGATGCCGATTTGGCGGTTGATGATAAATTCCATGCGTGCCAGACCGATGCCTTCGCTGGGCAGATTGGCAAAGCTGAATGCGAGCTCGGGGTTACCGACGTTCATCATGACTTTTACAGGTGCTTTAGGCATGTTGTCCAAAGCAACATCGGTAATTTGTACGTCCAGCAGGCCGGAGTAGATGAAGCCGGTATCGCCTTCGGCGCAGGATACGGTCACTTCCTGACCGTTTTCCAAGAGTTCGGTCGCATTGCCGCAGCCGACGACGGCAGGAATACCCAGTTCGCGCGCGATAATCGCCGCGTGGCAGGTGCGTCCGCCGCGGTTGGTCACGATGGCGGAAGCACGTTTCATCACGGGTTCCCAATCCGGATCGGTCATGTCGGTAACCAGTACGTCGCCGGCTTCGACGGAATCCATCTCGGAAGCATCTTTAATCAGGCGTACTTTGCCCTGTCCGACTTTTTGACCGATGGCACGGCCTTCGCATAATACGGTTTTATCGCCGTTGATGGCGAAGCGGCGCAGGTTGCGGCTGCCTTCTTCCTGGGATTTTACGGTTTCGGGACGGGCTTGCAGGATGTAGAGTTTGCCGTCTAAGCCGTCGCGTCCCCATTCGATATCCATCGGGCGGCCGTAGTGTTTTTCGATGGTCAGCGCGTAATGCGCCAACTCAGTAATTTCTTCGTCGGTAATGGAGAAGCGGTTGCGGTCTTCTTCGGGGACATCGACGTTGGTTACCGATTTGCCGGCTTCGGCTTTGTCGGTAAAAATCATTTTGATGTGTTTCGAACCCATGGTCTTGCGCAGGATGGCAGGTTTGCCTGCTTTCAGTGTGGGTTTAAATACATAGAATTCGTCGGGATTGACCGCGCCTTGTACGACGTTTTCACCCAGGCCGTAGGATGAAGTGACAAAGACGACTTGATCGTAACCGGATTCGGTATCGAGGGTGAACATCACACCGGATGCGCCGCTATCGGAACGCACCATGCGTTGTACGCCGGCGGAAAGGGCGACGATGTCGTGTTCGAAGCCTTTATGTACGCGGTAGGAGATGGCGCGGTCGTTGTACAGGGAGGCGAATACGTGGCGCATGGCTTCTTTAACGTTTTCCAAGCCATTGATATTCAGGAAAGTTTCCTGTTGTCCAGCGAATGATGCGTCCGGCAGGTCTTCGGCAGTTGCGGAAGAACGTACGGCAACGGAAATGTCCGCACCGCCGGCATCGGCAACCATTTTGTTCCAAGCCGTTTCGATTTCTGCGTCCAGCTGTTCGGGGAACGGGGTGTCCAAAATCCATTGGCGGATTTCCTTGCCGACACGTGCCAGTTCGGCAACGTCTTCGACATCCAATTTTGCCAATGCGGCAGAAATGCGTTCGCTCAGACCGTTGTGTGCGAGGAATGCACGGTAGGCATCGGCTGTTGTGGCAAAACCTCCGGGAACGCGAACGCCTTTTTCAGTCAGTTGACTGATCATTTCGCCCAGCGAGGCATTTTTTCCGCCTACACTTTCAACATCTGTCATACGCAGGTTTTCAAACCAGATTACGTAGTTGTCGGCCATTTGTGTGTCCAATCTAAAATATGTTAAAAAAGAAACAAATCCGCACCCTTATTTTAAGCGATTCGTTCCTATGCTGTCATGTGTTTTATCTGTTTAAATCGTGATGCCGTCTGAAAAGTTGCAGTTTTCGGGGTATGTAATGGTTTGAAATTCTTTACCGGCAAACATGTTTTTCCTTGGGTGTTTTCTTTGTAAAACAGGTGGTTTTGAATAGGTTAATATTTTCTTGGTAGATTTTTGCTCGCTTTATTGGCATTTTCTCCTGCTAAATTTGTTTTGGGTTGCGGTTTGTTTCAAATTTTTATTTTCCCGTTTTCGTGTAATTCGAGGTAGGGGCGGTATGTGCGCCTTCCTTATGTTTGTTGCTGCTGTTATGATGTGTGTTTCAATCTTTATTTTGAGGATGGAAGATGAGCAGTTTGCGCCACGTGTTTTATATTTCCGACCGCACCGGGCTGACGGCTGAGAATATCGGTGAGGCCTTGTTGAACCAGTTTGGTAATTTGGAGTTCAAGCGTCATACGCACCCGTTTGTCGATACGCCTGAAAAAGCCAGGGCGGTAGTGGAGAAGGTAAATCGGAATATGCAGGAAAACGGACAGCGTCCGATTGCGTTTGTCAGTGTGGTTGATGACGAAATCCGTCGGATTATCAAAGGGGCGGATGCTTTTCAGATTAATTTCTTTGAGACTTTTTTGGGACTGTTGGAGAAGGAACTCAATACCGAAGCCACGGCATCCGGGCAGGGGCATCACAGTATCGGTAATACGAAGCGTTATGATGCGCGTATGGAGGCGGTGAATTTCTCATTGAACCACGACGACGGGGTCAGCGATAAGAACCTTCAGGAGGCGGATGTGATTCTGATGGGCGTGTCCCGTTCGGGCAAAACGCCGACCTGCCTGTATTTGGCGTTGCAATACGGCATCCGGGCAGCCAACTATCCGTTGATTCCCGATGATTTGGAATCCAGTGATTTGCCGCGTATGGTCAAACCTTACAAAGACAAGTTGTTCGGCCTCACCATTCAGCCCGAACGCCTGCAGGCCATCCGCCAAGAGCGCCGCCCGAATTCAACTTATGCCAAAATCGATACATGCCGCAGCGAGGTGGCAGACGCGCAGAGTATGTTCAGACGGCATGGGATTCCGTTTGCGAATACGACGGATAAATCGGTGGAAGAGCTTGCCGTGCACATTCTTCAGGCGTGCAAGTTGAAGCGTAGGTTCTGATGTGGTGTCGAGGTTGTACCGAAATGTGGGAAATGCCGTCTGAAAGGTTTTCAGACGGCATTTTCATACCTGTTTTTTGTTAAGGCAGCCGATTAGTTCGATCGGTGTGGCGATGCGGTAGTCGGGTTGCCATGAGTCGGTATCGTCTTCATCTGAAATGTAGCCCCATTCGGCGAGGACGGTTTTCATGCCGGCATTGCGGCCTGCTTGGATGTCGCGTTCGGCATCGCCGACGTAGAGTGTGTGTTGTGGGTCGGCGTGGATTTGTCCGCACGCATACAGCATGGGTTTGACGCTGGGCTTGGGTTCGCCGCAGGTGTCGCCGCTGACGACGACGGCGGGTGGGATGATGAAGCCGAGTTTGGGGACGAGTTTGTCGGTGAAGCGCATGGGTTTATTGGTGATGATGCCCCATTTGATGCCGCGTTGGTCGAGTTCAGCAATGAGTTCGTTCACGCCGTCAAAGAGCTCGGTGTCTTGGGCGTAGCGGCTGTCGTATTCGTTAAGGTATTCGGTGCGCCATCGGGCATAGTCGGGATGGTCGGGGGTGATGCCTGCGCCGAGTTTGAGCAGTCCTGCCGCGCCGTGGCTGGCTTGGGTGCGGATTTCGTCCATGCTTTTTGCGGGCAGTCCGTGGCGGGCGAGCAGGGTGTTGAGTGCGCCGCCGAGGTCTAGGGCGGTGTCGGCAAGCGTGCCGTCGAGGTCGAACAATACGGCTTGTATCATGTGTTTTCCTTTTTTATAAAGTGCGGGACGAAGGGTTTCAGACGGCATGTTTATTTTGTTTTAAACCCTGCTCGAAATCTTCCAGCATATCCAATTCGAAGCGGCTGAAGCCCGCTTTTTCCCGCGCTTCGATGTTCACATAGCCGCGGAAGATAAACATATCGTAACGGGCAATCAGACTGCGGAACAGGGTGACAGGTTCCAAACCGCGTTCGCGGCAGAGGTGTTGATACCAATGGTTGCCGATGGCGACATGGCCCACTTCATCGCGGTAAATGATGTCCAACACGCCGCAGGTTTCCGAATCGCCGCGCTGCTCCACCTTCGCGCGTATCCCCGGCGTAACATCCAGCCCGCGCGCTTCCAATACGCGCGGCACTAAAGCCATACGCAACAAAGGATCGTAGGCGGTTTTATACGCCATGTCCCACAAATGGTTGTGCGCCTCGAAATCGCCGTAATCGAAGCCGAAAGCGCGCAGCCTTTCGCGCATCAGGCGGAAGTGGTACACCTCTTCCTTCGCCACTTTCACCCAGTCACGTAAAAACTGAAACGGCAGCGTGCGGAAACGGTATGCCGCGTCCAAAGCCAGATTGATGGCGTTGAACTCGATATGCGCAATCGCGTGCAGCATTGCCGCATAGCCTTCGGTCGTGTTCATTTTGCGCGGCGTCAGCTGCGACGGCGCAACCAAAACAGGCTTAGACGGCCGTCCCGCGTGGCGGAAGTCCAGCGGCGCGGCGTCTGCCTCAGCCCCGTCCATGTTCTGAACGGCGGCAAACGCTTCATCCGTCAGCCGTCCTTTTTCATCGGGGTCGTCTGAAAGCAGGGCAAGTTCGAGCAAGGCATAAATATCAGGTTTCATTCCAAGTCCGCCGTTTTTCGGAAAACAAATATTATAGCGTTTAAAAAAAACAATATAAGGAATATAATCTTTACAATTTGGCGTTGCGCGTCAAAAACCATGAAATACCACAGTTTGCACAGTCGGCATACATTAAAGAATTGTGAAACCCGATTGTCTTTTCCGCAGGAAAAAATCCTGAATCTTCAAAAATTAGCCCTTGGAAAACACTGTTTGCAAAATGTAAACCGCCCATAAGCGGCTTGCATTGTTATTTTGTAGCATCGATACTGGGCGCCACATCCCTTTCAACAAGGAAAAATAATGATGAAACAACGCAACCTGCTTAAATTCCTCGCTGCTTGCTCCCTGAGCGCAACCATTGGTTTCGCACAGGCAGGCGCAGTGGATGCACTTAAGAAATTCAACAATGACGCCGACGGTATCAGCGGCAGCTTCACCCAAACCGTCCAAGGCAAAAAGAAAACCCAAACCGCACACGGTACTTTCAAAATCCTGCGTCCTGGCCTCTTCAAATGGGAATACACCAAGCCCTACAAACAAACCATCGTAGGCGACGGTCAAACCATTTGGCTCTATGACGTTGATTTGGCACAAGTGACCAAGTCCTCCCAAGACCAAACCATCGGCGACAGCCCTGCCGCCATCCTCTCCAACAAAACCGCCCTTGACAGCAGCTACTCCCTCAAAGAAGACGGCTCGTCCAACGGTATAGACTACGTCTTGGCAACGCCTAAGAAAAACAACGCCGGCTACCAATATATCCGTATCGGCTTCAAAGGCGACAACCTCGCCGCCATGCAGCTAAAAGACAGCTTCGGCAATCAGACCTCCATCAGCTTTGGCAGCCTGAACACCAAACCCAACCTTTCGCGCGGCGCATTCAAATTTACGCCCCCGCAGGGTGTGGACGTATTGAGCAACTGACTTGTTTGTTTGGCATTATGCCGTCTGAACGTATGGCACGTTCAGACGGCATATTCGTTTAAGATGGCGGAGCAGGTGCATTGTTTGAAAATAAACGGCTGCACATATATTTTTTTCCGGCATTAAAATTAAGTATTGCACTGCCGCGTCTTTTGCCGTTTAATTCAGTCCAGCTGAATCAAGGGCACAAGGAAGCAAGCCGGCCGCCCCCACAGTTTCCCTTTTGTATGTGGTATCGGACCACTGCAATGTTTTCTTTTTCACAAAAGGACTGTATCCATGAGAAAAATCTTGATGGCGGCGGCAGTTTTCGGCCTCGTCTTGACTGCATGCGGCGGTGGCAGCCAAACCACCGCAGAGCCCGAAGCATCCCAAGTGCAACATACTGTTTCCGACAAACTCAATATCTATAACTGGTCGGATTACGTCGATCCCCAAACCCTCTCCGATTTTGAAAAAGATGCCCATCTCAATATCCGGTACGACTATTATGACAGCAACGAGGCACTCGAAGCTAAGCTGCTGACTGGAAAGTCCGGTTATGATTTGGTCGTACCTTCCGTCGCCAATGTCGGCAGGCAGATTAAAGCCGGCGCATACCGGAAAATCGATAAAAGCCTGATACCCAATTACGCCAACATCGATGCCTCCCTGCTGGCAATGATGGCGGAAGTCGATCCGGGCAACGAATATGCCGTCCCTTATTTTTGGGGCATTAATACCTTGGCAATCAATACGCAGCAGGTGAAAAAGGCCTTGGGTACGGACAAATTGCCCGAAAACGAATGGGATTTGGTATTTAATCCCGCATATACGCGCAAACTGAAATCCTGCGGTATCAGTTATTTTGACAGCGCTATCGAGCAGATTCCCTTGGCATTGCACTATTTGGGCAGAGATCCCAACAGTGAAAATCCCGAAGATATCAAAGCCGCCGTCGATATGATGAAAACCGTCCGTCCGGACATCAAACGCTTCACTTCTTCAGGCTATATCGACGATATGGCGACCGGAAACCTGTGTGTCGCTATCGGTTACGGCGGCGATTTGAACATTGCCAAAACACGTGCCCGGGAATCGGCAAACGGTGTGGACATTAAGGTATTGGTACCGACAACCGGCGTGGGTGTATGGGTGGATTCGCTGATGATTCCTCGTGATGCGCAAAATGTCGCCAATGCCCATAAATATATCAATCACACCCTGGATCCGAAAGTTGCCGCGCAAAACGGCAGTTTCGTTACCTATGCACCAGCCAGTCTGCCTGCCCGAGAACTGATGGATGCGAAATATACATCCGACGCATCGATTTTTCCGACTAAAGAACTGATGCAGAAAAGTTTCATCGTATCGCCGAAATCCAGCGATGTCAGCCGTCTCAGTGTCAGACTGTGGCAGTCGCTTAAGGCTGGAAAATGAGCCGTGCCGTTTGAGCCTGTTTCAGACGGCATCTAGAGAATAAGCCGGACAACGGCAGTAAAGGAGAGAAAAATGAACGCAATCCGAACTTTCCAAAACCACACTCCCGAAATTCACGAAACCTGCATGATAGACGAAGCGTGCGTCGTCATCGGCGAAGTGTCGCTTGCCGAAGACGTTTCCGTGTGGCCGTGCGCCGTGTTGCGCGGCGATGTGAACAGCATTGTCGTCGGTGCGCGCAGCAATATACAGGACGGCAGCGTTTTGCATGTTTCCCACAAAACTGCTGCCAAACCCGAAGGATCGCCGCTGGTTATCGGAGAAGATGTAACCGTCGGACACAAAGCCATGCTGCACGGCTGCCGTATCGGCAACCGCGTCTTGGTCGGTATGGGCAGCACCGTTTTGGATGATGCCGTGATTGAGGACGAAGTGATGATCGGCGCGGGCAGCCTCGTGCCTCCGCGCAAACGTTTGGAGGGCGGCTATCTTTATGTCGGTTCGCCGGTCAGACAAGTGCGCGTGTTGACCGATGATGAAAAAGCCTTTTTGAAGTATTCCGCCGCGCATTATGTAAGGCTGTCGCAACAATACCGACAAGCGGAATAAGATTTTGGGTTGAATAAACATGCCGTCTGAAATTTTGGGTTTCAGACGGCATGTTTGTTTTTTGTTACCTTACAGCTTCACCGAATGCTCGCGCGTTTCGTGGAACACGATGTCCGCCGGCGTTCTTGCGTCAGATTCAGGTTGACGCGGTTAGGCGCGAGGTAGGCGAGGCCGTCCTGTATATTGCTGCGCGCGCCGACGGTAATGCTGTTCACGTCGCCGCGCAACACGGCACACGGCCACACGGAAATATCTTCGGCAAGCGACACTTTGCCGATGACGACGTAGGCTTCGTCTATCATACAGGTTTCGTGGATTTCGGGCGTGCGGTTTTGGAAAGTTCGGATTGCGTTCATTTTTCCTTCTTCGGTAAGGTATATTGTAAGGCGGCGGCAGCTTTTGCACAAATTGGCAGCAGCTTTTGCACCGCCGCAGCGTAGAAAATTGTATAAGCTTTTGCCCAAATTTATCCCCGTTTAATGGTCTATTAAACGGGGATTATTTTATGCCTTTAAAAGTAGTATACCGCCCGCTGTCAGAACTTATAAATCAGGTGGTCGTCGTAGCTTGAATTGCGGTTGATGGTGCTGCTCACTATCAGGGTTTGGCTGCCTGCCTTTTTAAAGCGGGCACGATGGCG
The DNA here is from genome assembly GCF_943181435.1 of Neisseria sp. Marseille-Q6792. The sequence goes on from NZ_OW969598.1 coordinate 100,630, forward strand.
GCAAGGTCGTTGGGCGACCAGCGCCAGCCGTCGGGCAGCCCCAATGCGGCGGCGCACCACTCGGAGCAGAACCAGCGGCGGCGGTTTTGCGGCAGCCCGAAGGCAATACCCAATGCGCCCCTCAGGTCGTAGCCTTGGCCTCGGGTTTCCGCCCATACCCTTTGCAGACGTTCGTGTGCTTCGGAGGTTGACTCCATTTGGATCAAGTCCCACTTGGCCGCAGGCAGCGGCATGGTTTTCACGCGCACGCCGCCGTCCCGGATGGAGGCGGAATAGCATTGATACGCTGCCTGTTCGCCATTGTTTTTTTCTGTCAGCCTCACTGCAATCTCGCAGTGGCTGTATTGTCCTCGTGTGAGGGCACGGGTCAGCCAGTCGGTCGCCCTTGCACACCATACGCGCCAGCCGGAGCCATCACGACGGCCTTTGTACAAGGCTAGATAAATTTTCCGCTCGCTCATCTGTTGGTCTCCCCGTCTTCAATTTGCTCATAGTTGGCCGTCCAGCCGCCGCTGTAGTCATATTCCAGAGGATTTTCGGCTTTGAGCATGGCCGCTTTGTGTTTTTCGGCATTGGCAAAGTCGGCTTGTTCGTTATCGTGCATAGTCTGCATGATTTCGCGCAGCAGATCGGGAGTTAGCTGTAAAAAGCTGTTATCCATCGTCTTCCAGTTGATGGGCTTTTTAAAACCGCCCGTTACACTTTCCAGCGCCAGCGCCAAATATTGCAGGCGCGTGGCGTCGTCGGTCTGAAACCACTTGCCGACCGATTTGGCGTACACCCCGTGCCGCAGGTTGTCGTAACGCTTGGCCTTGATGCGCTCCCACATCTCATCCTGCTGTTCGGCTTTGAGCCGGGCGGCAACGTCCGGAGGCAATACCCAAGCCTTCGCTTTGGCATCCCACGTCTGATATTCGTTCTCTCGCGGCAGCAGGGTCAGCTCGGCGGGCAGCTCGCCCACCTGTTCAACCTGCACCTTCGCACCGTCGTCGGTGCGGTAGGCGGTTTTGCCGCGATGGTCGGGCAGGTATTGCCATTCGGCCCTTTCGGGTAGCCAGCGGGCGGCGAAGCCTGCGCGGGTTTCGGGCGGCTGGGTGTCCACGCAGCCGGCCGGCAATAGGTAGCCGCCGTCTGCGGCCAGCGGGTCGAGGTTGGCCACGGTTTGGTGCAGGTAGAGGTTGTCGGCATCCAACTGGCAGACGGGCTTGGTTGGCGGGTATTGGTTTTCGCTCATGATTTATCCTTTCAGACGGCCTTAAATTTTGATACAAGCCAACAATGCGATGTTGCGCGGGCGGTTTTCGTTGGCCGTGGGGACGACGCGGGATGCGTCGAATGTGATGGCGCGCGGAATATTGTCATTTCCGCTGTTGCTTTCGGCTGTCCACTGTTTCCATGATTTTTCCACGCCAAACGCGCCCGTCGTCTCGATGTAGTCGAACAGTTGCAGTGCGCCGTTTTGGCCGCTGTCTAATTTGCCCGTGATATTACGAATGGCGTCGCTTTGCCCGCTGCCCAGTGCCCGCCTGCTGTCGATGCCGCGGCCGTCGTCCCAGCCGCGTATAAATTCACCGCGCAGGTCGGGCAGATTGAAGGTGGTGCGGCCGTCACCTGTGCCGTAGGTGGTACCGATGGCGGCAAATAGGGCCGCATAGGCGGTGCGGGAAACGGCTGCGCCGTTGGCCTTGAGCCAGCCGGTTGGGGCGGTCTGCCCGGCGAAGTACATCACGGCGCCGCTGGGTATCATGCCGGCGAGGTCGTCCGCATTGAGCAGGCGTTTGCCGTCATAGCGTAGTTCGCCGTCGTTACGCATGGACAGGTATTTTCCGCTGCGCTTGTTGTAAAAATAAGCGTTTACGTTGTTTGCGCCGATTTGCAGGTATTGGTTGGCATTAAAGTCGCCCACGCTGTCGGCCACAATCGCGCCTTTTTTCAGGGTGGCGAGGCCGGTAAAGGTTTTGTCGCCGCCTATTTCTTGGTTGCCGGTGGTAACTACAGCCAGCTTATTCAGTGCTGCCAGTAATTGATTGGGCTGCGACTTATCCGGCTGGATACCGGCCGCAATCAGCACGGCCAGCAGCTCGGATTGCACTTGGTTGAGCCACCACGCGGGCAGGATGGTGCCCAATTCGGACACGCCGTCGCCGTCGTGGAAGGTCTTATCGGGGGTTTCGATGGGGTGCATAAATCGTCCTTTAGCGGTAAGTAAATCGGATGGCGGTGTGGGCGGGCTTGAGGCGGTTGAACAGGCTCTCGATCACGGCATCGCTGTATTGGCTCAAGCGGCTGCCCGCCGTACCGCTGCCTGCCCGAAAGCGCCACACGGTTTGCGATTGGGCGGCCACGTCCACCCACCACACCCACATAATGTCTTCGCGGGCGAGACGGTCGCCGGCGCGGTTTACACCGGCGCGGAAGGGCTGCGGCTCACTGATGGTAATGGTGTAGCCGGCTGCGGCAGCCAGCCGGATGAAATACGGGATGCTCAGGCCGCCGGTTTCATTGAGTTTTGCCAGCACATCGGCCACGCGGCGGGCGTAGTTGCCGGGCTGCGGCGGATTGATGCCGAGCAGCCGCTCCCAGCGCGTGATGTCGCCGCCGGCAGTGGGGGCGTAGGCGGCAGCCAGCACCTGTGCCGACTGCGTTTGCACGCCGTCGAATATGGCGGCTTCCGCCTGCCGCTCGGCGGCCTGCCGGGTGGCACGTACGTCGTAGCTGACGGGCGGATAGTAGAGTGGGAGTAAATCAGCGTAAGTCATAACAGGGTCATCTCAAACGTGCCCAAGGCGAGCCATTGAATGTGCGGGGTGATGGCGGCGTTTTGGTTGGCGGACGGACTGTCGAGCACGCGGTCGCGCACGCCCGGGGTATCGCTAATCAGTGCCTCGATATGGCTTTTATAGACGGTGTCGCCCGGCTTGATGGTCGCGAAATAGGCTGACAAGGCGCGCTCGGCAGCATCCTTGACCGCAGGCAGGGTGTAGCCGTCGGCCAGCGATACGCGCACTGATACATTGAGCGGCACGCGTTGCGGCGCCATCACCTGCACGTTTTTGGCGGTAACCGGGCGGCGTTCGTCGATATACTGCTGCACGGCCCGCACCACATCGGGTGACGGCAGGCCGGAAGCGGTGAGGATGGCCACGTCTACCGTGCCCAAACCGCGACGCAGCGGATACACAAATGCCGCCTCTACCCCCGGTACGTCCATTGCCCAGCGGTAATAGTCGTAGGCATTGCCGCCGGCGGGTGGTTGGCGTAAACACGACAGCAGCCTGTCTAACAGCGCGGCATCGCTCTCGATATCGGTGCCGCCCACCATGCTGGTAAGCACGGCATCTACCTCAATGCCGGCAGGCGGGCTTTGCAGCTTGGCCGGGGTGTTGTCCGGCTGATTACCGGTGGCACCAGCGCTCAGGCAGTGGCAGGCAATCAATACCTGACCGCTACCGTCGGTTTGACCCGGTGCACCGGTTTGATAGGCAATGTCGCCCACTTGGGCCACCAGCCCGGCAGGCAGAACGGTATTGGGCGCGCCGCTGATGCGGATGCTGCCCGCCGCTGCGGCAGCCGCTTTGCGCCAAATGCGGTACATGGCGCAATGGTGCTCCAAATAGGCGGTGTCCGCCGTATCGGCAAATACCTGCCGCAAAATCCACTCTTGATGCTGGTATTGCCCCTCGGCCAGTGCGGCCAAAGCGGTGGCGCGGGCGTAATTGTCGCTGCCGGGGTGGGTGTGGGCGGCAGGCTGTTGGTTGCTCAAATCGCGCAGGTAGTCGCTGCGCAGTTGCTCAAAGTTTTTGGTTTTCATGCCAGCCGCACCTCGTGGATTAAATTCAAACTCCGGCCGCTTGCATCCACCGCCGCAATATCCAGCTGCAGCCAGCCGCGCCGTGCCAAAGAGGTAGCCACATTGATGCGGCGGGCGCGGCGGGCATCCAAAATAGGTTGCAAGGCCTGCTCGGCATACTGCTTGGCCAGCACCGCCATGCGCGGCAGGTCTTTCATGCGGCGCAATTCGTGCAGGCGGCTGCCCAGCGCGGGCTCTGCCCAGTAGCTGCCCAGCGGGGTAACCAGCCGCACATAGACTTCGTTTTCGATACCTTGAGCGGATTGGTTTAATAAGTAGTCGCCGGTGGCGGGATTAAGTAAAGCGTCCATACCAGAATTTTCGGATATGAACGCCCCTTCTTTGAGTGAATTGATGTCAGACAAATATAGAAAGCCGCCTAAAAACCCAATAAGGATTCTTAGACGACCTTTAAAAGCAGTTTAAATGACTTCACCGGTTTCCGAACCGTTGGTCTCAGTATGTTTGTGATTACTGCCGACATCTTTACCGTTGTTGGTTAATGCGCCGGTAGTATTCAAATTGCCGACCATATCCACATTGCCGATAAATGTCGTACCGCTACCGCCTTGCACGGCCATACCTCCATTGCCGTTGATTTGGCCTTGCGCGGTTAATACCGCAGAACATTCAACTTTTTCCGAAGTAATATTTACGCCGCCAGGTGCTTTAATATTTAATTTATCGCAGTCAATCTCAATGACGCGCCCCTTTTTTAACACCATCTTGGCACCGTCAGCGTTATAAACCGCTGTTTCGCCATCAGACAAACCGGTAATGCGGTACGCGCCGTTTGTCGTGGTAACGATAATACCGTGGCTGGTTTTGCCGCCCAAGGGTACGACGACGCAATCGCTGCCTGCGGGCGGATTGCTGGTAAAGCCGAAGTTTTCGGCGTGTTCCAAGTCTTGCACGGTTTCGCCGTCCAAGCCTTCGACTTGGATTTTCTGCACACCGCCCGCTGCTTTGACGCGGGCAACCTTTCCGCGAAAGCCCTGCCGGACAGTGTTAAACGCCTGTTTGATACGCTTATCTATGGTTTTAATATCCATTTAAATAACCTGCAATTCCTGTTTTGGCTTTTTAGCTTGACGGCGTTTCTTCGGCTTGACCGGTGCTTGACCGTTGGCTTTGCGGCTTTCAGACGGCATTTTGGTTTTGCCCGATTTCTTCGGCGGGTCGGCATCCAATACCCACGCGCCGTCTTCTTTAAGCGTTAATACAGTTTCCGTGCCTTGGCCTCTGCCTCCGACAAAGGTACGCGCCATAAGGAAATACACTGAGTCGATGCCGTCCGGTTCGCTCAATACGTTGATTCTCTGACCCGGTTGCCACAACGTACCGTCATCGGTTCGGTGCCCCTGTACCACTGCCGTGATGGTCAAGCCTTCCAAGCGGCTGTCTGCCAAGCGTTTCTTTGCTTTACGTTCCGCTTGAGCCTGACTGTCGATGTCCGGCTCGGTAACGATTAGGGGGCGGTGCAGTTTGACGGATTCGTCTTTGGCGGTGGCTTTGATGTTGTGTTTGCCGCTGTGGCTTTGCGCCAACACGGTAACTTCGCTGTACCGTGCCGCCATATCGCGGTTTACTTCCAGACGCTTGATATTGTTATTGTCGCCACTGACCCGTAAGACCAGCTCGGCAACAGGTGCTGTGGTGTAGTCAGGACCACCAACAACTAACGTGCCGTCAGGCTCCATCCAAGGCCATACCCCGTTGGCTTCGGCATATTGTGTCAAGGCATCCCATGCACGGCTTCCGGGCTCGATTTGAACTTTATGGGTTTTATTGGTTTTGGCTGCATCGATACGGATTTTTGACAAACCCAAAGGCTTGACGATTTTTTCAATAATTTGGTTTAAATCCATGTCCTGCGCATTAAACAACGGTGCAGAACAGTCCAACAGGATGCCGGCATCGTCGCGGCCTTGTATGGTCAGCGTTTTATTGCCTTTCTCTGTCGTAGTGTGCACACGGTCGATATGGCCGCTCAATACCGTATCCCCACCGACACGGACTTTTACTTTATCGCCTTCTTTCACTGCAGTCGGGACTGCATCTACCGGACGGCCTAGAGTGACACTAAAATCATCGGCAGGAGTTAATAGGTCGGACACAATGTCGTAATTCGTCCACTGCCCATGAGTTTTGCCGTTAATCATCAGAGTGACGGTATTATTTGGCGTAGGCATTTAACACCTCTCCTTTACTGAGAAAGTTCGGATGACGGATTTGCGGATTCAGACGCAACAACTCGCCAAAACGGCTGTAATCGCCATACCATTCAAACGCCAACAGATGCAGGCTGGTATCATGTCCTACAATTTTCTGCACTAACGGAGGACGCATATTCAAAACGGCAAAAGCCTGTTTTTGCAGCTTGTGCGCCGTATCACGCAAACTTTCAGTCAGTTCGGCGGCAGTTTCAAGATATGGTGTTTTCGGCAACAGACCGGCCGCTTCGATACGTTGGTACACGTCGTCGGCGCTGTCTGCCGGTGTTTGGTATAATCTTAGCAGGGAATAAGCCATCTTCTCGGCCTTTGCCTCATCCGCCGACATCATCGCCAAAATACGGTTTGCGGCCAGCGTGCGTTGCAAAGCATCATGGGTATCAGATAATAGGCGTGAGATTTCCACGGGCGTTAAAGTTGGCGCATCAATTTGTGTTGCCAGAATATCTGCAGCCTGTTCTGCCAAAGCACACGCTCCGACAGTTGCGGTAAACGCTGCGAAAACAGCGACATCTTCAACCTTTGCACGCTGAATTAAATCTATTGCCGAAACGCTGCCTTCTGCCCCGCGACTTACCTGCCACGGCGTAGCGGCGGCTTTTGATACCCCGCCAACCATATCGCGCCATCCATCCATCCCGCTTTTACCGACGACGTGCATATTTGCCAACATACCGAATACTGATTTCAGCTCGGCCACCAATACACGCGGGCTGTTTAGAAGATTCATTGAGCCGGTAAATACGCCGTTGACCTGACCATACATAACGCCGACGGCCGTCAATACTGTGGCATGAAATGCGTTCCAGCGGCTTTGTTCCTTCTGAATCTTGCCCAAGGCCGTCTGAAACACTTCAAAACCCTGCCATGAGGCCAAATCTGCCAGCCAATCGATTTCATCGGCCAGTGCAGACGGCAATTCACGGTCAAAAAACGGGGCGGCTTTGACACTTTGCTTAAAGGTCATCCGCACCGTACAGTAATCGGGATTTTCTTCATTATGAGCAGCTTCAAAATCAGCCACCACGCAATCGGGCACGCTGCCGTAAATCGGGTGGATCAGTTCGCCCGCTCCCGTTTCGCGCAATACGTTCAGCAGGCTTTGCAGGCGGCCTTCATAATCGTCACCCCACAATACCGCCGTCAGACTCATATCCATTGCCGACACACCTGTATCTTCAATGTCCGCCCCCTGAACAAACGGGTATTCGTGTTCGGCTAAGGCGTGCGTGCCACGCAACGTATCATCGATTACATCAAAGCCGACACCCTTGAAACTGGCATCAAGCAAAGTATCTTTCCAACTCATCACGGATCCTTAATTTTTAGCTGCCGCACGCGCCGCCGCTTGATTGATATAGGCCATAATATTGCCGTTTTGAACGGTGACTGTAACGGGTATCGGCTTGCCTGCCGCCGCCTGCATTTGTGCCGCCGCCGCAGTCATCTGGGAAGCCGCATTGGTAAGCTGGGCAGTTGCAGCCTGATTTTCAGTTGCCGCTGTGACATACTGTTGGCTGGCTTGCTGATTGGTTTGTGCGGATTGACTGAGCTGCGCCATACTCTCTTTGAGAACAGGGCTGTCGAGCGGAGAGTTATTCCCACCCAATTCCTCCCGTTTTCTCATGTATTCGTTTTTGGCAGACGACATAAAATCAGGCAAAAACGACTGCAAGCGGTCGGCGAATGCCGCCAACGGTTTACTCCAGTCGTCATATTTATCCCGTTGCGCCGCCAAATGTGTTACGCCGCCCATAGCGGCCAACGGAGCAGCACCTAAAGCAAAGGCACCCATTGAGCCTGCGGACGGCAGGAAACGGCCGGCACCGGCAACACCTTGACCGCCTTGGAAGAACCGCCATTCGCCGCTTACCATTGAACTTGCGCCAACGGTCGCCGATACTGCTGCGGCACCTTGTCCTGCCGCCACTGCTGTTTGCGCGGTCTCCTGATTACCTCTGGCCCAGTCGGCAATACCTTTAAGCTTGTTGGCCACCATGTCGGTAAAGCTTGAGAATGCACCATATTCGGCTTCGCTATATGCCGTTTTGAGTTGTTCTTTTTTGAACCCGGAGCCGTCGGCTACAAATTGATAAGCACCATCTACTGCACCGGCGGCATTGGTCTGTCCTTGCTGCAGTCGTGCGGCTTCTTGCTTGTTGTTGATGAGCGAGAGCAACGCCATCAAGGCTTGGCGGTCTGAAACCAACTGGCCGACAGCCGTACCGTCAACCAAAGCTTTCTGGTTTTCCAGTAAAGCCAACTTGGCTTCATCGCCTTGAGCGGCGGCCATTTGTTTCATTAATGCCGCACTCTTTTCATCCTTGCTCACGATTTCACTCACGATATCGACCAAAGCGTCCAGCGAGTTCATACCGGCGGCCTGCCGCTTATTCATGCTGGCGGTGAAATCAAAACCTTCTTGTCCGTTAATGTCGATTTTCTTTGCCTTAGTAACAATGTCCTGACTGCTGATTTTCGCCAGCAGATTGACCAGGTTGTTACCGGCTTCGTCTGTACTGCCTGCAGTCATAAACGCCAGTTGGTTTGCATTTAACAAACTGCTGAAATTATCCAGTGTCGCGCCCATACCTGCGGACTTCATTGCTGCCAACTGCTGCGGCAACCATCGCGCCATGTCTTTCAGCTCAAAACCGCCATCCGCGCCCGATTGCATGGCTCGGTCAAGCAAAGCAGGAATATCGGCTTCTTTAAACCCTGCCTGCTTCGCCTTGGTCACAATATTGGCAATATCATCGGCATCGGCATTGGCGGCCAGTGCTGTTTTCATTACGGTTGGCAACATCTGCTTCACGGCAGCATCACTCAACGAACCGCTGGCCACCATGGTATTCATTGCCTGCAAGGCTGCTTGCTTAGATGTTCCGCCAAGATAAGCGGCATCGTTTACCGTTTTATTAATTTCTGCCATGCCGGCACGTTTTTCCGCCAAAGTCTTGCCTGCATACATGGTATTGGTCGCGTGACGCAGCTCCGTGTCATAGTCCATTGTCCGGCTGACCGGCTGAGCCAATACATAAGCCCCTGCCGCCGCACCGGCGGCAACCGAAGCCGCGCCGCGCGCCAAACTTTTACCTCCTTGGATCATTCGGTTGAAACGGCTGCCGCTGTTCATTTCGGCATTTAATTCCCGAATACGGCTGCGCGTCTGTTGGGCGGCCCGCGCCAGCTCATTGTGTGAAGCACGGCCGCTTTTGGCCATTGCGTTGTAGGCCGCTTGAGTACGTTGGATTTCACGGCGGATTTCACGCTCCGTGCGAATGCCCAAACGGGCGGCAGCTGCATGCATCAGCTGTTGTTGCCTGCCGGAAGATGATGCCGCACGGCTTTGAATCTGCATCGTACGGTTGGCCTCGGTTGCCAAGCGGCGCAGGCCGACACTTGCGTCATCTCGGAACTTGGCAACTAATTCGACTGTATTACGGCTCATTTTTTCTTCCGTTTGCTGATAAAGGTTTGAGTATGTCCGCCAGATGCAGATGGAACTGAGGTTTTGGCCGATGGGGCAAACCATGGCAGCACCACGGGAGCGGCACGGCCACGGTCAATCAAATCAGCCTGCTTCAGCCAGCCATCAAGCTCCGGCTGAGTCATCTTGCCGATATCGTCGGCAGAGATACCATAGCTCCCCAGCTTTAGGACTGCGTATCGGTAGCGGTCGGCACGAGCTGAACGGACAGACGCTTTTTTGCCAGCAGCTCTTGGGCGAAATAAAGCGCGTCAAAATCGGTTGCGACCAACTCATCGGCCAAGAAGTCGGCCGTTAAAGCATCAGGCTGGATCGTCCCGATATGGTCGAGAGAGGCTGAATAGACTGCCAACATACGTGCCTGACCCTTCAGCGTTGGGTCAATAGCCATATCTTCGCGCACGGTCAGCAGATGCATGGAAAAATCACGATGAACAGCACCATCAACAGAGATACCGTACTTCAGACGGCCTGAAACGGTTTTCAGGTCGGGAGAAACAACCAGCTCATACTCTTTTGCGGCATGTTCGAGTTCTTTGGAAATTGAAGACATAATAAAAGCCTCTAAACGGTTAATCGGATAAAAATCCAATTATCGTTTAAAGGCTATTTAAACCGTCTTTAACAGGTGTCAGTTTCGGATGGCTTACTCAATCACTTTACGGGTTGCAAAGCCGGTCACATCAATGACCAATTCGTTGTCCACCGTATAGCTTTCACCGGCTTCCTTCGCGCAAAAACCAAGATAGGAGGTTGGGCGTGCGCCATTGATATCAGGGACCAGCGAGATTTTTGCGTCTTCGATTTTATCCCAATCGATAACCGTACCGTCTGTCGGCACGACGGCGGTAAAAGAAATATCATACTGGCCGACACCGCGCGTAAAGCCTTTGACGCGGCGTGTGCGGTTCATGGTTTTAACTTCTTTTTTGCCTGTGATGTTTTTCACATCAATCTTGGTAACTTCCACCTCGGTCGCACCGACATACAGCGTTACGCTGCCTACATATTCCGTACTCATGTTCTTTCCTTTTTACAGATACAGGTCGATAACCATGCCTACTTGGTGCAGGCCGTTAACCACATCGGACGGCACGCGGCAGTTGAGCATGCCGGTGTTTTGTGCATCGCGTTCCACAATCAGTTTGGCCAAATTGTTTTCAACGTCTTAGACGATTTCCAATTCTTCGCATTTCATCAACACGTCGATCAATTCGGAGCGGACACGGGCAATGGTGCGCTCAGTCATTTTGTCGCGCGGGAAACGCAATGCGATACGGTCGGCACACGCGCCTGATACATAAATCAATGTGCGTACGGTAGTCATATCGAGCAGGCTTTCGTCTGCCGTGCCGTTGGCGGTTTTGGTATAAGTCGAAATAGCGCGGACGATTTGGGCGGATGTTCCGTCCGGGCTGGTTTCAATAGGGGTAACGCCGTTGTAGAGCGCGTTTTCCTGTTCGGTACGCATCGTCTTGTCTGCACTGTCGCACACACCGATGCCGTTGAGCTTCAGGGTATTGAGCGGACGGGCCGGATCTTCCTCGCCTGCCGCGACGGCAGCAAACGCGGCCGCCAGCTCGCACGGCAGGCTGGGCGTTTTACGATACCAGGCCGAATACAGATAACCGCTGTTCAGACGGCCTGCCTGTGTCGTTGTCTGCGCCAATGCTCCGGTTTGACCGTAAATACCCAATGCCCAGCGTTTTTCTTCGGGTGCGCCGACAGTGTCCAAATGTGCGCGCAACTTCAAGAGGTTCGCCTCATCGGTACAGCCTACCGCAATTAAATGATGGCCTTCGGCAACCACTGCATTCAATGCGGGGCCGATATCGGCATCGGCATCACCGCCGCTCATGGGCCTGACCGCAACGGTAATCCCTTCGGCGGTATTGCTGGCACGGATACGGATATGGTTGCCGTGCGTGCCTTTATTTTTAGCCGTCAGCGTTACCGAACCTTCGGAAGCTGTTGCCGTTACCGGCAAAGATGTTTCCGCGTCAATGGCCGCCTTAACAGCTGCCGCTACGGTTGCGGCGCTTGCACGGGAGGCGACACCGACGGTCAACGTATCGGCATTGCCGATGTTGACGCGTAAAACGCCTTGCGTAGCGGCAGTGCCCGTAATCGTGATACTGCCGGTCGCGGCAACGCCTGCTTCATTGTCGGCAACGGTAATCAGGCTCAAATCTGCATAGGCATAAGCTTTGATCGCGGCGGTAACCATCAGGTGCGCCATACTGCCCGCGCCGTATTTGGCGGCCGCATCGGCGGCGGAAAATACGTTCTCCAGCCCGGTAAGCCCGCCCAAGGCGGGATTGTTGTGCTGCGCCACAATCAGCACACGTTGCTTGTTGGCCGGCAGGTTGCGCACGGCAAGCTTGGTGTTCCATTCGACGTAAACGCCGGGCTTGCGCGTACTGGTTTGAATCTTATCGAAACTGACGTTTGCGGAAGTCATGATTTGTTGCCTTTCGGTTTGTCCTCAACAATAACCAAGTCGCCGTAGTGAATACAGCGCAGGTAATACGCGGCATTCGGCACTTCAACCGTTTCTTGGTCGGTAATATATTCATGTGGCTTGCCTGCCATAGGGACTTGCAGACCTGCGGCGGCACGAACTTTAATGGTTTCAGTCATGTTTTACCTCGGTTTTAACGGTGGCCGCCATATCGGCGGGTTGGTTTGGTTTTTTAGGCGGGATACGCAGCTCAAGGTTTGCACCTTTAAAGTCGGGATGTTCCGGGTCGGTACGGCCTCGGTAGGCGGATACGTCGGCATATACTTGCGCCTGTCGGCCGTCTGAAACCGCAGGCCGCGGCCAATCGCCGTCTTGCAGTGCGTCTTCAAACCAATGCGTTTCAAAATCCAGCGCGAATACGCTGATTGCGTCCAACTCCATTTGTTTTGAAAACAGGCTTTTTGCTTTGCCGGGTTTCAGACGGCCTATACACAAACCCATAGTCTGATTGATCAGCAACAGGCGCACGGCCTGCATCAGCCGGTAAGTACCGACATCATTCCGGTGCAAACCGCCGAAGCGGCTGTCTGCCTCGCTGCCGCTGGCACGGTCGCCGACTAAGACAGTAAAGCGGCCGGTGACTTGGTAGCGTGTACGGCGCGTATCATGGGGCTCGCTGTCGGTGATGCCGGCAAACATGATCCAAACGGCGGGGAACCGGTTAACCACTTGAGCCAAGCCTTCGCCGTCAAATTCACCACCGTAGGTATGCACACCGCTGACCATTTGGCCAAGGCCGTCTGAAAGACGCTGTTTGATGGCTTGTTCAATAGACGCTATCACGGCCGAACACCTTTTCCTTGGCGGCAAACATTACCGCATCACCTTGCACGGTCGGCTTGGGGTCGGCATTTTCAGCCACACCCAAACCAGCTTTGCCTGATGCCACCAATTTGAGATACGCAACCGCCGCCTCATATCGGTGCACCATATCTTCCGTCAGCTGGCGCTTGCCCGTTGCCAAACGGTAAACGGCAATGTCGCAGCAATAAAGGCTCAACAGGCGCACAGGGGCAGGCAACGGCAATTCATAACGCGATGCCAGATAGCCGTCGATTTCGGTAGAGGCATCATCCAAACCTTGTTGCGCGATTTCAGCGTTCACACTGCCCAAGCGCGTCAGGTCGGTCAGACCTGCAATCGTCGGCTCGGTATAACGCGCCACCAAATCGGCAACCGTTGCGTAAGCCATTAATCCTGCTCCACAGGCAAGGCTTCACAAACAACAGCCATCGGCTCGGCCATCAGGCGCTCCCACGCTTCGGGCTCAAAATCGGCACGTTTCACAAAGGTAAAATACGGCTGAACGTGATACCCGCTGCGCCAAAACGCATGGCCATGTTTGGATTTGACGGCAACCACTTCGGCATCGGCCGCCGCTTCACCGCCTGCCTGATAGCGTTCTTGCGCTTCTGCCGCTTCAACGGTACCTCTTGCGGTCTGTTCCAATTGAGCTTCCAATTCGGCGATACGCACATGCGCCGCTTCAAGCCCGGCGTTCAATTTTTCGACTTCAGCCTCAAGAAAATCCTGCAACTTAACGTCTTCGGGATTGACATCCGCAGTTGCGCCAACCGTTTGCTCGGTTTTTTCATCTTCGTTTTTTACTTTTGCCATTTTTTATCCTTTCGGCGGGTAGAGCCCGCCTATCTAAAGGGTTACAGCAACCAAGGAGATACGATTACCTTGCATTTGCCTTTGTTCGGGTTGTACGCACCATTCGCCAGGCGGTCACCTTCCACCAACTCTTTGGCGGCGTTTTCCAAAGAAGGAGGAACCAGCAGCACATTGGGGCGGATACCCAGCGGTCGGCCGCCGTCGCCTTTCAGGCTGACCATTGCGTTGTAAGCCTTTTCAAAACCTGCGGCATCCAGTTTTTCTTGCGACTTGGCCGCCATTTGCCAGAAGCCCAAACCAACATTACAACGGCCGTCCACGCCGTAGCGGTATTCGTTGCGCATGAACACGCCTTCGTCGGTAGCGGCAGTCATGGCAGTGAACTGTTTAGGTTTGCGTTCCTGATAAATCAGAGGTTTCAGGGCACGAGATGTATCCAGCAAATACCAAGCGGCTTCGGTACCGGCGAAAATATTGGATACAGTGGTGGATTGGCCGGTGCCATCGACTTTTTCATATACCGGGTGGTCGTTGTCGAAGAAGTTCTGACCGTCATAACACAACGTAGCGTGCGCGTTTTTCAGCAGGGCAAATACCAATTCATCTGGATGAACAGCGGAAGCACGGCCCATTTCAGTCATCATCGGCGCGTAAATACCGACATTGTCGTCTTCGATGTCGTTGCGGTTGACCTTGACCGAACTTTCAAAATGCTTGTTAGTGATGGCATAGCCGTGTGCCTTCATATCTTGGAATACGCGGTCGCCCACCCATTCGCGGAAGGCAGGCCATTGACCGAGCCAGCCGTAAGTATTGGAAGCAGTAGAGGACGGAATAACAGTGGCAATTTCCTTGTATTGGCTGTCCGCCATTTTCAGGCCGTCTTGGAAGTTTTTCTTAAAGCCGGTAAACAGCGCTTTCAGTGTATCTGGAGTGATAATCATGCTTTAATCCTTGTTTAAAGCCTTATTTGGCTTTTTGATAATCTTCGGCCGAAATACCCAATTGCCTGGCCACTTCGTTTTCTTCCGGAGTCAACGCAGGCTCACCGCCTTGGGCACCTTTGCCGCCGGTTTGCGTTTTACTCAACGCGGCCAACTTCAAACTGCCTTCCATCAGATTCTTAAATGCCTCCGGGTCTTTAGCAGCCAATTGGCGTGCCGATGCTTCTTGGTGCGGCAGCAGGCGGCCGTCTGAAAGAGCGGCACGGATCAGGCCGTCTGAAGTGCCGCCCACTTCCATTGCAATCACTTTCTTACTCAACGCAGCTACTTGGGCTTTCAGCTCGGCAACTTCGCCGTCTTCGGCATTACCGCCTTGCGGATTATCTTCGGGCTTGCCGGCATCGCCTTTACCGCCTTCGCCGCCTTGCGGTTCGTTTTTGTGTTCGGCCAGTGCTTCGGCCAGCGTTTTACCGCCCAGCTTTTCTTGTGCTTCGGCCAAAGCCGCTTCAATGGCTTTATCGTCGGCATCTGCCGCCAAGCCCAAGAGCTTGATTAAAGCTTCCTTGTTCATACTTGTTTCCTGTTTGGGGTTGATAGAGTTTTGGCGGCTCAATGCAGCCAGAGCCATGCCGTCCAGCGCAGGCGAATTGGTCAACGCCACACTGTGCAGCCCGCGCACATTGCCCAATGTGTCGTATTCGAGAACCGGCGACAGATAGCGGTATTCGCCGCTGTCTATCATGTCTTTTGCGCGTTGTGTCCATTTCACTTCGCCCATCAGACCGCGGTCGTCATCCCACACATATTTGCTGATCCAACCGGCGGCAGGATTTTGCTGTCCGGTTTCTGCGGCTTTCAGTGTGGCGTGTTCGTAGTCCACAACAAGGTCTGTTTGTCCGGCATCAAAGGCGGCAATGATTTGCCGTGCCAAATCGGCAGTCATCGTCCAGTGCGCCACGCCTGTATCAGTGCGTCCGTCTACCGGTGCAAATTGACCTTTGGGTACGATTTTGATAAGGCCGTCCGTATTTCCGACTTTGGCGGCAGATAAGGCGGCAAGAAAGGTTTTGGTATCCATTGCCGAATCATGCGCCATCAAGCCGGCACAAGAGGCTGAATCACTGTCAGTAAGGAACGAAAATAAGCAATATCGGGGAACGGGAAAGAGAATATGTTTAAAACCGTTTCAGAAGCCTTTTAAGCCCCTCGCAGATTGATTTAAACGTTTCAGGAAAGGGTAGATAAGGGAAAGGTGTATAAAAGCCGTCTGTGTGCAATTTCAGACGGTTTTTGTTTTAATTGCCGAGAGCGGCATCCAAATAATCATTTACCGCATCGACTAAAGCCTGTTCGTCGTCAGGTTGGAGAACCATAAACGGACGTGCGGGAATCTTACTGCCGGGGTGATTGACACGTTTGGCAAGCCGTCCGCCGAATTTTAAGGCTTTGCCGTTTTTTGGCAATATCGTATGCGGTGCAGTTTGTCCGCCGAAGTGATGAATGGCCGCATATTCCACATTGGTACCGACCACGGCTTCCGTGGCCGTACTGTTCTGCGTAATCGAATTGCGCAAACGCCCACTGGCCTGCAACAGCCCCGATCCTTCACGCGCGGACGGATACTTGCGCGGAGCCCACGCGGGGCGGCCGCCTGCCTCGAAGTTGTCCAGCACAGCGTTGCGCATGATGCGGGCAAGCTGCGTCATCAACGGCCGGGTGTTGCTTGTACGTTGCGCAATGGTATTTAAGCCGTTTTGTAGTGCATCTGTGTTGATTTTTATCTCGATCATCAGTATATTATTCTCAATGCCAAGTTGTCGGCGGGTCGCCAACCGGAATGGCCTCGGTGGTTTATCCGCTGTTTTATCCTGTTCGAATCAGGCAAAGCCGCCAACTTGGTTATTTCTCCCCATCAGTATATTGTCCTTAATGCCGTAAAACTCGGGTTTCCTACTGGAAAGGTTACGGCCACGTTACCGTGTCGCGTATTATCCTGTTCGAATCAGGCAAAGAGTTTTATGGCTTTTTCCATATTGTTTCATACCCGTACAGTAAGCTATCCACCTGTTTATCCGTTTCGGCAATCATGCCAGTGTTGACCATATTCAAGGTCAGATGTTCTTTCTTACCTGTAAACGGATGTCGGGTTTTCACATCATAGTCCAGCGTTACCACCAGCTTCCCCTTGCCTGCCGGCAGCGGATACACAAATGCCAAAAACTGTTTGGCATCGTCATTTCGTCCCGCCTTGCCTAATAAAATCTGCTCCGGTTCTTGCAGCAGTTCGGGTATCTGCTCCCAAAATGACACCGGCAGCGGCTTGACCTTCTTGTCGCGCAAAGCGTGCAATACCCGTTCGTCGCTCATCGAAATCACGGCGGATTGCGGATAGATTTGCCTTCCCGCCAATGCATCTAACACGGGTAGGGTCAATGCGCCCACATACAGCGTTTTCCCGCGCGCTACTTTTTCCGCATCTACCCGCCGCACCATTTGCGCCGCCTGTTGCGACACCGCCCGCATCAAATCGGGCTGTTTTAAGGCCGTCTGAATCGTCACGCTTGCCAGCTTCGGCGGCAGTTCCACTGCACGCTGCATCTGCAATTGCCCCAAGTTGGCCAAATGGCTTTTACCCACATTGTTCTGAAAACCTGCATCAGTATAAAAGCGGCTGCCGTCGGCCAGCTTCACTGCCTTGGCCGGGCGGGTGTCGCCCTTGCGGTTGACCACCACTTCCGTATCTTCCAGTTGTGCCTTTTGCGGCAGCAGATTGCGCCGCTTCAAATCACGGTCTGAAAACGCCCGTACGGTACAGCGGCAGTTGAAGCCGTTGGGCGGGTAGAAGTAATTCCAAAACGGGTCGTCGATGTGATACACCGCGCCATGCGCCGCAGCGTGGCTTTGTCGGGTACGGCTGTCAAGAATGGCCGAATACTGCAGCCAGGGCGCAGAGTTTCGACCATCTTCAAGAGCCTGCCAATGCCCAGCCATATAAGCCGACTGCATTTGCGTACGGAAAATGGTTTCCAGTCGATGCCGCGTGATGCCTTTACCATCTACTTCGCCGGTATTGGCATTCACAATGTCGCCATCTTTCAGCAGCTGCCAATCATGCTGTTTCAGACGGCCTACCACATCATCACGGAATTTCTCAAATGACGTACCGTTTTTCAGGCTTTCATACAAAGCACCGTGGATTTGTGCGGCAATATCCTGCTTGTGAATGCCCGCAATCGCCCGTGCCTTAGCCTGCGCTTCGTTCCACGTTACTTTCCAGTCTGACGGCACATTAAAGCCCAGCCCTTCAAAATACTTGACGGCCTGTTCAGGCTCGAGGCCGAATGCGTAGCTCAAATCAGCCATTCATCCGTCCCCATAAGTCCGACACAAAAACCACCCGTGCCAAAGCCGTCTGAAATTGTTCGGCAGTCAGCTCGGGATAAACGCGCAACAAACGTTCCTGCACATCCTCATAACTGTCGCCCTCGGCCAAAGCCTGACCCAAGCCGCGTAAAAACGGCTCAATCATTTCCGGCAAGACCACCTTACTCAAGTCCGCATTGTCTAAATCCGCCTGCGCCGCGCCGACAATCTCGCCCGATTTACTCAAAGCCACACGGCGGTAGCTTAGCGGGGCACTTTTTAAATCTGTTTTAACATCAGTTTGAAAAGCCAATACCGGCTCGTCTCCGGAAGCTAAAGGAATAGCCAATTTTTCCTGCGCCCACGACAACGGAATCTTCATGCCGATTTCCACCAATTTAGGCAAAGAGTCGGAGTACACCGTCAAATCTTCGGGTAATTGCGTATCGAACACAAAGCGCGGCAGACGTGAAACATCGACATTGCCTTTATTGAGCTGCAACAATGGCAGGATCAATTGGCGCGTCAATGTGCCGGCCAGTTGCTTGGCATCGGATACCAGCAAATCATGGCGCACCTCGTTATGGACTTTCCCCAGCGCATTGGTAGCAGTCTTACCGTCAGCCTGGCTGGTCAGCGTGCCGCCTAAAATCGCTTTTGAAGACGTTTTATCCGCCCAATCAATCATTGCCTGAAATGGATCCGCACTGCCATTGGCCGCGTTGAGCAGCTCAATCTGCATGGTTTCAGGAATAATCCCCGCCGCGTTATGGCCGATTTCGCGCACCGCATTCAAAAGGGTGAGCTTATCTTTGTCGTCCGCACCGGAGGCATATTTACCGATTCGGGTCGGCAGGCCGTAAATCTCCAAAAACTCGGCCAAATCACGCACCGAGTAATTTTTAAACAGATACGGCCACACCAGCGTGCGCATCAAACCGCTTCTTGCCAAAATACCCGAACGGCTGCGGTGCTTATGGACAATCCAGCCTAAATCCCACAGTTTTTCGCCATCAGGATTGCCGTCTTTGCGCAACAACACCTCATCCATTGCATTGACCTTAAACCAAGCCTGCGGACGATGATGGAATGCTTTGGGCAACCATAACGACCCAAGATTTTCCCATTCGATTTCCACGCAGGAGAAACCGTGTCCGACCGCGTCCAAAAGGTCAAACATCATATCCTCCAAATCGGTCAGCTGATTCAGCCAGCCGTCTACTTCTTCGGCCAATTTGCGCTCGGCTTCGCTGCTGTTCGGAGGTGGAACAATATTCCAGTCCAAGCCGATTACCGCGCGCTTGCGTTTACTCATCTCTGAAAAGATATGGCCGTCCTTCTCTTCAATATCGACAAAGAGTTCGGACTGCGCCTGAATATCGCCGTTTTCCGCATCTTCCAAAATCCGATGGAGCGACTGCGGAGTCAGTCCTTTGCTCGGATGCTCATGGGTAGTGCGGTTTTTAACGATATCCGCCGTTTGGGATTGTTTATCGGGCGTTTTAGGGGCGGCTTTACTAAACAACGCACGGAGTAGGTTTTTCATGACGTAAAAAAGGGCAAGTTAAACTTGCCCCATTTTCAGCCGTGCCGCTCCTGATCAGACTGTATCCCGTGTCAGTTTTACCATGCGCCGCTCCCCATCCGACCGGATAAGCCGTGCTCTCTAGGCACGGCAATATAGCCGCCGACAGTCGCGCTGCTTTGAACCAAGCCCCACAGCATATGCACGGCATCAGGGCCGTCGTCATGGTCTGCCATCGGAAAATGGCGGAATTGGTCAATCAGTGTGCTTTGACTGGCGTGCAAACGGATTTGACCGTTTTGCATATACGGCTGCAGGCTTTCAATACGGAGCAACTTGTCCGCACTCGGCTTAATGCCGCGTGCCGGAATCGGGATACCGGCAGCCGCGCCGCGTTTGACCAGCTCAGTCTTTAAAAACTCCTGAAACTGCACCGTCTCAATGCCCCACAACACACAGCGGTACCGGCGTTGCAATTCGATAATGTCGGAAATAATCTTGTCCGGCAGACGTTTCTTAATCAGAGCCTCCACCACATCCAACACACCCGTGCGACGGTTGTACCCGCCGATACACAACGCAGACGGGTCACGGCTGTTGCCGGCCTTGCCCAAACTCGGGTCGCACGCACCATAAAAAATCCAATCCGAATCACGATTGACCCAAAAATTCAGGCTGTTCGCAAACGGCGCGGCCTCACCAGCAACCGGATCATTCTGATATTCCGAATCAAACGTCGCATGGCCGTCACGGGCACGGATTTTCATCAGCGCGAGTACGCCACGCGCCGCCCAAGAAGTGACCGCACCGCGTTCCATCTCGTCTTTGTGCGTCTGATAAAACTCCTCGGCCACCGTCTCGCCGTCGTTTCGGAAAAGTTCCTCCCATCTGTCCCACAAATCCATGCGGTCAGGCCAGCGTTTCATCGCCCTAAACTTAATACCGTGCCAAAACGGGTTATTCAAAGTGCGGTTCAGCACACTGTCGTAATGCAAAATCGTGCCGATATAGATCACATCGTATTTCTGGCCGACCCCGCCCAGAGGCAATACCGTTTTAGTCAGCCACGCATTGAGCTTGTCGCGCTGTTCGGGATTGCGGACTTGCTCGTCATTCTCAATATCGTCCAAAACAGTTAAGTCAGGACGGTAAGGGCCGTGACGCAAACCGCGCAGCTTTTTACCGCTACCGGCCACTTGGACTTTAACGTCATTGGCCGTCACAATCGTACCGGCCTGCCATACACGGCCCTGCCCGCATACTTCAGGAAAGTCGGTTTTCAGGCGCGGGTTAAACTCAAGTTCTGCCTTAATGGCCTCCAGCATCGGATACGCCTGGTCGATACTGTCCATTACGATGACCGCATAATGTTTTTGGCCGGTCACGATACACCACAGCGTAAACAGCTGAGTAACCTGCGTCGACTTACCCTCGCCACGCGGCGCACCCACCGCCTCATTTTCTCCTTTAGGGGAGCGGATAATCTCCGGCAGACGGCTGAATAAAAACGCATGCAGTTCGGATTTCTCAGGCGAGCGGATATAATGCGGAAAGTAGGTGTTGACGAAATATTCGTAACCGCCTACCGGGTCAAACACCTTGGCACGGCGTGCAGCAATAGCCTTGGGCGACGCATCGAAGCCGTCCACTTCCGCTTCGATAACTTGGCGCAGGCTGGCGGCCAGTTCGGCAAGGGATTTGAGGAATTCTTTATTTTTCATAAGGGTGCAATGTATGTTTGAATTATCCGAACCAATTAAAAAAGAAGCCCTTAGGCTCCAAGCCTTGGGTCTAAGCATTCCAGAAATTATTCAGGAACTAAGAAAAACTTTTGAAAATGAACTGGTAGCCATATCCGATTTAGAGTTGCAAGAATTGATTGAAGATTTATTTGCATCTCATGAAAATAAGCCTAAGGAAGTCGAACAATCAGAAGAAATCAAACAATCAGAAAAAGGTAAACTCAAACGACGCAAGCCTTAGTTTCACCCAACTAACCAAACCTTCGCTCCACTTCCACCCCAAACGGCTCCAATACCTCCACAAAGGCAGGCAAATGTTTGGGGTGTTTTTCTTGCACAAACGCCATCAAGAACTCAATCAATTCCAAAGCCGTCGCCAGTTTTGACGTTTCCGGCATCACGCGCGCATTGGCGGATACGGTTTTGGTAAACGCATCAGCCAAGCTGGCCAACAGCTTCGCACGGTCCGATGGCGGCAAATCTTCGGTACTCGAATCCTGCAGCATCGTCATCGTGCTGTTGTACTGCACCATAAAACCGGCCAACATCGCACGGCTCAAGTCCTCAATACCGCCGCCGGCCAAAGTGTAAGCGGCGCGCATCTTATCCCAGTCGTCGCCTTTTTCCTTATCCGCACGTTTCCACGCACGCGCAGTGGCCTGCGGGATTTCGCACATCAAGGCCGCCGTTTCCAAAGTTTGCTCGCCGCTCACATAGAGCCGACGTAACTTTTCACGGATTTCTTGCGGGTGAGCCATAATTACAGTCCCATTTTCGCTTTAAGCAATTCCCAGCCGACCGTAATCACGCCGCCGCCCAGTGCGCCGAATGTAATGGCCGTGCGTTTCGTGTCTTGGCGGATTTGTGCAATTTCCGCCTGCATTTCCTTCTGATTTTTCAGCGTCTGATCAGTCTTGTTTTCGATACGTGCCAAGGCTTCCAAAATCGGGTCGCTCATGATTTGTCCGCTTTCCTGTCCAGTTTTTCGTTTACTTTTTCCAACTTGTTTTCGATGCGCTCCAAAGACGCTGCGATATTTTTGCGGTCGGCTTGGGCATCCTGCTTGGTGTGGTACGAGAGCTTGACCGCGTGCAGCTCCTCTTTAAGATCGTCGATACGCTTGTCCGCCTCTTTCAGACGGCCTGAAATGCCGTTGACCCAAAACCAAAATGCCGCCGTCGCAATCGGCCACAGGGTTCTGAAACCAAATTCAAAGTCCATTTAAAACCCCTTTAAACCGGCACATCGCCGAATACGATACGGACGGCGTAACCGTCAGGGCGATTGCTGGCAATCTCCAGTCCATCACCATCATTACAAACACAGTAATACGCCCCCAAAGTTTGCCAAACCGCACGTTTAAAGGTGTCATAGTTCGTAATTGGATATTCAAGGTGAAACGTCGTCTGAAAATCCTTATCCATGCGTACCGCGTACTCAATACCGGCCTTATCCAGCAGGTCGGAAACATGGATGACAAACGGTTCTTGCTCGCGTGCGCGGCTCAATCCCAGCTCTAAATCCGCATGGCGGCAGGCGACCGTGCGTTGCACCAAATCACGATAAGTCGTCATCGCGCGCCCTCCGAACCGTCAACTTCCGCTTGACTGTTGACCCAATCGCGCCAAGCCTGATTTTGGTTCTCCAGTTCCGAAACATAGCCGCCAAACTCAGCGGCGTGTTCCAACAGCGTGGCCGTCTTACCGTCTTTCGGCGGATTCGGGCGTACCGGCGCGACCATCAATGCGGCAGGCGGTGTCGGCATGACCGCCTTTTCGACAACCTTAATTTCCGTAGCCGAGGGCGCGCTTGTAGAGCTGCAAGCCGTGATGGCCAAAGCCGTCAATACAATTACCGCTTGCATTTTTACGGTCTTGAGTAAGGACATTTTCGATTTCCTTTTTATTTTCCGTTTTCAGACGGCTGACTTCCGCCTGTTTTTTCGCCAAAGCCATGCCGACAGCGTGCGCCTTGACTTCATATTTTTTCGCTTCCGCGCGCGCCAGTTCCAGTTCGCGCGCATAGTTTTGAGCTGACAACAGCAGGGCTTGCGCCTTATCGTGCTCCATCTTGTCGATGACCGCTTGCTGCTTCGCAAATGCCGACTTGTAGCCTTGATGGTGCGACACAGCCAAGCCCGTGCCGACAAGCGCGATGATGGCAATCGGTTGCCAGTTATTCGCCAGCAGTTTCACGAGATTCATTCTCGACCTCCTGACGTTTCACGCTGACAAACGAGCGCGCCACCGCATAGCCGCCTACAATGCCCAAATACACCGCCCAAATCTCCGCCGACGGGTCGGGCAACATCACAAACTTAAACGTCCCCGCCGCGCAGGCAACGTTTGCCCACAGTTTCGAGTGCGACACATTGCCTGTCGCGGGGTTTTTAAAAATATCCAAAATACGCATTGCTATTCCACACTTTTGGTTTGCAGGTGCCGTTTCAGCATTTCCCGATAATTGGCCAGTTCGCCCTCCGCAAATTCAAACTCAGGCAAGTCCGCCTGTTCGCTTGCCTTGCGGCTTTTGCGCGACCATTGCTCAATCATCTTTTCGTAAAACTCAACCTGTCCCATGATTAACGACGATTCTTGCGTTTGCGCGCCGCGCGTTTGGCTGCCGCCACACCCGACTTACCCGGGCGCATAGACGGATGTTGTTTCAAATAGCCAATATTGGCAGGCTTAATCTCAAATTCAGGCATCTGCGGTT
This sequence comes from Neisseria sp. Marseille-Q6792, assembly GCF_943181435.1. The sequence goes on from NZ_OW969598.1 coordinate 124,631, forward strand.
TCAAGACAGACAGAGCCAAAGCAATCAAAGACTTTTTCATACCTTCGCCGCTCCCAATTCCATCGCAATCGCGTCCGCAATCGCGCGGCAGATGCCCCATTTAGTCGTCTTAAACAAGGCCAAATCAGTGTCGTTGCTGATGAAAAAAGGCTCAAACACAATGCCGCCGGCCTGCGCATAAGCCAGGCGCGAATGCTGGCCCGCATTGTCGGGTTTAAAGCCGTCTTCGCCGCGCAGTTTCCAGCCGGTTTTCTTGGCAACAGCTTTGCTCAACACCTGACACCAGCGTTTGTTTTTAACGGTACTCAAGGCTTCGATGCCTGTCGCCGCTTTGCTGACGGCAGCGTTGGTGTGAAACTCAATCGCCACATCCGAGCCGCGAATCAGCTTGACCGCATCGCGCAAGGGCATATTGCCTTTGCCTTCGCCGTCGGTGCGTACGGTCAGGCCGTAATCGTTACGCAGGATTGAAGCCACAATGTTGCGCATATCCTGCGCCAAATCCGCCTCACGGTCGCTTCCGTTGACCGCGCCTGGGTCGGTGTTACTGTGTCCGGCAGTCAGACAAATAATTTTGCTCATTAAAGCCTCCCTCAAAATCAGATTAAAATGCACTTTCAGAGGCTTACATTTTCAAACGGCATGGCTTTTGCAGCGGGCGAAACAGTGTCAGTAGGCAACAAAAAAGCCGCCTGTTGTTCAGACGGCCTTGGCATGATTCAACCTTATTTGATTTTCATCGGACAAGTAAATGTGTCAAAGGGTTCATCTCCGGTCAACACGGCTAAACAATCATTTATAGGCAGATTAATACCTTTACGGGCATAGACAGTTGCCTCAGCTTCAGGAGGATGTTTAATTTGCTCTTTACAAGCGGCCATAGCGTTGTCGTAGTTTTGTTTATAATTGGCAACCATAGTGTTTTGGTTTTGTCTGGCGGTAAAGTAGTCATATGCAGCATTGGCGGCATTGGTACACTGATACAATCCAGCCTTATCTTCCAAAAATGGCCCACCGAAAGTTTCATCGGCTGACTTGGCGACAGCGATAAAAGCCTCGTTAAATGTCTTGACCTCCGCCAAATTGCTACCGTTTAACACCATGCCGCGGCTCTCCTTTTCAGCTTGAGCAAGCAATGCCACCAATTTTTCCGCATGGTTTTTCAGTTCGCCGTGCCGGCGGATTTTGTCTAAATTATTCTCCCCTATAAAGTATTCTTCGTTTTTCAGGTGCTCCACGATTTTCACTTTCGGGTCAGGCTGAGTTTCTTGCTGTGCTGGGGCTGTCGGTTTGACTTCCTCTGATACTTGCCCACACGCTGCCAAACCCAACGCCAGCAGCACAAAATAAAACGTTTTCATATTTTTCTCCAAAATAAAATGCCATACATCTGCATGGCATCCCATTCTAAAACAAATTCTCCTGCTCCGCTTCCTTATCCGCCTGCTTTAAAATCCGCCACACATGGCGGTCGCTTAGGCGGTGTGCCAAGGCCAAATCGTTAACGGCCTCATAAGCAGGGGTACCGCCTGCCGTCTGTCGGTCAAACTGACTGCGGATTTTACGGTTACGCAGCTCATACAAGGCCGTCTCGCAACGGGGTATAAACAGATTGCACGGAGCCATTGCCTCCACCAGCCGACCGGCTGCCTCACTGCCGATAATCTCCTCCAAGTATGCAACACGGGATTGACTGTTTTTCGTATAACCCTGCCGCAAAGGATAAGTCGTACCGCCCATCAGGCGCACCAGCTCCAGCGTTTCATTAAACCCGATGACCGTAATCAACGCCTGTACACTATCAGGGAGCAGATGCTTGACCGCGCCAAAATCTGCCGTCTCATACATCACATAGCCCCTTTCTTACGGCGGTTCGCAGCAATCTGCAACGCCGCCACCAGCTTGTGCATATTGCCGTCAGACAACCATTCCACACGGTCAACCCTAAACATCTTTTTCGCCGTACCATGCGCATAATTCCAAGACCAGCCGTTATCCAGCAGCAGGGCTTCGATTTTGCGCATCATCGGGTCGGCGGAAGAGCGGCGGTTCGGCCGTCGGCCTGCCGTTTTTTTCGGCGCAAACCCATGTTGGCGCAAATCCTCGACCACGCGCTCCAGCTCAGGGATACTGCACTCCGTACACGATCGCTTACCCGTCACACGCTCCAACACCGCGCGATACGTCGCATCATCCAAACCCAGCTCCTTTTGAGCAATCTTAATTTTCGCAATCAACGCCCGGCGCATTATTTCTCTAATACAACATATAGTATAAATTAGCGCATATTATACCAATAAAATACAATATATAGTATTAAGTCGATGTTTTTTGCGAAACTGATAGGCACAAAAAAGGCCGTCTGAATAATTCAGACAGCCAAAATTTCAACACCTTAATTAACGGCCACAAATACGTTTTGATTTACTAATACTGCCGTCTTGGCATACAAACTTATCCCCCGCACAATGCGACACACCGCCTTTTTTACCCGAACAAGGCTGACGGCCCTTAGCTTGTACAGTTAAAGGCATCGACACCAAAGCCAAAGTTACGCAGGCAATTAATAGTTTCTTCATGATTTATCCTCATATGATATAGTCAAAATGTTGTTTGATTATACGCAATATGACTACAAACAAAAAGGCCGTCTGAAACAGGTTTTAAACCCCATTTCAGACGGCTTTTTGTTGTAATACATCTTGATTAAAATGGTTTTTAGTATTACCATAATCGTGTTTTAAAACCTATTTAAAGGAAGATTATGGACTCGATTAAAAAGGCTCAAGAAAAATACGCACTCAAGCGAGTAGTAAAAACAGTATCGTTCAATTCTGAAAAAGAACTTGATTTAATTAAATTTTCTGAAAATTTAGATTTTTCAAACTGGGTAAAATCGAAAATTAGAGGAGATATGGAATCGGAAAAATTCAAAAAGAAAGCAAAAAAGAATATTGACAAATAGAATTACCATAATTTAAAATTTCCATATCTTGTGCAACACAAGATATGGAAATCCCCGATAAGTGACAGCTTATCGGGGATAGTGGAAAAGCAACGTTAGAGCGTTCTTTTCCTTGTCATCTCAACCTTGAAATGAAAGATAATTTTACCATGAATACCCAACTCATCCCAACTGTTTCAGGTCAATTGGACAATCAAACACAAGCACTGGTTGATGCTCATGACCTGCATAAGTTCTTAGGTGTGGAAACACCATTTTCTAAATGGATTCAGCGTCGCATTGAAGAATACGGATTTACACAAGCCCTTGATTTTATCGGCGTGGACAAAATTGTCCGCACCGAAGCAGGTTTCTTTGGACAGCGTGATAAAACTGTTCAGGGGTATTATTTATCCCTCGACATGGCAAAAGAGCTGTGCATGGTTGAACGCAACGACAAAGGACGCCAAGCCCGCCGATATTTTATCGAAATGGAGAAACAGGCAAAAGCCTTGCCTGATGCCGTGCTATACCGCATCGATGCATTGGAAGACGCCTATTTCCAAGCCGCGCCCGAAATGCTCGCGCTGCTGCGCTACCGCAGTATGGGCTTGAACCTGACCGAAATAGGCAAACTCTTGGACATGAACCCCGGCGCGGTTTCCTACCGTCTCAAAAAACTCAACGATTTGGGTTTCTTGGAATATGTCCCCAAGCCCAAAATGGTGATGCAACAACAGTCTTTGGGATTGGAGGGTTAAGCCATGAATACCACCTATACCCTGACTTTCGACCAAGACAGTCTCAAAGCCCTGAATCTACTGGTGTTCACGCTCAACCATCTGAAAGTTTTGGATATGGACATAGAAGGAATCGAAGACGGTTTGTCTGCCGTGATTGAAACCGCCTCCGAGAAAGCCGACAAGCTGTCCGCCGCTTTCTACAACGCCGTGTACGAGCAGGAAGAGAAAGCAGCCTGAATCTAGGGTATGAAAAAAGGCCGTCTGAAACAGGTTTTAAACCCCGTTTCAGACGGCCTTTAATCATTCCCTATTTTATTCTTTCGTCTGGCCACGTCCGGCAATAAAAGCCAAAACTACAGTAGCAAGAGAAGCTCCCATCAACAACGCGCCTGCTGTAGGCGAACCGCTGTAAATCAAATAAACGGAAATAGAGGCAAAAACAATAATTGACCAACAGGCGAACCATTGCCCGCGTTTTTTGATATTTTGCTCTTGTTTCAGATACTCAAACCGTTCTTCCTGATCCTTTGTTTCAAATTGTAAGCGCGCAGACTGCTCTTTTTCTGCCATTTGCATAATCCGCTCTGCACCATTCGGGATAATGTTATTGTAACTTACCATGTCTTCAGGGGCAGGCAAAGGCCCCTGATGATGACGGGCAATAATCTGTTGAATTAAGCGTGGGCGGTTTTCTATTTTTTCTAAGAGCTCTTGCTCTTCTTGTGCTGGAAAAGCCAAACCGCCCGTATCTGTCGAGCGGTTTTTTAATTCACCTTCATTGTTCATTGTGTCGCACTTACCTTTTTGACTGCTTTTCTAAAATCGCTACCTATACTCAACCAATCGTTTGCTAATGCTTGACGGTCATTCTTTTGCTTGTTTTTGACTGGAACATCAGTAGATGCCGCAATCAGGTCGAAAGACGAAATGAATCCGGCCAGCAGTGCTTTTCCTGGTCTAGTAATTTTCATCATCTTTCCTTCTATCACTTGTTAATAACGAAGTTAATCTTCTTATAATTCTAATACATTCATTCAAATAAAGCGAACACTAGCGAACTCTAACGGACTGGATTTAATTACTATCTCACATTATAAAAAACAAGATATTGTATTTTATATTAGAAATATTGGAAAATATTGGCATATATAGATTATTGTAAAAGTTTAACAGAAGATTTAAACAGCTTGTTACAACTGTTATTACAACTGTTGTTAAATCTCCTGTTAAAGATTTTAAAATACTTCTACGCCAACTCCTGCTCCGTCGGCTCAATTACAAAATCCTCCACGCCGCTCACAATCTTAATTCCCGGAACTTGGCCGTCTGAAAAACGCTCTTTTTGATTCAGGATGGCGTCTTTGTCGATTTCCTTTTTAGTGCGGACAAACTCGGCAAAGGCGGATTTCTCGGAGAGCCACGCCAAGACGGCGGCCACGCCCGTTACCTTGACGGATGGCGGACGGATGCGCCATTTAATCAGGCCGGTAGTAAAGTCCACGGTTTTGGTTTTACCGTTTTCCGTCAGCTCGTCCTTATGTGCCTCGCAGTATGCGGCCACACGTTCGGTCAGGCTCATGATTTCGGCACACATCGGCGCGGCTTGGGCGGCATATTCTTCTTCGATGGCCGCTTTTTTGTCTCCGGCTTCGGTTTCCAGGCGTTTGACTTCGCGCTGCAAGTCGCCGATTTGACGGATAAACGCAGTGACTTCCGCTTTGTCTTGTGCCGCTTCGATAGCGGGTTGTTTGATTCGGGTTTTAGCCATTTTCTTTTCCTTTCAGGTTGGGTTTAACATTTCGGCAGCAGCACCAACACCGCCAATCCGACAACAAACCAAATCATTTTTTCTCCTCCTTCTTCTCGGCAGGCCGTCTGAAACGCACCTGATATTCCTCAATTTCACGCTCCCGGCTTTTTTGCGCCATTCGCGCCATCGCACGCCTGCGGTGTTGTCCCCAAGCCTGCCAATCCGTATTACGTCGTCCGAAACTCATTTCACACATCCTTTCATAATCGCCTTATCGCCATATTTCGCGCGGATTTCCTTGACCGCCCGATCCAAAGCCTCTTTTTTCGCCGCAGGGTTCAATAAAATTGGCTTATCACTCATAAACAATCCCTTTCATTTTTTCCTCGACGCTCATTGACTCGTATTGCTCTTCCCATACCTTGACCTCCAAATCCGCCTGTCTTTCCATCGCCTCAACCTTCGTCGGCTCTTTCGCAACCGGTTCGGGTTCTTTCGCGCAGGAATGCAACGCCATCCCCGCCACAAAACACCACACGCCCACCGTCAGACCAACCGGCACCCAACGCCAAAAAGAGCGCGCCACAAACATCTTCCAATCAACTTTCTTCAAAACTTGCATTTTGCGTTTTCCTTTAGAAAACAATAAGTTATTAAAATCATAGGGTAAAAAATATATAGCCCTGTCAGAGACTTACCGTTTCAGACGGCCTATCGGATAATCAGGGAGCTGTATTTCTTAACGATACCGGCCTGCATCTTGATACCGTTCTTGTTCGCCGTGCGTACCGCGCCGCGCATCAATTTGCTCATCCGGCGTGTATTGCCGTTACTATGTTTAACCAGTTCCAAGAGCGTTTCTTCGTCCGCATCAGGCAAAGCCGCTTTCGCAATTTCAAAGAGCTCGTCATCCGGCAAAGATTCGCCCAAATTCAGCGCAACCGACACGCGGCTGTAAAGTTGCACCAGCTCGCCATGCTTACCGCGCAAATTCGCAACCAGTCGGGGCATACCGCTCAACACCAAGCCGCAGCCAGTCTCATCGTGCAGACGGCGTACAATTTCAAGGGCGCGTAACGGCAGGTTTTCCGCTTCATCGACCACAATCAGACGGCCCGAATCGCGCAGGCGGTCAGATACAGACTCAAACAAATCATTCAGGCTGCCCATCGCCGATACCTTCGCCGCCGTCGCCAACTTGCGCATCAGCACAAGTGCCGTAAAGCTCGGATTAGCCTCAATCAAGATGGCCGCTGGGTTTTTCTCGCAGTAGTTTTTGACCGCCTGAGTCTTGCCCAAACCCGCCTGACCGTAGATCACCACTATTTCGCCGCCTTCGTGCGCATCGCGCATCACTTCCGCAATACGGCGGGTCGTCTTAGTCGATACAAATCCCAACACCAGCTCTTCACGTCGCGCCTTACTTTCCTGCATCTCCAAAAACGCCTCGATTTTCGGCTCGATGGTTTCATAATTGCCGCCTTTTTCCGCATAAGTGCCGTTCAGATACATACTGATTGAGGCTGGCGAAGTACCGATACCGCGTGCCAGTTGGGTTTGGTTCATGCCTGATTTGGCTTTAAATTCAGCCAGTTTTTGTTGCAATGCTTGATTAATTTGTTTCATTTTTAATATCCTTGAGTTTTAAACAACCTTTAAAGGCCGTCTGAAATGAAAGAGTTTCCCGATTTAGAAAAACGCCTGATCATGCTGGAAGTCGCCGTTCAAGACTTGGAAGACAGGTCGCTTACCGATTCCTTCGTACTTGCCTGGCTGCTCCAGCGGATTACCCGTCAAGAGCCGACTTCGATTGAGCAGGTTCGCAGTTTCCTTCAAGCGCAGGCAAAAACGTTTGAGCCTGATTCCGTTCAGCGGGAACACCTTGAATCTTTGCTTGAGCTCGTTGAATCCGCCCAAGAGCTCGCTTGAGTTTCAATTTTTCAACAAGCTCGGCCGAAAACGCTGCATTTTGCTGTTTGTCCATCATGTTTTCCTTTATCTATCCGCCTCAAATAGCACAAAATCGTCCGTACCCGTTTTCGGCAATACCGCATACTCCGCCTCGACGACGTTCCCGCCCAAATGTCCCAGCTCGTCCCAAACTGCCGCCTGTTCCAAAGCCGGATTGACTTCCGCATTTGCGAGCTTGATTGCATTTTCCGCCCGCTTGATTTTGCCTTTTCGGCGTTTTTCCGCCAGTTGGTCGATACGCGCCGTCGGGAATGCTTCGCGGCTATTGCCGTTGACTTGTGCCTTCGTGATGAACTTACCGTCCATATCAAACACATTGACCACCGACGCATCGTCCAAATCGTAGCTGACCCGTACCTCGTCCTTGTGATACTCCGCCAGCTCGGTTGAGAAATAAGAGTTGTTGAACAAATCCAGCCAACCGCGCTGTACCTTTCGCACCTCTTGCGGCATAAACATCGTCGCCAGTTCTTCCGCCGACAACATATCCGGCGCGATACCGTCCTGTTCCAGCCTCATTTCCCGATAAGCCTTCGGCGTGTAATGCCCGCCGTCCGGATGTCGGGGCAGCTCGCCGTGCGGGCGGTTGTTGTATTCGTCGATACACTTGACCACATCCGCTATAAAACGCGACCAGCTCGGCAGTTTTTTCAAATATTTCTGTTGTTCCTCCGTCAAATCCTTGCCTTTTTCCAAAGCATTAAACACACTTTCCATCTTGCGGTACATCAGGTTCTTCGTGCTGCTGTCCATCCCTGCGCCCGCAAACGTCTCATACTGGCGCGCCATCTCAATCAGATTGTCTTTCCACCATCGCTCGATGATGCCGCGTCCTTGCGGATTGCCCGCGATACCCGTTTCATGGCGGATACCCAATCGGGACGTAATACCCGTGATTTCATGGTCTATCGTCTTGCCGGTTTGGCCGCCGCCGTTATCCGAGTAATAGATAATCGGCAAACCAAAATGCTTGACCCCGATACGCAGAGCATCCGATACCGCCACACAACTTTCAGCAAGAGAGACCGAAAACCCGACCACAAACCGCGTACAACCATCAATAATTACCGTCACTTCCGGCTTAAACGGCCTGCCGTGTACCGGATGTGCCACCTTCGCTTTAAAGCTGTGGCCGTCGCCGATCCAAACATCGTTAGGCTTCAAAGCCCCCCAATCACGTTTCACATAAGGCAGCAGCGATTTATAAGCCGCCCCCGTTTTCCTGCCGCGCTCCTGCATAATCATCGGCAGCTTGTCCCAAACGCGACGCACCATACTCAAATTAGGCACATCATTGACCGGCATATTTTCCGCTTCAGCCCACTGCACAAATCGGCGGTAACTGTGCGCCAGCTTTGGCGCGGACGGAATATTGTGAAACTGCATAAACATCGGCAACCAACCGTAGCTCTCAATCGGTTTAACCGCCTTCGTCGTCTTCGGAGCCAAAGCAACCAACCGCTCCGTCGCGTCTTCCGCTTTCAAATAAGCAGAAATCCAGCCGTCTAAAGTACGTTCGCCAACCTTTGCCGACCGGCTGCGGTCATTGGCCTTTTCCAAGTTCCCAAGCGTGACCGAGTCCAATTTACCTTCTGCCAGCAAGCCCAAAAACTGAGCCACCGCAGCCTTGGCAGAGCAATCGTATTCGTATTTAATCCCCAATACCGCCGCCACCACCGCACATCGCGCATCCGCCACCGACCGTTGTTTCTCGTTCAACAGCTTGGCCGCTTCAGCCAGTGCCTGAGCCGACATCGCCGTCCCCTGTCTGACTTGAGGCAGCATTTTCGGCATCTTCTCCGCCAGCTCGTCCGACTGCCGTTTCATAATGGCTGCCCGGATTTTGGCAGGGAGGGAAGCGATTAAGTATTGCTTGACTTTCCCGCCTTTGCCTTGGCCGTCTGAAAATTTATAAAGCCAGTTTTCTTTTAAAGCTTTTTTGTCTAATGCTTGCCTTGATTTATTTAATATTTCAGATAACTCTCGGCTAGATATTTCATTCATATCAACCTCACTTCAGCCCAAGTTTTCTCGCAATTTCAAAACCCTTGCCGTATTTAGCCTTATTCTGCCCGCCGACAACTAAGTAAACTTCGCGTGGCTGATAGCCGTTTTCACGCGCCCAAGAAGCCAGAGTCTTGCCTTCTTTTTCAAAATTTTCTTTTAATTTCTCGACAGTTATCAACATAGATAGTCCTTTCTGACTGTGTTAGAATACATAACTAAATAAGCACTAGTGCTGTTCTCTTTTTTGAATTATGAGAAAAATATTTCTCTTTTGCAAGGATTATTTTGTGGAAAATATTTCTCTTTTTGCTAATCGATTGAAAGTAGAAAGAAAAAAGTTAGGTTTGACTCAGTCTCAACTTGCTGAGAAATGCGGCATTACACGTGAGATGTGGGGAAAATATGAGCGTGGTCAATTTCTACCAAACTGTGAAATTATTTTCTCTTTTTGTGCATTAGGTGCAGATGTAAATTTCCTTTTCACAGGAAATAGGCCGTCTGAAAATTCAAACGAACTCAGCAAAGATGAATTAGAACTGCTTCAAAACTATCGACAATCAACAAATAAAAGTCGTGAGATTATTTTGACTATCGCCAAAACACAGGAGAAAAAAGAAGTCGGTATTACGGTTGGTGAAGTAGCCTGAAGGGTAGGGCTAAGCAACTATTTTTAAAAAATTGGTTGCTTAGTTACAATTTTATTCAAAAATCATATTTATATATCTATATGATATTAAATAATTTTAACTAAGCAACCGAAAAAATTTTGTTGCTTAGTTAGTTGCTTAAATATCTAGAAGGAAGAAGAATGGAAATTGTTTCTTGGTTCTCAAATCGTCTTCAAGCTGAGAGAAAACGTTTAAAATTGTCAGTACGTGAGGTCGCAAAAGCCTGCGAAGTAACTGCTGCAAAATGGACTCGTTTTGAAAAAGGTGAAGAAGCTCCAGAAGCTAAGACATTATTTTTATTTGCTGAATTAGGTGCAGATATGAATTATGTTTTTAAAGCAGAATTTCTTGATAAAGAAGAAATACAGTTAATAGAAAAATACAGAGAAGCTGACCTAATAGGTAAGGCCGCCATAGATTATGTTGCGCAAGGTTGTAACAAAGGTTATGCTCCTGGTTCAAGCATTCAGTGCATTATTAAATTTCTAGAATAATTTCAATAGACTAGTACGACACCATAGGCTCCCGTCAACCTGTCAGAGTTTGTATTCGTGCCGAGCTACAACGTAGCCGCAGTAGCAGGGTATGGCGCACCGGTCTTCGGCGAAGAACCTTTGTTCTGCTTGGCTTTCCGCCGATACTGGATAGAAAACTACGTTACCCGGCAGACAGACAAGCTCTCCGTAATCGCCGTCAAAGGCGACAGCATGGAAGGCATCCTCAACCACGGCGACAACATCCTAATCAACCACGCCGAAACCGAGCCGCGCGACGGCCTGTACGTCCTACGCATAGGAAACGACCTGTTCGTCAAACGCGTGCAACGTATGCCGGGCAAGCTGTTGGTAACATCAGCCAACCCACATTACGCTCCCTTTGAAATAGACCTAAGCCATACAGACGACGACATCGCCATCGTCGGACGCGTAGAATGGTTCGGCCGTACCGTAAACTGATTTTAAAACCCTCTTAAAATAGTTTTAAAAAATTCCCAATCCCGTCAACTTCAAACAAAAAACCGCGCATTCCGGCGCGGTTTTGTGAAAAAGCTGGCGTAACTTTTCCGGATACAAAAAACGCTGAAATCCACGTCTTCCGAAGATTTCAGCGTTTTTTTACTCTATTTGTTCCTTGTGCAAAAACAACAGTCCCCCACAATATATTGTTAAAGGATTTATTAAACATTCCCTCTGATTACTTTTAAAATTTTGCCTGTAATATCGACTCCGAATAATGTGATTATCGGGAATATCAGCTTATATATCAACTTATTGGACCTTAACAGCATAAACCTTATTAGATAATAGTGCGATGGAAAGCTTCTTTGGACGATTAAAAATGGAATGTTATTACGGTAAATGATTTGAGACGTTCTAACAACTGGAAAAAACGATTCATGAGTACATTCATTATTACAACCATGAGCGCATTCAGGGGAAACTAAAAGGACTGAGCTCTGTGAATTACAGAACTCAGTCCTTGAACTAAATCAGTCTAACTTTTGGGGTCAGATCATTTTACGGAGCTTTTTTGTTGTGTGCTTTAAGCCATTTTTGCATTTGTTCAATTTCCGCTTGTTGTGCGTTAATAATATCCTCAGCAAGCTTACGCATCTCAGGATCTTTTCCGTATTTTAATTCAACTTCCGCCATTTTTACTGCGCCAATATGGTGTGGCAACATACCTGCTGCAAAAGCAACATCAGGATCTTTATATTGCGCAGCTGCCATCATGTCTTGATGCATTTGATTCATACCTTGCATAAATTCTTGTTGCATTGCAGAACCTGTCGACATTTGCATATTCATGTGTGCTTGATGCGGTTGTTCATTAGCGTGGGCATGAATTGAAACTGCAGCAGTGCTAAGTGTGATAAAAGTCATAAGTTTTTTCATGTTTTTCGCCTATGTAATAGCTGAATGAGTACAAATTATAAATCTTGACCTAAGGTTAAAGTCAACATTTGTTCCGAAAATGTTTGGTGAGGTGCTAAAAGCTAAAATAAGACAATATTTGAGCTGCGTTACGGATTTATGTTGCTGCTGTGCCTGACCATTGGAAAGTTTGCTTGGGATTTATTGGGTTGATATCGAATGAAAAAAAGGCCGTCTGAATGTTTCAGACGGCCTTTGTGTTTTACAGTTTAACCGAATGTTCGCGCGTTTCGTGGAACACGATATCCGGCCAGCGTTCTTGCGTGAGTCCCAGATTCACGCGGTTAGGCGCAAGGTAGGCGAGGTTGCCGCCTGCGTCTATCGACAGATTGCCTGCATTGGCTTTTTCAAATTCCGCCAGTTTTTTCTTGTCGTCGCACGATACCCAGCGCGCCGACCAGATGGATGCGCTGTCGAACACGGCTTCCACGCCGTATTCGTTGGCGAGGCGCGAGGTAACGACTTCAAACTGCAACACGCCGACCGCACCCAAAATCAAATCTGCGCCGCTCATCGGTTTGAAAACCTGTACCGCGCCTTCTTCGCCAAGCTGTTGCAAACCTTTTTGCAGTTGCTTGATTTTCAGCGGGTTTTTTATGCGAACGCTGCGGAACAGTTCGGGCGCGAAGAATGGGATGCCGGTAAACGCCAGTTGTTCGCCTTCGGAGAAGCTGTCGCCGATTTGGATGTTGCCGTGGTTCGGGATGCCGATGATGTCGCCGGCGTAGGCTTCTTCCACCAGCTCGCGGTCGTGGGACATGAAGGTTACCACGCTGGAGGCGGCGATTTCGCGGTTGATGCGCAGGTGTTTCATCTTCATGCCGCGCTCGAATTTGCCGGAGCAGACGCGCAAAAAGGCGATACGGTCGCGGTGTTTCGGGTCCATATTGGCTTGGATTTTGAAGATAAATCCGGAAAATTTTGGCTCGTCCGGCTCGACCATGCGTACGGTCGCATCGCGCGGTTTCGGAGCGGGTGCCCATTCAATCAATGAATTGAGGATTTCCTGAATACCGAAGTTGTTAATCGCCGAGCCGAAGAACACGGGCGTGAGTTCGCCTGCAAGGAATTCGTCGAGATTAAACTCGTTGGAAGCCGCCTGTACCAATTCGATTTCGTCGCGTAACTGTTGGATTTCTAATGGAAAGCGTTGTTCCAATTCGGGATTATCGATGCCTTTGATGATGTCGAACTCGTGCGGCAGGCGCTCGCCGCCTGCATCGAAGAGATAGATTTCGTCGTTCAGGATGTGGTACACGCCTTTGAAGTTTTTGCCCATGCCGATCGGCCAGGTGACGGGTGCGCAGCGGATTTGCAGGATGTTTTCCACTTCGTCCAGCAATTCCAAAGAATCGCGTACTTCGCGGTCGTATTTGTTCATGAACGTAACAATCGGCGTGTTGCGCAGGCGGCAGACGTTCAAGAGTTTGATGGTTTGCGCTTCCACGCCTTTTGCCGCGTCGATAACCATCAAGGCGCTGTCGACGGCGGTCAACACGCGGTAGGTATCTTCGGAGAAGTCTTGGTGTCCCGGCGTGTCCAAGAGGTTGACGGTATGGTCTTTGTAGTCGAACTGCATCACACTTGATGCCACGGAAATGCCGCGCTGCTTCTCGATGTCCATCCAGTCAGAGGTGGCGAATTTGCCGGTTTTCTTGCCTTTTACCGTACCCGCGCTTTGAATCGCACCTGAAAACAGCAAGAGTTTTTCAGTCAGCGTGGTTTTACCCGCGTCGGGGTGGGAGATGATGGCAAACGTGCGGCGACGGCGCACTTGGTCGAGGATTTCTTGGGACATGGGCTTTCTTTGCAAAAAGTTTCAGGCCGCCAGCAGACGGCCCGAATAATGTTTGGGATGGACGGATTGTACAAAAAAGTGCTTGATAATTCAATGCTTGGAGCGCAGTTGTATGGGTCGTGCCGTATCGGGATAAGGTAATGGCCTGAAACGGAGGGGCTTATTGTCAAAATGCCGTCTGAAACCAAATCAGGTTTCAGACGGCATACTTTTGGGGCTTTATCAGCCTTCCATTTGTTTTGCCTGAACCGCAGTCAGGGCGATGGTAAACACGATGTCTTCTACCAGTGCGCCGCGGGAGAGGTCGTTGACCGGTTTGCGCAGGCCTTGCAGCAGCGGGCCGACGCTTAAGACGTTGGCGTTGCGTTGGACGGCTTTATAGGTGCAGTTGCCGGTGTTCAGGTCTGGGAAGACCAAAACGGTTGCCTGTCCTGCGACCGGGCTGCCCGGGGCTTTCGATTTGCCCACGCCCGGTACGGTTGCCGCATCATATTGCAGCGGGCCGTCGATGGCGAGATCGGGGCGTTTTTCTTGGGCAAGTTTGGTTGCTTCGATGACGGTATCGACATCGGGACCGCTGCCGGAGTTGACCGTAGAGTAGGAAATCATGGCCACTTTCGGGTCGATGCCGAAGGCTTTTGCGGAATCAGCAGACTGGATGGCGATGTCGGCAAGCTGTTGCGCAGTCGGGTTCGGATTAACCGCGCAGTCGCCGAAGACGAGGACTTGGTTGGGTAGCAGCATAAAGAATACGCTGGATACGAGGCTTGCACCCGGTGCGGTTTTAATCAGTTGCAAAGCGGGGCGGATGGTATTGGCGGTCGTATGAACGGCACCGGATACCAGGCCGTCCACATCGTTTTGCGCCATCATCATCGTACCGAGTACCACGGTGTCTTGCAGTTGCTTGCGCGCGTCTTCGGGTGTCAGGCCTTTGGATTTGCGCAGTTCGCACATCGGCTCGACGTATTGTTCGACTAATGAGGCGGGATCGACGATTTCCAAAGAGTCCGGTAGGCTGATGCCGCGTTCTTTGGCAACGGCTTCGACTTCTTCGCGTTTGGCAAGCAGGACGCAGCGTGCAATGCCTTTTTCGTGACAGATGGCGGCGGCTTGGACGGTGCGCGGCTCGGCACCTTCCGGCAGGACGATACGTTTGTCGGCTTTGCGGGCGAAGTCAATCAGGTTGTAGCGGAATTGGGCGGGCGAAAGGCGTTTGGTTTGTCGGTTTGCCAATACGGATACGTCTTTCAGCGCGCTGCTTGAGCCGAAGAACGTTAAACCGGTTTTTTCGGCAGCCGCTTCGGCAACGGAGGCTGCCGCACCGTCGACAATAAAACCTTCTAATACGCCCGGTGCAGTGGCAAAGAACTGTTTGGCAAGGTTCAGCCGGTGCGCCAGTTCGTCTGCATCGGCGTTGTCGGAACGGACGGCAAATACGGCGGCAGCGTCCAAAGAGAGCGCCAGTTCGACGTTTTTGCCTGCAAGGTAGATTTTGTCGGCATCGGGTGCGATGCCTTCGATAATGAGGTTGTCGGCATCGAGTGCGGCAACTTTACCGACCGTCGCGTCAAACCAGTCGTCGCTTTTGCCTTGCGCCAACAGGGCTTCTGCTTGTGTGTCAAAGGCTTGGAAAACTTGTGCGTTCAAGGCTTTTGCAAATGACCGGGCGGCGGCGGATGCGTCAAGTCCGGCAGATACGGGTACGATGAGTACTTTTGCCATGATATATCCTTTCGTATGCTGCGGTGTGCAGCATGTATGTTGGAAGTGTTGTGATTTGAGGGGAAATGTCGGGATAGGCTATTTCCCGTCCAGTTTGCGGAAACAGGTATTTTCTGTTTTTGGGCGGCAGTCGGTCTTACGCTGCCGCGTGTTTCTATATTAACAAATAAATTATGTTTTCAACAAGATGAATATCGCCAGACATTGGCACGCCTTTCAGACGGCATGGTGTTTCCAAACTTACGGGGCAGGTTGTTCCGGGAAAAACAGTGCTTCTGAATTCAAGTAGATGCGTGTCTGTGTGCCGTCTGAAAAATCGGGTGCGTAGGGGGTGTTCAGCGTCAGGATGGTTTGCTCGATTTTCAGGCGGATTTGGATATGGCGTGCTTTGGGTATGGCGTTGAGGATGGTGGCGGATAATTCGGCAGCATGGGTGTTCGGGCAGTTGAAGCTGAATTGTTCCGGACGGATAAGCAGTGTGCCGCGTGTGCCTGCGGGTAAGGTGTTTCCGACGGGGAGCCTGCCCAATTCGGAGTCTGCCGTACCGTCGGCGTTGAGTGTGGCGGGCAGGGAGATGCCTTCGCCGATAAACAGGGCTGTTTCAAGGTCGGCAGGTTGCCGGTACAGTTCGTGGGGGGCTGCAGTCTGGAGGATGCGTCCTTGTTTCATGACGGCAATCCGGTCGGCGTATTGCAGGGCTTCTTCCCGGTCGTGGCTGACGAAAACGGCAGATTTGCCGTTGGCGCGCAGGGCGGCAATCATGTCTTCGCGAATCTGGCGGCGCAACTGTTCGTCCAGTGCGCTGAAGGGTTCGTCCAGCAGGATGAGTTCGGGATCGGGGGCGAGGGCACGGGCGAGGGCGACACGTTGTTGCTGTCCGCCTGAAAGTTCGTGCGGATGACGGTTTGAGAGTTCGGAAATGCCGGTCAGGGTCATCATGGCTTCGATGCGTTGCCGCTCCTGCGCCGTCTTGCCTTTGCCGTTGCCCAGTCCGTAGGCGATGTTGTGGTAAACGGTCAGGTGGGGGAACAGTACGCCTTCTTGTACGACGTAACCCAAACGGCGTTCGCGGACGGGAAGGTTGGTATTTTCTGAATAGATTGTTCTTCCGTAAAGCGAGATTTCTCCGGAATCGGGCTGTTCAAAACCGGCAAGGCAGCGCAGCAGCGTGGTTTTGCCGCAACCTGATGCACCGATAACGAAGAGGATTTCCCCTTTGCCGAGTGTGAGCGAGATATTTTGCAGAACGGCATGGTTCTGGAAGTTTTTGGTCAGTTGGCGGATTTGGAGTGCGGGCGCGGTCATAGTCGGTCTTTCGCAGCAGTGTTATTTGAAGGCGTATTTTTTCAGTATGAATACGGGCAGGCCTGAAAACAGTACCAGCATAAGGGCATACGGGGTGGCGGCGGCATATTGTGCGTCTGACGTGTATTCCCAAACGGCGGTGGAGAGCGTGTGGACATCATCTGCGGTCAGCAGCAGGGTGGCGGTCAGCTCTTTCATCAGGTTGAGGAAGACGAGTGCGAATGCGGCGGTAATGCCGGGCAGGATGGACGGCAGCACCAACGTCCTGAAAATAAAGAAGTGTCCGCGCCCCAATGTTGCGCCGACCTGTTCCATGCCTTTGGGGAATTGTTCCAAGGAAGTCCTCAGGGTGGTTTGCGCCATCGGCAGGTAAAGCATGAAATAGGCAAGGACGACGACGATAAAGGTTTGGTAAACGGATGGTGCGTAGTTGATGCTGAAATAAATCAGCGACAAGGCGATCACCAGGCCGGGTACGGCGTGCAGCAGGAAGGGCAGCCTGTCTATCCATACGGTCAGCAGGTTGCGGTAGCGTATGGATGCCCAAACCAAGGGCAATGCGCACAAAATGGTCAATAATGCGCCGGCGGCGGATACGCCCATCGATCGGGCAAATGCATCGAATACGGATACGAGTTCAAATGTGCCGGACGAGCCGACCATCATCCAGCGGATAAGGATGCCGAATGGGATGACGATGCTTAAAACCAGCAGCGAGCCAAGAAAAAATACTGTGCAGATTTGCGCGGGCAGCTTCATCGTTTTGACCGGGTAGGGGCGGGCAACGCCTTTGCCGCTGTGATAGAGCTTGGTTTTTCCACGGAAAATGCTTTCTCCAAATACGACGATGCCGCACACTGCCATTAAAACGGCGGACAGCAGCGCGGCGGTGTTATTGTCGAACGACATTTCGTATTCTTGGAAAATGGCGGTGGTAAAGGTCGGATAGTTGAGTATCGATACTGCACCGAATTCAATCAGCATGTGCAACGCAATCAGCAGGATGCTGCTGCCGATGGCAGGTTTGAGTTGGGGAAGTATGGCGGAAAAGAAAGTTTGCAGGCGGCTTTTACCCAAGGAAAGGCTGACTTCTTCAAACGACAGGCTGATGCGTTTGAGGGCTGCCTCGACCGGTAGGTAGGCGAGGGGAAAAGACGACAGGCTCATAATCATAACGGTTCCCCAAAATCCCTCCACGCGGAAAGTCAGGCTGATCCATGTAAAGCAGCTGACAAATGCAGGTATGCATAAGGGCAGAGTAATTGCCGTCTGAAAAAAGGTTTTGCCGAAAAAGCGGTAACGTTGGAACAGGACAGCGCAGGTAATGCCCAAAACGATAGAAATCAGGGTAACGCCGAACATCAGCATCAGGGTGTTTCCCAGCAAATCAAACATGCGTGGGCGGAACAGCAGTTCGTAGGCGCGTGTTGCACCAACCTGCCACGAACGCATGGCGACATAAAGGAAAGGAAGGGTCAGCGGCAAGGCGATAAGCAGGATGAGGGCGGTCAGCCATGAGGGTATTTTGTTGCGGGACATAAATCGGATTCGGATAGAAAACGGTCGGACAGCAGGGTTGTCCGACCGTTTGAACGGAAAGAGTTTATTTCAGACCTGCCTGTTCGAGGAGGCGGGTGGCATTTTCTTTGTCGGCAATGGTGGTTGCAGATACTTCCGGTGCTTCCAATTTGGAATAAGGTTCCATATTGAACGGGGAAGACACGCCGGCGTGCAGCGGATATTCTGCGCGGACGGAAGTCAAGACCTGCTGTCCTTGTTTGCCTGCGAGGAAGGCGACGAATTTTTGTGCTTCAGCTTTGTTCGGGGAAGATTTCAGCACAGCCGCGCCGGAATAGGTAACGAGTGCGCCGGGGTCTTTGTGGCGGACGAAGTTCAGGCGGGAATGGATGTTGTTCACGCCTTTTTCTTTGGCAAACGCATACCAGTAGTAGTTGTTGATGAGGGCGGCCGGCACTTCGCCGTTTTCGACGGCTTGGAGCGCGACAGTGTTTTTAGCATACAGTTTGCCGTTTTCTTTTAAGCCTTTGAGCCATTTCAGGGCGGCTGCTTCGCCTTTCAGTTTGACGATGGCGACAACCTGTTCCAAGAACGCGCCTGAAGTCGGTACATAACCGATACGGTCTTTCCATTTCGGCGTGGCGTAATTCAGGACGGATTTTTCCAAATCTTTTTCAGACAGTTTGCGGGTGTCGTAAACGACGACGCGCGAACGTCCGCTCAATGCCACCCAGTCTTTTTTGGCGGCAACCGGCACGCCTTTGCGGCGTGTGTCGTTAATCGTTTTTGCGGGGAGAGTTTCTAAGAGGTTGGCTGCGGAAAGCGTAACCAGCGGGGGGATTTGTTCGGAATAGAATACGTCGGCGGGGCTTCGGCTGCCTTCTTCTTTGATTTGTCCGGCAAGCTGGTCGCTTTTGCCGCTGTTAATTTTTACTTTGATGCCGGTGGCTTGGGTAAAGGCATCGGCAAGTGCCTGCGTGGCTTCTTTGTGTTGGCCGTTGTACACGGTAATATCTGCCAGCGCGGGGGTTGCGGCGGTCAGGGCTGCGGCAAGCAGTGCGTATCGGATAGATGTTTTCATATCGATTTTCTCCTAATGAATGAGGGTGTATATCTTGTTAAGACATAACGGGGTATAGTGTATTCCTTCTTTTTTATAAATGCAAATAATTATTTTTTTAAATTTGTTATTATCTGATTCGGTTATTGTTTGTTCTGACTTGTATTTTTTTTCGTGCATCGCGCCCGTAAGGCGGAAGCAGCGGGTAATGCGTGTCGGAACGGGCAAAAACCGGGCTGTTTCATATTGCCGTACGGGCGGCGGAATGCGGGCAAAGGCGGCATCTTGATTTGCCGGAATACTTGAGAACCCTTCCCTTTAAAATGCCGTCTGAACAGGGTTGCCGGAATAGTATTGCCATCCCAGCAGATACAGTTTGTCGGGGTCTTGCCAATATTGTTCATCCAGACTGTTCAGCAGCGAGGCGGTTTTGTTGTCGAGATGCTGTGTTATATCCCACATTTCTTTTAGGGTTTTACCTTCCGATTGGAGGTGGCGGATTTCTTTGTCCAATGCGTCTGCCGCCCGATGGATCAGCATTGCGCTGTGTACCGCGCCGATTTTTTTCAGAACGGAACAAGTCTTTTCGGCGGCGGGAAAACCCCAGTTGCAGACAAATTGCAGTATGCCGCCGTTGCCGATGTCGGCTTCCGCCCGCCAAATCAAAACCAGCTCCTGTTCCCGTCCGTCCATGCTTTCAAGTTTGCCGTCATGCTGTTTAAAAAGTTTGTCCACCGCCTGCCACATCATCTGTTCGAAGCGGTCGGCTTGGGTATCCGTATCGGTCATCGTGTTCTTGCCTTTTAAAAATGCCGTCTGAACATTTCTTCAGACGGCATCGGGGGTTAAGCCAACACTTCACGCCAGCGTTTGACTTGGAGGAGTACCTGTTCCGGCGCGGTGCCGCCCAAGTGGTTGCGGGCGTTTAAGCTGCCTTCGGGTGTCAGCACGCTGTAAACGTCGTCGGCAATCAAATCGCTGAAACCTTGCAGGACTTCAAGCGACAATTCGCTCAAATCAACGCCAGCTTCATCGGCATGGCGCACGGCTTGGGCAACGACTTCATGACTGTCACGGAAGGGCATACCTTTTTTGACCAAGTAATCTGCCAAATCGGTGGCAGTGGCGAAGCCCTGCATCACGGCGGCGCGCATATTGTCGGGTTTGACGGTTACGCCGCGCATCATGTCGGCGTAAATCCGCAGGGTGTCGATGAGTGTGTCGGCAGTGTCAAACAGCGGTTCTTTGTCTTCCTGATTGTCTTTGTTGTACGCCAAGGGCTGGGATTTCATCAGGGTAATCAGGCCGATAAGGTGCCCGATAACGCGTCCGGATTTGCCGCGCACGAGTTCGGGCACGTCGGGGTTTTTCTTCTGCGGCATAATGGACGAACCGGTGCAGAAACGGTCGGCGATGTCGATAAAGCCGAAACGCGGGCTCATCCACAAAATCAATTCTTCGGACAGGCGGCTCAAGTGAACCATAACCAGAGAGGCGGCGGCGGTGAACTCGACGGCGAAATCGCGGTCGGATACGGCATCGAGCGAGTTTTGGCAGATTTGTTCAAAGCCCAATAGTTCGGCGGTAATTTCGCGCCGAATCGGGTAGGTCGTCCCCGCCAGTGCGGCTGCGCCGAGCGGCATACGGTTGACGCGGCGGCGGCAGTCCGCCATCCGTTCGTTATCGCGGCCGAGCATTTCGACGTAGGCGAGCATATGGTGTCCGAAGCTGACGGGCTGGGCGACTTGCAGATGGGTAAAGCCGGGCATAACGGTTTCGGCGTTTTGTTCCGCTAAATCCAGTAATGCCGTCTGAAGGTTTTGAATCAGGTTTTGGATAACGGTAATCTGATCGCGCAGCCACAGGCGGATGTCGGTGGCGACTTGGTCGTTGCGGCTGCGTCCGGTGTGCAGACGCTTGCCCGCATCGCCGATTTTGTCGGTCAGGCGGCGTTCGATGTTCATATGGACATCTTCCAAATCGGACGACCATTCGATTTTGCCGCTGCGGATTTCTTCGAGGATTTCCGCCATACCCCGGCGGATGTCCGCCAAATCGCCTTCGTCCAACACGCCGGTTTCTTTCAACATTTGCGCGTGGGCGAGCGAGCCTTGGATGTCCCATTCGGCAAGCCGTTGGTCGAAACCGATGGAGGCGGTGTATTGTTTGACGAGTTCGGAAACGGGTTCGTTGAAGCGTCCGGACCAGGTTTTGTCGTGCATAAGGATTCCTTGATGTGGTTATTCGGTACGGTATTTTTCCAAAAGGCGGCGGAAGGGTTCGCCGGTTTCGGGGTGTTTCAGGCCGTAGGCGACGGTGGCTTCGAGGTAGCCCAGTTTGCTGCCGCAGTCGTAGCGTGTGCCTTCAAAGGGGTGCGCCAGGACAAATTCGTGATCGAGCAGCTTGGCGATGCCGTCTGTAAGCTGGATTTCGTTGCCCGCGCCGCGAGGCAGTCCGGTCAGTAAGTCGAAAATGCGCGGGGTGAGGATGTAGCGTCCAACAACGGCAAGGTTGGAGGGCGCGTCTTCGGGCTTGGGTTTTTCGACAATGCCGGTAATGCGTTGGAACTGTTTGAGCTGTTCGGTTTCGACGATGCCGTATGAGCCGGTTTGCGACGGTTCGACGGTTTCTACGCCCAAAATGCTGTTGCCGCTGCGTTCGTACACTTCGACCATTTGTTTGAGCGCGCCTTTTGGGGCATCGATTAAGTCGTCAGCCAAAATCACGGCGAAAGGTTCGTCGCCGATGGCGGCGCGGGCGCACAATACGGCGTGTCCGAGTCCCAGTGCTTCGGCCTGGCGGATGTAGAGGCAGGTAATGTTCGGCGGCAGGATATTGCGGACGTGTTCCAGAAGTTTGTCTTTATGGCGCATTTCCAACTCGGTTTCGAGTTCGTATGCCTTGTCGAAATGGTCTTCGATGCTGCGTTTGTTGCGTCCGGTAACAAACACCATTTCCGTGCAGCCGGCTTCCACGGCTTCTTCCACGGCGTATTGGATCAGCGGCTTGTCGACGATGGGCAGCATTTCTTTCGGGCTTGCCTTGGTGGCGGGCAGGAAGCGTGTTCCCATCCCTGCGACGGGGAAGACGGCTTTTTTTATCGGTTTCATTCTTTTTCCTTTGTATTGTTTTGATGTTTAAAGGGCGAGTTTGCGGATTAAATCGGCGAGTGCCTGCGCGCGGTGGCTTTCGCGGTTTTTGACCTCCGAATCCAATTCGGCGGCGGTTTTGCCGTGTTCGGGCAGATAAAAATACGGGTCGTAACCGAAACCGTTTTGCCCGAGCGGTGTGTCGTTCCATTGTCCGTGCCATACGCCTTCGGCGATAATCGGGCGCGGGTCGTCTTTATGGCGGACAAAAACCAATACGCAGACATAGCAGCAGCTTTTGTCGGCTTTGCCGGCAAGTTCGGTGGCAAGTTTCAGGTTGTTGGCGGTATCGGATTTGGGATTGTCGCCCGCGTAACGTGCGGAATGGATGCCCGGTGCGCCGTTTAGGGCGGCCGCACAGATGCCGCTGTCGTCGGCGAGTGCGGGCAGCCCGCTGTATTTGGTGGCATGGCGTGCTTTTGCCAGCGCGTTTTCGACAAAGGTGGGATAGGGTTCGGGGCATTCGGGTATGCCGAACTCGGATTGCGGCAATACGGTAATGCCGTATGGTTCGAATAGCTTGCCGAATTCTTTGAGTTTGCCTGCATTACCGCTTGCCAAAACGATTTTTTCCGGTTTTTCAGACATAGCGGTTTTCCTGTGCGGCGGATTGGGCGGCGCGTAGGGATTTGTGCCGCAGGTAGAGGGCGAGTGCGCCGATTTGCCCGAACAGCGCGCCGAATGCGAAAAGGAAGGCGGCGACGGCAAAGGCCTTGCTGCCGACGGTCAGCAGATAGGCGCCCAAGAGGACGAGCAGCATAAATGCCAGTGTGAACAGGGCAACAGACAACAGATAGGTTTTTCGGCGGTTCATGGCGTTCGGTCGGAAACGGTATGTTCGGATTATAGCCGATTAGGACGGCATTCCCTAGAGGCTGGAAAAATGCCGTCTGAAGGGGCCTTCAGACGGCATGGGAAGGCGGATGTTATGCCTGTTTGTTCCAGCGTTCGATGGATTCTTTGATGACTTTTTTCGCTTCTTCCACATCACCCCAGGATTCGACTTTGGTCGTACCCGCTTTTTTCAGGTCTTTGTAGTGGTTGAAGTGGAACTCGATTTGTTTGATCAGTTGCTGCGGCAAATCGGCCAAAGTTTTGTAGGCGTTGCCGTTGTTGCGGTCGTCGGCAGGAACGCAGACGATTTTGTCGTCAACTTCGCCGTCGTCAACGAATTTCATCACGCCGATAACGCGCGCTTCCAAGAATACGCCGGTTGCCAAAGGTTGTTCTGTAACGAGTAGCACGTCCAATTCGTCGCCGTCTTCGTCTAATGTTTGGGGAATGAAGCCGTAATTGGTCGGTTTGGCGAAGATGGCGGGTTCGACACGGTCGAGTTGGAATGCGGCCAGTTTGCGGTTCCATTCGATTTTGTGGTTGCTGCCGGCGGGGATTTCGTTGACAACGTTGATGATGCCGCCGTCCACGTCGCCGGGGGTCAGGATTTGGTTGAAGTCTGCCATTTGGTTTCCTTTGTTTCTGAGGATTTGAACGGCAGGAGTATAGCAAACAAAAAGTTTGATGGAAACGCCGCCATGCCGTCTGAAAAGGGTTCCGGATATTTTCAGACGGCATTTTTCAAAGCCTGCCCAAGCGTCTGCCTAATTCCAAAATCGCGCGCCTGTTGGACGGGGAAAATACTTTTTCCGCCGCTTCTTCCATATCGAACCAACCGTAGGAGACGTGTTCTTCGGGTTGCAGGGCGATGGGCGTATCACGCGGGATTTCGGCAGAGAAGAGGTGTTCGCGGTTTTCAAACACGCCTTTTGGATAGCGGTGCCGCCAGTGGTGGTAGATTTCGTAAACCGTGCTGTCGTGCCAGTCTTGAAGCTGTCCTTCCGCCAGCAGTATGCCGGTTTCTTCCCAAACTTCGCGCCTTGCCGTTTGGGCAACGGTTTCCCCGGGTTCGAGGCTGCCGGTTACAGACTGCCAAAATCCTTTCGGATGCGTGCGTTCGATGAGGAGGATACTGCCGTCCCCGTCATGGAGTACGACCAGTGCGGAGACGGGGTATTTGAGCGGTTTTGCCATCGGCATCTTTCGGCGGGCTGCGGTAATGAAGGGGCTGATTATAGCAAACGCGGGGCAGATGCCGCACATTATGGCGTTTGTCCTTTTCCGCATCCTTTTCCGCCCGGGCGGGACGCGCCGGCGTTTGCCGGTAAATTTTCCGTTATGTCAAAAAGATAAGAGCGGTTGTGATTTTAATGCTTGCCAAAGCATCGGGCGGAAACTATAATCCGAAACTTATCGAGTCGGAGTGTGGCGCAGTCTGGTAGCGCACTTGCATGGGGTGCAAGGGGTCGAAGGTTCGAATCCTTTCACTCCGACCAAAAAATATAAGGCAGCCGTTTTTGAAACGGCTGCTTTTTTGTCTGTGTAAAGAGAGGTCGTTTGAAACCGTATTTATTGTTTAAGACAGCCTCTTGGCTCAAACCCTGAGAACCGCATGCGTGCGTTCCGCACACATGCTACTTGTTGAGTTTAGGTTTTATATGGGCTATGGCTGCTAGTTGCATAGGCTGTGCTTGTTAATACTTATTCGCCAGCTATTTTGGAATACATATGCTCCACGGTCTTAGGTGATAGTGGTGCTTTACACTCGGTGCAATAATCTTTATTAAATGGAGAAATTCCTCTTGAATAAGTTAAATTATTGGCATCAATCTCAAATGATTTGCCATTAAATTTTTGAAAAGAATGGCAATATGGACATATGCCGGCAATCGGAATATAAATAATACAAAAAAGTAATCCAACAACCCAATATATAGTAAATATAATAAAAAAAATATCTTTCTTTAAGAAATTATTGTTTGTAACAATTTCTTGGAGGGTTGCCGCACCAGATATACAGGCTATGGAAATAAAAAAAATCTTAGGAATTAACATTCTTTTTTGAAACTTTTTCGCAATATACATTGCCTGTTCTTTGTCATCTAATTTTTTCATATCTTTTACTTCTTCCATTCCAAATATCCCATTTCAACATACTACCTATTTCTACATGTACAAACTTTCTTGAAATGCCGTCTGAAGAGTTTTCAGACGGCATTTTTTATTTCTTCCAGTAAGCAGGGGTGAAGAGGATGAAGACGGTGAAGATTTCCAGCCTGCCCAAGAGCATGGCGGTAACGCAAATCCATTTCTGTATTACGTCCAAACCGGCGTAATTGCCGGCGGGCCCGACTTCGCCCAGTCCGGGGCCGGAATTGGTAATGCAGGCGATGACGGCGGTGAAGGCGGTGGTAAATTCCATACCGCTCGCCATCAGCAGGAAGCTGAAGAGGACGACGGTCATAAAGTAGATGAAGATGAAGGACATAACGGTCAGCGCGAGGCGGTCGGGTATGGCCTTGCCGCTGATTTTGACGGTGCGGACGGCTTTGGGGTGCAGCAGCACCATCATTTCTCGCAGGCTGAATTTGAACAGGACGAGGGCGCGTATGGTTTTGATGCCGCCGCCGGTCGAGCCGGAGCTGGCGAGGATGTTGGCGAGGAAAAACATCCACAGAGAAATTAGGAGTGGCCATTGTGCGAAGTCGGTGTTGGACAGCCCGTTTGCCAATCCAATGGAGACGAAGTTGAAGGCGGTGTAGCGCAGGGATTCGATGAAGCCGGCGTAATGGCCGGTGTGCCACAGGTACAGGGCGGCGGCAAGGATGCTGCCGGAGAGCAGCAGCAGCATTGTCCGGCATTCTTCGTCTTTCCAATAGGTTTTGAGGCTGCGGCTGTTGAGGGCGGCGAAATGGCTGGCAAAATTGATGCCGCCGAAAATAGTGAAAACGATGATGACCGCCTCGATGAGGGGGGAGTTGTAATAAGCTATGCTGGCATCGTGGGTGGAAAACCCGCCCAGCGAGAGGGTCGCCATTGCGTGACAGACGGCATCGAACCAGCTCATCCCGGCAAAATGCAGGCAGGCTGCCGCGAGGATGGTGATCAGGGTGTAGCCGAACCAGAGTTTTTTCGCCACTTGGGAAATGCGCGGCGACATTTTGCTTTCTTTGTCAATGCCGGGGATTTCGGCTTTGAATAACTGCGTGCCGCCTACGCCGAGCATAGGCAGGATGGCGACGGCAAGGACGATGATGCCCATCCCGCCCAGCCAGTTGAGCATATGCCGCCAAAAGTTGACGGAGGGGGCGAGCCCGTCGACGTGGGGGATGACGGTCGCGCCGGTGGTGGTCAGTCCCGACATTGATTCAAAAAATGCGTCGGTAAAGCCCATATTCGGGAAATACAGGTACATCGGCATCGCCGCCATAGCGGCAAATGCCAGCCACAACATCAGGACGAGGGTGAAGCCGTCGCGCGGGCGCAGTTCGCGCCTGAACCGGAGGGTGGCGAGCCGGACGATGCACGAGCCGGAAAGGGTAACGGTCGCGGTGGTGGCGAAGGCGGTGTACGCGCCGTCCGAAAAGGCGTAGGAGAGAGCGGCGGGTATCAGCAGGATAAAGGAAAACAGCATACCCAGTCGGGAGAGGACATGGGCGATGGGCAGGATTTTGTGCATAGTGGGGCGGTCCGTTATTTTGCGAAGCTTTTCCAGTCTATGCCGTTGGCGGCTTGGACTTGGGTAATTTCTTCCGTTTCGAGATTGACGGCGGTCAGCTGCCCGCCCCACAGCGCGCCGGTGTCCAGCGAGATGACGTTGTCGGCATTCGTGTAGCCCAGCGAGGACCAGTGTCCGAAGATGATGGTGTGGTCGAGGTTTTGCCGGTCGGGGGCTTTGAACCACGGGCGCAGGTAAAGCGGCATTTTTTTCACTGTGGATTTGTAGTCGAAATCCAGTTCGTTTTTAAAGGTCAGGGCGCGCATCCGCGTGAAAGCGTTGACGATAAAGCGCAGGCGTGCGTAACTGTTTAAGTCCTCATCCCATGCGGTCGGTTTGTTGCCGTACATTTTGGAGAAGAATTTGACGTATTTTTTGCTGCGCAGTTCGGCTTCGGCTTCTCCGGCGAGCGATTCGGCTTTGGCTATGCGCCATTGCGGCAGGATGCCGGCGTGTACCATGACGCGGCCGCCGTCACGTATCAAAAGCGGTTGCGCACGCAGCCAGTCGAGCATTTTTCTGCCGTCGGGGTGTTTGAGTATGGGTTCGATTGTGTCGCTGCGTTTGGGCGCGCCTTCGCCGCAGCCGACGGCGAGCAGGTGCAGGTCGTGGTTGCCGAGGACGATTTGCACGCTGTTTTCGTGCTGGATGCAGAATTGCAGCGTTTCGAGGGATTTCGGGCCGCGGTTGACGATGTCGCCCGTCAGCCAGAGGGTATCCGTGCCGTGGTTGAAGCCGATTTTATCGAGCAGCGCGGTCAGTTCGTCGAAACAGCCTTGGATGTCGCCGATTGCGTAATGTGCCATTGCGGGTGTTGTGAAGTGGGAAAGTGTTGCGGTTCGGACGGCACGGTCTTGAAATATCATGCCGTCTGAACGTGGAATTATGCGTTCAAAACGAGGACGGCTTCGGCTTCGACCTGCACGCCTTTGGGCAGGGAGGCAACACCGACGGCGGCGCGGGCGGGGAACGGCTCGGCGATAAATTCTGCCATCACTTCGTTGAAGACGGCGAAGTTGCCCAAGTCGGTCAGATAGGCGTTGAGTTTGACGATGTCGTCCAGCGAACCGCCTGCCGCTTCGGCGACGGCCTGCAGGTTTTTAAAGACCTGGCGCGCTTCGGCGCGGAAATCGCTGTTGCCGACAACGGTCATGGTGGCGGGATCGAGGGGGATTTGACCGCTCATGTAAACGGTGTCGCCCGCGCGCACGGCTTGGCTGTATGCGCCGATGGCGGCAGGGGCTTTGTCGGTGTGAATGATGGTTTTGTCCATGATTTTCTCCTGAAACGGATGCGTGTGAAAGGGAAACGCGGTGTTGCGGATTATCGTACAAAACCGTCTGCTTGTGTAGTTTCAGACGGCATGGATGTTGAAAACAAAACCGCCGAAGGCTCGGCGGTTTGCGGAATAACACGTATATTAGAATTTGACGCGCACACCGGCGGACACTTCGTGAGAGTGTACTTTCACGTCGTCAAATTTGCCCCAGTAGTTGTAGCGGTAGCCTGCATCCAGGGCGATATTTTGATTGATGTCGTAACCGATGCCTGTCATCACGCCCAAGCCGGTTTTGGTTTTGCGGGTTTCATAATGTTCGATGATACTGTTGTATTCCTTTGTGTCAAACGATACGTGGTTGAGGCCTACGCGTGCGCCGACATAAGGTTTAACCGGGGAGTTTAAGTCGAAATCATAAATGGCGGAAACGCCGACGCTTTGGAATTTGGCTTTCGCGTCATAAGTGGTGGTGGAGTTGCTGAATCTGCCGCTTTCTTTGTGGGATTTGTAGTGGGTGTAGTCGGCTGCCACACGGAAATCGCCGAAATCATATCCGGCAGACAGACGCGGGCTGAAGCTTTTTGCCGTCTTGCTTTCGTCGTAAATCTTGCCTTTTACCGAAGTATGGCCGACATCGCCTTGGATATAAAATCCACGGTGTTCGTCTGCCAGTGCGACAGCGGGAAGGGAAAGGGCAACCAGTGTAGCCAGAATTTTTTTCATGATGTTGTTCCTCGTAGGTAAGAATTACTGATGGCCATCAGGCTCTTTGCAACTGTTGGCTGTTTGGATTGTATTGTGTTTCGTCTGTTACAACAATCACATTTTTCATTGAAATGCGTGAATACAGATGGTTTGAAAAATTAGAATTTTACACGCACACCGGCGGATACTTCGTGAGTGTGTACTTTTATGCCGTCAAAATTGCCCCAGTGGTTGTAGCGGTAGCCTGCATCCAAGGCAACATTTTGGGTAATGTCGTAGCCAACGCCTGCCAATACGCCCAAGCCGGTTTTGGTTTTACGGAATGTTTCTGTCGCATGGTAGTTCGCACGCCGGTCATCGTCGTCATAAGAAAAGCGATTGATGCCTACGCGTGCGCCGACATAAGGTTTAACCGGGGAATTTAAGTCGAAATCATAAATGGCGGAAACGCCGACGCTTTGGAGTTTGATTTTTGAGTCAAGTGTGTAAGACGGACCCTGTTCATGGTCTTTCCGAGTTTTATAGTGGGTGTAATCGGCAGCGACACGGAAATCGCCGAAATCATATCCGGCAGACAGGCGCGGGCTGAGACCTTTGCTACTGACCTTGCCACCTTCATCGCTGGTTTTAAGGGTTGAGTGGCCAACATCGCCTTGAACGTAGAAACCACGGTTGTCATCTGCCAATGCGATAGCGGGAAGGGAAAGGGCAACTAAGGTAGCCAGAACTTTTTTCATGATGTCATCCTCAATAATTGGATAGAAAATGATTAGTAGTCAAACGGCTTGCAACCGCCGACGGGCAATTGTATTGTGTTATGACGGTTTAAACAATGTTTGGATGGTTTGGCATGACTGAGGAACCTCAATACGGCAATAAAAGGCGCGGAACGTCTTGGAGGCCGTCTGAAAACCATCTGCCGCAGCAATACAAAGGTTTATAAAAAGCATTGCAACAAATCGTTTAAAAACAACCGTCCCTGCTCGGTCGGGCGGAATACGGTCGGGTCGGTTTCCAGCAGGCCTTTTTGTCTTGCCGTTTCGATTTGCGCCATGATTTTGGCGGCGGGTACGCCTGTGCGTTCCTGCAACATCGCGGCGGGTACGCCGTCGGTCAGGCGCAGAGCGTTCATCATGAATTCGAACGGCAAATCTTCGGCGGCGACGGTTTTGCGTTCGACGGCTTCACTCGGTTGGCTTTGCATTAAGGCGAGGTAGTCGTTGGGATGGCGGCGGCGGACGGTGCGCTCGATGCGGTCGGGGTAGGAGATTTTGCCGTGCGCGCCCGCGCCTATGCCTAAATAATCGCCGAACTGCCAGTAGTTCAAATTGTGTCGGCACTGCATGGCGGGTTTCGCAAAAGCCGATGTTTCGTAGTGGACAAAACCCGCGCCTTCCAGCGCGCCGTGTACCGCGTCTTCGATGTCGAGGGCGGCTTCGTCTTGCGGCAAACCTTTCGGCGGCGTATGTCCGAACGGCGTGTTCGGTTCCATCGTCAGATGATACGCGCTGATGTGGGTCGCGCCCGTGGCGATGGCGGTTTGTACGTCGTCCAATGCCGTCTGAACGGTTTGGCTCGGCAGGGCGTACATCAAGTCGATATTGACTTTATCAAATAATTTCAGGGCGGTAGCTATGGCGGTTAAGGCTTCTTTGCCGTTGTGGACGCGCCCCAGCCTTGAGAGCATATCGTCGTTGAAACTCTGCACACCAATAGAAAGCCGCGTGATACCCGCATCTTTAAATCCTTGAAATTTCTCAATTTCAAACGTGCCCGGATTGGCTTCCAAGGTAATTTCCGCTTCCGGCTGCAAGCGCAACAGCGAGCGCACGCCGCTTAACAAACGGTCAATCGATTCCGCCTGAAACAGGCTGGGCGTACCGCCGCCGAAAAAGATCGTTTCCACCGGCCTGCCCCAAATATTGGGCAATTCAAGCTGCAAGTCGGTCAGCAGCGCGTCGATGTAGGCGGCTTCGGGCAATCCGTTTTTCAGGCTGTGGGAATTGAAGTCGCAATACGGGCATTTTTTGATGCACCACGGGATGTGGATGTAGAGCGACAGAGGCGGTAGGGCGGTGAGCCGGGTGCGGTTTGGAAAGGAAATGGTGTGCATGGTGCGGTTCGGAAAAGTGGACAATGCCGTCTGAAGGCGGTTCAGACGGCATAGGTTCAGCCGAGCAGGGTAAGCAGTTCGGCTTCGCTGAGGACGGAAACGCCCAAGGCATTGGCTTTTTCCAGCTTGCTGCCGGCGGCTTCTCCGGCGACGACGTAATCGGTTTTTTTGGAAACGCTGCCGGAAACTTTGCCGCCTGCGGCTTCGATTAGGGCTTGGGCTTGGTCGCGTTTGAGCGTGGGCAGGGTGCCGGTTAACACAAAGGTTTTGCCTGCTACGGCTTTATTGATGCCGTCTGAACCTTGCGCCGCCTCGTCTTCAGACGGTATTTGCGCGAAGAAGGTTTTCAGGTTTTCGAGCAGGGCGGCGTTTTGTGCTTCGCTGCGCCACGCCTGCCAGTCGGCAGGAAGGGCTTTGTCGGTTTGCAGACCTTTTATGCTTTGCCCGGCGAGTTCCCATAAGGCTTGGGCTTTGTTTTCGCTGATTTTGAAACCGGGCAGGCGGGCGATCCAGCGTTGCGGCTCGGCGTGGCGGGCGGGCGGGATGGTAACCGCTTGGGTTTGCGGGACAACGCCTGCGGCGAGTAGTTCGTCTATCATCGCCTGCTGTTCGGCTTGGGCGAAGAAGTGGGCAATGGAATGCGCCACTACCGTGCCGATGTCGGGCAGGCAGGCGAGGATGGGTTCAGGTGCGCGGCGAACGTGTTCCAGCGAGCCGAATGCCTGCGCCAGCGTTTTGGCGGTGCGTTCGCCGACGTGGCGGATGCCGAGCGCGAACAGGAAGCGGGCGAGTTCGGGTGTTTTGCTGGCTTCTATGCCTGCGAGGATGTTTTCCGCCCACTTGGTCGGCTGTTTTTTATGTTTGCTCGACGCGCCGACCGAACTGCCTTCAGACGGCATTTGATCCGATTCGGCAACGGTTTTGTCCGCCGTTTCCTTCATTTTTTGCAGGGTCGGAATATCGAGGCGGTAGAGGTCGGCGAAGTGGCGGACGAGGTCTTGGGCGACAAGCTGTTCGATTTGTTTTTCACCCAAGCCGTCGATATCCATCGCTTTGCGCGAGGCGAAGTGGATTAAGCCTTGCGCGCGTTGTGCCTGACAAAGCATGCCGCCGCTGCATCGGGCGACGGCTTCTCCTTCTTCGCGTTCGATTTCGCTGCGGCAGATGGGACAGTGGGTCGGCAGGCGGTAGGGCTTGTGGAGCGGAACGGATTGGGTTTGGTTTGCAGCCGGTGCTTCGGTAAACAGATCGTCTTGTTGGTATTTGATGCCGTCTGAAAGTCCTGTAACGTCGGTTTCCTGCATCGGGCGGCGTTCGAAAATCACGCGCACGACTTCGGGAATAACGTCTCCGGCGCGGCGCACGACGACGGTATCGCCGACGCGCACGTCTTTTCGGGACACTTCGTCCTGATTGTGCAGGGTGGCGTTGGTAACGGTGACGCCGCCGACGAATACGGGCTGTAATCGGGCAACCGGCGTTACCGCGCCCGTCCTGCCGATTTGTACGTCAATCGCTTCGACGACAGTCAAGGTTTCTTCGGCGGGGAATTTGTGGGCAATCGCCCAGCGCGGCGCGCGGGAGATGAAGCCGAGTTCACGCTGTTGTGCCAAGCTGTTGACTTTGACGACCATGCCGTCGATTTCGTAGGGCAGTTCGGGGCGTTTTTGCTGCATTTGTTCGTAAAACGCCAATACTTCGTCGATATTTTTGAAACAGCCGAAATTGCCATTGGGCAGACTGAAGCCGAGTTCTTGGAAATAGGCGAGTTCTTGGATGTGTTCTTCCGCGACGAAACCGCCTTGCTGGCGGGCAACGGAGTAGGGGAAAAAGTGCAATTTGCGTTGCGCAGTGATGCGCGAATCGAGTTGGCGCAGGCTGCCGGCGGCGGCGTTGCGCGGATTGGCAAAGGGTTTTTGCCCGTTTTCGGCTTGTCTTTTATTGAGGGCGGCAAAGTCGGCTTTGAGCATCAGCACTTCGCCGCGTACTTCGATGAGTTCGGGCGTGTTTTCGCCGTGCAGCCGCAAGGGGATGTTGGCGACGGTTTTGACGTTTTGGGTAACGTCTTCGCCCGTCGTACCGTCGCCGCGCGTTGCCGCCTGCACCAATACGCCGTCGCGGTAGAGCAGGCTGATGGCGAGGCCGTCGAATTTGGGTTCGATAACGTATTCGGGATTGCCGCCGTCCAAGCCGTCGCGCACGCGTTGGTCGAAGGCATACATTTCGGCATGGTCGAACACGCCGTTTTCATCTTGCGGGGAAAAGGCGTTGGTCAGCGACAGCATCGGCACTTCGTGGCGCACTTCGGCAAATCCCGCCAGAGGCTCGCCGCCGACGCGCTGGGTTGGACTGTCGGGCAGTTTGAGCTCGGGATGGTTTAACTCCAACGCTTCGAGTTCGCGGAATAATTTGTCGTATTCGGCATCGGGTACGCTGGGTGCGTCGAGGGTGTAGTATTCGTAGGCGTAGCGGTTGAGGAGGTCGGTGAGACGGCGGATGTGTTGTGCGGTCGAGTTCATGGATTCGTACAGGTTCGGACGGCATGGACAAATGCCGTCTGAACGGTAAAACGTGTTGGAAATGGTCGGATTTTACAGGAAAACAAAAGGCGGATACACCGTTGCCGATGCATCCGCCTTTGAGGTTTCGGATTTATGAGAACAGGCGCAATGCGGTTTTGCCGCCCGGTTCGATACCGACTTTGAGCATCTCGGACTGACGAGCCAATACATAAGTGCGTACGTCTTTGAGCCATTGGGTCGAAACTTCTTCCATTTTGTCGTTGACCAGATTCAGGTTCAACTGGCCGGACAGGCGTACCGCCAAATCCATAAACAAATCGTCGAAGGTTTTTTCGCCTGCCGGAGAGTGCGGGATATCGAGCAGCATACTGAAGCCTTTATAGGATTGGTTGTCCAAAAGGGCGTTGGTAAACGGCTCGTTGTTGAGCGCGCAGATGGAGAACATGGTCGAACCCGCCTTGTCGGTATAGTGGAATACACCATCTTCTCCGAGTGTGAATCCTACGCCCGATACGGCGGAACGCAACTCTACGCCGCTGATGCTGGTAGGGGAAACCAAATGGATGGCGATGGTCTGGTCGACACGGGCGCAGAACGCATCCAGCGCGGAAGCCACTTCGGTAAAGGCGGCAAGGTCGGTATGCAGTGTCTGACCACCCATGCTTTGTGCGAATGCGTCCACCTGGCGGTTGAAGGCGGAGAGCTCTTCTTGCGAGGCGAGCCCGTTGCGGCTGACCGCTTGGATGCCGACGATGAAGGCTTGGTAGCGGATGCCGGGGATGGGTTCGGCGACTTGGAAATGGTCGTCCATGGTGCAACCGATGATTTGGTAGCGGTGGCGGTTGGAGAGGCGTGGCAGCGCATGAAGCTCTTTGGCTTCCGTCAGCGCGATATAGGAAATGAAATCGAAGCGTACATCAAACCAGGGTAATTCGACTTTGGACAGTTCTTTGAGCGTAATCAGCGGTTTTGCAGGTGTTTGCGGAACGGGTGCAGGGTTTGCAGCCACACGGACGGGTTGCGGGGCAGAAGGTTCGGCCGGGGATTTTGAAACGGGTTGGACGGGCGTGCCGATAATGCCGTTTTCCTCCAGGACGGTTTCGATTTCGGTTTTGAACGGGGATGCTTTTGCCTGTTTTTGTTTGGCGACGTAGACGGCATCCTGTTCTTGGAGGTTCCTCAGGGCGGGGTCTTGGGGTTTGGCCGGTTTTTTAACCTCGGTGTGCGGTTTCTGCATCATGCCCGAACTTCCGGACGGTTGGCCGTCGCGGACGTGGCTGGTTTTGCTGTTGAGCAGGGCATCTTTGTCGGAGTGTCCGAACTGGTCGCGTACTTTTTTGCGGTATTGGTTTTCCTGATACATGTTGTAGGCGACAACGGCGAGGACGACGGCTAGAAACAGTACGATGTAAATCATGGCAATCACTTGTTAAATTTCGGGATGCAGGATACGCAAAGTGCGGGTACTGCAGTTAAATCGGGCTTGCGTTTTCGGCATTGTGCCTGAACGGTCTGTCATAATGTTTGAATTATAACGAAAATTGAAGTGTCTGGCAGCAGTGTGTCGAAATAAAGGGGGATTTTCTGCAACACTGTATGAAATATGCGGTCTTCAGACGGCATTTCTGTCCACAGGAAACCCTTTCTCACGTATCCGCCGCCAGTCGAAAAAATGGCCGGGGTCGGTTTTGCGGCCGGGCGCGATGTCTTGGTGCCCTGTTACCGCCGTGATGGGGTAGCGGCGGCAGAGGGCTGCCAACAATGTTTCGAGCGAACGGTATTGTGCTTCGGCAAAAGGTTCGAAATCGCAGCCTTCCATTTCGATGCCGATAGAAAAAGCGTTGCATTTTTCCCTGCCGCCGAATGAAGATACGCCGGCATGGTATGCCATATTGTCGCAGGAAACGAATTGTACCGTTTCTCCGCCGCGTTTGATTAAGAAATGGCTGGATACGCGCAAAGTGTGTATCAATCCGAAAAACGGGTGGTCGTTCGGGTCTAGGCGGTTGGCAAAAAGCTTCTCAACCGCATCCGTGCCGTATTCGAACGGCGGCAGCGAGATATTGTGCAATACGACAAGGGAAACCTCTTCTTTGGACTCCCTTGGGCCGAAATTCGGCGACGGAATGTGGCGTACGCTTTGCAGCCAACCATCCTGCCAGGGTGCGGTAGCGGGAGTGTCCATGATGTCCTTTCTGTCTTATGGGGTAATTTGGGTTATACTGTCGCCGAAATTTTAAGATGTATTCCGATATTGGGAATCCTACCATGTTGAGAAAATTGTTGAAATGGTCTGCCGTTTTTTTGACCGTGTCGGCAGCCGTTTTCGCCGCGCTGCTTTTTGTCCCTAAAGACAACGGCAGGGCATACCGAATCAAGATTGCTAAAAATCAGGGTATTTCGTCGGTCGGCAGGAAGCTTGCCGAAGACCGCATCGTGTACAGCAGGCACGTATTGATGGCGGCAGCCTATGCCTTGGGTGTGCATAACAGGTTGCACACAGGTACGTACAGACTGCCTTCGGAAGTGTCGGCTTGGGATATTTTGCAGAAAATGCGCGGCGGCAGACCGGATTTGGTTACTGTACAGATTATCGAAGGGTCGCGTTTTTCGCATATGAGGAAAGTCATCGACGCAACGCCCGACATCGGACACGACACCAAAGGCTGGAGCAATGAAAAACTGATGGCGGAAGTTGCGCCCGATGCCTTCAGCGGCAATCCTGAAGGGCAGTTTTTTCCCGACAGTTACGAAGTTGACGCGGGTAGCAGCGACTTGCAGATTTACAAAGCTGCATACAAGGCAATGCAACGCCGCCTGAATGAGGCATGGGAAGGCAGGCAGGACGGGCTGCCTTATAAAAACCCTTATGAAATGCTGATTATGGCGAGCCTGATTGAGAAGGAAACCGGGCATGAAGCCGACCGCGACCATGTCGCTTCCGTCTTCGTCAACCGCCTGAAAATCGGTATGCGCCTGCAAACCGATCCGTCCGTGATTTACGGCATGGGTGCGGCATACAAGGGCAAAATCCGTAAAGCCGACCTGCGCCGCGACACGCCATACAACACCTACACGCGCGGCGGGCTGACGCCGACACCGATTGCGCTGTCCGGCAAGGCGGCACTCGATGCCGCCGCCCATCCGTCCGGTGAGAAATACCTTTATTTTGTTTCTAAAATGGACGGTACGGGTTTGAGCCAGTTCAGTCATGACTTGACCGAACACAACGCCGCCGTCCGCAAATATATTTTGAAAAAATAAACCATGCCGTCTGAAAAGTTTGTGTTTTCAGACGGCATATCCTTGTCGGGAAAACTAATATGAAACCGCAATTCATCACTTTGGACGGCATAGACGGAGCCGGAAAATCCACCAACCTTGCCGTCATCAAAGCATGGTTTGAACGGAGGGGGCTGCCCGTACTGTTCACGCGCGAGCCGGGCGGAACGCCGGTCGGTGAGGCCTTGCGCGAAATCCTGCTCAACCCTGAAACCAAAGCCGGTTTGCGTGCGGAAACACTGATGATGTTCGCCGCCAGAATGCAGCATATTGAAGACGTGATATTGCCCGCGCTTTCAGACGGCATCCATGTCGTGTCCGACCGTTTTACCGATGCGACCTTCGCCTATCAGGGCGGCGGGCGGGGGATGCCGTCTGAAGACATTGAAATATTGGAACATTGGGTGCAGGGCGGTTTGCGCCCCGATTTGACCCTGCTGTTGGATGTGCCGCTGGAAGTATCGATGGCGCGTATCGGACAGTCGCGCGAGAAAGACCGGTTCGAGCAGGAGCAGGCGGATTTCTTTATGCGTGTGCGCGGCGTTTATCTCGACCGAGCCGCCGCCTGCCCGGAACGGTACGCCGTTATCGACAGTAACCGCAGCTTGGATGAAGTCAGAAATACCATAGAAAACGTGTTGGACGGACATTTCGGCTGTTGATGCGGCAAATATTGAAACAAGCGCATCCGCCCTCGCCGAAAATCAAACGGCAGTGCCGCAGGTGAAAATGGCGGTATGCGCCAAACTTTCGGCATGATAGAATTACGCTCAGTTACAAGGCAGGATGCGTCGGCAATATTAACGAACCGCCCGTAACATGATGACCCGAAAGCGTTTCGGACAGTCCGATTCAAATCTTTTTCTCGCAACAGGATTGACACATGGAAAACTCATTAAAAGAAGCCGCCCTGCAGTTCCACGAATTCCCCGTGCCGGGCAAAATCTCCGTTACCCCAACCAAATCTCTGGCCACTTCTAAAGATTTGGCGTTGGCGTACTCTCCTGGCGTAGCCGCTCCTTGTATGGAAATCCATGCCGATCCGCAAAATGCCTACAAATACACCGCCAAAGGCAACTTAGTCGCCGTCATTTCCAACGGTACGGCCGTTTTGGGCTTGGGCGACATCGGCGCGCTGGCGGGCAAACCCGTGATGGAAGGTAAAGGCGTATTGTTCAAAAAATTCGCCGGTGTGGATGTGTTCGACATCGAAATTGATGAAAAAGACCCGCAAAAACTGGTGGACATCATCGCCGCTTTAGAGCCGACTTTCGGCGGCATCAATCTCGAAGACATCAAAGCACCCGAGTGTTTCTACATCGAACGCGAATTACGCAAACGTTGCAAAATCCCTGTATTCCACGACGACCAGCACGGTACGGCCATCATTACCGCCGCCGCCGTATTGAACGCCCTGCGTTTTACCGGTCGCAAAATCGAAGAAGCGACCTTGGTATGTTCCGGTGCGGGCGCGGCCGCGATTGCCTGCCTGAACCAACTGCTGGATTTGGGCTTAAAACGCGAAAACGTAACCGTTTGCGACTCCAAAGGCGTGATTTATAAAACCCGCGAAGACAAAGACCGTATGGATGAGTCCAAACAGTTCTACGCCATTGAAGACAACGGTCAACGCGTATTGGCCGATGCGGTTAAAGGCAAAGACATCTTCTTGGGACTCTCCGGCGCGAACCTGCTGACCCCCGAAATGTTGAATACGATGAACGAAAAACCCATCGTGTTCGCTATGGCCAACCCGAATCCGGAAATCCTGCCGCCGCTGGCGAAAGAAACCCGTCCGGACGTGGTTATCGGTACCGGCCGCTCCGACTTCCCGAACCAAGTCAACAATGTATTGTGCTTCCCGTTCATCTTCCGGGGCGCGTTGGATGTCGGCGCGACCACCATCAACGAAGAAATGAAACGCGCTTGCGTGTATGCTTTGGCAGATTTGGCGATGGAAGAGGTAACTGAAGAAGTGGTTGCCGCTTACGGTAAGAAATTCGAATTCGGCGCGGAATACCTGATTCCGACTCCGTTCGATTCCCGCCTGCTGCCGCGCGTTGCTACGGCTGCCGCCAAAGCAGCGATGGAAAGCGGCGTGGCAACCCGTCCGATTGCCGACTTTGAAGCCTACGCCGCCAAGCTGGGCGAATGGAAGCTGTAAGCCGTTTGTGGTTAAAATGCCGTCTGAACTGTTTTCAGGCGGTATTTTGCTGTCCGACGATTTGAAACCTGTCCCAAAAAGGAAAAATATGGAACCCGTCCGTTACAACATCAACAACACGCCTGAAATCCAAAACGACAACGCCCCCGTCATGACGACAGGACAATGGGTGTTGACGATGATTGTTTTCATGATTCCTTTGGTTAACATCATTATGCTTTTTGTTTGGGCGTTCGGCAGAGGCAACCCTAATCGTGCCAATTTCTGTAAAGCGCTGTTGCTTATTTACCTTATTGGTTCGCTTATCGGTTTGATTTTCATATTGCTTATAGGTGGGTCTGCATCGGGTACGCATTATTAATGCACCGGCTGATTCTGCTTCGCAGATTTGTATCGAATATGCCGAATTGTTTCAAATTTCATACCCTTATTGAACGGCATTGGCAAAAACCTTATCCGGTTTTGTCTTTTCTGCTTAAGCCGCTCTCCGGGCTGTTTGCCAAAATTGCGGTAAAACGGCGGGTGGATTTTTTATCGGGAAAACGGCAAAGCGAAAAGCTGTCCGTGCCTGTGGTCGTGGTCGGCAATATTCACGCGGGTGGGACGGGGAAAACGCCGATTGTTGCCGCGCTGGTGTCGGGTTTGCAGGAAAAGGGCGTCAAGGTCGGCATCATCAGCCGAGGCTACGGGCGCAAGAGCAAGGCGGTTCATGTATTGAATGCCGAGAGCCGAGCGGAAGATGCGGGCGATGAGCCTTTGCTGCTGTTCCGCAAAACCGGTGCGCCGACGGCGGTGGGCAGCAGCCGTGCGGAGGCAGGCAGGGCGTTGCTGGCGGCGCATCCCGACATCGGACTGATTGTGGCGGACGACGGTTTGCAGCATTACGCCCTGCGGCGGGATGTGGAAATTGCGGTGTTTCCGGCGGCGGATACAGGGCGTACGGATTTAGATTTGCTGCCCAACGGCAGTTTGCGCGAACCTTTGTCGAGATTGGAAAGCGTGGATGCGGTGGTGGTCGGCGGCAGGGCGGCGGATGGTTTTATGCCGTCTGAACATTTGTTCGGCAGCCGTATTGAGGCGGGTGCGGTTTACCGTTTGAACCGGCCGTCTGAAAAACTGGATATTTCGACATTGTCAGGGAAGCGCGTCGCAGCGGTTGCCGGTATCGCCAGACCGCAGCGTTTCTTCGATACTCTGACACACATGGGCATCCGCCTTGACCAAACGGTTGCTCTGCCCGACCATGCCAATATTTCCAATCGGGATTTGCCGCCTGCCGATGTGGTGCTGGTAACTGAAAAAGATGCGGTCAAATTTTCAGACGGCATTTGCACCGATAATGTTTGGGTGCTGCCGGTTTGTGCGATAATCGAACCTGATTTGGCGGCGTTTGTGTTGGCACGTTTGAAAAAAAACAAGATGCCGTCTGAAAGCTAAGTGTTTTATCCTGAGTACCCTTATTTTGATTTTTGGAGAAAAAAATGAAAAAAATAATGATGTTATGTGCTGTTGCCTTGTCTGTTTCGGCGTGTGTCAGCACCGAATTGTCATCGGCAAACAAGCCATATAATCCGTCGAGCGATGCGCGCATCCGCCTGTACGGACAAAACGGCAGACCCACTGTTTTAACCATCGATCCCAAAGGCAAAGCGGAAAAAGTCGTCGTAGGCGGCGGTATGGGACAGAGCATGGCATCCCTTTTCCATCTGAAAGGGAATGAAAGCATCGGTATGCCTGAATCTGAATTCAGTAAAAATCCTTCACAATTCAACAATATCGGTTCAAACGCATTTTTCAAAGAGTTTATCATTCCGGCAAATGTGGAAATTGCTTTGAAAAATACGATTAACGCGCCCGCCCATGTCATGAAAAATGCACAGGGAAACACGGTTTATAAACGGTATCTTAGCTGTGATGCCGGTACTTTGACGTTTAAACCCGAAGCAGGCAAGGATTATGAAGCCGTTCCTGCACCGTCAACCCATCAATGCGGTATCCAATTGATTGAGTTGCAGAAATAATGGTTTGATTGTGGAAAATATGCCCACACTTGACCGCGCATCAGGCGTTGTCTTGTGTTGCGCGGTGATTGGTGTTTTAAAAACGAAATTTCCAGTCCGGAGGAGTCTTTGATGAAACTGAAAACCTTACTGCTTGCCGCCGCATTCGTATGCACCAATGCTTTTGCCGCCCCGCCCAGCGACGCGTCGCTGGAGCGTTGGCTGGATACGCAGAATTTTGACCGGGATATAGAAAAAAATATGATTGAGGGCTTTAATGCCGGATTTAAACCGTATGCGGACAAAGCCCTTGCCGAAATGCCGGAAGAGAAAAAAGATCAGGCGGCAAAAGCCTTTAACCGCTATCGTGAGAATGTTTTGAAAGATTTGATCACGCCCGAAGTGAAACAGGCTGTCCGCAATACTTTATTGAAGAATGCCCGTGAGATATACACGCAAGAAGAAATTGACGGCATGATTGCCTTTTACGGTTCGCCTGTCGGTCAGTCCGTCGTTGCCAAAAATCCGCGCTTAATCAAGAAATCGATGAGTGAAATAGCGGTATCTTGGACTGCATTGTCAGGGAAAATCGCGCGACATCATCTGCCCGAGTTTACGGAAGAGTTGCGACGCATCATCTGCGGCGGTAAAAATCCCGATGCGGGCTGTAAACAAGCCGGACAGCTTGGGAAAAGGCATCAGAAATAAATAATAGCCGCCTGAAATATTTCAGAGGGCATCCGATTGATTAAACTATTATAGTGGATTAACAAAAACCAGTACGGCGTTGCCTCGCCTTAGCTCAAAGAGAACGATTCTCTAAGGTGCTGAAGCACCAAGTGAATCGGTTCCGTACTATCTGTACTGTCTGCGGCTTCGTCGCCTTATCCTGATTTTTGTTAATCCACTATAAACTCGAAAGAGACCCTATGGAAAAAAAATTCTTAGACATCCTCGTCTGCCCCGTTACCAAAGGCAGGCTGGAATATCATCAGGACAAACAGGAATTGTGGAGCCGTCAGGCGAAGCTGGCGTATCCGATTAAAGACGGCATTCCCTATATGCTGGAAAACGAAGCACGAGCGTTGAGCGAAGAGGAACTCAAAGCATGACCGAATTCGTCGTATTGATTCCGGCGCGGCTGGATTCATCGCGCCTACCCGGAAAAGCCTTGGC
Source organism: Neisseria sp. Marseille-Q6792 (assembly GCF_943181435.1). The sequence goes on from NZ_OW969598.1 coordinate 166,996, forward strand.
GGACATCCACGGCAAACCGATGGTCGTGCGCGTTGCCGAACAGGCGGCAAAAAGTAAAGCCGCGCGCGTCGTCGTTGCTACCGACCATCCCGATATTCAGACGGCCTGTCAGGCGCACGGCGTCGAAGTCGTCATGACTTCAAACCGGCACGAAAGCGGCACGACGCGCCTTGCCGAAGCCGCTGCCGCGCTGAAACTGCCGCAACATCTGGTGGTTGTCAACGTACAGGGCGACGAGCCGCTGATTGCCCCCGAACTCATCGACCGCACTGCCGAAGTCTTGGTGGAAAACAACGTCCAAATGGCGACCGCTGCCCACGAATTGCACGATTTCGACGAATTGATGAATCCTAACGCCGTCAAAGTTGTCCTCGACAAAAACCACAACGCCATCTACTTCAGCCGCGCCCCGATTCCCTATCCGCGCGATGCAATGCGTGCCGGAAAACGCGAAATGCTCCTGCGCCATATCGGCATCTACGCTTACCGAGCCGGCTTCCTGCAACGCTATGCCGAAATGAGCGTCTCGCCGCTGGAAACCATCGAATCGCTGGAACAACTGCGCGTCCTGTGGCACGGCTACCCGATTGCCGTCGAAACCGCCAAAGAAGCCCCCGCCGCCGGTGTGGATACGCAGGAAGATTTGGACAGGGTTCGCGCCGTATTTCAGACCGTATAAAACAGGTTCAAAGGGAAAAGATATGCAGCAACATATTGAAAAGTGGCAACACTTGAGTCGTGAAGAACAGAAAATCCTTGCCGAAGTATCGGGTCTCGTGCAAAACGATGATCAGGAGGTTCACTATGAAATGCTCAAATTGAACGCACCCGACGAAGCTAGCGGCGAATTTTGGTTCAGAATGGCAGAAATACTCAGCACCCTGCCGCCCAACCGGTCCCTCGACCTTAGAATGAACGGCGGCAGGCTGGCGACCGCCGTATCCATCCTTTCCGTCATGATTGAAGACAATCCCGACATACCGCAGCTTTGGGCGCAAAAAATTACCGCCCTCAACTATTTGGCACACGGACACAAAGCCCGTGCCGACGGTTTGGCACAACAGCCCGATAAAGCGGCAGAAGCCAACGAGGAGGAATACCTGACCAAAGCCCTGTCGCAAAACCTGCTGTCAACATTGGATGCGGCACTTGCACGTTTTCCTGAAGACGCGTGGTTTCAGGAAGCTAAGCAAGATGCCCAAAAGCATTTTTTATGAGGATTTGATTGATAAGAAAAGTAATGCGCCCCTCTGATAGGACGCAATATATAAGGATATTTTGTTTTGAGAAACGCCGATTGCTAGTATTAATGAGGTAAATATTATTTAATTTCAAGATGCTGATATTTATACTTCCTGTTTCTTCTTGACGGTATCAACAAAGTTAATTACAATTCTGCTTTCCTTAGGAGTAATGGCTGAGAGGCTGAAGGCACTTCCCTGCTAAGGAAGCATGTGGGGTCAACCTGCATCGAGGGTTCGAATCCCTCTTACTCCGCCAGATAAAAAAATAGACGCTGTGTTTTACAGCGTCTATTTTTTTATGCAATTTTATAGCGGGTTGACAAAACCAGTATGGTATTGCCCTGTCTTGATTTTGAATTTTGTTAATCCGAGATGTTTGCCGTTTATTTCTGCCTCGTTCAAACGGCGGCTCTGATCTACGCGGTTTCTGTTTGCCGTATTCGCCTATCCGTACCGCAAATGTTATACTGGGAAAAATTTACTGATTGTGTTTTACGGCATATTTGCCGATAGGATGGAAGAGACAAATGAGCAGAATCCGGCAGGCTTTTGCCGCTTTGGATGGCGGAAAGGCATTGATTCCCTATATTACGGTGGGCGATCCCGATATTCGGACAACTTTGGCAATAATGCACAGTATGGTTGCAAATGGTGCGGATATTTTAGAGTTGGGTGTGCCTTTTTCCGACCCGATGGCAGACGGGCCGGTTATTCAGCGTGCGGCGGAACGGGCGTTGGTAAACGGTGTTTCTCTGCGCGATGTCTTGGATGTTGTCAGAAAGTTTCGTGAGACCGATACTCAAACGCCGGTTGTTTTGATGGGGTATTTGAATCCCATACATAAGATGAGTTATCGGGAGTTTGCTCAGGAAGCCGCAAAGGCGGGGGTGGATGGTGTGTTGACAGTGGATTCCCCCATTGAAACCATCGATTCTTTATATCGCGAGCTGAAAGGCAACGGGGTTGACTGTATTTTCCTGATTGCACCTACAACGACTGAACGGCGCATTAAGACCATTGCACAATTTGCAGGTGGTTTCGTCTATTATGTATCGCTTAAAGGGGTCACGGGTGCGGCAAGTTTGGATACGGATGAAGTTTCGAGTAGAATAGAGTATTTGCGTCAGTATATAGATATTCCCATCGGTGTCGGTTTCGGTATCAGCAATGCGGAAAGTGCACGCAAAATCGGTCGGGTTGCCGACGCAGTTATTGTTGGCAGCCGGATTGTGAAAGAAATCGAAAACAATACAGGCAACGAGGCTGCCGCCGTCGGTGCTTTGGTAAAAGAGTTGAAGGATGCCGTGCGCTGACGGCGGTTCCTCATCCTGAATATTTTAGGAGTTGTCCATGAGCTGGTTAGATAAAATCCTGCCACCCAAAATCAAGAATCGCGGAAAAGACGGTTCTTCCAATGTTCCCGAGGGTCTATGGCACAAATGCCCGTCTTGTTCGGCAACCGTTTATTCTACCGAGTTGCAGCAGAACAATCAGGTTTGTCCGAAATGCAACCACCACAATCCGTTGTCGGCACGGCAACGCCTGAATCTGCTTTTGGATGAGGATGGCAGAGAGGAGGTTGCCGGAAATGTCAAACCGACAGATCCTTTGAAGTTTAAAGACAGTAAAAAATATCCGGATCGTTTGAGTGCGGCACGCAAGCTGACCGGGGAAGATGATGCTTTGGTGGTAATGAAAGGCAAGATGAACGGCCTGCCCGTTGTGGTTGCTGCGTTTGAGTTCCGCTTTATCGGCGGTTCGATGGGTTCGGTTGTGGGCGAACGATTCGTACAAGGTATCCGTCGGGCGGTTGCCGACAATTGTCCGTTCGTCTGTGTGGCGGCTTCCGGCGGTGCGCGTATGCAGGAGGGTGTGAACTCATTGATGCAGATGACGAAAACCAGTGCCGCGCTGCACTTGTTGACGGAAAAACGTCTGCCGTTTATATCGGTATTGACCGATCCGACCATGGGCGGCGTATCCGCCAGCTTTGCTTTCCTCGGCGATGTCGTATTGGCCGAACCCAATGCCCTAATCGGTTTTGCGGGACCGCGCGTGATTGAGCAGACTGTACGGGAAACCTTGCCGGAAGGCTTCCAGCGTGCTGAGTTTTTACTGGAAAAAGGCGCAATCGACCAGATTGTCGACCGGCGTGAGATGAAGCAGCGAATCAGCAGTTTGATTACGTTGTTGCTCCGTCAGGACAAAGTTGCCGCCGCATGATGCCTGATAATGCGAATGCCGTCTGAAAATTGTTTCAGACGGCATTTTTATATCCGGTTTATTTGGAGAGTTGTTTCATCGATGGCGCATAATGTCCGGCACGTTCTTTCAAACGTTGTATCAGGCCGCGCGTGTCGATCGGTATGCCGTCTTCGCAGAATGCCGCATACAGGACGGCGCGTAATGCGTCGTTGCGGCTTAATGCACCGCCTATCGGCTTCCATTCGACGTTTCGGGGCTGTATCCAACGGCGGTTGACCGTATCGCCGTATCCGAATACTTTGTAGGAGGAAAGTTTGTCGTTGCCGAAACGGATGGATGAGCGGGCGCAGAATATGCCTTCGGCAGTCAGGTTGTCGTAGCCTTTGTCGGAGCGGATATTGAGAATGTAGCGGATGCTGCCGTCGGGCGCGGGCATAATTTGTAGGCTGTCGAGCAGGATTTTCGGCTGTTTGCCGTAATTTTCATCCACATAAATGTCGAACCAGCCGTCCGAGTGCGTATCGGGCAGCGGCGGCAGTTCGGCGGTATGTTCTTTAAATTCGCGGGCGGCGGCTTCTTCGGGCGTTTCGCGGTAGCGGGTGTTGATCGGCGTGTCTTTTTGGCTGAAGCTGGTGGCAAGGGACGTGCCGGCAGTCAGGGCCAAAATCAGAAGGATGGCGCGGCGCATAGATTTCTCCAAGTTGAAAACGGCTTTATTTTATGGGTTGGTAGGGAGGGCTGCAAGCAAGTGGGGTATAATTCGGCTTTATTTAAACTTTTAACCGGTATCGGAACATGAACAGCGAAACTTTGGACGTTATCGGGCTGAAATGCCCTTTGCCTATTTTGCGTGCCAAAAAGGCTTTGGCGCAAATGCAGCAGGGTGACGTGTTGACCGTTCTGGCAACCGACAGCGGCGCACCGGGGGATTTTGAGGCTTTTTGCCGCCAAACCGGTCATGTGCTGCTGGATGCTTCGGAGCAGGACGGCGTATTCAGGCTGGTCGTCCAACACAAATAAATGCCGTCTGAAATGCAGATAATCCGCCCGATTGTGTTGTTTGTAACTTTTATTTTTGCTGCATGCAGTGCCAAAAATCAACCTTCCGACGAGGATCGGCAAAGCTTTGCGCGTATTGCCGTCGATTTGTTCCGGAATGCCTGCGTATCGACGCAGGGCGGTTTTGAACCGGTTTCCAAGTTTGCCGCTGTCGGACATTTTGTCCCTGTCGGAAAGGAAGACCTGTCCCATCTGCCGCCCACTGTTGCAGAACCCGATGTACAGGCGTTGTGGACGCTTGAACGCGATGGCGGCATTTATTATTTGAGCCTGACGCGCGACAGTTGCAGTGTGAAAGCCGAGCGGGCAGACAGTGCCGCACTTTTGGAACATTTTGACGGACTTGTCCGACATCCGCCGCAAAATAAAAATTTGGAATTAAGGGCAGAACAGTCGGTGCAGGCACCATTTGAAATCCGCCAAGTCAGCTATGCCTGGCGGGAAGCGGGCAGCCCTGAAGAAACCGTATTGACCGCACAAACCGCCGATTCCCCGGATTTACCCGTACAGGCAGTTTTGAACCTGACGCACCGTTCCCATAATGGGAAATCCCTAATTCTCCCCTAACTTCAGACGGCATAAAGTCGGCATGCCGTCTGGAAAGCAAAAATCTAAAAAGGAACAACCATGCAAACCCTGACCATCACCCGCCCCGACGATATGCACCTGCACCTGCGCGACGGCGACGCGCTCAAAGCCGTTGCACCCTATACTGCCCGCCAGATGGGGCGCGCCGTCATCATGCCCAACCTCAAACCGCCCGTCGTCAGCGTAGCCGACGCGCTTGCCTACAAAGCGCGCATTATGGCGGCGTTGCCCGAAGGCAGCGCGTTTGAGCCGTTGATGACGCTTTACCTCACCGACAACGCCACGCCCGAACTTGTACGCGAAGCCAAAGCCGCCGGCATCGTCGCCTTCAAACTCTACCCCGCCGGTGCGACGACCAATTCCGATTCCGGCGTAACCGACCTGTTCAAACTCATCCCCGTTTTGGAAGAAATGGCAAAACAGGGCATCCTGTTCCTTGTTCACGGCGAAGTAACCGACCCCGAAATCGATATTTTCGATCGCGAAGCCGCCTTTATCGAGCGCGTGATGAAACCCGTTTTGGCGCGAGTGCCGAATCTTAAAGTCGTGTTCGAACACATCACCACCGCCGAAGCCGCCCGCCTTGTTTTGGAAGCGGGCGACAACGTTGCCGCCTCCGTGACCCCGCAACACCTCCTGCTCAACCGCAACGACCTCTTGGTCGGCGGCGTGCGCCCCCATCATTTCTGCTTACCCGTACTCAAACGCGAAATCCACCGTCAGGCATTGGTCGCCGCCGTTACCGGCGAGAAGGCGCACAAATTCTTCCTCGGCACCGACTCCGCGCCGCACGCCAAGTCCGCCAAAGAAAACGCCTGCGGCTGCGCCGGTATGTTCAGCGCGATGACCGCCATCGAGCTTTACGCCGAAGTGTTTGAAAAAGCAGGCGCGTTGGACAAACTCGAAGCCTTTGCCTCGAAAAACGGCGCAAGGTTCTACGGCATTCCCGAAAATACCGACACGATTACCCTTATCAAACAAAGCCAAACCGTCCCCGCAAGCGTTCCCTACGGCGACGGCGAACTTGTCCCGATGCGCGCGGGCGACGAAATCAGCTGGACGGTGCAGTTTTGAAAAAATTGGAGATATAAAATGAGCTATTTAAATTTAGATGATGATATGTATTTGGTTTATGATTTTAAGCAAGATATGACAAACAGAAGAACGAAGGAATATATTGAAAATACAAGATTACTGTCATTGAATGACGAAAGTATCTTTGGCATCAAAAAAGACAAAGGATTGTTTGCGTCGGATGAATGGTGGGCTAATATTGATTCCGGACAGATTATCACCAGAAGCGTTTCCGGAGTAATATCGTCAATATATGAGGCAGGAATGGAAAGAAGAAACATACCGAATAGTTTTAGTTTTATAGATGGTGAAGGCATCGTAAGGAATGAAAGTATGTATATGATGAATAAATCCGACAGACATTTATTTTGTGAAGGGAAAAAAATTGCTATTTTTTACGCGTATGACGAATTAAAAATATCAAAACAAAGAAAAGGAGACGTAATTGATTTGGAAAACAACTATGTTGAGCAAGTCATTGAAATGGCAATTTCAAAATAATCAGATGACGCCGGTGCCTAAGCCTACCAACTGGCCGATGCCGTCAAAAACCAAACCGGCCAACATTGATTGAACGGTCAAGCAAAATGCCGTCTGAAAGGTTTTTCAGACGGCATTTGCGTATTTCTGATTTTAATCCGACATATCAACGGCGTTTAGGCTCGTCGGGGCGGATTTGGGCGGCGAGTTTGTCGAGGATGCCGTTGACGAATTTGTGCCCGTCCGTGCCGCCGAAGGTTTTGGTAACTTCGATGGCTTCGTTGATGATGACGGGGTAGGGTGTTTCGGGCATGGCGGACAGCTCGTGGCAGGCGGTCAGCAGGACGGCGCGTTCGATGGGGTTGAGATCTTTTTCGTCCCTGTCGAGCAGCGGGCGGATTTTTTGGATGTAGTCCGCTGCGTTGGTTTGCGTGCCGAAGAAAAGTTTGTTGAACAATTCTTCGTCTGCCTTGGCAAAGTCGGGCATTTCGCGGATGTTTTTAGCAATCTCGGGTGCGGCGGTGCGGTTGATAAGGGATTGGTAAACGGCTTGTACGGCAAGCTCGCGGGAACGGCGGCGGGCTGTTTTCATGATTTTTCCTTGAAACGGTTGGGCGGCACGGTATGCCGTCTGAAACGGAAAGGGCGTATTGGTGTACGCCCTGTTTGTTATTCTTCGTCTTCAAACTGTTCTTCGAGCAGAAGGTTGACGAGGTTGGCGCATTCTACGGCGACTTTGGCGGCATCCGAGGCTTTTTCTTCAATCCGTTCAATTGCCTGCGCGTCGTTTTCGGTGGTCAGGACGGCATTGGCAATCGGGATGTTGTAGTCGAGTGCGACGCGGCTGACCCCTGCTCCGGATTCGTTGGAAACCAGCTCGAAATGGTAGGTTTCGCCACGGATGACGACGCCGATGGCAATCAGTGCGTCAAATTTTTCGGAAGAGGCAAAGTTCATCAGCGCGATGGGGATTTCAAGTGCGCCGGGTACGGTGGCGACGGTAATGTTTTTGTCTGCCACGCCCAATTCTTTGAGGGTGCGGCAGCAGACTTTGAGCATTTCGCTGCCGATTTCGTTGGTGAAACGTGCCTGTACGATGCCGATGCGGAGGTGTTTGCCGTCGAGGTTGGGGGCGATGGTGTTCATTGGGTGTCCTTTGGTATTCGGAGGTTTCGGAATGCCGTCTGAAGGGTCAGTCCTTAGGTTGCCAGTCGGCGACGGTTTGGAATGTGCCGTCTTCTGCCAATTCCCACGCGCTGCCTTCGGGTTGGGAAAGCAGTGCGGCGGTTTCAGGGTTGGTTTTGGTGATTTCGGCAATGCTGAGGATGCTGAAGTTGTCCGGATCGTCGGTATATTCGTCGGTCTCGTCGCCGCTGAAGAAACGCCAGCCGCTGTCATTTTCGAAAACGGGGGCTTCGCGGTAGAGGAAGCCGACGGGGTGGTTTTGTTTGACTACGGTGTTGGTGGCGATACAGCGGTCGAGTGCCGAGGAAAGTGCTTGTGCAAATGCGTTCATTGCGGGAATACGTTGGGGGGAAAACTTACGGATTTTACCACGATTCTTGCGTTGTCGGCAGACGGCGGCGGTTTGGTGGTACAATGTGCGCCGTTTGCAGCCTTAAGGTGTTTCTGTATTTTTGAAGTATGGAAACGCATTCGGGCTGTTTTTTGCGGAAGACGGTAATGAAAGACGATGTTTTGAAACAGCAGGCGCACGCGGCGATACAGAAGAGACTGGGCTACACGTTCCGCGATATTTCGCTTTTGCGGCAGGCTTTGACGCACAGGAGCCATCATGCGAAGCACAACGAGCGGTTTGAGTTTGTCGGCGATTCGATTTTGAATTATACGGTGGCGCGGATGCTGTTTGACGCGTTTCCGAAGTTGACCGAGGGCGAGTTGTCGCGGTTGCGGGCAAGTCTGGTCAATGAGGGCGTGCTGGCGGAAATGGCGGCGGAAATGAATGTCGGCGACGGCCTGTACTTGGGGGCGGGCGAGTTGAAGAGCGGCGGCTTCAGACGGCCTTCGATACTGGCGGACGCGATGGAGGCGATGTTTGCGGCGGTCAGCTTCGATGCCGATTTCAACACGGCGGAAAAGGTGGTGCGCCATTTGTTTGCCGATCGCGTCCGGCGCGCCGATTTCCAAAATCAGGCAAAAGACGGCAAAACTGCTTTGCAGGAGGCGTTGCAGGCGCGTCGTTTCGCCTTGCCGAAATACCGTATCGAAGAGCAAATCGGCCATGCCAACGACAGTATGTTTGTCATTTCCTGCGATTTGGGCGAACTGGGTTTCGTGTGCCGTGCCAAAGGGACGAGCCGCAAGGCGGCGGAGCAGTCGGCGGCGAAAGAGGCTTTGAAATGGCTGGAAGAAAAGCTGCCGCTGAAGAAGAAAAAGAAATGAGGCGGCGCGTGAATATGCTGTCTGAACATATGGATACGAAAGCGAATATGGATATTGAAACCTTCCTTGCAGAGGAACGTGCCGCCGATGGTTACCGTTGCGGCTTCGTAGCGATTGTCGGTCGTCCGAACGTGGGCAAATCAACGCTGATGAACCATCTCATCGGTCAGAAAATCAGCATCACCAGCAAAAAGGCGCAGACGACGCGCAACCGCGTAACGGGGATTTATACCGACGATACCGCGCAGTTCGTGTTTGTCGATACGCCCGGTTTTCAAACCGACCACCGCAACGCGCTCAACGACAGGCTGAATCAAAACGTTACCGAGGCGCTCGGCGGCGTGGATGTGGTGGTTTTCGTCGTGGAAGCGATGCGCTTTACCGATGCCGACCGCGTCGTGTTGAAACAACTGCCCAAGCACACGCCGGTCATTTTAGTGGTCAACAAAATCGACAAGGACAAGGCGAAAGACCGTTATGCATTGGAGGCGTTTGTTGCCCAGGTGCGCGCCGAATTTGAATTTGCGGCGGCGGAGGCAGTCAGCGCGAAACACGGTTTGCGGATTGCCAACCTGTTGGAGCTGATTAAGCCGTATCTGCCCGAAAGCGTGCCGATGTATCCCGAAGACATGGTTACGGACAAATCGGCGCGTTTTTTGGCGATGGAAATCGTGCGTGAAAAATTGTTCCGCTATTTGGGCGAGGAATTGCCTTATGCGATGAACGTCGAAGTGGAGCAGTTTGAAGAGGAAGACGGTTTAAACCGCATCTATATCGCCGTTTTGGTCGACAAAGAAAGCCAAAAGGCGATTTTAATCGGTAAAGGCGGAGAACGTTTGAAGAAGATTTCCACCGAGGCGCGGTTGGATATGGAAAAACTGTTTGATACCAAAGTGTTTTTGAAGGTCTGGGTCAAAGTCAAATCCGGTTGGGCGGACGACATCCGCTTCCTGCGCGAGCTGGGTTTGTAAACCCTTAAAGGACAATCTGATTTCCCTACGGCTTCAAACCCTGTTGGAGCTGGGCAAAAATGCCGTCTGAACTTGGTTTCAGACGGCATTTTTTAATAAAAAAAGCTGTGTTTTAGTAATCTGTTGATTTCAATTCTTTGCAAGGGAAAAGACAATTATTTTCTGGTTAGGAATAAACCTATCCTATTGAATACCTTAAAGCCAAGTACGCCTATCAACACTATATTAAAACACAGCCTAAAAAATAATTTATATTATATCCATATATAAGTATAATGACACTTATTATCAACTCATAAGTGAAGTAGAAATGCGTAAACTGAATTATTTCAGCATTGCCTTGCTGCCGTTGATGCTGGCAGCCTGCGGCGGCAATTTCGGCGTGCAGCCTGTTGCCAAACCAACGCCGACCGCGCAAACCCCGTCAGATTCCAAACCGTCCAAACCTGAGGACGTTCCCACTCCGCCCCCTGCCAAACCTTCTATAGAAACCACGCCGGTCAACCGGCCCGCCGTCGGTGCGGCAATGCGGCTGCCAAGGCGGAATATCGCGACCCATAATAAGAATGGTGAGGAACTTCTTAATAATAATCAGGCAGAAGAATCATTATCGCTCAAAGAGGGAGATATCCTGTTTTTGGACGGCACGTCGGAGGAACAGGTCGGTAAATTGAAAAATGAAATTCATAAACGGAATCCTGAGGCAAGCATTACCACATCGCAAAAAGAAGAAGAAAAATATCAATATCAATTTGTCCATGCGGGCTATGTGTTTACTCGAAACGGAAAAGATGAAATCGAACAGACCTTAGATGGTAAGCGGGTTACCCACCGTTTTGGTTATGACGGTTTTGTATATTATTCCGGAGAACATCCTTCCCAATCTTTACCGAGCTCGGGAACGGTGCAATATTCCGGCAACTGGCAATATATGACCGATGCCATACGTCATCGGACAGGTAAGGCGGTTGCCAGTGTGGATTTGGGTTATACCACATATTATGGTAATGAAATTGGGGCAGCTTCTTATGAGGCTAGGGATGCCGATGGCCGGGAAAAGCATCCTGCCAAATATACGGTTGATTTCGATAAGAAAACTTTGACGGGTCAATTAATTAAAAATCAGTATGTGCAAAATAAGAATAATCCAGATGAACCTAAAAAACCGCTGACCATTTACAACATCACTGCCGATTTAAACGGCAACCGCTTTACCGGCAGTGCCAGGGTCAATCCTGATTTAGCGAAAAGCCATGCCAAGAAGGAGCATTTGTTTTTCCATGACAATGCCGATCAGCGGCTTGAGGGCGGTTTTTTCGGAGATAACGGAGAAGAGCTTGCCGGACGGTTTATCAGCAACGACAACAGCGTATTCGGCGTATTCGCAGGCAAAAAAACAGACGCATCAGGCGCAAATCCTGCTATGCCGTCTGAAAAACACACCAAAATCTTGGATTCTCTAAAAATTTCCGTTGACGAGGCAAGTGATAAAAATCCCCGCCCGTTTGCCATTTCCCCTATGCCCGATTTTGGTCATCCCGACAAACTTCTTGTCGAAGGGCGTGAAATTCCTTTGGTTAGCCAAGAGAAAACCATCAAGCTTGCCGACGGCAGGGAAATGACCGTCCGTGCTTGTTGCGATTTTCTGACCTATGTGAAACTCGGACGGATAAAAACCGACCGCCCGGCAAGTAAACCAAAGGCGGAAGATAAAGGGAAGGATGAAGAGGATACAGGCGTTGATAACGGCGAAGAAGGCACGGAAGATGAAGCCGCAGAAGGCAGCGAAGGAGGCGAAGACGAAATCGGCGATGAAGGAGGAAGTGCGGAAGACGAAGCCGCAGAAAACGAAGGCAGCGAAGAAGACGAAGGTGAAGAAGCTGAAGACCCCGAAGAAGAATCGCCGGAAGAAGGCGGCGGTGGCGGTTCAGACGGCATCTCGCCCGCTCCGGAAGCCCCTAAAGGCAGGGACATCGACCTTTTCCTGAAAGGTATCCGCACGGCAGAAACGAATATTCCGCAAACTGGAAAAGCACGCTATACCGGCACTTGGGAAGCGCGTATCGGCAAACCCATTCAATGGGACAATCATGCGGATAAAGCGGCAAAAGCAGAGTTTAATGTTGATTTCGGCGAGAAATCGATTTCCGGAACGCTGACGGAGAAAAACGGTGTAGAACCTGCTTTCTATATTGAAAACGGCAAGATTGAGGGCAATGGTTTCCATGCGACAGCGCGCACTCGGGATAACGGCATCAATCTTTCGGGAAATGATTCGACTAATCCTCAAAGTTTCAAAGCCAATAATCTTCTTGTAACGGGCGGCTTTTACGGCCCGCAGGCGGAGGAATTGGGCGGTACTATTTTCAATAATGATGGGAAATCTCTTGATATAACTGAAGATACTGAACATGAAGCTGAAAATGAAGCTGAAGCTGAAGCTGGTGTTGGCGAACAGTTAGAACCTGAAGTTAAACACCAATTCGGCGTGGTATTCGGTGCGAAGAAAGATAATAAAGAGGTGGAAAAATGAATAAGAAACACAGTTTTCCGCTTACCCTGACTGCCTTGGCCATTGCAACCGCCTTCCCGTCATATGCGGCAAACTCCGAAACGGCGGCGCAGACCCAATCCTTGAAAGAGGTTACCGTCCGTGCCGCCAAAGTGGGACGGCGATCGAAAGAAGTAACCGGTTTGGGCAAAATCGTCAAAACGTCGGAAACGTTGAACAAAGAACAGGTACTCGGTATCCGCGACCTGACGCGCTACGATCCGGGCGTGGCGGTTGTCGAACAGGGCAACGGCGCGAGCGGCGGCTACTCGATACGCGGCGTGGATAAAAACCGTGTGGCGGTTTCGGTTGACGGCGTTGCCCAAATACAGGCGTTTACCGTGCAGGGATCGTTGAGCGGATACGGCGGACGCGGCGGCAGCGGTGCAATCAACGAAATCGAATATGAAAACATCAGTACAGTGGAAATCGACAAAGGTGCCGGTTCGTCCGATCACGGCAGCGGCGCACTCGGCGGCGCGGTCGCCTTCCGCACCAAAGAGGCGGCAGACCTGATTTCAGACGGCAAAAGTTGGGGGATACAGGCAAAAACTGCCTACGGCAGTAAAAACCGCCAATTTATGAAGTCGCTCGGCGCGGGGTTCAGTAAAGACGGTTGGGAAGGGCTGCTAATCCGGACCGAACGCCAAGGGCGGGAAACGCGCCCGCACGGCGATATTGCGGACGGGGTGGAATACGGCATAGACCATTTGGACGCGTTCCGCCAGACATACGATATTCAGAATCCGAATAAAAAGGCGGAATATTTCCTGGCGGAGGGCGAGCGTGAACCCAAGCCCGTGGCAAAATTGGCGGGCAACGGAAACTATTTGAAAAACCAGCTCAACCGTTGGGTGGAAGAACGCCGTTCAAAAGGTCAGGCTTTAAACAGTGAAGAAGAAGCGATGGTGCGGGAGGCGCAGGCGCGCCACGAAAACCTGTCCGCCCAATCGTACACAGGCGGCGGCAGGATATTGCCCGATCCGATGGATTACCGCAGCGGTTCTTGGCTTGCCAAGCTGGGCTACCGCTTCGGCGGCAGGCATTATGTCGGCGGCGTGTTTGAGGATACCAAACAGCGTTACGACATCCGCGATATGACGGAAAAACAGTATTACGGTACGGACGAGGCGAAAAAGTTTAGCGACAAGAGCGGGGTGTACGACGGAGACGATTTCCGCGACGGTTTGTATTTTAGGCCGAATATAGAAGAGTGGAAGGGCGATACAAATTTGGTCAAGGGCATAGGTTTGAAATATTCCCGCACCAAATTTATTGACGAACATCACCGCCGCCGCCGTATGGGTTTGCTGTACCGTTATGAAAACGAAGCATATTCTGACAACTGGGCGGATAAGGCGGTGTTGTCGTTTGACAAACAGGGAGTGGCAACCGACAACAACACACTGAAGCTGAATTGCGCCGTGTATCCTGCTGTGGACAAATCCTGCCGCGCGTCGGCAGACAAGCCGTATTCCTACGACAGCAGCGACCGTTTCCACTACCGCGAACAGCACAATGTTTTGAATGCCTCGTTTGAGAAGTCGCTGAAAAACAAATGGACGAAACACCATCTGACTTTGGGCTTCGGTTACGATGCTTCCAAAGCGATCTCCCGCCCCGAACAGCTTTCCCACAATGCGGCAAGGATTTCGGAACACACGGGGGAGTACACCGACGACGGCAAAGACAAGTACCGTTTGGGTAAGCCCGAAGTCGTCGAAGGGTCGGTCTGCGGCTACATCGAAACCCTGCGTTCCCGCAAATGCGTGCCAAGAAAAATCAACGGCAGCAATATCCACATTTCTTTGAACGACCGTTTTTCAATCGGCAAATATTTCGATTTCAGCTTGGGCGGCAGGTACGACCGGCAAAACTTCACCACGTCGGAAGAACTCGTCCGCAGCGGGCAGTATGTTGACCGTTCGTGGAACAGCGGCATCGTGTTCAAACCGAACCGGCATTTTTCTTTGTCTTACCGCGCCTCCAGCGGCTTCAGAACGCCCTCCTTCCAAGAACTTTTCGGTATAGACATTTATCACGATTATCCGAAAGGCTGGCAGCGTCCCGCCCTGAAATCGGAAAAGGCAGCCAACCGGGAAATCGGTTTGCAGTGGAAGGGCGATTTCGGCTTTTTGGAAATCAGCAGCTTCCGCAACCGCTATACCGATATGATTGCCGTTGCCGATCACAAAACCAAATTGCCGAATCAGGCAGGACAATTGACAGAGATTGATATACGCGATTATTACAATGCCCAAAATATGTCGCTCCAAGGCATTAATATATTGGGAAAAATCGACTGGAACGGTGTGTACGGCAAACTGCCCGAAGGTTTGTACACGACTTTGGCGTACAACCGCATCAAACCGAAATCGGTATCCAACCGGCCGGGCCTGTCCCTCCGCAGCTATGCTTTGGATGCGGTACAGCCGTCGCGTTATGTTTTGGGGTTCGGATACGACCAGCCCGAGGGGAAATGGGGCGCAAACATTATGCTGACCTATTCCAAAGGGAAAAACCCTGATGAACTTGCTTATCTGGCAGGCGATCAAAAACGATATTCGGCAGGAAGGGTTACGTCTTCTTGGAAAACGGCAGACGTTTCCGCTTATCTGAATCTGAAAAAACGGCTGACCTTGAGGGCGGCTATCTACAATATCGGCAACTACCGCTACGTTACTTGGGAATCGTTGCGCCAGACTGCGGAAAGCACGGCAAACCGACGCAGCGAAGACAGCAACTATGGAAGGTATGCCGCACCGGGCAGAAACTTCAGCCTCGCGCTTGAAATGAAGTTTTAAAGGAAATGCCGTCTGAAAGCTTAATCTGCACCCCAAAAGTCGGACTAAACCGCCAACTGATTAAGGTGCAGGTTTTTTTGATTCAATATAAACAAGATTTCCGCCGTCATTCCCGCGCAGGCGGGAATCTAGGTCTGTCGGTGCGGAAACTTATCGGGTAAAACGGTTTCTTGAGATTTTGCGTCCTGGATTCCCACTTTCGTGGGAATGACGTGGTGCAGGTTTCCGTATGGATGGATTCGTCATTCCCGCGAAGGCGGGAATCTAGACATTCAATGCTAAGGCAATTTACCGGAAATGACTGAAACTCAAAAAACTGGATTCCCACTTTCGTGGGAATGACGAATTTCAGGTCGCTGTTTTTGGTTTTCTGTTTTTGTGAAAATAACAGGATTTTAGCTTGTGGGTATTTACCGGGAAAAACAGAAACCGCTCCGCCGTCATTCCCGCGAAGGCGGGAATCTAGGTCTGTCGGTGCGGAAACTTATCGGATAAAACGGTTTCTTGAGATTTTGCGTCCTAGATTCCCACTTTCGTGGGAATGACGGGATGCAGGTTTCCGTACGGATGGATTCGTCATTCCCGCGAAGGCGGGAATCTAGACATTCAATGCTAAGGCAATTTACCGGAAAAAACAGAAACCGCTCCGCCGTCATTCCCGCGTAGGCGGGAATCTAGGTCTGTCGGTGCGGAAACTTATCGGGTAAAACGGTTTCTTGAGATTTTGCGTCCTGGATTCCCACTTTCGTGGGAATGACGAATTTCAGGTTGCTGTTTTTGGTTTTCCGTTTTTGTGAAAATAACAGGATTTTAGCTTGTGGGTCTTTACCGGAAAAAACAGAAACCGCTCCGCCGTCATTCCCGCGCAGGCGGGAATCTAAACATTCAATGCTAAGGCAATTTATCGGGAATGACTGAAACTCAAAAAACTGGATTCCTACTTTCGTGGGAATGACGGGATGCAGGTTTCCGTATGGATGGATTCGTCATTCCCGCGAAGGCGGGAATCTAGACATTCAATGCTAAGGCAATTTATCGGAAATGACTGAAACTCAAAAAACTGGATTCCCACTTTCGTGGGAATGACGGGATGCAGGTTTCCGTACGGATGGATTCGTCATTCCCGCGCAGGCGGGAATCCAGACATTCAATGCTAAGGCAATTTATCGGAAAAAACAGAAACCGCTCCGCCGTCATTCCCGCGCAGGCGGGAATCTAGGTCTGTCGGTGCGGAAACTTATCGGATAAAACGGTTTCTTGAGATTTTGCGTCCTGGATTCCCACTTTCGTGGGAATGACGGGATGCAGGTTTCCGTACGGATGGATTCATCATTCCCGCGCAGGCGGGAATCTAGGTCTGTCGGTGCGGAAACTTATCGGATAAAACGGTTTCTTGAGATTTTACGTCCTGGATTCCCACTTTCGTGGGAATGACGCGATTAGAGTTTCAAAATTATTCTAAATAGCTGAAACTCAACGCACTGGATTCCCGCCTGCGCGGGAATGACGAAGTGGAAGTTACCCGAAACTTAAAACAAGCGAAACCGAACGAACCGGATTCCCGCTTGCGCGGGAATGACGGGATTAAGTTTTCAAAATTCATCAGAAATTACTGATTTAATAGCATAAATTTTTTAGATTATAGTGGATTAACAAAAATCAGGACAAGGCGACGAAGCCGCAGACAGTACAAATAGTACGGAACCGATTCACTTGGTGCTTCAGCACCTTAGAGAATCGTTCTCTTTGAGCTAAGGCGAGGCAACGCCGTACTGGTTTTTGTTAATCCACTATAAGTCATTCCGGCGGCAATTTTTGTTGCTTTAACGGGATAGGCGGTTGGCGGTTGCGATAAAGGCGGCAACTTTGGCGGGGTCTTTTTTGCCTTTAGACGCTTCTACGCCGCCGGATACGTCGACAGATTCAGCTCCGGTGATGCGGACGGCTTCGTCGACGTTTTCAGGGGTCAGCCCGCCGGCAAGCACCCACGGTTTGCCCGAATATTCCGCTAACAGCGTCCAGTCGAAGCGGTGTCCGGTGCCGCCGTATTCCGAAGGGTGATAGGCATCGAACAGCAGTGCCTGAGCGTTGGGAAAGCAGTGGGCGGCGTTTTGGATGTCTGATGCCGTCTGAACACGAATGGCTTTGATATAGGGGCGGTCGAACTGACGGCAGAATGCATCGTCTTCGTCGCCGTGGAATTGGATGATGTGTATCGGCACTTCGGCAAGGATGCGGCGGATGTTTTGCGCGCTTTCGTTGACGAAAAGGGCGACAATGCTGACAAACGGCGGTAGTGCGGCGGTGATTTTTTTGGCGCGGGCAATATCGACGGCCCGGCTGCTGCCTTGGAAAAAGACCATCCCGACGGCATCCGCACCTGCCGCTGCGGCGGCCGCTGCGTCTTCCGGTGTGGTGATGCCGCAGATTTTGGTGCGGATTTTCCTCATTCGGTATTCCTTTATTTGGGAAACGGCGCGTTTGTGCCGTTTCAGACGGCATTCCCGATCAGTCGATTTTGATGTATTCGACAGAAAGGATTTCAATTTCCTCACGCCCTTCCGGCGTGTTCAAAACCACCTCGTCGCCTTCGCGCGCTTTAATCAGGCAACGCGCCAACGGCGAAATCCAAGAAATTTTGTTTTGCGCGGTATCGATTTCATCGATGCCGACGATTTTGACGGTTTGCTCGCGCCCGTCGCCGCGCAACAGACCGACCGTCGCGCCGAAAAATACTTGGTCGGTCGCTTCGCGCAATTCGGGATCGACGACGACGGCAGCTTCCAAACGCTTGGTCAGGAAACGGATGCGGCGGTCGATTTCGCGCATACGGCGTTTGCCGTAAAGATAGTCGCCGTTTTCGCTGCGGTCGCCGTTGCCTGCCGCCCAGTTGACGATTTGGACGATTTCGGGGCGTTCTTTGTTGACCAGCTGATACAGCTCGTCTTTCAATGCCTGCCATCCGGCGGGCGTAATGTAGTTTTTGGTTTCGGTACTCATATTGCGTGCGGATGAAATGGGAAATGTGATGCCGATATGGGAAATGCCGTCTGAAAACCCGGCGTTCGGATTTCAGACGGCATCGCGGTTTGGGAAGCCTTATTCTTCGTCGCCCGCATCGCTGATGCTGATGCTGTGTTCCATCCTGCTTGGGTGGATTTTCAGACCGCCGCAGCCGGATTTCTCGGCGGACAGGCGGTCGAGGTAGGCATCATCGATGTCGCCGGTTTGATAAATGCCGTTGAAACAGGACGAATCGAAGGATTCGATTTTCGGGTTGAGTGCTTTGACGACGGCTTCCAAATCGCTCAAATTTTGGAAAACGATGCCGTCTGCGCCGATTTCGGCGGCAATTTCCGCCGCGCTGCGCCCATTGGCAATCAACTCTTCGCGCGTGGGCATATCGATGCCGTACACATTGGGATAGCGCACTTCGGGCGCGGCGGAGGCGATATAGACTTTGCGCGCGCCCGCCGCGCGTACCATTTCGACGATTTCGCGGCTGGTCGTACCGCGTACGATGGAGTCGTCCACCAGCAACACGCTTTTGCCTTCAAATTCGGTTTCCATCGGGCTGAGTTTTTGGCGCACGGATTTTTTGCGCGTCGCCTGACCGGGCATAATAAAGGTGCGGCCGATATAGCGGTTTTTAATCAAACCTTCGCGGTAAGGCTTTTTGAGGTGGACGGCAAGCTCCATTGCACTGGGGCGGCTGGTATCGGGGATGGGCATCACGACATCGATGTCGTCCACGGGCAGCTCGCGTTTGATTTTTTCCGCCAAGGACACGCCCATATCCAAGCGCGATTGGTAAACCGATACGCCGTCAATCACAGAGTCGGGGCGGGCAAAATAAACATATTCAAAAAGGCAGGGGCTGAGTTTGGCCTTATCGCTGCATTGTCGGGCAATCATTGTGCCGTCAAAGCCGACAAATACCGCTTCGCCCGGCCGGATATCGCGTTCCAAATCGTAGGCAAGCGCGTTGAAGGCGACGGATTCGGAGGCGACGGCATAGGATTTCCTGCCTTCGTTGTCGGTTTGCGAACCCAATACCAGCGGGCGGATGCCGTAAGGGTCGCGGAAGGCAAGCATACCGTAGCCCGCAATCATGGCAACCACGCCGTATGCGCCGCGCACCAGGCGGTGGACTTCGGCAACGGCGTTGAAAATATTGTCGGCATTGAGCCGGTGCGGATCGGCGTTTTTGGAGACTTCGCGGCGCAATTCGTGCGCGAAGACGTTGAGCAAAACTTCGGAATCGGAGCTGGTGTTGACGTGGCGCAGGTGTTTGTTGCACACGTTTTCATACAGTTCGGCAGTGTTGGTGAGGTTGCCGTTGTGCGCCAAAACGATGCCGAACGGCGAGCTGACGTAGAAAGGCTGCGCCTCCGCGCTGCTGCCGGCGTTGCCCGCCGTGGGATAACGGACGTGGGCGATGCCGGCGTTGCCGGTCAAATCGCGCATATTGCGCGTACGGAACACTTCGCGCACCATTCCTTTGCCTTTGTGCATATGGAAGGTGCCGCCTTCCGCCGTTACAATGCCCGCCGCATCCTGCCCCCTGTGCTGCAACATCTGCAAACCGTCGTACAGAAGCTGGTTCACGGGTTCATGACTGACCAAACCTAATACGCCGCACATATCGTCTTCTCCGATTCGAGGTTTAAGGGTAAAACGGAATTATAAAGCAAACGGCGGTTTTTTGCCTGAATTGTTGACAATATTTGAGCGAAGGACAGATAGGTGGGTTTATGGAGGATAAGATTTAATCTGTGATATGGCTGAGGAAAGGAAAAAACATTTCAGACGGCATAAAAGAGGATGCCGTCTGAAATATCCGTATGGCAATCAATCGCCTTCCAAAGCTCCATCACTGTCGTCCGCATGGTTTAACACTGTTTCGGAAAGCGAAACGAAAAACGGTACGGTATAGGACCGCCGCCATTCTTCGGTATCGGGCAGGTCGGTTTTTGAAGCAAGCATGACCAGCAGGGTAACAATCAAAACGCCTTTCAATGCACCGAATACGCCGCCCAAAATGCGGTTGGCAAAGCCCAAGCCGACGGAGGAAACTGCTTGTGTCAGCAGCGAGCGGAGTATTTTCTGTATCAGACAGGCAATGACGAATAGGGAAATGAACGACAGAGCCAATGCAAACAGGCGAGGTTGGAACGATGCAAAGGCGATGTCGGCGAAGGATGCGGCAAAGAGTTTGGCGAAAAAAAAGGCAACCACCCATGCCACCATTGAGCCAGCCTCCGCAATCACGCCGCGCATCGCGGATAGCACGATGCAGGCGGCGATGACGGCGGAGACGAGGAGGTCGGCAATGGGGAGGCTATTCATTCGTTACCTGACCGGCGATGCCGTGTACGCGCAATTTGTTCAAATCGCGTTCGGCATCCCTTGCGTTTTTATAGTTGCTTGATTTGACGCGGTAAACCTTGCCGTTGTCGGTCATGATTTCGGTAATGGTCGAATCGATACCCGCCGCTTTCATTTTGCGCTGGAGGCTCAAAGCGCGTTCTTTTTCGGCATAACCTGCCTGAATGGCGGCTTTTTTACCGGATTTTTCGGATTTTTCTTTTTCGGCGGTTTTGGTCTTGTCCGCTTTGTCGCTTTTTTGTGCCGTTTCGTGTTTTTTGCCGTCCGAATGGTCTTTTTCGGCTGTTTTTTTGCCTTCAGCCTTGTCGGCTTTTTTCGCTTCTTTTACCGCGCTGTCGGATTTTGCCGTATCCGGTTTGGTTTTTTCGGCGGCAGTTTTCGGTTTGTCGGCAACTTTTTCGGCGGTTTTGGTTTCTTTGGCTTTGGGCTTGGCTTCGGCAGTGCGTTCTGCTTTTTGCGGTTTTGTTTCGGCAGTGCGTTTCGGTTTTTCAACCGCTACCGTATCCGTACTGTCGGCAGTTGTCGGCACTTTTTCGGCAGCGCGTTGTTTTGCCTGCTTCGGTGCGGTTTTGGCAGTTTCTGCCTGCTGCGGTTTTTCGGCAGCTTCTTCCTGTTTCGGTTTTGCGGATGACTCCAAGCCTTTGATATTGCTGTCGTCGAGTCGGTCGTTGATGATGACCAATGGTGCGCCTACGTCTTCAGGTTCGCTGATTCCGTTGTCGGCGGCAGGTGCTTGTTCTTCACTGGCCAGGTCTTGAGGTTTGTCGGCGGCGGGTTCAACACCTTCTGAGGCGGATTTTAAGGTCGGGGTTTGTACCGTGCTTGCCGCTTGGTTTTCCATGCTGCCTGTTTCGTCAGTCGGTGCGGCAGGGGGATTTTCGGCAGGATCGGAACTGAGGGCGGCCGCCAGCAGCAGGCAGGAGGCGGCAACCAGGCAGCTTGCCGTTACGAGGCGGCGGCGGTTGCGCCGTTTGAGTTGTTCGTAACCGCTCAGGACTTCGTTTTGTTTGTTTTCGGACATGGAAGATTCCTTTTAAAGTACCGACATGACATCGGCAACGGTATGAAATGAGCCGAATACGACGATTCTGTCGTTTTCGCCCGCTTTTGAGGCTGCCGCCCGATATGCGTCGCGGACGGTGGCAAATGTCTGTATGTTTTCGATGCTGTGTTCGTGCAGTTTGTTTTGCAGGCTCTCGAGCGTCATGCCGCGCGGCACGTCCAAAGGCGCGATATACCATTCGTCAAACTGGTCTTTAACGATTTCCAACACGCCGTCTATGTCTTTGTCGGACAACATGCTGAACACGGCGGTGCGTTTCTGCGCAAACGCCAAATTAATCAGGCTGCGGCGCAGGGCGCGGGCGGCGTGGGGATTGTGTCCGACATCCAAAACGGTCAGCGGACGGCCGGGCAGGACTTGGAAGCGTCCGGGGTTTTCAACCAGCAACAAACCGCGCTTGATTGCACCAATGTCCGCCGGCAGTTTGCCGTTCAAGCATTCCAACACGGTCAGCGCGCAGGCGGCGTTGGAAAGCTGGTATGCGCCGCGCAATGCGGGGAAGGGCAGGGCATTGCGGTTGCGTGCGGGGCCGTCTGAATGCTGCGGCCGGAAGCGGTAGTTCCATTGGATGTTTTCCATCGCGTGAAACTCGAAATCGCGCTGTACCATCAGCAGTTTCGCGCCTATGGCTTCGGCGTGTGCGACCAACGATTCGGGCGCGGGGTTTTGACCGCAGATGGCGGGTTTGCCGCTACGGAATACGCCCGCTTTTTCAAAACCGACCTGTTCGACCGTATCGCCCAAAAACGCCTGATGATCCAAATCCACACTGGTAACCACCGCGCAATCGCCGTCGAACACATTAACCGCGTCCAAACGTCCGCCCAAGCCGACTTCCAATATCATTACATCGACTTGTTCGCGTATGAAGATGTCGACGGCCGCTAAGGCATTGAATTCAAAATAAGTCAGTGATATTTCACCGCGTGCGGTTTCGATGCGTTCGAAGGAAGCGGTGATTGTGTCGTCTGAAACCGGCTCGGCGTTGACGGCGATACGTTCGTTGTAACGCAATAAATGGGGGCTGGTTAATGTGCCGGTTTTGTAGCCCGCCTGTTTGTAAATCTGTGTCAGATAGGCGCAGACCGAGCCTTTGCCGTTTGTTCCCGCGACGACGACGACGGGGCATTGCGGCTCGAGCTTCATCCGTTTTTTCACTTCGCCTACGCGTTCCAAGCCTATATCGATCAAGCCGCCGCTGTGGGCGGTTTCCAAATGCGAGAGCCAGTCTTGCAGTGTTTTCATTGAGTGTTCCGTGTTCAAATGCCGTCTGAAATCAGCTTGGCGTATCGGTTTCGGCGGTTTTTTTCGGCTGCCGCCAAAGCACCCAGACTTTCAGCCTGCGGTAGGATTCCGAGTCCGCCATATCGGGGGTGATGCAGTGGCGGACGGTTTTGCCACCGGTGTCCCATTGTAAGAATAAGGCATAAGGCGTAACCATACTGCTGCCCGAAAGTGCCGCCGCCTTCGCTGTTTTTTCTTTGCCGGATATGATTTCCGCCCGTCCGTCGCGGTCGATAATGACGGCGGTAACGGCGCGGCGGTTTTTCAGGTTCGTTATCCGCAGCGAGTGGATGAAACTTGCAAGCAGCGCGGCAAGCCCGAACCACATCATCCGGCCGTAAAACCAAGTCAGGCAGACGGCAATGGAAGCCGAGTGGAGCGATACGGTCAGGATGTTCAGAATGCGGGACGGCTTCAATGCCGTCTGAAAGGCGCGCACGGCTTTACATCATATTGTCGAACACGGGGGTAATGTGCAATTCCGCTTCTTCCATGTCTAAAACCATATCGTGGATTTCGATGTCGAAAAATTCCCAAAACGCCTTCAGCCCCATATCTTGCGGCCATTTGTCCTTGTCGATGTCCCAGCCGGCGAGTTCGGCTTCAAAAATCTGCCGGTAGCGTTCGTCGAAGTAGGAAACGACGGCTTCCGGTTCGTCGAACTGCGGAACGAGGAAGACGGAACAGTTGGCACGAAGCTGCTCTATGGTCAGGTCGGGCATATTTTCGTCGGTGCTTTTGAGCCATTCCAAAAAGCGGACGGTCGGCTTGAGGACGACGGCGGTACGGTCAACAAAATACATGGTATGCTTTCTCGGTGGTAACGGTGGGGCAATGCCGTCTGAACGTTCGGTTTTCAGACGGCATAGCATCAGTGGGTCATAACCTGCTGCAGGAATTGTTTGGCGCGTTCGTGTTTCGGGTTGGTAAAAAATGCTTCCGGCGTTTCGTCTTCGAGGATTTGCCCTTTATCGACAAAAAGCACCCGGTCGGCAACTTCGCGGGCAAAACCCATTTCGTGGGTTACGCACATCATCGTCATCCCGCTTTCCGCCAAGTCTTTCATCACTTTCAACACTTCGCCGACCATTTCGGGGTCGAGTGCGGAGGTCGGCTCGTCGAACAACATTACGCGCGGTTCCATCGCCAAACCGCGCGCAATCGCCACGCGTTGCTGCTGGCCGCCGGAAAGTTGGGACGGGAAGGCGTCTTTTTTGTGTGCCAGTCCGACGCGTTCCAAAAGTTCCATCGCTTTTTTCTCCGCCTGTTCCGCATTTTGACCTTTAACCTTCATCGGTGCGAGGGTGATGTTTTCCAATACGGTCAGGTGGGGGTAGAGGTTGAAGCCTTGGAATACGAAGCCGACTTCTTCGCGGATTTTGTTCAAATCTGTTTTGGGGTCGGCAACGTTGACACCGTCCACCCAAATCTCGCCGCTTTCAATGCTTTCGAGCTGGTTGACGGTGCGGATGAGTGTGGATTTGCCGCTGCCCGAAGGTCCGCAGACGACGACCACTTCGCCTTTTTTGATTTCCAAGTTCACGCCGTTGATGACGTGCAGGTCTTTGAAATGTTTGTGTACGTTTTTGAATTTAATCATAGTGTCCATTCTTTTCAGGCAGTCTGAATCCGTCTGACTGATTAAGGGTAAAACTTATTCAAATCGGCAACCAATTTGGTTAACTCTTCTTGATTCGGCTTATTCATGCTCCGGTAAACTTTGACGTAGCCTTTGTCGTTTTTTATATTCACGACATAGATGATGAAACGTATGCCGTTGAGTCCTTTTTCCGCATCGCAGGTGTAGTACGTCACACCCCCGCTTTCCGCTTTTTCCAGTACGCAGTCGTTTTTGCGGTAGCCTTGCTCCTTCGCTATCCAATCCCGCTCAAATGAAGCCCTGTACGCATCCGGCACGCGGACTTGGTCGACCAATAAATCATGATCGGGATTTTGGGAATAACCGTAATGGAAAATGGCATTTGAACCGTTCAATTGTGCCTCCAGCATTTGATAACGCCGGTTTTGGAAAAACGCATCGTTCGGGTTCATACAGGCAGTTAAAAGAAAAGTCAGGAGTGCGGCTGTGTATTTCATGGTTTATTCCCTCAGGCAGTTAAAAGAAAAGTCGGGAGTACGGTTGTGTATTTTATGGTTTATTCTCTTATAAACAGTTATAAACGGTTTCAATGCGGCTTGCCAGTAATTCAACGCACAAAATTCCGTTTGCACATCATATGGTTTTCAATATTGGCTTTGGCATCTTTTTCATCCCAAACTTGCAATTCCCACGGATAGTAGAAATTGCTGCTGTTTTTGAAATAAATGTGTATGCCGATATAGCCGCCCGCATCGCGCAAATACCAGTTTTTCAAGCCGTATTCTGTTTTCCAGCCGTCAAGTTTTTTCAAAATTCCGATAACTGTTTCAGACGGCCTTGCCTGCCAAATAATTGCTCAACGCCACGTATTTCTCTGGCGCGATGTGTTCGGCGCGGTCTTGCGGATTGATGCCGACTGCCTGCAAATCATCGTCGCCTGCAAGCTCTTTCAGATTGTTGCGTATGGTTTTGCGACGTTGGTGGAAGGCGAGTTTCACAAGTTTGGCGAAATGCTCGAAATCGTCTGCCTTGCCGATGCGGTGTTTCACCGGAATCATACGCACCACTGCTGAATCCACTTTCGGCGCAGGGTCGAACGATTCGGGCGGCACGTCAATCAGCATTTCCATATCGAAAAAATATTGCAGCATCACGCCCAAGCGGCCGTAGTCGTTGCTTTTCGGCGCGGCAACCATACGCTCGACCACTTCTTTTTGCAGCATAAAGTGCATATCGACGACATCGTCCGCCACCTCCGCCAGCTTGAACAAAAGCGGCGTGGAAATATTGTACGGCAGGTTGCCGACGATTTTCTTTTTGCCTGCGATGCCGTTGAAATCAAACTGCAATACATCGCCTTCGTGAACCACCAGCTTATCCGCAAACGGCAGCGTTTTCAGACGGCATACGATGTCGCGGTCGATTTCGATAACGTGCAGGCGGTTCAGTTTTTTCGCCAAAGGTTCGGTAATCGCCGCCAAACCCGGGCCGATTTCAATCACGACATCATCCGCCTGCGGGCGCACGGCATTGACGATATCGTTGATGATCCGCGTGTCTTGTAAAAAGTTCTGCCCGAAACGCTTGCGGGCTTTGTGTTCTTTCATCGGGTTTCCTTGACCGGTGCAACCGGTTTTGAGGATACGGGCCGGATTTTTGGGAAGGTGTCCCTTCTGTTTCGAGGGAATCCGGCAAGCCGTATGGACATCTTGTTCGGCATTTAAATGTGAATATGTTTACAATATCGGTTTGATGTGGACATTGTAACCGAAAACGGCGGGGCTTGATAATGCTGTTTTGTTCGGCCTTATCCGTTGGTTTGGTATTTTTACGGTTGGATACTGTATGAGGACTTATCTGATTCATGTGAAGCTGCTGGGTATGGCGGTATTATGGGGTGCGTCTTGGCCTATGGGCAGGATATTGGGACAGTCCCTGCCGCCGTTGACGGGCGGGGCGGTCAGGTTTCTGCTGGCTTCGGTTTTGTTGTCGGGTTGGTTGTTTGCGCGCAGCAGGTTTGCGGCTTTGTCGGCTTTATCGTCGCGGCAATGGCTGGGTTTGGCGGTTGCCGCTTTGTTCGGCGTGTGCGGGTATGCCGTATTCTTCATGTTGGGCCTGCAGCAGATGCCAGCCGGCAAAGCCGCGGTCGTCATGAGCGTGAACCCGGTGTTGACGCTGCTGTTGGCGGTGTGGTTGTTCGGGGAATATTTGAATATGAAAATCCTGACGGGTATGTTGCTGACCGTCGGCGGTGCGGTTACTGCGGTTACGCAGGGTAATCCGGCAGCGGTGCTGGCGGACGGGCTGGAGCCCGGGGAATGGCTGATTTTCGGATGCGTGGTTTGCTGGTCAGCTTATACGTTGATAGGGCGCAAGGTTTTGCGCGGAATTGATGCGCTGACGGTTGCCGCGGTTACGTCGATGTCCGGTGCGCTGATGTTGTCCGCCGTGGCATGGTTTGCGGAAGGTTTGCCGCTTGGGGCGGTAGCAGTCATGGATGGGCGCGGCTGGCTTGCATTGCTGTGGTTGGCGGTCGGTGCGACTGTTTTGGCGTATGCGTGGTATTTTGAAGGCGTGAAAGTATTGGGGGCGGGCGGTGCGTCTGTTTATGTAACATTGGTACCGATTTTTGGTATGTTGTGTTCGGTCTGGTTTTTGGGGGAACCGCTACATATTTCTTTGGCGGCGGGTTGTGCGGCGGCAGCCGGCGGCATGATTTTGATACATTTGGGACAAAATGCAGCCTGAAGCGGGCGGCCGGGTATATGGGGGTGAAAATGGAAAATAATGCGGTCGGGTTGGAAATCGAAAGTTATCCGTTCGATCCCGTTTTGCCGAACGGGGCATCGGTCATGATGATGGGGACGTTTCCGCCCAAGGAAGATAAACGCGCGATGCAGTTTCATTATCCGAATTTCCAAAACGATATGTGGCGCGTTTACGGGCTGGTGTTTTTTAACGATGCGGCGCATTTTCAGATGCCGTCTGAAAAAGCATTCGACGGATGCAGGATAAGGGATTTCCTGAACAGGGCGGGGATAGCGTCCTGTCCGACCGTGTTGAAGGCAGCAAGGGAACACGGCAATGCGTCCGACAAGTTTTTAAAGGTAGTCGAAACCGTGGATTTGGCGGCGGTGTTGGCAAAAATACCCCGGTGCCGCCATATTTGTACGACGGGCGGCAAGGCGACGGAAATCCTGCTCGATATTCAGGGCGGCGGCATCAAAATGCCGAAAACGAGCGAAACCGTGCCGTTTCCGTTTGCCGGACGGGATTTGACCCTGACCCGCCTGCCTTCGACTTCGCGCGCTTATCCTTTGAGTTTGGCGAAAAAAGCGGCGGCGTATCGGGCGTTTTTCGAAATGGCAGGCTTGTGTGAAAAGCAGTTATAATTGCCGACAATTTCCCGTTCAGACGGCATTTTGAAAAATATAGTGGATTAACAAAAATCAGGACAAGGCGACGAAGCCGCAGACAGTACAGATAGTACGGAACCGATTCACTTGGTGCTTCAGCACCTTAGAGAATCGTTCTCTTTGAGCTAAGGCGAGGCAACGCCGTACTGGTTTTTGTTAATCCACTATAAATTGCCGTCTGAAAATTTGAAGCACAAGGAAGAAATCCGATGAAAAACTACCACGCGCCCGACGAGAAGGGGTTTTTCGGCGAACACGGCGGGCTGTTCGTGTCCGAGACCCTGATTCCGGCTTTGCAAGAGCTGGCGGATGCCTATAAGGCAGCGAAAAACGATCCTGAATTTTGGGCGGAGTTCCGCCGCGATTTGAAACATTATGTCGGCAGGCCCAGCCCCGTTTACCACGCCGCTCGGTTGTCCGAACATCTGGGCGGCGCGCAAATCTGGCTGAAGCGTGAAGACTTGAACCACACCGGCGCGCACAAAGTCAACAACACCATCGGTCAGGCATTGCTCGCCCGCCGCATGGGCAAAAAACGCGTCATCGCCGAAACCGGCGCGGGGCAGCACGGCGTGGCCTCTGCCACCGTCGCCGCACGTTTCGGCATGACTTGCGACGTGTACATGGGTGCGGACGATATCCAACGTCAAATGCCTAACGTGTTCCGCATGAAATTATTGGGTGCGAACGTGGTCAGCGTCGACAGCGGCAGCCGTACTTTAAAAGACGCGATGAACGAAGCGATGCGCGAATGGGTCGCCCGTGTGGATGACACGTTCTACATCATCGGCACCGCCGCTGGCCCCGCGCCGTATCCCGAAATGGTGCGCGATTTCCAATGCGTTATCGGCAACGAAGCCAAAGAACAAATGTTAGAAGCCATCGGTCGCCAACCTGATGTTGCCGTTGCCTGCGTCGGCGGCGGCTCCAACGCCATCGGTTTGTTCTATCCTTATATCGAAGAAGAAAACGTACGTTTGGTAGGCGTAGAAGCAGGCGGTTTGGGCGTGGATACCCCTGATCACGCCGCACCGATTACCAGTAAAGCCCCCATCGGCGTATTGCACGGTTTCCGCAGCTATTTGATGCAGGACGAAAACGGCCAGGTTTTGGGGACGCACTCCGTTTCCGCAGGCTTGGATTACCCTGGCATCGGCCCGGAACACAGCCACCTGAACGACATCAAGCGCGTCGAATACACCGTCGCCAAAGACGACGAAGCACTCGAAGCCTTTGATTTGCTCTGTCGCTTCGAGGGTATCATCCCCGCGCTCGAATCCAGCCACGCCGTTGCTTGGGCGGTGAAAAATGCGCTGAAAATGGGCAAAGACCAGGTGATTCTGGTCAACCTGTCCGGCCGTGGCGATAAAGACATCAATACCGTGGCGAAGTTGAAGGGGATTGAGTTATAGCCTTGTCCGTCTGATAAAAATGCCGTCTGAAGCTTGGTTTCAGACGGCATTTTTACGGATTTTCCTTTATGACGGCTTTTCTGATTTGCTTTATTATCCGTTTATTTTTGAAATATCGGGGGTGGGGAGACGTGTTCCGTCGTTGGTTTTTGCCGTGTTGGGTCGTCGGCGTGGCGGCTTCGTTCGCACTGCCGGTTGTACCGCATTGGCCGTTTTGGTTGGCGGCTTTTGCGGTTTTTGCTGTGTCTGCAAGGTGGTTTGGATTTGCCGGTTTGATGTTGTGTGTTTTGGCGGGTGCTGCCTACGGTGTGTTCAGGACGGAGGCGGCATTGTCTTCCCAATGGCGGGCAGAGGCGGTTTCGGGTGTGCCGTTGACGGTGGAAGTGGCGGATATGCCGAGGTCGGACGGGCGGCGCGTGCAGTTTGCGGCAAAGGCTGTGGACAGCGGTGGTCGGACGTTTGATTTGCTGCTGTCGGACTACAAACGGCGCGAATGGGCGGTCGGGAGCAGATGGCGGATAACGGCACGTGTGCACCCTGTCGTAGGAGAATTGAACCTTAGGGGGCTGAACCGTGAGGCGTGGGCATTATCCAACGGGATAGGCGGCGCGGGGACGGTCGGTGCGGACAGGGTTTTGCTGCATGACGGAAGCGGTTGGGGGATTGCGGTTTGGCGCAGCCGCATCAGCCGAAATTGGCGGCAGGCGGATGCGGACGGTGGGCTTTCAGACGGCATCGGGCTGATGCGCGCGTTGAGCGTGGGCGAACAGTCGGCATTGCGCCCCGAATTGTGGCAGGCGTTCCGACCGTTGGGACTGACGCATCTGGTCAGTATTTCGGGTTTGCACGTTACGATGGTGGCGGTGCTGTTTGCGTGGCTGGCGAAGCGGCTGCTTGCCTGTTCCCCGCGCCTTCCCGCCCGGCCGCGCGTGTGGGTTTTGGCGGCGGGGTGTGCAGGCGCGCTGTTTTACGCGCTGCTTGCCGGTTTTTCCGTGCCGACGCAGCGCAGCGTTTTGATGTTGGCGGCGTTTGCGTGGGCGTGGCGCAGGGGAAGACTGTCGGCGTGGGCAACGTGGTGGCAGGCGTTGGCGGCGGTGCTGCTGTTCGACCCTTTGGCGGTCTTGGGTGTGGGAACTTGGCTGTCTTTCGGTTTGGTGGCGGCCCTGATATGGGCGTGTTCGGGGCGTTTGCACGAGGGGAAACGGCAAACTGCTTTGCGCGGGCAGTGGGCGGCTTCGGTGTTGTCGTTGGTTTTGCTCGGTTATCTGTTTGCTTCGCTGCCTTTGGTCAGCCCTTTGGTCAATGCGGTGGCGATTCCGTGGTTTTCTTGGGTGTTGACCCCGCTGGCGTTGCTGGGTTCGGTCGTGCCGTTTGCGCCTTTGCAACAGTTGGGGGCATTTTTGGCGGAATACACTTTGCGGTTTTTGGTGTGGCTTGCCGATGTGTCGCCCGAGTTTGCCGTTGCCTCCGCACCTTTGCCGCTGCTGGTGTTGGCGGTGTGTGCCGCTTTGCTGTTGTTGCTGCCGCGCGGCTTGGGTTTGCGTCCGTGGGCGGTGTTGCTGTTGGCAGGGTTTGTGTTTTACCGTCCGCCCAGCGTGCCGGAAAATGAGGCTGCGGTTACGGTTTGGGATGCGGGGCAGGGTTTGTCGGTGTCGGTTCAGACGGCAAATCATCATCTTTTGTTTGACACCGGAACTGCATTGGCGGCACAGACGGGGATTGTGCCGAGCCTGAATGCGGCGGGTGTCCGCCGTTTGGATAAGCTGGTTCTGTCGCATCACGACAGCGACCACGACGGCGGTTTTCAGGCAGTCGGCAAGATACCGAACGGCGGGATTTATGCCGGACAGCCGGAATTTTATGAGGGGGCGCGGCATTGTGCGGAACAGCGTTGGCAATGGGACGGCGTAGATTTCGAGTTTTTGAGGCCGTCTGAACGCAAAAACATCGATGATAATGGGAAAAGTTGTGTTTTGCGTGTTGTGGCTGGTGGTGCGGCACTACTGGTAACGGGCGATTTGGATACGAAGGGCGAGGCGGAGTTGGTTAAAAAATACGGCTCAAACCTGTACAGCCAGGTTTTGGTTTTGGGACATCACGGCAGCAATACGTCCTCGTCGGGCGTGTTCCTCAATGCCGTCTCGCCCGAATATGCCGTTGCTTCAAGCGGTTATGCCAACGCCTACAAACATCCGACCGAAGCGGTACAGAACCGTGTCCGCGCACACGGCATCAAGTTGTTGCGGACGGATTTGTCGGGCGCGCTGCAATTCGGCTTGGGACGCGGCGGCGTGAAGGCTCAACGTTTGAGAGGGTATAAATTCTATTGGCAGAAAAAACCGTTTGAGTGAATGGGAAGGCTGGTGCCGGAACGGAAAATGTCGTCTAAAAGGACTTCAGACGGCATTTTGGCGTTAACGCCGGTTCGTGCCGGCAAGGCATATCGTTTGATTTTCAGTGTGCGTCAAAAACAGAAAGGGCGTTGCCGTTAACGGTAGGGAGAACCGTTGGGTGAGCGGAAAGGTTTGCGCCGGAACATAAAATGCCGTCTGAAACGGATTCAGACGGCATTTCGAGGATGGGCTTAATGCCAGTAACGCCACCAAGGCATATCGTCGGGCTGCCAGGCGTGCGTCAAAAACGGGCTTTTCGGAAAGTTGGCTTCCAAAACGCGGTGTGTGTCGGCGGCAAGCTGGGGCTTGTCCAACTTCTTGTAGGCAAGTTCCAATATGGCCAGTGATTCTTCGACATAGCGTGTATTTTGATAGCTGCCGATAATTTTTTGGGCGCGGTTGGCGGCGGCGATATATGCGCCGCGTTTCATGTAGTAACGCGCTACCGACATTTCATTGCCGCCCAAAGCATCGACCAGTTTGACCATGCGTGCGGTCGCATCGGCGGCGTATTTGCTGTTCGGGAAGCGTTGGACGAGTTCCGCAAAGGCCTGATACGCTTCGCGGTTGGCTTTCGGGTCGCGGTCGGACCAGTCTTGCGAGGCCAGCTTGTTCAAGAAAGACTGATCTTCGTTGAACAGTACCAAACCGCGCAGGTACAGCGCGTAGTCCATATTCGGGTGTTGAGGGTGAAGTCGGCGGAAGCGGTCAATGGCGGCCAGCGCCTTATCCTTCTCATCGTCTTTATAGTAGGCGTATGCCGTATCCAGTTGGGATTGCTGGGCATGGCGGCTGGTAGGGAAGCGCGATTCCAAGATTTCGTATAATTTGACAGCTCGCGTATAATTGCTGCTGTTCAGCTCGTCCTGGGCTTCGGCATAGAGTTTTTCCACACTCCAGTCTTGGGTAATCTGGGCATCTTTATCTACCGTACCTTTGGTGGCACAGGCACTCAGTGCCAAACCTAATGAAACCGTTAAAAGAATTTTTTTCATGCAGAATACTTCCTTTGATAATGAATCCGATTATAGCGATGATTCAGACTTTGTGTCAGCCCCGGAAACCGAAAACTGTATTTGTCTGACTGTTCCGCTCGAGCTTGCCGGCGGGCGGTTGGATGCGGTATTGGCAAAACTTCTGCCAGACTATTCGCGCAGCCGGTTGACATCATGGATTAGAGAAGGCGCGGTTATTGTAAACGATAAACCTTCGCAACCCAAAGACAAAATGATAGGCGGTGAGCAAATCCGTGTAACCGTCCGTCCGAGTGAGGAAAATCTGGCGTTTGTTCCAGAGCCTATGGCTTTGGACATCGTCTACGAAGACGATACCGTCATCGTCGTCAACAAACCGGCCGGACTGGTGGTGCATCCGGCGGCGGGCAACTGGACGGGGACGCTGCTCAACGGTCTGTTGGCGCATTGCCCCGAGCTGTCCCAAATTCCGCGCGCGGGCATCGTCCACCGTCTCGACAAGGAAACCAGCGGGCTGATGGTGGTTGCCAAAACCCTGCCGGCGCAAAATTCCCTTGTGCGGCAGCTTCAGGAACGCACGGTCAAACGCATCTACCGCGCCGTCGCCAACGGCATCGTCCCCTTTGACGGTAAAATCGAAACCCAAATCGGACGCGATCCGCACAACCGCCTGAAAATGGCAGTCGTCAAATTCGGCGGCAAACCAGCCGTTACCCACGTCAAAGTGTTGGAACGCTATCTTGCCCACAGCTATATCGAATGTTCGCTCGAAACGGGCAGGACGCACCAAATCCGCGTCCATATGCGCGAGGCCAACCATCCTCTTGCCGCCGACCCGGTTTACGGCAACCTGCGCCATCCCTGCAGCGAACCGGTGAAAGAAGCCGTTAAAAGTCTGGGCGCGCGTCAGGCATTGCACGCCTACCGCTTAAGTTTCACTCATCCGGAAAGCAGCGAAACCGTTTCGTTTGAAGCACCGATTCCAAACGACATATACCATTTGTTGTCCGTCCTCCGTCTTGAAGCCGGTTTGGATTCGTCTTTGAGCAATGAAGAGGAATGGCAGGACAAACTCGGCGCGGACGACGATAACGATTGGAACGAAGACGACTACGATGTCGAAGTGGTTTATGTAAGGGAGTGAGGCGGCTTGAAAGGCGGGACGAACGCAGGCAGCCGAACCGGAGCAGCCGGGCAATCGTCCCCGCCAATTTCAAACAAAGGCCGTCTGAAGGGGCAGGGCGGAAACCGCCGGTTTCGTTTGCCCCGTTCAGACGGCATTATGATAAAAGGCGTTTAGGGTTTTTTATGTTTACCGGCTTTGGCCGCCCAATAAGTTGCCAGCAGCGAGCCGGAGATATTGTGCCACACGCTGAACAATGCGCCCGGAACGGCAACGACCGGCGCGGCGGCAAAGTGTGCGGTGGCAAGCGCGGCGGCCAGGCCAGAGTTTTGCATACCGACTTCGATGGCCAGCGTTTTTTGTGCATCATAAGGTAGGCCGGTCCATTTGGCGGCAAAGAAGCCGAGCAGGTAGCCGATGCCGTTGTGGAGTACGACAACCGCAAAAATCAGCAGGCCGCTTTCCATAATCTTGCCTTTGCTTGCCCCGACTACCGCGCCGATAATCAGCACGATGGCGGCAACGGAAACCAGCGGCAGCGCATCGGTCAGCTTTTCGGTTTTACTGCCCAAAACCTTATGGACAATCAAACCCAAAACAATGGGGAGCAAAACCATTTTGACGATGGACATCAACATACCGGCCGCTTGGATTTCCAGCATTTCACCGGCAAGCATCAGGAAGATGGCGGGAGTCAGCAATGGGGAAATCAGGGTGGAAACAGACGTAACGGCAACCGACAAAGCCACATTGCCACGCGCCAGATAAGTCATCACATTGGAAGCCGTACCGCCCGGGCAGCAGCCGACCAAAATCACGCCGACCGCGATTTCGGCAGGCAGATTCAACAGTTTGGACAGCAGCCAGGCGGTTGCCGGCATAATGGCGAATTGTGCGATTACGCCGATGATGACGGCTTTGGGATGTTTGAACAAAATATCGAAGTCGGAAGGTTTGAGCGTCAAACCCATACCGAACATAATAATGCCCAACAGCCAAGGAATATAAGGCCCCGCCCATTTGAAGGTGTCGGGCGCGAAAAAAGCGGCGGCGGCAAAGAGCGCGGCCCAGAGGGAAAATGTTTTTCCGATAAAGCTGCTGATTTTACTGAGGATATTCATAATAATGCGTTGCGTGTTTGTTTTTAAGGGAAGGCAAGCATACACGCCTTAACCCTAATTTGCAAAATGACCGTGCCTAAACAATGCCGTCTGAAAGTGGAGATTGGTTTTCAGACGGCATCGCCCGAGAGGTGTCGGAAATGGACTTTATCCCCATTCCTTTTCGGTTGAAACCCGTCTGTTTATGGCGATAGAATCTAATCGGAGGGTAGTCTTGTTCGGGCAACACGCAGTGCGGTGCTTGATGTGCCATCCCCTGTTGAAACATATAAAGCTCGGAGAAAGTATATAAGGGCATCATTCTTGCACCGGCAAGAATCCAAACCCGAACGTTTGAAAACAATCCCGAATCTCCGAATTCCCGCCTGTGCGGGAATGACGAAAAAACAAGCATCCATTTGCCCCGAAGGCAGTTAATCAACCCTTTCCGCCACACACCTATTCCAATATCCAATGAAAACCATCACAGAAACCCTAAATCTTGCCCCGAAAGGCAAAAACTTCCTGACCGCCGATTGGCCCGCGCCCGCCAATGTGAAAACCCTGATTACCACGCGCAACGGCGGCGTGAGCCAAGGTGCGTATCAGAGTTTGAACCTCGGTACGCACGTCGGCGACAATCCCGAAGCCGTGCGCCGCAACCGCGAAATCGTGCAACAGCAGGTCGGATTGCCCATTGCCTACCTCAATCAAATCCACAGCACCATTGTCGTCAATGCTGCCGAAGCATTGGACGGCACGCCCGATGCCGACGCTTCCGTGGACGACACGGGCAAGGTTGCCTGTGCTGTCATGACTGCCGATTGCCTGCCTGTTTTGTTTTGCGACAGGGCGGGTACGGCGGTTGCCGCCGCACACGCGGGCTGGCGCGGTTTGGCGGGCGGCGTATTGCAAAACACCATTGCCGCGATGAAGGTTCCGCCCGTCGAAATTATGGCGTATCTCGGTCCCGCCATCAGTGCGGATGCGTTTGAAGTCGGACAGGATGTGTTTGATGCGTTCTGCACGCCCATGCCCGAAGCCGCCGCCGCATTTGAAGGCATAGGCGGCGGCAAATTCCTTGCCGACCTTTACGCGCTCGCCCGCCTGATTCTGAAGCGCGAAGGCGTGGGCGGCGTGTACGGCGGCACGCATTGTACGGTTTTGGAACGGGACACTTTCTTTTCCTACCGCCGCGACGGAGCAACGGGGCGTATGGCGAGCCTGATTTGGCTGGACGACAATGCCGTCTGAACACGCCGCTGATATAATCTACCGACTTTGTGCTTTTGAGAAAGGCAAGCCATGAACAAACTGTTTCTTACTGCCGCAGTGCTGATGCTGGGCGCGTGCGGTTTCCACCTGAAAGGTGCAGACGGCATTTCTCCGCCGCTGACCTACCGGAGCTGGCACATCGAAGGCGGACAGGCATTGCAGTTTCCTTTGGAAACCGCGCTGTATCAGGCTTCGGGCAGGGTGGACGATGCTGCCGGCGCGCAGATGACCCTGCGTATAGACAGCGTTTCCCAAAACAAGGAAACCTATACCATTACCCGTGCGGCAGTCATCAACGAATATCTTTTGATATTGACGGTTGAAGCGCAGGTATTGAAACGCGGCGAGCCGGTCGGCAAACCGATGACCGTGTCCGTCCGCCGCGTTCTTGCTTATGCCGACAACGAAATTTTGGGCAAACAGGAAGAAGAAGAAACCCTGTGGGCGGAAATGCGGCAGGATGCCGCCGAACAAATTGTCCGCCGCCTGACCTTTCTGAAGGCGGAATGACGTGGTGGCACATATCGGACGCATCGATACGGACACGCCTTTGAAACCGCTGTACGTCATCCACGGCGAGGAAGAGCTGCTGCGTATCGAGGCATTGGACGCATTGAGGGCGGCGGCGAAGAAGCAGGGTTATCTCAACCGCGAAGCCTATACCGCCGATGCGTCTTTCGATTGGAACGAACTGCTGCAAACCGCAGGCAGTGCGGGTCTGTTTGCCGATTTGAAGCTGTTGGAACTGCATATCCCTAACGGCAAGCCCGGCAAAACCGGCGGCGAGGCGTTGCAGGATTTTGCCGCCCGACTGCCGGAAGATACGGTAACGCTGGTTTTGCTGCCCAAACTGGAGAAAACCCAGCTCCAGTCCAAATGGTTTGCCGCATTGGCGGCAAAGGGGGAAGTGTGGGAAGCCAAACCGGTCGGCGCGGCGACCTTGCCCCAATGGATACGCGGACGGCTGGACAAAATCGGTTTGGGTATCGAGGCAGACGCATTGGCACTGTTTGCCGAGCGCGTGGAAGGCAATCTGTTGGCGGCACGTCAGGAAATCGACAAGCTCGCGCTGCTGTATCCGAAAGGGCATACCGTCAATATCGATGAGGCGCAAACCGCCGTTGCCAATGTTGCTCGCTTTGACGTTTTTCAGCTTGCCGGCGCATGGATGAAGGGTGATGTGCCGCGCGTATGCAGGTTGTTGGACGGATTGCAGGAGGAAGGCGAAGAACCGGTACTGTTGCTGTGGGCGGTAGCCGAAGACATCAGGACGCTGATCCGTCTGGCTGCTTCCTTAAAACAGGGGCAGAGTGTCCAATCCGTCCGCAACAGCCTCAGGCTTTGGGGCGACAAGCAGACGCTCGCACCGCTTGCGGTCAAGCGGATTTCCGTCGTCCGCCTGCTTGACGCGCTTAAAACCTGTGCCAAAATCGACAGGATTATCAAAGGTGCGGAAGAGGGCGACGCATGGACGGTATTCAAACGGCTTGTCGTGTCGCTGGCGGAATAAAGCGGCAATCCCTAAAATCCGAAAATACTGTAAAATACCGTTAATCCTGAAAAGTATTCACCAATCCGTCCGAAAACATTTCAGACGGCACGACCACCTCAATAAAGGAACATCAACCCTATGGACAATAAGACCAAACTGCGCTTGGGCGGTCTGATTTTACTGACTACCGCCGTTTTAAGCCTCATTATCGTATTGATTGTCGATTCCTGGCCGCTTGCCATCCTGCTTGCCGCCATCATCGTCGCTGCCGCCGCGGGCGGTTTTGTTTGGACCAGCCGCCGTCAGCAGCGTCTGTTTATCGAACGTCTGAAAAAATTCGACATTGATCCGGAAAAAGGCAAAGTCAATGAGGCCAACCTGCGCCGTATGTATCATAGCGGCGGACAATACCAGAAGGATGTCGTTACTTTAATCTGCCTGTCGCAAAAATGTTCGGTTGACGAGGCGCATGCCATGTTCAAAAAACGTCCGTCTCGTCAGGAAATCAACCAAATGGCGGCAAAACAGTCGCGCGGTCAGAAACGTCCGCACCGTTAATCGTCCGAGGCATATCTGTATGAATGCCGTCTGAAACCCACCGGTGTTTCAGACGGCATATTCCGACTGAAAAGATGATGATACTGAAAACCGCCCCGCTCAAACGCCGCTTTGCCGCCATGCTGTATGAGATGCTGCTGGTCGGTGCGGCAACCTGTCTGGCAGCATTGCTTGCCGGTATTGCCGCCATTTTTCTGAATCCCGTTTCTATCGCGGTTTCTGCATTGGTAACAAGTATCCTGATAATGGGATCATGGTGGCTTTATTTCCGTGCCAACTGGCACGGGCAGGGACAGACCTTGGCGATGAGGACATGGAGGATAGGCTTGTGCGATGTTAACGGAATGCAGCCGTCTCTACACTTGCTCCGCCTGCGTTT
This sequence comes from Neisseria sp. Marseille-Q6792, assembly GCF_943181435.1. The sequence continues at coordinate 205,832 of NZ_OW969598.1, forward strand.
TATTTGGGCATGTATATTTATCGTATTCATCCCTATGTTAGCCTATGCCGGATTACGCCACCTGCTCGGTATTTCACCCAAGGATGCATTCGGTGCGGCATTGATTTGGCTGATTTTACCGTGGGGGTTCGCACTGCTGAATCCCGACCGGCAGTTTCTGTATGATTTTCTTGCCGGAACAAGATTGGTGGAGGTCAAAGGAAAGCCTTAAGCCTTTATACCGCAAAGGTTTCAAACTGAAAAAATGCCGTCTGAAAGGGCTTTCAGACGGCATTGGGTTATCGGGGAAACCGATTATTCGATATTTTGCACTTGTTCCCGCATCTGCTCGATTAAGACTTTCAGTTCGACAGAGGCTCGGGTGCATTCGGCAGCAATAGATTTGCTGCCCAAGGTGTTGGCCTCACGGTTTAATTCCTGCATCAGGAAATCCAAGCGTTTTCCGCTGCTGCCTTTGTGTTCGGTAACGATGCGGCGTACTTCGTCGATATGCGTGCGCAGGCGGCTGAATTCTTCGTCGATGTCGGATTTTTGAATAAAGAGGGCAAATTCCTGTTGCAGCCTGTCATTATTGATGTCGCCGACTGCTTCGACGAGGCGCAAGCGGATTTTTTCTTTATGTGTTTCCAACAGGGTAGGAAAGAGTTCGCTTAATGCATCTATGATTTCTTCCATGCTTTGAAGGCGTTGTAACAGGTGCTCGCCTAATTTCTTACCTTCCCGCTTGCGTGCGGCAGTAAAGTCTTTTAACGCTTTTTCGGTCAGTTCGATAATGCTTTTTGCCAATTCTTCCGTATTTTCCCTTTGGCTTGCCAATACGCCGGGAAAACGTAAAATATCGGCAACCCCCAATTTTGCCAGGTCATGATGTTTACGGAGGGTCTGGTTGATTTCTGCAAGTTGTCCGACCAAGTCGTGATTCAGTTCCAAAGATTGGTTTCTGTTTTCCGTATCTTGAATTTGGATTTTGCATTCGACTTTGCCGCGCGCGATATGGGATGAAATTTTCTCGCGGATACCGCTTTCCAAATGGCGCAAATCATCTGGCATCCTGATTTGAATATCTAGAAAACGGTGGTTGACCGCACGCAGGTCGAGATTGATGCGTTTGCTGCCGCATTCTCCTGCCGTATTGGCAAATCCGGTCATACTGTGGATATGGATGGTTTTGCTCATTTTCTCCTCCGAAGTCCGTTAAAATATAATCAATATATCACATCTGTATGGGACTAAGTGCTTCAGGATGTGAAAAATTAAAGATTTGGCGCGCTATATGGGCACCATGAGCTCTTGTCGCTGCAAGAAAGGGAAGTGTATCAGGCAAAACTTCCAAAATTGGAACAGGCTATGGGTGTCTTTACCAAAATAATTTTGACAAGCCGTTGGTTGAAAGTACTGATTTATACAGACTTGATTGTGGTACAGGCAATTTATCAATTTGGTCAATCTTTCTGAGAAACAGCTTACATGGCGGTGCCTGATTCATATTGGTTTTTTAATTTCGGTAATGGCAACGGCGTGGACGGATAAAATCGTGTGCAGCACGACACACAAGCCTCATCAGGGTTTCTATTATAAAAAAACACCCGACAAGCCGGCTTGTCGGGTGTTTAATTATGTCTATTTCAAACCGCTTCGGCTTCTTCGGCAAGAAAACCACGCAGTTTCTGCATAGCTTTCGCTTCAATCTGGCGGATGCGCTCGGCAGAGACACCGTATTCTGCAGCAAGCTGGTGCAGCGTCAGACCGCCGTCATCTTGAAGCCAGCGGCTTTCCACAATACGGCGGCTCCTGTCATCCAGTTGCGCCAAAGCATTTTGCAGGCCTTCTGTTTGCAGCGCGTAATGTGCCTGTTTCGACAGTTGGCGGCTCGGTTCGGAATCGTGGTCGGCAAGCCAGTCGATGGGGGCGAAGCTGTCTTCGTCATCGCTGTTGTCCGCCATGATGGCGATGTCGTGTCCGGTCATGCGCTGTTCCATTTCCAGTACTTCGGAAAGTTTGACACCCAAATCATCGGCGATTTCCTGTGCTTCTTTAGGAGACAGGGCATTCAGGTTTTTACGCATGCTGCGCAGGTTGAAAAACAGCTTGCGTTGTGGTTTGGTAGTGGCAACACGGACAAGGCGCCAGTTCCTCAGGATGAATTCGTGAATTTCCGCTTTAATCCAATGCACGGCAAATGAAAACAGGCGCGCACCTCGACCTGGCTCGTAGCGTTTGACCGCCTTCATCAGACCGATATTTCCTTCCTGAATCAGGTCGGCCTGATTTAGTCCGTAGCCGTCATAGCCGCGTGCAATGGAAACGACCACACGAAGGTGGGACAGGATAAGTTGTTTGGCGGCATTGAGATCGCCTTTGCGTTGGCGTTCTGCAAGGTGCGTTTCTTCGTCCAAGGTCAGCATGGGGATGCTGTTGACGGTGTGGATATATTGTTCGAGGCTGCCGTTGCCGCTTTGAATGGCAGGTAATGCAAAAGCGTTATTCATTTGAGGCATTTCCTTTCGGCTGGAACCGCGGGTTTGCGGTTGGGTGTTCGGATACAGTATATCACTGCTTGGATTGTGTTTTGTACGTTTGATAAAAGATATGCGGTAGGGGTTGATAAATAGGGAAATTTTATCTCTGATTTTGATTGATTTTTTAAACTTGATATTTTAGGTCGATTTGGATATTATATTACATTCGGTTCTGTATGTAAACAGTCTCATGGAAAAAACTGTCCGCTTTAGCGGACAGTTCCAGCATTAGGATTTTTTGTTGCGGAATATGAAAAGTATCAGTGTGATAAGGGTCAATATTCCTATCAACGGCCATGAGCTGCCGGCTTTCATATAGGGCGTTTCACCGGTATAGCCTTTGATGTGTCCTTCCAATATGGTTTCGGTATCGGGTTGTGCTTGGGCAATGATATTGCCTTTGGGTGAGATGATGGCGGTTGCCCCTGTGTTGGTTGCGCGAACCATATAACGGCCGAGTTCCATGGCGCGTGCCTGGGACTGCTGTAGTTGCTGGTACATGGCGTTGGATTTTCCATACCATGCCATGTTGCTGATGTTGGCAAGCAGGGTGGAATCTTTTGCAGTAGTAATCAGTTCGTCGCCGAAACCGTCTTCGTAGCAGATGTTGAAGGCGACTTTTTGGTCTTTCATTTGAAGGGTGGGTTGGTTGTCGCCGCCTTTGTGGAAGTCGGAAAGGGGCATGTCCATCATTTTGTAGAGTGGCGTGGTCAGAAAGGGCAGAGGTTTGTATTCTCCAAAGGGGACAAGGTGGTTTTTGGCATAATAGGGTATGCCGTTCGGATTGTTTTCTTGATAGCCGGTCAGGTTGATGACGGCATTTTCGTAGCCGCTGCCGTCTGAAGTGTATTGGCTGATGCCTACGGCGAGTGCGCTGCCGTTGTTTTGTGCCTGTTCAGCAAATTGTGCCAGTATGTTTTCCGGCAGGTTCTGACGCATGACGGGAATGGCGGTTTCGGGCATGATGACGATGTCGGCAGTGGTTTTGCCGACTTGTTCGTAATATTTTTGTATGGTCGGGATAACTTGGTCTTCACGCCATTTGAGGGTTTGTACGACATTGCCTTGCAGGAGGGCGACGGTTCGGGTGCTGCCGTCCGGACGGGTAAAGTCGGTTTGCTGCGCGGTATAGCCGACGGTAATCAGAATGGCAATCAGGATAATCGGAAACAGGCGTTTCCGGTGGGGAATGCTGCCATCGCTTGCCAAAACCAACCATGTGCCGAGGAAGGCGGTTGCCAGCGTAACCATATGGATACCGCCCAAAGGGGCAAAACCGGCGAGCGGGCTTTCTGAAACGATTTGCGAGTAGCCCAGTGCGCCCCAGCCGAATCCGGTCAGAAGGCGCTCGCGGGCAAACTCGGTCAGTGTCCACAAAACCGGCAATGCCAAGCCGGTTTTTATGCTTCGCGGCAGGGTAAATTTTTTCCATAACCAGAAACAGAGTGCCGGATAGAGGGCAAGGTAGGCGGGGAGCAGGAAGGTCAGCGGTACGGCATAGAGGTTGGGGAGCCCGGAAATGTCGTGGAGGGCGGTGTGTATCCAGTAGAATTGTGTTGAATATGCAGTCAGTGCGAACAGGTAGGCGGATGAAACGGCAAAGCGCGGACGCAGTTCGATGAGTCGGACAAATGCACCGAAAATCAAGGGCATCAGCCAAAAGTGGTAATAGGGTGCGAAGGTAAAGGGGGTGGCGGCGGCAAAGAGGATGAGCAGGGGCCAGTAGAGGGAGGGGTGTTGCCAGTATTTGTCTAGTTTGGGAAACATGGGTGTCTGTCTGTTTGGAGTGGTGCCGTCCGAGCGTTTTTCAGACGGCATGGTGCATCGGAAAGGAGTTCAGTGTCTGCGGAAACAATTTATCAGAGGCAGTACGGCGGCACAGGCAAGGGAACCTGCTGCCAGTCCGATCAAGAGGTCGGACAGGTGGGATATCCATCCGCTGTCCCAATGGTGTGTGTGGAGGAAGTCATGTAGGAAACCCAGATTGTGGGAAACCAGTCCGCCGCCGACAAGGAACATGGCTATCGTGCCGGCGATGGCCAATCCGCGCATAAACCAAGGCATAAAGGAAATAAGTGTACGTCCTGTCCGGCGCAGAAGGTTTTGCGGCCGCTTCATCAGCAGTATGCCTAAGTCGTCAAGTTTGACAATGACGGCGACTAGGCCGTATACGAAAACCGTCATGCCGATGCCGATTGCCGCCATAACCAGCGAACGTGTCAGCAGCCCGTATTGTCCGACCGTACCCAGTGCGATAATGATGATTTCTGCAGAGAGGATGAAGTCGGTACGGATAGCGCCTTTGATTTTTTCCTGTTCGTCCCCGCCTGCGGCTGTTTCTGCTTCAAGATGTACGTTACGGTGGAGGAATTTGTGCAGCAGTTTTTCAACGCCTTCAAAACACAGATAAATACCGCCGATGGTCAGGAGCGGGGTGATTGCCTGTGGTAGGAAGGTGGAAAGCAGCAGCGCGGCAGGAATGAGGATCAGTTTGTTGAACAGTGAGCCTTTTGCCACAGCCCATATGATTGGCAGCTCGCGCTCCGAGGATATGCCTGCAACCTGATTGGCATTGAGTGCCAAATCGTCGCCGACCACGCCGACGGTTTTTTTTGCGGCAGTTTTGGTCATAAGTGCGACATCGTCCAGTACGGCGGCAATATCATCCAAGAGTGTAAACAGTGAGGCAAAAGCCATGGTTATTCCGAAATGAAGGTACACATCCCGATATTATATAGGAGAATGGCCGGTGTGAGGTTCGGATGGAATAATGAGGGCTTAAGCAGCCTGGCTGTAATGATGTGGGAAGAGGGCGGAATTTTCGGAAAGGGTCGTGGGATATTGAGTTTTTTTGAACCCTGATTCTATGGGTTTTAAGGGTGGCTGGTCATTTGGACGGGATATGCAGGCTGCCTTTACTGGGAAGGATACCGTTATTTTTGTGCCGGGTTTAGAGTACGCTGCCTCCTGTCGGTATGATAACGGTTGGTGGTCTTGTGAGCCTGATTTTGTTACGGCAAATTTTGTCGGCCGGTTTTTATCGGGTGAGATTTTGTGCGGGTGGTCGGCGTATGCGGTTTCCCAGTTCGGGATGGGGTTGGTATGTATCTGTATTGCTTTTGGACACGCAGCCATCCTGATGGCGGAATGGCAATATCGGTTCTGTCAGTTTGAAAGTGCCGTATCGGGATATTTTGGTTTAAATGCCGTCTGAAGTTGGATTGGGGGATTTCAGACGGCATCTTACTAAGGTTAAGGTTTTTTGTTTTTTGCCTGTTTGACGTCTTTTTCGGTAATCGTGCCTCCGCCGTTGTCGAAGGCGTTCATGATGTAGGCGGCGACGGCGGCAATATCGGTATCGCTGATGGCGGTTGCCGGCATAAAGCCGTTGTAGGTTTTGCCGTTGACCTTAATGGTGCCGTTGATGCCTTTAACCATGCTGTGCAGCAGGACTTGCGGTTTTTTCATAATAAAATCGGAACGGTAAAGCGGAGGAAACATGACCCCCCGTCCTTCTCCTTTTTTTCCGTGGCAGGCGGCACAATTGGATTCGTAGGTTTTTTGCCCATTTGCCGCCTGGGGGGAATCGGCGGCAGAAACGGTGGTATAGAGTAAGCCCAAAACCAGGGCGGGCAGCAGTCGGATTATGTTCATCGGGTTGTCCTTTTGATGGTTGCGTCCAAAGTCATCATATAGTGGATTAACTTTAAACCAGTACGGCGTTTCCTCGCCTTGGCTCAAAGAGAACGATTCTCTAAGGTGCTGAAGCACCAAGTGAATCGGTTCCGTACTATCTGTACTGTCTGCGGCTTCGTCGCCTTCTCCTGATTTTTGTTAATCCACTATACCTGAAAGTGAGATGAAATGCCGTCTGAAAGATTATTTTCAGACGGCATTTGGATGTGGGTCAAACGATTGTTTCAATACCAGCCACCAAGGTTCTCTTTTGCAAGCCCGGCGAGCGCGCCTATCCAGTCGGGATTGTCGTTGAGGCAGGGGATATAGCGGTAGTTTTTACCGCCTGCTTCGTAAAACTGTTCACGCCCCATTAGGGCAATTTCTTCCATGGTTTCCAAACAGTCGGCCAAAAAACCCGGACAAAATACATCCAGTTCGGTTACGCCTTGTTTGGGCAGTTTGTTAAACAAATCCTGAGTGCTGGGTGTAATCCATTTTGCCCTGCCGAATTGGCTTTGGAAAGACACGACATATTCGTCTTCGGTTAGATTTAGTGCTTCGGCAAGCAGTTTGGCGGTATGGCGGCATTCATCTGGATAGGGGTCGCCGAGGTTGAAGTGCTTTTGCGGAATGCCGTGAAAGCTCAGCATCAGTTTCTTGCTGCGGCCGTATTCTGCCCAATATCGGAGGATATGGTTTTTCATTGCATCTATATAGCCCGTGTCGTCATAGAAGCGCGAAACGGTCCGTATGCTCATTTGGTTCCGTTGTAGCAGTAATTGTTCGCATACCTTGTCCACGGCGGCTCCACTGCTTGATGCGGCATATTGCGGATATAGTGGGATAATCAGCAGCCTACCCACACCCTGTGATTTCAGTTCTGACAATACATCCGCCACCGAAGGGTTACCGTAGGTCATGGCATGACGGACAATCAGGCCGGGCATTTGTTCGGCAAGCGCGGCTGCCTGACGTTCCGTATAAACTTCTAAGGGGGAGCCTTCTTTAAACCAGATTTTTTCATAGGCGTGCGCACTTTTCTTAGGACGCAGCGTCAGTATCAGGCCACGCAAGATTGGTTGCCACAACAGCTTCGGCAGTTCCACTACGCGTTGGTCGGATAAAAAGTCGCGCAGGTAAGGTTTGACGGCTTGCGCGGTCGGAGCATCCGGTGTGCCGAGGTTAAGCAGTAAGACGGCGGTACGGTTTTGGTCGGTGTAGGGAAGGGAAGGTTCTGGCAGGAAGCGGGGCATGGTCTGTTTCTTTGATGTGTATTGATGATATTAGATGTCTCTTTGTGCAAAAGGCCGTCTGAAAAACCGAGGGACAATCAAGATAAATGTTTTCAGATGACCTTAATAAGCATGGTCAAATCTCAATCCACGCCTCGTGCGCGGTTTTCATGGAATTGCGCCTGCCAATCGGCAAATTTCCCTTGTTCGATGGCTTCGCGCATTTCGGCCATGATGACTTGGTAGAAGTGCAGGTTGTGGATGGTGTTGAGCTGTGCGCCCAAAATTTCGCCGACACGGTGCAGATGGTGCAGGTAGGAGCGGCTGAAATTCTGACAGGCGTAGCAGGTGCAGCTTTCGTCAATCGGACGCTTGTCGAGCTTGTGTTTGGCGTTTTTGATTTTCAAATCGCCAAAACGGGTAAACAGCCAGCCGTTACGCGCATTGCGGGTGGGCATGACGCAGTCAAACATATCTACACCGTGTGCTACGCCGTACACCAAGTCTTCAGGCGTGCCGACGCCCATCAAATAATGAGGTTTGTGTTCCGGCAGAATAGGGCCGACAGCGCGCAACATGCGGTACATTTCGGGCTTGGGTTCGCCAACGGACAAGCCGCCGATGGCCAAGCCGGGAAAGTCGAGTTCTTCCAAACCTTTCAGCGATTCTTCGCGCAAATCTTCATACATCGCGCCTTGTACAATGCCAAACAGCGCATTCGGGTTTTTCAGGTCTTCAAAAGCCTTTTTGCTTCGTTCCGCCCAGCGCAGGCTCATTTGCAGCGATTTTTGCGCTTGGCTGTGCGTTGCTTCGCCTGGGGTGCATTCGTCCAACTGCATCACGATATCGGAATTCAACACGGTTTGGATTTTCATCGACACTTCGGGCGAGAGGAATAGTTTGTCGCCGTTGATCGGACTTTGGAATGTACAGCCTTCTTCGGTCAGCTTACGCATGTCAGACAATGAGAATACTTGGAAACCGCCAGAGTCGGTCAAAATCGGCTTATCCCAACCGATAAATTCGTGCAGGCCGCCGAATTGTTCGATGACTTCCAAACCGGGGCGCAGCCACAGATGGTAAGTGTTGCCTAAGATGATTTGCGCTTTGATGTCACGCAGGTTTTGCGGGTTCATCGCTTTAACTGAACCATAAGTGCCGACCGGCATAAATACCGGTGTTTCGATTTTGCCGTGGTTCAGTTCCAAAGTGCCGCGGCGGGCATGACCGTCTTTTTTGTGTAAGGTGAATTTGAGCATAAGATTTAATGTAAGTCGGGCGGCTGTGTGTAAAAATATATTTTAAGGAACTGCATTATAAATGATTTTTTACGGTTTTTTTATAAGACTCCCTAAATTCTGCAGGCGGCGGCAATGAAGAAACGTACATGCCTCTTGCAAAAGACGGAATGAATCGTTACAATGCAGAAATTATTTGAAGGCACGTAGCTCAGTTGGTTAGAGCACCACCTTGACATGGTGGGGGTCGTTGGTTCGAATCCAATCGTGCCTACCAAATTTCCATAACGGCTTTATGCCGTTATTTTTTAATGTTTTGGAGCTTTCTGATGTTGAACATTACCTTGCCGGACGGTTCGGTCCGCCAATATGAATCACCCGTTACCGTGGCGCAAATTGCAGCGTCTATCGGTGCAGGTTTGGCAAAGGCAACGGTAGCGGGCAAGGTTAATGGTAAATTGGTGGATGCTTGCGATCCGATTACTGAAGATGCACATGTTCAAATCATTACGCCTAAAGACAAAGAAGGCGTGGAAATTATCCGCCACTCCTGCGCGCACTTGGTTGGTCATGCGGTCAAGCAGCTCTACCCAGATGCCAAAATGGTTATCGGCCCAGTAATTGAAGACGGGTTCTATTACGATATCGCAACTGAAAAACCATTTACGCCTGATGATGTGGCCGCTATCGAAGCGCGCATGAAAGAGTTGATTGAACAAGACTATGACGTCATTAAAGTGATGACGCCTCGTGCAGAAACCATCAAAATTTTCCAAGATCGCGGCGAAGAATACAAATTGCGTCTGATTGAAGACATGCCCGAAGTGGAAGCAATGGGTATGTATCATCATCAAGAATACGTCGATATGTGCCGCGGTCCTCACGTTCCCAATACCCGTTTCTTGAAAAACTTTAAGCTGACCAAACTGGCAGGCGCATACTGGCGCGGCGACAGCAATAATGAAATGTTGCAACGTATTTACGGTACGGCTTGGGCAAGTAAAGACGAATTGAAAGCCTATATCCAACGCATCGAGGAAGCAGAAAAACGCGACCACCGTAAGCTGGGTAAACAATTGGATTTGTTCCACCTGCAAGATGAAGCGCCGGGTATGGTGTTCTGGCATCCTAAAGGCTGGGCTTTGTGGCAAGTGATTGAGCAGCATATGCGCAAAGAGCTGAATGCTGCCGGTTATAAAGAGGTAAAAACGCCTCAGATTATGGATAAAACCTTCTGGGAAAAATCCGGCCACTGGGAAAACTATAAAGACAATATGTTCGTGACCAGTTCAGAAAAACGCGAATATGCGGTGAAACCGATGAACTGTCCGGGTCATGTTCAGATTTTCAATAACGGCTTGCGCTCATATCGCGATTTGCCAATGCGTTTGGCCGAGTTCGGTTCTTGCCACCGCAATGAACCAAGCGGTGCGTTGCATGGTCTGATGCGTGTTCGAGGTTTTGTGCAAGATGATGCGCACATCTTCTGTACCGAAGATCAAATCGTTGATGAAGCACGTGCATTCAATGAATTGCTGGTTCGCATTTACAAACAATTCGGCTTCCATGATGTTGCTGTGAAGCTGTCCCTCCGTCCTGAACAACGTGCAGGTTCTGACGAAGTTTGGGATAAAGCCGAACAAGGCTTGCGTGATGCATTGACCGCTTGTGGCGTAGAGTGGGAAGAATTGCCTGGCGAAGGCGCATTCTATGGTCCTAAGATTGAGTACCATGTCAAAGATGCCTTGGGTCGCTCTTGGCAGTGCGGTACCCTGCAGTTGGACTTTGTATTGCCGGAGCGTTTAAATGCAGAATATGTAACTGAAAATAACGATCGTGCGCGTCCTGTAATGTTGCACCGTGCTATTTTGGGTTCGTTGGAGCGCTTCATCGGTATTCTGATTGAAAACCATGCAGGCTCATTCCCATTGTGGCTTGCGCCGGTTCAAATGGTGATTATGAATATCACCGAGAACCAAGCAGATTATTGTCGCGAAGTGGCTGCCAAATTGCAGGCAGCAGGCTTCCGTGTCGAATTGGATTTGCGTAACGAAAAAATCGGTTACAAAATCCGTGACAACAGCCAATACCGTTTCCCTTATCAAATCGTTGTCGGCGATAAAGAGAAACAAGAAAACAAAGTTGCGGTACGCCGCAAAGCAGAAGACTTGGGTTCTTTGAATGTCGATGATTTCATTGCGCAATTGCAGCAAGAAATCACTGACGCCCTCGTCAATTATTAATTTTTATAGGAGTATTCATCATCGCTCAAGAACGCGAAGCACGAATCAATGGTGAAATTACCGCCAAAGAAGTGCGATTAATCAGTGAGTCAGGCGATCAGCTTGGTGTCGTTTCAGTTCGTGAAGCTCTGGCTATGGCCGAAGAGCAGGATGTGGATTTGGTAGAGATTTCCCCTACTGCCAAACCGCCCGTTTGCAAACTGATGGATTACGGTAAATACAAATACCAACAAGCCAAAAAGCGCGACGAAGCTAAGAAAAACCAAAAGCAGGTACAAATCAAGGAAATTAAATTCCGTCCGGGTACTGATGAAGGCGACTATCAAATCAAGATGCGCAACATCAACCGTTTCCTTGCCGATGGTGACAAAGTCAAAGTGACATTGCGTTTCCGTGGTCGTGAGATGGCCCACCAACAATTGGGTGCCCAACTGCTTGAACGCGTAAAAGAAGAGTTGGCTGAAGTGGCACAAATCGAGTCCTTCCCTAAAATGGAAGGCCGCCAAATGGTGATGATGATTGCGCCTAAGAAAAAATAAAGCTATAATACAAAGCTTATTTCGATTGCCGCTCGAAATAAGCTTTAATTAGCGGCAAAAACCGTGGTATTTTGGGTTCCAAGTGTTTGAAATTTATTTCAAAACCCCCTTATGCCTTATCTAATAACGAATGGAGTTTTCCAATGCCTAAAATGAAAACCAAGTCTAGCGCGAAAAAACGCTTTAAAGTACTGGGTAACGGTGGTGTAAAACGCGGTCATGCGTTCAAAAGTCACATTCTGACCAAAAAAACTACTAAAACTAAACGTCAATTGCGCGGCACCGCTATGGTGGATTCACGCGATTTGGCTTCTGTTGCTAAAATGTTGCCCTACGCTTAAGGAGTTTAGAATATGCCACGCGTAAAACGCGGTGTTACCGCTCGTGCTCGTCACCAAAAAGTCTTCGCGTTAGCCAAAGGCTACCGCGGTCGTCGTAAAAACGTTTACCGTGTTGCCAAACAAGCGGTAATGAAAGCCGGTCAATACGCATACCGTGACCGTCGCCAACGCAAACGTCAATTCCGTCAACTGTGGATCGTTCGTATCAACGCAGGTGCCCGTGAAAATGGTCTGTCTTACAGCAAATTCATGAACGGCCTGAAACGCGCTGCTATCGAAATCGACCGCAAAGTATTGGCTGATTTGGCTGTATTCGACAAAGCTGCATTTGCACAATTGGTTGAAAAAGCTAAAGCTGCTTTGGCTGCTTAATTCGATAAGATTATTTAAAAAGGAAGCTTGTGCTTCCTTTTTTCTTTTCTTAAGGAAATTCTATGTAGTTGATTTTCTTTCTTTAAGCTCTATTTTTTTATACTAATTTGCGATAAAATAGGCCTCTCTTATCAAACGGATTGGCCGTAGTAAGACAAAAGGCCGTCTGAACGGGTTTGCAATCAAATCCAACAGACGGCTTTGTTGTTTCAGACGGACTGCCATCAACAAACAGACGATAAACCACCATGGAAAATGTAAACCGTATCGTTGCAGAAGGTATTGCCGCTATTGAAGCCGCGCAAGACTTCAATGCCTTAGAACAAATTAAAGCACGCTATCTTGGTAAAACCGGCGAATTGACCGGACTTTTGAAAACTTTGGGTCAAATGTCTCCTGAAGAGCGTAAAACCATAGGCGCGCACATCAACGAATGCAAAAATCAGTTTCAGACGGCTTTTAATGCCAAACGCGATGCCCTGAATGAAGCCAAGCTGCAAGCCCAATTGGCTGCAGAAGCCTTGGATATTACTTTGCCGGGTCGTGCGCAAGAACATGGCGGTTTGCATCCGGTTACTTTGACTTTGCAACGTGTGGTTGAGCTGTTTCACGGTATGGGTTTTGAAGTGGCGGACGGTCCTGAAATTGAAGACGATTTCCACAATTTCCAAGCCTTGAATATTCCTGCAAATCACCCCGCGCGTGCGATGCAAGATACCTTCTATGTTGAAAACGGAGACGTTTTGCGCACACACACTTCGCCTATTCAAATCCGCTATATGCTCGACAAAAAAGAGCCGCCTATCCGCATTATTGCTCCCGGCCGCGTTTACCGTGTGGACAGTGATGCCACTCACTCGCCTATGTTCCATCAGGCCGAGGGTTTGTGGGTAGAAGAGGGTGTCACTTTTGCCGACTTAAAAGCAGTGTTCACTAACTTTATCCGTCGCTTCTTTGAACGCGATGACCTGCAAGTGCGTTTCCGTCCGTCTTTCTTCCCGTTTACCGAGCCTTCCGCCGAGATCGACATCATGGGCGAAAACGGCAAATGGTTGGAAGTTGGCGGCTGCGGTATGGTACATCCTAACGTATTAAAAAACGTCAATATCGACCCTGAAAAATATACCGGTTTCGCTTTTGGTATCGGTCTCGACCGCTTTGCCATGTTGCGCTACAACGTCAATGACCTGCGCTTATTCTTCGATAACGATTTGAACTTCTTGAAGCAGTTTAAATAAATTTCAGATGGTCTTTTGATAGGCCGTCTGAAAAAGTGAATAGATATTACTGATTTCGTCTGATAAAAATTTGTTTCAGACGGCCTGATAGTAGAGAAAATAATATGCAATTTCCTTATTCATGGCTGAAAACCCAAGCCAATCCTGATCTTTCTGCCGATAAACTGGAACATCTTTTGACCATGGCCGGTTTGGAAGTGGAAGAAATCGATACTGCCGCCCCTGCTTTCAGTGGCGTGGTTGTTGCCGAAGTAAAATCCGTTGAAAAACACCCTGATGCAGACCGTTTGAACGTTACCCAAGTTGATGCCGGTACGGGTGAGTTGGTTCAGATTGTTTGTGGTGCGCCGAATGTCAAGCCGGGTATTAAAGTGCCGTGTTCGTTGCCGGGTGCCGTTTTGCCAGGCAATTTCAAAATTAAGCCAACTAAAATGCGTGGTGTACCATCAAACGGTATGCTGTGTTCGACCAATGAACTGGGTTTGCCTGATGATGGTGTAGACGGTCTGCACATTTTGCCTGAAGATGCGCCTGTCGGTACCAATATCCGTGAATACTTGGATTTGGACGATACGCTGTTTACGTTGAAAATTACGCCTAACCGCGCTGATTGCTTGAGTGTTAAGGGCATTGCGCGTGAGGTTTCTGCGTTGACTCAATGTGCGTTTACGCCTGTCGAAATTCAAACGGCCTCTATCGGCAGTGAGAAAAAACAGGCTGTCCGTATTGATGCACCGGCCGACTGCGGCCGTTTTATCAGCCGCGTTATTGAAAATGTCAATGCGAAAGCGGTTACTCCCGATTGGATGAAACAACGTTTGGAACGCAGCGGTATCCGCAGCATTTCCGCATTGGTGGACATCGGCAACTATGTGATGCTGGAAATCGGTCAGCCTATGCATGTTTTCGATGCTGACAAGCTGTCAGGCAGTTTAATTGTCCGCCGTGCTCAAAATGGCGAGACTTTGGCGTGTCTGAATGAGAAGACGGTTACTTTGGCTGATAATACACTGGTGGTTGCTGATGAAAAAGGTGTGTTGAGCTTGGCGGGCTTGATGGGCGGCGAGGCAAGCGCGGTTTCAGACGGCACACAAAATATCGTGTTGGAAGCTGCTTGGTTTGCCCCGGAGATTATTGCCGGTAAATCCCGTCAATACGGTTTTGGTTCGGATTCTTCTTTCCGTTTTGAACGTGGCGTGGACTATCGTTTGCAAGCTGATGCCATTGAGCGTGCCACCGAATTGGTGCTACAGATTTGCGGTGGTGCAGCCGGTGAAATGGTTGAGGCACAAGGAAAATTGCCTGAGGTAAAACAGGTCGAATTGCGTTTAGGCCGTCTGAAAACGGTATTGGGCGTTGAAATCCCTGCTGAGCAAGTCGAAATTATCTTGCAACACTTGGGTTTGCAGCCTGAGAAAACCGAAGAAGGCTTCCGTGTTACCGCGCCGAGTTTCCGTTTCGACATCGAAATCGAAGCAGATTTGATTGAAGAAATCGGCCGCGTTTACGGTTATGAAAATATTCCTGACGACTATACTTCAGGCCGTCTGAAAATGTTGGCTTTGCCTGAAACCAAACGTCCGCGTTTTGCGGTTTATAACGAAATGGCGGCTCGCGGTTACCGCGAAGTGGTCAGCTATGCGTTTGTGGATGAGCAATGGGAGCAAGACTTTGCTGCCAATACCCATCCTATCCGCCTGCAAAATCCGTTGGCGGCGCAGTATGCCGTCATGCGTTCTACGCTTATCGGCGGTTTGGTGGAAGTTTTGCAAAACAATTTGAACCGTAAGCAAAACCGTGTACGCGTATTTGAAATTGCCCGTGTGTTCAGCAAAGATTCGGCTGCTCAATTTGTTCAAAACGAACGTATCGGCGGTTTGTGGTATGGCTCCGTGTTGCCTGAGCAATGGGGCGAGAAAACACGCAACGTGGATTTCTACGATATGAAAGCCGATGTTGAGAGCCTCTTGAAAAACAAGGAAGTATCTTTTGTTAAGACCGAACATCCGGCATTGCATCCTGGACGTGCCGCTAATATTGTTTCAGACGGCCGAGTAATTGGTTTTGTTGGCGAGTTGCATCCGAAATGGCTGCAAAAATATGATTTGCCACAAGCACCGCTGGTATTTGAAATCGATATGGATGAGGTATTGGGTCGTAAGAAAACCCGTTATCAGTCTGTATCCAAATTCCAACCTGCACGTCGAGATTTGGCATTTGTAATGCCTGAGGCTGTAACGCATGATGATTTGTTAAATGCCCTGAAAGCGGCGGCGAACAAGCTGGTTCAAGAAATCAGCGTGTTTGACGTTTACCGTGGTACGGGCGTGCCTGAAGGCATGAAGAGCGTTGCCGTTAAAATCATTTTGCAAGATATGGAAAACACGCTGACAGATGAAGTCATCGAGCCGGTTATCGGAAAACTGATTGATGCGGCAACAGCAGCAGGAGCGCAACTGCGCGGTTGATAAATAAATATTCGCTTGAATTTTAAATAGAAATTGGTAATAATCTACACCTGTTACAACAGAAGGTAATCATATGACACTAACTAAAGCCGAATTGGCCGATATTTTGGTAGATAAAGTCAGCAATGTAACCAAAAACGATGCCAAAGAAATCGTCGAACTCTTTTTTGAAGAAATCCGCAGCACTTTGGCTCGCGGCGAAGAAATCAAAATTTCCGGTTTCGGTAATTTTCAGTTGCGCGACAAACCGCAACGTCCAGGCCGTAATCCGAAAACCGGCGAAGAAGTACCGATTACCGCCCGCCGCGTGGTAACTTTCCATGCCAGCCAGAAACTTAAAGGCATGGTGGAACATTACTATGACAAACAACGTTGATTTGACGATTCCTGCAAAACGTTATTTTACGTTGGATGAGTTGTGCAGGCTGTTGCAAATCGAACCCGAAGAATTTGCACGTTGGCAGCACGATCACGGCGTAGTCGTAGGTTATGGCGGCGAACACTATACCCGTTTGGATGTGGTGAAACTGTTGAAACTGCGAAGTACGTTTGCTCCGTATTCGGCTGATGGGGAGTCCGGTTCGGATGGTAATCCTCAGGTTACGGTTCAGGAAATCAGAGACAGTCTGAAAGAGCTGTTGGCTGATTTGGATAAGGAACTGGGCTGATTTGAAACCGGTTGCGGATATGCAGCCGGTTTTATTTTTGTATGGTAAGAATAATTTTGCGTGATTTCACGTTTCCTTGCCGGAAGCATATGGTATCGTTTGCGGGAAGACGGTAGTTGCGCGTTCCAGGTAAAGGGTTTTTTCGGTTATTCAAATATCAAAAGGATGATGGTTAATGAGATTTTTCGGTATCGGTTTTTTAGTATTGCTGTTTTTGGAGATCATGTCGATTGTGTGGGTTGCCGATTGGCTGGGTGGCGGCTGGGCATTGTTTCTGATGGTTACGGGTTTTGTTGTCGGCGTGCTGATGCTCAGGCATACGGGGATGTCCGGTATTTTATTGGCGGGAGCCGCAATGAGGAGCGGGGGGAAGGTGTCTGTTTATCAGATGTTGTGGCCCATCCGTTATACGGTGGCTGCGGTCTGTCTGATAAGCCCGGGATTTGTATCTTCCGTATTGGCTTTGCTGTTGCTGTTGCCGTTTAAAGGTGCTGCCGTATTGCAGCCTGTCGGGCCTGAGCATTTTTTTAATATGAACCAATCGGGTGCTAAAAAGGATACTCCCTACGATGATGACATTATCGAAGGTGAGTATACGGTTGCCGAACCTGATGGTGATAAACACCAAAATGCTATCGAACATAAAAGGGATGAGTCAATATAAACCCAATGCCGTCTGAAGATTCAGACGGCATTTTACCGTATTGAAAATAAAATGATGCAGGAGTAGGGAGGAGTGGGTTTGAGGGAGTAGAATACGAATTTCTACGCTTGAATGCAGCAATAAGAAAAGAGAGAAACTTTATGCCGTCTGAACATCAACACATATCATCATTGCTCGATTTCGACCGCGCCCACCTGCTTCATCCCTATACATCCATGACCGACCCGTTGCCTGTTTATCCGGTGCGCCGAGCGGAGGGCGTGCACATCGAATTGGTGGACGGTACGCGGTTGATTGACGGAATGTCGTCTTGGTGGTGTGCGATACACGGTTACAATCATCCTGTTTTGAATCAGGCGGTTGAGACGCAGATTAAACAAATGTCGCATGTGATGTTCGGCGGTTTGACGCACGGGTCGGCGGTGGAATTGGGCAGGCTGCTGGTGCAGATACTTCCCGAAGGGCTGGACCGTATTTTTTATGCGGATTCAGGTTCGGTTTCGGTGGAAGTCGCGTTGAAGATGGCGGTGCAGTACCAGCAGGCGCGGGGTCTGACCGCGAAGCAGAATATTGCGACGGTGCGGCGCGGGTATCACGGCGATACTTGGAACGCGATGTCCGTCTGCGATCCGGAAACGGGGATGCACCATATTTTCGGCAGCGCGTTGCCGCAGCGTTATTTTGTCGATAATCCGAAAAGCCGTTTCGACGATGAATGGGACGAGGCGGATTTGCAGCCTGTCCGCACCTTGTTTAAAGCGCATCATGCGGATATCGCCGCCTTTATTTTGGAACCGGTCGTACAGGGCGCGGGCGGCATGTATTTTTATCATCCGCAGTATCTTCGCGGATTGCGCGATTTGTGCGACGAGTTTGATATCGTGTTGATTTTTGACGAAATCGCCACCGGATTCGGGCGCACGGGCAAGATGTTTGCCTGCGAACACGCGGAGGTCGTGCCGGATATTATGTGTATCGGCAAGGGCTTGAGCGGCGGCTATATGACGCTGGCGGCGGCAATCACTTCGCAAAAAGTTACCGAAACGATTTCGCGAGGCGAAGCGGGCGTGTTTATGCATGGCCCGACGTTTATGGCGAACCCGCTGGCGTGTGCCGTTGCCTGCGCTTCGGTCAAGCTGCTTTTGTCTCAAGATTGGCAGGCAAATATCCGCTGCATTGAAAGCATCTTAAAAGGCCGTCTGAAAACTGCATGGGACATTCGCGGCGTGAAAGACGTGCGCGTTTTGGGTGCCATTGGGGTGATCGAGTTGGAAAAAGGTGTGGATATGGCGCGGTTTCAAGCGGACTGTGTGGCGCAGGGCATTTGGGTGCGCCCATTCGGCAGGCTGGTGTACCTCATGCCGCCTTACATCATTTCAGACGACCTCTTGACCGAACTTGCCGACAAAACCGTGCAAATTTTGAAGGGACACAGCAAATGAAAGGCGTTTACTTCGTCAGCGGTATAGACACGGACATCGGCAAAACCATCGCCACCGGCGTGTTGGCAAAACAATTGTTGCAGCAAGGCAAAAGCGTGATTACGCAAAAGCCCGTGCAAACCGGTTGCCAAGACATCGCCGACGACATCGCCGTCCACCGCAAAATCATGGGCATACCCATGCAGGAAGCCGACAAACGGCGGCTGACTATGCCCGAAATCTTCAGCTATCCCGCTTCGCCCCATCTTGCCGCCCGTCTGGACGGCAGGGCTTTGGACTTGGACAAAATCCGCACCGCCACGCAAGAATTGGCGGCGCAATACGAAATCGTCTTGGTCGAAGGTGCGGGCGGATTGATGGTTCCGCTGACGGAAGATTTGTTGACTATTGATTATATTCAGCAACAGGCTTATCCCGTCATCCTCGTTACCAGCGGACGGCTCGGCAGCATTAATCACACCCTGCTCAGTTTCGCCGCGCTCAAACAATACGGCATCCGCCTGCACAGCCTGATTTTCAACCATATTCACGACAGTTCCGACGAATGTGTCGCGCAAGACAGCCTGAACTATCTGCAATGCCGTCTGAAAGCCGATTTTTCCGAGGCGGAATGGTTGGAGTTGGATAAAACAGACGCGGTATAAATATTAGGAAAGATATGGAACACCTATTTGGGAAATGGCTGCCCAACTTGCCTGCCTCCGTTTCAGACGGCATCAGCCTGCCGATGAGCTGGTTATTGAAAGCCCGGTCGCTGACCGCCGCATTGCGCGCCTTGCCGCATACATTTTCGGTGGAACTGCTGAAACTGGGCGAATTGGAGACGGAATGCGGAGGAAGGCTGGTGCGCGAAGTTTTGTTGAAGCTGGACGGTATCCCTGTTGTCGCGGCAAGGAGCGAGTGCCGGATAGGTTCGGCGTTTTGGCAAAACATTTTGGACTGCGGCACGCGCCCTTTGGGCGAGCGTCTGTTTCAAGCCGATTTGGAAGGGGCGCGTTCGGCGTTTGAGTTTGCCGTTTACGGCGAAGGATGCGGGCGGTACTTTGCCGCTCGTCGTTCGCGGTTTTCCCATCACGGTGAGGAAATGCTGCTGACCGAGTATTTTCTGCCCGAACTGAAACGCTTTATCGGATAAAATACCGTTTTTTCAAGCTGTGCGGTAATATGAATCTTAAATCCCCTTTATTTTTACGACTGTCCGACCGTTTGGATGTGTACCTGCGCCTGATGAGGGCGGACAAGCCCATCGGGACGCTGCTTTTGCTGTGGCCGACCTACTGGGCATTGTGGCTGGCTTCAGACGGCATTCCAGATTGGACGGTATTGGCGGCGTTTACAATCGGTACGTTTTTAATGCGCAGTGCCGGTTGCGTCATCAACGATTTTGCCGACCGCGATTTTGACGGGGCTGTCGAGCGCACTAAAAACCGTCCGTTCGCACAGGGCAGGGTCAAGAAAAAAGAAGCCCTGCTGCTGACGGCATTTTTGTGCCTGCTTGCCGCATTGTGCCTGATTCCGCTGAATCATCTGACATGGCTGATGAGCCTGCCCGCGCTGTTTCTTGCGCTGACTTACCCGTTTACCAAACGTTTTTTTCCGATTCCCCAACTCTATCTCGGGCTTGCCTTTTCCTTCGGCATTCCGATGGCGTTTGCCGCAGTCGTCGGAAACGTACCTTTTGAAGCGTGGATCCTATTTGCTGCCAATGTATTGTGGACGTTGGCTTACGATACCGTCTATGCGATGGCGGACAAAGAAGACGATCTGAAAATCGGCATCAAAACCTCCGCCGTCACGTTCGGGCGTTACGACATCGCCGCCGTTATGCTGTGTCATGGCGGCTTTACCCTGCTGATGACAGTATTGGGGGCGGTTATCAGTGCGACATGGGCATATTGGACGGCAATCCCCATCGTCCTGCTGCTGCAATACCGCCAATATGCCGCCATCAAAAGCCGCGTCCGGCAAATCTGTTTTGAAACGTTTTTGGCAAACAACAGAATCGGTTGGGTGTGGTTTGCCGCCATTTTTGCCCATACGTTTTTCGCGAAATAAGGCAGGGCAATGCCGTCTGAAGAGCCGTAAACTGCTTTGGACGGCATTTCTATCTGTGCCGAAAAGCGTTAAAATATGTTTTTAAAACGCTGTGTTATGTCAGCCCGTACCGTATGCGGGATTGAGATTTGCCCCGGCAGTCGGTACAATCCTTCTGTTTTGCGATGTCTGAAAAGAGAAGCTTATGAGCCTTATCGGCGAAATTTTGCCTTTGTCCCATATTGTTTTGGATATGGAGGTGGGCAGTAAAAAAAGGCTGTTTGAGGAAGCGGGCCTGCTTTTGGAACGCGAATCCTCATTGTCCCATGCTGATGTTTTCGAATGTCTTTTTGCTCGTGAAAAACTCGGTTCGACCGGTTTGGGGCAGGGCGTTGCCATCCCCCACGGCCGCTACACCGGCGTGAAGCAGGCTACGGGCGCGTTCATCCGCACGCGCGAACCCATCGGATTTGACGCGCCCGACGGCAAGCCGGTTTCCCTGGTTTTTATTTTGCTGGTTCCGGAAAATGCGACGGGCGAGCATTTGGAGGTTTTATCCAAATTGGCCGGCAAGTTTTCTCAAAAAAGCATCAGGGAATCACTGATGACTGTTTCCTCTGCGGAAGAAGTCCGCGCCATCCTGACTGAAGAGTAATATGCCCAGTATTTCCGTCCGCCGCCTCTTTTCCGACAACCAATACAAGCTGCAGCTTGCATGGGTTGCCGGTAATTCGGGTGCGGACAACCGTATCGGCGTAGAGGCGGACAAACCCGTCCTCGCTTTGGTCGGCCACCTGAATTTTATCCATCCCAACCAAATCCAAGTGGTCGGTTTGGCGGAGTCGGAGTATCTGAACCGTCTCGAATCGGGTGAAGTCTGCTATCGGTTCGGAGACCTGTTCGATATTTCCATGTCTTTGGTTATCGTGGCAAACGGCTTGCCGGTTTCTCCCAGCTTGCGCGACTATTGCCATAAAAACGATATCCCCTTGCTGACTTCTAAGCTTGAAAGCCCGTATCTCATGGATGTGTTGCGGATTTACCTGCAACGTACCCTGGCGGCCTCAGCCATCAAACACGGCGTATTTCTCGATGTATTCGAGGTTGGCGTACTAATTACGGGGCATTCCGGTTTGGGTAAGAGCGAATTGGCGTTGGAGCTGATTTCGCGCGGACACAGCCTGATTGCCGACGATGCGGTTGAGCTGTTCCGTATCGGACCGGAAACGCTGGAAGGTCGCTGTCCACCTATGCTGCGTGATTTTTTGGAGGTTCGCGGCCTAGGGATACTCAATATCCGCCATATTTTTGGTGAGACGTCCATACGTCCGAAGAAAGTGCTGCAGCTGATTATCAACCTTGCCGCAGCAGACGATGAGTACATGAAGCAACTCGACCGTCTGAGTATACGTACGGAGACCGAGTCTATCCTTAATGTCAACATCCGTTCGGTTACACTGCCTGTCGCGGTCGGACGCAACCTTGCCGTATTGGTTGAAGCGGCGGTGCGCAATTATATTCTCCAGCTGCGCGGCAAAGACAGTACGCGCGAATTTTTGGAGCGTCATCAGACGCAGCTTAAAGAAAACGAGCAATACAATGAAAATAGTCCTGATTAGCGGCCTGTCCGGTTCGGGTAAATCTGTCGCCCTCAGGCAGATGGAAGATTCGGGTTATTTTTGCGTAGACAATCTGCCTTTGGAAATGCTCCCGTCGCTGGTGTCGTATCATATCGAGCGTGCCGACGAAAGCGAATTGGCCGTCAGTGTCGATGTACGTTCCGGCATAGACATCGGACAGGCGCGGGAACAGATTGCCTATTTGCGCGGACTGGGGCACAAGGTTGAAGTTTTGTTTGTCGAGGCGGAAGAAAGCGTGTTGGTCCGCCGGTTTTCCGAAACCAGGCGAGGCCACCCTCTGAGTAATCAGGATATGACCCTGTTGGAAAGCTTAAAGAAAGAACGGGAATGGCTTTTCCCGCTTAAAGAAATCGCCTATTGTATCGATACTTCCCAAATGAATGCCCAACAGCTCCGCCAAGCCGTGCGGCAGTGGTTGAAGGTCGAACGTACCGGGCTGCTGGTGATTTTGGAGTCGTTCGGATTTAAATACGGCGTACCGAACAACGCGGATTTTATGTTTGATATGCGCAGCCTGCCCAACCCATATTACGATCTTGAACTGAGGGCGTTTACTGGTACGGACCAACCGGTCAAGGATTATTTGGACGGACAGCCGCTTGTACAGGAAATGGTTGACGACATCGAAAGGTTTGTTACGCATTGGCTGCCGCGTTTGGAGGATGAAAGCAGGAGCTACGTTACCGTCGCCATCGGTTGCACGGGAGGACAGCACCGTTCCGTCTATGTTGTCGAAGAGCTTGCCGGAAGGCTGCAGGGACGTTACGAGTTGCTGATACGACACCGACAGGCGCAAAACCTGCCGAGCCGTTAATCCCGTTAAATAATTATGCCGTCTGAAACCCCGCTTTTCTGTTTCAGACGGCATTTAAAATATTGAGAAGAAAGGAAAGATATGGCAATCCAATGGTTTCCCGGCCACATGAATAAAGCAAAAAAAGCCATCGCCGAACGCGCCAAAAGCGTAGACATGGTGATTGAAATGCTGGATGCGCGAATGCCCGCCTCCAGCGAAAACCCCCTGCTTGCCCAGCTTTCCAAAGGCAAACCCAAACTCAAAATCCTCAACAAACAAGATCTTGCCGACCCCGAGCGCACCAAAATCTGGCTCGAACACTATAACAGCCGCCCAGATACCCGCGCCATCGCCCTCGATTCCTCCGAAACAGGCGCACACGGCAAAATTACCCAAGCCTGCCGCGCCATGATTCCCCACCGCCAAGGCATAGAAAAACCCCTGCGCGTCCTCATCTGCGGTATCCCCAACGTTGGTAAGTCCACTCTCATCAATGGAATGATAGGCAAAAAATCCGCCAAAACCGGCAACGAACCCGGCATCACCAAAGCCGAACAACGCCTTTTCCTTGCCGACGACTTTTGGCTGTACGACACCCCCGGAATGCTGTGGCCGAAAATCATCGTCGAAGAAGGCGGCTACAACCTTGCCGCCGGCGGCGCAGTCGGACGCAATGCGCTGGACGAAGAAGAAGTCGCCCTCGAGCTCCTAGACTACCTCCGCCGCCACTATCTCCCCATGCTGCAAGAACGCTACCAAGCCGACAAAGACCCCAGCAGCCACTGGGACGATAACTCATGGCTCGAATGGATAGCCAAAAAACGCGGAGCAGTCCTCAGCGGCGGACGGGTCAACTACCAAAAAGCCGCCGAAAACATCCTTACCGATTTTCGCGAAGGCAAAATCGGCAGAATCACCCTCGAAACGCCGAACCAATGGGAAACATGGCTTAAAAAAGCCCGTCAGAAAGAAGCCGAACTCAAAGCCATTCGCGAAGCCAGAAAAGCGGAACGCAAAGGGCAGAAGCCTGCGGACGAGTAGGGGGGGTATAGAGGAATGCCAAAAGAGGTTTCACTATCTTTAGAAAGGTCGTCTGAAACCTTAGACAGATTGTTCAGACGACCTGTTTGTAAAATTTATAGTGGACTAACTTTAAACCAGTACGGCGTTGCCTCGCCTTGCCGTACTATCTGTACTGTCTGCGGCTTCGTCGCCTTGTCCTGATTTAAATTTAATCCACTATAAAACCAACACATAAAACTGAAAAGAATCCTTATCTAAGGCTGACTGACCAATATTAAAACAATTAAATCCTGATGTTATGACTAAAAAACTCTCTCCCGACGCGCTCATCGAAGCCGCGCTTTTGACTCAAGTCGAACCCTTAAACGAAAAGACCATGCGAGAATTGTGTGTACCGCCGCTGTCGCAGGACAAATTAATCGACGTGTTGGCGCAGTTGAAAACACGTTGGCAGGGCAGGGCGTTGCAACTGGTACATACGCACGAGGGCTGGCGTTTTCAAATCGTGCAGACGGCATTCGAGCGGCTGGGCAGCCTCCAAGAACAGCGTGCGCCGCGCTATTCCCGCGCTGTGATGGAAACGCTGGCGATTATCGCCTACCAGCAGCCGGTAACGCGCGGCGATATCGAGGGTATACGCGGCGTAGCGGTGTCGCAGAACGTGATGCAGACCTTGCAGGATCGGGGGTGGATTGAGGTAATCGGACATCGTGATACGCTTGGCAAACCAGCGTTGTGGGCGACAACGGCAACGTTCCTCAGTGATTTGAGTTTGGACGGTCTGGAAGAACTGCCTCCGTTGACAGAACTAGGCGAATTGGTTTTGCCCGATTTAATGGAAATGTCCCCTGCTGATGAAGAAGAATCGGAAACCGTACCATCCGATATGTTGCTTAATTGAAATCAGGATGCCGTCTGAAATGCATATTGCTTCAGACGGCATTTCAACAAATAAGCAGATAAAATAAACTCCATCTAAAAATAAGAAAAAACTTATTTCTAATTTAAAAAATCTTAGTTATAATTCGGATATCTAAAGCTGATATTTCTTTTGTTGGTCGAATTACTAAGGAATCCTCACGATGCTTCTAACACTTTCTTTGCGAGATTTTGTTATTGTCGAAAATCTGAATCTTGATTTTCAAAGCGGGTTTACTGTATTGACCGGCGAGACGGGTGCGGGAAAATCCATTACCTTGGACGCAATTGGCTTACTGTTGGGCGATAAGGCAGATTACAGCCAAGTACGCCATGGTGCAAAAGAGGCTCAATTGTCAGCATTGTTTGATATTTCCCATTTACCTGTTTTAAAAGAAGAATTGTATGAACAGGGGCTTTTAAACGACGGAGAAGAAGAACTTAGCATCCGCCGTATTATCGATGCCAAAGGCAAAAGCCGAAGCTTTATCAACAATCAGGCAGCTACCTTGGCACAACTCAAATCCGTCGGCAGTCAGCTTATCGATATACATGGACAAAATGCCCATCATTCGCTTAATCAGGAAGCCGCCCAACGGAATCTTCTAGATGCATTTGCAGGCAGCAAAGAGCAGGCGGAAACCGTCAGACAGTTGTATCAAAACTGGGTCAATGCTAAAAAAACACTGCAAGAGGCGCAGGAACATGCCGAGACCATCGTTATTGAGCGTGAACGTTTGGAGTGGCAATTCAATGAATTGAGCCAGTTAGACGTAAAAGAAGGCGAATGGGAAGCCCTCAGCCAAAGCCATGATAGTCTTGCCCATTCTGCTGAGCTGTTGCAGGCTGCCGAAGAAGTCGGAGATAAGATTGACGGTGATAACGGCATCCAACGGCATATTTATCAATGTCAAAAGCTATTGACCAATCTGCAAAACATCGAGCCGCGTTTTGCCGAGAGTCTGAATATGTTGGCAAGCATCGAAGCTGAATTGGGCGAAATCAGTGCCAATATGCGCGATGTGGCCGGACGCAGCGACATCAATCCCAATGAATTGGCGGCTCAGGAGCAGCGTATGGGCGAGCTGATGGGAATGGCGCGGAAATACCGTATCGAACCTGAAGAATTGCCACAAAAGCTGGCTGAAATCGAAGAGCGTCTGCAAAGCCTGCAAGCTGCCGCCGATTTGGAAGCATTGACGCAAACCGTTGCCCGCAACCTTGCCGAATATCAGGAAGCCGCCTACATTCTTTCCGCTATGCGCCATCAGGCTGCCGGCAGGCTTAGCGAAGAGACGACAGAAAATATGCAGCATCTTGCCATGAAAGGCGCGCGTTTTGACATTGCCCTACTGCCGTCTTCCCCGACGGCGCACGGCTTGGAGCAAGTACAGTTTCAAGTTGCCGCTAACAAAGGTAATCCACCCCGTCCGCTGAACAAAGTCGCATCCGGCGGCGAACTTGCCCGCATCAGTCTGGCTTTACAGGTTGTTACCAGCCAATACACGGAAATCCCAACGCTGATTTTTGACGAAGTAGATACCGGTATTGGTGGCGGAGTAGCCGAAATGGTCGGTAAGGCGTTACGTACTTTGGGTAAAAAACATCAGGTGCTTGCCGTTACCCACCTTCCTCAAGTCGCATCCTGCGGAGAAAATCATTGGCAGGTACGAAAACACAGTGAAGGCGAGCAAACTGTCAGTGAAATCAGCGTGTTGGATGAGGGACAACGGATTGAGGAAATTGCCCGTATGCTGGGCGGAGAAGTAATTACCGAAACGACACGCCTACATGCGGCTGAATTACTTCAGCTTGCATCATAAAATAGTTGGTTTTGAAATCATTATGTTGCATAAAATATCTGCTATGAGGTACTGGAAAAGTAGACAAGATACGAATATATCTGTAATATTCCGACTTTATAAATCACTTAAACAAGTGATTGTGCTGCACCCGTAGCTCAGTTGGATAGAGTATCTGGCTACGAACCAGAGGGTCGGGCGTTCGAATCGCTCCGGGTGCGCCAGTAAGAAAATACAATATGCGCCCATCGTCTAGCGGTTAGGACATCGCCCTTTCACGGCGGTAACCGGGGTTCGATTCCCCGTGGGCGTGCCAATTCAAAATGCCTCCGATTATATCGGAGGCATTTTCAATTTCCGTTTTTATATACGGATATATTCCTTCGTAGTATATATTCTATTTTATCAATTGATTACCTATTATCGTTGGGTTTTGGCGTTGTAGTATGTTAAATGTATTGGCATAGATACTAGAATGAAAGTAGGTCTATGGTTGGACATTTAATATGTCTGTCAGTTGAGGAGAAGATATTACTGGTAAAGTCTGAAATTTAAAAAGGATTTTAGAAACAAAGAGGGTCAAAAACATGAACACAAACTTAAATGACAAAGACAAAGCCTTGGATACCGCAATCAGGTTTCAGAAAAGGATGAGGATTCCGAAATTTTTCTTTTTAATTTTCGGAATCACAATAGTTTTGGCATTTATCCAAGACGTGATAACGGGGGCTAACTTTTTGCAAACAACGATTATGCAAATAATATTTGCGATATATTTAGGCTTTGGAGGTATCATAATTGTATTCTACATAATTATCGCAGGAATCTGCCCCTATTGCCACGAATTCCAAAAGATGAATTATGGCACCTCCGTCGGTATCGGGTCGGATAGCTTTACTTTCTTTAAAGGCATTTCCCCTGTTCCAAAAATCGATTACTGCAGCAAATGCGGCAAGCCCCTGTCTCCTGAAGCCGTAAATAAGGTAATGAATGATAAAACCGATGAAGAAAAATCTGATATTTGATGTAAGTTGATGCAGAACAAGCCACAATGTAAACAAATCCTCCCTATAGAGTGAGTATGGCACGCACGCTGGCTTGAAGATTCCGCAATACCAATTATGTCTGCATCCCCCATTACTTGACGAAAGGCCGTCTGAAAACAGAAAAACCGTTTCAGACGGCCTTTGTTTAACGCCACTGAGCCAGCGGGTTAAAAAGCGCAGTCAATGCTGCTGCGCCTTATGCTGCCGAGGCAAAGAGAGTTTGATGGTGCTATTACAATCAATCGTTGGTATGAAGCCAAATCTGGTAATTTCTGGAGAGATCACACTTCTACACCTCAAAAATTCGAAAAATTTAAATCAGATATGGGTGATAGATTGAAAATTGCAACAAAAAATGGAGCAACATATGAATTACATTCAAATACACCAATCCCTAAAGATGTTAAAGAATTTTTGAACAAAAAAGGTATTAAATATTTTGAATATTAAAAGTTATAGGAGATTTAAAAATGTCAAGAAGTGTAAGTTTAGATATTGATTTATCCATAAATAATAAGAAATTCTCTCGTTATGAAATACTAGAATGCTTATTGTATGGAGGTTGGAGTTTTCTAGATGATGGAAATTTTGTTTATTTACCACTTGGCGATGAAGACTATGATTGGAATTCAGCTTCTATGTCAGGAAAAGAAATTTTAGATTTTTTAAGAATAAAAAGCAATTTAGATGAAGTAATCGGATTTTCAATAACATGGGTTGACACCAATATTGGTGGACAAGTTTTATTTTTCCCTAATTTTGAATTCTCATTTAACATCACAATTAATATTAAAAATTTTGATAAAGACATAGTTGATGTTAACTGGTATTTGATTAAATTATTACCTATTTTTGATAAGAATGGTATTTTATATAATTCTATTAGATATCAGGAATATAGATAAACCATAAATTAGTAAGCTGTAGCCCATATGAAACCTAAACTCAACAAGTAGCATGTGTGCGGAACGCACGCATGCGGTTCTCAAGGTTTGAGCTAAGAGGCCGTCTGAAAACAGAAAAAATGTTTCAGACGGCCTTTGTTTAACGTCACCAAGTCAGTAATGCCACCGCGCCCTATGCCTCCGAAGCAATAGGCAGAACATTCGGCCACGGTGAAAACAAAAACGAAACCGCCCAAGCCGTCGGACATTTCCTTTTAGGAGCAGCTATCGCCCGCATCAACGGTGGTAATTTTGCTGCCGGCGGCTCGGCTGCAGTTGCAGCTGAAAAAGCAGCGGAACATCTTGTCCAACGGTATAACGATGGTAAAACCGCAATCGATCCGCAAACAGGCGAGTTCAATGCCAACCTGCTGCCGGAACATATCAAAGAGGAAATCAAATCAAAGAGCGGGGTGATTGCATCACTGACGGGAGCGGCCATAGGCGGCACGCCGGTAGACGCGCAAACCGGAGGGGCGGTCGGACAGAATGGAGTAGAGAATAATTTAGTGGGTATATCATGTGTTGTATTGACTGATTTTTCGCATACTCACTGATTTTTTAAAATCTTTTTACATGGTTATAGAAATCTCGGTGTGGAAGGTAATAAAAGTTTTAGGTTGTGTATGTGTCGCAGCATTGAGACTTTATCTAAGATATGAATATTAGCTTAGAGTTTCAAAGAGAATGCGGCAAAGGCTTAAGGAGTCAGGTTTTGCCTTCTGACGATGGCGCGGATAACGGTGCGGTTGGGGTGTAGGACGTGGCGCAGGCGTTGTGAAAAGGGATGGGGCAAGCCTAGGATTTCGGCTGCAATGGCGGCGGCGCATATGGGGGCGGTGGCGAGTCCGCGGGTGCCGTGCGCGGTGTTGACGTAGGCATTAGGCAGATATGGGCATGGGGCGTCGATGCGGTAGTTTTTGTCCAGTGCAAGTTTGGCGTAAGTTTGTTGCATGGCGGCAATGTCGCCGAGTGCGCCGACGATGGGCAGATGGTCGGGGCTGTCGCAGCGCATGGCGGCGTGTCCTTGGTATTTTTGAGAGTTTGGGTTGGTCGTAAACAATGATTCGGCAAGGGAGGGCTCAAGATGTGCCAATGCTTGGCGGTTTGAGGTTTCTTCGGCGTCGTTCCATCCGGTATGGCTGCTGTTGGGAATAAAACTTGCACCGTAGCAGTGCAGCCCATGCCATGACGGGCTGATGTAACTCTCGCCTGAAACGGCGCAACGCAATTGTTCGGAAAATGGGGTGGATGGTGTGAGGCCGGTTTGTCCGCGTATTTGTCTGAGGGGTAGGGAGGAGAGGTTGGTTTCAGGCAGGTAGGAGCTGTGCGCACCGGTGCAATAGATGATGTGTGTGGCGGAAAATATGCCGTTTGGCGTGGTCGCAATCCACTTCTCTCCGTTGTGGGAAATGTCGGTTAACGGTGTGTTTTCGTGTAGTCCAATGAGCGGATGGTTGAGGAGGGCGTGGACGAATGCGGGCGGATTGAGCCATACGCCGTGCTGCCAGAAGAGACCGCATGATGGTTCGGTGTAGGGGGCGCTGAGGGGGATGCCGGCGATTTTTTCGGCTTCTGCAGATGTGATGCTGCGGTAGAGGTGTACATGGTGTTTTTGTAACCCCAATTCGTGATTGCGACGGTATTCGTCTTGGTTGTAATTGAGGTGGATGATGCCGTTTCCGCCCCATGTGTCGGAGTCGGGCAGGATGTGTTCGAGCAGGCGTTTGGTGTAACCGTAGCCGGTGAGCAAAAGTTCGGTTTGTTCGGTATCGTGTGGCGAGATTTTGGCATAAAGCAGCCCTTGACGGTTGCCGCTGGCGGCTTGGGCGGCTTTTCGGGCTTCCAATACGGTAACGGAAATGCCGTGTGATGCTAAGGCGTGGGCGGTTGCCGCGCCGGATATGCCTGCGCCGATAACGAGAACGTGTTCTGGTTTTTGCCGTTCGGATGTTTGTGGAAGTGCAAACCAGGGTTTGTCGGACTTGCTTTCGGTTTGCGGGATGGCTTCGGTCTGCCAGGAAATGTGGTGGAAATGTTCGTGCAGGCGGTGGGTGCGTGAAGGGGGAACCAGCCAGAAACGGACATCGGGCAGGATGTGTTCGATTAGATTGATGCTGTTGAATTGTAGGCACTGCAGTGCTTGTTTCAAACGGTGTTTCAGACGGCATTCTCCGTCCGAAGCATCTTGTGCGGTTTGAAAATCGGGAATCTGATTATCGGGAAGGCAGATAATCAGGTTGAGCGGTTGCGCGCGTTTGTCGATAATATTGTAAAGTGTGCGGATGTCGGGAATGCCGTTCCATGCGAGATTGTCCATATCAATGCCGTCTGAAATGTGGGTTTGAATATCGGTATCGGGATAAAGCTGTTAAAATACCCGCCGTTTAAAGGCCGCGTGCGTCTGCCGGATATTGTATGCCGAATTGAGGTGTTTTTTGAATAATATTCCTGTTGAAATCCGGTTGTTGAAAAACCGTACCGTGTTGGTTTTGACTTATGGGAACGAACCTAAAAATCTGCCTGCCGAATTTTTACGCGTCTATTCGCCGAGTGCGGAAGTGCGCGGACACGGTGTGGGACAGGATGTTTTGCAGACCGGTAAGGCGGATGTGCAAATTACGGATTTACAGCCTGTCGGTCAGTACGCGCTGAAAATCAGTTTTTCGGACGGGCACGACAGCGGTCTTTACGATTGGGCGTACTTGCACAGACTGGCATACGGACGTGATGCCATGTGGCAAAAATATCTGGACAGGTTGGCGGCGGCGGGCGCGTCGCGTTTTGAAGAGAAATAAGACCGGTTGGATGGCAATCTGACGGGCAACGGTATCAGAGAGGTGGTTAGAATATGGGCGGACAAAAAACGCATTTCGGGTTCAGTACGGTCAACGAAGATGAGAAAGCCGGAAAAGTGGCGGAAGTGTTCCACTCCGTCGCCAAAAACTACGACATTATGAACGATGTGATGTCAGCAGGGCTGCACCGTGTATGGAAACACTTTACCATCCATACGGCGCACCTGAAAAAAGGCGATAAAGTGTTGGACATTGCGGGTGGTACGGGCGATTTGTCGCGCGGTTGGGCAAAACGCGTCGGCAAAGAGGGCGAAGTTTGGCTGACCGATATTAATTCTTCTATGCTGACCGTCGGGCGCGACCGTCTGTTGAACGAAGGCATGATTTTGCCCGTGTCGCTTGCCGATGCGGAAAAACTGCCTTTCCCCGACAATTATTTCAACTTGGTTTCCGTGGCGTTCGGCTTGCGGAACATGACGCATAAAGATGCCGCGCTGAAAGAGATGTACCGTGTTTTGAAACCGGGCGGCACGTTGCTGGTGTTGGAGTTTTCCAAAATCTACAAACCGTTCGAAGGCGCGTATGATTTCTATTCGTTCAAGCTGCTGCCGGTCATGGGCAAACTGATTGCCAAAGATGCGGACAGCTACCAGTATCTCGCCGAATCCATCCGCATGCATCCTGACCAGGAAACTTTAAAGCAAATGATGCTGGATGCCGGATTTGACAGTGTGGACTATCATAATATGAGTGCGGGGATTGTGGCCCTGCATAAAGGCGTGAAATTTTAAACAGACTGCCTGTGCAGCCAATGCCGTCTGAACACGTTTCAGACGGCATTTTTGTGTTTTTTAAGACAAAGGTTTTAAATCCTAAAAATTAATTCACATATTTATTAATAAGTTATAAACTTTTTAAAAAATAGGAACAATTATCATTTGCAAAATATAAAGATGTCTGTATAATGCAGTCAATCCAGTAAATAACACAGCAGACAAAAGGAGGGAAAAATGCCGGAAAGTATTTTTAAACAGATTTCCCTTGATATTTTGAGGCTGCATCGTGATTCTGTTCATTCCCTGCTCGCAACCTCGGGTTGCAACTGTCAGGTGCATGAAGCGGCATATGTCAATATTGACGGTAAATATTATATTTCGCTTTCGTGCGAGCCTGAGGTAGGAGAAGTTAAAACAGGGATTTTGCTGATTGAAGATGAAAGCCGCAGCTTGCGTTTGAGCTGGGTTGGCAGTGCTCGGGAACTTGACCGCAAGGATGGTGTCTATAAGCGTGCCTTGTCTGCGCTATCCAGAAAGATGGAGCGGTGTAAAGACAAGCTGCATACAGCGGTTCAACCGTTTTTGTTGGAGCTGGTGCCGGAGAAAGGCAGATTTTCTGTCGGTGATGAAGAAGTTTGGATTTCTCAAAACGATTTAGTGAGAGCTTTATATCCTGTCGGATACAGTATGCGGCAGGCAATGTTGTAGATTTAAAGTTTTGGTAGTGGTTTGTGTTCCTTTTGCGCCCCTTTGTCAAGGGGCGATTTTTTTTGCGTACGGATTGGCGGCAGGATAAAAATGCCGAGACCTTTGCAAAATTCCTTTTCCCCAACAGTCGAACCCCAACACAGGTTGAGACCTTTGCAACCCCCCCAAAAAAAAATCCCCTAAATGTCTTGATGGGAATTTAGGGAATTTTGGGGAATTTTGCAAAGGTCTCAGGTCGTCTGAAAAGTTTGTGAAAAACAGTTACAATCCGCCGCATGAAAAAACGCAATAATCCTCTTCCGCTGTTGAACGGTGTCAAACCCAGTTATTTGGTGCTGCCGCATGAAAAGCAGTTTTACGGGCTGCCGCTGCTGCATTTTCTGTGCATCCGCTTTCCTTTTGTGGGCGCGGACAATTGGCGCAGGCGGTTGAACAGCGGTTTTGTGGTCGGTTCGGATGGTGCGGCGTTGGATGAACATTCTTTGTTCGAGCCGGGTAAGACGATGTTTTATTATCGGGAAACCAGCAGTGAGGATGAGCCGTGTATTCCGTTTGAAGAAAAGATTTTGCATATTGATGAGCATTTGATTGTGGTGGACAAGCCGCATTTTCTGCCCGTCATCCCCAGCGGGCGTTTTTTGAGGGAAACGCTGTTGACACGTCTGCGCCTGCGCCCTGAATTGCAGCATTTGAATGTTGAAGACATTACGCCGCTGCACCGCTTGGACAAGGATACGGCAGGCGTGATGCTGCTGTCGCATAATCCTGCGACGCGCGGAGCCTATCAGACGATGTTTCAAAACAAAACGGTATGGAAAACGTATGAGGCGCTTGCGCCGACAAGGACGGATTTGCCGTATCCGATCGATGTGGTTTCGCGTTTGGTGAGGGGTGAAAAATTTTTTACGACGCAAGAGGCGGAAGGCGAACCAAACGCACATACGACGGTCGAACTGATTGAAAACAGAGGGGAATTCAGCCTTTACCGCCTTACGCCGCATACCGGCAAGAAGCACCAGTTGCGCGTGCATATGATGGGTTTGGGTATGCCGCTGTTGAATGACGCGCTCTATCCCGTGCCGTCTGAAGCGGGAAGCGAGGATTATCGGAAACCTTTGAAGCTATTGGCAAAAAAGATTGCGTTTGCAGATCCTTTGTCGGGTCGGGAAAGGGTGTTTTGCAGCGGGTTTTGCCTATAATGAGAGGGAATGCAAACCCGTATCGGCAGATGCCGCCGATACGGGTTTTATATTAGGGGCTGTACTAGATTAGCAGATATGTTACCCTCAAAGTATGAAGATAACACACTGCAAATTAAAGAAAAAAGTACAGAAAGAACTGCTCCGTTTTTTTGTGCTGGAAGTTACCGCCCGTTCTGCCGCCGATATTTTGGGTATCCATCCCAATTCGGCAGCACTGTTCTACCGTAAAATCCGCACGGTTATCAATTATCATTTGGCCTTGGCTGCCGATGAGGTTTTTGGAGGGCTCTATTGAGCTGGACGAAAGCTATTTCGGCGGACGACGTAAAGGTAGACGTGGTCGCGGTGCAGCAGGAAAAGTGGTTGTCTTCGGCATTCTGAAACTCAACGGACGGGTCTATACTGTTGTCGTAGATAATGCCAAGTCTGAAACGTTACTCCCTGTCATCAAAAAGAAAATCATGCCGGACAGTATTGTTTATACCGATAGTCTGAGCAGCTACGACAAGTTGGACGTGAGCGGTTTTATTCATTACCGCATCAACCATTCCAAGGAATTTGCAGACCGTCAAAACCACATTAACGGCATTGAGAACTTTTAGAATCAGGCAAAACGCGTCTTGCGAAAATACAACGGAATCGATCGCAAATCTTTCCCGCTGTTCTTGAAAGAATGCGAATTTCGATTTAACTTCGGCACACCGTCTCAACAGCTTAAAATCCTGCGGGATTGGTGTGGAATTTAGGGCTAATCTAGTACAGCCCCTATATTTTTGCAGCGTCAGTCGGATCAGCGGAAGAAGTCGCTCATGCCTGCAGGCAGCCCTTGGGTGAAAGCGCCCATGGTTTTGCCGGTGGTTTCTTCAGCTTTGTCGGAGGCGGCATTGAACGCAGCAAGTACAAGGTCTTCGAGCATTTCTTTGTCGTCTGCGGCTTCCTGAATCAGCTCGGGGCTGATGTCGATTTTGCGGACGACGTGGGAGCAGGTCATTACGACTTTAACCAAGCCGTTGCCTGCTTCGCCTTCTACTTCGGTTTCGGCAAGTTTCGCTTGCGCTTTTTTCATGTTTTCCTGCATTTGCTGCGCCTGTTTCATCAGGCCGCCCAATCCGGCTTTTCCGAACATACTGAATACTCCTGTTTGTGTTTGAATGAATGAGGGAAACGGCAATGCCGTCTGAAAGTGTTCAGGCAGCATTATATCTGTTTACGGTCGGTTTGCAGCCAATTCCAGAGATTCAGGTTCCCATTCGGCTTCAAAAACCTGCAAAAGCCGACGTGCGGTTTCGTCGGCTTCGAGCAAATCCTGTGCCTGCCGCCTACCTTCAAGTTGGATGCGCCGGCGGCGCATGTCCGGAGTTTCCCAGCCTGCGTCGTCGCGCCAGGGCTCGGTTTGCAACTTCAACGGCAGGCCGTAGGCTTCGGCAAGCGTGGTTCTGATTTTGTCGAGCCGCTCTTTGTTGGTCGTGGCACGGGCTTCATCGGTCAGCGAAAGCATCATCAGATGGCTGCCTGCATCGTATTGTGTCCATGCGGCGTGTTGCGCCAGCATTTGCGCTGCGCCGAGCTTGCGGGCGAAATGCCGGACGATTGCTGCCCAGTTTTCGGTGGAAAACTCAGGAGGCGGGGCGAATTGCGTACCGTCTTCGTCGTTGCTGCCTTCGTCGTCGTTGTTTTCTTCTTCCGCCTCTTCTTCTGCATCGGCAGGGACGGCGTATTCCCAATCCGGCGGCGGGGGCATTTCTGCGCCGTCTTCTACGGGGTAGTCATCATCCGGAAAGCCGTAACCGTAGAAAGGTTCTGCAGGGGCTTCGTGCGCAAATGCTTCCGTTTCAACGGCTTCATCATTCTGTGTTGTCTGAATGGGGTTTTCAGACGGCACTTCGGATAAGGAAGCTCCGGTTTCGTTGTCGGCTGCTTCGTTCTTGGAAACTTGATTTTCAGCCGATGTTTCGGCTTTGTTTGCGGACGGGCGGTTTGCCTCTGTTGTTTCAGAGTTTGTTTGAATGCTTTCCGCTAACTCTTGCACGGGCACGTCCGATACGGTTTCTGCATCGTTCGGCACATCTTCCCAAGGCGGAACATCGTTGTTTTCCTGAGCGGAAGCCGGTTCGGCAACCTTGTTTTCAGACGGCATTGCAGGCACAGATGCCGTCTGAACGGGTGTTTGGGCGGTTTCCGTCTTAGAGGGAAGCGGCTTTTTTGCGGCCGCCTCCTTTTCGGCGGCTTGTGCCGATGGGGATTTTAATTCTGTATTTTCAATCACGGCATTTGCCTCACATGAAGTTGCCGCCAACGGTGTAAACGCCAGCATACGCAGCAAGGTCATGACGAAGCCGGCGTATTCGTCGGGTGCAAGGCTCAAATCCTGTTTGCCGCGGATGGCGCATTGATAATAAAGCTGGATTTGTTCGCCGCTGAGTGTCTGGCTCAGCGGCAACAGCACACCGCGATCAGGGTCGTCGTGTGCCAAAGCGGAGGGCACCGCCTGTATCAAGGCGAGGTGTTGCAGCAGCATGGCCAGTTCGCCCAAGGCATTGTCAAAGCCGACGGCACACGCAGCTATTTCCTGCGCTTTTGCCAGCAGGACTTCGCCGTCTTGGTTGATGATGCCTGTCAGCAGTTCGTAAAGGTATTGTTTATCGACCGCACCGATCATTTGGCGGACGTCTTGTTCGGCAACGCTGCCCGAACCCATGGCGATGGCTTGGTCGAGCAGGCTCAGGGCGTCGCGCATCGAGCCTGCGGCGGCGCGTCCCAAAAGTTGCAGGGCGGGGGGTTCGTAGGCGATTTTTTCGCAGTCGAGGACGTAGGCAAGGTGGTCGGCAACCTGCTGCGAAGTCATGTTACGCAAGACGAATTGCAGGCAGCGGCTCAAGACGGTAACGGGAACTTTGTGCGGATCGGTCGTGGCAAGGATGAATTTGACGTGTTCGGGCGGCTCTTCCAGCGTTTTGAGCATGGCGTTGAACGCGCTTTTGGAAAGCATATGCACTTCGTCGATGATATAGACTTTGTATTTGCCGGCAGTCGGTGCATATTGGGCGTTTTCCAATACTTCGCGGATGTTGTCGATGCCTGTGTTGGAGGCGGCGTCGATTTCCAGCAGGTCGACGTAGCGTCCGGCATCGATTTGGGTACAGCTTTCGCATACGCCGCAAGGTTCGCCGTGTTGCGCGTTTTCGCAGTTGAGGCTTTTGGCAAGGATGCGGGCGATGGTGGTTTTGCCCACGCCGCGCGTACCGGTCAGCAGGTAGGCGTGGTGCAGCCTGCCTTCGTCCAGCGCGTTGCGCAAGGCTTTGACGACGTGTTCCTGACCGACTAAGTCGGCAAAGGTTTTCGGACGCCATTTTCGTGCAAGAACTTGATAAGCCATATTTTTCTCTTTGATTAAGCGTTTTGTCCGTTCGGGACGTATCCGGGCGCGTATTCTAGCATTTTTCGAACCGGCTCACGAAGGGGTTCACTGTCCGCGTAAAAACAAGGTATCCAATTCTTTTAAAGTCAGTTTGACCCATGTCGGACGGCCGTGATTGCACTGGTTGCTGCGCGGTGTATTTTCCATATCGCGCAGGAGCGCATTCATTTCCGGCAGGGTAAGCCGACGACCGGCGCGGACGGAGCCATGGCAGGACATGGTGGCGAGGATGTGGTTTTCGTGTTCTTCGATGGTTTGGCTGCTGCCGACTTGGGCGAGTTCGCCCAATACATCTTTGGCCAGCGAGACGACATCGGCTTTGCCGAGCATGGCGGGAACTGCACGGACGGCAAGGGTGTTGCCGCCCATGTCGGACAGTTCCAAGCCGAAGCCTGCCAGTGCATCGGCATGGTCGGAGAGGGCGGCGCATTCTTCGTGGGATGCGGCAAAGGTTACGGGAATAAGCAGGCGTTGGCTTTGCAGCTTGCCGTTTTCCTGACGTTGGCGTTTCATTTTCTCGTAGTTGACGCGTTCGGCGGCAGCGTGCATATCGATGAGCAGCAGGCTGTCTTCGGCTTGGGCAAGAATGTAGATGCCAAGTAATTGGGCAATGGCAAAACCGAGCGGCGGCAGTTCGGATTGGGATGAGATGCCGTCTGAAAGTGGCGTATCTGTTTGGGGAATAGGCATTTCAGACGGCATATTGCCGAAATGTGCCTGTTCGAATTGGCTTAACTCAAGGTCGATGTCGTCGGTTTTTTTGTAAAGCTCGGCGTAAGTATTCATGGCCGCGCGGCTTTCGCGCAGGGACAGGCTGTGTTGTTGCGGCGCACGCGCGGCTTGGTAAGGCATGGGTGCGGTTTTGCCTGATGAGCCAAAGGCATTGCGCGTATCGGGTTTGTTGCCTGTCGGGTAGTTGGATGCGCTATCAAACAGATTTTCGTTGTCGTTTTCAGACGGCATTGGTGCAGGCGTAACGCCGGTAATGTCATGCAACACTTCGCCTGCGTTGCTGACGCTTTCGGTCAGGTCGGCGCGTGTGTCGGCAAGGGCTTTGTTGAGCGTGTGGAACACGAGTTGGTGTACCTGCTGGCTGTCGCGGAAGCGGATTTCTGTTTTGGTCGGGTGGACGTTGACATCTACGGCTTCGGGCGGCAGGTCGAGAAAGAGGACGAAAGCAGGCGTCAGTGCGTTATGCAATACGTCTCGGTATGCCTGTTTGACAGCATGGAGCATGACTTTGTCGCGCACGAAGCGGTGGTTGACGAAGCAATATTGTTTGTCGGTTTTGCCTTTGGCGAAAGTCGGCTTGGCAATCGCGCCATAGAGCCGCAGCGCACCATTGCTGCTGTCAATTTCCAATGAGACCGTCTGAAAATCATCGCCGACAATGGCGGCAATACGTTCATGCAGGCTTTGTGCAGGAAGCTTGAACACTTGTTTGCCGTCGCGTTTGAGTGAGAAGGCAATGTGCGGATGCGCCAGAGCGAGGCGTTCGAGCATGGTGGCGCAGTGGGCGTATTCGGTGTTTTCGGATTTGAGGAATTTGCGCCGCGCGGGGGTGTTGAAGAAGAGTTCGGCGGCTTCGATGGTGGTGCCGACGGGGTGGGCGGCGGCGGTGGGGCTGCTGAGTTTGCCGTCTTCGGCTTTGACTTGGGTCGCGTGCGAACAGTCTTCTTGGCGGCTGGTCAGGGTCAGGCGGCTGACGGAGGCGATACTGGCCAAACCTTCGCCGCGAAAGCCCATGCTGGCAACGTGTTCCAAATCGTTTAAGGTTTTGATTTTGCTGGTAGCGTGTCGGTGGAGCGCGAGTTCGATGTCGTCCGGATGGATACCGCTGCCGTTGTCGCTGACACGGATCAGGCGGATGCCGCCGCCGGCCAGCTCGACTTCAATTGCTGTCGCGCCTGCATCGATACTGTTTTCAACGATTTCTTTCAAGGCGTTGGCAGGGCGTTCTACCACTTCGCCGGCGGCGATTTGGTTGACAAGATGGTCGGGTAGGGCGGCAATGCGTGGCATAAGGTAGGCTTCCGTTGCAAAAAACGCTTTATTCTATAATAAAACCCCTTATCTTTCTGCCCGTATTCTTGATAAAAGCCGTTTATCCCGTTTGGAAAATACCAGTATAATCACACCATATTCCGTAAAATTGGAGCACAAAGATGTATCACTACCAATCCGATGCCACACAATTCCTCAACCGCCTGATTGAAGAAAAACCTGAGTTGGAACAGCAGCGTTTGAAAAACCGGGGGCTTTTGTGGGATGTCGAACTCAATCCCGAAGAACAGGAAAACTTCGAGGCGGCAAAAGTTGCGAAAAAACCTTATACCTATTACCAAGACTGAACCCGCCGAAATGACGACCCATCTGTCCAATGTTGCACCGGACCTGCAAAACTATTTGAACGCCATCGGCGAACCCGAACATCCCGTTTTGACGCGGCTGCGTGAGAAGACCGAGCACCACCGTATGGGCAAAATGGCGATTGCGCGCGAACAGGCGGCGGTTTTGGTTTGGCTGGCAAAGCTGATTCGCGCGGAAAAATATCTGGAAATCGGCGTGTTTACCGGATACAGCAGCACCGCGCTTGCATTGGCGTTGCCCGAACACGGGCGGATTACCGCCT
The DNA here is from genome assembly GCF_943181435.1 of Neisseria sp. Marseille-Q6792. The sequence goes on from NZ_OW969598.1 coordinate 246,211, forward strand.
GCGACATCAATGTAACCTTTACCGATGCGGCGCGTCAGGTTTGGAACGAGGCCGGTGTGGCACATAAAATCAGCCTGCACCTGCAACCCGCATTGCTGACATTGGATGATTTGATTGCACAGGGTGAAGCCGGAAGCTACGATTTGGCACTGATAGACGCAGACAAACCGCCCACGCCGCAATATTTCGAGCGTTGCCTCAAACTCGTCCGGCAAGGCGGCATCATCGCCATCGACAATATTTTGCTGAACGGAAGGGTGATGCGCGAAGCGGCTTCCGACGCGCCGCCCAGTGTCGGCATTCTCAAAGATTTCAATCAAAACCTGCCGAACGACCCGCGCATCGTCCCCATCACCCTGCCCGTCGGCGACGGTTTGACCCTGCTTCTGAAAAAATAATGAAGACCAAATTACCGCTTTTTATCATTTGGCTGTCTGTGTCCGCCGCCTGTGCTTCCGTTTCACCCGTTCCGGCAGGCAACCAAACCGAAATGCTGACACGGGAAAATGCTTCAGACGGCATTCCCTATCCCGTTCCGACCTTGCAAGACCGTTTGGATTATCTGGAAGGCAAAATTGTGCGGCTGTCGAACGAAGTGGAAACCTTAAACGGCAAAGTCAAAGCACTGGAGCATGCGAAAACACACCCTTCCGGCAGGACATACGTCCAAAAACTCGACGACCGCAAATTGAAAGAGCATTACCTCAATACCGAAGGCGGCAGCGCATCCGCACATACCGTCGAAACCGCACAAAACCTCTACAATCAGGCACTCAAACACTATCAAAACGGCAGGTTCTCTGCCGCAGCCGCCCTGTTGAAAGGCGCGGACGGCGGAGATGGCGGCAGCATCGCGCAACGCAGTATGTACCTGTTGCTGCAAAGCAGGGCGCGTATGGGGAACTGCGAATCCGTCATCGAAATCGGAGGGCGTTACGCCAACCGTTTCAAAGACAGCCCAACCGCGCCCGAAGCCATGTTCAAAATCGGCGAATGCCAATACAGGCTTCAGCAAAAAGATATTGCAAGGGCGACTTGGCGCAGCCTGATACAGACCTATCCCGGCAGCCCGGCGGCAAAACGCGCCGCAGCAGCCGTACGCAAACGATAGTTTTCCATGCTGCAGCTGATGAACATCTGAAAACCAAAGGAATTCACTAAGATGAGAAATATGACAGAAATAAGGTGGAGGAATAATCAAGTTATCAGCATTGAGACTAAACGAAAGGATGAATCAAGAGAAACTAGGGTGTATGTGCTCGCTCAGATGATAGGGAAGGCTGAACTCCTGTTTTTCAATCTATTTAACACTGATAACAATTGGGATGATGTAGACTTAACCCAAGTTCCTATTCTTTTCTGCGCCACTGTTGCTCGTCAATTCATTAAAAGCAGCAATATCTTCAGGCAGAATATTAAGGGGATTGAGAACTATATCTCTCCAAAGCGTAAGATAGACCCCTTAGGTATGGGAAGTAGATGGATTACGCTCTGGGAAGGAACACCAAACGAAAAGAAAATTCTTATCATAGGAGATGGTGGGGGTAGACTCTTTGAAGTAGATACTTCCTCGGGGAAATACAATGAACGAGATATCATTGCGTCAATAAATAGAGACGATTTAGAAACGATTAATAGCTATGAATTGAGGAATGTACGAATCTATGCTGAGCTTAATGAACGGCTATATTTGTGTTACAAAATGGGGAGAAATGTAGACCCTCTAAAGGATTTGGTGTTTAATCTACCTATCCCCTTAGAATACAAAGAGTATATTGAGATCATATCAACCTAGAATCAACGACTTAAAGGGCTGAAATAATACACTCAAAGCATTTCTCAATGAGAAAGTATACAGGAGGTGTCCTGCAAAGCATGCTGAGTTTTACTATAGTATTGTTCGCACATCGTTCCAATTATAGCTTTTGCAGGAAGAGGCTCTTGTCTTTAGTTTTTGGGGCATTCTTACTCGATCTATTGTGCTGCCACACGACTTTGAGTGCAAACCAAAGACTCACGGCAGGGACATATACGGCAGAGTTTGACTATGATGTCGTGGGTACTTTGGCCGCCGCTCGTTATGATGAAGTAGATATACTCTATAAGCTCCCAGATCGAATAGGCAATATCTATCCTGACCGCTTCGGTAAGGAAGCCACTTATGAGCGTGGCGGACGACGCAAGGAGGATAAGGAATGGACTTACCACTTTGATGGGGAGGGATTCCTGACGCAGCGCGTCTTTTCCGCTTTTTACCCCATCCGCACCAAGGAGGATTTATGATACAAATCGGCATCATCATGGGCAGCAACAGCGATTGGCCCGTTATGCGGCAGGCAGCGCAGTTTCTTGAAGAGTTCGGCGTAGAATATGAGGCGCGCGTCGTTTCCGCACACCGCACTCCGGATTTAATGTTCCAATACGCCGAAACCGCACGGGCGCGCGGCATCAAAGCTATCATCGCGGGTGCGGGCGGCGCGGCTCACCTGCCCGGCATGGTTGCCGCCAAGACCACCGTCCCCGTTTTGGGCGTACCCGTCCCCAGCAAATACCTGCGCGGCGAAGATTCGCTTTTATCGATTGTACAAATGCCCAAAGGCGTACCCGTCGCCACATTCGCCATCGGCGAGGCAGGCGCGGCCAATGCGGCATTGTTTGCCGTTTCCATGCTGGCCAATGAAAATCCCGAACTGGCGCAAAAACTGGCAGACTTCCGAGCCAAACAAGAACAGACTGTTTTGAATATGGAATTGGAACAGATTTAAAACCTGCCGTCCGCGAATACACAAATGCCGTCTGAAGCCCTATTTCGGGTTTCAGACGGCATTTTTCCATCCTATTCCGCTGTTTCGGTCAGCGATGAGAACACTTCAAAATAAGTCGGGAAGGTTTTATGGGTGCATTTCGGGTCGTTGATGACGACGGGTACGCCCAATAGAGAAACCAGCGAGAAACACATCGCCATACGGTGGTCGTCGTAAGTGTCGATGACGGCGTCGGGTGTCAGCGTTTCAGGCGGGGTGATGTGAATTGCTTCGGCTTCTTCGGCGACTTTTGCACCGAGTTTGCGCAACTCGTTCGCCATTGCGGCAATGCGGTCGGTTTCCTTGACGCGCCACGAACCGATATTGCGCAGCGTGCAGGTTTGCCCTGTGGCAAGCGCGACGATGGCGAGGGTCATGGCGGCATCGGGGATATGGTTCGCATCCAAATCAAAGGCTTGGACGGCACGTTCTTTCGGGCGCGAGACTTCGACGAAGTTTTCGCCCCAAACCACGTCCGCACCGATTTTTTCCAGTTCGCGGGCAAAGGCGACATCGCCCTGTATGCTGTTTGCGCCGATGCCGGTAACGCGGACGGGCGTGGCGGCAATCAAACCGGCTGCGAGGAAGTAGGACGCGCTGGAGGCATCGCCTTCGACATATAAATGGTCGGGCGCATGGTAGCAGGCATCGGCGGGGATTTTGAAGACGTTGTAGTCTTCATTGGCAACCTGTACGCCGAATTGCGCCATCAATTTCAATGTAATGTCAATATAGGGCTTGGAAATCAATTCGCCGACCATACGGATTTCAAATGCCTGTCCGGTCAGCGGCAACGCCATCAAAAGGGCGGTCAGAAACTGGCTGGACACATTGCCTTTAATCGGAATCACGCGTTCGCCGTTGTCTTGGCGTTCGCCGATATGAAGCGGCGGATAGTGTTCCTTGCCGAGATATTCGACATCGGCCCCGGCAATCCGCAGTGCATCGGTCAAATCGCCGATGGGGCGTTCGTGCATACGCGCAACGCCGTGCAAATGATAATCACCGCCCAAAACCGCCAGCGCGGCGGTTAACGGGCGGAACGCCGTGCCCGCGTTGCCCAAAAACAAATCGGCAGTGCGGTTGGGGAAGCGTCCGCCCGTGCCGTGTACTTTCAGACGGCCTTCGGCAAGATGTTCGATTCCAACGCCGAGTTTATCGAGTGCTTCGAGCATACGGCCGGTATCGTCGGATTTGAGCAGGGAATGGATTTCGCAAGCATTGTCGGACAGGGCGGCGAGCAGCAGGGTGCGGTTGCTGATGCTTTTGGATCCGGGCAGGGCGACGGTGGAAGGTTTGAGACGGGCGGCGGGGAGGCGGACGGATTCGGTCATGGCAAAACGTAAAACGTAAAACAGAAATAGGAAAGCAGCCATTATACTGAAGACGGATGCCGTCTGAAAAACCGGGATACCGGCATTTTTAAGCGGGAAACCGGGAAACTTGGTTTTTTGTGCCGAAAATTGATTATTTTTAAATTTTTTGTTTCTAAAATTTTTTTTGCCGGCATATTTTCGGCTTTTGTTGCGGAGATAACGCGTTTGCCGCTGGTACGGCACGATTGCCAATTTCATAGAATTTGGTAGAATAGCCGCTGTTCAACGACAGACAAGCCGCCGATTTTCCGGGCGGCTTGTATTTTTATTTTAATATCCGGACGCACAAAACAAGACGGTACGCGGGATGCTTCCTGCCGCAAACCGGTGTGCCGGAACATGGAGAATACGATCTTATGCAAAAAATCCCCCTGACCGTACGCGGTGCGGAATTGCTGAAACAGGAATTGCAGCAGCTTAAAAGCGTGGCGCGCCCCGAAGTGATCGAAGCGATTGCCGAAGCCAGATCGCACGGCGATTTGTCCGAAAACGCCGAATACGAAGCCGCCAAAGAACGCCAAGGTTTTATCGAGGGCCGCATTTCCGAGTTGGAACACAAACTTTCCGTTGCCCATATTATTAATCCGACCGAAATCCATGCCGAAGGAAAAATCGTGTTCGGTACGACGGTTACGTTGGAAGATTTGGAAACGGAAGAACACGTTACCTATCAAATTGTCGGCGAAGACGAAGCGGATATTAAACAGGGCAAAATCTATGTCGGCTCTCCGATTGCACGCGCCCTAATCGGCAAGGAAGAAGGGGATACGGCGGAAGTTCAGGCTCCGGGCGGCGTACGCGAATACGACATTATCGAAGTTCAATATATTTGATTCGGTGGTAAAATGCGGTCTGAAGGCCGACCTTCGGTTTCAGACGGCATTTTCCATGCGGCTCCCCCTTTTCACGCTTAGGTTAAACATGCTATATTTCCGAATCTTTTAAACTGTTTTCCACGAGGTGGCAAAATGAGCGAAACTGCTAAAATCAAAGTCAACGATTTGCCTGAAGATGCAGAAAAAACAAATGAAGAAGTCGAATTGCCCGTTGTCGACGACGACAAAAAAGGCGGACACAGCGAGGGCGGCTGCTGCGGTGCGTGCGGCGGCTGATTCGAATCCGTCGAATCGGGGCATCTGAAAAGTTTTGCAAAATTTTCAGGTGTCCTTTTTTATTTCCAAAGTAAATGAATGAAATAATGCGGGTAGAAGATTTATTTGACCATGGGCTTGTGGTAGATTCGGTACCGTATTTGATATGATTTTAACAAATCGGGAGGGGCAATGTTTTGGTATGTAGTCGGCTTTTTCGCCTTTATCGTTTCGCTGCTGTCGCTGTGGGTCAATGCCAGCGCATTCGGCATGCAGGAAGACGATACCCCCCAATCGGATTATGAAAGACGTTTGGGCTTGGGTGCGAAGCTGAAAAACAAAAATACGCCGGATACGGAAGAAAAGCGGCAATAAAGATATGAAATGCCGTCTGAAAGATTTTCAGACGGCATTTGCTTTGAAGCGCGGGAGACAGTCAAACATTCATCTCATGCTCAAAAGCGTTTAGGATTCGGCGTACTTCATCCGCATCCTTAACCGTTCGGACGCGGTCAAACAGCGTTTGCGCCGGGTCGAACGTTTTTTTCATCATGCCCAGCCATTGCTTAAGACGGGCGATCGGGTATTTATTGTTTGCCTCTTTTGCCAGGCATAAATCGAAAAAGAGCCGTATCCATTTGGAAATTTCGGCAAAATCGGTATCCGTAACGGGCAGGCCGCTTTCATACTGCTTGATTTGGCGCGCCAAATCGGGGCGGATGACCGCGCCTCGCCCCAGCATGACGCTGTTGCAGCCGCTGATTGTTTTGATGCCGATATAGTCCTGCAGGCTGAAAACATCGCCGTTGGCGGTAACCGGGATATCGACGCTGTCTCGGATTTTCCTTATCCATTCCCAATGCGCCGGCGGTTCGTAACCCTCGGCTTTGGTGCGCGCGTGTACGGTCAGTCCGCACGCGCCCCCTTCGGCAATCGCACAGGCGCATTCCAAAGCAGGGCTTTTGTCTTCATAGCCGAGCCGCATTTTCCCCGCCAGCGGAATATGTGCGGGCAAACGTTCGCGCATCGTTTTGACGATATGGAATATCAGTTGCGGCTCTTTTAAAAGGATTGCGCCGCCTTTGTGTTTGTTGACGGTGGGAGCGGGGCAGCCGAAGTTCAAATCGATTTTGTCCGCACCGAAGCGGACGGCTTCCAGCGCATTCTCCGCCATATTGTCCGCATCGCTGCCCAGAAGTTGGACGGTGCACGGCGTGCCGGAAAACGTTTTGTTTCCGTTGGCGATTTCGGGGACATATTTTAACCATATAGATCGAGAATGCACGGTATGGGTAATGCGTACAAATTCGCTGACGCATTCGTCGTAGCCGCCTATCCGCGTCAGCAGGTCGCGCATCACATCATCTATCAGACCTTGCATGGGGGCAAGGATGATTCGGTTTTTTTGTTTGGGTTCGTTTGTTTGTCTGTCAATCATGATTTGGGTAGGTATAGTGGATTAACAAAAACCAGTACGGCGTTGCCTCGCCTTAGCTCAAAGAGAACGATTCTCTAAGGTGCTGAAGCACCAAGTGAATCGGTTCCGTACTATTTGTACTGTCTGCGGCTTCGTCGCCTTGTCCTGATTTTTGTTAATCCACTATATTTGGTTCAAACAATGCCGTCTGAAGGCTTTCGGCGTTCAGATGGCATTTCCGTGTCCGTTGTTACAGCAACACTTTTTCCACGCCGCCGTTGTTGGCTTTTTTCACAAACTCGTCTAGCCAGTTTTCGCCGAGGATGTGTTTCGCCATTTCGATGACGATGTAGTCGGCAGGCATATTGTTGTCGTCGGTGTAGCGGCTCAAACCTTGCAGGCAGGCGGGGCAGGAGGTGAGCATTTTGACGGGTTCGCCCTGAGGCAGCTCTTTGAGGTTTTTCTCAATTTCCTCTTGTTTGCGGAATTTGACTTGGGTGGCGATGTCGGGGCGTTTGACGGCGAACATGCCGGATTCGCCGCAGCAACGGTCGCTTAAGACGACTTTCTGCCCCATGAGGCTGCTTGCCATTTGGGTGGCGTTCATGGTTTTGATGGGGGTATGGCAGGGGTCGTGGTAGAGGTATTGCTGACCTTTCACGCCGTTTAGTTTCACGCCTTTTTCGAGCAGGTATTCGTGGATGTCGATGATGCGGCAGCCGGGGAAGATTTCTTCGAAGCGGTATTTTTCGAGCTGGTCGTAGCAGGTACCGCAACTGACGACGACGGTTTTGATGTCGAGGTAGTTGAGGGTGTTCGCCATGCGGTGGAAGGCGACGCGGTTGTTGGTGCTCATTTCTTCGGCTTTAGCCTTATTGCCGCCTGCGTCCTGTGGATAGCCGCAACACATATAGCCGGGTGGCAGGACGGTTTGTACACCGACGTACCAGAGCATGGCTTGAACGGCAAGTCCGATTTGGCTGAACAGACGCTCAGAGCCGCAACCTGGGAAGTAGAACACGGCTTCGGCATCTTCCGGCGTAGCCGGATTGCGGATGATAGGGATGCTTTTGTCGTCTTCTATGCCGAGCATGGAGCGCGGTGTTTTGGCGGGCACGCTTTTGGGCAAAGGACGGTTGATGAAGTGGATGATTTGTTCTTTAACCGGAGCGGTGCCGACGGTGGCCTTGGGTTCGGCTTTTTGTTTTTTGGTGCCGACGGGCAGGAGTTTGCCGATTTTGTAGGCAAAGTTCTGCGCGGGGAAGCCGGTCTGTATCATCGCGGCGCGAAGGGCTTTGATGGTTTTCGGGCCGGTGGCGTTCAGAAATGCCATGCCCATCGATGCGGCGGGTGCAAAGCGTTTGTGACCGGAATCGGCAAGGTAGTTACGGATGGCTACGGTTACGTCGCCGAAGTCGATGTTGACGGGGCAGGGTTTGACGCAGCGGTGGCACACGGTGCAGTGGTCGCCGATGTCCATGAGTTCTTCAAAGTGTTTGATGGAAACGCCGCGGCGGGTTTGTTCTTCGTATAAGAAGGCTTCGGTCAACAGCCCCACGCCGAGGATTTTGTTGCGCGGGCTGTACAGCAGGTTGGCGCGCGGAACGTGGGTGGAGCAGACGGGTTTGCATTTGCCGCAGCGCAGGCAGTCTTTAACGGAATCGGCGATGGTACCGAGGTCTGATTTTTCCATAATCAGCGATTCCGCGCCCAAAAGCTCGAAGGATGGTGTGTAGGCGTTGCGTAAGTCCGAGCCTTTCATCAGTTTGTGACGGTTGAAGGTGTGTTTGGGATCGACTTGGTTTTTGTAGTTCCAAAACGGTTGCAAATCTTCATCGGTCAAAAATTCGAGCTTGGTAATGCCTATGCCGTGTTCGCCGGAAATCACACCACCGAGCGAACGGGCGATTTTCATAATGCGTTCGACCGAACGGTAGGCCGTCTGAAGCATTTCGGCATCGTCTGAGTTAACCGGAATATTGGTATGAACGTTACCGTCGCCGGCGTGCATATGCAGGGCGACGAAGACGCGGCTGCGCACGGTTTTGGCGTGGATTTTGCCTAAACCTTGGATAATTTTGGTATCGGTTTTGCCGCTGAAGATTTCAGAAAGCGGCTTCATTACGTCTGCTTTGACAGACACGCGCAGGCGGAAATCGCGGAAGGCAATAAAGCAACTTTCATTGTCTTTGGCTTCGGGCGCGGCGTGGACGGATGCGCCATAGCGTGCTTTATAGTCGGCAAGCGGCGCGTCTAAGTTATCCAGCAACCATTCCCAACGTGCTTTGACGGCGGAAACGTGGGCCAGGGCGTGTTTGCCGCGTTCGCCCAACAGTTCGGCGGTTGGCAGGTCGGTTCCCATTTTGTCGATGGGGAGTTTGCCGGACAGATATTGCTCCAAGGCGGCACAGAGTTTGAGTTTGTTTTGGATGGAAAGCTCAATGTTGATGCGCTCGATGCCGTCTGAATACTCGCCGAGCCTTTCAAGTGGGATTACTACGTCTTCGTTGATTTTAAAGGCGTTGGTGTGTTTGGCGATGGCGGCGGTGCGGCTGCGGTCGAGCCAGAAGGTTTTGCGTGCTTCGGGCGACACGGCGATAAAGCCTTCGCCGTCGCGGGCGCGGGCGAGTTCGCAGATGTGTTCGGCGGCTGCCTCTACGGCTGCTTCGTCATCGGAAACTACGTCTGCCAGCAAGACCATTTTAGGCCGGCCTTTGCCTGCCGCTTTGGTGGCATAACCGACAGCGCGGACGTAACGCCAGTCTAAATGCTCCAAACCGGCCAATCGTACGCTTTCATGGGTAAGCAGGAAATCGCGGATTTCAACAATGGACGGCGTAGCGGTGGCGACCGTGCCGAAAAACTCCATACACACGGTGCGCGTGTATTTCGGCATTTTATGCAACACGAAGGCAACGCTGGTGATGATGCCGTCTGTGCCTTCTTTTTGCACGCCGGGCAGGCCGCTTAAGAATTTGTCGGTAACGTCTTTGCCCAAACCGACTTTGCGGAATTTGTGGCCGGGGATTTCCAAACGTTCGGTTTTAACGATATTGATGCCGTCTGAATCCAGCGTATGCACGTCAAACACGGCGGTTTCTTCATCGTGGATTTTGCCGAAATTGTGGCGCACGCGTTCGATACGCAACCATTCGCCTTGCGGGTTAACCATCTGCCAGTAGGCGAGGTTATCCAAGGCAGTACCCCACAGCACGGCTTTTTTACCGCCTGCGTTCATCGCCACATTACCGCCCACGCAAGATGCATCAGCGGAAGTCGGATCAACGGCGAACACCAAACCTGCTTGATGTGCGGTTTCTTCTACTCGGCGGGTTACTACGCCTGCGCCGCAATGGATAATCGGATGTCTGCCGTCCAAGCCTGCCAGCTCAACGTATTCAACGCCGCGATGCTTGTCGAGTTTTTCAGTATTGATGACTGCGCTGTTTGCGTCCAAAGGTACTGCACCACCGGTATAACCCGTACCGCCGCCGCGCGGAATAATGACCAAATCCAGCTCGATTAAGGCGCGCACCAAAGGCGCGATTTCCGCCTCCGTGTCGGGATTGACGACGACAAAAGGATATTCGACGCGCCAGTCGGTCGCATCGGTAACGTGGGTTACCCGCGCCAGCCCGTCGAACATAATATTGTGCGGCTTGGTAATTTTGCTTAAGCGTTCCAAAATTTGATGGCGTTTTTGGCTGGTTTCATCAAAACTGCTATCAAAACGCTCGACTGCCTTTTCCGCTGCCGCAACCAATACATCCACTTGCCGATTATCGTCGCGGCGTTTGCGGATTTCATTTAAGCGGTGGCGCATTTCGCGTACCAACGCGGCGCGGCGTTTCGGATGCTCCAGCAAATCATCGACCAGATACGGATTGCGCACGACCACCCAAATATCGCCCAACACTTCAAACAACATCCGTGCCGAACGTCCTGTTTTGCGTTGACCGCGCAAATCTTGCAGAATCTGCCACGCCCCGTCGCCCAACAGGCGGATGACGATTTCGCGGTCGGTATAAGAAGTATAGTTATAGGGAATTTCCCGAATACGCTGAGGGGCGGTAGTCGTGGTCATGGCGTGTCCGTGTTTGGTTGTTTTTATTTGAGTGTTGTCCGAATGGTCGGTTGCAGACAAATTTTGAAAGGCAATAATGTAGTTTAATTCTTAATATTTTTCAATGCCGAAACAGGAAATACCCTTATAGAAACAAAATGACGCTTTGAAAAATTGTTGACAATATTATCGGATATAAGTTTTAGACAGTGTTTCCGGCGTATGACCGTATCAAAACGGTTGAGTTTTTCAGAAAACCCGTTATAATGCCGTTTCTCTGAGGCGGGTCTCCCCGCATGGCAAATCGGAACACCGGGTCAGGGGCGGAAGCCAGCAGCCCACTCCGATGCGCCAGTGCCGGGGGTTTGGCCCGCCGCCCTATTTGAAACGCCGGAGCTTCGATGTTCCGGCGTTCCCGTATCGCACCGATGCCGTCTGAAAGCCGTTCAGACGGCATTTTCTTTACTTTGCCATAACGCATCATTACAATGTATCCATACAGGCCAATGAAGAACCGGCTTCATAAAAATGAAGTATGGTTCAATTTCAAGTTTATGACGAACAGGGCAGTTTGATTAAAGACTAAAGGAGTAGGCAAATGAAAAAACTTCTAATGATAACCCTTACCGGTATGCTTGCAGCTTGCGCAACAGGTGTCAATGTCGGCCGGCTGATGGTTGAAATGCCGCAGGGAGAACGTTCTGTCGTTGTGCAGGTTCCCGCGACAAATAACCCACTTTCCGATGCAATGGTTGTCGGAATGATTAAAACATCCGGATCGCCTTCGGCATCAAATATGATTGAAATGCTCGGCGCGGACAATATCAACGTCGGCGTGGCGGGAAGCAGCCAAATGCTTAATAAGGCGACCGCACTTTATTCCTTAAACCATGCAAAGAAAGTTGGAAATAATGTCAGTGTTTATATGATGGGCGACAGCGAAAGTGACAAGGCCGATTTGGAAAACGCGGCAAATGCCAAAAATATCAAATTGCATTATTTCTTTAACCAAAAATAATTTGCAGCGTGCAACTTGCCGCACCAAAATATCCAAATTGAACATACGGCGGCGTACCGGGATTTGCGCCGCCGCTTATCCCGATAGGAGAGTACCGTGAACGCCTCGCAATTAATCAGCAGCCTGACCCAAACCGTCGGCGAAAAATACATCATCACCGACCCCGCGAAAACCGAACAATACCGCCAAGGCTACCGCTTCGGCGAGGGTAAGGCGTTGGCGGTGGTTCGCCCCGGAAGCATTCTGGAAATGTGGAAAATTTTGCAGGCGTGCGTCGAAGCGGACGTGATTGTGATTACGCAGGCGGCGAATACCGGCCTGACGGGCGGCTCGACCCCCGACGGCAACGATTACGACCGCGACATCGTGATTGTGAACACCATGCGGATGAACATCATCCAAACCATCAACAACAACGAACAAGTCGTCTGTCTGCCTGGCTCGACCCTGAACCAGCTTGAATTGCTGCTGAAACCTTTGGGGCGCGAACCGCATTCGGTCATCGGCTCATCCTGTATCGGTGCGTCCGTTTTAGGCGGCGTGTGCAACAACTCCGGCGGCGCATTGGTGCAGCGCGGCCCGGCCTACACAGAAATGGCGCTGTTTGCCCAAATCAACGAAGAGGGCAAGCTGGAGCTGGTCAACCATTTGGGCATAGATTTGGGCGACACGCCTGAAGAAATCCTGACCAACCTGCAAGGTCATCATTATCAAAACAAAGACATCAAACAAGATGCGGGCAAAGGACACGACCACGCCTATTGCAAACACGTCCGTCAAGTGGACGAGCCGACTGCCGCGCGTTTCAATGCCGACCCGGCCCGTCATTACGAAGCGTCCGGTTGCGCGGGCAAACTGATGGTTTTCGCCGTCCGTTTGGACACCTTCCCGCAAGAAAAACAAACCGCCGTGTTCTACATCGGCACGAATGACATCAACGAACTGACCGACATCCGCCGTGCCGCCTTGGGTGAGTTTGAAAGCCTGCCCGTTTCCGGCGAATACATCCATCGCCACGCTTTTGACATTGCCGACGTGTACGGCAAAGACACGTTTTACGTCATCAAAAAATTCGGTACGCACCAACTGCCGAAATTATTTGATTTGAAGGCGCGTGTGGATCGATTCGGCAAAAAAGTCAGCTTCCTGCCCAAGCATTTTTCCGACAAGGCCATGCAGTTCGTCAGCAAATTCCTGCCCGACCACCTGCCCAAATCCATGCGCGATTACCGCGACAAATACGAACACCACCTGATTCTGAAAATGGGCGGAAAAGGCGTAGATGAGGCGCGTGCGTTCTTAAAAGAATATTTTGCACACCACGGCGGCGCGTTTTTCGAGTGCAACGCCGAAGAAACCCAAGCCGCGATGCTGCACCGTTTCGCCGTCGCCTCCGCCGCCATCCGCTACCGTGCCGTACACGACAACGAAGTGGAGGACTTGGTCGCGCTGGATATCGCCCTGCGCCGCGACGACCGCGACTGGTTTGAAAAACTGCCGCCCGAAATCGACAATAAAATCATCCACAAGCTCTACTACGGACATTTCATGTGCCACGTTTTCCATCAGGATTACATCATCAAAAAAGGCAACGACTGCATGGCATTGGAACACGAAATGCTGCATCTCTTAGACCAACGCGGCGCGCAATATCCCGCCGAACACAACGTCGGCCATTTGTATGAAGCCAAACCCGCGCTCAAACAGTTTTACCGCAAACTTGACCCGACCAACAGCTTCAACCCGGGCATAGGCAAAACCAGCAAAAAGAAAAACTGGGCGGAATAAGCGCGTCCGCTTTGAAGGCAGGCAATGCCGTCTGAAGGCAAAACACCGTTCAGACGGCATTGTCGGGTTTGAAGTTTCCCGTCGGGTAATCGCTTTCAAGCCGTATGCCGGCACACGGGCGCGCGTCTCACAAATAAAGTCTGATCCTACCGCCCCCAAAGGGCAGGGTTTCAACCGAAAAGGAAACACGATGAAACCATACAAAATCTACACCCATCCCGCCCTGCCGCCCCAAGCCGTCAAACAAGGCTGGTCGTGGCCGGGACTTTTGTTCGGCACGCTGTGGGCGTGTTTCAAAAGAATGTGGGGTTTGGGGCTGGGGCTGACGGGCGCGATATTCGTGCTGGCGGTGTTTGCCCAACTGGTTTACGGCGACACGCCCGCCACAGACTCGGCGTTTAACGTATTGGGCTTGGCGGTTTCCGTCTGGTTCGGCGCAAAGGGCAACAGCCTTTATGCCCGCCACCTTTTATCGCGCGGCTATACCGAATTGCCCGAAACAGTCGAGGCAGCCAATCCCCAAGCCGCATTGGCGCAATATTTCGGGCGCGGGGGCAGGTAGGCGCGTTTCCCCGCTATGCCGTCTGAAAGGCTTCAGACGGCATTTCTTATAACTTTTCGTTTGCGGCACATAACCAATCAGTCTTTCCCATTTCATTCCGAAATGCGTACCATGCGTCCATCCCTTCAATAATATTTCAAACAAGGAAAGAAACATGGCACGTTTAACCGTACACACCCTCGAAACCGCCCCCGAAGCCGCCAAACCGCGCGTCGAGGCGGTACTTCAAAACAACGGCTTTATCCCCAACCTTATCGGCGTATTGGCAAATGCCCCCGAAGCCTTGGCGTTTTACCAAGAAGTCGGCAAGCTCAACGCCGCCAACAGCCTGACCGCCGGTGAAGTCGAAGTGATCCAGATCATCGCCGCACGCACCAACGAATGCGGCTTCTGCGTGGCAGGGCACACCAAACTCGCAACCCTGAAAAAACTCCTTTCCGAACAATCCCTCAAAGCCGCGCGCGATTTGGATGCAGGCGCGTTTGACGATGCCAAACTCGGTGCGCTTGCCGCCTTTACCCAAGCTGTAATGGCGAAAAAAGGCGCGGTATCCGATGACGAACTCAAAGCATTTTCCGATGCGGGCTACAACCAGCAGCAGGCAGTCGAAGTCGTGATGGGCGTAGCCTTGGCAACCCTGTGCAACTACGTCAACAACCTCGGACAAACCGAAATCAACCCCGAATTGCAGGCTTACGCCTGATACGGCAAACCGCCCGAATATCGGGCGGTTTTTCAAAAATACCCCCTCAAACAAAAACAAGCCGCCTAAGCGGCAGGGAAGCAGCCGCGCATCAGGCGCGCCTCCGATTCCCCCGCAAACCTTAAGGAACAAAGATGAACGCCCAAACCCTGATTGCCAACGTTGCCGAACTCGTCAAAACCAAGCTCAAACCCATAGTGGACGACATCGACCGCAAAGGATACTACCCCGAAGCATTTATGCGCGAACTCGGCGCAATCGGCGGATTCGGCGCAGTCGGCACGGAAGCCGAAGGCGGCAACGGCTTGGGTTTGGCAACGCAAATCGCCGTTTTGCGCAAAATCGGCAAAGAATGCGGCGCAACCTCGTTCAGCGCGTGGTGTCAGGCGGCTTGCGCGTGGTATCTGCACCAAACGCCCAACCGGGCCGTCAAAGACAAATACCTCGCCGACATCCTGCAAGGCAAAGTATTGGCGGGTACCGGAATGTCCAATACCGTCAAACACCTTGCCGGCATCGAAAAACACAACCTCCAAGCCGAACGCGTGGACGGCGGCTACACAGTCAACGGCGCGCTGCCGTGGGTGTCCAACATCGGCGAAGACCACATCTGGGCGAATACCGCCCAAATCGGCGACGGTTACGTTATGTTTATCACCGGCGGACAATGGGAAGGCGTAAGCCTGCAAAACTGCCCCGAATTTTGCGCCCTCGAAGGCACGCGCACCTTCAGCCTGAACTTCAAAGACGTATTTATCCCCGACGAAGACATCATCGCCACACCCGAACAGTTTGTCGACTATATCCAAAGCATCAAAGCAGGCTTTATCCTTCTACAAATCGGCATCGGTGCAGGCGTGATTGACGGCAGCCTCGGCATCATACGCCTCGCCAACGTCGTCAACGCCGAAGTCAACAGCTATCTCGACGACGGCTACGACAGCCTCAAAGCAAGGTTGGACGGCGCGTGGGCAGAAACCGAACGGCTAGCCGACTTGGCTTGGAGCGGCACGCCCGACAACCTTGCCACCCTCAAGCTGCGCGAAGCCGCCGCCGTACTGGCACTTGCCGCCGCCCAATCCGCCGCCCTGCATTCCGGCGCAAAAGGCTACCTGATGCGGAGTCCCGCCCAAAGGCGCGTCCGCGAAGCGATGTTTGTCGCCATCGTAACCCCCGCGATCAAACACCTACGCAAAGAAATAGCGGCAATCGAAGCCGCAAAATAAACAGGCGGAAAAAACCGAAACCCTCACCGCGTCATTCCCGCGAAAGCGGGAATCCAGCCCCCTAACGCAACAGGAATCCATCGAAAAAACCGAAACCTCCAAACCGTCATTCCCGCGAAAGCGGGAATCCAGTAATCGAAAAACCACAGGAATCTATCGAAAAAAAACCAACCCCAAAAAAACCGGGCGGATACCGCACCATCCTCCCAAACCCTGATTTATAGCGGATGAACAAAAATCAGGGCAAGGCGGCGAAGTCGCAGACAGTACAAATAGTACGGGTGCTTCAGTACTTTAGAGAATCGTTCTCTTTGAGCCAAGGCGAGGCAACGCCGTACCGGTTTTTGTTAACCCACTATACAAAAAACAAGGAAACACAAATGGCGCAATATATGTGCGGCCCCTGCGGCTGGATTTACGATGAAGAACTCGGCGACCCCGAACACGGCATCGCCCCCGGGACAAAGTTTGAAGACATCCCCGACGACTGGAAATGCCCCGAATGCGGCGTGGGCAAAGAAGATTTCTACCTGTTGGATTTCGTGATATAGCGGCAGCCGCACCCTTAGGGAAAACCCCGTCATCCGGCGTTCCGCCTGCGGCGGCAGGGAACGCCGTTTTATAGTGGATGAACAAAAATCAGGACAAGGCGACGAAGCCGCAGACAGTACAAATAGTAGGGAACCGATTCACTTGGTGCTTGAGCACCTTAGAGAATCGTTCTCTTTGAGCTAAGGCGAGGCAACGCCGTACCGGTTTTTGTTAACCCACTATACAAAAAACAAGGAAACACAAATGGCGCAATATATGTGCGGCCCCTGCGGCTGGATTTACGATGAAGAACTCGGCGACCCCGAACACGGCATCGCCCCCGGGACAAAGTTTGAAGACATCCCCGACGACTGGAAATGCCCCGAATGCGGCGTGGGCAAAGAAGATTTCTACCTGTTGGATTTCGTGATATAGCGGCAGCCGCACCCTTAGGGAAAACCCCGTCATCCGGCGTTCCGCCTGCGGCGGCAGGGAACGCCGTTTTATAGTGGATGAACAAAAATCAGGACAAGGCGACGAAGCCGCAGACAGTACAAATAGTAGGGAACCGATTCACTTGGTGCTTGAGCACCTTAGAGAATCGTTCTCTTTGAGCTAAGGCGAGGCAACGCTGTACTGGTTTTTGTTAATCCACTATATCCGTTTACGCCCGCCAAGCCGTGTTGTACAGATGCGACACGGCTTTTTCCTTTCCGTTGTCCGAATGTAAATTTTCGGCAAAAAACGTCAAAAATCCCCCCCCCCCGCATTTGAGTAAAAAAGTGTAATGCGTTCAATTATAGGGGAATATTGGCAATTAGAGAGATTCTCCTAACCGGGTTTCTACAATACAATGGGACTACCAATAATTGTATATGGCCGTTTGCTGCCCGGCAGCTGGAAGCATCAAAAGCGCGGGCGGCGTATTGCAAACAGAGAGAATCAATGAACAAAATTTTCCGTGTCATTTACAGCAGGTAACCCAATCTTGGGTGGCAGTTGTAGGGTGGCTTCAGCCCGCCAATCTGGCAACCAACCAGCCCCCACCGCCGTCATTCCCGCAAAAGCGGGAATCCAGAAACGCAATGCGGCAGGACTTTATCGGAAAAAACAGAAACCGGACAGACTAGATTCCCGCCTGCGCGGGAATGACGGGATTTCAGGTTGTAGGAATTTATCAGATGGACTGTAGGGCAGGCTGTAGAATCTGGTTGTAAAGTTGACTGTAGGGAGAGCTTCAGTCCGCCAATCCACCAACAACTACACCAACCCCCACCGCCGTCATTCCCGCGAAAGCGGGAATCCAGAAACACAACGTAACAGGAATTTATCGGAAAAAACAGAAACCCCCACCGACCGTCATTCCCGCACAGGCGGGAATCCAGACCCGTCGGCACGGAAACTTACCGGATAAAACAGTTTCCTTAGATTCCACGTCCTAGATTCCCGCCTGTGCGGGAATGACGAGATTTTAAGTTGAGGGAATTTATCAGAAAACCCCCAACCCCCAGGCGGATGCCGCCCCAACGCCACACAAACCTGGCTCCAAACCCCATTTTACCCATTAAAATAAACAGAAAGAGAAAACAAAATGAACAAAATATACCGCATTATTTGGAATAGTACCCTCAACGCCTGGGTAGTTGTATCCGAACTCACCCGCAACCACACCAAACGCGCCTCCGCGACGGCAGCGGTTGCCGTATTGGCGACCCTCTTGTCCGCAACGGCACAGGCGAGCGGCAACGCTTCGGAGGGGGGTAACGTACCGAATACCGAATTTGACCCTAATAACCCGACTTTTGACGATGAATTTAAAAAAGGGGAAGAAGTTCCTAACTACAAGTTTGGTCTTGTTGTTGTGGGTAACGATGGAAAAGTAAAAACTAACTTTGGAAGCACTGATACAGAGCAAGGGAAGAATAATATTTCAGTAGAAGCATCTAATTCTTCAGAAGCTCGCCCTGAGAACAAAACCAGCTACCTCTACCTCCGCGAAAACGGTGGGATCGAAATCGACCAAGAAGGGCGCTCGGCTAAATTCAAAGTAAAAACCGGTGATGGATTAAAAATTGACACTACCAGCGACAAACTTGTTGCCGACACCGTCAACCTTACCGTTACCAACGGCAAAGTAAGTGCTCTTGGCAGCGGCGATGATAAAAAACTCGTCAACGCAGGCGATTTGGTAACTGCCTTAAACAGCCTGAGCTGGACGGCAAAAGCCGGTAAAGATGACAGTGGCGAGTCAGAGAATGAGACCGACCAAGAAGTCAAAGCAGGTGATAAAGTAACCTTTAAAGCCGGCGACAACCTGAAAATCAAACAAAACGGCAAAGACTTTACCTACTCGCTGAAAAAAGACCTCACAGGCCTGACTAGTGTTGAAACTGAAAAATTATCGTTTGGCGCAAACGGCAATAAAGTCAACATCACAAGCGACACCAAAGGCTTGAATTTCGCGAAAGAAACGACCGGTGCAAACGGCGATACCACGGTTCATCTGAACGGTATCGGTTCGACTTTGTACGATACGTTGTCTAATACTGGAGTGACAACTAATTTAGACGGTAATGGTATTACTGACGACGAGAAAAAACGTGCGGCAAGCATTAAAGATGTGTTGAATGCAGGTTGGAATGTTCGTGGCGTTAAACCGGCATCTACTAATAATCAAGTGGAGAATATTGACTTTGTAGCAACTTACGACACGGTGGACTTTATTAGTGAAAATAAGGATACCACTAGCGTAACTGTAGAAAGTAAAGACAACGGCAAGAGAACTGAAGTTAAAATCGGTGCGAAAACCTCTGTTATCGCTGCAAAAGACGGTAAGTTAGATACTGGCACAGGCGACGAAGGCAAAGGCTTAGTCACTGCAAAAACTGTAATTGACGCTGTGAACAAAAGCGGCTGGAGGGTGAAAACAACTGACAACAATCAAACAGGTCAAAAAGGGGGCAACTTTGAAACCGTTACATCAGGCACAAATGTAACCTTTGCCGACGGCCATGGCACGAAGGCAAATGTAACTAAAGATGAAAGTGGAAATATCACTGTTAAGTATGATGTAAAAACTGATGGGAGTCTTACAGTAAACAATGGTGATGGCAAGCTTAAGTTAAACATACTAGATGAGAGAGATATAACAAACTTATTAGTCTTAGGTGATAACGGCGGTGTTACTGTTAGAAAGGGTGAGTTTAATGACGTAACAACCGAGGCAGGACAAGCTAATGGCGATAATCGCGGTAAGGTAACTGTAAAAAATGTAGCAGACCTTGAGAATGCAACCGAAGACGACAAGAAAAGAGTCGCCACAGTGGTTGATGTCGCCAAAGCGATTAATGAAGCTGCAACCTTTGTAAAAGTGGAAAGTGATGACACTGAAATTGATGATACTGCAAACGGAAACACCGCTGGCGACCAAGCTATCAAAGCAGGCGACACTTTAACCTTAAAAGCAGGTAAAAACTTAAAAGTTAAACGTGAAGGTAAAGAAGTTACTTTCGCTTTAGCAAAAGACCTTGAGGTAAAAACCGCGAAAGTGAGTGATAAGCTGTCTATCGGCAAAGATGAGAATAAAGTTGATATTAGCAGTGATGCAAATGGTTTGAACTTGGCGAAAGCAGGTAACGGAAATGTTTATTTGAATGGTTTGGATTCAACTTTGACAAATACGCTTGATGGTGCTGCCACAAGTAGTGTTACGCGTGGCGACCATACGGCCCATTATGGACGAGCGGCAACAGTTAAAGATGTTTTAAATAGCGGTTGGAACATTAAGGGCGTTACAACCGATTCGACAACTGGAAAATCAGAAAATGTTGATTTCGTTCGTACTTATGACACCGTGGAATTTTTGAGTGCAGATGCAAATACAACAACTGTTACTGTAGATAGCAAAGACGGCGGAGCTAGAACCGAAGTTAAAATCGGTGCGAAGACTTCTGTTATCAAAGAGAAAGACGGTAAGTTAGTTACTGGCAAAGGTAATAAAGAGGCAGGTGGCACAAGTACCAATGCAACTGAAGATACAGACGAAGGTACCGGCTTAGTCACTGCAAAAACTGTAATTGACGCTGTGAACAAGAGCGGTTGGAGGGTAACCGGCGAGGGTACGACTGCCGAAAACGGTGCAACCGCCGTTACCGCAGGTCAAGCACAAATCGTTACATCCGGCACGAGCGTGAACTTTAAAAACGGCAATGCGACCACAGCGACCGTAAGCAAAGATAATACAGGCAACATCAATGTCAAATACGATGTAAATGTCGGCGACGGTTTAAAAGTTGATGACACTAGCAAAAAAATCGTTGCAGATACGACCACACTTACTGTGAATAGTGCTGACGGCGATACGGCTAAACCGAAAGGTAAAGTGGCTGATGTTGCTGATGATAGCAAAAATAAACTGGTTAAAGCAGGCGATTTGGTAACTGCCTTAAACAGCCTGAGCTGGACGGCAACTGCAGGCAAAGACGGCACTGGCGAAGTTGAACCTGAAACTCCAGCAGAGCAAGAAGTTAAAGCAGGCGACAAAGTAACCTTTAAAGCGGGTAACAACTTAAAAGTGAAACAAGATGGTGCGAACTTTACTTATTCACTGAAAGATGCTTTGACTGGCTTAACGAGTATTACTTTAGGTGGTACAACTAATGGCGGAACAACTGGCGCAACCACTCAAATTACTAACGAGGGCTTAACCATCACGCCAGTAGTGGCTAATGGCGGTACAGCTAAAGAAGAAGACAAAATCAGCGTAACCAAAGACGGCATCAGCGCAGGCAATAAAGCCATTACCAACGTTGCAAGCGGTTTGACTAAATACACTACAGGTAACGATGCTAAGAAACAGTTAGTTGATTTATCTAGTGTTGCAAATGCTGCAGGCGGAACTACAACAAATAATGGTTTAGCAAACAAAGCCGCAACCGTAGGCGATTTAGCAGGCTTAGGCTGGGTGCTTTCATCTGATAAAACCACAAACGGCACAGGCACAACCGATACAGCATTCCACTCAGCCGTTAAAAACGCCGAAGAAGTCGAGTTCAAAGGCACGGGCAAAGCCACCGTGTCCGCAAAAACCGAAAACGGCAAACATACCGTAACGATTGATGTTGCAGAAACCAAAATTGAGGTTTCAGACGGCATTGAGAAAACCACTGACGGCAAGCTCAAGCTGAAAGCAAAAACAGGCGATGATAATTTGTTGACTGTCGGTACTGAGGGTGCATCTGTTGCCAAAGGCAAACTTGAAGTTGTAAGCACTACGGCCAATGGCGACAAAAAAGGTCAAGTAAAAGCGAAAGGCGCAAATGGAACTGATGCTGCTACCGATAAGGACGTGGCAACAGTGAAGGATGTTGCCGATGCTATTAATAGCGCGGCGTGGATTGCAAAAGTGGAAAACACGGACGACAGTGTGGATACGCCGACTGAAGACGATGAAGGCACGGCAGTCAAGGCGGGCGACACGTTGAACCTGAAAGCGGGCAAAAACCTGAAAGCCAAGCGCGACGGGCAGAACATTACCTTTGCCTTGGCGAAGGATATTACAGTTGAAACCGCCAATGTGGAAAACACGCTGACCATCGGCAAAGACGGGGCAAAAGTCAATATTGCAAGCGGCGCGAGCGGTCTGACCCTCACCGGCACGGAAACCGCCGCCGACGGATCGACAAACAACAAAGCACCGGTCTATCTGAACGGTATCAAGCCGACCCTGACCGACACCTTGGCGGGTGGTACGACCGCCCATATCGTCGGCAACATTGATGCCTCAGCCTACCACCGCGCCGCCAGCGTTCAAGACGTGTTAAATGCCGGCTGGAACATCCGGGGCGCGAAACAGGCGGGCGGCGAGGTCGAAAACGTCGATTTCGTCCGCACCTATGATACCGTGGACTTCGTCAGCGGCAATAAGGCGACGACGGATGTTACCGTTGCCGCAGAAGACGGCGGCAAGCGTACAGTTGTTACCATTACCGCTAAAAACGACGTCGGCAGCATTACGACGGCGGACGGCAAGGTTGTTGTCGGCACAAACGGAAAGGCAAGCACCGATTCTGGTGCAGGGAACAAAGTGGCAAAAACCGGCGATGTGGCAAACGCCATCAATCAGTCGGGATGGAAAACCAATGCGACCAAAATCGACGGCGTGGATGCAACCGATACAGACAAAACCCAATTAATCAACCCGGGCGATGCCGTCAATTACGAAAACGGCAACGGTACAGTTGCCAATGTGGAAGTTACGCAAGGTAAGGACGGCAAACCCGATACCGTCAGCGTGAAATACGATGTCAAAGCTGCCGACAAATCTTTGGAAGTCGGTGTAGACGGCGTGAAGGTCAAGGTTTCAGACGGCATCGAGACCACGGAAAACGGCATTAAAGCGAAGGCGGGCAAAGGCGTAAGCGTCGATGAAAACGGCATCAGCGTCAAAGCCGACGACACGACCATTAAAGTGGGCGACGACGGTAAAGTTACAGCTGTAACGGGCGAAACGGAAACACTGTCGGCGGATGCAGACGGCAAGAAAAAAGGGCAGCTTAAAGCCAAAGATGGCGACGGAAGCAAGCTTGCCACGGTGGAAAGCGTCGCCAATGCCGTCAACAGCGTGAAATGGTATGCGAAGGCTGACAACGACCAGACCGCCACTGTCGGCGATACGGATAAAACCACCGGCGACGATGGCGAGGCGATGGGCGCGGGCGACGCGTTGACGCTGACGGCAGGTAAAAACCTGCGCGTCAAACGCGACGGCGGCAAATTTACCTTTGCCACTGTGGAAACGCCCGAGTTTGAAGGCTTGAAACTGGTTCAAGGCGGCAACACCGTCAATATCGCGCCGACTGCAAATGGTTTGAGCTTCAGCCGTCCTGCCGCAACGGCGGGCGGGAAGGGACAGCCAGTCACCCTTGGCGGCATAAGCAGCGGTTTGGAGAAATTCGACGCTGCCGATCCGAAAACCGAGGGGCTCTTGAACCTCAATAAAACCGAAGCTGGCAAGACCGAACCGGCGGTAGGCGACAATACCGTCGCCACCGTGGGCGACTTGCGCGGTATGGGCTGGGTGCTTTCTGCCGATAAGAAAACAGACAATCTTGCTGAGACTTACAACGCGCAGGTAAAAAATGCCGAAGAAGTGAAATTCGTGGGTGCGTCGGGCGTTATCGTTTCCGGTAAAACAGAGGGCAATGTCCGCACCATTACAGTGGGCGTGGATCACCAGCTTGCGACGAACAATTCGGTCAAATCGGTGGAATATACCAAGAAAGACGGAACAAAAGTCTATCCGAAAACCGTAACTAAAAATGACGGCACGACGGAAACCAAGTTTTATCCGAATGCCGACGGTACGGGAGACGAAGTGCCGGCAGGCGACGTAATCGTTTCGGTCAACGGCGCGAACGGCACGAAATCTCCGACCACCTTGTCGAATGTCAAATCAAACCTTCCCGAAACCCGCAACACGGCGGATGCCGCCAATCCGGCAAGCAAATCGCAATCCGCCCCGACAATCGGCACGGCGGACGGCAATGTGAATGCGAACAACGCCGCCACTGTGGGCGACGTGTTAAACAGCGGCTGGAACTTGAAGGGCAACGGAAGCGCGGTTGATTTTGTCAGGGCGTATGACACCGTGAATTTTGTAAACGGCAAAGGAACGACGGTCAGCATCGAAACCGACGGTGCGGAAAGCCGAGTGAAGGTGGATGTGGATACGGGTGTAATCACTGCGGAAACCAAAGACGGTAAAGCTACGGGTAAAGTTGCAGGTCCGGTTGCCAATGCTGCGGATTTATCGAAAGCAATCAAAGATGCTCAAGATGAATTGGCGAAAGCAGGAGATGAACAGGCTAAGAAAGCGGCTCAAACTAAACTTGATACTGCAAATAAAGCGGCAGATGAGGCAGGTTTGAACAAAGTGGCAACCGCTCAAAATGTTGCGGATATGATTAACAACTCCGGTTTTACGCTGAAGACTTCCGCCACTGCCGCCGACGACAATCTGACTGCCGACAATACCCTGAAGAACGACGGGGAAGTCATCAACCTGGGTAAAACCGTTGAAATGGTTGCAGGTAAAAATCTGACCGTGAAACAGGAAGCGGACGGTAAAGTAACTTATGCAATTAAAGACGATGTTGAGTTTGCAACTGTGAAAGTTGGTAAAGATGAAGACGGCAAAAAACCGGTCAGCCTGACGACGGAAAAAGCCGTAAACGCAAGCAACAACGAAACAGGAAAAGAACCGGCAACGGCACTGAAAATCTCTTCAGACGGCAAACCGACTCAACTTGTCGGCGTGGCATCGGTGTTGAATACAAGCGAGGTAACTACCAAACCGGACGGCGATAAAAAGGCGGACGGTACGCCGGCAGAGTCGAAAACGGAAAAACTGATCGACTTGGCAGGTACAGATACCGCACCGGTGAACAAGAACGCCGCCGCAACCGTAGGCGACCTGCAAAGTATGGGCTGGGTGGTATCGACCAAAGATGGCAACGGCTACACCGATGTCGTGAAGAACGCTGGCAAAGTGGACTTTAAAGGCGGCGACGGCATCGAGGTGCGCGGAAGCACCGCCGCCGACGGCACGCGCGTGATTACTGTGTCTGCCAAAGAAGGCAAGGTTACCAACAAAGTCGAGATAACCAAAAACGACGGCTCGAAAGTTGACGCGGTCATCATTGACGGTAAATACTATGAGCGCGATGAAAACGGGAAACCGAAGACGGATACGGAAATTCCCGCTGCGGATATTAAAGCGGCAGATAATGGCGGCTTGGGTTTTGTAACCGGCAATACGGTCGCCAATGCAATCAACGATTCGGGATGGAACGTGGGTTTGGCAGACGGGAAAAAGGCAGAAGCTGCATTCGCAGGCGGTGGTAAAGCCTTGTCCGACAGTGCGCTTGAAAAAGTCAATCCGGACGACAATCTCCGCTTCGCCGACGGCAAAAACACCAAGGTCAAGGCAGCGACTGTGGATGAAATCAATAAGGACGGCAGGAAAATCACCAATACTTATGTGAAATTCGATGTCGACTTGCCCATCAGTCAGATTGAAAACGTTTCCCGCGATGCGGAAGGCAACGCAGTGAAAAAAGTCGGCGATAAATGGTATCCCGCCGATCAGGTCAATGCGGACGGCACGCTGAAAGACCCGGGCAATTCGACTGCGCTTTCCGATGAAGAGGCGGAAAAGGTTGCAACTGGCAATGTGATGGCAATAGATCCTGAAAATAAGGGCGACAAGTATAAATCTGCCAATCAGGTTGAAAAAGGCCTGACACCGGAACAAATGGGCGAACTTGTTGGCAAACAGACCGCCGCTGCCGAAGCAGCGAAACTCAAAATCGAAAACCTGCTGAAAAATCAGCCGAAAGATGTTGTTGATGCCGCCTCTGAGGCTGCTGTAAAAGCAGCGCAAGATGAGGCGAAGGCACAATATCTGAAAGAGAAGGGTTTGGATAAGGGTACGGGCGGTACGGTTATTTCCAATTTGGCACGCGGTACTGCGCCGGGCGATGCCGTAAACGTCGATCAGCTGCAAAACAGCGGTTGGAATTTGGATTCCAAAGCGGTTGCAGGTTCTTCGGGCAAAGTCATCAGCGGCAATGTTTCGCCGAGCAAGGTAAAGATGGATGAAACCGTCAACATTGATGCCGGCAACAACATCGAGATTACCCGCAACGGTAAAAATATCGGCATCGCCACTTCGATGACCCCGCAGTTTTCCAGCGTTTCGCTCGGTGCGGGGGCGGATGCGCCCACTTTGAGCGTGGATGATGAGGGCGCGTTGAATGTCGGCAGCAAGGATGCCAACAAACCCGTCCGCATTACCAATGTCGCCCCGGGCGTTAAAGACGGTGACGTTGCCAACGTCGCACAGCTTAAAGGTTCGCTGCAAAACTTGAACAACCGTATCGACAATGTGGACGGCAACGCGCGCGCGGGTATCGCCCAAGCGATTGCAACCGCAGGTTTGGTTCAGGCCTATTTGCCCGGCAAGAGTATGATGGCGATCGGCGGCGGCACTTACCGCGGCGAAGCCGGTTACGCCATCGGCTACTCGAGCATTTCCGACGGTGGGAATTGGGTTATCAAGGGCACGGCTTCCGGCAATTCGCGCGGCCATTTCGGTGCTTCCGCATCTGTCGGTTATCAGTGGTAAGGGCTTTTTCGCCTGTCTGCTGTTTGGGATAGGCGGAAGGTTTGAAGGGAAGGGCGGCAATTTGCCGCCCTTTTTATAGTGGATTAAATTTAAACCAGTACGGCGTTGCCTCGCCTTGCCGTACTATTTGTACTGTCTGCGGCTTCGTCGCCTTGTCCTGATTTTTGTTAATCCACTATATTTGGGTGTGCCGCATTTTCAACCTATGCCGTCTGAAAGGGCCTTCAGACGGCATAGGTTTGTATGGGACAAAAGGATCGGCCTGCTTTATCGGAATTTCCCTGACGGCTGAGTTCCGCTCTGAAGGACGGGGAAGGTTTGGTTTATTGGCTTCTTTCTAATTCGGGCAAGATGCGGGGTGTGTTTCATATGCAATCCTATGCCGAAATATTCTCAAACCATCTTTCAGTATTGGTGTTCCACGGAGAACCCTTCGGCTGACTTTGGACATTCCGATTCCTGAAGTAAAAAAGCCGATAAAACATCTGTATTGGAGCGGGAAATCTGGTGTCCATTCCGTGTTGTTGAGCAGGGCAGTTCCATAAAAAATGCCGTCTGAAAAGGTTTTCAGACGGCATTGCTTTAAAACGGTAGGTCAGAAACGGTAGTTCAGGCCGAAGACAAACTCTCTGCCGCGTTCGTAGAACGGTACGCGCCCGTCGCCGTCGGGGAAGCGTTGGCTGTGCGAACGGTATTTTTTGTTGCCGATATTGTTGACGGCAAAGTTGACGTTCATATTGTCTTTGCTCAAAGGCTGCCAGTTGGCGTAGAGATCGTGTACGCCGTAGCCGCTTTTAACGGATTTGACCGTCCCTTTATTTCGTGCCTCATCGGTAAAGGTCGTGCTTTGGGCATAACGTCCGCGCCAGCCGATTTCTAATTTAGGCTGTTCAAACCGGTAAGAGAGGCCAGTCAGCCATTGGCGGCCGGTATTCCAGAAGGTAAACGAGCTTTCGTGGTCTTCCGCCTGTATCGGTTTTTCGCCGTAGTACATTGCGCCTTTCAGGCGCGGTTTGACATAGGATACGCCCAAACGCGCGGTCAGACCGCCGTTTCGGTAGGATGCATCGATTTCGTAGCCGTTGGTGGTCAGTTTGCCGCCGTTGAAGATGCGTCCGCGCCCTTTAATTGCAGCCGTATTGTTGTCAATTTTTGCCCATTGGTAAACCACCAGGTCTTTAATGTTTTGATGGAATACGCTTCCGCTCAGGTTAAAGCCGTTTTGCCGCCATTTGAAGCCGACTTCGGCGCGGCGGGCGGTTTCGGCTTTCAGGTTTTTATCGACATCGACCGCATTGCCCGCGCGTTCGTTGGCAAGCAGGGCTTCGTTCAGACGGGGCGAACGGCTTGCCTGATTCAAATTGCCCAAGAGGGAGAAGTTATCGTTGACATCCCAAATGACACCCACACTCGGATTAAGTTGGCCGTCGGCGGCGTTTTGACCGTTGGCTGCGGTGTATTTGAAATGATCGTAACGCAAACCGGTAGTCAGGGTTACAGGATGCAGATTCCAAATACCTTCGGTATAGATGCCGTAATCGGTTTTTTTCTCGTCATTGACATCGTTCAGTTGAAGGATTTTCAGCCAAGGGCTTTTATCTGAAGATTTGGCACTTTCATGACGGTAATTGAAACCGTATTTGACGAGATGGCCGTCGCCCAAGGTGCTGGCAAGGTTAAGATTGGCACCTTTTGCCTTGATTTTGCTCAATTCGAGCTGATTGACTTTTTGCTTGCCGTTTGGCGCACCTTTAGGCGGTTTGTAGTCGTCGGTATGGATTTGGAAGAGGTTGGCATCGATTTTGTCTAAGAATCCGACGTGGCGGCCTTTATATTCCAAATTATATGACTGTTCTTTTTGGGCAGTACCCGCAAAGCCTTTATAGTTGGAAACGTTTTGGAATTCGGCTTTGTCCGTGCGGTTGCCTTTTTGATATTCTTGGCGGTAGCTCAGGCGGATGCCGTGGTCTTCGTTGAAGTCATAACCCAGTTTGCCCAAATAGCTGTGTTGTTCCAGTTTGCTGCCCTGATTGATTTTGCCCGCACCGTCTTTGTAGTCGCGGTTGTTCAGGAAGTTGCCGGCAAACAATGCATCAAAACCGTTTTGGTAGGCGTAAACGGCTATGTTGCCGCTGCCACCTTTATTGGAGCTGACTGTCGAACCCAGTTTGAAGCCGAAGGGTTTGCCGTCAACCAGCAAATCTTTGGCATCGACAGTGGTAACGCGAATCGTACCGCCGACCGCGCCGATGCCGGCACTTGCCGCACCCGTGCCTTTTTCTACGTTAATGCTTTTAATTAATGCCGGATCGAGTTGGAAGCGGCTTTGGTGGTGGAAAATTTTAGTAGATTGACCGGTTCCGTCCACATCCAAATTGATTTTGTCTTCGCCCACGCCGCGAATGCTGTAAAACTGTGCTACGCCGTTGCCGCCGCCGACATCCATACCGATTTGGTCTTTCATGACCTGTTTCAAATCGGTTGCAGTTTCACGGTCGAGTTGGTTGCGGTGGGTACGGGTGCTGACGGCGGTACCGCTGACTTTAACTTCCGACAGTTCGGCCGTATGGTTGTGACCGAAATTTCCGTCTGCATGGGAAAATCCGGCAGACAGGGAAAGTGCCATCAGGCTGTATCGAAAAATGCGGGGGGGGGGGAGAGTGAAGCTCATCTTTATTCCTTGTAAAGGTTAAAAAAAGAAAAAGTGCCGCTATCTTAAATAAATATAATAATAATTATCAAGAATAATATCATTATTAATTCAGATTTATTGGATTTGTATATTTTGTTGATATTTCCCAATCTGTTATGTATTTATCGATGTGTGTCGTTTCTGCAACACCAGGCATTCCGGATATTCGTCTTTATACTGATATGGCTGTATCGGGCGGAAAACCATTTTGGTCGGGTGGCGTTTGAACAATCGGTTTGCGTAAATGTCTAAATTCACTGACATCAAGCGCATCATAACTATGAAATGTATCCGTGTACACAATGCCATCAGGCTTAACTTTCTCTATCTAATACAGCCCCAAACTTTTTACTGTTTAAATAAATTTCCAAAGGCTTGGGCAGGCCGTAATCTTTCAAATGCGCCGGCTTTATCCAAATGCCGTCTGAAGGGCTTTCAGACGGTATTTGCCCTTCAAACGGCGTAATCATCAGCAGCCGGTGCGTCAGGCGGTGGGTCAGGGCGGTTTGTTCGTCCATATCTGCCATGGTCAGGGAGAATTTGGCAGCAAAGTCGGAAAGCCCGTTCAAACTTTCAAAACACGGTACGCAATACAGACCGCCCCAAATGCCTTTGGCGGGGCGTTTCTCCAATAAGATTGCGCCGTCTTGGTTGCGGATAATCAGCCAGTAAAGCGGCAGGGTTTGCACTTCGGGGGCAGTTTTTTTACGCGGCAGCTCGGCAATGCGGTTTTGCTTTTTTGCTTCGCAGATGTCTGCCATCGGGCATTGGTGGCATAAGGGTTTCGTCCGTTTGCACACGGTCGCGCCCAAATCCATCAAACCCTGCGTGTAGGCGGGCATATCGGTGTTTTCAGACGGCATCAGACTTTCGGCAAGTGTCCAGAGCGAGTTTTCAAATTTTTTGTCCTGCGGATTGCCGTCGCGGGCGAATACGCGGCAGAGTACGCGTTTGACGTTGCCGTCCAAAATGGTTTCGCGGCGGTTGAAGGCGAAGGCGCAAATAGCGGCGGCGGTGCTTCTGCCTACGCCGCAGAGGGTTTCCAAGTCTTTGCGTTCGGATGGAAACGTGCCGCCGAATTGTTCGACGACTTGTCGCGCGGCTTTGTGCAGATTGCGCGCGCGGCTGTAATAGCCTAAGCCTGCCCACAACGACAATACTTCGTCTTGCGGCGCGGCGGCAAGCGTTTGTACGGTCGGGAATTTTTCTAAGAAACGCGGATAGTAGTCCAACACGGTGGCAACTTGCGTCTGCTGGAGCATGATTTCGGAAAGCCAGACGCAATAAGGGTTTTTGACCTGCCAAGGGAGGTGGTGGCGACCGTGTTGTTTTTGCCAGCGGATGAGCCGTTCGGAGAAGGGGATGGGTGTGTTCATTAATATCAATCTGTGGTTTTATTTATATTTAAAACAGTATGTTATGGTATAACATTGTGAAAGTAATTCTTATTGACATACAGATTATAGGGGTATATAACTCATACAAAGAGACTTTATTGCGGTATTGAAATTATTTATCAACAAGCAAGGAGTATCAGCATGAAAGCAATGGTTTATCACGGCGCAAACGACATCCGTTTTGAAGAAAAACCCCGCCCGCAGATTATCGATCCGACCGATGCGGTGGTGAAAATCGTCAAAACCACGATTTGCGGTACCGATTTGGGTATTTGGAAAGGCAAAAACCCCGAAGTCGCCGACGGCCGTATTCTCGGTCATGAAGGCATCGGCATTGTAGAAGAAGTCGGCGATGCTGTAAAAAACATTAAAGTCGGTGATAAAGTCATTATTTCATGCGTCAGCAAATGCTGCACTTGCGACAACTGCAAAATCCAACTCTATTCACACTGCCGTAACGGTGGCTGGATTTTGGGCTACATGATTGACGGTACGCAGGCCGAATACGTCCGTACGCCTTATGCCGACAACAGCCTTGTTCCGTTGCCAGACAACGTCAATGAAGAAGTCGCCCTGCTGTTGAGCGACGCCTTGCCGACCGCCCACGAAATCGGCGTGCAATACGGCGATGTGAAACCCGGCGACACCGTATTCATCGCCGGTGCCGGCCCTGTCGGTATGTCCGCCTTGCTGACCGCCCAACTGTATAGCCCTGCCGCCATCATCGTTTGCGATATGGACGAAAACCGTTTGAAACTGGCGAAAGAGTTGGGCGCGACCCATACCGTCAGCCCCGCTTCCGGCGACGTATCCAAACAAGTCTTTGCTATCGTCGGCGAAGACGGCGTAGATTGCGCGATTGAAGCCGTCGGTATCCCGGCTACATGGAATATGTGTCAAGACATCGTGAAACCCGGCGGTCATATCGCTGTGGTTGGCGTACATGGTCAATCCGTTGATTTCAAACTTGAAAAACTCTGGATTAAAAACCTTTCCATTACAACCGGTTTGGTAAATGCCAATACCACCGAAATGTTGATGAAGGCAATTTCCAGCAGCTCCGTCGATTACACCAAAATGTTGACCCACCATTTCAAATTCAGCGAATTGGAAAAAGCCTACGACGTGTTCAAACACGCCGCCGAAAACCAAGCGATGAAAGTGGTTTTGGAAGCGGATTAATCGGCGTTGAATCAGTTGTTTTTTAAGCGGATGCCGTCTGAACGTGTTTCAGACGGCATTTTTTCAGCCGTGTAAAACGGGCTGTCTGGCTGCTGTCGAATGAACTGATCGTTATTTTTATTATGCGGAAGGTGGATGGGCATTTTGGGGGGCGGTATGTCTGATCAGTGCTGCCGTGTATGCCGACTGTGCCCTCAATCGGCAAAATGCCGTCTGAAACGGGAAAGGTCTCAACCTTGTTATTCAGGCATATCCGGTTTGAACCGTTTAAACATCAGCATATGATTTTACGATAGGTAAGGACCGGATATATTAGACAATCTTATACCAATACAGATTGGCGAGTTTGACGGTGAAAAAGAATGTGCCGCCGGCAATGAAGTTTCTGCGATAACGTGCCATAGGATTTTTGTTTTTGGTTTGGGTGTTGGAGAAGGAATGGTTTGTTTTTTAAGGTTTAACTTTGTTGAAGTTGACGTTTTTAGACGATATCAGAGGTCGTCTGAAAGCACTAGCTTCAACGAAGTTAAAAGTTGAAACGGCAAACCGTCAATCAAGAAACCGCGTGCGTGCGTACCGCACACACCCTATGCGTTGGTTTTGAAGTTTCGTGTGATTCATAGGTAGGACACGCGGTCGGTTGGGTATGCAGGCTACGGCTTGCTAAAGCGATAACATGTTTTTATGTGCAATTAAAGCTGAGCGAAAAGCTGGATGAATCTCCCATTTACACTTCCTCATTTGCTCTATATTTCCTTTTGATACAAAATTTCGATTCTGCTCAAAAAGAATATGTTTAAATTCAGGTTTGTCTTTATTAATAATTTTAGGGTTAATAAAGCCAATTTCATGCAAATATTTTAATAATTTAATTGCATGTTCCTTATTTTCAGAGCCCAACTTTTCGCCTCTTAATTCAATTAACAACCCCCCAGGCATGCCCTGTAAAAATTTAAATAAATCATCAAAATCCCATTCAAAATTGTGTGAACTAAATCTATGCAATATATCTCTTGTTTGACTGCAATCTGCAACATACTCTTTCGAAATATCCTCCAATCTCTCTTCTGAATAGGTGTTCATAGCTAAATCTACATCAGCATCTGTTATTCGCAGTGGAGTATTTTTTTCTTTAGACTGTTTTTCTGTTAACAGACTAAGTTCATCTAATCTCGCAGTACGTCTCTTTTGTGCATTTTCAATAAGATGCCTGATTAGTTGTATTGCATCTCTAGGTCTGTTTCTTGCTGATTTCACAATAAAATCACGCCAATATCTTCTTTCTTGTGATGTTGGTAGCTTGACATCCTTATTTTCAAAGAAGGCATCGTATTCATCAGTATATTGCCTATGTATATGTTTATTTAATTCGACTTTCGCAGCAATTAATCGAGCTTCATAAATATCTTTTATAAGTTTATCCGACACATGTAGATTAACTTGATAGCTTCTGAAATGATCCATCTGTTCATTTTGAATAATTGAAGACTCTTCATTCATCCTGCTCCAGATACTGGTACGCAGACTAATTATTACTCGAACAGAAGGACATTTTATAGTTAGCTCTCTAATTGCCTGTAATAATCCCCAAATTTTATTTAACTCTTTATCATCGGAGCTAATCATTACTTGATCTGTATCATCTATAAAAATATAAAAAATATTTTCTCTTTCATTTTTTATTCTAATATTTATAGCATTGAGTAAACCATCTAAAGAGGAAGTATTTTTTTTGTTAATGAAGTAATTATCTTTTCAAAATCTATACTGGTTGTAGGTGTTGCAATTATGGATAAAAAATTAAGGGATTTTTGGATAAAATCACTATCTACTTTCCCATGATTCTTCAGATAATTGTATAGTTCTTTATCTGAATCTTTTTTTATAAATTTTGGTAAATCTTTACTAATTTCTTCAATTATAGATTCTATCAACGCATCAAAAAAAGTAGATTTTAATTCTGCTAAACTATTATTCCCTGAAATAGATATTTTTTTAGCGATACTATCAGGTTTCATAAAAATACTATGAACACCAGCAAACTGATTTCCTTGATATAATTGGTTCATCAGGGCGGATTTTCCTATTCCTTTATGCCCAATCAATATGCTCATTCCACTAGGTAATGCAATGATGTTTGATAAGTTTTCTGGCATGATAAATAAATTGTTCAAGAATCCTTTATCTCCTTCTGCTGTACCTGTTAGAACGTAAGGTTTTAGATATTCTAAGTTGTCCATAAAATTATCCTTAAATAATATGCCTATTTTGTAAAATAATAGGCATATTTTATAAAAATTAGAAAATATTTCTCAAATACTTCCCAGTATAACTCCCCTTAACCTTCGCCACTTCCTCGGGGCTACCTGAAGCGATAATTTTACCACCGCCATCTCCGCCTTCCGGCCCTAAGTCCACAATCCAATCCGCAGTTTTAATCACGTCCAGATTATGCTCGATAATCACAATCGAGTTGCCTTTGCCTTTCAAACGGCCTATCACTTCCAGCAGCAGGGCGATGTCGGCGAAGTGCAGGCCGGTAGTGGGTTCGTCGAGGATGTAGAGCGTTCTGCCGGTGTCGCGTTTGGAGAGTTCCAAGGCGAGTTTGACGCGCTGGGCTTCGCCGCCGGAGAGGGTGGTGGCGGACTGGCCGAGGCGTATGTAGCCTAGGCCTACGTCCATGAGGGTTTGCAGTTTGCGCGATACGGTGGGGACGGCGTCGAAAAATTCGCGGGCTTCTTCAACGGTCATGTCGAGGACTTGGCTGATATTTTTGCCTTTGTATTGGATTTCGAGGGTTTCGCGGTTGTAGCGTTTGCCGTGGCAGACTTCGCAGGGGACGTACACGTCGGGCAGGAAGTGCATTTCGACTTTAATTACGCCGTCGCCTTGGCAGGCTTCGCAGCGGCCGCCTTTGACGTTGAAGGAGAATCTGCCGACGTTGTAGCCGCGTTCGCGCGAGAGGGATACGCCGGCGAAGAGTTCGCGGATGGGGGTGAACAGGCCAGTGTAGGTGGCGGGGTTGGAGCGCGGGGTGCGGCCGATGGGGGATTGGTCGACGTTGATGACTTTGTCGAGGTGTTCGAGGCCGTGGATGTCGTCGTATGGGGCGGGTTCTTCTTGGGCGCGGTTGAGTTCGCGGGCGGTGATTTTGGCGAGGGTGTCGTTAATCAGGGTGGATTTGCCGCTGCCGGATACGCCGGTGATGCAGGTAATCAAACCGAGCGGCAGTTCGAGGGTAACATTTTTGAGGTTGTTGCCGCGCGCGCCTTTGAGGACGAGCATTCGGTCGGGATTGACGGGCGTGCGTTCAGACGGCACGGCAATGGATTTTTTGCCGCTGAGGTATTGTCCGGTAATGGATTTTTCGCATTGGGCGACGTTTTCGGGTGTGTCGGCAATCAGTACGTTGCCGCCGTGTTCGCCTGCTCCGGGGCCCATATCGACGACGAAATCGGCTTCGCGGATGGCGTCTTCGTCGTGTTCGACCACAATCACGCTGTTGCCCAAATCGCGCAGGCGTTTGAGGGTGGCGAGCAGGCGGTCATTGTCGCGCTGGTGCAGGCCGATGGAGGGTTCGTCCAAAACGTACATCACGCCGGTCAGGCCGCTGCCGATTTGGCTGGCGAGGCGGATGCGCTGGGCTTCGCCGCCGGAGAGGGTTTCGGCGGAGCGGCTTAAATTCAGGTAATCCAGCCCGACGTTAATCAAGAAGCCGAGTCGCTCAATGATTTCTTTGAGGATTTTTTCGGCGATTTGTTTTTTGTTGCCGTCCAAATCCAGCGTTTCAAAGAATTGGTGGGTTTTGGTCAGCGGCCAGGCGGAGATTTCGTGCAAGGGTTCGCCGCTGACGTAAACGTAGCGCGCTTCTTTGCGCAAACGTGCGCCGCCGCAGCTTGGGCAGGCGCGGTGGTTTTGGTATTCGCGCAGTTTTTCGCGCACGGTCTCGCTGTCGGTTTCGCGGTAGCGGCGTTCGAGATTGGGGATGATGCCTTCGAAGGCGTGGCTGCGGTTGAAGGTGGTGCCGCGTTCGGACAGGTAAGTGAAATCAATGACTTCTTTACCTGAACCGTGCAACACGACTTTTTTGACTTTTTCAGGTAGCGTTTCCCAAGCAGCCTGCACGTCGAAATCGTAATGCCGCGCCAGCGATTGAATCATTTGGAAATAGAACTGGTTGCGCTTGTCCCAGCCGTCAATCGCGCCCGAAGCCAGCGACAATTCGGGATGCGCGACTACTTTTTCGGGGTCGAAGAAATTGGTGTTGCCCAAGCCGTCGCAAGTCGGGCAGGAACCCATCGGGTTGTTGAACGAAAAGAGGCGTGGCTCTAATTCGGGCAGGCTGTACGAACACACGGGGCAGGCGAAACGCGCGGAAAACCAATGCTCTTCGCCGCTGTCCATCTCCATCGCCAGCGCGCGCTCGTTGCCGTGGCGAAGCGCGGTTTCAAAACTTTCCGCCAGCCGCTGCTTGATGTCCGCCTTCACTTTCACGCGGTCGATAACTACGTCGATGTTGTGCTTGATGTTTTTTTCCAGCTTCGGCACTTCGTCAAGCTGATAGACTTCGCCGTCCACGCGTACACGCGCAAAACCCTGCGCCTGCAAGTCGGCAAAGAAATCGACAAACTCGCCCTTACGCTCACGCACCGCCGGCGCCAAAATCATCACGCGTGTGTCTTCCGGCAGCTTCAAGATGGCATCGACCAT
The DNA here is from genome assembly GCF_943181435.1 of Neisseria sp. Marseille-Q6792. The sequence continues at coordinate 282,957 of NZ_OW969598.1, forward strand.
CTGCGACACGGTTTGGCTGGATAGCGGCAGATTGTGTTCGGGGCAATACGGCGTGCCGACGCGTGCGTACAAAAGGCGCAGATAATCGTGGATTTCCGTAACCGTGCCGACAGTGGAACGCGGATTGTGGCTGGTGGATTTCTGCTCGATGGAAATCGCAGGCGACAGACCTTCGATCAAATCGACGTCGGGTTTGTCCATCATCTGCAAAAACTGCCGCGCATAGGCGGAAAGGCTCTCAACATAACGGCGTTGGCCTTCGGCATATAAAGTATCAAACGCCAGCGACGACTTACCGCTGCCCGACAGCCCCGTGACCACCACCAGCTTGTGGCGCGGAATGTCCAAATCGACGTTTTTCAAATTATGCGTACGCGCGCCGCGGATGCGGATGGTGTCGTTGTCGTGTGAATGTTTGGGATGATGGTTGCACATAATGGATGCCGCCTGAAAAATAAAGGAAAACCGATATTGTAGCACTTTCTCGGATGCCGTCTGAAGCCGCGTTCAGACGGCATTTGTCGGCGGAACGCGGCAGATTCCGCTATAATGTCGGCAATTTTAACCCGCTTGAATAGAAGGATGACAAATGAACCGTCTTTACCCCCACCCGATTATCGCCCGTGAGGGCTGGCCGATTATCGGCGGCGGTTTGGCTTTGAGCCTGCTGGTGTCGATGTGCTGCGGCTGGTGGTCTTTGCCGTTTTGGGTGTTTACTGTATTTGCCCTACAGTTTTTCCGCGACCCTGCGCGTGAGATTCCGCAAAATCCTGAAGCGGTGTTGAGCCCGGTTGACGGCCGTATCGTGGTGGTCGAGCGCGCACGCGATCCGTATCGTGATGTTGATGCTTTGAAAATCAGTATTTTTATGAACGTGTTCAACGTGCATTCGCAAAAATCGCCTGCCGATTGTACAGTAACGAAAGTGGTCTATAACAAAGGCAAATTCGTGAATGCGGATTTGGACAAAGCCAGCACGGAAAACGAACGTAATGCGGTTTTGGCGACTACGGCTTCTGGTCGTGAAATTACTTTTGTTCAAGTGGCCGGTTTGGTGGCGCGCCGTATTTTGTGCTACACCCAAGCAGGTGCGAAACTGTCCCGCGGCGAACGCTATGGCTTTATTCGCTTCGGTTCGCGCGTGGATATGTATCTGCCTGTCGATGCGCAGGCGCAAGTGGCGATTGGCGATAAAGTAACTGGCGTTAGCACTGTATTAGCGCGTTTGCCGCTGACTGCGCCGCAAATCGAATCCGAGCCTGAATCTGAGCCAGCTTCACAAGCGGCTTCGGTTGAAACAGCGGCAAACCCATCTGCCGAACAACGGCAAATCGAGGCAGCGGCGGCTAAGATTCAGGCGGCTGTGCAAGATGTGTTGAAAGATTAATTTTGCGAACTGAAATAGAAAATATCAGTACCATCATTCACACGAATGAGGAAGTTTGGTTTTTTGAATTTTTGCTAATGTTCACACCGTCATTCCCACGAAAGTGGGAATCTAGAAACTTAACGTTACGACGATTTATCGGAAACGACTGAAACCGGACGGACTGGATTCCCGCCTGCGCGGGAATGACGACTCATTAGTTACCTAAAACTTAAAAAAAACAGAAACCTTTCCGCGTCATTCCCATGAAAGTGGGAATCTAGAACCCAAATGCTAAGGCGATTTATCGGAAACGGCTGAAAACGAAGAGACTGGATTCCCGCCTGTGCGGGAATGACGACTTATTAGTTACCTAACACTTAAAAAACAGAAACCTTTCCGCGTCATTCCCACGAAAGTGGGAATCTAGAACCCAAATGCTAAGGCGATTTATCGGAAACGGCTGAAAACGAAGAGACTGGATTCCCGCCTGTGCGGGAATGACGACTTATTAGTTACCTAAAACTTAAAAAACAGAAACCTTTACACCGTCATTCCCACGAAAGTGGGAATCCGGGAACTTAACGTTACAGTGATTTATCGGAAACGGCTGAAACCGAACGAATTGGATTCCCGCCTGCGCGGGAATGACGACTCATTAGTTACCTAAAACTTAAAAAACAGAAACCTTTACGCCGTCATTCCCACGAAAGTGGGAATCCGGGAACTTAACGTTACAGTGATTTATCGGAAACGGCTGAAACCGAATGAATTGGATTCCCGCCTGCGTGGGAATGACGACTTATTAGTTACCTAACACTTAAAAAACAGAAACCTTTACGCCGTCATTCCCACGAAAGTGGGAATCTAGAACCCAAATGCTAAGGCGATTTATCGGAAACGGCTGAAACCGAATGAATTGGATTCCCGCCTGCGTGGGAATGACGGGATCTTGGGTTTTTGCTTTTGATTTTTCTGCTTTTGCGAGAATGACGGCGTGAAAGCAAGAATGATGAAACAGAAAAAATGGGAATGATGGCATAGTGGTTTGTTCTTTGTCTTTGCCATATTTCCTAAAAAATTGATTAAAAAGAAAAAAGGTTTTCAGAATGCCGTCTGAAAACCTTTTTTGTTTGCCTGTCCGATTTTAAAACTTCACGTTCACGCCGCCGGTAAAGCTGCGGCCCATTTGCGGCGTATCAGAGAGGAAGCTGCTGTGGGCGTAAACGGATTGGTTGAGCAGGTTGTCGGCTTTGACGTACCAATTCCACTCGCCATAGTGCGTATTGCGGCGGTAGTTTGCGCCGAGGTTGAGCATATGGTGTCCGGGCGTACGCGTTTCGTAGCGGGCGAGTTTGTTTTGGGCGAACACGCGGTAGTAGTCCAAATTGGCATCGATGCGGTCGGTCAGCGAGGCTTTCAGGTGGAAGCCGAGGCGCGCAGCTGGAACGCGTGGCGCGTTTTGGTCGGCTTGTGCGATGAAGGGACGCTTGCCGTAAGCATCTTCCCTGCCGGGTAGGGATGGCAGGTTTTTCAGACGGCCTCGTACATAGTCGCCGGAAACGCCGATGCGGTAGCGCGGTGTCGGTTTGAAGTAGATTTCGCCTTCCGCGCCGTAGAAGTCGGCGCCGGATTGGTTGTAGCGAACGAGCTTCATTTCGCTGTCGTCTTCGATGGATTTGGGGCCGCGTCCGTCGTTTAAGGTTTGGGCGTAGATATAGTTGCCGAAGCGGTTGCGGTAGAGTGCCAGATTGTATTGCCAGCGGTCTCCTTCGTAGCCCAGTGCGAGTTCGATATTGTTGGAACGCTCTTTGTTGAGGTGTTTGTTGCCGACTTCAAAGGTGTTGGTGGCAACGTGTTTGCCGTGTGCGTACAGCTCTTGCGTTGACGGCAGGCGTTCCTGATGGGAGGCGGTCAGGCTGAGTTTGTGGTGTGGCGTGAAATACCAGTTGCCTGAAAGTGCGAACGAGCGGGCGGTTTGGCGGTGTGCGTCGAGGTCGGGCAGGGGCTGGTTGTAGTAGTTTTCCCGATCAATCAATGCTTTGTCGTACTGGATGGAGGCTTTTTGTTTTTCCACGCGTACGCCGCCTTCAAGCGTGAAGTTGTCCCAGTTTGCCTGTTCTACACCGAAAAAGCTGTAATGTTGCACTTTATTGTCAAGCAGCATCGGTTGTTTGACCGCTTCGGATGTGGCAGATAAAGCACTGGATTTTTGTTGTAAATATTGCACGCCCCAGCTGCCTTTCAGACGGCCTATGGGTTGGTGGCGCAACTCGATACGGGCGTTGTGTGTTTTGTTATTGAAGAAGTTTTCTACTGCATCGCCTGCTTTTTCGTCATGGTGGTAGTCGTTGCGGTTCAGGTGTACGCGCAGGGCTTCAAAACCGGGGAGCGGCTGCTTCCATTCGGCGCGGAGTTCGTAGCGTTTGTTGCGCAGGTCTATCCATGGTCTGCCGCTGTGGGTGTGTGCGTGTGCATTATCGTCGTCGTGGAAGCCGCAGCTCAAGCCCGGATTGTCGTAATCGATGTCTTCTTCGGTCAACAAGTGCGGATAAAGCTGCAAATAGCGTTTGTTAATCAAACTCTTTTGCCAGATGATGTCGGCGTGGCAATCATCGTATTCGTGGCTGTGGGCAGGCAGGCCGTATTGGTCTCGGCGGTCGCTGTACGCCGCGCCGATAAAGCCTTTTTCGCCAACCCAAGACAGCACAATGCTGCCCGTTTGCGAATCGGCGCGGCTGTCGGGCAGGCGTTTCAGATTGCGGTAACGCGGTACGGCGTAATCGCCCGATTTGCGGTACAGCCCTTCCGTGTGCAACACGAAGTTTTTGCCCAGACCGATATTGATGCCGCCGGACGTGAGTTTTTCCAAATTACCGCTGCTCAAACGCAATCCGAGTTCGCCCGATACGCCGTTTTCAGGCATTTTTTCGGGGATTTTGCCATCGGCAACATCGACCAAACCGGCCACATTACCCGAACTATATAAAAGCGTAACCGGCCCGCGCAAAATTTCAACCTGTTGCGACAAGGCGGTGTCTACCATAATGGCGTGATCGGGCGAAAAATCCGCCATATCGCCCGTTTCGCCGTGATGGTTCAACACTTTAATCCGTCTGCCTGTTTGACCGCGAATGACGGGGGCGGATGCGCCGCCGCCGTATTGCGAGGCATGAATGCCCGGTACGCCGTCTAAAGCATCGCCCAAGTTGACGGCTTTTGGGCGCAAGGTATCGCCGGAGATGATTTTGTCGGAGGCGGTCGAAGTGTGCAACAGCCCCGAAGTGGCGCGCGGACGGCTTTTGCCGACGACGCTGACCGTTTCCAAGCCCACCGATTGCTCAGTTTCATGCGCTTGGGCGAGGAGGGGTGTGTTGATTAAAAGAATTGATAAAACAATGGGTTTGAGTGTAGTTTGTGCCATTTTGGCTTCTCGTCGCATTTCAAAAGTTTGTTATTATATAACATTACATTTTTTATATCATAAGATTTTGAGAACACTCAGAGGGCATAGGCAAAAGTTTTTCAAATGACACGGTTGTGACATTTAATGGCGTTAATTTGTATTAACCCTAATTTTAGGGAAGTGAATGATGTGAACAAGAATTCCGCTGTATTTGGCTATCGGATAACCAAAATTTATAAGGGCATAAAATCGGTGCTTTCCCGAATGGTCGAAAAGATGGCAAAATTGCACACTTGTCAGAAAGCGAGACTCTGCGTCAGATTCCTAAGGGTGCATCAGGCACGCTAAGATATAAGAGGGTATACTCAGGGGTATCGGAAATGCAGCCAATAATAAATAATATTTTAAATCAATAGGTTAATCACAAAATGCTTTTGTTTATCGACAATTATGACAGTTTCACTTACAACATCGTCCAGTATTTTACAGAATTGGGGCAGGAAGTTGTCGTGCGCCGTAACGATGATATTACATTGGAAGAAATCGAAGCCTTAAAGCCGCAATATCTTGTAATCGGCCCCGGACCGTGTTCCCCTAAAGAGGCGGGTATTTCAGTAGAAGCCATGCGCCATTTTGCCGGCAGGCTGCCGATTATGGGCGTGTGCCTCGGACATCAGACGATAGGCGAGGCGTTTGGCGGCAGGATAGTCCGCGCCAAAACGCTGATGCACGGCAAGGTGTCGCCTGTGTCCCATTCGGGTAAGGGTATGTTTAAAGATTTGCCCAATCCTGTTACCTGTACGCGTTATCACAGCCTCGTTATCGCTCGGGATACGATGCCCGAATGTTTGGAAGTAACGGCTTGGACTGAGGACGGCGAGATTATGGGTGTGCGCCATAAGGAATATGCCGTTGAGGGGGTACAATTCCACCCTGAAGCTCTGCTGACCGAACACGGACATGATATGTTAAACAATTTTTTAGTTGAATTTCAAAACTTCAAACCGCAAAAAATCTGACGTGATGCCGTCTGAAGCCCTTCAGACGGCATTTTCGTCCGAATATTGAACGGAGGACAAAAAATGATTACACCGCAACAGGCTATCGAACGATTAATCAGCAATAACGAGTTGTTTTACGATGAAATGACCGACTTGATGCGTCAGATTATGAGCGGCAAAGTGCCGCCCGAACAAATTGCGGCGATTTTGACCGGCTTGCGTATCAAGGTTGAAACCGTTTCCGAAATTACCGCGGCTGCAGCCGTCATGCGCGAGTTTGCGACAAAAGTGCCGCTGGAGAATGCAGAGGGGCTGGTTGATATCGTCGGTACGGGCGGGGATGGTGCGAAAACCTTCAATATTTCGACGACTTCGATGTTTGTTGCCGCAGCAGCAGGCGCGAAGGTTGCCAAACACGGCGGGCGTTCCGTTTCATCTTCCAGCGGCGCGGCGGATGTGGTGGAGCAAATGGGTGCAAACCTCAACCTGACTCCCGAACAGATTGCCCAAAGTATCAGCCAGACCGGCATCGGGTTTATGTTCGCACCCAATCACCACAGTGCCATGCGCTATGTCGCCCCGGTACGACGTTCGCTCGGTTTCCGAAGTATTTTCAACATATTGGGTCCGTTAACCAATCCTGCGAGCGCGCCGAACCAGCTTTTGGGCGTGTTCCATACCGATTTGTGCGGCATTTTGTCGCGGGTCTTGCAACAACTCGGTTCTAAACACGTTTTGGTTGTTTGCGGGGAGGGCGGCTTGGATGAAATTACACTGACGGGCAAAACGCGCGTTGCCGAACTCAAAGACGGAAAAATCAGCGAATACGACATCCGCCCAGAAGATTTCGGTATCGAAACCCGCCGCAATTTGGATGAAATCAAAGTTGCCAATACTCAGGAATCTTTGTTGAAAATGAACGAGGTGCTGGATGGGAAAGAAGGGGCTGCGCGCGATATCGTATTGCTCAACACCGCCGCCGCCCTGTATGCCGGAAATGTCGCGGCTTCGCTTTCAGACGGCATATCTGCCGCACGGGAAGCCATCGATTCAGGCAGGGCCAAATCGAAAAAAGAGGAGTTTGTCGGTTTTACACGGCAATTTGCCTAAGCAGGCAGAATGAATATAAAGCAACAAATGCCGTCTGAAAATTTCAGACGGCATTTGTGTTTCAGGGTTAAAAGAATGGAGAGGGCAATTTATTTATATAAAAACTTTTGGGCTGTAAAGGAGCAAAGATTGCAGTTGCAACGTGTGGTAGAGTATGCCAAAAATTGAAACATTACAGTCAAAATTACGGAGATCGAATAAATGACTTTCAATCAAGAACAAGATTATTGGGCTGGCTATAAGGCAAATGAAAGAGCCTGGATTATTCAAACATGGTCAGGATTTGGGCGATATGCTCCAGACCACCTATATCCCCCCCATATCCTGCCATTGGATACCGACAATGAAACTTTAGGCACGACGGTCTTGCAAGCGTTGGCGAACAGCAGGACTTTCGTTTATGACAGTCCAGAAGACCAAGATTCTTTTGATACCGAAAAAATTCGGCAAAGCTATGAGGATTGGGTTGCCAAGCTATGCGGGAACTTGGGCTATAAAACCAGACGCGCCCTATTTAAAAACATGATGAGCGTGGATATTTGGCTGCACAACGGCTGCCTGAAAATCAGCCCGAGCCGCCATGTCAAGCTGGAAGCGTGGGATGCCATTGTTGCAGACGATGTAATTTTATCATTGGATAACAGCCCTGAAGAAATCGGAGCAGGTTTAAGGTTGGCATTGAGCCGCTGCCGATAATATTTGATAAAAGGTCGTCTGAAAACCGGGAATTGGTTTCATTAGATAATAAATAAGGGGCTGTCCTAGATAACTAGGGAAATTCAAATTAAGTTAGAATTATCCCTATGAGAAAAAGTCGTCTAAGCCAGTATAAACAAAATAAATTCATTGAACTATTTGTCGCAGGTATAACTGCAAGAACAGCAGCAGAGTTAGTAGGCGTTAATAAAAATACCGTAGCCTATTATTTTCATCGTTTACGATTACTGATTTATCAAAACAGTCCGCATTTGGAAATGTTTGATGGCGAAGTAGAAGCAGATGAAAGTTATTTTGGTGGACAACGCAAAGGTAAACGCGGTCGCGGTGCTGCCGGTAAAGTCGCCGTATTCGGTCTTTTGAAGCGAAATGGTAAGAAAAGTAATGCGCCCCTAATATATAAGGTTTATACGGTTACTGTACCGAATACTCAAACCGCTACTTTATTTCCTATTATCCGTGAACAAGTGAAACCTGACAGCATTGTTTATACGGATCGTTATCGTAGCTATGATGTATTAGATGTGAGCGGATTTAGCCATTTTAGCTTCGCTGAAACTTCGTTTTCGTATCAATCACAGCACACATTTTGCTGAACGACAAAACCATATTAATGGAATTGAGAACTTTTGGAACCAAGCAAACCCAAAGAGCATTTTGAACTGTATTTAAAGGAGTGCGAATGGCGTTTTAATAACAGTGAGATAAAAGTTCAAATTTCCATTTTAAGACAATTAGTAAAATCGAGTTTATCCTAGTTATCTAGGATAGTCCCTTAATTAATGCCGGATCGAGTTGGAAGCGGCTTTGGTGGTGGAAAATTTTAGTAGATTGACCGGTTCCGTCCACATCCAAATTGATTTTGTCTTCGCCCACGCCGCGAATGCTGTAAAACTGTGCCACGCCGTTGCCGCCGCCGACATTCATACCGATTTGGTCTTTCATGACCTGTTTCAAATCGGTTGCAGTTTCACGGTCGAGTTAGTTGCGGTGGGTACGGGTACTGATGGCGGTACCGCTGACTTTAACTTCCGACAGCTCGGCCGTATGGTTGTGACCGAAATTTCCGTCTGCATGGGAAAATCCGGCAGACAGGGCAAGTGCCATCAGGCTGTATCGGAATGCAGGTAAGTTGTTGCCTTTCATTTTTTATCCTTAGGTTGTTTAGTGAGGATATTTTTCTAATTGTTAAATAAGATATTGTTTTTATTAATAATTAATTATATCTTTACAATATTGTTTGCCTGCAACGTTCAAAAAGGATGCAATATGTTTTTGATAAGTTAAAGATGGGAGGCTGTTTCCGAATTTGATTGGGAGAAGTGGGATGACGGATGAGGGATAAAATAAATGCCGTCTGAATCTTCAGACGGCATTGGGAGATGATTTTCAGTTCTCGGCTTCCGGTTCGGTTAGATTGGAAATTACAGAAGCGTCGGAGAGTTCGGATTCGGATTCGTCTTCGGCAACACGTTCCAGCGATACTAAGGTTTCGCCTTCGTCCAAGTTAATCAGTTTCACGCCTGCTGCGGCGCGGCCGGTTTCGCGGATTTGTTCGACTTTGGTACGGATAAGCACGCCGCCGCTGGTAATCAGCATCAAATCGTCGGTTTCGCTAACCAAAGTTGCGGCGACCAAATCGCCGTTGCGTTCGCCGGTATTGATGGCGATATTGCCTTGTCCGCCTTTGTTTTTACGGCTGTAATCGGCAATCGGGGTGCGTTTGCCGTAGCCGTTGGCAGTGGCGGTCAATACTTGCAAATCGCTTTGCTCGGCTTCGGGGGCGAAGGTAATCAGGCTGACGATTTTGCCGTCGGCAGGCAGGCGCATACCGCGCAGGCCGCCGCTGCCGCGACCAGACGGACGGACACCGTGTTTGCCGCTTGGCAATGCGTTTTCGGCATTTTCATCATCCAGGCTGTCTGAATCTTCGTTTTCAGTTTCGATATCGGCATCTTCCGCTTCGTCGTTACCGGATTTTTCCCAGTATTCGTTAAAGCGGATGGCTTTACCCAAGTTGGAGAACAGCATGATGTCGTCCGAGCCGCCGGTTTGCGCGGCACCGACGAGGTAATCGCCTTCTTTGAGTGCGATGGCTTTGATGCCTTGGCTGCGGACGTTTTTAAACGCTGAAAGTTGGACTTTTTTCACCATGCCTTGTGCGGTGGCGAAGAAGACGTATTGGTCTTCGGGGAATTCGCGCACGGCGAGGATGGCGCTGACTTTTTCGCCTTCTTCCAACTGGATGACGTTGTTAATCGGACGACCGCGGCTGTTGCGTCCGCCTTCCGGCAGTTTGTAAACCTTAATCCAGTGGCACTTGCCGAGGTTGGTGAAACACATCAAATAGTCATGTGTGTTCGCAACGAACAGGGTTTCGATAAAGTCTTCGTCTTTGGTGGCCGCCGCCTGTTTACCGCGCCCGCCGCGGCGCTGCGCCTGATAGTCGGTGGTCGGCTGGGTTTTGATATAGCCGCCATGAGTCAGGGTAACGACCATTTCGCGTTGCGGAATCAGGTCTTCATCGGCAATGTCGCCGCCGAACGGGTTGATTTCGCTGCGTCTTTCATCACCATAGTTGGTTTTGATTTCTTCCAGTTCGTCGCGGATGATTTGGGTAATGCGTTCGGGTTTGGAGAGGATGTCCACAAAGTCAATGATTTTACCCATCAGGTTTTTGTAGCTTTCGACAATTTCTTCTTGATCGAGGCCGGTCAGGTTTCGTAGGCTCATGCGTAAAATAGCATCTGCCTGAATCTCGCTCAGGTAATAACCTTGCTCTTTCAAGCCGATGTTTGCAGTCAATCCTTCCGGACGCATCATTTCCAAATCCAGACCGGAACGCGTCAGCATTTCTTCAACGAGGCTGCTGCGCCAAGGACGCGCAAGCAGTTTTTCTTTGGCCTCGGCTGCGTTGGGAGATTCTTTGATGAGCCTGATGATTTCATCGATATTGGACAGTGCAACGGCTTTGCCTTCGGCAATATGCCCTTCGTGGCGTGCCTTTTTCAGTCGGAAAAGCGTACGTCGGGTAACGACTTCGCGGCGGTGGCGCAGGAATTCGGAGAGAATCTGTTTCAGGTTCAACAGGCGCGGTTGTCCGTCGACCAAAACTACCATATTGATGCCGAAACTGTCTTGCAGCGGAGTCAGTTTGTAGAGTTGGTTTAAGACGACTTCGGCGTTTTCGTTGCGTTTCAGCTCGATAACGACACGCATGCCGGATTTGTCGGATTCGTCGCGGAGCTCGGAAATGCCTTCCAGCGTTTTTTCTCGGACCAGTTCGCCGATTTTCTCGACCAGTTTGGCTTTGTTGACCTGATAGGGGATTTCGTCGATAACGATGGCTTCGCGTTCCCCATTTTTGCCGATAGGTTCGGTGTGGGTCTTGGCGCGGATGACGACGCGGCCGCGGCCTGTTTTATAGCCTTCGCGCACCCCGCTCAAGCCGTAGATGGTTGCCCCGGTCGGGAAGTCGGGGGCTTGGATAATGTCGATCAGCTCGTCGATTTCGGTGTCGGGTGCATCGAGCAGGCGCAGGCAGGCGTTGACGGTGTCGGAAAGGTTGTGCGGCGGGATATTGGTCGCCATGCCGACGGCGATGCCAGACGAGCCGTTGACGAGCAGTGTGGGAAAACGGGTCGGCAGTACAAGCGGCTCGTGTTCGCTACCGTCGTAGTTCGGGCCGAAATTAACGGTTTCTTCCTCAATGTCTGCCAGCATTTCATGTGAGATTTTCGCCATGCGGATTTCGGTATAGCGCATGGCTGCGGCGGCAAGTCCGTCTATGGAGCCGAAGTTGCCTTGACCGTCGACCAAGACGTAACGCATGGCGAAGTCTTGTGCCATACGGACGATGGTGTCATATACGGCAGTATCGCCGTGGGGGTGGTATTTACCGATGACGTCGCCGACAATACGCGCCGATTTTTTGTAGGCGGAATTCCAGTTGTTTTTCAGTTCGTGCATGGCATACAGCACGCGGCGGTGTACCGGTTTGAGACCGTCGCGAACGTCCGGCAGCGCGCGCCCGACAATGACGCTCATGGCGTAGTCGAGATAGCTTTTGCGCATTTCGTCTTCAAGGCTTACCGGCAGGGTTTCGAGGGCGAATTTGTGGTCGTTGCGGATGGTTGCGTCGGTCATGGTTTCAATGTTTCGTATGGCAAAAAATTGTTGCTTATTTTAGCATATTTCAACGTAAAACTGTGTTTCGGGTTGCAGGTATGCCGTCTGAAAGATGAGAGTGCGCCTTCACAAATTTGTTTTGGAGGTATTTTGGACGGCATCGGTACATAATCGGTTCTGCCGGTAAAACGAAGTGGGGGAAAAGGTGCTGTGTCGTGTTGTCGATGTTGAATAATTTGGCCGGTGGACGTAAGTTTATGGGTTTTTATATCGGTTATGCGCCCAATGTTGGACGATGTGGATGTGGAAATTGATGCGGCAAATGGTGTTTTACGTTTCGGTTCGGTCGTTGTCGACGGACTGTCGCCCTGTCAGTTCTCGATTTACCTGGTTATGGCCCGTCTGTGTTTGGAGGGAAGGAAGATAGACTGCGGCAGTCAGTGTGAATTTGCCGAAATGGTATGGGCGGACTATGCGGGCTGGCGTGACAGGGTGTCGGACGATGTCAGTCTGAGGAAGTGGTTGGAGGAGGATCCCGTAAAGCCCCAGTATATTTTCTTCTGGAACCGCTTTCTTGAGGAACGCTCTAAAATTACGAAGGTTTTGCTGCGGGCATTGGGCGAGCATGGGCGGAGATTCGGTATTGTTTCCCGCAACAAATGTTATTTTTTGGATGTTCCTCCACGGCTTTTGTCTGTTGTGGACAGGTAGCCGGTATGTTCAGACGGCATGGCGGACGAAACGGTTATGCCGTCTGAAACACGGTGCGGATTATAATGCTGAGGAAATTTCGTTGCGGAGTTTGTCGAGAAACCTGCCTTGGCGGACTTGTTGTGCGGCGGTGTCGTAGTCTTGGCGCGCGAATGACTGTTTCAGGTCGCAGAACAGTTTTTCTTGTTCGACACGGATTTCGTCACTCAGATTTTCCAGGGTTTTCAGGTCGCTTTCTGCCCGTGCCTCCATCAGCGTTTCGCGCCATTCCATTTGCTGCATGAGGAAGTCGGGAGCGAAAGAGGTGTGTTCCGGCGCGTCGGCGTCTATCCCCAATGTCTTCAGCAGATATGCGGCGCGGTCGATGGGATTTTTCAAGGTACGGTAGGCATCGTTGATGGTGGAAGACATCATCACTGCCTGCTTTTGCTCAAAGGCGGAAGCGGAAGCGAATTTATCGGGATGGAAACGGGCAGCCAAGGCGCGGTAGGTTTGCTCCAAGCTTTCGGTGTCGATATCGAAAGCGGGTTCAATCCGGAAGAGGGTGAAATATTGGGACATAGCGGGATAATGAATGTGAAATGTTCGGCAGAAACCTGATTTTGCCTTATAATCTGCTGCTTCTTAAACGAAAGGACTGAATATGAGCGGTAAAGTGCAGCACAATAAAGGTAAAATACGCGACAATGCTTTAAAAGCCTTAGTGAAATCCGATTTGTTCCGACACAAGGTGGAACGGAAAAGAAAAGGCAAAGGCAGCTACAACAGGCAGGAAGCGAAAAAATGGCGGGACGGTTTTGATACAGTTCCGCCATTTTTATGTCTTAAACGTGGAAGCTCTCGCCGCAGCCGCAGGAGTCTTTGACATTCGGGTTTTCAAATTTGAAACCTTCCTGCAAACCTTCTTTGGTGTAATCGACTTGCGTACCGTCTAAATAAACCAAGCTTTTCGGATCGATATAAATGCGCGCGCCGTGTTCTTCGAAAATCAGGTCGTCCTCGTTCGCTTCATCGACAAATTCAAGGTTGTATGCCATACCCGAGCAGCCGCTGGTTTTCACACCTAAGCGTACGCCCAAGCCTTTGCCGCGTTTGGTCAGGTAATTGTTGATGTATTTGGCTGCATTTTCTGTGATGGTAATCATGCTTCTTTCCTCATTTCGCAATTATTTTCTGTTTTGCCCATGTTATCGCGGTAGAAACGGCGGCTTTTGCCTGCGGACTGTTTTCCAACAGGTCGATCCGGTCAATTTTGTACCTTGTTCCAAAACATCGTCCACATCCGCCGCCGCCAGCGTGGCAACATCATCCAAACCCATTTGCTGCAAACGCTGCAATACAGTTTTGCCTATGCCTTTGACGGCAAGCAGGGATTGGGCTTCTTCATCGCTAAAAGGCATTTTGCCTCCTTTGATTTTGAAGGGGTAAGCGCGCTTATATGGCAGTTGGTACCTATCAAGCCGATTTAGGCATTAATGTCCGCAAACTAAGTATCTGGAAAACAGGGTTATTTGTTTTCTTGACGTTTACGGTAGTCGGCAACGGCCGCTTTTACCGCGTCTTCCGCCAAAATGGAGCAGTGGATTTTTACCGGCGGCAATTCCAACTCTTCGGCGATTTCACTGTTTTTGATTGCCAGCGCGTCATCCAAGCTTTTGCCTTTGACCCACTCGGTAATCAGGCTGGACGAAGCGATGGCGGAGCCGCAGCCGTAAGTTTTGAATTTGGCATCTTCAATAATACCTTCATCGTTTACTTTGATTTGCAGACGCATCACGTCGCCGCAGGCGGGCGCGCCGACCATGCCGGTGCCGACGGACTCGTCGTTTTTGTCGAAAGTGCCGACGTTGCGGGGGTTTTCGTAGTGGTCGATTACTTTATCGCTGTATGCCATGATGTGGTTTCCTTAATGTTTTTTGATGATTTAAGTGGTTTGTTTGCCTGTTTTCAGACGGCCTGAGTTAGATTTTGCACGCACCGCCTTCGCAGCCGTCGTCGTTTTCCGAATCGACGCCGCCTTCCACGGTAACGCCGTCAAAATCGTCAAGCAGGTTGTCGAGATTGTCGAGGTTAAGTTCTTGTTCGTTCATGGGTTGCATCCTTAATTTTAATGTGGTGGCTTTTAGGTCGTCTGAAAAGGTCTTTTGGGATTTCAGACGACCTTTTTTATTTATAGGTAGGTTGGGTTATTAAACCCATTCAGGTGCTTTAATAGGCTTGTTGGGTTTCCAACCCAACCTACGCTTGCTTAAAATATCGTGGTTTGTTGATGTTTTAGTCGTCTGAAAAAGACGATTGTTCTAAATTGTCTAAAATTAATCGTGCCAATAAACTGCTATCGGCATGGTATGCCTGACTAGAGGCTTGAATCATTTGTTCGGCAGAGATATTTTGCCAATGTATCTGCAAACCGTTTTTCATTGCCAATTGCGTCATAAACAGGCGCAATGTTCTGCCGTTTCCTTCACGAAAAGGATGTAGAACGTTCAATTCGCCCAAATAATAGGCTGCACGTTCTGCAAACTTATCTTTATCCAATCCCTGCAAATAGTTTTCGCTTCGCAACTTCTCCAAAAGTTTACGGCTTTCGTTTTCGATAAAAGCAAAATTGGCAAATCGGGTATTACCTTTGGAAATATCAACTCTCCGGATTTCGCCCGCCCAATCATAAACATCGCCAAACAGTTCGCGATGAATGGTCTGTAAATGCGCCAAATCAAAATTGCCCGTAATGGGTTGCAAAAGCAGATGCTGGGCGGAAATAGCAGAAATGTCTCTTTCGACCTTTTCTAATTCAAGTGGATCTTGAATGGCTAATTTATTTCTAAATACAGCATCATTCATATAGATTATGTCTTCACCACCGTATTTACTCATTTTTTTAGAACCTTTGTTTAATTTTTCTTATTTCTTTCTCAATATTTGTTTTACCAATCTTTAGAAGTTGCATTGCATATTGAGTTTGTCGGCTAATTTCTAAATTCTCCATTTTCCATGAACCGGTGATATCATCAACATCTTTTGTCCAATGATCTTCAATAGTTAACCATTCCAAACTTCCTTTATCACGATCAATAATATCAAGATGATGTCCTCCTTGATAAACAAAAATGTTTTTATTCTTAAATAAGGAAGAGAATTTTTTGAATATAGATCGATTGTATTCAATAACAGATAAAGCAAATTCAATATCTTTTTTTAATACGTCTAAATCTTGTTTATAATCTAAGTCAAATTGTTCAAAATATTTTCCATAAATAATACGTTTATAACCATTTGGCAAATTAATAATTTTAACTTTCATGGTATTCTTTCTATGAAAATAGCTTACAAGACTGTCTATAAAAAGTGTTTTACTGTATTCAAAAATTAGACTCACTTTCTCAGACAGCCTTTGTTTGACATCAATCTTAATGCGCTGCCCATTCAATCGAGTTCAAATCAATCCCGTCTTTGAACATTTCCCACAGCGGCGACAGTTCGCGCAGTTTGCCGATTTTGGATTTGATCAGTTCTGCCGCGAATTGCACTTCTTCTTCGGTGGTCATGCGGCCGAAGGTGATGCGCAGGGATGAGTGCGCCAGTTCGTCGTTGCGACCGAGTGCGCGCAGGACGTAGCTGGGTTCGAGACTGGCAGAAGTACAGGCGGAGCCGCTGGATACGGCGAGTTCTTTCACCGCCATAATCAGGCTTTCGCCTTCGACGAAGTTGAAGCTGACGTTCAGGTTGTTCGGGGCGCGGTGTTCGAGGTCGCCGTTGATATAGACTTCTTCGATGCCTTCGATGCCTTTGAGGAAGATGTCGCGCAGTTTGCGGTAGTGCGCCATATCTTGCTCGAGTTCTTCTTTGGCGATGCGGAAGGCTTCGCCCATACCGACAATTTGGTGGGTCGGCAGGGTGCCGCTGCGGAAGCCGCGTTCGTGGCCGCCGCCGTGCATTTGGGCTTCGAGGCGGACGCGGGGTTTGCGGCGGACGTACAGTGCGCCGATGCCTTTAGGACCGTACACTTTATGACCGGACATGGACAACAGGTCGATTTTGGCGGCTTCAACGTCGACAGGTACTTTGCCGCATGCTTGGGCGGCATCGACGTGGAAGACGATTTTGCGTTCGCGGCAGATTTCGCCGATGGCGGGAATGTCTTGCACTACGCCGATTTCGTTGTTTACCCACATTACGGAAATCAGGATGGTGTCGTCGCGGATGGCGGCTTTGAGTTCTTCCAGATTAATCAAACCGTTTTCTTGAACGCCGAGGTAGGTTACTTCAAAACCTTGGCGTTCGAGTTCGCGCATCGTGTCGAGCACGGCTTTGTGTTCGGTTTTGACGGTGATGAGGTGTTTGCCTTTGGTTTTGTAGAAGTTTGCCGCACCTTTGATGGCGAGGTTGTCGGACTCGGTCGCGCCGCTGGTGAAGATGATTTCTTTGGGATCGGCATTAATCAGGGCGGCGATGTCGGCGCGGGCTTTTTCGACGGCCTCTTCTGCTTCCCAGCCGAATGCGTGGCTGTTGGAGGCGGGGTTGCCGAAGGTTTCGGTCAGATAGGGAATCATTTTTTCGGCAACGCGTTTGTCAACGGGTGTGGTGGCGGCGTAGTCAAGGTAAACGGGGGTTTTGACGGTCATGGTTTGCTCTTTCTTTTTCGGGTGTTATTTAATGGATGTGTGTAAACTGGACGACGCGGCTGCTGTCGCCGTTGTTTTTTTGTTCGATGATGCTTTGCAGGGTAACGCTGCCGAGGTAGTCGTTGATGGTTTTGTTTAAATTCTCCCAAAGGTCGTGCGTCAGGCAGGGCGCGCCGTGGTGGCAGTTGGCTTTGCTGCCGCATTGGGTCGCGTCCAGCCGGTCTTCGGCGGCGGAAATGATTTGGGCGATGTTGATTTGTGCGGGAGGGGCAGCGAGGATGTAGCCGCCGCCGGGCCCGCGCAGGCTTTCAACCAGTCCGGCGCGGCGGAGTTTGCCGAACAATTGCTCGAGATAGGAGAGGGATATGTTTTGGCGTTCGCTGATGGCACTGAGTTTGACGGCGCCGGTTTGCGCGTTCATCGCCAAATCCAGCATAGCGGTAACGGCGAAACGCCCTTTGGTGGTCAGTCTCATGGTGGTGGTTGCCCGTGTCGGCTTTTTTATAGTGGGCAGAATTGTCCAATATCTGAGTATTTCAGTCAAGTATGGGGGAGCTGTTGCCGATTGTTTGTTTAAATGGCGGTATAGTCTGATTTTGCTCTATTTGTTTGGTTTTTTGAATCAGTGGGTTATGTTTTTTGAGGAGCGGCGGTTGGGGCGTTTTGCCGGCAAGCGGTTTCAAAACGATTTGATTTATTTTTGATATTGATATAGATTATCTAAATCTTAGTGATTTATTTGGGTATTGCCTGAAATGCCGTTTGAAGGCTCAAGCAGTTTCAGACGGCATATTCCATCAGGCTGTCAAACAGGGAAAAACAAGATGAAACGTGATTTGAGCAAAATGACCTGCATCGAAGACTTGCGCCGCGTTGCCAAGCGCAAAATGCCGCGTATGTTTTACGATTACATCGATTCGGGTTCGTGGACGGAAACGACTTATCGGGAAAATACTTCGGATTTCAAAGACATCCGCTTCCGTCAAAAAGTATTGGTCAATATGGAGGGACGCAGCCTTGAGACTAAAATGATCGGGCAGGATGTGAAAATGCCGGTGGCGATTGCGCCGACGGGTTTTACCGGCATGGCACACGCAGACGGCGAAATTTTGGCGGCGCGTGCGGCGGAGAAGTTCGGCATTCCGTTTACGCTGTCCACGATGTCTATCTGCTCGATTGAAGACGTTGCCGAGAACACCAGCGCGCCGTTTTGGTTTCAGCTTTATGTGATGCGCGACCGCGAGTTTATGGAAAACCTGATTAAGCGCGCGAAGGATGCCAAATGTTCGGCGTTGGTATTGACCGCCGATTTGCAGGTTTTGGGGCAACGCCACAAAGACATCAAAAACGGCCTGTCCGCGCCGCCGAAACCGACCATCGCCAATTTAATCAATCTGGCGACCAAGCCCGAATGGTGCATGAAAATGCTGAACACGGAACGCCGCACGTTCCGCAATATCGTCGGACACGCCAAAAACGTCGGCGATTTGTCTTCGCTGTCTTCTTGGACATCCGAACAATTCGACCCGCGCCTGAGCTGGGACGACGTCGCCCGCATTAAAGATTTGTGGGGCGGCAAGCTGATTATCAAAGGCATTATGGAACCTGAAGACGCGGAAAAAGCAGCGAAAAGCGGTGCGGATGCATTGGTCGTTTCCAACCACGGCGGCCGCCAGCTCGACGATACCGTGTCTGCCATCAAAGCCTTGCCCGACATCGTCAGCGCAGTGGGCAGCGACATCGAAGTTTGGATGGACAGCGGCATCCGTAGCGGTCAGGATATTTTGAAGGCGTGGGCTTTGGGCGCGAAAGGTACGATGATAGGCCGGGCGTTTCTGTATGGTTTGGGTGCGTATGGTGAAGAAGGCGTAACCCGTGCGCTGGAAATCCTGTATAAAGAAATGGATATATCTATGGCGTTTACGGGACACCGCGATATTCAAGATGTCGATGCTTCGATTTTGAGAGGCAAAGATTGGGGCAGAGAAACGGTTTAGATACTGAAAAATATGATGCCGTCTGAACACATGGTTCGGACGGCATTAAAATTTGGCTGTATTTTAATAATGTGTTGATTAAATATCTGACAAAACACTCTTTTATAAAGGAAGTTTTGTCAAACGGGGCTGCCGGCAATGCACTACTTCATTTTTCAAGCGATGCCGCACCTAAAGGGAATGACTCCGTAAATTGTCCATTTTTCTGATGATCAGTAAAAAACGGTAAACCGATCAAACGATAATGCGGTGTATCTTTTTGCAGGATTTTATCCTTCCCATATTCCACTGTGATTGCCTCTAAAAAAGCTTCTTTCCACGAATCATTTTCCACTAAATGCCCGCCTTTGGGTTCAATGAAAATTTGGTAATGCAAAAAGCCGTCCACGCTGTCGGAAGAAGATTTTTGTTTATCTTTCAGCAATAAAACAAAGTCCGGCATAAATCCTTCACCATCGGCAAAGTTATTCAATTTAAACACTTCTTCATTTCGGATTAAATGCACGTCATATTTAGATTTCAAATCGCCCAAACGCTCTGAAATAAATTGAATTAACGCTTCTTCCAAACTTGTTCCAGCAAAATTATCCATCACATACCAATCATTTTGCGTGGCAATAGCAGTTTTTATATCATCTTTTTTGACCCATTTTTGTTTTGGCGTGCCGAAAATTTCCCATAATTTTTTAGGCGTAAATTCTTTTGTACCGATAAATGGCTTATCACTTTCATTCAAATGTTTTTCAACCATTTCCAAGATTTTCAGGCAGCCTGCAAGTTTATCGTCCGGGCGAACCTGTTTGTCTTGCCCTAATCCTAAAAATTCAATTTGCCAGTCTTTCAACAATTTATTTTGCAATTCATTGCGATTTTGAATGTTGAGCTTGCTTTGCAAACGGTTGAAATGGAATAAAGATTGGCTATTTTTCCCTTTGATATGTAATGCTTTATTAAAAATGTGCCACTCTATTTCACTCATTTTTATGGTTTGAGTAAAATTATTTTGTGTGCCGATTTGTCGGGCGGTTTCATCATTTTCATCGGCTGTAAATTGCGTTTCCTGCAACAGTTGATTACCGTGAACTTGGAATGAAAGCGTTTGCGGATTGGCTTGCAGGCTGTCTGCATTATTGCTTTTGGCGTTTGGGTTGGGGATTTTTTTATTCGCCCAAATTAACAACTCTCTAAAATCCTTATTATCGGCAAATTCAGATTTGAGTTTAAATGTTGCCAACACCTTATCATCGTCTTTTTCAGGCAAATAACCGTCTTTTCGCAACTCGTTTTTCAGTTCTGAAATATAGCGGGATTGCTCATCGTGCGTGTAATAAAACAATTCTTCCAAGATACGTAATTCGTGTTGCATATCGTTGTCAAATTTGCGTTTATTCGGCTGTTTACCTTCAAACGCAAATGGAAAATAACGCACACCACGACCAATCAACTGTTTTTCTGATACGGTAGCGGCAGCCGTTTTGCCCGATTTTTTATTTGAACCACCGCCATTTTGCCCTTCATACAAACGCACAATATCAAACAAATTTAAAACGTCCCAACCCTCGGTTAATCTATCCACCGTAAAAATGGCACGGATTGGATTATCAGCCGCTTCCAAATTATTCAGCAATTTTTCCGTTTCGCCGTCGGTCTTTTCGGTTTTGTTTTTGTTGGTTTCGGAGTTGGTAATAATCACATTATGTTTTTGATAATTTTGTTTCACCCAATTTGCCAAATGTGCAAACTCAAATTTATTGTCCTGCATAAATTTTAGGGCTTGTTCGGTGCGGGTTTTGCCTTGTTCGTTGGCGTTATCGCTATCGTTTAAGCTTGTTGAAAATGTCGTTAAAAACGAAAAATCATCCGCTTGCACATTTTCTGCCCAATTTAAAAACGCCGAATAATCTGCTTTTGATTCATCAATCGTCTTACTTCTAAACAACATCACAGGCTTGAAATTGGCAATGCCATATTTCAACGCAATTTGATGGCGATACCAAGCAAACAATAAAGCGTGCAACACCCGCTCTTTCTTATTCAGCGTACTAGATACCAAATTGATTTCTTTGGTATAACCCTTTTGCAAAAATTCTTTTAAGCCAAATTTTGTGATGATTTTATCCGCGTATTTTTGTTGCACGTCAGCATTTTCAGGCAACGTGGCGGTAAATTCCAATAGCACATTTTGGCTAGGATTGCCATTTTTATTGAGCAACAACTCCAAAACCATATGCTCCCAGCCTTTACGTTCAATTTCGGCATCGCTAGTGCGGTCGTTCATTTCCTTTTCTAAATCTAATTCGCCTTGTTTTTTGCCTTTGGTTTGTGCGTTTAAATGGTGTGCTTCATCGCCCAGCATCACAAGGTTCAATTTGTGCAAATCTGCCAATGTGGTTTGGTTTTCTCGCTCGGTGTGGATATCGTTATACAGTTTTTGAATACTGGTAAATTTAATTTCAATGCCGTCTGAATGTGGGCTAAATGTCTCTACTTTGCGAATGGGAATAACCGTATCGCCTTGCAAAATCTTTTCGGTAAATAAAAATTTTGCGTGCGCCGGGTCAATAAAATTATTTTCCGTTTTATCCACGATATTATTTTGATTGACGAAAAACAAAAAATGCCGATAACCCTTTTCAAAATAATACAAAATCAACGCCGCCATCATCATTGTTTTGCCGGCTCCCGTTGCCATATTGAACAGCAAATGGGTAGGACGGTTTTTGATGCCGGGGAAATCCTTTAATTTTGAAGTGCGGTCAAAAATCACAAAATTTTCTAAAGCCGATTTTTGCCATTCAAAAAACGGATATTTTAAATTATTGGAAACAAATTCAGGCAGCGCGAAAAAATCCGTCTGTTCCATTTCTTCCAGCATTGATTTGCGGTCTTCCACCCAATCAAACAAAGTTTTATCATTCGCCATCTTTTTTCTCCGCTTGATAGAACGCACGGCTTACCGCTTTATCGTCATCGTTTAAGCAACCTGCAAATTGTTCGTCATCCATTTCGGATAATGAAACATACATTTGATTTAAATCTAACATTTCAAGCACCATTTGTTTTTGTTCGTCTAATGGCAAAGATTGAAATTCAGGCTCTTGAATGATTTGACTAAATTCATTTACGCTGACGTTGTATTTCAAGAAATAGCGTTCGCATAAACCTTCAAACAGCGTTTTGATGCCGTCTGAACTTTCATAAGCCAAAATTTGTTGTTTTGCGGTTTCGTTAAATGGAGCAAGCTCGGCATAAACAAACTCGCCACCACCTTGCCAATTCACGGCTTTGGAAATACCGCCCTGCTCGCCGTCAATCACTTTTTTCAAGCGTTCAACGGCAAGCGTTTCAATATAATCCATTTGTTCAATACCGATATATTGGCGGTTCATTTTGTGAGCAACGGCGGCGGTTGTGCCACTACCCAAGTGGTAGTCTAAGACGATGTCGGATTCGGATGTGGCAATTTGAATAAGATACTGCAATAAGCTCTCAGGTTTTGGAGTAGTAAAAACTTTGCTGCCGAACAGTTTTTTCAATTCATCTGTCGCATGTGTATTTAAGATATCCTGTATTAAGTTCTTATAGGGAGCAGAACGTTCTATCGGCTTGTTTTCGTTATCAACCAACATATAGTTTTTATAACATACACTCCATCCAGATTTTTTAGACTTTGATTTTCTAAACTCCAAAAAACCGTTTGTTATTGCCCAATCAATTTTATTTTTACTCCATTTCCATATCCAGCCATCATTGACAAATTCAGTCCTGCCATTCGGATACGTAAAAGTGCCATCTGGACATTGGATTGCAAAATTCAAACTGTCACTATACTGCAATCCCCCTCTATCTAAATTGTCGATATAATATTTGCCTCTTTCCTGTTCAAACTTATCACTTAATTTGTATCTCTCTGTATCATAAGAAGACGTGTTTTTATTTAATTTAACTGTTTTAAAGTTCTTTGAGTAACATAAGACAAACTCTGTAATAGTCGCTATCTGTTTGGCATCGGACGCACCTGTCTTTTTTTCCCAAATAAAATTGCAGATGAAATTTTCATTTCCGAAAACTTCATCCATTAAAATTTTCAAATATGCCTGTTCGTTGTCGTCAATCGACACAAAAATTGAACCGTCTTCCATAAGCAGCTCTTTGGCGATTTCCAGACGGTTTTTCATAAAAGTCAGCCAAGTGGAACGATTAAATTTGTCGTTGTATTTGAAACCGTCATTGCCCGTGTTATATGGCGGATCAATATAAATTAGCTTCACTTTGCCTTTAAACTGTTTGGCAAGCGAATGCAGGGCAATCAGATTATTGCCTTTGATAATAAGATTTTCGGCTGGTGTGCCGTCTGAATGTCGTTTGATTTCGCCAACTGCTTGTTTGCCGTCTGCGGTGTAGCGGGAGAATTTTGAGAATGCTTTTGCGTCAAAAAGCCTATCGATTTCATCAAAAGCAAGCGTTTGATTAAAAAAGATTTCTTGTCTTTTTCGGGTTAATTTAGTGTATAATTGGCTGGCTGGCTGGCTGGCTGGCTGGCTGGCTGGCTGGCTGGCTGGCTATTATTGCGTTTAAAATAAATTTCTTCGCCTTCTTCGGTGCTTTGTCCGCCATTCAATACGCAATCTTTAAACGGAAAATCCAACACAATATCCGAATTGTCTTTCAAAAAGCGGTTGCCGTCCGTCAAGCCAATGCGGTTGGCGTATTTTGTGTAGGAATTATTGACGCTGTGTTTGTCCAAGAAAAAACGAAAATCCTGCAATTTAAACACCAAAACACCATTCACTTCCACAAAAAAATGGCGTTTTAACTCATCATTCCCCAATAACAAACCGATAATGGTCGGGTCGGTTTTTTCCACCAAATCCAACAGGATGTTTTTGGCTAAAATGGTTTTTTCTTCATTCGCCCATACTTTTTCGTGTGATAGCAGGGCTTGGGTTAATTCGGTTTGAATGTCTGCCTTCATCGTTATAAATCCTCATCAGTCATTTTAATGTGCCATTCTTGTGTAACGGCAAATGGCTTTGCAAATAAATTATAATAAAATCAATTATTTGATGTCTTTGCTGTTTCCGGGGTGTTCGCAAAGTTGCGATAAGCGGGGCGGGTGTCCGAGTGTGTCGTGATTTTGCGGAAATATAGTGGATTAAATTTAAATCAGGACAAGGCGACGAAGCCGCGGACAGTACAAATAGTACGGCAAGGCGAGGCAACGCTGTACTGGTTTAAATTTAATCCACTATATCAACACATTATTCAAACACAGCCCGTATTTTTAACCGTCGTTCAGGCGGCGGATGCCGCCGTGTTCATCAGGCGCAAGGCTTTCAGACGGCATATTTCCTTTTGATATTCCGCCAGTCCGACAAAGCGGCCGTTTTCCATGTAAACGCGTACCGGCGTATCGGAAGGCAGGTCTTCCTCGAAACGCGGACGTTGTCCGCAGCGGAGCATATGGACGGCATAATCGTTTAAAACGGTTTGGGGAAAGTGTGAAACCAATACGTCGCAGGGTAGCAGCAAGCTGTCGCGTTCTGTTTCGTTCAAATTTGCCAAGGCCTCAAGCGTGTGGCTTTGGGCGATGGTAAAACCGGCGGTTTCGGTGCGGCGCAAGGCGGTCAGGTGGGCGAACGTGCCGATGTGTTTGGCGATGTCTTCGCTCAAAGTGCGGATGTAGGTGCCTTTGCTGCAACGCACGCTTATCACGGCTTTGGGCGCGTCAAACTCGGTAATATCGATGGCGTAAACGGTAATGTCGCGCGCTTTGCGTTCGATGACGATGCCTTTGCGGGCGTATTCGTACAGCGGTTTGCCTTCGTGCTTGAGGGCGGAAAACATCGGCGGCACTTGGCGGATGTCGCCTGTCAGTGCTTGGCAGGCCGTCTGAAATTCGGCTAAGGAAATATCGGCGCGGGCGGTGGCAACGATTTCGCCTTCGGCATCGCCCGTGCTGCTGGCTTCGCCGAGTTTCAGCGTGGCGGTGTAGGCTTTATCGGCATCAATCAGATATTGGGCGAACTTGGTCGCTTCGCCGAAGCAAACGGGCAAAAGTCCGGTTGCCAAAGGGTCGAGCACACCGGTATGCCCTGCTTTTTCAGCACGGAACAAACGCCGCGCTTTTTGCAGGGCGGTGTTGCTGGAAAGGTCTTCGGGTTTGTCGAGAAGAAGAACGCCGTTGACCGGGCGTTTGGCGGGTTTATTGGTCATATTAATTAGGGGATATTAATGTTCAGACCGTCTGAAAGGGTTCAGACGGCCTGCGTATCAGCTTAATTCTTCATTCAATAATTCACGAACAGAGTGTTTTTCATCAATTAGATCAACGCTGATTGCATCAAAGCCATTTCGTTTTAATGAGTCAAAACTAATGATTCGGCCATCAATTAAGGGGACTTGTCCTTCAAAATTGACGAAATCTTCATATTCATCTTCATAGTCTATATTGTAATAAAGATGGATCAGAACTCGGTAAGTATACTCATCCAAATCAGTTAACGTTCTGTTTTGCTTTTGATTTGGACTATATTTGTCGCAAAACATAGCGTTATAGCCATGTTCCGCGCCATCAAACAATACGATTTCATCGCCGCTTACAGCTTCTACCGCCACAATTTTTACCGGAGCCTTATCAGTATCGGTAATCAATCCATCAAAAGGCTCTCCATAGTAACGGATGTGG
The DNA here is from genome assembly GCF_943181435.1 of Neisseria sp. Marseille-Q6792. The sequence continues at coordinate 308,706 of NZ_OW969598.1, forward strand.
AAAGTATCTCTACCTTGGCAGGATAATGAAAAGCAACGATGCACGCCTTCAATTTGCAGGCTATCACTATGTGCATAGGCGGCTAAATGTTCGGGAATCAGATTGTTCATTTTAGCAGTATCAGTCTTCAACCGGTTTTTCCGCCGCCACTTGGTCGATAAGGGCGGACAGGTTCATACCGCGTTCCAAGGATTCGTCGTATTTGAAATGCAGCTCGGGGATTTTGAACAGCTTGATGCGTTTTGCCAATTCGCTGCGGAGGTGTCCGCGTGCGTGTTCCAGCACTTCTTCCGTAATTTCGCGCGCGTCTTGGTTTAAAACGGTGTAGAACACGGTGGCGTGGCTGTAATCGCGGGTAACTTCGACTTCGTTGACGGTAATGAAGCCGGCGCGGGGGTCTTTCAGTCCGGTACGGACGAGTTCGGCAAGCTCGCGCATAATTTGTTCTTTGACACGGTCTTGGCGGGCGTAGCCGCGTTGGGGTTTTTTCATGAATATCCTCAGATTTGGTTTCAGACGGCATTTCTGCCGCCGGGGCGGTTGCGAAGGGGCGTATTATAGCCGAATCGGCGGGATTTTAAGGTAATACGCGGCAGGATGTCCTTGGGATCGCAAGAAGGCAATACAAAGGCTTCAAGGGTATAAACATTGGTCTTGTGATAAGAATAAACATTTCTTGTTTTTCTATGATTTGTGGTCTAAATATACACTATGGTTTTATCGGAAAAGCGGTTGGGTTTACAGAATGGGAGTTAACAGCCGGGGCAGGAGTAGCACAGTTGAGAGATAATAATCGAAATTTGGGGGCATGGGTTTCTCAATACATTCTAAATCGGATTAGAGAACTTTGGGATGCAGATTTTTTAGCAGCTTTTGATGATGCGAGTGATATTGAGGGAACTAAGACATTGCGAGTACTCTTGATTTTGCCGAAAAGGTCATTATTCCGGTGGCAAAGCCCTAAAACAACTATTGTGACCATCAATTGCTTCTTTTAATACTGGCAATTTTTCATATCCAATTCTTTTAATTCCTGATTTTTTTATTTGTTTTAAAATTTCGTCATTCACAATAATACCTGTTAAAGCGCTTGGAAAGAAAGTGAGATTTGGGATAGATTTATCCACAATATACCAACTATTTAATGGCAAAGGAAAATATAAAACGACTCCGCACTTTTCACATATACTACAAGTTGATTCTTTCCCTCCCCTTATATAAATTCTAAATTTTGGAACAACTGAAATGTATTCTTTAGATACAGTTTTGTTTACATCATAAACCTTTCCTACAAAATATACATTCTCAATATTTTGAATGCCCAGTAATGAAACAATATCTTTATGTAACATTCCAATAAATGTACCTCTTGCGTAGGTAATTGGAGCAAAACTTTTTTTTATTTTTTCATTTAGAAAGACATCAATTGCTGTATGTTTAATGATATTTCCACAATCGCACATTATATTCTCTTGTTTCAATTGATCTATCCAAATGTCATCTCCTTCGGGAACATTTTGTGTGGGGTCGCTAATTTGATAAAACATTTTTTCCATTATGGGTGTACTTTAAAATTTCCTTTATAGATATAATGAAGCTATCAAAATAGGTTTCAGACTCCATAATAGATATGGAGGAACTCCTTCTTTCTTAACGGCTCAAGTTATCTTAGATGAAATCTATAAATCTTATCAAGATAACAAACCTGTAAATATCAAGAAATGCCTAAATCATTAATATTCTTTTTAATTGCATTCATTTTTTTGCTTTTTGGGTGTACAAGAAATAATGTGTCGTCAGATCATCAAATGTTAGAGCATTTCAATCTCTACGAGTCTGAATTTGAGAGATTGAGAAAAATTTCTGTTAAGTACGATAGATTTCATTATCCCCCTTATGACGAAACAGATAGTACAGCCTATGTTATTTCATCTAAAGATAAAAAGGAATTGGACTCTTTAATCAAGAGACTGGATATTATTAGTATACAGTATGATGGGATATCAGAAGTATGTTTGCTCTTTCATACATGGGGTGTTTCTATCAGCGGAGGGTACAAGGAGTATGTCTATACTCCAAATCTTGAGGATCATATAAAGAACTACGATAAAGAGGTTGCCTTAGATCCCAGCACTGAAATGTATATCGTAGAAAGAATTACGGAGGAAGATTTGGATCAAGTTGCTCAAAGATATTCTGCAAATATAGAGTTATATCGTCCTATAAAAAATGGTTGGTATATACATCTCAGTCGAGAGAATTGATTCTTGAGATGTATGCTATTCTTTTATATTGATAAGCACGGATATAGTTATTATACTTGGCAACCCGAACGGCGCGTGCCGTTTTTGCAACGCATACATTGTAAAGAAAGCCATGTCCAACGAAAACCGTACCTGTTCCTTTTGCGGAAAATCCAAAGAACACGTCAAATATTTGATTGAGGGCGAAAACGCCTTTATCTGCGACGAATGTGTCTCAAACTGTATTGAAATATTGCATGAAGACGGAAATGACGGCACGCCTTCGGAAAGTGTCGGACAGACATCGGAAGAGCCCGGCAAGCTGCCCACACCTGCCGAAATCGTCGCCAACCTTAACGACCACGTTATCGGTCAGGAACAAGCCAAGAAAGCTTTGGCGGTGTCGGTGTACAACCATTACAAACGCCTGCGCCATCCTAAAGCCGGCGGTAATGTCGAATTGTCGAAATCCAACATCCTGCTTATCGGCCCGACCGGATCGGGTAAAACCCTGCTGGCGCAATCTTTGGCGCGCAAACTGGACGTACCGTTCGTGATGGCGGATGCCACAACTTTGACTGAAGCAGGTTATGTTGGTGAAGACGTTGAGCAAATCATTACCAAGCTTTTGGGCAAATGTGATTTCGATGTCGAAAAAGCCCAGCGCGGCATTGTCTATATCGACGAAATCGATAAAATCTCACGTAAAAGCGACAATCCGTCGATTACCCGCGACGTATCCGGCGAAGGTGTGCAACAAGCCTTGCTGAAACTGATTGAAGGTACGGTGGCCAGCGTTCCGCCCCAAGGCGGCCGCAAGCATCCGAATCAGGAATTTATCAACGTCGATACCACCAACATCCTGTTTATCTGCGGCGGGGCGTTTGCAGGCTTGGAAAAAGTGATTCGCCAGCGCACAGAGAAAGGCGGTATCGGTTTCGGTGCGTCCGTTCACAGCAAGGACGAGGATGCCGATATTACCAAGCTGTTCGGTATTGTTGAACCGGAAGATTTGATTAAATTCGGCCTGATTCCGGAATTAATCGGACGTTTGCCCGTGATTGCAACACTAGAAGAACTGGATGAGGACGCGCTGATTAATATTTTGACCGAGCCGAAAAATGCTTTGGTCAAGCAGTACCAAGCTTTGTTCGGCATGGAAAACGTCGAGTTGGAATTTGAAGAAAACGCTTTGCGCAGCATTGCTCGTCAGGCAATGGAACGTAAAACCGGCGCACGCGGCCTGCGGTCTATCGTCGAACGCTGCCTGTTGGATACCATGTACCGCCTGCCTGATTTGAAAGGTTTGAAAAAAGTGGTGGTCGGCGAGGCGGTTATTGAGGAAGGTAAAGAGCCGGAATTGATATTCGAATCCTAGTTCCGAGCGGGTATTAAAACCGTTTTTACTGCATGGAATTAAGTATAAAAAGCGGTTTGCTCTTTGATGCCGTCTGAAGGCTTCTTGCCTTCAGACGGCATTTTGTTACAGATGATTGGGTGCTGGGGCAAATCCGTCGGTATCTTCAGGCCGTTTGTAGGATTTTTGCCTCCGGCAATGAAAACGGAGAGGGCAAGGTATCACGGTCTTCCGCCAAAATGAGCGTATTGTGTTTCAGTATGATACGGGGCTTTCAAACGGAATATTCGGACGCGGACTAAGGTTTCATTCCGACCAGCGTATTGTTTGAGTAAGGCAAGGTCGGGTTATCGGTAAAATCGGTGGTTTGTTTGAGGGTGGTAGCGGTTTGATAAAACAAATCATATTGAAATCAATGTATTAATTATTTTTTTGTAGTGTTTTAGGTGGCGTTGTTGAAAAAGGGGGGAACTTTGTTTACAATGTGAGAATATCAAATTTCCAGATATCTAAATTTATCATGCGAATTCAAGCGTTTTCATCTGTTTGCTTTTATTGGTGCCACACAAACGTGCGGTACTTTTTTGCGCTTGCTTGAAACACTTAGTATATTTACGCAAAACAGGCCGCTCGGAACAGGGCGGCTTTTTTGTTACCTCTCAAAGGCAGGTCGCCCGATTCGGACTACAGACGACAGAATCAGGAATATGACCATGAATGCAATGCCTCAAACCGCCGAACAAAGTGAAATCCTTCATACTTGCAGCATTATTGTCGATGATGCGCAAGATTTTTCCCTTGCGTTTCTTGATGCAGGTCAGGGTGGGACGCTTATTAGTGAATCGATGATTCCGCAAGTCCGTACCGTTGCAACCATGATTGCCGCCGAACGGCATGATTTCAGCAGTACCAGCCCTGCCGAATTTACCGATGCCGCCGATTTTTTTGCCGCACGGATTTTGGTTTTGGGCGTGCGCTGCTTTCATTTGGATGTATCTCTGTCCCAGGTTTTGAAAACTGCAAACAACCGTGCCCGTCGTTTTGCTGAAAAACACCATCTGTTTTTTACTCCAGCCCAAGCCGAATTAAGCCTGAATAAGTGTAAAAACAGTCATCTGCTGACTGTCAAAACCGAAATTAAGGCAGAAAACAAGGGCAGCCTTGTCGCAAACAGTATTGAGTTTGCCCGCAGGCTGAAACTACTGCCTCTGTAACGGTTTTATATAAATAAATTTTCCCGTCTGCATACTTGATAAATATGTCGGCAACGATACAATAAAACCGAATTCACAAATAAACAGGACATACATGAACAAACTGACCGCATCCGCACTTATCGCGATATTGACACTGACGGCCTGCAAAGACGATATGCAGGCACAACTCGAACAGCAGCAGAAACAGATTGAGGCCCTGCAACAGCAACTTGAGCAACAGGCAGACGATACGGTCTACCAATTGGCACCGGATGCAGTGAAAGAAACCATCCCAGCCGATGCATTGGCAAACGGAAACAATGGGCAGCCTGTAACCGGAAAGGACGGGCAGCAGTATATCTATGATCAATCGACAGGAAGCTGGCTGCTGCAAAGCTTGGTTGGTGCGGCGGCGGGCGCGTTTATCGGGAATGCATTGTCAAGTAAATTTATGCAGGCAGGCAATCAAAACAGCCCTGTTGCCCGGCGCGCACGTGCAGCCTACCATCAATCTGCACGCCCCAATGCACGTACCAGCAGGGATTTGAACACGCGCAGCCTCCGGGCAAAACAACAGGCGGCGCAACCGCAGCGTTACCGTCCGACAACACGCCCGCCCGCCAATTACCGTCGTCCGGCCATGCGCGGTTTCGGCAGGAGGAGGTAAATCCGTTGCCGCAATGCCGTCTGAAGGGTTTCAGACGGCATTTTTGTATCGTCTTCGCTGTCGTCTGCCGGTAACCGTATGTTTAATCTAATCTGTCGGGTAAGAACAGCTGCCGAATGGTGCATCTACCGGGGTATGACACAAAGCAAAGCTGCCCAAAAAGCAGGTATCAGCCAAGCCGCGTTAAGCCAAACCGAAAAACAAGACTCACGCCCTCAAACATAAACGCACGAATAATTCGCCAAAATATACGGTTGCCATTCCGACCAATTGGCCAGGGAGTAAATGCCGTCTGAAACGGAAATATGTTTCAGACGGCATCTTGTTTTCAGTAAGAAAGTGTCAGGCGGATTCAGCGGTCTTTATAGCGGCTGCCGCCTTTGCCGGCAAAAGAACCGTTGTTTGGGCGTTTGCCTTTAAAGCCTTCGCCGCCTTTTTTGAAACCGTCTTTTTTATGACCTTCGCCGCGTGAATTTCCGCCGAAGCCTTCTTTGCCCGGTTTCTTATCGCCGCGCCAGCCGCCAGATTTTCTCTCGCCCCAGCCGCCTTTGCCTTTCGGCTTGCCGCCTGCGGATTTGCGCTTGCGGGTCGGTTCCATGCCTTCGATGGTCAGCTCAGGCAATTTGCGGCCGATGTATTTTTCGATTTTGTGTACTTTGACATATTCGTTTACTTCGGCAAAAGTAATCGCGATACCGGTACGGCCTGCGCGACCGGTACGGCCGATGCGGTGAACGTAGTCTTCCGCCTGTTTTGGCAGGTCGTAGTTGATGACGTGGGTAATGGTCGGTACGTCGATACCGCGTGCGGCAACGTCGGTGGCAACCAAAATTTTGCAGCGGCCTTTGCGCAAATCCATCAGCGTGCGGTTGCGCCAGCCTTGCGGCATGTCGCCGTGCAGGCAGTTTGCGGCGAAACCTTTTTCGTACAATTCATCCGCGATGACTTCGGTCATGGCTTTGGTGGACGTGAAAATCACGCATTGGTCGATGTTGGCATCGCGCAAGATGTGGTCGAGCAGGCGGTTTTTGTGGCGCATATCGTCGCAGTACAGCAGCTGCTCTTCGATTTTGCCTTGGTCGTCCACGCGTTCGACTTCGATGACTTCAGGGTCTTTGGTCAGTTTGCGCGCCAGTTTGCCGACCGCGCCGTCCCAAGTGGCGGAGAACAATAAAGTCTGACGGTCGGCCGGGGTGGCTTCGACGATGGTTTCGATGTCGTCGATAAAGCCCATGTCCAACATGCGGTCGGCTTCGTCCAGAATCAGCACTTCCAAGCGGGCGAAATCGACTTTGCCGCTTTGCATCAAGTCCATCAGACGGCCCGGCGTGGCGACAATCAGGTCAACCGGTTTGCTCAGGGCGCGGGTTTGGTAGCCGAAAGATGCGCCGCCGACGATGCTGACGGTGCGGAACCAACGCATATTTTTGGCGTACGCCAGCGCGTTTTTCTCGACTTGCGCCGCCAATTCGCGGGTCGGCGTTAACACTAACGCGCGCGGGCCTTTGCCCGGTTTTTCGCTGCGCTTGGTCAGCCGCTGCAAAGTCGGCAGCAGAAAGGCGGCGGTTTTGCCGGAGCCGGTTTGCGCCGAAGCCATGATGTCGCGGCCTTCCAAAGCAAACGGAATGGCTTGCGCCTGAATCGGCGTCGGACTTTCGTAACCCTCGCTGCTTACGGCGGACAAAATGTTTTTATCAAGGTTCAAATCGGCAAATTTAATAGACATGGCTATCCTAAAGAGACAACAACGCACACGTCTGAACAGTTTTCAGACGACCTGAAGCAAAGGAAAGTAACGATACGGGAAATGTGAAGTTACAGGGTTGTCGCAAGCATCTTGCTTGTGGTTAACATCGACGACAACCTGCACAGAAAGGCTTGGCAAATATGCAAGCAATAAAAGAAACGCGCCCGAAACGGCGGTTTAGGTTGGAAGACGATGGCTTCGTATAAAAAGGCGAACGGCGGATAATATCGATTTTATGGATAATGGTCAAGCAAAAAAGCATCAAGTGCGTTAAAATCCAAACCCTTCCCAATACTCATTCAGGCCGTCTGAAACCATGACCGACATCACCCCCTTCGCCAACCGCATGGGCAAAAACATCAAACACCTCATGAAATGGGCGAAACGCAACGGCATTGAAGCCTGGCGCATTTACGACCGCGACATCCCCCAATTCCCCTTTGCCGTCGATGTTTACGGCGACCAAATCCACCTTCAGGAATATGATACCGGCTGGCTGATGCAGCCCGAAGAATACGAAGCGTGGCTTGCTGATGTATTGGAAGCTATTGGTTTTGTGACCGGTTTTGCGCCCGAACAAATCCACCTCAAACGCCGCGAACGCCAAAAAGGCTTGCAGCAGTACGAAAAAACCGGCAAGGCGGGCGAAGATTTCGTCATCACCGAAAACGGCCGCAAGTTTTGGGTCAACCTTGATAAGTATTTGGATACGGGGCTTTTTTTGGATCATCGAAACACGCGCAAAAAAGTCGGCGAAACGGCGGCGGGCAAACGTTTTTTGAACCTGTTTTCCTACACCGGCAGCTTTACCGTCTATGCCGCCACCGGCGGCGCGGCATCCAGCGAAACCGTCGATTTGTCCAACACTTATCTCGATTGGGCGAAACGCAATTTTGAATTGAACGGCATCAGCCCCGAACAACACAAAATCGTCCGCGCCGACGTGTTCCAATATCTTCAGACGGCATATGGGGAAGGCAGGCAGTTCGACCTCATTGTGATGGACCCGCCCAGCTTCTCCAACAGCAAAAAGATGCTCGACATTCTCGACATCCAGCGCGACCACAAAAAACTGATTGACGGCGCGATGAAACTGCTCGCTTCAGACGGCATTTTGTACTTTTCCAACAACTTGCGCAGCTTCGTCTTAGACGATGCGGTATCAGAACAATACGCCGTGAAAGACATTTCCAAACAATCCGTTCCTGACGATTTCCGCAACAAGAAAATCCATCAGTGTTGGGAAATCCGTAAAAAGGCTTAAAATAAAAAAAGCCGCCGGATTAAATTCCGGCGGCTTTTTTTCATATTGCCGTTAGGCGATGGAAGCCTCAACAAAGGCAGTCAGCTGACCTTTTGCCAATGCGCCGACTTTGGTAGCGACGACTTCGCCGTTTTTAAACACCATCAGGGTCGGAATGCCGCGCACGCCGAAACGGGACGGGGTAGCTTCGTTGTCGTCGATGTTGATTTTGACTACTTTCAGACGACCTTCGAATTCGGCGGCGATATCGTCCAAAATAGGGGCAATCATTTGGCAGGGTTTGCACCAAGGAGCCCAAAAGTCCAGCAGGACGGGGATATCTGCATTTAAAACGTCTTTTTCAAAAGCGGCATCGCTGGTGTGTACAATCAATTCGCTGCTCATCAAATTTTCCTTTTAGGTTTGGATTAGTGGGATAGTGTGCAGAATAGGGCTTGAACGCAAAAATTTCAAGGGGGATGTTCGGATAATAGTTTTTTTGTACCGTCCCCATCGTCTTTGCAAATTCAGTCGATGGAACGGGTTGCATTATATTTCTGAAAATTACTTTTATTATCAAAATGTAATAAATATGTTTGAGGCTGTACAGAAGTGCGCGGGCGGTGTATGCTTTGTTTAAATAGATTCTTAAAATATGAATGTTAAAGATAAACTCTAAAACCCTATAAAAGGAACCCTGCCATGACTGATTTTTCCGTTTGGGAAACTGCTCCCTTTGGTGCGACTGTCGATCATATCCTGCAACGCTACCACAATGTACACCGTGCACAATTTGAAGAATTGGTACCGCTGGCGCAAAAAGTGGCCCAAGTTCATGCCGATACCTTTCCGGCGGAAATCGCCGAGCTGCTTGCCTATATGCAGAACGAACTGCTGATGCATATGATGAAAGAGGAAAGGATGCTGTTTCCGATGATTAATCAGGGTGTCGGCCGGGGTGCGGCGATGCCCATCAGCGTGATGATGCACGAACATGAAGAACACGACCACGCCATCGCACGGCTCAAAGAGCTGACCGATAATTTCCAAGCGCCCGAAGGAGCCTGCGGAAGCTGGACGCGGCTTTACGCTTTGGCCAAAGAAATGGTGGAGGATTTGAACGACCACATTCATTTGGAAAACGATATTCTGTTTGCCCGCGTACTCGATTCTTAAGGGATAGGAGTCGGATATTTCAATGCCGTCTGAAATACGGTTTTCCGTTTCAGACGGCATTTTCATGTTTCAGCCCAGCAATTCGGGCGGAATGCGGCACACGGGAATCGGGTTGATTTTGTGCTGCATCGCGCGGTGAAGCCGCGTATAGATTTCCAGAACTTCGCGCCGCCGTCCTTCAAAATCTTCAGGTTTGCGCGTGCCGTACACGCCCATTGCCCACTCCAGTTCGGGATAGCTTGCGCCCATCTGTTCCTCATCGGTGCGTTCCGTATCCCACAGGCCGTCGGTCGGCGGGGCTTTTTGAATCGCCTCGTCCACGCCCAATGCTTCGGCAAGCCGGTAAACCTGGGTTTTGGTCAGGTCGGCAATCGGGCTGATGTCCACGCCGCCGTCGCCGTATTTGGTAAAAAATCCCACGCCGAAATCTTCGATTTTATTACCTGTCCCCGTAACCAGCAGTCCGTGTATCTGCCCGTAGTAGTACAGGGTCAGCATACGCAGGCGGCTTCTGGCGTTGGCGAGGGAAAGCGGTTGATTGTCAAATGCCGTCTGATGAGCGCCGACGGTTTGTTCAAAGGTCTGGAAGGTGTCGGTCAGATCGACCGTTTGCGCGCTTACATTGGCATATTGCCGTTGCAGATTGCGGATGTGCAGCCTTGCCCGCTCAAGCTGGTCGGGGTGTTGGCGTATCGGCATATCCAGAAGCAGCGTGGTGCGGCCGGTGCGGGCGGCGAGTGCGGAGACGACGGCGGAATCGATGCCGCCGGAAACGCCCACGACAAACCCTTTTGCATTTGCCCGGGCGGCGTATTCGTCCAACCATCGGGCGATATGTGTGATAACTGCCTGCGTATCCATTTTTCCTCCTGTCGAAAATATCCGCATCATAGCTTGTCGGCGGTTCAATTTGAATAGATTGCAGGCAGGTTGATGAATATTTTTCCCATTCCCCGCTTAAAAAAGTCATATGGGAAAAGGCGGGCGGCAAGATGGCGCGTGTTATAATATTGTTGACAATTTAGGCGGCTCGATGCCGCCTTGGGCTTCAAAACATATTCATATTTTCTACTATTTGATTGATTCGATGTCTGATTTTTTTCATTCTGACGTGTTGTCCGTTTCCGAGTTGAACGCATTTGCCAAAAGTCTTTTGGAAAACCACCTTGCCGGTTTGTGGATTGCCGGCGAAGTGTCCAACCTGACCCGCGCCGCCAGCGGACATTATTATTTCTCGCTCAAAGACAGCCGCGCGCAGGTACGTTGCGCGATGTTCAAAGGTGCGGCGGCGCGTTTGGCGAAGCCTTTGAAAGAAGGCGACCATATCGAAGTATCAGGGAAAATCAGCATTTACGAGGCGCGGGGCGAATTTCAGATTACGGTGAACGAGGTACGGCTCAAAGGTTTGGGGCAGCTTTACGAAGCCTACGAGCGGTTGAAGGCGCAGTTGCAGGCGGAAGGCGCGTTTGCGGCGGAACGCAAAAAACCTTTGCCCGCCCGTCCGCAATGTATCGGCATCGTAACCAGCCTGGCGGCGGCGGCTTTGCGCGATGTCGTTACTACCTTAAACCGCCGCGCGCCCGAAATCCCCGTTATCGTTTATCTGACGCCCGTACAAGGCACAGGCAGCGAGTTTCAGATTGCCCAAGCGATTAAAACCGCATCGCAACGCGCCGAATGCGACGTGTTGATTGTCTGTCGCGGCGGCGGCAGCATTGAAGATTTGTGGGCGTTTAACGAAGAACCGGTCGTACGCGCCATTGAAGCCTGCACGATTCCGGTCGTCAGCGGCGTAGGCCACGAAACCGATTTCACGCTTGCCGATTTTGTTGCCGACGTACGCGCACCGACACCGACCGGCGCGGCGGAGCTGGTCAGTCCCAACCGCCAAGAATCGTTACATCGTCTAGCCCAAGCGCAAGGCCGTCTGAAAACTGTTTTGGAGCAACGCTATTTCGATGCCAGCCAAAAACTCGACTGGCTCGCACGGCAAATCCGTCATCCGCGCCAAAAACTTGACGAGCAACGCGCTTCAATCAGCAAACTGGCGCAAACGCTGTCTTACTCGATGACGCAAAACGTCCGCGCCCACACCGCCCGTTTTGAACGCCAAACCCAAGCCCTGCAACATTGCCGCCCCGATATTTCCGTTTGCAAAAACAACATCGTCCGCCTTCAGACGGCATTGCCCGCCGCCTTCCGCCAGCTGCTCGCCCGCCGCCGCCAAAGTCTGGCTGCCCAAGCCGCATTGCTAGAAGCCGTTTCGCCGCAGCACATTCTGGAACGCGGCTTTTCCGTCGTCAAAAATACACGCGGACAAGTCATCCGCAACGCCGATGTTTTGAAGCAGGGGCAGAAGCTGCACATTACTTTCGCCGACGGCGAAACCGACGTGCGCGTAAGCAAAGAACAAGGGCAGCAGGATTTGTTTGATTGTATTTAAACCCAATCGGAAAAACCGCCCCCCCCTCTGCCGTCATTCCCGCAAAAGCGGGAATCCGGAAGCGAAAAGTGGAGGGAATGTATTAGAAATGACTGAAACTCAAAAAACCGGATTCCCGCCTACGCGGGAATGACGATTGATACGTTTCGATAATTTATTGAAGATGGCTGAAATTCAAAGTTACAGAAATTTATAAACAAAAAACAGCAACCCGCCGCCGTCATTCCCGCGAAAGCGGGAATCCAGTCCCTTGACCTTAAGATAATCTTTAATTCGTCATTCCCGCAAAAGCGGGAATCCGGAAGCGAAAAGCCGCAGGAATTTATCGGAAAAAACAGAAACCTCTCCGCACACCTGAAATGTTTCAGACGGCGCATCTTGGGGCGGATAAAAACCCGACCCGATATTTTTTTATAGTTTTCAATAAGTTTCCATTGGGCAAATGAATTTTTATTTTTCAACTGACAGAAAGAGGATGTTATGAAGTTTTTAGACCGTGAGGCAAGCATTGCCAAGCCGGGTTTCAACCGTTGGCTCGTGCCGCCCGCAGCATTGGCGGTGCATCTTGCCATCGGGCAGATTTACGCCTATTCCGTATTCAACGCGCCGCTGACCAAACTTATCGGCATAACCGAATCGGCAGCCGGAGATTGGAAGCTGACGACCGTAGGTTGGATTTTCAGTATCGCACTCGCGATGCTGGGCGCGTCGGCCGCCCTGTTCGGTACATGGATGGAACGGGTAGGGCCGCGCAAAGCCATATTTGCCGCCGCCTGCTGTTTCAGCCTGGGCTTCTTCGTATCCGCATTCGGCGTGAGTACGCATAACCTCTTCCTGCTTTATTTGGGCAACGGCGTCATTGGCGGCGTAGGCTTGGGTTTGGGCTACATCGGGCCGGTTTCCACACTGATGAAATGGTTTCCCGACAAGCCGGGTATGGCGACCGGTTTGGCGATTATGGGTTTCGGCGGCGGCGCAATGCTGGCCTCTCCGCTCTCCGTATCACTGATGAACGCCTTTTCAAATGCCGCTTCGGTCGGGGTTGCCGAAACCTTTGCCGTATTGGGCCTGCTTTACCTCGCACTGATGATGTTCGGCGCGTTTACCATCCGCGTACCTGCCGACGGCTGGAAACCTGAAGGCTATACCGCGCCGAAAACGCAAAACAAGCTGGTCAGCAGCAATCATGTCAACGTGTCCCAAGCCATGAAAACGCCGCAGTTTTGGCTGTTGTTCTGGGTATTGTGCCTGAATGTAACTGCCGGCATCGGCGTATTGGGTCAGGCATCCGTGATGATTCAGGAACTCTTTTCCGAAACCTCCGTAGGCAGGCAGTCGGCAGTCGGCGCAGGTGCGGCGGCAGGCTTCGTCAGCCTCCTCAGCCTGTTTAACATGGGCGGACGCTTTTTATGGTCGAGCGTTTCCGACAAAATCGGACGCAAAAACACCTACACCATCTTCTTCGTACTCGGTTCGCTGCTGTATTTCGCCGTTCCCTCCATCGGCGAGGGCGGCAGCAAAGCCCTGTTCATCATCGGCTTTTGCGTGATTATTTCCATGTACGGCGGCGGATTTGCCGCCATTCCCGCCTACCTGAAAGACCTGTTCGGCACCTATCAGGTCGGCGCGATTCACGGACGCATCCTGCTGGCCTGGTCAACCGCCGCCGTCATCGGCCCGGTACTGGTCAATTACATACGCCAAAGCCAAATCGACAGCGGCATACCGGCGGCACAGGCATACAGCGTAACCATGTACATCATGGCGTGCCTGCTGATTATCGGTTTGTTGTGCAACCTCGCCGTCAAATCCGTACACGAAAAACACCATGAAAAAGACATCAAAACCGCCGCACACAGCGGCAACCCCGACGACGAAACCGCCATATCCGACGCTTACCTTGTGGGTGAAAAAGTTTCCGGCGGCGGCATATCGGTCTGGTGGCGTTGGGCATTGGCCGTCATACCGCTCGCCTACGGCGTGGTGATGGTCTTTGTCAAAGCACTCGACCTTTTCTCCTGAAAACGCCCGAACAAAATGCCGTCTGAAACAGCAGATGTTTCAGACGGCATTTTTGTGTTTTGGCGGGTTTAGGCTTTTTTGCGGCGGTATTCGCCCGGCAGCAGCATTTCCGCCCATTTGAGGATGTTGGCGACTTCGGCGGGGTTGAGTTCGTAGAACTGTCCGCGTTTGAGGCGGTTGGGCAGTCCGATGGGGCCGAAGCCGACGCGCACGAGGCGGCTGACGGTGAGTCCTTGGCTTTCGAATATGCGGCGCACTTCGCGGTTGCGGCCTTCTTTAATCACGACGTTGTACCATTTATTCGCGCCTTCGCCGCCTTGTTCGCGGATGCGTTCGACTTTTGCCAAGCCGTCTTCGAGCATCACGCCTTCTTCGGTGAGGACGCGCATTTGTTCGCCGGTCAGCCCGCCCAGTACGCGCACGGCGTATTCGCGTTCAACTTCGAAGCTGGGGTGGGCGAAACGTTGGACGAGTTCGCCGGAGGTGGTGAGAATCAGAAGTCCGCTGGTGTTGATGTCCAAGCGTCCGATGGCGACCCAGCGGCTGCTGGCGGCCTGCGGCAGACGGTCGAAAATGCTGACGCGGCCTTGCGGGTCGTCGCGGGAAACGATTTCGCCTTCTTGTTTGTAATACAGGATGATGCGCGGCAGGCGGTCCGCCCATTTGAGCTTGATGAGGCTGCCTTTGACGGTAACGTGGTCGTCGGGGGTGACTTTGTCGCCCAGTTGCGCGGTTTTGCCGTTGACCGTTACCCAGCCGTTGGTAATCCATTCTTCCATTTCGCGGCGCGAGCCGACGCCGGAGGCTGCAAGCACTTTTTGCAGGCGTTCGGGTTCCATGCGCGACAGGTCGCTGCGGCGTTCTTTCAAATCGCGCGCGTGTTCCATAATTTTTTGGTTGGGATTGCGGACGACGAGTTTTTTGGCTTTGGCGGCGCGTTGTTTGGGGGTGTTTTGCAGCTTGATGCCGTCTGAAGCTTTTTGTCCGTAAGCTTGGGCGGCGGTTTTGCCCGTTTCGCCTTTGGGATGGGCTTTGCTTTTGAAAGGTTTGGCGGTTTTCTTGGCAGACGGGGCTGAGCCGTCGCGCCATTGGCGTTTGCTGGTGGGCTGTTTGGACATCATTTTTCCTAACTCGCCTGATAAGGCGGTTCTTCTGCGGCGTGTGCGGCAGGACGGGTTGATAAAATGCCGCCCTCGGTCGGACGGTTCGATATTGTACCTGATGCGGCGGTTTTGCGGATGAAATCGTCGCTGCGGCTTTGGGGACAAAGTTTGTGCAACGGTTGAAATCGGTTTGCGTGCGGGAGTAGAATCTTTCAAATGACAAGAGGAGCGGTAAATGGATTTGCACAATATTCGGGAAGATTACAGCAAACGGGAATTGTCGGAAGCCGATTGCGCCGACAATCCGATCGAGCAGTTCGAGCGGTGGTTGGACGAGGCGGTACGCGCACAGGTCAACGAGCCGACGGCGGTCAATGTGGCGGCGGTCGACGGACGCGGCAGACCCAACAGCCGTATGGTGCTGCTGAAGGAAGTTAATTCTGAAGGTTTTGTTTTCTTTACGAATTATCACAGCCGCAAGGGGCGTTCGCTGGAACTCAATCCATTTGCGGCGATGACGTTTTTTTGGCCGGAGCTGGAGCGTCAGGTGCGCGTGGAAGGGCGTGTTGAAAGGCTGGCGGAGAAGTTGTCGGACGAATATTTTGAAAGCCGCCCGTATCAGAGCCGTTTGGGTGCGTGGGCAAGCGCGCAGAGCGAGGTTATTCCGAACAAGGCGGTATTGGTGGCAAAGGCGGCGGCGGTCGGACTCAAACATCCTTTGCACGTGCCGCGTCCGCCGCATTGGGGCGGCTATATTGTGATTCCCGATTTGATTGAGTTTTGGCAGGGCAGACCGAGCAGGCTGCACGACCGCATCCAATACCGTTTGCTGGACGGCGGCTGGATACGCGAGCGGCTGTCGCCTTGAACAGGAAAAAACATATGCCGTCTGAAAACCGGAATCGGGCTTCAGACGGCATTTTTTATGGGGAAAATACGGACGGGAAGTTTTTTGTGTTCCGAACGGAAAGCCCGAGTCCTCTTTTTGAGGTTATCTAAAACAAGATTTAATACAGTTATCGCAAAATAATCAGCCATAAGTAACCCCACATTTCTAGAAAAATTTACTGAATTCGTGCATTAACTACTATTCTTATAGAATTATTTATTTCATCGTAAAGTGGAATATATTCACTATTATCAGAAATCTCAAATAAATATTCCCCTTCAGGCAAATAAAAATCATAAATATGCATACTGTATTTTCCCCCAGCTCCAAATACTCCGGCTCCTAATTTTCTACTTCTCTCTGTAAGCAACTCATCTATAATAAGTTTTTTACCATCTTCTTCCACTTTAAATATTTTAACCGATATGTTATATGGATAGTTTAACTTATCATCAATCCACCTCTCCCCCTGTTTTGGATCATAATGTATAAAATTAGTTCCTAACGATATTGCATAAGGTTTACCAATTTTCTGTTTGAGTTCAATAGATCTTTTTGTTTTTTTACCAAGAGGAAAGTCTACCACAACAGGTTCTGGGCTAATAGCCATATAAAAAATAGTTTCAACAAAACTGCAGCTAGCAATCAATAGGCAAGATATTATTAATAATATTTTTCTATCAGTCATAAGCTTCTCATGATGAAAAATGTAAACATGGTTTTCTATAACTTATTCTATTAATTATGCATTCAATAAACTCAAATCATCATTTGTTGGAATGGTAAGGTGATTTTCATTATTTCTAAATTCCCCATTAACATATTCTGCGAATGCACATGTTTTGCAGCAATAAACTAATCTATTAGTCTCGATTTCCTTCCATAAATCAAAACCATAGGTGCCATGGCAAATATTACATTCCATATCTGGTTCTTGAATAATAAATAAATTCTCTAAAAAATTTTGTAGCGATTGATAAATATATGGATTATTTCTTTGCATGGAAATATCTATTTGCCGTTTAAGAGCTTTTAAATCGTAAAAACTAATTAGTGATTTTTTTATTGGATAATTAGGGATATCTAAAATTTCTATATTCATAAATTCAGAAATATTTGAACCGTGATCTAAAAATTCTTTCTCTAAACTAGGATAATCATGTAACCATTTAAGAATTAAAGTTGCGAGTAAGATATGATCTACATTATTACCTATACCCTCTATTTTTTCTTTTAAAGAAAGTATTATTTTTTTTTGCATAATTACTGCCTTTTACTATACAGGGGAATTATGATGAGGACGGCGTGAATGCGTCGGAGAAAAACAAGTTTTCCGGCAGCTTATGCTGTTGCACAAACAGATTCTTTGCTTGTTCGGTCATAGCCGGAGAGCCGCAGGCAAATACTTCGTATTCCGACAGCTCGGGGTGGTCTTGTGCTGCGATGTCTTGTACGTGGCCTTTTCTTCCCTGCCAGCCCTCTCCGGGGCGGGACAATACGGGGGTGAAGTAGGCGTTTTTCAGACGGCATGCCAACCCTTGTGCTTCTTCGAGGGCATACAAATCATCTTGATGACGCGCGCCCCAGTAGAAATGGACGGCGCGGCCGCTGTCTTGGCGGATAAGGTCGAGCAGGATGCTGCGGATGGGGGCGTAGCCTGTGCCGGTTGCCAGCAGGATGACGGGCTTGCCGCTGTCTTCCTGCAAGGTAAACGAACCGAGCGGGCCTTTAACGCGGACGATGCCTTTTTCTTTGACTTTGGGTTCGCTGCCGAAAATCATTTCCGAGCAGACACCGTTTTCGCGCCTGCGGATGTGCAGTTCCAAAATGCCTTCTTGGTCGGGCGAATTGGCGATGGAGTAGCTGCGGCTGACGTTGCCCGGCAGCAGTAAATCAATGTATTGCCCGGCGTAGAAGGCAAACGGCGGGGCTTTGGGCAGGGCAAGTTTCAGGAGGGCGACATCGTGTTTGAAAATAATACTTTCGATGCGTGCGGGCAGGGTGCGGACGGGTAGGGCATCGGCTTTGTAGCCGGGGATGTTGATGCTGATGTCGCTTTGCGCGGTGGTGCAGCACATCAAAATCTTGCCTTGTGCTTTTTCTGCTTCGGATAAAGCCTGTTCCGAGTGTCCGCCCATTTGAATATCGCCGCTGACCAGTTCGGCTTTGCATTGTCCGCAGACACCGCTTTTGCAGGAATGGGGCAGATTGAGGTTTTGACGGGCGGCAGCGGCCAAAACGGTTTCGCCGTCGTTGGCGGCAAAGGTGGTTTGGTCGGGCAGGGTAACGGTGTGGTTCATGGAATATTGTTTTTTATGCTGTTTTAATGTGGTCAGACTGTGAAAATGCCGTCTGAACGTCGGATTTGGGTTTCAGACGGCATCTTGCTTGTCAGGCAAGTTTGGCTTTAATCAGCTCTTGAACCTGCGCGGGGTTGGCTTTGCCTTTGCTGGCTTTCATCACTTGTCCCACAATCGCATTCAGGGCTTTTTCGTTGCCGGATTTAAACTGTTCCACGGCTTTGGCGTTGTTTGCTAGCACTTCGTCCACCATCGCTTCAACCGCGCCGGTATCGGTCATCTGTTGCAAACCGTGTTTTTCGATGATTTCGGCAATGGTGGCTTCGGGTTCTGCCCACATGGCTTCAAAGGCTTTTTTCGCTAATTTGCTGCTTAATGTGCCGTCGGCGATTTTGCCTACCAGCGCGGCGAGGCGCGGGGCGGTAATCGGGCTGTCGTCAAGTTCCATGCCTGCTTTGTTCAACGTGGCGGCGAGTTCGCCGTTCATCCAGTTGGCAGTCAGCTTGCCTTGTCCGCTCTCTTTGGCGGCTTCTTCAAAATAGGCAGCCTGTGCGCGGCTTGCGGTGAGCAGGCGCGCGTCGTATTCGGACACGCCGTAATCCGCCACGAAACGCGCTGCCATTTCTTTCGGCAGCTCGGGCATTTCTGCTTTGGCTTTTTGCATTTGAGCGTCTGAAATGATGACGGGCAGCAAATCAGGGTCGGGGAAGTAGCGGTAGTCATGCGCGTCTTCTTTCAAACGCATCACGCGGGTTTCGCCTTTTTCAGGATCGAACAGCATGGTTGCCTGCTGTACTTTGCCGCCGTCTTCCAAAATCTCGATTTGCGCTTCCACTTCGTAATTAATTGCCTGCTCCAAGAAGCGGAAGGAATTGAGGTTTTTAATTTCTCGGCGCGTGCCGAACTCTGCTTGGCCTTTCGGGCGCACGGATACGTTGGCATCGACGCGGAACGAGCCTTCCGCCATATTGCCGTCGCAAATGTCCAGCCAGGTTACCAAGCTGTGTAAGGCTTTGGCGTAGGCAACGGCTTCGGCGGCGGAACGCAATTCCGGTTCGGATACGACTTCCAATAAAGGCGTGCCGGCGCGGTTCAAATCGATACCGGTCGCGCCGTTCAAGCCTTCATGCACGGACTTGCCTGCGTCTTCTTCCATGTGCGCACGGGTTACGTTGATGGTTTTCACATCGTCGCCGACTACGATTTCCAATTTGCCGTGTTCGACAATCGGTAAGTCCAACTGACTAATTTGATAGCCTTTTGGTAAGTCGGGATAGAAGTAGTTTTTACGGTCGAACACGTTTTTCTGATTGATTTTCGCATCTAAAGCCAAACCCAATTTGATGGCTTTTTCAACGACTTCCCGGTTCATTACCGGCAGTACGCCCGGCAGCGCGCACTCCACTACGCTGGCGTGCGCGTTGGGTTCTGCGCCGAATGCGGTCGATGCACCGCTGAAGATTTTGGATTTGGTGTTCAATTGGACATGGATTTCCAAGCCGATTACGGTTTCCCAGGTCATAAGAGGTTCTTTCTCTAAAATATCAATTCGATAGTCTTCGCATCAGGCTGTCCGGCGGAGCGGTTTTTCCGTTTGGATGCCGTCTGAAATGCCGCGTGCTTCTGTTTTCAGACTGTCCTTCATCTCTGCAACCATGTTGTCCAGCATTTCATAACGCTTGCGGTACATCGAGCGTTTTTTGCTTTCGATGTCGGCAAGGTCTTTGCGGGCGGGGGTTTGGGGGAGATGCCAGTAGCCGTCCCGTTCCAAACTTGCGCCGTATTCCTGCCAGAATGCGTCGTAATTCATTTTGACACGCTTTTTAAGTTTCCAGCGCAGTTTGACCTGATGTTTTTGTGCAATGCCCATTGCGCCGTCCAAGCCGAGTACGGCGGCGAAATATTGCAGGGCGGTTACCATCAGTTGTTGGGGACGCAAGCCGTGAAGTTGTTTGGTTATGCGGCGGACGGTGTCTTTGGCTTCTTCACCCGCAGGCCCTTGTACGGAGGCTGTCAGCAGGTGTGTGCCGACAAAGGCGAAGGTCGCCATATACAGCCGGTTGCCTGCTTCATCGCGCAAAGATAAAGACCACGCGCCTTCTTCGACGCAGTTGTCGTTGCGGTTGAGCCACAAGCTGATGCCGTCTGAAAGGTGCGCCAAGACCAGATGGAAGCGGTAGTCTTCCATTTGGTGCAGAATGTCTGTGCCGAACAGTTTTTCCGCCATGAGAAAATCTGCCGTCATCGCATCTAAACGGCGTTTGCAGTTAAAACGCCTGTCAACAAATTCGCGCAGCAGCGGATAGGCATCCTGCGGGCAGTGGAGGAACAGCCCCTGACGGATAGGGGAGGCGTTGACAAACTGCTCAAAGGCGTAAATTTCTTTTTTTCCGAAAAATTTTCGCAATGTGTATTTTAAATGTTGCAGCCGATATAAAGGGGCATAGCTATAAACGGTGCGAAAATCGGGGAAGGTAAAGGTGCGGTTCTGCTTCATTCGGGTCGTTTGCTGTGCCAATCGCTGTTGAGTTGGATTTGATGCGCCGCACCGAGGATTTTGGCTTCGGCGAAGTAGTTGCCGATAAGCTGAACGCCGACGGGCAGTCCGCCGCCGCTGAAGCCTGCGGGCAGGGTCAATGCGGGCAGTCCGGCGAGGTTGACGGCGATGGTGTAGATATCGCTCAAGTAGGTTTCAACCGGCGAAGCATCCGCTCCGATTTTGGATGCGGCGGAGGGTGCGGTCGGCGCGAGGATGAGGTCGCACCGTGCAAATGCTGTCTGAAAGTCATCGGCAACGAGGCGGCGCAGTTTTTGGGCTTTGAGATAGTAGGCATCGTAGTAGCCGTGCGACAGTACATAAGTGCCGATCATGATACGGCGTTTGACTTCGCTGCCGAAACCTTCGGCGCGGGTTTTGCCGTACATTTCTTCCAAATCGCTGAATTGGGCGGCGCGGTGTCCGTAGCGCACGCCGTCGTAACGTGAAAGGTTGGTGCTGGCTTCTGCGGAGGCGAGGACGTAGTAGGCGGGGATGGACAGCTTGGTTTGCGGCAGGGAAACTTCGACCAATTCCGCGCCTTGGGTTTTGATGAGGTTGATGGTATGTTGCAATGCCGTCTGAACATCGGTGTTGTTGCCTTCGCTGAAGTATTCTTTGGGCAGGCCGATTTTCAAACCTTTAAGCGGTTTGTCCAAATCGCGGGTGTAGTCTTCTTTTTCGCGTTCGAGGCTGGTGGAGTCTTTGGGGTCGAAACCTGCCATTGCGTTTAACAGAATCGCGCAGTCTTCGGCAGTTTGCGCCATCGGGCCGGCCTGGTCGAAGCTGGAGGCGTAGGCGACCATGCCGAAACGGGAAACCGTGCCGTAGGTAGGTTTGATACCGGTAATGCCGCAGTGTGAAGCAGGCTGGCGGATAGAGCCGCCGGTGTCCGAACCGAGCGCGGCAGGGGCGAGACGTGCGGCAACGACGGCGGCGGAACCGCCGGATGAACCACCGGGTACATGCTCAAGATTCCACGGATTTTTGGTTGCGCCGTAGAACGAGGTTTCGTTGGTCGAACCCATGGCAAACTCGTCCATATTGGTGCGACCGAGCGTTACCATACCTTCGTCGAGCAGGTTTTGGACGACGGTGGCGGTGTAGGGGGAGATGAAGTTGTCGAGCATTTTGGAAGCGCACGCGCTGCGCCAGCCGGTTTGGCAGAAAATATCCTTGTAGGCGACGGGTATGCCGGTAAGTGCCGAAGCGTTGCCCTGAGCGATGCGTTCGTCGGCGGCACGGGCTTCTGCGAGGGTTTTATCTTGGTCGATGGTGATGTAGCCGTTGAGGGCGGGATTTTTTTCGGCAATGGCGGCAAGGTATGCGCTTGCCAGTTCGACGGCGGAAATCTGTTTGGACTGCAACAGGACGCTTGCCTGTTTCAATGTGTATTGGGTCATAAATCTTCCATCCTTAAAGGGCTTCGGGCGGTATTGCTGATGCCGTCTGAAGCATATTCGGATTATTCTTCGATAACTTGCGGTACGATGTACAGGCGGTTGCGTACTTCCGGAGCAACCGCCTGATATTCGGCGGCGCGGTCGGTTTCGGTTACTTCGTCTTCGCGCAGGCGGAGGGCGGCCTCGTGCGGATGCGCCATCGGTTCGATGCCGTCTGTGTTGATGGTTTGCATCTGTTCGACCATAGTGAAAATGTCGTTTAATTCTTGAAGCGATTTTTCTTTTTCTTCCGCAGTCAGGTGCAGTCGGGAGAGTCGGGCGATTTTGCCTACGTCGGCAAGTGTCAGTGCCATGAAAAGCATCCTTGTCTGATGGTAAAGATACCGTCGTTCGGGTATGATGGGGCGTATTGCTTGAATTTTTAATTATAACGGAAAAATCCGTTGCGGCGGCAATTTGCAGCATCGGATGCCTGCCGCACGGGTTTGAAGGAGGGGGAAATAATGGGATTGGGCATGGAAATCGGCAAGCTGATTGTGGCTTTTTTGGTGCTGATCAATCCGTTTAGCGCGTTGTCGCTTTACCTTGACCTGACCAACGGGCACAGCACGAAGGAGCGCAGGAAGGTCGCGCGGACGGCCGCCGTTGCCGTGTTTGCCGTGATTGCGGTATTTGCGCTGATCGGCGGTACGCTGTTGAAGGTTTTGGGCATCAGCGTCGGTTCGTTTCAGGTCGGCGGCGGAATTTTGGTGTTGCTGATTGCCATTTCTATGATGAACGGCAACGACAATCCCGCCAAGCAGAATCTCGGCGCGCAGCCGGAAACGGGGCAGGTGCGCCCCGCCCGCAATGCTGGGGCGATTGCCGTCGTGCCCATCGCCATACCGATCACCATCGGCCCGGGCGGTATTTCGACCGTGATTATTTACGCTTCGGCAGCCAAAACGTACAGCGACATCGCGCTGATTATCGTGGCCGGTTTGGTGGTCAGTGCGATTTGTTATGCCATTTTAATCGTTGCCGGGAAGGTCAGCCGCCTGCTGGGCACGACGGGGCTGACGATTTTAAACCGCATTATGGGTATGATGCTGGCGGCGGTATCGGTGGAGATTATTGTGTCGGGACTGAAAACGATATTCCCACAACTGGCAGGTTAATTCGATGTTTCACAGTGTCAATGTATTTACGGGCGAAACGCTTTACCGCCGCCCCGCTCAAGATTATGCGGAGTTTGAACGGCAACTGGCGGATTTGAAAATGCGCGGCGGGGCGTTCGCGCAACTGGGCGTAACCGAACGTGCCGCCCGTCTGCAAAAATTTGCCGGCCGTTTAGAGGCGGAGAAAGAGCGTTTTGCGGAAATGGTGTGTGAGGAAGTCGGACGCTGCCTGCACGAATGCCGTGCTGAAATCGGCAAGTCTATCGAACTGATACGCTATTACGCCCGCCTCGCCCCCGAACTGCTTGCCCAGAAAACCATCGCGACGCAGGCGAGTTTGAGTCAGGTAAGGTTTGAGCCTTTGGGCGTGGTGTTTGCCGTCATGCCTTGGAATTACCCCGTCTGGCAGGTATTACGCTTTGCCGTACCTGCCGTTTGCGCGGGCAACGCGTGCGCCGTCAAACCCGCGCCCAGCGTGGCGCGTGTCAGTCAGGCGTTGTTCGATTTGGTTTCAGACGGCATTCCTTTGGCAGGCGCGTGGCTGGATGAGGCGGACACGCTCAAGGCAGTCGAAGATACCGATGCGATGGCGTTTACCGGTTCGACGCATACGGGGCGCATCCTTGCGGCACACGCGGGCGCAAACCTCAAGAAAACCGTGTTGGAGCTCGGCGGCAGCAACGCCTTTATCGTGATGCCCGATGCCGATTTGGAACGAGCCGCCGCAGAAGCCTGCTATTCCCGTTTCCGCGATGCGGGGCAATCGTGCAACGCCGCCAAACGCATCATCGTAACCGAAGCAGTAGCTGACCGCTTTATTCCGCTGTTTCTCGCCGAATGCGCCAAATTGAAAATGGGCGACCCCAAACATCCCGATACCACGCTTGCACCGCTGCACCGCGAAGATTTGCGGAACCGGGTTCACGGGCAGGTTGAAGATGCTGTTTTAAACGGCGCGGTATGCCTGACCGGGGGCAAAGTTCCACAGGGGCCGGGATGGTTCTACCCCGCGACGGTTTTAGACAGGGTAAATCCTGCCTGCAGGGTTTGGCATGAAGAAGTATTCGGCCCCGTCGCCCTGATTTTGCGTGCGGCAAACGAAGATCATGCCATCGCCCTTGCCAATGATTCCCCGTTCGGGCTCGGCGCCTGCATTTATACCGCCGATACTGAACGCGCCTGGCGGTTTGCCGAAAAAATACAGGCGGGATCGGTATTCATCAACCGCCATACCAGCAGCGATTTGCGCCTGCCTTTCGGAGGGGTTAAAGATTCCGGTTACGGGCGCGAACTGTCCGAATTCGGGCTGTACGAGTTCGTCAACGTTAAAACCTACTGGCAGAAATAAACAAACCCCGTGCCGCTTCAGACGGCATGGGGTTTTCGATGAGGCTGCTTAACGGCAGTATTTGTTCACATCGTTATTGTATTTCCGAATCAAATCATCCTTGTTTTTCGCATTTGAGTTTCCCACCGCCTTCAGGTTCATTTTTGAAATCCGGCAGTTTTCTTCTTTGTTCTGCCGTTCGGTTTCGGCAATTTTTTTCTTTTCTTCCTCAAGCTGCCCGTTTTTTTCGGCAATATCCTTTTCGTTTTCCTTCGCACTGTCCGCATTCTTATCGACGGTAGGTTTGGGCTTGACCGCCGGTTTGGTTTGGCGCGTCCGCAGGTTGAGGATTTGGCTCTGGTCGGGATGAAGCTGTTTCGGTACATCCGAATAGCTGTTGCCGCCGCCGTCCTTCCAAGTAAAAACGGCAGCTTCGGCGGGCGGGACGGGCAGGAAAGAGGCGAGGGTAAATGTGATGACGGATAAAGCAAAGTTCATTAGGGTTTCCTTAAGGGTTGGCTGTCGGGGCAGCATCAGGATTGGCTCGGGCGGTGTTTTTCCGGGTTCGGGTCAAAGTGGGGAAGAAACTCCGCCTTATATGGTGCTTTATATATTGGGGTAAAACAGATTCCCAAAAATATCATTGGAATATGCTTATGCTACCGTATATTTCGACAAAGAAAAAGAAAATTGCAGCCCGGTGTGTATAAAATCCGATGGGCGCGTGATTCTGCCTTTGGTGTTGAATCGGTTGAATCTGCGGTATTTTGATATTTTTATAGTGGATTAACAAAAATCAGGACAAGGCGACGAAGCCGCAGACAGTACAGATAGTACGGAACCGATTCACTTGGTGCTTCAGCACCTTAGAGAATCGTTCTCTTTGAGCTAAGGCGAGGCAACGCCGTACTGGTTTTTGTTAATCCACTATAATTGATGAAATGCCGTCCGAAAGCTTTGAAAAGGGTTCAGACGGCATTTTGTTCAAACCGGTTTATTTGCGTTGCAATACGGCGGCGAAGAAGCCGTCGGTTTGGTGTTTTGCCGAATCGAGGCGCAGGTATTTGCCGGTATCCAAATCGATTTTCAAACCGGCAAGCAGTTCGGCGCAGTTGACGGGTTCAAATTCGGGATGTTCGGACAGGAAACGTTTGATTTGCAGTTCGTTTTCTTCCGGCAACACGCTGCAGGTGGCGTAAACCAAGCGTCCTTGCGGTTTCACCAGCTTGGAGGCGGCATCGAGGATGCTGTGTTGCTGTTCCAAAAGGTTGGCGACGGTCTCGGCGGATTGGCGGTATTTGAGGTCGGGATTGCGGCGTAAAGTACCCAAACCGGAGCAGGGCGCGTCCACCAACACGCGGTCGGCTTTGCCTGTTAGTCGGGCGATACGGGTATCGTGTTCGCTGCTGATGCGTTCGGGGTGGATGTTGGTCAGTCTGGCACGGGTCATGCGCGGTTTGAGGTTGGCAAGGCGTTTTTCGGCAATGTCGAAGGCGTAGATTCTGCCTTTGTTGGCCATTTGCGCACCGATAGCCAAGGTTTTACCGCCAGCTCCGGCGCAGAAGTCGACAATGATTTCGCCGCGTTTTGCGCCCACCAATAAGGCAAGCAGCTGGCTGCCTTCGTCTTGGACTTCCAGCGTACCGTCTAAAAACAGTTCGTGTTTGTTAAGCGCGATTTTGTTTTTTAGGCGGATGCCCCAAGGCGAATAAGGGGTTGCCTCCGCATCGGCGCTTTCGGCTTGCAACAATGGCAGCACTTTATCGCGTTTGCTTTTCAAGGTATTGACGCGGATGTCGAGCGGGGCAGGTTGGTTGATGCTGCGGCCGAAGGCGAGGATTTCTTCTTCGCTCCAATGCTGTTGCAGTTGTTCCACCAGCCATTGCGGCAATTCTGCGGCGGTATTCAGGCCGTCTGAAAACTCGGTTTTGCGGGCTTTCAAATTGCCGAGAAACTCTGTTTCTTCTTCATCAAGCAGGTCTTTGATTTGGCTGATGTTGGTACTTCTGCCGAGAACCAGTGCGGCGAGCGCGGCTTTGCGCGGCTGCGCGTGCGGACGGCGCAGGGCGGTACTGATTTTTTGATAGTGGCGCAGCGCGGCAAAGGCGGTTTCGGCGATTTCGTGGCGGTCTTGGCGGCCGAGCTTTTTGTGTTCGCGGAAATAGGCGGAGAGGACGGCATCGGAAGGCTGTTTGAAAGTCAGCATTTCAGCCAAAACTTTGGCAGTATGGTCGAGTTGTGCGGCGTTCATAATGTAATGGGTTCTCTTAAAGTTAGTAAAGGGTTTCAGACGGCCTTCATAATGCGTTCGATTTCGTGCCAAAAGCCGTCTGGCCGACATTCCAAAACGGCAATCAAGCCTTGGTCGATACGGCGGATTTCGGTTTCGTTCAATGTTTCGGTTTCGGCGACACGCGCAGGCGCGAGGTAGGCCATACGGTCGAGTAGATGGTAGCGGGCTTCTTGGCGTTCAAACGTATATTCCGCCCAGTCTTGAATATAGATGCCGCGCCAGCCGTATGGGTTAAGTGGCGGCTCAAAGGCGTTGAAACCTTGCGGAAAAAATCCGATGCCGCGCACGATGGAAACGGGTTTTACGTCAAGCGGCAGACCGTGCTGCCGCAAGGTTCGGATGCCGTCTGAAGTATGCGGCAGACCGAGTTGGGTGGTTAGTTTGGCGGCTTTTCCCAAAAGCGTGTCTTTGGGGTCGAATCCGCGCATCCCTTCGGGGCTGTCCGTGCCGCCGCCGTAATATTTACAGGTCAGCTCGATATGGTAGGGTTTGCCGTTAAGCCTTGCCACAAAATCCGCCGCGCCTTGCGTATTGCCGTCCGAACCGGAAACCGTGAGGTTGTGCGCGAGCAGTTCGGCGTGCGGCGCGTTGGCAAACCAAAATGCCAACAGTTCTTCGGCATAAATACCGAGACGGTGGCCGAACGGGGCGCGTTGGGCAAGGTAATCCGTCAGCGGCGCGGGATCGGCGTCCAATGCCAAAAGATAGCGGAAACCGCGTTCCCCCAATAGTTCGCGCACGCTCAATTCGCAGCCGCTTTGCCACAATGGAGGCGCGGTCAGCAGCGAGGCTAAATCCCGCACGGCAGGGTCGGTCAGTTTCCACCACAGGGCATCGAGGGTGTAGTTCATGGTTTTCCTGTTTCTGTATTCTGATTTTTCCTGAAATGCCGTCTGAAAAACGGATTCAGACGGCATGCGCTTAGGATTGCCCGTCCTTCAGACGCTGTTGCAGCGTATTGAAAAAACCGCGCAGGATGTCGATGTCTTCGGTTTGCGTGTTGGCGCGTCCGAACAGGCTCTGCATACGGCGCATCAGACGCTCGCCGTTGCGGCGGTTGAAAAAGCCGATGTCGTTCATCACGCTTTCCATGTGGGCGACCATGCCTTTGATTTGCTCGTGGGTCGCGGCGTGGTCTTCTTGTTGAAGATGGGTCATGGGCGAATCGGTTTGGCTGAAGATTTCGTAGCACACGACCTGCACTGCTTGGGCAAGGTTGAGCGAGAAATAGTCGGGATTGCCGTTGATGGTCATCAGTCGGTTGCAGGCTTGGACTTCTTCGATGCTCAAGCCGAAAGTCTCATTGCCGAAAACCAGCGCCACTTTCTCGCCGCGGTTGGCGGCCTGCAGTAATTCGGGCACCAAATCGCGCGGCGTTTGCAGCGGCGCGGTGATTTCGCGGCGGCGGCTGGTCAGGGCGCAGGCGATCGTGGTGTCGGTAAGGGCTTCGTCCAGCGTGGCGACGATTTCGGCGTTGTGCAATACGTCCGCCGCGCCCGAAGCGAGGATGAAACTTTCTTCGGGCAGTGCAAAACTTTGCACGTCATCGGGATTGAAAACAGGCGGGTTTTCCGTCATCGGCGTAGCCATCAGATTGGGGGCGACGATGGTCAGTTTGTGCAGACCCATCGTTTTCATCGCGCGCGCGGCGGAACCGATATTGGCGGGATGGCTGGTGCGCGTGAGGATAATGCGGATGTTGCCGAGATAGTCGGGCAGGGCGGGTTTGAGAGCAGTCATGTTCGGTTTTCGGTCGGAATGGAATAGGGTATAATGCGCCGTCTTTTTCGTTCGGACGGTCAAATGCCGTCTGAAATGTTCTTTAACAACGTCGGAAATTTAACGTTGCGCCTGAAGCAGACACGCGTCAGGCGGTATTTTACCCGATTTGGCAGTGTTTACCCCAACCAAATAAACTCCGATTTTGCCGCTCCGAAGGACTGCGCGTCCGAACCGGCGGTATGCCACCCTTAAGGAAATCTGATGAATCCGTTTTTGAATACAGCCTTTAAAGCCGCCCGCCGTGCCGGTCAGATGATGATACGCGCCGCAGGCAACCTCGATGCCGTCAAAACCGACAGCAAAGCCTTCAACGATTTTGTTTCCGATGTTGACCGCAATTCCGAAATCATCCTGGTTGAGGCTTTGAAAGAAGCCTATCCGCACCACAAAATCACTTGTGAAGAAAGCGGCTCCCACGGCAAAGCCGCGGCCGAGTACGAATGGATTATCGATCCGCTCGACGGCACGACCAATTTCCTTCACGGCCATCCTCAATACGCTATCTCTATGGTGCTCCTGCACAAAGGCGTGTTGCAAGAAGCTTTGGTGTACGCGCCCGAGCGCAACGACGTATACATGGCTTCGCGCGGCAAAGGCGCGTTGCTCAACGACCGCCGCATCCGCGTTTCCAACCGCATCGAATTGAACCGCTGCCTGATCGGTACCGGCTTTCCTGTTGTCGATCAAAGCATGATGGACAAGTATCTGGCGATTTTGAAAGATTTCTTGGCCAAAACCGCCGGAGGCCGTCGTGAAGGCGCGGCTTCTTTGGATTTGTGTGCTGTGGCGACTGGTCGTTTTGACGGCTTTTTCGAGTTCAACCTCAAACCGTGGGACATTGCCGCAGGCGCATTGATTGTCCAAGAAGCAGGCGGCATCGTAACCGATATGACGGGTGAAGACGGCTGGCTGGAAAGCGGCGATATTGTCGCCGCCAATCCCAAAGTGCTGGCGCAAATGTTAAAAATCATTTCCGCACACGTTTAAATTTCAGCCCGCTCCCGGGAATGCGGGAAAACGGGCGGGTATGCCGTCTGAAGTATCGTGCCGATATTTCAGACGGCATTTTTGTTGGTAATAGGAGCAGGAAGGTGGAAACGGTTAAATGCCTAAAGCTGTCGAGGATGGAAACCCATATCTAATTAAACGGAGAACCCTGTGTAATTTGTCCATTTTCCGCTCAGTCATTTAAATGCAGTTTGATGGAAGCTAAATCGACTGTGGCAGAAAACAGACACCGGGGTATAAAAAATAAACCAATATTTAACAGTCGGATAACTCCGCCTGATTGAGTTTTTCCAGTAATAGTTGTGATTATCAAATATAATTGCCGCTCGAAATATCTGACAAGTTTGTTTATTTTTATATTTATTCCTCAATACTTAAAAAGAGAGCGTTTTCATGAACAAAAAACTTGCCTTAATGCCGCTGTTGATTTTGAGCGCGTTTTCGTCTGCCGCCGACAATGTTCCGCAGCAGGGCGAACTCGGACAGGTTCATGTCCGTGCCGATGCCAAGCGCGTTAAAGCTGCCCGTTCTTACTCCATTGCCAGCGACGGCGACTTGCGCGACCGCGTGAACTTGGGCGTATTGGGTAAAGCCAACGCCTTTACTGCTCCGATTACCGTCGTCAACTACGACGAACAAGCCCTCAACAACACCGAAGCGCGTACTTTGGTGGATGCCGTAGCGAAAAAAGACGCTTCCGTTTGGCAGTTTGGCGGCGAAAGCAATACATTGACCGGCCTGTATTTCCGCGGTTATCAGCTTGATGCGCGCCAATTCAGCGTCAACGGTTTGGCAGGTATGTACGGCACGCAAGGCACGGCCAGCGTGCAAGTCGGCTCCGCACAACTGATTAAAGGCGCGTCCACCGCCGTAAACGGCATGGACCCTGAAGGCGCGGTATCCGGTTCCGTCAATATCGAAACCAAAAAAGCCGCCGATGAAGGCAACCGCAAAATCGGTTTGGGCTGGTTCAGCAACAACCGCGCCCAAGGCACATTCGACTTGGGTCAACGTTTCGGCGAAAACAAAGAATTCGGTGTGCGCACCAATGGCAAACTGCGCCACGGTGACACCCCGCGCCACGGGTACAGCGAGGACAACAAAGAATTTGCATTGAATGCCGACTATCGCGGCGAAAAACTGCGCGTAGCGTTCGATTCCATCTACGCAAAACGCAAAACCAACGGCGGCCGCGCGCGTATCCAAGATATTCAAAATGCCAACGGCCGCTTGTTTGACGCACCTGAAGGCAAAGTGAATTTGGCGCCGAGCTGGCAGGCTCAAAACACGCGCGGTCAAACGAATATGATGACCTTCGAATGGGATGCATTTGAAAATGCCCAAATTACAGGCGGTATTGGTTATAACAATGCGCGCTATTATGGCAATTTCGCCTCTCCTACCGTTACAGACAGCGGTTTAACCTACAATTCCGGTCGCGCGCGTTTGACCGACCAGCGTTTTAAAACGCTCAGTATGAATCTGACTGCACGCGGCGAATTTGAAACCGGTCCGGTAAGCCACAACTGGAGTACCGCATTTGACCGCATCGACCGCAAACGCACTACTTATCAAGGTGCACGTCAAACAAAAAGCAGCGTTATCGATCCGAGCATCGACATTCCTACTCAATTGGCAAAATTGGATTCCAACTTAGGCAGCGCATGGAGTGCAACACCTTCATTGGATACCGTGATCAAAGTAAACAGTTTGGCAGTTTCCGACACACTTGGTTTTGCCGACAATAAATACCGTCTCACTTTGGGCGGACGTTTCCAAGCCGTCGAGCAGAAAAACAAATTAAACAGCCGCAAAGCAGATGCGAGCCGTTTCAGCCCGATGTTGATGGCAGCATGGGTTCCGCAGCCCGATTTGGTGGTTTACGGAAACTATATGGAAGATTTGGAGCCGTCCGACATTCGTACTGATGACGACGGTCATGTAACAATGGCAGATCCGCGCGTCAGCCGCCAATTTGAAGTCGGCGTACGCAAAAACTGGGGCGACTTTGTAACCACTTTAAACGCGTTCCAAATCAAACGCCCGGGCTACTGGCGCGGCAATACGACTTCAGGAACTGATTTCGCAGCGCGCAAAAATGCAGGCTTGGCTTATAGCGGTTCGGAGCAAGGCATAGAACGCAGCCGCGGTATCGAATTCAATACCTATGCCAACTTGTTGAATAAAACCCTGCGTCCGACGTTTGGTCTGATGTATCTGCAATCAACCGTAAAAGATTATCCGAATTTCGCCGACAATCTTGTTAACGGCGTACAAGTTGCCAACCCGCGCGTGATTGCCAAAGCAGGCGTGGAATGGGACACCCCGTTTGCCAAAGGTTTGACTTTAAACGGAAACGTTTCGTATTTCGGCAAGTCTTACCAAGACACGCAAAAACAATACGCCTTCCCGTCCTATACCTTGGTTGACGTAGGCGCGCGCTACAAAACCAAGCTCGGCAAAAATACCCTGACCGTCAGCAGCTCGGTAGAAAACCTGTTCAACAAAAACTACTGGCAGGTTCAGCGCGGCCAATACGACCGCAGCTTCGCCGTCGTCGGTATGCCGCGCACTTACTGGTTGAAAGCGGAATTGGATTTCTGATTTCTCCGCATCCGGAAAATGCCGTCCGAACAGGTTTCAGACGGCATTTCTTTTAAAGAAATATGGCGGGATATGCTTAAATAATGCTATTCTAGTGCCTTTGAAACCTGCTTGTTTGAAGTGATGAAAAAACCTTTGATTTCAGTTGCGGCAGCATTGCTCGGCGTTGCTTTGGGTACACCTTATTATTTGGGTGTCAAAGCCGAAGAAAGCCTGACGCAGCAGCAAAAAATATTGCAGGAAACGGGCTTCTTGACCGTCGAATCGCACCAATATGACCGCGGCTGGTTTACCTCTACGGAAACGACGGTCATCCGTCTGAAACCCGAGTTGCTGCATAATGCGCAGAAATACCTGCCGGATAACCTGAGAACAGTGTTGGAACAGCCGGTTACGCTGGTAAACCATATCACGCACGGTCCTTTTGCCGGCGGATTCGGCACGCAGGCGCACATTGAAACCGAGTTCAAATACGCGCCTGAAACGGAAAAAGTTTTGGAACGCTTTTTTGGGAAACAAGCTCCGGTTTCCCTTGCCAATACCGTTTATTTCAACGGCAGCGGTAAAATGGAAGTCAGTGTTCCTGCCTTCGATTATGAAGAACTGTCGGGCATCAGGCTGCACTGGGAAGGCCTGACGGGGGAAACGGTTTATCAAAAAGGTTTCAAAAGCTACCGGAACGGCTATGATGCCCCCTTGTTTAAAATCAAGCTGGCAGACAAAGGTGATGCCGCGTTTGAAAAAGTGCATTTCGATTCGGAAACTTCAGACGGCATCAATCCGCTTGCTTTGGGCAGCAGCAATCTGACTTTGGAAAAATTTTCCTTAGAATGGAAAGAGGGTGTCGATTACAACGTCAAGTTAAACGAACTGGTCAATCTTGTTACCGATTTGCAGATTGGCGCGTTTATCAATCCCAACGGCAGCATCGCACCTTCCAAAATCGAAGTCGGCAAACTGGCTTTTTCAACCAAGACCGGGGAATCAGGATCATTTATCAACAGTGAAGGGCAGTTCCGTTTTGACACACTGGTTTACGGCGATGAAAAATATGGCCCGCTGGATATCCATATCGCCGCCGAACATCTCGATGCTTCTGCCTTAACCGTATTGAAACGCAAGTTTGCACAAATTTCTGCCAAAAAAATGACTGAAGAACAAATCCGCAATGATTTGATTGCGGCAGTCAAAGGCGAGGCTTCCGGATTATTTACCCATAACCCGGTACTCGACATCAAAACGTTCCGTTTCACGCTGCCGTCGGGAAAAATCGATGTGGGCGGAAAAATCATGTTTAAAGACATGAAGAAGGAAGATTTGAACCAATTGGGACTGATGTTGAAGAAAACCGAGGCAGACATCAGAATGAGTATTCCTCAAAAAATGTTGGAAGATTTGGCGGTAAGTCAGGCCGGAAATATTTTCAGTGTAAATGCCGAAGATGAGGCGGAAGCCAGAGCAAGCATTGCAGATATTAATGAAACATTGCGCCTGATGGTGGACAGTACGGTTCAAAGTATGGCAAGGGAAAAATATCTTACTTTAGACGGTAATCAGATTGATACGGTCATTTCCCTTAAAAACAACACCCTGAAGTTAAACGGGAAAACGCTGCAAAATGAACCTGATCCCGATTTTGATGAGGGCGGTATGGTTTCCGGCCAACCGCATTAATGCCGTTTATGCCAAATGCCGTCTGAAATGTTCAGACGGCATTTTGTTGTATTGGAAACTGCCGTTTTCAACCATTCCTTCAGATAAGCCGTGTCGGATTCGTTTTTATGCAGGCCGTAGTGAATATTTTAATCTGCTGTAAAACAGAAAATGCCGTCTGAACATTTCAGACGGCATTTGCTCAAATAAACCTTATCGGCTGTTTATTCAGTCGGATTTATTTTTTCTTTTGAGGAGGCAAGTCGGTACATACACCCAAGGCTACTTCCGCAGCCATACCGATGGATTCACCCAAAGTAGGGTGCGGATGGATGGTTTTGCCGATGTCGGCTGCATCACAGCCCATTTCGATGGCTAGGCAGACTTCGCCGATCATATCGCCGCCGTTGGGGCCGACGATACCGCCGCCGACAACACGGCCTGTTTCGGCATCAAAAATCAGTTTGGTAAAGCCATTATCGCAGCCGTTGGCAATCGCACGACCGGAAGCAGCCCATGGGAAGGTGGCTTTGGTGATTTTGCGGCCGGAAGCTTTGGCAGACAACTCGGTTTCGCCAACCCATGCCACTTCAGGAGAAGTGTAGGCAACACCCGGAATAACGCGCGCGTCGAAGTAGGCTTTGTGGCCGGCACAGTTTTCAGCGGCAACGTGGCCTTCGTGAACGGCTTTGTGTGCCAACATCGGTTGACCGACGATATCGCCGATAGCGTAGATGTGCGGCACGTTGGTGCGCATTTGTTTGTCAACTTCGATGAAGCCGCGGTCAGTTACGGCAACACCGGCTTTTTCCGCGCTGATGAGTTTGCCGTTAGGCGCACGACCGGCGGCAACCAGTACGGCATCGTAACGTTGTGGTTCTTTAGGCGCATTTGCACCTTCAAAGGTAACGTAAACGCCGTCTTCTTTAGGCTCGACAGCAACAGTTTTGGTGTTGATCATGATGTTGTCAAAACGGTATTCGTTTTGTTTTTGCCATACTTTAACCAAGTCGCGGTCTGCGCCTTGCATCAGGCCGTCCATCATTTCAACAACATCCAGGCGAGAACCCAACGTGCTGTAAACCGTACCCATTTCAAGACCGATAATACCGCCGCCGATGATCAACAGTTTGCCTGGTACTTCTTTCAGAGCCAATGCGCCGCTGGAGTCGAAAATTCGAGGATCTTCAGGGATGAAAGGCAGTTTGGTTACGCGGCTGCCTGCTGCAATGATACAGTTTTTAAAGGCAACGATTTTTTTCTCACCGGTAGGTGTAGCTTGTTCGTACACTTCGCTGGTCGTCAGAGAAACTTCCAAGTGGTGCGGATCTAAGAATTGGCCGTCACCTTGGATAATGTCTACTTTGCGGCCTTTAGCCATGCCTGCCAAACCACCGGTCAGACGGGAAACCACACCGTCTTTGTAGGCGCGCAGCATATCGATATCGAGTTCAGGCTCGGGGTATTTGATACCGTTGGCAGCCAAGTGGCGTACTTCATCGATAACGGCAGCATTGTGCAACAGGGCTTTGGAAGGGATACAGCCGACGTTCAAGCAAACGCCGCCCAAAGTTTTGTAACGCTCGACGATGGCAACTTTCAAGCCTTCGTCAGCAGCGGCAAATGCAGCAGAATAACCGCCGGGGCCGCCACCCAATACGACTACGTCGTATTCGGCATCGGCAGAACCGCCGAATTGAGCAGCTTGAGGAGCAGGAGCGGCTGCTTTAGGCGCTTCTTGTGCAGGAGCGGCAGGTGCTTCGGCTTTAGGAGCAGCAGCTGCACCTTCGGCCTCAACGACAACAATCAAACCGCCTTCAGAGATTTTATCGCCGACTTTAACTTTAACTTCTTTGACTACGCCTGCAACTTCGGCAGGTACGTCCATAGTCGCTTTATCGGTTTCCAAAGTAATCAGGGTATCGTCAACGGCGATGGTGTCGCCTACGTTCACTTCAACCGCGATAATATCTACATTTTCGTGACCGCCAATGTCGGGCACTTTCAATTCAACTAAGCTCATGTCTAATCTTTCTGAATGATGTTCGGACTTCTTTTTTCAGACGGCCTTTCTATTCAGGCCGTCTGAAAATGCTCGGATTACAGAGTAATGCGGCGGAAGTCTTTCAACAGGTTAGCCAGGAATACGGTGAAGCGCATACCGGCGGCACCGTCGATGACACGGTGGTCGAAGGACAGGCTCAACGGACACATCAGGCGAGGAGCGAATTCTTTGCCGTTCCAAACCGGTTTGATTTGGGATTTGCACACGCCCAAGATGGCAACTTCAGGAGCATTCACGATTGGCGTGAAGCCTGTACCGCCGATACCGCCCAAGCTGGAAATGGTAAAGCACGCGCCTTGCATTTCTTGCGGTTTGAGCTTGCCTTCGCGGGCTTTTTTGGACAATTCGGTCAATTCTTGGCTGATTTGTTTCAAGCCTTTTTGATCCACGTCTTTGATGACTGGAACAACCAAGCCGTTTGGCGTGTCGGCTGCAAAACCGATGTTGAAGTAGTTTTTCAGCACCAAGTTGTCGCCATCCAGAGAGGCGTTGAATTCAGGGAAGGCTTTCAGCGCAGCAACAGAGGCTTTGATAATGAACGCCAATGGGGACAGTTTCACGCCTTCGCGTTCCCATTCTTTGTTCAGTTGTTTGCGGAATTCTTCCAATTCGGTCATGTCCGCTTCTTCGTGTACGGTAACGTGAGGAATCACAACCCAGTTGCGAGACAGGTTTTGACCGGAGATTTTCTTAATGCGAGACAATTCTTTAACTTCGACGCTGCCGAATTTAGAGAAGTCCACTTTAGGCCATGGCAACAAGTCCAGACCGCCGCCCAAAGAAGCAGCGGCAGGCTTGCCTGCACCGCTTTGCATAACGGATTTAACGAAGGCTTTAATGTCGTCGCCCATGATACGGCCTTTTAGACCGGTACCTTTAACTTGACCCAAATCTACGCCCAATTCACGTGCCAGTTTGCGTGCTGAAGGACCGGCGTGTGCTTTGGCGAATGCAGCTTCGTCAATTTTGGCAGCTGCAGGTGCAGCCGGAGCAGGCGCAGCGGCTGGTGCGGGAGCAGCAGGAGCCGGAGCAGCGGCTGGTGCAGGTGCGGCAGCTTGAGCGGACGGAGCAGGGGCTGCTGTGGCAGAGCCGGCAGTTTCTACTTCAATAATGGCAGAGCCTTCGGATACTTTGTCGCCAACTTTTACAAATACGGCTTTAACCACACCGGCTTCGGTACATGGTACGTCCATGGTGGCTTTGTCGGTTTCCAAAGTAATCAGGGTGTCGTCAATGGCAACAGTGTCGCCAACTTTAATTTCAACGGCAATAACGTCTACGTCAGAGTGGCCGCCGATATCAGGTACAACAACTTGCACGGTAGTGCCACCGGCAGGAGCGGCTGCAGGCGCAGCAACTGGAGCAGCAGGAGCTTCTGCTGCAGGGGCTGGTGCGACATCAGCAGCGGCAGCACCAGTTTCAACGGTCAGAATCACGCCGCCTTCAGAGATTTTATCGCCAACTTTAACTTTAACTTCTTTCACGACGCCAGCTGCATCGGCAGGTACGTCCATAGTGGCTTTGTCGGTTTCCAATGTAATCAGGGTGTCGTCAACGGCAATAGTGTCGCCTACTTTGACTTCTACAGCGATGATGTCGACGTTTTCATGACCGCCGATATCAGGGACTTTGATTTCTACGATACTCATTTGAGTTCCTTTAATATTTTCAGTTTGATGCCGTCTGAAAACTGTTGCACACGGCATCGGTACAGTTTGTTGAACTATTCAAGCATTCGGTTTTCAGACGGCCTGATGTCTGAAAGAAGCAAACAGGCCGTCTGAAACATCAATTAGCGTTTCCAGCTAGGAGCTGAATCGGCTTTAATACCATATTTTTCAATGGCTTGTTGAACGGTTTCTTTGCTGACTTTGCCTTGCTCGGCCAATGCGCTCAATGCGGCAACGGCAACGTTGTAGCGGTCCACTTCGAAGAAGCGGCGCAGGTTGGCACGGCTGTCGGAGCGACCAAAGCCATCGGTACCC
This sequence comes from Neisseria sp. Marseille-Q6792, assembly GCF_943181435.1. The sequence continues at coordinate 346,905 of NZ_OW969598.1, forward strand.
AAGACGTGGTAGTCGTTAGGGATATAGGCACGGATACGGTCAGCATAGCTGCGGATATAGTCGGTAGCGGCAATCACCGGGCCGTCATGACCTTGCAGTTGGGAAGTAACAAAAGGTACTTTTTCGGCTTCCAGCGGATGCAGGCGGTTGAAGCGTTCTACCTCGACAGCGTCGCGGTGCAGCAGGTTGAAGGACGGGCAAGACCAAATGTCTGCTTCCACGCCGAAGTCGGCTTTCAGCAATTCGGCACCGGCAATGACTTCTTGCAGGATGGTACCGGAACCCATCAATTGAACTTTCTTGTCGCCTTTGCCGCCGGCTTTCAGCAGATACATACCTTTCAGGATGTTTTCTTCTGCGCCTTCAGGCATATCCGGGTGAGCGTAGTTCTCGTTCATCAGGGTAATGTAGTAGAACACGTCTTCGTGGTTAACATACATGCGGCGCAAGCCATCGTGTACGATAACGGCTACTTCATATTGGAAGGTTGGATCGTAAGTTATACAGTTTGGAATCAAATCTGCTTGAATATGGCTGTGGCCATCTTCGTGTTGCAAACCTTCGCCATTCAGTGTTGTACGGCCGGCTGTACCACCCAGCAGGAAACCACGTGCGTGCATATCGCCTGCTGCCCATGCTAAGTCGCCAACGCGTTGGAAACCGAACATAGAGTAGTAGATGTAGAAAGGAATCATGGCAAAGTCGTTGTTTGCGTAGCTGGTCGCAGCTGCGATCCAGTCAGCCATTGCGCCCGGCTCGTTAATACCTTCTTGCAAGATTTGACCGTCAACAGACTCTTTATAGAACATCAGTTGGTCTTTATCTTGAGGAGTATATTGTTGGCCTTTAGGGTTCCAAATACCGTATTGACGGAACATACCTTCCATACCGAACGTACGGCTTTCATCTGGAACGATAGGCACCACGCGTTTGCCGATTTTTTTGTCTTTCAGCAAAGTGGACAGGATGCGTACGAAAGCCATGGTGGTTGAGAATTCACGGTCACCGCTGGATTTCAGTTGGGCATCAAATGCTGACAGTTCAGGCACTTCCAGAACTTCTTGGGTCGGGTTGCGTTGAGGCAGGTAGCCACCCAAAGATTCGCGGCGTGCGTGCAGGTATTTGTATTCTTCGCTGTCGGGAGTAAAAGTCAGGTAAGGCAGGTCGCCGCTGTCGATTTGCTCGTCAGTTACAGGAATGTCAAAGCGGTCACGGAATTGTTTAAGAGACGCTTTATCCATTTTTTTGGCTTGGTGGGCAACGTTTTGACCTTCGCCGGATGCGCCCATACCGTAACCTTTAATGGTTTTTGCCAAGATTACAGTAGGTTTGCCGTCGGCGTGGTTAGCTGCGCGGTCGTAAGCGTTGTACACTTTTTGAGGGTCATGACCGCCGCGGTTCAATGCCCAAATTTCGTCATCGGTCATATCTGCGACCAATGCTTTCAGTTCAGGGGTATTGAAGAAGTGTTCGCGAACGTATGCGCCGTCTTTTGATTTATAAGTTTGGTAGTCACCGTCCAGGCATTCTTCCATACGTTTGCGCAGGATGCCGTCTTTGTCTTTTGCCAAGAGGCGGTCCCAACGGCGACCCCAGATGACTTTTACAACATTCCAACCGGCGCCGGCAAAGTTGCCTTCCAGCTCTTGAATGATTTTGCCGTTACCGCGTACAGGACCGTCCAAACGTTGCAGGTTACAGTTGATGACGAATACCAGGTTGTCCAAACCTTCGCGTGCTGCCAGGGCAATCGCACCTTGGCTTTCAGGTTCGTCCATTTCGCCGTCACCGCAGAAACACCATACTTTACGACCTTTGGTTTTGGCCAGGCCGCGGGATTCCAAGTATTTCAGGAAACGTGCTTGGTAAATCGCCATAATCGGACCCAAACCCATGGACACGGTCGGAAACTGCCAGAAGTCGGGCAGGAGGTGCGGGTGAGGGTAAGAGGGGAGGCCGTGACCATCAACTTCCTGACGGAAATTATTCAGTTGGTCTTCGGTCAGGCGACCTTCAACGAACGCACGTGCGTAGATACCCGGCGCAACGTGGCCTTGGAAGAATACCAAATCGCCTTCTTCGCCTTCGCCTTTAGCTTTCCAGAAGTGGTTGAAGCCGACTTCATACATGGTTGCTGCGGATTGGAAAGATGCGATGTGTCCACCCAGTTCCAAATCTTTTTTACCGGCGCGCAATACGATGGCGGCGGCGTTCCAGCGCACGAATGCGCGGATGCGGTGTTCGATGTTTTGATCGCCCGGAATACCTTTTTCGTTTTCAACGGAAACCGTATTCAAATACGGCGTGGTTGTGCCGTGAGGCATACGAACGCCTTTGTCGCGGCTGTATTTAACCAGATGTTCCAACAGGTATTGTGCGCGTTCGCCTCCTTCGTATTCGAGAACGGAGCTTAACGCATCCAACCATTCTTGGGTTTCGATAGGGTCAACATCATGTAATTGGGTGGACATAGTATCTATCCTTTGTGTTGAGTGTTTAATCGGTAGGGCGGGTGTAGTTTGCCCCTTTATTTTCGTTTGTGAAAAAAATATAAGCAAAAACGAAAATTTTCAAACTAAACCAAAACAAAATAAATTAAGTTTAATGTTTTCAAAAAATTAAAAAAATCTTGGAAACAAGGGAAAACTTGAAAAAACGTTTGGTCTGTTCCACATGAAATCCTATCAGTAATCGGGTCTGCTGGCAAATAACCGTGCTTCCTTAGATGGGTTTTCCCCTATAAAACAGGGGTACTAAATAAGTTTGTTTGATTTCGCAAATATTTTATCTGTTTTTGATTTAATTTTTTCGAAAACTGAGTGAAATGGAATCAGATCTGCCTAAGGGTAATTTATTTGGGATGGAAAATCTATACACAAGCTTTGTGGATAACCGTGTTGATAAGCCGAGGGTAGTCTTAAAAAAGTCTTACACAACAAATGTACGGTTATTGTGATTAAAAATTAGGCATAATTTAATATATTAAAATCAATAAGTTATTATAATTTGATGTTTATTGGCGCATTTTTTGCAGGTTGGGAGGTCGGTTTGGTATTTATCATTGCGAATAGTAAAACCAGAATTTTGGCAGTTGATGCAAAATTTACTTTTTTCGCGTTACAATCCTGCTTTATTTTTTAAATTGCCTGTTTGGAAAAATACTTTTATGAAAGCCAGCCAATTTTTCATTTCTACCCTGAAAGAAGCCCCTGCTGAAGCCGTGCTTGCCAGCCACAAGCTCATGATTCGCGCCGGTCTGATAAAGGCCAATGCGTCCGGCCTTTATACTTGGATGCCGATGGGGCTGCGCGTGTTGCGCAAAGTTGAAAACGTTGTGCGCGAAGAAATGGCGCGCGCGGGCAGCGTGGAGTTGCTGATGCCGGTGGTGCAGCCTGCCGAGCTGTGGCAGGAATCCGGCCGCTGGGAATTTTACGGTAAAGAACTGCTGCGCCTGAAAGACCGCCACGACCGCGATTTCTGCATGGGCCCGACCTGTGAAGAAGTCATCGCCGACATCGTGCGCAAAGAGATCAACAGCTACAAACAACTGCCGAAAAACTTTTACCACATCCAAACCAAATTCCGCGATGAGGTGCGTCCGCGCTTCGGCGTGATGCGCGCGCGCGAGTTCGTCATGAAAGACGCTTATTCCTTCCATGCCGACTACGCCTCGCTTCAGACGACCTATGATGCCATGTACGACGCTTACTGCCGCATCTTCACCCGTCTAGGTTTGGAATTCCGTCCTGTTGCTGCGGACACCGGCAGCATCGGCGGCACCGGTTCGCACGAGTTTCAAGTGTTGGCGGAAAGCGGCGAAGATGTGATTGCATACAGCGACACTTCTGATTACGCCGCCAATATTGAGTTAGCTCCGACTTTGCCGCTCGAAGGCGAACGCGCGACCGCTCATGCCGAGTTGACCAAAGTACATACACCAAACGTCAAAACCATTGAGTCTTTGGTTGAATTCCTGAATATTCCGGTTGAACAAACCCTCAAATCCATCGTGGTCGAAGGGGAAAACGAAGGCGAAATCGTTTTATTGCTGTTGCGCGGCGACCATGAGTTCAACGACATCAAAGCCGAAAAACTGGCGGGTGTGAAATCGCCGCTGACGATGGCAAGCCCTGCCGCGATTGTTAAACAATTCGGCGCAAACGGCGGCTCGCTGGGTCCGGTCGGCTTTGCAGGCAAAGTCTATGCCGATTTCGCTACCGAAAAAGGCGCAGACTGGGTTATCGGCGCGAACGAAGACGACTACCACTACACCGGCTTCAACTTCGGCCGCGACGCCGCCGAGCCTGAATTCGTCGATTTGCGCAACGTCGTCGAAGGCGACGAAAGCCCCGACGGACAAGGCCGTCTGAAACTGGCGCGCGGCATCGAAGTCGGACACGTTTTCCAGTTGCGCGACAAATACACCCAAGCTATGAACGTCAGCTTCCTCGACAATAACGGCAAATCGCAAATCATGGAAATGGGCTGCTACGGCATAGGCATCACCCGCGTCGTTGCCGCCGCCATCGAGCAGAACAACGACGAAAAAGGCATCATCTGGACCAAAGCGATGGCACCGTTTGAAGTCGTTATCGTGCCGATGAACTACAAAAAATCAGACGCCGTGCGCGAAGCCGCCGACAAAATCTACGCCAAACTGCTGGCGGCAGGTGCGGACGTCCTTCTCGACGACCGCGACGAACGCGCAGGCGTATTGCTGAACGACTCCGAGCTTCTCGGTATCCCGCACCGCATCGTCATCGGCGACCGCGCCTTGAAAGAAGGAAACGTCGAATACGCCGAACGCCGCGATAACGAAGCGCAATCGGTTCCGATCGGAGAAATTGTTGCGCGTGTAACAGCTTCATTAAATGCGTAAGCTTGGTCAAATGCCGTCTGAAAATAATTTCAGACGGCATTTTTATTTGGGGAGAAAGTGAAGTGGCTTCAGTATCTTTAGAAGGAGAAGCAGTCGAGGTCGGCAATATTTTCTGTATCGGCAGGAACTATGCCGCACATATCGAAGAGTTAAAAAACGAAATACCTTCCGAACCCGTGGTGTTTATGAAGCCGTCAGGCAGCATTTTGAATAGCGGCGGTACAATCTTGCTGCCCGAGTTCAGTAGGGATGTACATTTTGAGTGCGAGCTCGTGTTACTGGTCGGTAAGGATTCAGACGGCATGGGCGAGGGTGAAGATATTTTGGGATGTGTCGCAGGATATGGTGTAGGGTTGGACCTTACGGCAAGGGATATCCAATGCCGTCTGAAGGAAAAAGGGCTGCCTTGGTTGAAGGCAAAAGGGTTCAGGCATTCCGCGTGCGTGTCAGATTTTGCGGTGGCAGACAGAATCGGCAATCCCGAGAAGGTGTTGTTTTCATTAAAACAAAACGGTGTATTGAAACAGCGCGGGGATACCGGTTTGATGATTTACCCGATTCGGGAAATTTTACACAAACTGGCGGCGGATTACGGGTTGGAGAAAGGGGATTTGGTGTTTACCGGAACGCCCTCCGGTGTGGGCGCAATCAGTACGGGGGACAATTTGGCATTGGAGCTGGACGGCTTGGTGCGCGCCTCTTTCACGGTAGGGTGTTAACCGTGCCGCTTAACCCTCACGTCCGTTGAAAAGTTCCGCCGAGCCGCCCTCGAAAAAACCGTGCAGGATGGCTTGCGCCGCCACTTGGTCGAGCACCGATTTGCGTTTTTTGCCGAAGACCTGTGCTTCCGAAAGTAGGCTTTCGGCATAGACGGACGAGAGGCGTTCGTCCACCCAATAGACGGGAAGCCCGAATCTGCCGTGCAGCCTGCGTCCAAACTTGCGGGACAGATGCGTCATTTCGTGTTCCGTGCCGTCAGTATGGACAGGCAGTCCGACGACAAAATAACGCGGCTGCCATTCTTGAACCAGCTTGGCGATTGCCGCGAATTTTTCATCGTTGCTGCTGCCGGTAACGGTGGCCAGCGGATGGGACAGCCCCAATTCCGCATCGCCCTGCGCCACGCCGATGCGCACTTCGCCGAAGTCGAATGCCAGTGCCGTTCCTTTTGGAATTTTATGCATGTCCGGCTCCCGAAAACAGGGCGAGCGGGTCGATACCGAGTTTGGCGAATGCGGCGGCGTAACGGTGTTCGTAGGGGATGTCGAACAGGATATGTTCGTCGGCGGGAACGGTCAGCCACGCATTGTCGGCAAGTTCGCGTTCGAGCTGGCCTTTGCCCCAGCTTGAATAGCCGATACTGATTAATATTTTGTCAACCGCGCCTTCGCGTGAAATATTTTCAAGCACGTCTCGGGAAGAGGTCAGCGCGATGCCGTCTGAAACGCCGATGCTGCTTTGCCAGTTGCCGACCGGCGTGTGGACGACGTAACCGCGCTCGACTTGCACCGGGCCGCCCATCATCACGCTGTCGTGCTGCATCCGCATGGGGATGTTTTTGCCGGTGGCGGAAAAAATCATGTCCATCGTAATCGGAGAGGGTTTGTTGATGGCGATGCCGAGTGCGCCGTCTTCATCGTGTTTGCAGATATAGACGACCGATTGTGCAAAAAACGCGTCTTCCATATCGGGCATGGCGATGAGAAAGTGGTTGGACAGGTTCATATCAGCGTTTGTCGGGGTTTTCTATCGGGTTGGAAATCATGCAGGCACCAGCAAGCATTTTGCCGGAAGTGCCCACTTGAGGCATATTGGTTTGCAGGTTGCTGCCGAAACAGGAAACCGCGCTTAAGGAATTTTTCGGCGAGCCTTGGACGATTTTATCGCTGTAAACCAAATAAGCGAAAGTTTTACGTTTCGGATCATAATAACGGATAATCTGCCGACTCTTGAACGCGAAGCTCGTACCGCGCTTGAAAACTTCTTTCGGTTTGCGCACGGCGGTTTCGTCAAAAGAAATCGAAGATGCCGTCTGAACACACGAAACCGATGCGTCAGACGCGTCCTCTTCCAAATTGACCATTTCCTTCAAACCGCCTTTTTTTGCATACGAAATATAACAGGCAACCCCTTGAACGTCGGGATCGTCGAATCCTTCCACTTCGATACGGTCGTTTTTGCCCAGCATATTGAAAACGGTACTTGCCCGTCCGATTTTATCGGTTTCGCCGCTGCCGCAGGCAGTCAGCAGGACGGCGGCAGACAGCAGTAGCAGTCTGTTCATCAAAATTTCCTTATCGGTTGAATCCTTGTTTTCCGTGAAGGCGGCAGGGCTTGCTTTGTTTGGAGGGTCGCACGCTCCCAAATCGGGCAACATACGGTATGCGGCTTAATGTGCTACCCTGTGTGTCGGAACACAATATCCGTTGCAGCATTGAAAATATGCCACACAATATAAGGCTGTTTGTGCCGATTGCAAGTATCCTTGCAAAGAAGGTGCAATATTGGGCAAACGGCATTTTCAGACGGCATAACTGACAGTATAATCCGAGCGTCCGGCTGCTTTCGTGCAGCCTTCAGCGTTATCCAACTTTTCCTGAAAGTCGAACCATGCAATACAAACCTCTTCTACTTGCCCTGATGCTTGTTTTTTCCGCCCCCGCCGTTGCCGCCCACGACGCGGCACACAACCGTTCCGCCGAAATGAAAAAACAGGCGAAGAACAAAAAAGAACAGCCCGAAGCGGCGGAAGGCAAAAAAGAAAAAGGCAAAAATGCCGCAGTGAAAGATAAAAAAACAGGCGGCAAAGAGGAGGCAAAAGAGGGCAAAGAGTCCAAAAAAACCGCCAAAAACCGCAAAGAAGCAGAGAAGGAGGCAACATCCAAGCAGTCTGCGCGCAAAGGACGCGAAGGGGATAAGGAATCGAAGGCGGAACACAAAAAGGCACATGGCAAGCCCGTGTCCGAATCTAAAGAAAAAAACGCAAAAACACAGCCTGAAAACAAACAAGGCAAAAAAGAGGCAAAAGGACAGGACAATCCGCGTAAGGGCGGCAAGTCGGACAAAGACACTGTTTCTGCAAATAAAAAAGACCGTACCGACAAGGACGGCAAAGCAGTGAAACAGGACAAAAAACACACGGAAGAGAAAAATGCCAAAACCGATTCCGACGAATTGAAGGCCGCCGTTGCCGCTGCCACCAATGATGTCGAAAACAAAAAAGCCCTGCTCAAACAAAGCGAAGGAATGCTGCTTCATGTCAGCAATTCCCTCAAACAGCTTCAGGAAGAGCGTATCCGCCAAGAGCGTATCCGTCAGGCGCGCGGCAACCTTGCTTCCGTCAACCGCAAACAGCGCGAGGCTTGGGACAAGTTCCAAAAACTCAATACCGAGCTGAACCGTTTGAAAACGGAAGTTGCCGGTACGAAAGCGCAGATTTCCCGTTTCGTATCGGGGAACTATAAAAACAGCCAGCCGAATGCGGTTGCCCTGTTCCTGAAAAACGCCGAACCGGGTCAGAAAAACCGTTTTTTGCGTTATACGCGTTATGTAAACGCTTCCAATCGGGAAGTCGTCAAAGATTTGGAAAAACAGCAGAAGGCTTTGGCGGTACAAGAGCAGAAAATCAACAATGAGCTTGCCCGTTTGAAGAAAATTCAGGCAAACGTCCAATCACTCCTGAAAAAACAGGGTGTAACCGATGCTGCGGAACAGACTGAGAGCCGCAGGCAAAACGCCAAAATCGCCAAAGATGCTCAAAAAATGGTGGAGCAGAAAGAAAACGAGCAGCAGCTGAATAATCTTTTGAGCAACTTGGAAAAGAAAAAAGCTGCTAACCGTATTCAAGACGCCGAAGCAAAAAGAAAACTGGCGGAAGCCAGACTGGCGGCAGCTGAAAAGGCCAGAAAAGAAAAAGAAGCGGTACAGCAGAAAGCTGAAGCGCGGCGTGCGGCAATGTCTAATCTGACTGCCGAAGATAAGAACATCCAAGCACCTGCAGTCATGGGTATCGGCAGTGCCAACGGTTTCGGCCGTATGCAGGGACGGTTGAAAAAACCGGTTGCCGGTGTGCCGACGGGGCTATTCGGGAAAAAACGCAACGGTGGCGATGTTTGGAAAGGCGTATTTTATTCTACTGCTCCGGCACCTGTTGAAAGTATCGCGGCTGGAACGGTGAGTTATGCGGATGAATTGGACGGCTACGGTAAAGTGGTTGTGGTCGATCACGGCGAGAACTATATCAGCATCTATTCCGGCTTGAGCGAAATTTCCGTCGGCAAGGGTTATGCGGTCGCGGCGGGAAGTAAAATCGGTACGAGCGGATCGTTGCCGGACGGAGAAGAAGGGCTTTACCTGCAAATACGTTATGAAGGGCAGGTATTGAACCCTTCGAGCTGGATACGTTGATCGAGACAATATGAAACGGCGGGTTTTGTGCGAACTGTCCGGTGCAACGCATTACGTTCCGCAAATCCTGCCGTTTTTAATAGTTGCATTTCCGTTTTTGGGAAATCAAGAGAGAAAGTTAAAGAAGAATGTCGAAACCTGTTTTTAAGAAAATCGCACTTTATACCCTGGGTGCAATCAGCGGCGTAGCCGCCAGTTTGGCCGTGCAGGGTTTTGCCGCTGAGAAGGACAAGCGGAATAACGAAGTCTTGCCGGTACAATCCATCCGCACAATGGCGGAGGTTTACGGTCAGATTAAGGCAAACTACTATCAGGATAAACCCGATGCCGATCTTTTCGAAGGTGCGATGAAGGGTATGGTTGCCGATTTGGATCCGCATTCCGAATATATGGATAAAAAAGGTTATGCGGAAATGAAGGAGTCTACCAGCGGGGAGTTTGGCGGCCTAGGCATGGAAATCGGTCAAGAAGACGGATTTGTCAAAGTTATCGCACCGATTGAGGATACGCCTGCGGAACGGGCGGGGGTGAAAAGCGGCGACTTTATTGTGAAAATCGATAATGTTTCGACGCGCGGGATGACAGTCAGCGAAGCGGTTAAAAAAATGAGGGGCAAGCCGGGTACGAAGATTACTTTGACGCTGTCGCGCAAAAATGCCGACAAGCCGATAGTCGTCAACCTGACGCGTGCCATCATTAAAGTGAAAAGCGTCCGCCATCATTTGCTTGAACCGGATTACGGCTATATCCGCGTGTCGCAGTTCCAAGAGCGGACGGTTGAAGGCGTGAACTCGGCAGCTAAAGAGCTGGTCAAGGAAAATAAAGGAAAACCGCTCAAAGGGCTGGTGTTGGATTTGCGCGACGACCCCGGCGGACTTTTGACCGGCGCGGTCGGCGTGTCGGCGGCATTTCTGCCGTCTGAAGCGGTCGTCGTCAGCACCAAGGGACGCGACGGCAAAGACGGCATGGTACTGAAAGCCGTTCCCGAGGATTATGTGTACGGTATGGGCGGCGATCCTTTGGCGGGTATTCCTGCCGAGTTGAAAACGATTCCGATGACGGTATTGGTCAATTCCGGTTCGGCTTCCGCGTCGGAGATTGTCGCAGGTGCATTGCAGGATCATAAACGCGCGGTTATCGTCGGTACGCAGAGCTTCGGCAAAGGTTCGGTTCAGACTTTGATTCCCTTGTCCAACGGCAGCGCGGTCAAGCTGACAACGGCACTGTATTATACGCCGAACGACCGCTCCATTCAGGCGCAGGGGATTGTTCCGGATGTTGAGGTGAAGGATAAGGAACGCACTTTTGAAAGCCGCGAGGCGGATTTGATCGGACACATCGGCAATCCTTTGGGCGGCGAGGATGTGAATAGTGAAACCCTTGCCGTGCCGCTTGAAGAAAATGCAGATAAGCCCGCTGCAAAAGAAAAAGGCAAAAAGAAAAAGGATGAGGATTTGTCTTCAAGGCGGATTCCGAACCCTGCGAAAGACGAGCAGTTGCGTAAGGCTTTGGATTTGGTCAAGTCGCCCGAACAGTGGCAGAAGTCTTTGGGGCTGGCGGCGAAAAAGCCGGTTTCAAATAAGGATAAGAAAGATAAAAAAGATAAGAAGTAGGTTTTGACGATGCCGTCTGAAAGGGTTTCAGACGGCATATTATGTTTGAAAGGGCAGGTTATGAGCGATTTTTTACCGGAATTTGAACCGTTTGCAGAGAAAATTGCAGCCACGGCAAAACCCGTCGTGCGTTTTTCTTTGAAGAAAGAGACAGTAGAACTGTGGGACAGCAAGGTTGGTGGCAGACCTTATCTGCCGGAGGGTATGGAATATCCCCAAAATGCCCAAGGACAACCGCTTTCCCTGTTGGCGCAAATCAACTTTGCCCAAATGCCGCATTTGCCGGACTATCCGACCGAAGGCATCGTCCAGTTCTTTGTCGACGGTTACGACGATTTGTCGGGCATGGATTTCGACGACTTGCGCGCCCAAAAGGGATTCCGTGTTTTGTACCATCGTGAAGTGCGGCAGGAAGGTTTGCGTTCGGATGTTCCGGCATATTCCGATTTTGGGGATTTCGGAGTCGGTCTGCCGTTTGGTGCAGAGGAAGAATTCCGCATGGTTTTTTCCGAACCGGAGACGCAATATCTGTCTTTCGACGATTACCGTTTCGATCGGACTTTTCCGGAAATGCGCAAGCTGATTCTTGAAAGGGTTACGGATACGGGTAACAACGATTGGCGGCTTTACGAGAACTATCGGGAAGCCTCCAATCAGGCGGGACACTGTATTGGCGGTTATCCCTGCTTTGCCCAATACGATCCGCGCGACGGCAGTTTGGAAGGCTATGAACTGCTGTTCCAATTGGAAAGCCAATATGATGAGAACGAAGGAATAGACATCATGTGGGGCGATATGGGCATCGGCAATTTCTTTATCGCGCCCGAAGATTTGGAAAAATGCGATTTTTCCAAAACGGCATTCACTTGGGATTGCGGTTGAGTTCAGATGGCATATGGTCGGGAATATCTTTTATTCCATGCCGTCTGAAAGACGTTTCCGACCCATCCCTACTACACGCTTTGTCCGCAAACGCATCACAGGCAAGATTATGGAAGTCATCCAATACCCAAATTCCCCCTTCAAACTCCACCAACCCTTCCCGCCCGCAGGCGACCAGCCCACCGCCATTGCCGGCCTGCTCGAAGGGCTTTCAGACGGCCTTGCCTATCAAACCCTGCTCGGCGTAACCGGTTCGGGCAAAACCTACACCATGGCGAACGTCATCGCGCAAAGCGGCCGCCCCGCCATCATCATGGCGCACAACAAAACCCTTGCCGCCCAGCTTTATGCCGAAATGCGCGAGTTTTTTCCCGAAAATGCGGTGGAGTATTTCGTCTCCTACTACGACTATTACCAACCCGAAGCCTATGTGCCCAGCCGCGACCTGTTCATCGAAAAAGACAGCGCGATCAACGAACACATCGAGCAAATGCGCCTTTCCGCCACCAAAAACCTGATGACGCGCAACGACGTGATTATCGTCGCTACCGTGTCCGCCATTTACGGTATCGGCGACCCGACCGAATATCAACAAATGGTGTTGTCCGTCAAAGAAGGCGACACCATCGAGCAGCGCGACATCATCGCCACACTCGTTTCCATGCAATACGAACGCGGCGATTTGGACTTCAAGCGCGGCAGCTTCCGTGTGCGCGGCGACGTGATTGACGTGTACCCCGCCGAAAGCTCCGAAAACGCCCTGCGCATCAGCCTGTTCGACGACGAAATCGACCGACTCGATATGTTCGACCCGCTTTCAGGCAGCCTTATTCAACGCGTCGGCCGCTACACCGTCTTCCCGTCCAGCCACTACGTTACCCCGCGCGACACCGTATTGCGTGCCTGCGAGTCCATCAAAGAAGAATTGCGCGAACGCATTGATTTCTTTACCAAAGAAAACCGCCCCGTCGAACAACAACGCATCGAACAGCGCACCCGCTTCGACCTCGAAATGCTCTACGAAATGGGCTTCTGCAAAGGCATCGAAAACTATTCCCGCCACTTCTCCGGCAAAAAAGAAGGCGAACCGCCGCCCACGCTGATGGACTACCTGCCCGACAACGCCATCATGTTTATCGACGAAAGCCACGTTACCGTTACCCAAATCGGCGGCATGTACAAAGGCGACGCATCGCGCAAACAAAACCTCGTCGATTACGGCTTCCGCCTGCCTTCCGCCCGCGACAACCGACCGCTCAAATTCCACGAATTTGAAAAAGTCATGCCGCAAACCGTCTTCGTTTCCGCCACCCCCGCCAAATACGAAGAAGAACACGCCGGACAAGTCGTCGAACAAGTCGTCCGCCCCACAGGGTTGGTTGATCCCCAAATCATCATCCGCCCCGTCGCCACCCAAGTCGATGACTTAATGAGCGAAATCAATGACCGCATCCAAAAAGGCGAACGTGTGCTCGTTACCACCCTCACCAAACGCATGGCGGAGCAACTCACCGACTATTACAGTGAACTCGGCATCAAAGTGCGCTACCTGCACAGTGACATCGACACCGTCGAGCGCGTTGAAATCATTAGAGATTTGCGTCTCGGCCTGTTTGACGTACTCGTCGGCATCAACCTCTTGCGCGAAGGCCTCGACATCCCCGAAGTCTCCCTCGTCGCCATCCTCGACGCCGACAAAGAAGGCTTCCTACGCTCCCACCGCAGCCTGATTCAAACCATAGGCCGCGCCGCGCGCAACGTGAACGGCGTCGCCATCCTGTACGCCGACAAAATCACCGACTCCATGAAAGCCGCCATCGACGAAACCGAACGCCGCCGCGAAAAACAGATTAAATTCAATGAAGAACACGGTATTGTTCCGCAGCAGATTAAAAAACAGGTCAAAGACATCATCGACGGCGTGTACCACGAAGAAGACAGTGGCAAAGGCCGTAGACAAGGCAAAAACAAGGTTAAAGTCGGCGAAATCCACAACGAAGAAGACGCGATTAAAGAAATCGCCAAACTGGAAAAAGCCATGCAGCAGGCAGCTAGGGATTTGCAGTTTGAAGAAGCGGCGGTGTTGAGGGATAGGATTCGGGGGATTAAGGAAGGATTATTGTTTGGGGCGGAGTGATAGAGTAGTTTAGATACTTGTACCCGATCTATGATACTCTTGACAATTGAAATTTAATTTATTAAACTAAATATATACTAGTGGTTTTATTGGTACACCTTGATTTTTTTAACTCTTTACGAGAGGCTCAAACATGAGTGAACGTATTTTAGAAGCAATTAGACTTATAACTGAAGAAACAGAAGAGCATAGAAAAGAACTTCAAAATCACGATGAACGATTAGATACTTTGGAAAAAATTGTTGAACAACAAGCCAAAGAAATAAATCAACTTGAAGAACAAATGACAAATTTACGTAATCAAACAATTCGTGCAGCTATTGAGAGAGGAGTTCCTAGTAATGTAGTTGCTCAAGCACATGGGCTTTCAGCAGGGCGCATTTCTCAAATTGCGCCACGAAGGAAACATTAGTATTTATTGAAGGAATTAAATGTATGACTCATTTCACAATAAGAGAAATTCAGACAGTAGATGATTTACCAGATCATCATAGTAACTTTAAAAAAGCAAATCCAAACAATCGAGGAGAGTTAGCTAATACACCTGGTGGAGATACAATTATTGTTGTATATGATACTGAACAAGGAGATAAACCCTACCTTTATAACCGTATTAAATTTGATAATCAGTATATCAATGCTATGCGTGATGATAATATAGTTATTGTGTATAAAATTATTAGTTATCCTGATGATGATATAAACATGTAGCAAGCGTAAGCACGCGTAGGTCGGACACTTGTATCCGATAAAACCTTTAACATTCCTGTCGTTGCAATCCATTACAGCAATGCCCAAAATGTCGGATTCGAGAATCCGACCTGCAAAATCATTCCGAGCATAATACTATGAAATACCGTCGTTTTTACCGCAATGGTGGGACTTACTTGTTTACGGTTGTAACCAATAAACGGCAGAAGATTTTGACCGATGATGCGGTGCGTTTGGCTTTGCGGCAGGCGGTAATGGCGGTGCGCGAGCGGTATCCGTTTGAAATTTTGGCATGGGTGTTGATGCCCGATCATCTGCATACCATATGGCGGCTGCCGGACAATGATTCTGCTTATTCGGAACGCTGGCGGCAGATCAAGCGGCACAGCCAATATTTAATCGGCGGCAATCTCAGGCTTTGGCAAAAACGCTTTTGGGAACATACTATCCGCGATGAGGCCGATTTTGCCTGCCATTTTGATTATCTGCATTTCAATCCGGTCAAACATGGCTATGTAGGACAAATTTCCGATTGGCGGTTTTCTACGTTTCACCGTTATGTCAAACAGGGTATTTATCCGCATAATTGGGGTGGCGGCAATGCGGACTTTCTATTGAATACGATTGAAGTAAAGTCGGATTCAAGAATCCGATCTACGGAAAACTAAAGATTTCATGCGGACTATGGCTTGCTTGTTGTATTTAATCATATTTATTTGAATTGAATTCTTTTATTTTATTGTGAGATGAAAATAGTATTTTCGATGAGAAACCCATGACTAAAATAGTATAGTCTTTATCATTCTTTACGAAGTAACAATTACCATATCCTGCAATATTTTTATCCCAAAAATCACAATATGATTCAGTAGTAAAATCAGTTTTAGTTGATATAAAATCAAAATTATTTGGGTAAGATCCATATTGCTGATAATATTTATCTATATTTTCTACTAAGAAATCAATCCTTTTTTCTAACATTTTGAGATTAATTTGTAATAATAAAATGTATAAAACTATACTGGTTATTATTATTTTTAAATAAGTCATTTTATTTTCCGGTAAATAGAGGTTTAGTTGTTTTGTTAACTATGTCTGAATGTATTATATCTAAGTCTTCTTTTGGTAACGATGAATAATTAGCAATTCGTAGCCTGCATCTCCGCCAACCGCGTGCCACTATCTGCGGGCGGGACAAACTTTAAAACCGATGTGCAGGTTAAAGCCTACAAGGATGCGTGCGGTATACACGCGTTTTGCCGTTCGCACCATTGCTTTGAACTTTGTATCGAAACATCGCCCGCTGCTTTATCTTGAAAAAATGCCGTCTGTAAGCAAATGTGCTTCAGACGGCATTTTCAAACGGCGGTTTGTTATCCGATCCGTTTGAATACCAAGTCCCAAACGCCGTGTCCGAGGCGTTTGCCGCGTGCTTCGAATTTGGTTTCGGGGCGGTAGTCCGGGGTGGGGGCGTAGTCTGCCGCCGTATTTTGCAGGCTGTCGAAGCTGCTGAGGACTTCAAGCATCTGCTGCGCATATTCTTCCCAGTCTGTCGCCAGGTGGATATAGCCGCCGGTTTTGAGTTTGGGCAGTAGTTTGGCGATGAAGGGGGCTTGTATCAGACGGCGTTTGTGGTGGCGTTTTTTGTGCCATGGGTCGGGGAAGAATATGTGGATGCCGTCGAGCGAGCCGTCTTGCAGCATATTTTCGACGACTTCTACGGCATCGTGCCGCATCACGCAGATGTTTTCCAAATGGTTTTCGTTAATGAGTTTGAGCAGGTTGCCTACGCCGGGACCGTGTACGTCGATGGCGAGAAAGTCGGTTTCGGGCAGGCGGCGGGCGATTTCTGCGGTTGCCGTCCCCATACCGAAGCCTATTTCGAGGATTTTGGGTCGGTTGCTTCCGAAACGGGCATCAAGATCGGCCGGTGTTGCTTGGTAGTCGATGCCGAAGCTGTCCCATAAGGTATCGATGGCGCGTTGCTGCGCGGCGGTCATATGGCTTTGGCGAAGGACGAAACTGCGGATGCTGCGGGGGTGTCCGGCTTGACGGTCATTTGGTGTTTGGTTTTCGGCGGTGTCTGTCATAATGCTTCCGTGCGCTTGTGCAATCAGGATGCCGTCTGAATGTGAAATGCCTGTTCGGACGGCGGGAAGGGAAAGGGGCGATTATACCTGTTTCGTTTTTGCGGGGTAAATGTACCGGTGTTCAGACGGCATTTTGCCACTGTTGCAACAGTTCTTGCAGAAAGCTTTTTTGTTCGTGTCCGCTGTTTATGGCTTCTTGCAGGTAGCGGCAGGCTTTTTCGTTGTCCGGCTCGACGCCGTGTCCGTTGTAATGGATGCAGGCGAGATTATAGAGTGCCATGCTGTCTTTTTGTGCGGCGGCTTTTTCAAACCATTTGCGTGCTTCATTGTAGTCGGCGGCCATACCCTGTCCGAAGTAATACATACTGCCCAGATTGGTTTGGGCTTTGCTGTGTCCGAGTTCTGCGGCTTCTGTGTAGAGTTTGAGCGCGGCTGCATATTCGGGCGCGCATTGTAATCCGTAATGCAGGGCTTGGGCTTTTTGATAAAGCTGCTCTGCCTGTTGCCGCCTGATGGCGGAATCTTTGATGCCGCCGTATTGGTCGGGATGGTTTAACGCGCTGTCGGATATGAGTTTCTGATAGGCGGAAAGGCTGCCTGCTTCGGCTGCCTGCCGATAATAATGTAGGGCTTTTTCTTTATCGGAAGCCATGCCCAGCCCGTAGCGGTAGATGTCGCCCAGTATCCGCAAACCTTCGGGATGGCGTTCGGCTGCGGCTGCTTCGGCATGATGCAGGGCAAGTTCGTGGTTTCTTTCCAGATGTTTGCCTTGTAGGTAGATGTCGGCAAGTGCGGCATGAGCTTTATGGTCATTTTCCCGTGCGGCCTGTTGAAACCAGTGAACGGCTTCATCGGGAGCCGTAGGTAGGATGAGTTCGGCAAGCGGGGTGTAGGCGGGAATGTATCCTTGTTGCGCGGCGGCGCGCAAATGATTGATGGCTTGGGTCGTGTCGGTTGGTGTACCTTGTCCGAAACGGTATTGAAGGCCGAGCTGCCATTGTGCCGCCGCCAAGCCTTGTGCTGCAGCCTCGCGGTAGAGCAGGTGTGCCGTTTCAAAATCCGGCGGCATGCCGTACTGGCAGTATTGGGCAAGCAGATATTGTCCGTGGGGGTTGTTGTTTTTTGCGGTCGTTTTTGCCCATTTCAGGGCTTCTTCAAAATGCCGGGACGCATACAGCAGGTACATCAGGCGGACTTGTGCTTCAGGCAGCCCTTCCTCTGCCAACGGTCTGTAAAGCGGTTTCAGGGTTTCAGGGGGTGCACCTTTCAATTCTTGGATATATGCCAGATTGTAACGCGCGTAGGGATGCCCCTGTTCGGCAGCGATGCGGAGCATTTCCATACCTTGTTCGCGGTCTTGGTGCGGGCTGTTTGTATCAAGCAGGTGTTTTGCCAACTCGAATGCGGCGGCGGGATGGCCTGCCGAGGCCGCTTCTGTCAGCAGGCGGCGGACTTCGCTAAAGTCAAATTGTTCTTGAGACAGGCGTTCTAAGGCTTGATGATAGAGTAAGTCGGGATTGTTCATATCAGATCGTTTTCCGTTTTGTCGAATCATTGTTATTTATTATGAAGTTAGGTTTATAGTGGATTAAATTTAAATCAGGACAAGGCGACGAAGCCGCAGACAGTACAAATAGTACGGCAAGGCGAGGCAACGCCGTACTGGTTTAAATTTAATCCACTATATATCGGTATGCCGGCCTGCTGTATCATATTTTTACAGACGGATTTTGTCTTTGACAGCATGCTAATGCAGATGCTCGTAAATGGTTTCCGCCAATGCCTTGCTGATGCCTTCGACTTGTTCCAAATCTTCTTTGCTGGCGGCAACGACGCCGCGCAGGCCGCCGAAGCGGGTGAGTAGGGCCTGGCGGCGTTTGCTGCCTACGCCGGGGATGTCGCTTAAGGAGGAGGTAACGCGTGCTTTGTCGCGTTTTTTGCGGTGGCCTGTGATGGCAAAGCGGTGTGATTCGTCGCGCACGGTTTGCAGAAGGTGCAGGGCGGGGCTGTGCGGGGGCAGGCGGAAGGTTTCGCCGGTGAACGGGAGAATGAGTTCTTCCATACCGGCTTTGCGTTCGGGGCCTTTGGCGATGCCGACCAAGGGGATGTACAGACCGAGTTCTTCCCATACCGATACGGCGACGCCGATTTGTCCTTTGCCGCCGTCAATCAATACGACATCCGGCCATTTGACGGTCTCGCCGTTGGCTTCGGCTTCCTGCATTTTGCCGTAACGGCGCATCAATACTTCGCGCATGGCGGCGTAGTCGTCGCCGGGCTTGGCAGTGGTGATGTTGTAGCGGCGGTATTGCGAGGGCTGGATGTTTTGTTCGTCGTACACGACGCAGGACGCAATAGTGGCCTCGCCTTGGGTGTGGCTGATGTCAAAGCATTCGAGGCGGTTGAGGCCGTCTGAATCCATACCGAGGATTTTGGCGAGTTCGTCGATGCGGTGTTGTTGGCTGCTTTGTTGCAGGCGGCGTTGGGCAATCGCCATTTGTGCGTTTTGTTCCGCCATTTTCAGCCAGACTTTGCGTTCGCCTATGGTTTTGGTAACGAACTGCATTTGTTTGCCGTGTTCGCTCTCTAGGGCTTCTTTCAATGCGTCGGGCATGGGAAAGTTGCTAATAATGATGTCGGGTTTGCTTTTGCCCAGATAGTGTTGGGCGACGAAGGCTTCGGCGTAGTCTTGCCCGTTTGGTTCGGGATCGTTTTTGGTGTCGGGGAAGAAGCTTTTGTCGCCGACGTGCCGCCCACCGCGGATGCTGACCCAGTGTACGCAGACGATGCCGTCTGAAACCACCAGCGCGAGCAGGTCGATGTCGTTGGGGTTGTTCGGGTTTTTGCTGTCGATAAACTGGTTGCTCTGCATGATGCCGAGTGCTTGAATTTGATCGCGGTAGCGGGCGGCTTCTTCAAATTGCAGATTGGCGGCGGCGGTCTGCATTTTGTGTTGCAGGGTACGCGTCAGTTCGTCGGTTTTGCCGTTGAGGAAGGTGGAGGCTTGGCGCACGCTGTCGCGGTAGTCTTCTTCGCTGATATGTCCGACGCAGGGCGCAGTACAGCGTTTGATTTGGTACAGCAGGCAAGGGCGGTCGCGGTGTTCGAATACGCTGTCTTCGCAGGTACGCAGCATAAAGACTTTTTGCAACACTTGAATGCTGTCGCGCACGGCGTTGCTGTTCGGATACGGACCGAAGTATTGGTTGGGCTTTTTCAGCGTGCCGCGGTAATACGCCATTTGCGGATATTGATGGCCGCTGAGCATCAGATAAGGATAGCTTTTGTCGTCGCGGAAAAGGATATTGTATTTCGGCGACAAGGCTTTGATGAAGTTGTTTTCGAGAATCAGGGCTTCGGCTTCGGAACGCGTGATGGTGGTTTCGATGTGGCGAACCTGTTTCACCATCAATGCGATGCGCGGCGAATGGTCGTTTTTTTGGAAATAGCCGGACACGCGCCGCTTGAGGTTGACGGCTTTGCCGACGTATAAGACCTTGCCGCCTTCGTCAAAAAAACGGTACACGCCCGGCAGCTTGGGCAGGTTTTTGAGGAAGAGCGGGATGTCGAATTGTTCCGGAGAACGGTTTTCTGTATTCATATCAATTATTTGAAAAACGGCTTCAGACGGCATATCGGCAGCGGCAGCCTTATCCGTTCGGAAAAGCTGTCGGGTGGTTATATGCGGTCAATCAATTTTTACCCGTTTCAGGCGCAACGCATTGCCCAATACCGAAACCGAGCTTGCCGCCATTGCTGCGCCTGCGATAACAGGGTTTAAAAAACCGAGCGCGGCAAGCGGAATGCCCAAGATATTATAAAAGAAGGCGAAAAACAGATTTTGCTTGATGTTTTTCAACGTCGCCCGCGATACCGACAGTGCATCGGCGAGCTGGTTGACCGAATGTTGCATCAGCGTGGCGGACGCGGTGTGTTCGGCAACGTCCGCACCGCCTTTCATGGCGAAACTGACGTTGGCGGCGGCGAGCGCGGGCGCGTCGTTGATGCCGTCGCCGACCATCGCCACGGTTTTGCCGACGGCTTTGAGTTTCTGCACTTCGGCGGCTTTGTCGCGCGGACTCATATTACCGAAGGCGTGTGCGATACCCAGTTGTTTGGCAACATATTCGACCGTGCCTTGGTTGTCTCCACTCATGATGTAAACGTCGATGCCGTGTTTTTTCAGACGGCCTATGGCTTCGGCGGTATCGGCTTTCAACGCGTCGGCAAGTGCGAATGCGCCGATAGGTTTGTTGTCAACTGAGACTGCAACAATGCTTGCAATGTCCCAAACGCCGTCTGAAAACTTCGGCAAGGTCAGTTCGGCAAATTCAGCTTTGCCTGCTTTCACCAAACCCACGCCTTCCACTTCAGCGGTAATGCCTGCGCCGACAACGGTTTGCGCGTCTTTCGCGGTGGGAATCTCCAAACCGCGCGCTTGGGCGGCAGAAACGATAGCGCGGGCAAGCGGATGAGCGGCGTTTTGTTCGACAGCGGCGGCGATGCGGTACAAAGCGTCTTCGTCAAAGCCGCTGTCGGGAACACAATAAACGGCGGCAACCTGCGGCCTGCCTTCGGTCAGCGTGCCGGTTTTGTCCAGCACGACGGCATCAACGTGGGCGGCTTCTTCCATCGCCGCCGCGTCTTTAAACCAAATACCGTGTTTCACTGCTTTGCCCATGCCAACCATAATCGCGGCGGGCGTCGCCAAACCGAGTGCACACGGGCAGGCAATTACCAAAACGGCAACGGCGTGCATCAATGCGAGCGTCCAATCGCCCTTAATCAGCCAAGTAGCGATAAAAGTCAAAAGCGCGATGCCCACAACGGCAGGCACGAACATCGCCGCCGCCTTATCCGCCACGCGCGCAATCGGTGCTTTACTGCCTTGCGCTTCAGAGAGTGCGTTCATCATGTCGCCGAGCAGGGTTTGGCTGCCGAGCTGCGCGGCGCGGTACACCACGCTGCCTTCGGTCATCAGCGCGCCCGCCAACACTTTGCCGCCCGCTTTTTTCTCTTCAGGATTGGATTCGCCGGTGAGGTGGCTCTCGTCCGCCCAGCCACTGCCGCTCTCGATAATGCCGTCGGCGGCAATGCGTTCGCCGTGGTTGGCGCGGATAAGATCGCCGATTTGCACTTGGTCGATGGGTAGCTGCCGCCATTCGCCTTCGAGCTGCACATTGACTTGAGTCGGCGTGAGTTTCAGCAGCAAGCCCAAGCTGTTCAGGCTGGATTTTTTGGTGCGGTGTTCCAAAAATTTACCCAGCGACACAAAACCAATCACCATTACGCCCACTTCAAAATACACATGCGCCATGCCGTGCGCCGCGTGCGGGCTGAAAAACAGCATATAGACGGAATACAGGTAAATCGATACCGTGCCGATGGTAACGAGCACGTCCATATTCGCCAGCCCGCCTTTAATGCTCGCCCACGCGCTTTTGTAAAACGGGATTGCCAGCCAAAGCTGTACCACGCTCGCCAATGCAAACTGCAACAAGGGCGACAACATCCAATCGTGCCGTGTCCAATTCAGCCCTTTTAGCATCATCCCTACCATACCGATAAGGAACGGGATATTAATGGCCAGCAAAAGCCACAGCCTCCAGCTTACATGCGCTGTTTCTTCGGGCTGCGGCAGCGCGTCTTCCGTTTTTTCCTTCGCGCCGTAACCGGTTTTCTCAATGATTTTGGCGATGTCGGCTACCGACGTTTTGCTGTCGTCAAACGTAACCTGCGCTTCCTCGCTGGCGAAGTTCACCCCCGCCGATTCGACAAAATCTTTTTTGTTCAACACTTTTTCAATACGCGAAGCGCAGGCCTGACAGGTCATGCCTTCGATTTGGAAACGGATTTTTTGTTGCATAAGCGTGATTCCTGCTTTGATGTTCAGACGGCAGTCAAGGCTGCGGGATGCCGTCTGAAACGCCGGTATGGTCGAAATTTCTCAAACGCGCCGATAATTCGAGTAGAATCCGAAAACTTGACACAGCAAAGGAAAAACAATGTCCCAACACCGCAAACTGATTATTTTGGGTTCCGGTCCCGCCGGATACACCGCCGCCGTCTATGCCGCGCGCGCCAATTTAAACCCCGTCATTATTACAGGTATCGCGCAAGGCGGGCAACTGATGACCACCACCGAAGTGGACAACTGGCCTGCCGATGCCGACGGCGTGCAAGGGCCGGAGCTGATGGCGCGGTTTCTCGCCCACGCCGAACGTTTCGGAACAGAAATTATTTTTGACCAAATCAACGCCGTTGATCTGCAAAAACGCCCGTTCGCACTCAAAGGCGATATGGGCGAGTACACTTGCGATGCCCTGATTGTTGCAACAGGCGCGTCCGCCAAATACCTCGGTTTGCCGAGTGAGGAAGCGTTTGCGGGGAAAGGTGTTTCCGCCTGCGCCACCTGCGACGGTTTCTTCTACAAAAACCAAGATGTTGCCGTAGTCGGCGGCGGCAATACGGCAGTTGAGGAAGCACTCTACCTTGCCAATATCGCCAAAACCGTTACGCTGATTCACCGTCGCAGCGAGTTCCGCGCCGAAAAAATCATGATTGACAAACTGATGAAACGCGTAGAAGAGGGCAAAATCATCCTCAAGCTGGAAAGCAATCTGCAAGAAGTCTTGGGCGACGATCGGGGCGTAAACGGCGCATTATTAAAAAACAACGACGGTTCTGAGCAACAAATTGCCGTCAGCGGCATCTTTATCGCCATCGGGCACAAGCCGAATACCGATATTTTCAAAGGGCAGTTGGAAATGGACGAAGCCGGCTACCTGAAAACAAAAGGTGGTACGGCGGACAATGTCGGTGCAACCAATATCGAAGGCGTATGGGCGGCGGGCGACGTAAAAGACCATACCTACCGTCAGGCAATTACCAGCGCGGCTTCCGGCTGTCAGGCGGCTTTGGACGCGGAACGCTGGCTGGGCAGCCAAAACATTTGAATGCCGTCTGAAACCGAAATTTTCGGCGGAATACAAGTTTTTCGTACCAAATCCTTGATTCCGTCGGCAAACCCCAATATAATGCCCCTTCTTTGAACCTTGCCTTCTGCTTTCGCATGGCAGAAGGCTGTTTTTACCATCCATAAGGAGATAACATGCGTCATTACGAGATCGTGTTTATCGTTCATCCTGATCAAAGCGAGCAAGTGCCCGCTATGGTTGAGCGTTACAAAACCATGATTACCGAGGCAAACGGTAAGATTCACCGTCTGGAAGATTGGGGTCGCCGCCAACTGGCTTACCCGATTAACAAAATCCACAAAGCACATTATGTTTTGATGAACATTGAAACCACTCCGGAAGTTGTTGAGGAGTTGGAAACCGCGTTCCGTTTCAATGATGCGGTATTGCGTCATCTGACCATCAAAACCAAACACGCCGTTACCGAAGCATCCCCTATGTTGGGTGGCGAAAAGGCTAAGAACCTGTTGAGCGGTGCGTCTGAAGAAGCGGTTGCCCAATAATTGGGATTCAATAATCTTGTTTCGCTTGCCGCGTTAATTGAAAAGGTTTTCCCTATTCGATATACGCCTGCCGGAATCTCTGTCTTAGATATTATCTTAAAGCATGAATCATGGCAGAAAGAAAATGGACAGCAATGTCTTGTTCAATTGGAAATTCCGGCACGGATTTTAGGCAGGCAGGCGGAAGAGTGGCAGTATCGGCAAGGTGTATATGTTCACGTCGAAGGTTTTTTAGCTCAAAAAAACAGACGCTCCCTTATGCCGATGCTCAGAATACAAAACATTAAAGAATATAAAGGTTAAACGACAATGGCTCGTCAATCATTCAAACGTAGAAAATTCTGCCGTTTTACGGCTGAAAAAATCCAAGAAGTCGATTACAAACAAGTTGATTTGCTGAAAGACTTTATCTCTGAAAACGGTAAAATCATTCCTGCCCGCATTACAGGAACAAAGGCATTCTACCAACGCCAATTGGCTGTTGCCGTAAAACGCGCGCGTTTCTTGGCTCTGCTGCCTTACACCGACCAACACAAATAATTTTGGAGATTGAATCATGCAAATTATTCTGTTAGAAAAAATCGGCGGTTTGGGTAATTTGGGCGATATCGTAACCGTAAAAAACGGTTATGCCCGCAACTTCTTGATTCCTGCTGGTAAGGCAAAACGTGCTACTGAAGCAAACATGAAAGAGTTTGAAGCACGCCGCGCCGAACTGGAAGCCAAACAGGCTGAAATTTTGGCAGATGCCCAAGCCCGTCAGGAAAAATTGGATGGCCAAACCATTACCGTTGCCCAAAAAGCAGGTGTGGACGGTCGTCTGTTCGGTTCCGTTACCAATGCCGACATTGCGGCTGCAATCGTTGCGACCGGCATCGAAGCTGCCAAAGCGAATGTACGTCTGCCAAACGGCCCTCTGAAAGCCGTTGGCGAGTATGAAGTAGAAGTTGCTTTGCACACTGATGCCGTTGCTAAAATTACCGTTGCCGTCGTTGCTGCAGCTGAGTAATTGAAATTATCAGAATGCCGTCTGAAACCATGTTCCGATTATCGGTAAGGTTTCAGACGGCATTTCTTTTACTTTTAGATTTCCAATGAGGAAAGTGTGCAGTTTTTTGCTGTTTCCGCATATCGGTATCGTCGGTGTGTCGGTTAATAATGTTATGTTGCCGTAACTGTTTTTATTTTCTGTATCTGTTTGGGGTTTTCTATGAAAACGATAAAAATACTTCCGTTGGCAATTTGTTTGGCTGCTTTGTCTGCCTGTACGACGGTTAAGACAATTGAGAAAGAAGGAAATGAACGTCCGCAAAATGAACGTCCGCAATTTGATGTTGTGGCAGAATCAGTATCCAGCAGCGGGTTTGCCGCCAATGCCAATGTCCGCCGTTTTGTGGATTATGAGGTTGAAAAGGGAGATTTTTCCCGAGTGGAATTAGGGAATTTTTTTGATAATGCGGTTTATAAGGCAAACATTATCAATATTATGTACAAACCTTCTACATCCAGACCGTGGTATGAATTTAAGGTTGGCAATTCGGGAGCTGCAAAATTTAACGGGGCCCGGAAGTTTTATTCTGAAAATCAGGCAGTAATTGAAAGAGTGGCGGATGAATATGGCGTACCGGCCGAACTTATCGTGGCGATTATAGGGATTGAAACGAATTACGGTAAGAATATGGGCAGTTTCCGGGTTGCCGATGCATTGGCAACTTTGGGCTTTGATTATCCCCGCCGTGCCGAGTTCTTCCAAAAAGAATTGGTTGAGCTTTTGCGGTTGGCAAAGGAAGAAGGCAGTGATGTTTTTGCTTTTAAGGGCAGTTATGCGGGTGCAATGGGTATGCCGCAATTTATGCCTTCGAGCTACCGGAAATGGGCGGTAGATTATGACGGAGACGGACATCGGGACATATGGGGCAATGTTGGCGATGTGGCGGCCTCGATTGCCAATTATATGAAACAGCACGGTTGGGTGACCGGAGGAAAAATGCTGGTACCCGTTACGCTGACGCCGAGTGCGGATATTCAAGCCATAATTGGAGAAAAAACGGCATTGGTGCGGACAGTTGCAGACCTGAAGGCTTATGGCATCAAACCTCAGGAAGAGCTTGCAGATCATGAAAAAGCAATCTTGTTCAGCTTGGAGGTTAAGCCCGGCGTATTTGAATATTATTTAGGTTTAAACAATTTTTATACGGTTTGGCAATACAATCACAGCCGGATGTATGTAACGGCAGTCAGGGATATTGCCAATTCGCTTGGAAATAGGAGGCTCTAATATTTCTTTTCAGATATCGTTTTAAGAAAATATAAACGATATGGAATATCTATGTATAGTGGATTAAATTTAAATCAGGACAAGGCGACGAAGCCGCAGACAGTACAAATAGTACGGCAAGGCGAGGCAACGCCGTACTGGTTTAAATTTAATCCACTATAGATTCATGAATCACATAATGTTACCAATACATTATCTTTATGGTTGACAGTATCGGCAATTGATAGGCAGGTCGGCAAACCCTTTTTTTCTGTGGAGAAGATTTGGTTATTATAGAAGGTGTGTAGGAAATGTATTAAGGAAATAAATGTTTGGTTAATTTAAGTAATTCTATTAGTTTTCCAGACTAGTTCTATATAAAATGCCGACCTCATATGCCTATCCTGATAAATTATAGTAGCTTGGCAGGCTGTGCCGTCAAAAAACAGGGATAGAATAAATTTAACTATATTAAACGGGGATTACTCATAATGAATAAGATTTTCAAGGTGGTTTACAATAAGGCGACTGGCAGATATGAAGTTGTATCGGAGCTGGCAAAAGCCGAAGGTAAAGCATCTTCGTCAACTCTGCAGAATAAATCTATATTTTCCAAACAAGTGTCCAGATTGACCATGCTTTCCTTGTGTTTGGCATCGGTAGGTTTTGCGGCCGCGGCAGATAATTCATATATCAATGT
Source organism: Neisseria sp. Marseille-Q6792 (assembly GCF_943181435.1). The sequence goes on from NZ_OW969598.1 coordinate 374,061, forward strand.
GAATGGGGAGAATGCAGAAAGGAATGAAGCCTTCTTTCAGAAAATGGGTAAGGATGGTACTACTCCTGTTAATTTGCGTCTAAATTATGAAGGAAGAAACCCTGGAGGACCGGTAAATGATAATAAAACCGTTGGTACGAGTGGAGCGGTAGGTGCTCGTTCAATCGCATCAGGCGTTTTTGCCAATGCTTTGTCAAAGGATTCGATTGCCATTGGTACCGGAGCGAATGTAAATAACTATTGGGGATCTCAGCGAAATGAGGCAGTTGCCGGTATTGCAATTGGCAAACACGCTCAGGTTGAAGGGTCTGCCGGTGCAATCGCATTTGGCAGAGGAAGTACGATTCTTAGGAATGAATCTTATAATCTAGGGGCGAATAATGCAATTGCGATTGGTAATAATAGCAAAATTACAGCTGCAAGCGGCGCAATTGCGATTGGTAATGCAGCAAATATTACCGCTATAAATACAGGTAGCGGTAATGGTGCGACAAATGCGGTAGCAATTGGCAATAGTGCGACTGTTGAGCGTGAAAATTCGATTGCCATGGGTAATTCCGCTACAGCTAATCGTGAAAATTCGGTTGCCTTAGGTAATTCCACTACGGCGAAACGTGAGAATTCTGTTGCGATAGGTACAAATGTAACTGTAGAAAGAGAAAACTCTGTTGTTATCGGTCAAAATGCAAGCGCAACGAGAGAAAGGGTTGTCGCCATTGGTGCTTACGCAAAAGCAGATGGGGATAGAACAGTTGCAATTGGCCCAGAAGCGACAGCCAGTGCCTCAAAATCTATTGTAATTGGTGGCTTGGGAGATAATGCAAAAGATAATCAAGCAAAATCAGAAGCAGGTGCAACTCAAGCTATTGTAATTGGTAATGGTGCACAAGCGAAAGCTGCTGCAAGTTATTCTGTTACTTTAGGTAATAGTGCTAAAACAGAGGCTGTTACAGGGATTAGCATTGGTGATCGTGCTAATGTTGCTTCTGGCGCAAATTCTGGTATTGCCTTGGGTAAAAGTGCAGTTGCCAATAAATCTGGCGATATTGCTATTGGCGAATCTTCAAGTACATCGGATAAACATACAGTAAGTGGCCTTCAAATTGGTGATGCAATCTTATCTACAGGCGTTGCCGCAACCAATAATGGCACTGTAAGTTTTGGTAATAGCACTATTAGACGCCAGATCCAAAATGTTGGAGCTGGTGAAATCTCTGAGACATCGAGTGATGTAATCACTGGTTCACAACTTTACCATGTAATCAAAGCTGCCGATGAAATTGCTAAAACGGAATATAAGTTCCAAGTAAATGGCTCGGATATTAAAACTATGAGCAACAAAGGCACATCAGCAACCAATAATGCTAATAATGTGCTTGATTTCAAAGCTGGCGATGGGTTAGATGTTGCATATGAAAATGCTGCAGTAACTTACAAACTAAATGCTGATTCTAAGCAAGCAATTGCAGATGCTAAAACCGCAGCACAAACTGTAACTGCTAAACTTGACCAGATTAATCAATCTGTTGCACGAGCCGAAACAGCTGCGGGTAAAGCAGAAGCAGCCCAAGCAGCGGCAGAGACATCCGCAACAGAGGCAGAAAGTGCCAAGAATGCGGCAGTAGCAGCTCAAGGCAAGGCAGAAGAAGCTAAAGCCGGTGCGGTAGCAGCCCAAGGCAAGGCAGAAGCAGCCAAAGCCGGTGCAGAAACAGCCAAAACTGCGGCAGCGGCATCCGCAGCAGAGGCAGTAAGAGCCAAAGCCGATGCAGAAGCAGCCAAAGCCGGTGCAGAAGAAGCGAAAGAAGCGGCAGTAGCAGCTAAAAATGCGGCGGAAACCGCCCAAGCTGGTGCAGTAGAAGCTAAAAATGTGGCGGAAACCGCCCAAGCTGGTGCAGAAGCAGCCAAAGATGCGGCAGTAGCAGCCAAAAACGAGGCAGCGACATTTGCAACAGCGGCAGGAAATGCCAAAGCTGGTGCAGAAGCAGCCAAAGAAGCGGCAGCGGTATCCGCAACGAATGCCACCAATTCGGCAACAGCGGCAGCGGCATCCGCAGCGGAGGCCACCCATTCTGCAGCAGAGGCAAGAAATGCCAAAGAAGCGGCGGAAACCGCCAAAGCCGGTGCGGTAGCAGCCCAAGGCAAAGCAGAAACAGCTAGGGATGAAGCAGTCGCAGCGAAAGAAGCGGCAGCGACATCCGCAACAGAGGCAAGAGATGCTAAAGCTGGTGCAGAGGCAGCGAAAGATGCGGCAGAAACCGCCAAAGCCGGTGCAGTAGAAGCTAAAAATGCGGCGGAAACCGCCAAAGCTGGTGCAGTAGAAGCTAAAAATGCGGCAGAAACCGCCAAGACCGGTGCAGAAGAAGCCAAAGTTGGTGCAGTAGAAGCTAAAAATGCGGCGGAAACCGCCAAAGCTGGTGCAGTAGACGCCAAAGTTGGTGCAGAGGCAGCCCAAGCTGGTGCAGAAACAGCCAAGACTGCGGCAGAAGAAGCCAAAGCAGCGGCAGCGACATCCGCCACGAATGCCGCCCATTCTGCAACAGATGCGGCAACAGCCAAAGCCGGTGCGGAAGCCGCCAAAACTGATGCAGAAGCAGCGAAGACTGGTGCAGAAGCAGCGAAAGAAGCGGCAGTAACCGCCAAAGCCGGTGCGGTAGCAGCTCAAGGCAAAGCAGAAACAGCTAGGGATGAAGCAGTCGCAGCGAAAGAAGCGGCAGCGACATCTGCAACAGAGGCAGAAAGTGCCAAGAATGCGGCAGTAGCAGCGAAAGATGCGGCAATGATATCCGCAGCAGATGCGGCAACAGCCAAAACCGGTGCGGAAGCTGCCAAAAATGCGGCAGAAACCGCCAAAGCCGGTGCGGTAGCAGCCCAAGGTAAGGCAGAAACAGCCAGGGATGATGCAGTTGCAGCGAAAGAAGCAGCAGCGGTATCCGCAGCAGATGCGGTAAGAGCCAAAAACGAGGCAGCGACATCCGCCACGAATGCCGCCAATTCGGCAACAGCGGCAGCGACATCCGCAACAGAGGCAGGAAATGCGAAAGCTGGTGCGGAAGCAGCCAAAAACGAGGCAGCGGCATCTGCAGCAGAGGCAGTAAGAGCCAAAGCCGATGCAGTAGCAGCCCAAGCTGGTGCAGTAGAAGCTAAAAATGCGGCGGAAACCGCCAAAGCCGGTGCGGTAGCAGCCCAAGGTAAGGCAGAAACAGCCAGGGATGATGCAGTTGCAGCGAAAGAAGCAGCAGTGGCATCCGCGGCAGATGCGGCAAGCGCAAAAACTGCAGCAGAAACCGCCAAAGACGCGGCAGTGACAGCACAAGGTAAAGCAGAAGCAGCGAAAGATGCAGCAGTAACAGCGAAGACCGGTGCAGAAGCAGCAAAAACTGCAGCAGTAGCAGCTAAAAACGAGGCAGCGACATCTGCAGCAGATGCGGCAACAGCCAAAACCGGTGCGGAAGCTGCCAAAAATGCGGCAGAAACCGCCAAAGCCGGTGCAGAAGCAGCCCAAGGTAAGGCAGAAACAGCCAGGGATAATGCAGTTGCAGCGAAAGAAGCGGCAGCGACATCTGCAACAGATGCGGCAACAGCCAAAGCCGGTGCAGAAGCAGCCAAAGAAGCGGCAGCGGCATCCGCGACAGAGGCCGCCCATTCTGCGACAGAGGCAGGAAATGCTAAAGCTGGTGCAGAAGCAGCCAAAGAAGCGGCAGCGGCATCCGCGACAGAGGCCGCCCATTCTGCGACAGAGGCAGGAAATGCTAAAGCCGGTGCAGAAGAAGCGAAAGAAGCGGCAGTAGCAGCTAAAAATGTGGCGGAAACCGCCAAAGCTGGTGCGGTAGCAGCGAAAGATGCGGCAGAAACCGCCAAAGCCGGTGCAGTAGAAGCCAAAGCAGCGGCTGAGACATCTGCAACGAATGCCGCCAATTCTGCTACAGAGGCAGGAAATGCTAAAGCTGGTGCAGAAGCAGCCAAAGAAGCGGCAGCGGCATCCGCAATAGAGGCAGGAAATGCGAAAGCTGGTGCAGTAGAAGCTAAAAATGCGGCGGAAACCGCCCAAGCTGGTGCAGAAGCAGCGAAAGAAGCGGCAGCGGCATCCGCAATAGAGGCAGGAAATGCGAAAGCTGGTGCAGTAGAAGCTAAAAATGCGGCGGAAACCGCCAAAGCTGGTGCAGTAGCAGCCAAAGATGCGGCAGAAACCGCCAAGACCGGTGCAGAGGCAGCGAAGGATGCTGCTGTAACAGCCCAAGGTAAAGCAGAAGCAGCCAGAGACGAAGCGGCTGGTGCGCTTCAGAAAATCGAATCTTCTGGTTTGATTGGTAAGGATGGCAAGGTTTCTTTTGCTGCTGATAATGCAGGTAGTCGGGATAGTGCGCGGGCAGTAGGTATTGATTCAACTGCTTTGGGCTATGGTTCGGAAGCGAAGGGCAATGATTCTACTGTAATCGGCAACCATGCGTTTGCTAGTGGAACAGGTTCGGTTGCTTTGGGTAATGGTTCTGTGGCTTCTGAGGATTACACGGTTTCTGTCGGTTCGGCTGGTCATGAACGTCGTATTACAAATGTTCAGTCTCCACGCCATGCAACTGATGCGGCAAACAAGGCTTATGTGGATTCTATTCGTGATGAGTGGAAGTCGGCCGATAAAAAACTGCGTGGAGGTGTTGCAGGTGCGACTGCGATTGCAAATCTTCCGCAGGCAAATGGTAGCAGTAACAGTATGCTCAGCCTTGCTGTAGGTAATTATAGGGGTCAGAATGCATTTGCCATCGGTTATTCAAAGGTAAGTGACAATAATAGGGTTATCTTGAAGATAAGTGGTTCTGCCTCTACTGCCGGTGATTATAATGTTGGTGCAGGTATCGGCTTCCAATGGTAGAAAGGGCTTGAGATTATCTGATTCGGTTTCTGTTTTAGTTTTTATGATACTGTTACCGTCAGATGGTTAGCCGGCATCTTTTTACAGTCTGATATTTAATCCCGTCCGATTATATTCGGACGGGATTTTTTATTAATCATCTGCCTGTGAATATGCGGTTTAGGGTAAAACTTGTTTAAGACGGCATTTCTTGATTAGGGTTTGTTTGAGGTTGGAGATTTTCGTTCTTGTTCTGTCGATGGTGGAAGGAAAAGTATATAGGGATTGGTTTTAATCTGATTCCAGAAACTTTTGATTAGGTTGCGGATGCTGCTGATTTTTGTGCCTCGTGCTCTGAGGGCGACAAATAGTGCAAGGCTGAAACTCACGCAGAGGTTGACCAGACCGATGGCAAGAATGTTTAGAATGCCAAGGGTGAAGCTGATAATACCGATATTGCCGCTGACGGCGGCATAGCCGAGGTTGGCGGATGAGAATGCGACGTGGCGGATGTCTAGGGGGAGGCCGATAAGTTGGCCGATGTAACCCGTCATACCCAGCAGCATCCCGAAGATAAAGTTGCCTGCCAAGGAGCCGTAGTGTTTGTGTATGTAGGAAGCAAGGGCCCGGCGGGGTTTGGGGCGCATGATTTTGCGCAGCAGCGGGTTAAAGGGAAGACGCTGGCGAAGGTTGAGGTAGTCGGCACGGTTATCGAAAAAACCTGCGATGATTCCGGAACAAAAGAGCCATACCCCTGCGATGGCGGCATACCAGAGGGTGGGTTGGGTAAAAATATCGATTGATTTGAATTGGTAGGCGGTGGTATGGGCATCGAGTATGGGTTGTCGGTACAGATGGGTATAGCCGATTGATATGGTACATGCCAAAAGGATGGCGACGGAGACATTGCCGAAAACGGCGACACTTTGCGAGCGGCATACGTCGATTAGGAGTTTGGCGAGTTTATTGTCCGCTGCTTTGCCTCCTTCGTTGAGATCGACCTGTTCGGCGAAGCTGGCGGCGGTCATGGCGGGCTGTTTCGTTGCAACAGTGCAATGCAGTATGTGGATGAGCATGAAGCCTATGCCGTAGTTAAGCCCGGATAGGAAGGCTGTGGCAAAGGGGCTGAAACCAAGTGTGCCGATATGGATTTTGTGCAGTGCCATCAGGGAGATGATGACGCCGCCGCCCGCTGCGGAGTAGAACATTTTGAAATATTCTTTGCGGTTGCGGGTAATGTAGTGTTCGCCGTGGTTGCTTTTATTTTCAGTAATGCTGCGGGCAAGCATTCTAATGCTGCTGCGGCGCAGGTGGCGGGTGCTGTATTGTTCGACTGCGGCATAGATGAGAGAGTTCATCAGGGCAATGGTAAGCCGGCTGTGGTTGCTGATATCGGTTTGAATGTCGGTCAGGAGTTTCAGACGGCATAGGGTCTGTTGGAGTCGTTCGAGCAGGTGGGCAACCTTTACGGACGATCCCGAACCTGCACCCGTACCTCGACGGCGCAAGTAGTCGATTTGGGTTCCGCATTGGTCGAACATAACTTCAAGATGTGCGGTATCGTAAGGATTGTGCTCTTTTCGGTAGTGTTCGACCAGCTTGGCAGTTTCGCGTTGGAGGGCGACAAAAGGCGAGTCTGCCTCAAGCAGGCGAGGTGCAATGCGGATGAGGTCGGGTTCGATGGCTTCGGAGGCAATCCAAATGGCAAGCATTTCAATAGCGCGCAGCCGGGCATCGGCAAGTTGTCGGCATGCTGTTTGCAACAGTGCGGGTTCGGCATTGGCGCGGATAAGCTCGTATAGGCCCAGCCACTGGCGGATATGGAGGGTTTGCAGCCATTTGTCGTCGTTTTCGGAGTGGAAAAGGTAGAGGAATACTTCATGCAGGTTGGCAAAGTCTTTGTAGGATGGGCTGAAGCGTTCGTATATGCGTATACCCATTTCCCGGGAAAAGCTGTGGCGCGAGAAAATACCGAGTTTGATAAGGGCGGGGTAGATGTGGACTTGGGAAAGCCATGTATAGAAGCGTCGGCTGAAATGGCGGCAGAGTGCTTCGTCTTGTTTGAGCGTGGTAATGATTAAATCGAAGTGTTCCGCAGCCTGTTTTTTGCCGCCGCGGCGGATGAATTTGATTAACGCATTCAGGATGAGGACGAAATCGGTATCGTTCAGACTTTCGGAAAGGAGCGGATGCAGGTTTTGCCGGGTAATTTTCTTCATATTTGTCATTATACCGTATTGATTTTCAGTAGATATCCTATAAGAGGGGTTTGCTAATCTAATATATGCCGGAACTTCATCAGATGGCGCGTGTAATCGCTGGAAGGGTTGGCAAATACGGTTTCGCAGTCGCCCTCTTCGACGATTTTGCCGTCTTTCAGCACCATCACGCGGTGCGACAGGGTGCGGATGACGGCGAGGTCGTGGCTGATGATGATGAGGCTGAGACCGTGTTTTTTCTGCAAATCGGCGAGCAGCTCCAGAATCTGTTGCTGCCATTGTACGTCGAGCGCGCTGGTGGGTTCATCCAAAACGAGGATTTTCGGGCGGACGATGATGGCGCGGGCGATGGCGAGCCGCTGGCGTTGTCCGCCGGAAAAAGCGTGCGGATAGCGTTCGAGCGCGTCTTCGGGCAGACCGACCTGCCGCAATACGTCTTGCACGCGCTGCCGCATTTCTGCGCGGGGTAAATCGGGTTCGTGGACGCGCAGGGCTTCGGAAACGATGTTAAAGACGTTCATGCGCGGGTTGAATGCGCCGAACGGGTCTTGGAACACCATTTGTATATCGCGTCTGGATTCGTGTTTCCAGTCTTCGCCGTTGATTTTTAGACGGCCTTCCGCGTCGATAAGGTGCATGACGGCTTTTGCCAGCGTGGTTTTGCCGCAGCCGCTTTCGCCGATAATGCCCAGCGTTTCGCCCGCTTTCAAATCGAAGGAAACCGGCTCCAGCAGGGTTTTGCTGCGTTTTTTAAACCAGCCCGCGGTTTCTTTGACGGCAACGGAAAGCTGCTCCGCCTGTAAGACGGTAGCGGGGTTGTCCGCCAAAGGGACAACCTTGCGCGTGGCGCCGGCGTTCAACAGCATTTTCGTGTATTCGTGTTGCGGACGGGCGAACACTTCCGCCGCCGCACCCGTTTCGACAATGCGTCCGCCGCGCATCACGGCGACGTCGTCTGCAAAGCGGCGGACAAGGTTCAGGTCGTGGGTGATGTAGAGCATGGTCATGTTGTGCGCCTGCTGCAAACGCGCCAACAAATCGAGAATCTGCGCCTGCACGGCGACATCCAAGGCGGTGGTCGGTTCGTCGGCAATCAGGAGCTTGGGTTCGGCGGCAACCGCCATCGCAATCATCGCCCGCTGCCGCTGTCCGCCGGAAAGCTGAAAGGGGTAGGCAAAGGCTTTCTGCTCCGGCTCGCGGATGCCGGTTTCCGCCAAGAGTTCGACCGCCCTGGCCCATGCCTGTTTTTTGTCTAAACCCAGATGCTGCGTCAGCACTTCGGCAATCTGCGTGCCGACGCGCATCACGGGATTGAGCGCGGTCATCGGTTCTTGAAACACCATGCCGATTTCCCGCCCGCGCAGCTTTTGCAGGGCGCGTTCGGATTGGGTCAGCAAATCATTGCCGTCAAATTTCAGATGCCCTTTAAACGACACCAGCGGATTCAGCCGCATAATGCCCTGCGCCAGCACGGTTTTACCACTGCCGCTCTCGCCGACCAATGCCAGTTTCCTGCCGGTCTGTACGGTCAGGCTGACATCGTGCAGGACTTGCTTGCCGGGGAAAAAGGCGTTTAGGTTTTCAATCTCAAGGATGGGGCGGGTCATATCGGATGCCGTCTGAAAAGGAGGTTTGACAAAATGATGGAAGCGGTATTTGCTAGGATAAGGGGCAGTGTTGTGCCGATATAAAAACCGGAACGGTATCCGTATGCCCCTTGCCTTTAGGCGGTATTTTTCATTTCCCTTGCTCGAACTGTTCTTTCAATACCCGTTTCAGAACCTTGCCTGTGGCGTTGCGCGGCAGCTCGTCTTTGAAGTAAATCTGTTTGGGAACTTTGAAATTTGCCAATTGCGCGCGTACATGGTTGCGGACGGTGGCTTCATCCAGTTCGGCCCCTTCTTTGAGCTGGATAAAGGCGATGATTTCTTCGTCGGCATATTGGTCTTTCACGCCGATGACGGCAGCGGCTTCGACGGCGTCGAGTTTGTAAATCGCCTCTTCGATTTCTCGCGGATAAACGTTTTGCCCTTTGGAAATAATTAGGTCTTTTTTGCGGTCGACGATAAAGATGAAGCCGTCTTCGTCTATTGTGACAAAATCGCCTGTTTTCAGCCAGCCGTTGACGATGGCTTCGTCCGTGGCATCGCGCATATTCAGGTAGCCCTGCATGACCGAACCGCCCTTGACGATGAGTTCGCCCACTTCGCCCGTCGGCACTTCGACCAATTCCTCGTCGACGGCTTTGACTTCCAATCCGGGCAAGGCGATGCCGACGCTGCGGGCTTTCTGCCTTTCGGGCGTGTTGACGGCGACGACAGGCGAGCATTCGCTCAAGCCGTAGCCTTCCAAAAGCTTGGCACGCGGGAACTTCGCTTTAAAATCAAGGATGGTTTGTTCCGCCAAAGGCGCGCCGCCGCTGATAAATAGACGGACGCGGTTGAACCATCTGAAATACCAAGGGATTTTTGCTTTGCTCATGGCGGTGTAAATCGCGGGTACGCCCAAAAACACGGTCGCGCGTTTGAGCAAAACCTGTTTCAAAACGTTGGAGAACGGGAAAACGGATTTCACCAAAATAATCGAACACGCCATATAAATCGGCAGCAACACCATAGCCGTCAGCGTAAAGCTGTGGAACATCGGCAGAAAAACAACAAAGCGGTCGCGTTTGGTAATCTTAAAGATACGCTCGATGCCTTCAAGGTTGGAAAACAGGTTGCCATAGCTGATTAATGCGCCTTTGGGGTGGCCTGTCGTGCCGGAAGTGTAAATAATATGCGCCAAATTATCGATTTTCGGCTGGCGGCTTAAATCGGGCGTACCCGAAAAACGGCGCGCTTCTTCAAAACGCACATCGGCTTCGTCTGCCGCTTTCGCCTCATCTATCCAAATGATTTTTTCGACGGGAGTCTGTTTTTTCAGCCCCTTCAATTCTTTCTGCAAACCTGCCGAAGCAAACATAAACCGTGCTTTGCAGTCGTTTAAAATATACGCGTATTCGTTGTTTTTCAAAAACGTATTCATCGGTACGGCAACCGCGCCGATGGCGGAGATGGCAAAATAGGCGCTGATAAATTCCGGCGAATTGGATACCGCCAAAGCCACTTTATCGCCGAATTTGACGCCCATATTTTGCAGATACGCCGCTATGGCATCGACTTCCTGCTTGAGTGCTCGGTAGGTGGTTTTTTCTTTGTCGTTGAACACTGCCGTGCCGTTGCCGTTTTTACGGCAGGCAGCGGTCAGCATTTCGTAGAAGTTGGTGTTGTTTGTTTGATTCATTGAAATTCTTTAAAAATGAAGTGGGTAAAATATTATAGAGGTTGTCTCAAACTCCTGAAGGCACGGATCGCGCATTGATGTACGCCCGCAAGACTCCGTGCTTATACTATCCCCTCGCGCGCACGTCAAACGCCTGCCGCAAGCCTTCGCCTATCGTTACCAGCAAAAGCAGCATGATAGTCAGCATGCCGACAGTAGACAAGCCTATCCACCAAGCGTCTAAGTTGTCCTTGCCCTGAGACAGAAGTTCGCCCAAGCTTGCCTGCGACGCGGGAACGCCCAAACCGAGGAAATCTAAGCTGGTCAGCGCAAGCACCGCGCCGGAGATGCGGAAAGGCAGGAATGCTAATACGGGCGTGAGGCTGTTGGGCAGGATATGCCGCCACATAATCGCGCGGTTGCCCACACCCATTGAACGCGCCGCCAAAACGTAATCCGCCTGCCGGTTTTTCAAAAATTCGGCGCGGACGTAGTCCGACAGCCCCATCCAGCCGAACAGCGACAGCAACACCAGCAAAATCAGCAAACTGGGATTGAAAAACGAAGACAGGATAATCAGCAGATAAAGTTCCGGCATCCCGCCCCAGATTTCGATAAAACGCTGCATCAAGAGGTCGGTCTTGCCGCCGAAATAACCCTGAACCGCACCGGTAATCACGCCGATTACGGTCGTTACAAAGGTCAATGCAAGGGCAAACAGCAGGGAATCGCGAAATCCGTAAATCAAACGCGCCAAGACATCACGGCCTCGGTCGTCCGTGCCGAGCAAGTGCCTTTCAGACGGCATTGCCGGATCGGGTTGGGTGTCAAAATCATTGAGCGTATCGGCATCGTAGGGATTGGGCAGATAAACAGCGTAATTGCCGTCTGAAGTAATATTGCGGCGGATAAGCGGATCCAAATAGTCCGCAGGCGTATCAAAATCGCCGCCGAACACGGTTTCGTTATATTCGTTTACCAGCGGAAAATAATATTCGCCCTGATAACGTATCCACAAAGGCTTATCGTTGCTCCACAAAGGCGCAAGCAGCGCGACGGCGAACAAAACGGCTAAAACCCGCAACGCAAACCAGCCGCGTTTGTGTTGCTTGAATGCCTGCCAAGTGGAGTTTGAGGTGTGTGTTTTCATGGTTTGGAAAGATTTTTAGTCATGATTCGGAAACATATTTTTCAGACGACCTATTTCTGTCCGCCGAAATGAATGCGCGGATCAACCCACGAATAAGAAATATCCGACACCAATTTCGCCAGCAAACCCATCAGCGTGAACACATACAGCGTCCCCATCACCACCGGATAATCGCGCTTCATCACCGCCTCATAGGAAAGCAGCCCCAGCCCGTCGAGCGAGAACAAAGTTTCAATCAGCAGGCTGCCGGTGAAAAACGCGCCGATAAAGGCAGCGGGAAAGCCGGTAATCAGCGGAATCATCGCGTTGCGGAAAACGTGTTTCCACAAAATCTGTTTTTCCGGCAAACCTTTGGCGCGGGCGGTATAGACATATTGGCGGCGGATTTCTTCGAGAAACACGTTTTTTGTCAGGATGGTCATCACCGCCAGATTGCCTGCTACTGAAGCCGTAATCGGCAGCGCCATGTGCCACAGATAATCTTTGATTTTACCCGCCCACGACAATGTGTCGAAATCGTCGCCGACCAAACCGCCCTGCGGAAACCACGCAAAAAAGCTGCCGCCGCCGAACAACACCAGCAGCACCAAACCCAACACAAACGGCGGTATGGTATAACCGACCAGCACCACCATCCCCGTTACCGCATCAAAACGGCTGCCGTCGCGCACCGCCTTGGCAATGCCCAACGGGATACAAATCAGATAAGTCAGGAAAAACGTCCACAAGCCCAAACTCATCGACACCGGCATTTTCTGTTTGACCAGCTCGAACACGGTTTCATGATGGAAAAAACTCTCGCCCAAATCAAAACGGGCAAACTGCCACACCATATCCGCAAACCGCGTCAGCGGCGGCTTGTCGAAACCGTACAGCGCATTTAACGCCGCCAAATCTTCCGGGCTGATGCGGTTGCCGTTTTTCATCATATTGCCTGCCGCCGCGTTCGCCGTCTCGCCGCTGATCGCACCATGCGTCAACTGCTGCACCATCTGCTCCACCGGCCCGCCCGGAACGAATTGGATTACGGCAAAAGTAATCGCTAAAATCCCCAACAGCGTGGGGATTAAGAGCAATAGGCGGTGGAGGATGTAGCGGTACATGGTTGTGCTTTCTATCTGATGCCGTCTGAAACACTATTTTTGTCCGACAGTTTTCTGACAAGTGAAACAATAGACTTTTCCGTTGAATTTTACTTTATTCTGCCAGCAAAACTTAGCCACATTCTCGGAAACGGTTTTATGGCATGAGCAGCAGAACAAACGTTGAGCGGGTACGGGCTGTGTTTCATCTTTAGGGTTTGTTTCAGGGATGTTTTCTGACTCAACAATACCAAAGCGTGCCTTCCAATTAATTCGTAACGGTTTATGAAGTTTGACCAGTTTTTGAGCTAAGTCCATAACTGTGTCTGTGGATACAATTTTTGACATGGAAGCCATTTGATGCAGAAAGGTAGATGGGCTGATTTCATCAATATCTTTGTCAATCCGTTTTTTCAATTGCTCATTCTTGATAATTCTTTCCAACTCTTTTGGATTTTGACTTTTCTTGGGCCTATGGATAATGGCAGAGTTTGCAACCAAAATAAGACTATGTAGGGAGGGCTTCATTTTCAGCCCCATTCTGACGGGCAGTTCGATTTCGTCGCTTCTGAACAGTCTGGACAAAAACAACTGGTGACGGTTGTTTTGTTCGATAGGTGAAGCGATGCCATAGGGTTTACCTTGGTAAAATGCCGAAAATTCCCCATATTCATTAATGGCAATACCTTCACCAAACCGTTTGCTTTCGCAAACATAGATTTCTAAGAAACGGTTGATTAATAAGTGATCAATCTGCGCGGAATGTCCTTCCAACTCTAAGCGTAAATCATGAATGACTGCCCAATTTTTGTTGTTTCCATAGAGGAAGTTGATTTGATAAGCGGCTTCTTTTTCTCCTTTTAATCCAGACTGGATGTTGCGGATTTCTCTCTGAATCTGATTTTTCTGCTCTTGGGACAGCTGTGGCAATTCAAGCAGCCGGTTTAATTCCGATAAATCATTTTCCCGATTATCAGAATCTTTAATAATCATATTGTTTCCTTAATGTTTTCTATTTACAGTGTTTTCAGAAGGCACCTGTATTTTTCATACCGTCTGAAAGTCTTGGGTTTACGGTTTTGCGTGTGCGGAACGGACGAGTTCTTCCAAGTTGTCGGCAAGCATTTCTGCCGACCGTTGGTAGCCTTTGGCGGAAAAGTGTACGCCGTCTTTGGCGGCCCATCCGTGGTTGAGCCAGTTTTTCATGCTGCATATGCCGCCCATGGCGTTTTGCCAAGACCAGAACATGGTTTGTCCCTGCCGGGCGACGCGCCGCTGCATCTGTTGGACTTCGGTCAGGCGGACGGGGCGTGTGCCGCATACGCCGATCGTGTTTTTCAGGGATTCGGGTGCGCCGATGATGAGGATGCCGGCGGCAGGCAGGCTGTCGCGGATTTGGCGGACGGTATCCAGCCATTTCTGTTCGGTGTCGGCAATGTCGATGTTGTCGCCGAAGGCTTCGTTGGTACCGTAGGCAAGGATGACTAGATCGGCACCGGTTTGGGCAAGGTCGTTCATACGGTCGGCACGCCATTTCGACCAATGGGTCAATTGTGCGCCGTTGATGCCCATGGCGGAAACGGTAATGCCGCCGGCAGGGTTTTCGATATTGACAAATCCGATGTCCCACGGCATTTCGGTCTGTATGGTCAGGGGGAGTGCCGCGCCCGTATCCAGTACCTGCCAGCCGCCGCCGTTGGCGGAGACGGTGTTGCCGTTGACGGTCAGGGTTTGTTCGGCGAGCAGGGGTTTGGCAAACAGGGAAATGCGCTGTTTGCCGGTCTGGCCGTCGGATGCGGTCAGGGTCATGCTGCCGTTGTCGCCCGTCCGGGCAAGGATGCCGCCGAGCGGGAAGTCTCCGGTATTGTTCCTGCTGGTGAGGCTTTGCCAGTTGCCGCTGTAGCGGACGGCCGCCATGCGCTGCCCTTTGACGTTGGCGGGGTAAACCCAGCCTATGCCGCCGTCGCCCCATGTTTTTTGCAGGCGTTTGCGCAGGGTGTCGGTAAAGAAGTCGCCAGCGGTATGCGAGTCGCCGATTTGCAGGATGCGGAAGGTTGCACCGCCTCCTTGTGCGACGGATTGGAGTTTTTTCATCCAAGGAGAGGCGGCGGCGTTGCTGTAATCGGTCAAGAGGCCGTCTTCGCCGGTATAGGGCGCGGACGGGGAAACGGTAATGGTGTCGAGGCTGACGGAGGCAACGGGCAGGGCGTTTGCCTGGGTTGCGGCGAACAGGGCGGAAAATGTGATGAAGTGTCTGAGGTTCATGGTTGTCGGTCTGGTGTAAAAGTGAGTTTTTCCATTATTTTTTCCGCCAGCAGTTTTTGTCCTTCGGCGGTAAAGTGTATGCCGTCTTTACTGCGGTAGCGGACGGATTTTCCGTTGACGTTGACGGAGTCGGTGTAGCGGTCTTCCCCGCCGCTCAAGGTGTGCGCGGTGGGAATCAGGATGATTTTGCCTTCCAGGTGTTCCGAAAGCAGTTTGTCAAGGTAGCGCATCTGCCCGTCGAGCTTGGCTTTTTTCATGTAGGGGATGCCGAGCCAGACGACTTGGACGTGGTGCGTGTGTGCGGCTTCAAGGATGCGGTCGACGCGTTTCAGGTATTCTTGCGCCCATTCGTCGGAAGCGAATTTGAGGTAGCGTTTGCCGACGGGAAAATCCCACGGGTCGTTCGGACCGAGGAAGACGGCCAGCACGCTGATTTCGGGATGTTTTTGCAGGGTTTCTTCAATCGTTTTCGGCCAGTCGAAGAATGAGGGGTAGGACAGCCCCGTGCTTTGTTTGCTGAGGTTGACGGATTCGATGCCGTATTGCTGTTTCAGGCTTTTTTGCACGAAGGGGGCAACGCCCTGCATCAGCGAGTCACCGGCGAAAAAGACTTTGTCGCCGCTGCGGATGGCGGCGGTGTCGGTGTCCTGTTTCCATTCTTGGATTTCGCCGGTTTGAGGGACGGCTTCGGATGCGGCGGCTTCAGACGGCATATCTGCCGAACCGCCGTCTTGAGCCGTCAGCGGCGTTTCGCCGGACAGGAATGTTTTGATGCCGTCTGAAAAGGCGTAGGCATTTTCTTGCAACGCCGCACCGGTTTGCCACCATCCGTAGGCGGCAAGCGGTTCGATCGGACTGTTGCGGTGGTAGGTCTGCTGCCAGTAGGCGTTGATGGGGTTTTGGCTGAACCACACGGCAATCAGGGCAGACATCAATATGGAGGCGAAAAGGGAAAGAAAGTTTTTCATGTTCAAACCCTTAAAAATTGGCATAAATAAAACCGGGTATCCCCGAGGGGGCGAGGACGATAATCAGCAGCAGGATGATGGAAATCGGGATAAACCACAGCCACATCGGGATTTTTTCCAAACCTCTGACCGCGCCGTCGAAAGCGCGTTGCAGGTAAGGGTAGAGCAGCATCACGGATGCAAACGAGGCAAGCAGCAGCATATCTGCCTGTTGCGGCGCATTCCAGCCGTTGGCATTAGCAAAGAGGGCACTGAAAACTGCGCCTGCATCGTCGGGGTTTGCGGTATTGAAGACGACGAAGGTCAGGCAGACAAAATGGAAGGTGATGAGCCACGAGAGCGGCGCAAGGTATTTCAGACGGCATAGCGCGTTGCGTCCGAAATAGCGGTCGCCCGTGTTGAGCAGCACCAGTGCCGTGCCGTGCAGCGCGCCCCAAATGAGGAAGTTCCAGCCGTAGCCGTGCCAGATGCCGGAGAGTACCATTGCCGCCATCAGGTTGAACTGTGTCCGCAAAAAGCCTTTTTTGCTGCCGCCCAAGGGGATGTAGATGTAGTCGCGTATCCAGGTAGAAAGGCTGATGTGCCATTTGTCCCAAAATGCGCGGATGTTTAAAGCACGAAGCGGTGCTGAGAAGTTTTTGGGCAGTCGGAAGCCCAGCAGCATTGCCATTCCGATAACCAAATCGGAATATCCGGAAAAGTCTAAAAAGAGTTGGAAGGTATAGCCGTACACGCCCGCCAATACGCCCCAGCCGTCGAATTGGGCGGGGTTTTCAAATACGGGCGACACCCAGTTTTCCGCCAGCATCCCCGCCAGCCACCATTTTTTGGCAATACCCAGCAAAATCAGGGAAACGGCGAGTGAGGGGCGGACGGGTGAGCGCGGTTGGCGGGTACGGATTTGCGCCAGTGCGCCTGCCTGCTCGCCGTCTGCACTTTTGAATGCGGCGGCGCGGATAATTGGGCCGGAGGTAACGGTGGGGAAAAAACTCAGGTGCAGCAGCAGCTCGTGCCACTCGAAACGCGCGGCGTGCGGGGAGCGGAAGCAGTAAACCAGATAGGCGAGCGACTGGAAGGTGTAATAGGAAAGCCCCAGCGGCATCAGGATGTCGATTGCGCCGCCCTTACCTGCATATTGTGCAATCAGCGGACGGAAAAAGTCGAAATATTTGAAAAAGCCCAAGACGGTCAGCGAGACGGCAATGCCGAACCCCAGCCAGAAACGGCGCGTACCTTCGCGATCGGAACGGAGTAGTTCGCTCAAAAGGTACATGCATGAGGAATAGAGGACGACGATTGCTGCAAATACGGGGCTGATATGGTAGAGCCAGCCCATACCGGCAGCCAAAAGCAGCAGGTTTTGGACGGACGGGTATTTCGCCAAGCCCCAGTAAAGCGGCAGGAAGGCGAGAAAGAAGAGTGCGAATTCGACAGACAGCAGCGGCATAAACCATCCTTGGAACAAAAAAATAGGCGTTAAAATACGACAAAGCTCGTTATTTTAAGCAGGGGCGGATATTTCTTCAATCAAAATGCCGTCTGAAGGGCGGGAGGGGCTTCAGACGGCATCGCGCGGTCAGGTTCGGATATGGCGGTTCAGGTTCAGGCATACCCACAGCCCGGCCGCCGCCGCAAGCATACCGGCGATGCCGATACGGGAAATGCCGGCATATTGCGTTACCCAATGTCCCAACAGCGCGCCGCCGCCGATACCGACGTTGTAAAGTCCCGAATAAATCGAGTTGGCAAGGTCTGCGGCATCGGAGGCGAAATCCAAAACTTTGGAAACCATCCCCAAGCTGACGACCACAATCGCCGTCCCCCATACGAACACCAGCGCGTAAATGGCGGCAGGCAAATGCACCAAAGGCAGCAAGAGCCCTGAGGACAAAGCGATGACTGATACCGCGCCCGCCAAAAATGCGCGTGGATGTTTGGTAAACCATTTGCCGAACAGGTAAGACGCGGCAAAGCCCGCCAGGCCGTACAGACCCAGAACCATGGTAACCTGCCGGGCGGAGAAACCGCCGATTTGGATGACGAAGGGCTCGATGTAGCTGTATGCGGTAAAGTGCGCCGTGATGACCAGTACCGTCATCGCATACAGCAACATCAGTTTTTTCCGTTTTAAAAGCAGGGGCAGGCTGCTTAAAGAACCGGCATTCACGCTCGGCAGGCGCGGCAGGCTTTTGGCAAGCACTGCCATCACCGCCGCCGCACACAAACCAATCAGCAAAAAACTCGCCTGCCAGCCCAAATATTGTCCGACCATACGCCCGAGCGGAATCCCCGCCACCATCGCCATCACCGTTCCCGTACTGAGCAGGCCTAAAGCCTGATTTCCTTTTCCGACAGGGGCGATGCGTACCGCCAGCGAAGCCGTAATGGACCAGAACACCGCGTGCGTCAGCGCAATCCCCACGCGGCTTGCGAGCAGGATTTCAAACCGCCATGCGGCAAATGACAGGATGTGGCTGACGGTAAACAGCGCAAACAGAACCAGCAGCAGGCCGCGCCTTTCCATATGGCGCGTCAGCAGCATCAGCGGCAGCGAAGTCAGCGCGACAATCCACGCATAAACCGTAATCATCACACCCGTTTCGGTCGCCGCCATACCGAAGCTTCGTCCGATGTCGCTCAAAAGCGCGATGGGGATGTATTCGGTCGTGTTGAAAATAAATGCGCCGATTGCCAAGGCAATGATGCTCAACCAGGGTTTTTGCGAAGCGTTCATTGTTGTTGTCCTGATGGAAATTGCCGCCATTATGCGCAAGCGTCCGTATTTTTTCAAACCGTCGCACCGTTTCCGCGTTTGCCCAAGTTCACGCTCCGACTTACAATAACGCCCGTCAGATTGCAGTACCAACGAAAGGAAAAATGATGGAAACCCTTATTCTCGACATCGGCGGCATGAGCTGCGGCGGCTGCGTCAAAAGCGTTACCCGGATACTGGAAAGCGTCAAAGGCGTGGCAAGCGTCGAAGTCAGCCTTGAAAACAAAAGTGCGACCGTTGGATACGATCCTGCTCAAACCGCAGCGGAAGCACTAATTGAAGCCGTTGAAGACGGCGGCTATGATGCCGCGTTGAAATAAAGCGGCAAAAATGCCGTCTGAAGCCTTTGCGCCTCCCCGATGCCGTCTGAAGCACGCTCCGTGCCTTCAGACGGCATTTTTTATGTAAGGTTTACAGTTCCTGAGGAATCATCAGTACGGGGATGACGACTGCCCATACCGGAATGTCTTCCCGATATTGTTCGAGATATTTTTTACCGACATCTTTCAAATAGGAGACACCGACAGCGGCAACGGCAGCACGGGCATGTTTGGGGATTTTTTCTTTAAAATTCTTGGCGGTTTTGGCAACCGGTATATTGTTGGCACAGAAAAGGTAATTGCCGCCGCCGTCTTCAATGATGTCTAGGCTGTCGCCGGTTTTCAACATTTTGGCAGCTTCGATGCGTTCGCCGATTTCCCCGTATGAAGGATTTTCGTTTTCTCGGGCGATGAAGCCGATATCCAACGCTCCTCCATAGTTGGAAAGCATCCTATATTCGACATTCAATTCAGGCAGTTCGGCAAAGGTGCGGTCTATGCGCTCTACGTCTTCGGGCAATGTGTTTATCCAAGCGTGGTGCGGCGTGTGGTGGATCAGTGTCAGCGTCTTTTTGGCACGGGTCATAGCGACATAATAGAGGCGGCGGTTTTCATCGCCGCGCTCTTCCCAGCCGTCGTCCAGGATAAAGACGTGGTCGAATTCCAAACCTTTGGATGAATGCGCCGTTCCCAAGAATATGCCGTCTGAACGGCTGATTTTTTCGTTGCCGACATATTCGTACAGCCAGTTTTTCAGAAATGCCGCAGGATGTTGTTGCGCGTCGGTGTTTTCAGACGGCTGAGTAATGGGGAATTCGTTGAGGAAGTCGGTTTTAAGCTGTGCGAACCAGTTTTCCCATTTCTTGCCGCTGCGTCCGATTTCTTTCTCTATCAGCCGACAGAAATCCGCCGAAGAAAGCATACCGTCCACCGCCGTTTCGATGCCGTGCACCAGACGGACAAATTCGCGTGTTTTGCATAAAGACAGGCTTTGTTCATTTTTCAGGAAGTAGGGGATGCCGTTTTGTTCGCACCATGCCTGCATGGGGTTGAGTGTGTCGTTGTTGCGGGCAAGGACGGCGATGCTGTTCCAAGAGATGTCCGCCAAATTCCGCAAACGCTGTATTTCCTCAATGACGGCTTGGGATTGGATGTTGAAGCGTTTTCTCCGGTTGAACTCGGGGTGCAGGCGGATGACGCGGACGCGGCCTTGGCGTTCGGGGTCGGTTTGCGTCCAGCCGCCGCCGTCGGGGTCTTGCCGCCTTTCGGGATTGACGGCGATAGGGTGCAGGGTTTTCAGGCGGTCGGGCATTCCGCTTATCACGCAGTTGGCGGCGGTGATGATGTTTTGCGTGCTGCGGTAGTTGAAAGTCAGGAAATCGGGTGAATCCACGCCGTATTCTTCCTGAAAACGGCGGATGTATTCGTTGCTGCTGCCGTTGTAGGCAAAGATATTTTGGTCGTCGTCGCCGACTGCAAGAATGGTCAGCTTGTCTTCATCGTCGCGTTTCCTGCCTGCCAGTGCGGAAACCAGCCTATAATGCCGTTCGCTGATGTCTTGGTACTCGTCTACGAGGATATAGCGGAATCCCGACATGATGCGCTCGCGCGCTTCATCCCCGTCGCCGCCGCTGATGCCGTCTGAAAGCATGGCGGTGGCTTCTTCGCACCATTTTTCAAACTGTTCTTTGGTTTTCTGTTCCTCCTGTTCTCTGCTTTTGCTGTCGAAGCCTTTGCTGTCGAAACGTACGCCTAAAAGCCGCATTGCCATACCGTCGTAAGTCAGGACGGTAACGGCTCGGGCAAGGTTGCCGACCAGTCCGTGCAGGCGGCGTTTGACTTCCAGTGCGGCAAGCCGGGTAAAGGTCAGGACGATGATGGAGGATGCCGGAACGTGTTGGACGCGCAGAAGATAGGCGACACGGTGGACGATGATGCGCGTTTTGCCGGAACCGGGGCCGGCAAGCACCAGGCGGTTCCTGCCGCTCTGATCGGTAACGACGGCTTTTTGCACGCTGTTCAGACCGTCCGTGACGGCATGGAGGGTATCCGGGGAGACGGGTTCTTCCAATTCTTTCAGCCTTCCTGAGAACCATTTGTCCTTAAATGATTTTTCATCCGTTTTAAAATAGTCGGCGACCAGGTTTAAGGCTTCGGTGATGTTTTTGAGCGCGCGTTCCGCATATTCGCGCATGACGTGGATTTGGAAACGTTTTTCCCCGTAAAACGTTTCCAAGGGGCGGTAGTCAGATTTGAGGTATTGCCGTTTGGATTCCAGCGCGTTCCGGTTGGGGACGATGGTCATCGCGTGGCGCAGGATGGTAATGCCGTGGTTCAGTTTGATGATGCCCAGTTTGTGCATGAACAGCAGCGCCTGCTTGAGCAGGGTTTCGCGGCGGTTTGCCGGAATCTGTACCGACAATTGCATATCGTCGGCAAGCTGCTGCACCATTTCGCCGATTCCGGTTTCCACGACGACATCTTTCCGCCGGACACCCTCTGTCTTGCCGACGAGAAAGGACAGGATGCGGGCGCAGATGTTGCGGCGCAAAAGGGCGGTTTCCTGAATATTTTCCCAGCTGTCATTGTTTTTGAAGCGGATTTTCAGGCAGCCGTTGCCTAAGTCGCGGATTTCAAAGCTGCCGTTTTTATTGGATTCGAGTGCGGATTTGTCGTCCGCAAAAGACAGGATGAGTTGCTTGATTTCGGCGGGCGTGCTTTCCAGTCCCGAATCGTGCATTTCATAGCAGACGGCATTGACGGCGAGATTTTGCCATATTCCTTGGTCGGCATCGGGAATTTCCGTTTTCAATATCTGCCAGAGTTTTTCTTCCCATCGGCTTATTTTTTCCAAAAGTCCCGACGACGGTTTGATGTTGTCGGTACGCAGGATGACGGTCATACGCGTATCGTTGGTCAATATGCCCATTTCTTCGAGGCTGTGCAGGTGTCCGCGCAATTCTTCCAAGCTGCATGCGGTCGCCTGTATCAGGTCGTCGGTACTGAGCGGCTTGTCATCCGGTGCGTTGAATACGATTTCGGCAATGGTCAGGTAGATTTCTTTGAGCCGTCGGGCGAACCGGCCTTTTTGAATCAGTTCTGAAGCCTGTTCCAGAGTCAGTTTGCCCGAGCGTGAAGGGAAGATTCTGGTGCGGTTTTCTTTGCGGTCGAGCAGTTCGGCACGTTCCAGCCAGGAAATGGCGGTTTTGATTTTGGTGTCCGACTGGCGGTCGTCCCTGTTGAAGCTCATATATTCTTCGCTGTCTTTCAGAATCTCGCCGCCGGTGGCGACGACTTCGCCGCAACCGTCCTTGCCGTGTGCTGCCGCGTTGAGCATGCTGATTTTGCGCCATACCGTTTTGAGGTCGCGCAATTCTATTTGCGACATTTTGCTGATGCCGAATTGGGTATCCACATCGCTTTTTTCATAAAGCAGGATGCATTTTGCCTCTTCTCGGTCCCGTCCGGCACGCCCGGCTTCTTGAAGGTAGTTTTCCAGCGAACTGGTGATTTCGGCATGAATAACCAGCCGTACATCGGGTTTGTCCACGCCCATGCCGAAGGCGTTGGTGGCGACGATGACGCGCAAGCCGCCCTCGATAAAGCGGTTCTGTATGTCTGCTTTGGCATTGGTTTCCAGGCCTGCGTGGAAGTATTCGCACGCCCAGCCTTGTTTTTGGAGGTATTCGTTATAGCCTTCCGCACTTTTGCGCCTGCCGACGAAAACGACTGCGCCGCCCCTTTGATGGTCGAGTTCCCGGTGGAGCAGTTCGTCGATTTTTTGTTTTTTGATGCCGTCTGAAGCTTCGAAAACTTCGTAAGACAGGTTGTCGCGCGCGTTGTCGCCGATAAATTGCCTGAATTCTATGCCGGCCTGCTCGCGGAAATTATCGGTAATGTCGGCAAGTACGTCGGGTTTGGCGGTGGCGGTAAAGCAGCTTACCGGTGCGGTGCCGCCGTTTTTCCTGCCATGTTCGGCGATGAATTTGACCGCATACAGGTAATCGGGTCGGAAATCGTGTCCCCATTTGGACAGGCAGTGCGCCTCATCGAATACCCAGCCGTTGATTTGACGTTGGGAAATGGCGGAAATGAAACTGTCGTTGCGGAACTGTTCGGGGGCGACCAGCAGGATGCCAATGTCGCCCAATGCGGTTTTGTCCAATATTTCGGCGCGTTCGACCACTTCGACCAGGCCGTTGAGCATGGCGGCGCAGGTAATGTTTTTTCTGAGCATTCCGTCCAGCTGGTCTTTCATCAGCGACTGCAGGGGCGAAATGACGACGGTCAGACCGCCGTTACGGTAATAGCGATTGAGTGCGGGAACTTGATAACACAGGGATTTTCCGCCGCCCGTGGGCAGGACCGCCAGCGTGTGCAGACCTTTCATCCCCGACTGCACAATGGCGCGCTGACCGCCTTCGAAACCTTTGAAATCGCGGAATTCGGACAGTTTGAAATAACGCTGCAACTGGGCTTCGGGATTGAGCATGTCGGCGCAGTAGTTGCAGTTGCTGTCGCCGCAGTCGTGATCACGCAGTTCGGCAATCAGCCGCGCCGTTTCGGGAAAACGGCTCCGCACCCACGGGGCAAGCACGGAGTTGCCGCCGGAGACGTTCAGCCACGACAGGGCATAGGCAAGCGAAGGATAGATGTCGCGATTGCGGATGTCGGTTTTCATCAACTCTAAAAAACGCGTGCGGCAGACTTTCAAACGCCCTTTCCCTTCGTTGTCCTGCATCATCATCCAAATAATGCGTATCAATCGGTTGGTGTCCGGGTGTTCGGTACGTTCGGCGAAGGAGATGCCGTCTGAAGAACGATACGGCAGAAGCATATCGGACAATGCCGCCCACAGGGTAAATTCATCGGGCCTTTCGGTTTTGATTTTGCCGAATGCGGCACACTGGTCCTGAAAAAGCTGCCAACAGGCACGGCAGTCCGCCAACGGGGAGTTGAGTTCGGAAGAGATGATTTTGTAGTTTTTAATCAGGCGGTGGTACGGGTTTTGCGGAAAGGCGAGCGGCGACAGCTTCAGCGTATCGATAACGGGCAATGAAAGCCATGCCCGGTCGGGCGCGGCTTTTTTCAAATACGGCAGGTCGTGTTCGAGGAGGTTGTGTCCCATCAGCCATTCCGCACCTTCCGCAAGGGGCTGCATTTCCGCCAATGCCTTCCTGAAACCTTCTTCATTGCGGAAGCTTCGTTCAAACCCGAGGTCAAGGTCGGGCCGGTATGCACCGATTTTGAAGACGGTATCGGTTTTGGGGTTAATTTCCAAGTCGATGATTAAAACGGCAGGTACGGCAAAATCCATGGCGGTCGGGATGCTGGCATAAAACGGTCAATATACCATAGTGTTGCGCCTTTATCCCTGATTTTGGCAAGACGGCGGAGGGATGCGTCCGGACGTATGCGCATACCTTCAGACGGCATACTTGTTCGGAAGCCCGATAATTTTCGTGCGGTTGAAGTAGGCAGGCGAATTGGTTAAACTTGCGGGCATATTGTCTTTAGAGTGAACAAAATATGTCGAGCAAGAAGAAAAAAGCCGCTTCCGCGCACCCCGTTATGGCGAAGAAAGCGCAGCAGACGGTTGTCGGCAGTCCTGCCTCCCATATTGAGGAACCTTCGGAAATATCGGACATCAAAAATTCATATGATGATTTGATGTACGAATCCAGCGCGTTCCCTCAAACTGCCATCAATAATTTGGAGGCACGCGCCCGCATGATGGGTTTGCAGCCCGCGCCCGCCGCCAATGCCAAGGTCTTGGAGCTGGGCTGTTCGATGGGCGGCAACATCATCACGCAGGCACTTTATTACCCGGATGCGGAATTTGTCGGTATCGACTTGTCCGGCAGGCAGGTTGCGCAGGGCAACGCCATCATTGAAAAAATGGGCTTGGAAAATGTGCGTCTGGAAGAAAAAGATATTTTGACCATCGATGAGTCATTCGGGAAGTTTGACTATATCATCGTCCACGGCATTTGGTCGTGGGTGCCTGACGCAGTTAAAGACAAAATCTTTTCGATTTGCCGGAACAACCTGACCGAACACGGCATTGCCTATATTTCATACAATGTTTACCCCGGCTGGAAACGGCAGGAGCAGTTGCGCGAAATTATGTACTTTGCCGGTAGGGATGTGCTTGAAGAACCCTTGGAAGCGCGGACGCGGAAAGGCTTGGACGCGCTCAAGGCACTGGCGGAAATTTTGGAAAACGACAAGGGCTTGGGCGGCGGCGGCAAACTTCCGGCGATTCAAAAAATATTGAATCACAATACTTATTATGTCGCACACGAATATATGGAGATATTCAACGACCCGATTTACGTCAACGGCTTCATTGAATGGGCAAACCGCCACCGGCTGGCGTATATCGGGGATACCGATTTGTACGTGTCTTTTGTTTCTTGGATGGCGGAGCATACACGGGAGCGGATTTTGGCATTGGCAGGGGGCGATTATATTGCCAAAGAATTTTACAGCGATATTTTATCTGACCGCCAATTCCGCTGTTCGCTTTTATGCCGTGAGGAAGTCGGGGATACTATCAGGCGTGATGAGTCGGTTACTGTCGAAGTGATAGAAAGTTTGAATTTCCGCCCGGCAAGAGGGGGAACAATCAACTTTGATGAAAACGATACCCTGCTTTCGGGTATACGCGATGTGATGAAAACCGGAGAGCCGTTTAAAACGGAAGATGTTGCGGAAAACCTCGCTCGCCGATTTCCCGGTTTGACATTCGACCGTATGAAAATCAATTCCCAGCTTTTATTGCAAACCATTCTCGGGCGTTTTTCTGTTTCATCAGACAATACGGGCAAACCATTTTTTGAAGACCATAAAACCTATGTGCCGACGCGTTTTACAGATTATGTCGCCGCCTTTGTGGAACATGGTGCGGGAGCGTTTGTCCGGCCTGCCAACCGTTACAACGAAAGCACACCCTCATTCGGGTACGGGCATTTGTACATTATGCGCCAATTATCGCGGCCGACGAGCAAACAGGCGGTGATAGATGCGGTTGCCGAAAACTTGAACATCGTCAGCACCACGCCCGACGGTTTGACATTCCATCCGCCTGCCGAAGTGTATGTGGAAGAAATATTGGCAGACTTGGCAGACAGGCATTTTCTCGTTTCGGCGGATTGACGGGCAAGACTCGGCGGCAATCCGTCCGATATATTTTCAGACAGGAAAGACACACACTGCGAAAAGCGGTACACGACACATATGAACCAGACATTTACCTTGCCCGATACGCGCCCGTACCCCCAAAATCCGATTAAAAACCACCTGCTGCTCAATGCCTACCAGTTGGCGCATAATTCTTCCCAGGCTTCGCGCAAACTCTCGTCCGGCCAACTTCAAACCGAAATCAGGGGGATGCTTGAGCAAAACCACTATATCAACCTTTCCCTCGCGCTGACGATGTCGCCCGATGCCGGAACTTATGCCGCACTGCTTTCCAGTGTGAACGCGGTGCTCGATTGCGAGAAAGAAGGCGAAGTGCAGTGGTTCGCCCTGCCGGTCGTGCTGGTGTCCGGCTGCAAAAAAGAACGGGCAATCGAGATGAAGCTGCCGACGGAGGCCTTGTTTGCCTGCCTGCAAAACTATCCGCACCTGCGCGCGTTGACGCAAGAGACACAATGGCTGCCTTATCTTGTACATTCCTCCGATTTGAGTGCGGTCGCGCCGGATGAGTGGTGGCGTGCCAAACAAAATACCGAAACGGCGGCGCAACACTTACGCCGTTTCGCCCCGCGCCCTTTGCTGTTGCCCGAAGGGCAGTCCGTCCACGTTGTTTACGCGCTGGGTTTCGGCAGCGACAAGGTTCAGACGGCATTGGGTCAGAACCTTCTTCAGGCAGGCCTGCCCATGATGCAGGTATGGCAGGAAAATCTTGCATCGGAAGGCGTTACGCTGTTTGCCAATCCGCTTTCCCCAGATTCTCCGGTACGCGCGCTTTCAGACGGCAGCCACACGCGCCAACGTATGGCGATGGATGTGTTTGCGGCAAACGCGATACGCGCCGTCCGTATGCAGAGTCCGCGCGTCGGCGTGGTCGCTGCGGCAAAGGCGGGCGGACAGATTCTATTCGGATTTAATGCGACCGACGGCGCGTTTGAAGTCGTGCCGCAGGTGTTTTCGTGGCAGCTCTCCTTTACCGACAATATCGCCGTTGTTCAGCAAAATTTTTTGGATTTAATGGCAGAATGCCGTGTAGAACACGTTTACCTGTTGCACAATCCCTTGGGCGAGCAGGAAAACATCCCGAGCTATGCGGAAGCGTTGAAACGGGAAGGGCACAATCCGTTTTTCAGTACACAATACGATTGACCTGCCGATGCCGTCTGAAAGGGTTTCCGCTTCAGACGGCATCGCGTTGGAACAGGGCGCGGATATGAAAAAACCGAAAATCCTTTTTGTCTGCCTCGGCAACATCTGCCGTTCGCCGATGGCGGAATACATTTTGCGCCGCCGTGCCGCCGAAGCGGGCATTCCCCTTGAAACGGACAGCGCGGGGACATCGGGCTGGCACGACGGCGAGGATATGCACCGCGAGACGGCAAAGGTATTGAAAAAACACGGTATCGATGCTTCAGGCTTTACCAGCCGCAAAATCCGCCAAAGCGATACGGCGGCGTTTGACTACATCATCGCCATGGACGGCAAGAATTTGTCCGAATTAGAAAAAACTTTCGGCAGGCGGCCGGAAAAAATATTCAAGCTGACCGACCTGATACCCGAAAGCGGTTACGACCATGTCCCCGACCCTTGGTACACGGGTGATTTTGAAGAAACATACAGGCTTGCGGATGCGGGCTGTCGGGCATTGTTGGAAAAGATTTCCAAATAAAGTAATTGAATACAAATATAAAACCGTCTCCTGCCGTATCGGTTGTTCAGACGGCATAAACAGGGAATTTATGAAAACAAATTTCAAACAGAAAATTATCGAACAGGCACGCAGAGAGGGCTTGCAGGTAACCGCTTTGCGCGAGCAGGTACTCGATATCGTTTTGCAGCAAAGCGGCGTGATTAAAGCCTACAACGTCTTGTCGCAGATGCAGCAGCAAAGCGAGGGCGCGGTTGCGCCGCCTACCGCCTACCGCGCCCTTGATTTTTGGGCGGAGCAGGGCGTTTTGCACAAAGTGGCGGCGGTCAACGGCTATATTTTGTGCAGCCACGCGCAGCACGAGTGCAACGACCATTGCCACGACCACGAAGAAGCCGAAGCGCACCACAGCGCGTTTATTTTGGTCTGCACCGAATGCGGCACGGCGGACGAGCAAACCCTCAGCCACGAATGGGCGGCATTGCGCGCAGGCGTTGCCGAAAGCGGCTTCGCGCTGAAAGAAGAACACGTCGTTTTAACCGGGATTTGTAAAAAATGTCAGAAGTAATCGGTGGTTTGCATTGATAATAAGCCTTTTGGAAGGAGCAGATAATGAAACCGTCTCTTTTGTTGCAAAGCAGAAAGAAAGAAATATTGGCAGTTTTCGGGAAATATCCATTGATTTGCAATCCAAGGGTATTCGGTTCGGTTTCTCGCGGAGATGATACGGAAAACAGCGACATTGATTTGTTGGTGGATGCAAAAACAGGGACAACATTATTGGATTTGGGCGGGCTGCAAGAGGAATTGCAGAAACTCTTGGGCATAAAGGTCGATTTGCTGACACCCGATGACATCTCGGCCCACTTTAGAGATAAGGTGTTGACTGAGGCTGTCGCATTATGAAAATGCAGAAAGAATTGTCGGTCTATTTGAAACAGATATTGCAGGCAGCGCAATATATCCGGCTATATACCGACAAAATGGATTATGGGCAATTTTCTGCCGACACAAAGACTGTGCAGGCAGTCGTTTTTAATTTGTTCCTTATCGGTGAAAACGCAACCCATATCCTTAAATCGTATCCAGAATTTGCCGAGGAAACCAAATATTTGAATTGGATAGGGATGAGGGGTATGCGCAATAGGATTGCCCATGGCTACTTTGAAATGAACCTGTCTGTCGTTTGGGAGACGGTTTTGAACGCCATACCGGTGATGTCAGCCGATATATTGAATTTGTTGGAACAGTTGTCAATCGATGAAGAACATGATAACAGCTGCCATCACTTTTAACATTATTTAATCATTTAAAACACCCTATCTTCAAATTTTAAAGTGGGACATTACATAGAAATGAAAAAAACCAAAGTCCACCTGATTTCAGGTTTTCTGGGAACAGGCAAAACCACCGCGCTCAAAAGCCTGATGGAGCAGAAAGATCCGAACGAAAAATGGGTCATCATCGTCAACGAGTTCGGCGAAATCGGTATTGACGGCGCCGTATTGAGCGATAACGGCATCCCCGTGGCAGAAATCGCCGGCGGTTGTTTGTGTTGCACCGCAGGCCCGCAAATGGGCGTAACCGTGCAGAAAATGCTGCGCGATGCCAAGCCCGACCGCCTGATGATTGAGGCAAGCGGACTGGCGCACGCAGCCAGCGTCATCGACGAATTGAAAGCCAAACCGCTGGACAGTCTTTTGGAAATCGGCGCCGTCTTTACCGTTGTCGATCCGCGCCAATTCATTAATCCCGATTACGCGCAACAAGCCTTATATAAAGACCAAATCGGCATTTGCGACGTATTGGTCGCAAGCAAAACCGATTTATGCACCCCCGAACAGCTTGCCGAATTTCACGACAAAGCGGCAAAACTGTTTCCACCCAAAGCCAAAGTGGTCGAAGTCCAAAACGCACAACTCGATATTCAATGGCTCGATATTCCCGTCATCGAAAAATCACGCTATCGCCTCAAAGCCCTGCCAGACAACACCATGGGATTCCAGTCGCAAGGTTTCACTTTCCCCGCAGGACGCGATTTCGACGGCGAAAAGCTGACCAACTTCTTCAATGATTTGCCCAAGATGACCGAAGGACTCGTCCGCGCCAAAGGCGTGTTTCAAGTATTGGGAACGTGGGTGTGGCTCAACTGGGTGGACGGACAATGGGGTGCAAACCAAGTGTCTTGGCGGCGCGATTCGCGTTTTGAATTGATTGCCAAATCGTTTGACGCGGATTTAATCGAACAAAAACTTAAAGACGCATTGGAATAGTGTTCACGCGCTTTCAGACGGCATATGAAATGAAAATGCCGTCTGAAGGTCTGAGGAGGACGGGATGAAACCCAAATTCAAAACCGTTTTAACCGCGCTGTTTTTGGCGGCTTCCCTGCCGTCTATGGCGGCAACCCATGTTTTGATGGAAACCGATATGGGCAATATCCGTTTGGTTTTGGACGAGTCCAAAGCACCCAAAACCGTTGCCAATTTCGTGCGCTATGCCCGAAAAGGCTTTTACGACAATACGATTTTTCACCGCGTTATCGACGGTTTCGTTATCCAGGGCGGCGGATTTACCGAAGACTTGGTACAAAAGGCAACCGATAAAGCCGTTGCCAACGAATCCGGCAACGGCTTGAAAAACACCGCCGGCACCATCGCCATGGCGCGGACGGCAGACCCCGATTCCGCCACCGGCCAATTCTTTATCAATCTCGCGGACAACGCTTCGCTCGACTACAAAAACGGACAATACGGCTACACCGTTTTCGGCAGGGTCGAAAGCGGAATGGACACCGTTTCCAAAATCGCCCGCGTCAAAACCGCCACGCGCGGCTTTTATCAAAACGTACCCGTACAGCCCGTCAAAATCCGCCGCGTTGTTGTCGAGTAATATAACGGGAAACCTTCAGAAAGCTGAAACGGAAAAAGCAGGCGTTTGGGATTGAAAAGCGTCTGCTTCGGGCTTTTAAAATGCCGTCTGAAACGCCAAACGGGCTTCAGACGGCATTTTTGACGGCGGAAGCCTATGCGCCGCAGGTTTTCGGCTTGTTCGCCAGAATGTTGATGACTTTGCGTTCGGCTTTTTGCGGCTCGATTTTGATTTCGCTCTCATCTTCTTCGCTGCCGTCTGAAAAACGTTCGGGCATTTTTTCGCTGTCAAACGCTAAATCGCCGCCGTGTTTCAGGTTTTGACCGCGTTCCAATCCGACAAAGTCAAAGAGTTCGGTATCGGCAAGGTGGGAAGGGATGACGTTTTGCAGGGCGGA
Source organism: Neisseria sp. Marseille-Q6792 (assembly GCF_943181435.1). Next base: position 405,061 of record NZ_OW969598.1, read on the forward strand.
GAACATCGATTCGATGCGGCCGGGGAAGCGTTTGTCCCAATCGCGCAGCATATCGCCGATGACTTGGCGTTGCAGGTTGGGTTGCGAGCCGCAAAGGTTGCACGGGATGATGGGGAATTGTTTCAGCTCGGCGTATTTGATTAAATCTTTTTCTTTCACATACGCCAGCGGGCGAATGACGATGTGTTCGCCGTTGTCGCTCACCAGCTTGGGCGGCATGGCTTTGAGTTTTCCACCGTAAAACATATTTAAAAACATGGTGGCAAGGATGTCGTCACGGTGGTGTCCTAAGGCGATTTTGGTGCAGCCCAATTCTTTTGCGGTGCGGTAGAGGATGCCGCGGCGTAGGCGGCTGCACAGCGAACAAGTCGTTTTGCCTTCGTCCAACACGCGTTTGACGGTGGAGTAGGTGTCTTCTTCGACGATTTTGTACGGCACGCCTATGCTTTCGAGATAGGTCGGCAATACTTCTTCGGGGAAACCCGGCTGCTTTTGGTCGAGATTGACGGCAACCAGTTCGAAATCAATCGGCGCACTGGCTTGAAGCTGGCGCAGGATATCTAAAAGGGCGTAGCTGTCTTTGCCGCCGGAGAGACAGACCATGATTTTGTCGCCCGGCTCGATCATGTTGAAATCGTTAATCGCATCGCCGACGGCGTGGCGCAGGCGTTTGCTGAGTTTGTTGTTTTCCAGTTCTTGTTTGGTTTTTTTGGACATGGCGGTGGTTTGAAAAATTAGGGATGCGGCATTGTAACCGAAAACAGGGGCGGTTTTAAAATGCCGTCTGAAAAAGGTTCAGACGGCATTAGAGGGCTTATTCTGCATTTTCGGTTTTAAAGAAGAGATGAACCGCTTTGAAGATACCGCCGTTTGGGACGGTCAGTTCTTTTTGTGCGGCGGAGAATTTAATCACGGCAAGGGCGGTAAAGTTTTCCGAATCTTGAACGCTGTCGAGCACGATGCCGGCTTCTTCGCCGTCCGCCGTCAGCAGGATGCCCGCTTCGGCTGCCGAATTTCCCGACAATACCGCCAAGCCGCGTTTGACCTGCCCCCGATACTGGGCGCGCGCGATGATTTCCTGTCCCGGATAGCAGCCTTTTTTGAAGTGTACGCCGCCGATGATGTGCTGGTTGAGCATTTGGGCAACGGCAGTTTCTTTGGTAGCCGCGCATATCCACGGATAACCGCTGCGGATTTCGTGCAGCCGCCACGCGCTTTCGGCGGCGGCGTCATAAAGGGGCAGGGCGTTTTTGGGGGCGATGTGCAAAATGCCCCGATGGGGCAGGACGACGGAACAGATGCCGTCTGAAACGCATTCGGCGGTAAAGGCAAGACTGGGTTCTTGCGCGGCAAGCGGTTCGGCGGATGCTGCCAACTCTGCGCCGACGGCGTAATCTTCAAGGATTTCAAAAACGACTTTGGCACGCAGGACAAACATCCGCAGGCGTTTGATCGTTGCTTCAAGCAAGTCTTGCGCCATAATCAGCAGCAAATCGCCGCCTCGGTTGACGACAATCATATTGGCGATGACGCGGCCTTTGGGCGTGTTGTAAGTCGCGTAACACGCCTGTCCGGCCTGAAGATGGTTGATGTCGTTGGAAAGCTGTCCGTGCAGGAAGGTTTGGCGGTCTTCGCCGCTAACGCGCGCCACGCCGAAAAAGGGCAGTAAGGTTTTCATCATTTGCCTACTCTGAAATATAAGGAAATCTGTTTATGCGGTTGCCGCATCTTTCTTCACGGCGGTTACTTTGATTTCGACGCGCCACTCCGGACGGGCGAGCCGCGCTTCCACGCAGGCACGGGCGGGCGTTCTGCCGGCGGCAACCCAAGCGTCCCATACGCCGTTCATTTCCGCATAGTCGCCCATATCGCGCAGATAGATGACCGCATCCAAAACGTGTGCCTTATCCGAGCCGCATTCCGCCAGCCAGCGGTCGATTTGGACAAGCACGTCGGCAGTCTGTTCGGCAGCCGTTTCACCGTTTTCGGGAACCATGCCGGAGAGGAAAATCAAGCCGTTTGCGCCGACGGCTTCGGAATAGTGGGGCGTTGTGCCGAAATATCGGATATCCATATCGGTTTCCTTTGATAAAGGGGATATATGGTAACATTGCGCTTGACCGATTTCCATGTTTTGCATGACGAAAAATGAGTAAACACACTTATCCGATAACACCTGCCGTACGCGTTTTGCGTGAAAACGGCATCGAATTTGAACCTTTTACCTATGCCTATGAGGAACACGGCGGCACGGCGCAGTTTGCGCGCCTGTTCGGCAAAGACGAACACTTAGTCATTAAAACCATTGTTTTACAGGATGAAAACAGGCAGGGGCTGATTGTCTTGATGCACGGCGACAAACAGATTTCAACCCGCAATCTGGCGCGGCATTTGGGTGCGAAACACATCGAACCCGCCACGCCCGCACAGGCAAACAAGTGGACGGGCTATCTGGTCGGCGGCACAACGCCGTTCGGCATCCGGACAAAATTGGATATTTACGTCGAGCAGTCGGTGATGGATTTGGAAACCATCTATATCAACGGTGGAAAACGCGGGTTCATTATCGGTATCCGCCCCGATGATTTAAATATTTTGAATCCGAAAACAATACAGGCAGCGGTTTGACAGGGAAGTATAAGGAACAATATGGACAAAGATTTGTATGCCGTATTGGGCGTGTCGCCGCAGGCGGGGGCGGACGAAATCAAACGCGCCTACCGCAAGCTGGCGATGAAATACCATCCCGACCGCAATCCGGGCAATCCGCAGGCGGAAGAAAAGTTCAAAGAAATCCAACGGGCTTACGATACGCTTTCCGACCTGTCGAAACGGACGCAATACGACGCGTCCTTCAGACGGCATGATGAACGCGGGCGGCAGGAAGAGGCATTCCGCCGCGAACAGGCGCGCAGGGAGCAGTTTTACCGCGAACAGATGCGCCGCGAACAGGCATTCAGACAAGAGTTTGAACGGCAGGCTTCACGTTCGCGCCATGCTTACGAACCGTCCGGCAGCGGAAGCGGGCGCAACTATGTCCTCGCCGCCTACATCCTGTTCGGTTTGGGTGCAATCATGCAGTTCATGCCCATAGTCGGCGTGATTTTCGCCTATATGCCCATAGTCGGCGTGATTCTCGCCTATATGAAACGGAACAGTTTGGACAGCATTGTCTATGCCGCACATACCGAATACCTGATTAAAACCTTTTGGCGCACATTTTGGCTTTATCTTTTGGGCGCGCTGACTGCCCTTTTGGGTATCGGCGTGCTGATTATTATTGCAACGAACGTCTGGTATTTCTACCGCATCATCGCCGGCTTTATACGCTTCAACGGCGGCAGGGCGGTTGCACCCGAGAAATGGATATAGTATGGCTTACCTGTTAATCAGCATCGTGTTCAGCGTGTCGGTTTCCATTTTGCTGAAAATGGCAAGGAAGAAAAAAATCGACATCGCGCAGGCAGTCGCCATCAATTATGTGGTCGCAGTCATACTGACCCTGCTGGTATTGAAGCCGGATGTCGGCAATATCGGCGCATTTTTGCCGACGTGGTGGCTGTTCGCCGCTTTGGGCGTGCTGCTGCCGTCCGTATTTGTCATTATGGGCAAATCCGTAGAATCCGCCGGTATCGTCAAATCCGACGCGGCGCAGCGTTTGTCGCTGTTTTTGCCGATTGTTGCCGCCTTGACGCTGTTTGGCGAAAAACTCAGCGAAGGCAAACTAATCGGGCTGTGCCTCGCATTTGCCGCACTGTTCTGCCTGCTTTGGAAACACAGCGGTGGCAAAAAATCAGGCAGCGCATGGCGGCAGGTGGTATTGCTGCTGGGAGTATGGGCAGGTTACGGCACTATCGATATCTTGTTTAAGCAGCTTGCCAAAAGCGGAACAGCATTTTCAGGCAACCTTCTGATTGCATTTGCTTTGTCCGGTATTTTGATATTTGCCTACCTATTGTCCAAATCAGTCAAATGGCGCATTGAGAGTGTGGTTGGCGGCGCACTATTGGGCGGTTTGAACTTCATGAATATCGTAACCTACATCACCGCGCACCAAATGATGAAGGATAATCCAACCTTGGTTTTTGCCGGTATGAATATCGGTGTGATTGTTTTGGGTACGCTTTCGGGCGCACTGTTTTTTAAGGAAAAAATCAACACAATCAATACGGCGGGAATCGTGTTGGCACTGTGTTCTATCGCCTGCCTGTTTTATTGGGGGGAAGTCAAGGCACTGTTCGGCATATAATCCGGCTGATTGATATAATTAAATGCCGTCTGAAACAGGAAATGCTGCTTCAGACGGCATTTTGTTATATGGGCAGATTCAAAACTTAATCAATAATAATTATTATTAATGATAATTTAAATATTAATAATAATTAAAAATTTCAAATAATCCTTATGTGAGTGTATCTTAATAAATTCATTTTATATTCTCAATAAGGAATACATGATGTCCGGATTCTCCCCCAAACCTAAGACCATTATCCTAAGCCTTGCAGGTGCATTTGGCGCATTGGCTTTTGCAGACACCCCGAACAATACCGAACAGCAGAAAGAACTGAATACCATAGTCGTCCATGGCAAACGCAGTGCCGACCAAAAAGGTGCGGACGACGTGTATTACAAAAACGTCTCCAACGCCTACGTCGGTAAAGAATACCTCGAACGCTACCGCGTCCAATCCGCCGGCGACGTGCTCAAAGGCTTGAACGGCGTGTATAACATGAACACCCGCACCGCCGGCGGCGCGATTACGCCCAATATACGTGGCATTACCGGCAAGGGCCGCATCCCCGTTACCGTGGATGGTACAGAGCAAACCATTGACGTATGGATGAACAACTACGGCGTGGGCGACCGCAACTATCTTGATCCCGCCCTGTTCCGCAGCATTGCGGTGGAAAAAAGCCCCGCCCTCACGCGCGGCGTGAAATCGGGTGTCGGCGGCGCGGTAACCATCCGCACCATCGAAGCCGACGACATCGTGCCGGAAGGGAAAAAATTCGGCTTCCAGCTGAAAACCGAGTTTGCCAACAACAGCCGCCGCCCAGCCAACAACCTCAACCAATGGCTGGGCTGGGAAGACTACCGCACCCTGCCGCTCGGTGCCACCGCCGACGGCGCGGGCGGCGGTGTCGACCCGCTCACCGGCGAGCAAAGCCCGCAGGCGTTGGTGGTAGACAACTTTACCCCGCCCGCACACAAAAGCGGCCGCGACAACTGGCGCTTCGGCGGCGACCGCAGTTATATGGCCGCCGCCGCCTTCAAAACCGAACTTTCAGACGGCCTGGCCGCCTACAGCTACCGCAACAAAGGCAACTACTTTGCCGGCACCAAGGGGGCGGAAGGCTACCTGCACAATCCGGTGCACGATCTGCAAAAATGCTACGATAAAGGCGGCAGCGACTTCGACTGCAAAAATTCCGCCACCTTCATCCCCAATATGGCGCGCATCTACCACCCCGGGGTGGAAGTGCTCAACAGCAACACCGAAACCAAAACCCTGCTGCTGAAAAACAACTGGCACCTGCCCGGCAGCCATCGGCTCGGCTGGCAATATATGCGCACCGACGTGCGCTTCGGCGAAATCAACCCCTTCCACACCACCTATGTGATGAATATGGAAGAGCATAATCCCAGCAGCCGCCCCAAAGAACTGTCGCCACAGGCGCAGAGCATCGATTCCACCATCCGCACCGATACCTACAAACTCGGCTGGGCCTGGAAGCCGGAAGGCAGCCGCTGGGTCGACCTGCAGGCCAACCTGTGGCGCATCAAAACCAACAGCACCCGCCACCAGAGCGGCGGCATGGATTTGTCTTCCGCCTACCCCGATCCCTTCTACGACGTTTGGTATTGGTGTACCCAACGCGGCCGGATACCGCCCGAGCACGTCGACAACTACAGCAGCTGCAACGACCTGATGAATGATTTCGGCGTCAACGGCAAGACCAAAGAACAGGTGTTGGCCATGACCCCGAATGACAACGGCCGATTCCGCGTGATTTCCGGCGCCGAGCAGAAAACCCGCGTTAGCCGCACCGGTTTCGATATCAGCAACCGCTTCCGCCTCAGCGACCGCCTGAGCATGACCTTGGCCGCCGATTATCAGAAAGAGAAACTGGCGGAGGAAGTGGAAATCGTCAATTCAAAAGACCTGTTCAATCTGGCCGGCATGGTCACCAGCATGGCCAAGCTGGCCGGCCCGCGCGGCGGCGATCGGCGCGAATGGGGCACTAATTTGGTATTCGACTGGCAGGCCACCAACCGTCTGAAAATCTCCGCCGGCATCCGCTACAACAACTTCCGGGGCTTCGATACCGCTTTGGCGGAAGGGCGTGCCCGCCGTGACCCGCGCTATCAGGCAGGCGATGGAAACCAGTATTATGCCGATGGTGCCTATCTGCCGTATTTCGAACTGGCAGGCGATCAGGAGCGGCGTGACTGGAATGTGGTGGCCGAACAGCTTCGGCAGGCGTATCAGTCAGGCGATGCTGCCGCCATTGCCGCGGCAGAACAGGCAGCACAGGCGCACGGTGCCCGTTACCATTTGCTGAAATACTATGACGGCTCGTATCGTACCGATGGTTATGTGTATATCGGCAACGATGGCCGTGCCTATTCTGCTGGCGGACGGTTCGGCGAGGTTAACGAGGTACAGAACCAACCGCTCTATCGGGTGCGCCCCGTTTATGTGCCGTTTGTCAACGGCAAGCTGGACAGCGGCGCATTGCCCCAGCATTTTCATGATTTCGTCAGCAATTATCAGGAAAAAGTGACCAATCCGCAGGGGCTGCACGGGACGCATTATCGATATTGGGCAGGCATGGGGAATACTTTCGACTGTATAAGAAGTGATGCGACCTCTTGCCTTGCTCATAACCATGCGGGAAAAGCAACCAATTTTGAAGTCGGCTATCCCGAGTACAGTGATGATACCAATACCGGTTCCAAAATCATCGGTCGGCACTATACCGAGGAACAGTATTGGGCGCAGCCCAAACCGATCCGTGCCCATGCCTGGGCGCCGACCATCGCCGTCAGCTACGATCTGACCGACAACAGCCACCTGTCCGTACGCTATGCGCAGATGAGCCGCTTCCCCAGCGTGTATGAGGTGGGCAGTTTTTATAACGACGTGACCTATGTCGGTATGCCGAAGGCCCCAAATTTCCGCTTCAAGCCGGAACGCAGTCGCAGCTGGGAAATCGGCTACAGCTTCAATTTTGCCCCGTATTGGAGCCGGCTGCGTGCCGGCGATATGCGCCTGACCTACTACCGCAACCGTATCCAAAATGTGATCGAAACCACAGATTATTTCCGCACCGTGCAATACGACCGCAAGGACACCGCCGGGCTGGAATGGCAGAGCCGCATCGACACCGGCCGCTTCTTTGCCGCGCTCGGTGCCACCTACCGCCTGAAACAGCAGATGTGTGACCGCGATACCACTTTCGATTACGACCCTTATGGCGCCAAAGGCGTGCCGATCTGCATCGAAGGCGGCTACGGCAGTACGCGCGGCTATCAGGCCTTGCAGCCGAAATATTCAATAAACCTGGATGCCGGGGTGCGCCTGTTGGGCGAGAAACTGGAGCTCGGCCTGCGCGGCATCTACCACAGCCGGGTCAACACCAAGCAATACGACCAACTGCTGCAAAAGGATTTGGGCATCATCTTCGATACCACCGGCAAGCCCCACCATTGGCGGTCATCGCTGACTTGGGACGTATACGGCCGTTACCAGCTGCACAAAAACCTCAACGTCAACCTCGGCATCACCAACCTGACCAACCGCTACTATCTCGACCCGATGTCCAACGTTGCCGCCCCCGGGCCGGGCCGGACGGTTACCTTTGGGCTGACTGCCAAGTTCTAGCCGCAGGGCGGAGTGGGGTTTTCAGGTAGCCTGCGGGTATGGCGGGAAGGCTACCTGAAAACGGATTGGATATAACAACAAACAATTGAACACTTCGGACGCAAAACCCAACCGGCCTCGTTTATCCGAGGCAATGGTTTTTACCGTTTTTTCCGCCGGTTCGGCGGTAATAAAACGGTGGCTTTTGTTTAACTCTTAATTAAGGAAACGATTATGTCTATACGTAATAAAACCCTGTTGGCCGTCTTGCTGTGCGGCGTTTTTGGTGTGGCTGCGGCTGCTCCGGCTGGTGGTTCCAGCCAAAGGGAAAGCCAAGATCCAATTAGTGACCCGACGACAGTTCGCCCCGGCACCTCTGACAAGCAACCTTTCGGTGCCGGTAAGGCCGGTTTGGCATTCAGTATCAATAACGGTGGAAGTTGGTCGAAATCCATCAATCTGGATGATGGTCCGGTCAAATATATCCGTGCGAAATATCAGGCACCGATTAACGGCAACGATCCCTATGCCAATGTTGATGGTACGCGCAATCTGCAATATCTGTACTTAGGTGATGTGAAACCAGTTATCGGCTGGTTCTACAACCCAACGTTGGGTCAGGTGTGGTATGAAAACCGCCACAACAACACTGAAGTGTACAGTGTGCGCCAGATAGCCAACCCGATCATTCCCGGTGCGCCCAAGTTCGGCGGCCTGGTGATCGCCAAGGTGCCGGGTATGGGCGGCAGCAACGGCAACGTCTTCTTCGGCGAATGGGCGCCGCGTGCCGGTAACCCGCAGAAAATCAGCACCGACCTGAATATGGCGGATGGTAAACGCACCGTTTGGTATGTGGGCGACAATCCCACCGGCAACACCACCGGTGTGAGAACCGCCACCTACAATGTGCTGGGTATCAATAAGCACACCCCGGGGCAGAACGATTTCTATACCGGTCAGGTAACCGCCACCTTCGGTTCTGGTATAACCGGGACGATGGCAGGCAGAATCAGCCGCAGTTCCGATCACGTCGATTTTGATCACGCCAAAATCGATAACAGAAATGGTACCTTTGCCGATCCCAGTCAAGGCATGACCGGCCGCTTCTACGGCAACCAGGCGGCAGCCATGGCCGGCTATACCACACGTGGTACCGGTAATGTCGGCGATGACGTAGCTTTCGGCGGTAGCGCCACCGATATTGAGACCCGCAAATAACAGCTGCCATCCGATTTGGTTTGGCAACGGCTAGGCTGGATTTAACCCCTGAGGAGTTTCAAGCTGCCGTTTTATGCCGACTGCCAAGCCATATAAATCATCCGTCCGATACGGATTGCTGCTCGGTTTCAGGTAGCCCGTGTTCAACACAGGCTACCTGAAATTTGATATTTGTAAATAAACATCGCCTATCCCATACGGTTTCGGCCTATCGGACATTTTGGGACAGCAATTAAAACCTGCGTTACTTTATCTTTTCGGAAGGCAACCATGAACAAACCACTCAGCCTCGCCCTCTTCTGCCTGCTTCTGCCCATCACCGCCCACGCCAACAACCCCGCCGACGAACGCCGCCGCCTGCTGGACGAGGGCAGCCGCCAAACGCAGCAATACCGCGAAAGCGGTTGGCTGGACACGGAACAGGCACGCGGGGAAGTGGGGGAAAACGACGGCTACATCATGATAGACGGTACAGTCTACCAAGTTGGTGATACGGCGGAAGAACTGGAAAGCGCGATTTACCACGCTCTCAACGCGCGGCAGTGGCACAAGGTGCGGCAGTTCGCCGCCCGCTACGCCAAACTGCCCCGGCACAAGCCCGCGCTGATTCATTTGGCCGATGCGCTGCAAAAACGGGACGAAGGGGATTTCCGCGCGGCGGGGAACAGTTTTCAGACGGCATTGGAAGCCGAACCTGACAACCCGCGCTTGCTGCTCGAAGCGGGGCGGTTTTATGCCGAAGACAACCAAAACAAAGAGTCCGCCGCCGCGTTTGAGAAAGTTCTGAAAACGGACATTCCCTCAGAAACCCGCCCCATCGTGGAAAACTACCTGTCCGAACTGGGCAAACGCCGCCGTTGGCACGGCCAAATCAGCCTCGGCTACGGCTACAACAGCAATGTAAACCAAGGCAACGGCATCAACCAATGCGTGTGGGAAATCGCGGGCATGTGCCTGATGGAGCGTACCCTGCCTGCGCCAACGGATTCGACCTTCTCATCCTATAGCGCGACCGCCGAAAAAACCGTCCCGCTCAAAGGGCATCACGGCGTACAGGTGCGCGGTGTACTGTACGGCAACCGCTACACGGAAAAAGACAAAGATTCGGCAGCCATGCCGGATTACGGCTATCGCAACGGTTCGCTGTACGCGGGATACGGCTATGCCGACGCACGCTCCTCCTTTTCCCTGCTGCCCTATGTCGAATACGACTTCCGCAACCGCCACACCCACTACCGCGCATGGGGCGCGGATGTTGACTGGTCGCGCACACTCTCCCCGCACTGGCGCATCAACGCCCGTGCCGGAGCAAAAAAGACTGGATACGGCGGACAAAGCAAAACTTATTTTGCCGATTTCAAACAATACGAACTCGGCGCGGGGGCAGAATTTTCTATCACGCCGAAAAGCGGCCTGCTTGTAAATTTCGATGCCGCACGCAAAGCCTATCCCGAAAAATCTTCTTCCAGCAAAGAATATACGGCTCGGCTGGGCGCGTATAGGCTTTTTTCGGGCGGTACTTATTTAAATGCCGTCCTGCTCTACCGCCGCAGCCTGTATGATGCGGCAAGTTTCGTCAGCGATAACAAACGGCGGCGCGACAAGCAATACATCATGATGGCTGCGGCGGGTTTTCCGCAATGGAATATCAAAGGCGTATATCCCGAACTGCGTTTCAGGCGAACAATCGCACACAGCAACGCGGTGTATTACCGCTACCGCCAAAACGAATGGCTGTTGGGTTTTAAATATCGGTTTTGACCAGTCCGGGTGATAAAAAATGCCGTCTGAAAGGGCGCTTCCTTTCAGACGGCATTTGTCCGTAATGTTTACAGATGAGGATTCATCAGGTTCTCGGGGGAGAGGATGCGGTTGATTTCTTCTTCGCTTAACAGGCCGCGCTCCAGTACGACTTCGCGCACGCCTTTGCCGGTCTGGGCGCAGATTTTGCCGACCAAGTCGCCGTTGTGGTGGCCGATGTACGGATTCAGATAAGTCACCAAACCGATGGAGTTGAAAACGTAACGTTCGCAGATTTCGCGGTTGACCGTAATGCCTTTGACGCATTTGTCGGACAGGTTGACTGCGGCATTGCCCAAGAGGGAAATGGTTTCAAACATACATTGGGCGATGACCGGCTCCATAACGTTCAGCTGCAACTGACCTGCTTCGGCTGCAAAAGTGATGGTGGTGTCGTTGCCGATGACTTTGAAGCAGACTTGGTTGACGACTTCGGGAATCACGGGATTGACTTTGGCGGGCATGATGGAAGAACCGGCCTGCAATTCGGGCAGGTTGATTTCTTTCAAACCGGCGCGTGGGCCAGAAGAGAGCAGGCGCAAGTCGTTGCAGATTTTGGAGAGTTTGACGGCTGTGCGTTTCAATGCGCCGTGTACCATCACATATGCGCCGCAGTCGGAGGTCGCCTCGATCAGGTTTTCAGTCAGTTTGCAAGGCAGGCCGCTGACTTCGGAGAGTTTCTCAACGACCAAAGCCGCATAGCCTTTAGGCGTATTCACACCTGTACCGATGGCGGTTGCGCCCAAATTGACTTCCAAAAGCAGTTGGCGGGTGCGGTCGAGGTTGAGGATTTCTTCTTCCAATAACACTTGGAAAGATTGGAATTCTTGTCCTGCAGTCATTGGCACGGCATCTTGAAGCTGGGTGCGCCCCATTTTTAAAACGTCTTTAAACTCTTCGGCTTTGGTGGCAAAGGCGTTTTTCAGGACGGCCAGTTTGTCGAGCAATTCGCCGATGCTGTAATACACGGCAAGGCGGAAACCGGTAGGGTAGGCGTCGTTGGTGGATTGGCTGGCGTTGACATGGTCCATCGGATTGACGATGTCGTAGCGGCCTTTTTCGTATCCCAAGACTTCCAATGCGAGGTTGGCAATGACTTCGTTGGTATTCATGTTGACCGAAGTGCCGGCACCGCCCTGATAAACGTCGGACGGGAATTGGTCGAGACAGCGGCCTTTGAGCAACACTTCGTCGCAAGCCTTTTCAATGGCGGCGGCGATTTCGGGATTTACTGCACCCAATTCGCCGTTTGCCTGTGCGGTCGCTTTTTTCACCATCACCATGCTGCGGACAAATTGCGGTACGTCGGAAATTTTTTGTGTGGAAATTTTAAAGTTTTCAATGGCGCGCAGGGTATGGATGCCCCAATATACTTCGGCGGGAATCTCACGATCGCCCAATAAATCGTGTTCGGTACGGACAGTCATATTTTTACCTTTGTAAGTCGGATAATTGATATTTAAAAAATGCGGTATCGGAAAGATAACGCATGAAGTCGAACACTATACCACTCGGATGAACTTGTCTATATCATATGCCGTCTGAAAACGGGAACCGCCGTTTTAGGACATGCTTTCCGGCAAGCTCTGCCGGCAGCCGAAACATAGCGCGGCGGGTTGTACTTCACAGTATCAGGGCGGTAAGGGGATGATTGGGTCGGGCAATATCAGCTTACGGTTGATAAATCTCTTCATGCCGATATAAAAATGCCGTCTGAAAATATTTCAGACGGCATTTGGTTTGGCGTTTTATTTCAACTTACAGCGAAATTTTCACACCGGCGCGGATAGAACGTCCGGGCAGCGGCGCAATGTATTTGAGTATGGAGTTTTGCGCGCGCGCGGTACGGTTGGTCAGGTTTCGGCCGTCCAAGAACCATTCTGTGCTGTATCTGCCGTGTTTTTGCGTATGGCTGACATAGGCATCGAGCAGGGCGTAGGAGCCGAGTGAGGGTTCTTTGTATGCCGCAGCCATGTTTCCGGTGTGTTTGGCAGCGGCGTAGCGAGTCAGGCTGCTGCCGATTTGCCATGCCCCTTTGTTCCAGCTTGCACCCAGCCCGTAGCGGGAAACAGGCAGGTTGGGCATATAGTAGCCGTCATTGCGCAGGCGGTTTGAGTCCGCATTCCTACTGTCTTTGTCGTCGGCATGATTGCGAACCCTGTCGGCAAACAGGCGCAGTTCGAGTTGTCCGTATTGTTTCAGGTCGAAAAGTTGGGTCAGCTCAATTTCCAAACCTTGGATGCGGGTATCTGCCGCACGCCAGTATTTGGTCGGCAGGTGGTTGCCGCCGTCATGTGCAACGTCAGACAGATAAATGTAGTCGTTGAATCGGGTTTGGTAATAGTTGGCGCGGAGTTTGCCGCCGTTCCACTCGAACTCGTTGCCGAATTCCCATGTTCTGGCAGTTTCCGGACGTAAGACGGAATCGGAAGAATAATTTTCCGAAGCAAGTTGCGCATAATGGCTGCCGCCTGCATAGAGTTCGTTAATTTCCGGCGCGCGTTGGGAGCGGCTGTAACGGGCATTTATTTTCCAAAACGGAAGGGGTTTCCAACCGGTTGACGCATGGAAGCTGTTGAGGCTGTATTTGAGGTTGCTCCGTTGCTCAAGCCCTTTTTGGGAATCGGTATTACGGGCTGTTTTGTAGCTGTCCAAGTCAAGGCCGTGGCGGACATTGCCATAACGCCAACCAAGCGAGGCTTCATAGTTGCGGTATTTGAGGTTTTCCAAGACAAATATGCCGTATTCACGACTGTTTGTATCGGGCAGGTAGGAATAGTTGCCGGTACGTTTGCCGTTTAAGCCCGAAGATTCGGTATGGCGGCGTTTGTAGTCGGCTCCTATGCTGCCGTTAAATAGGGAGGAGAAGTGGTGGTTCAGCTCGATACGGTTTTGGAGGGTACGGCTGTCGAGGCTGTTAACCTTGGTCGAGCCCAAGAGTTCGGTATTCGGCGTATCGGTGTATGAGGTCAGGAAGCTGACGTTGTCCACCCAAGAGGATTGCGGACGGTAAAGTGCGTCCACAAGCCAGCGTGTTTGCTGAGAATAGACGGATGCGGGTTCGGCGGCAAGTTTGCGGTTGCCGTTGCCGTCGATATTGTAATAGGAGAAACCGGGAATACCGGAATGGTACAGGCTGCGGCTGACAGCGGCACCGATGTGGCCTCTCTCGCCGATATAGCTGCCGCCGAATGAAACGCTGCGGTTTTTCAGGCTGCTGTTGCCCAGGCGGCCTTCGCGGACGGGCGTATCGTCGCGCATGGCGTGGACGGTGGTTTTACGGAACTCTTTCGAACCGTCGTAAAGCGGATTGTCAATCCAATCTGCAGAATTGCCCCATGAAGGTTTGTTCAACTTGTACATTTCTGAATCATCGAGGTGTTCGCCGTACTTTTTCTCCAACTCATTCAGCCATGCTCTGCCACCTTTGTGGACATAGCGGTAATAGCCCGGGTTCAATTCTTCAGTAATAACGGGAGTAATCTGGCAAGACCACATCAGGCGCGAGTTGAGGCGGTTCGCTGGGTCGTAGCACAAATCGGGTTTGCTTGAGCCGGGGATGCGGTAGCCCGAAATTTGGCTGTTGGAAGCATCAAGATGCCATGCGAAATTACCGGTCTTGCCGTCGAAACGGAAGGCTTCGTTGTGCGGGGTGTTGTAGCCGCCGCTCAATTCGATTTTGCCGCCGAAGTCTTGTTCCGGCAGTTTGTGCGGGATGATGCCGGTATCGACATCAACCGCGCCGCCGATGGCGTTGCCGCCGTATAGGACTGCCGCTGAAGATTTCAAAACCGTAATTTTATCTGCTAAAAACGGATTGACCATGGTCGGCAGGTTTCCGCTGATTGCGGCCATATTGGATACACCCATGCCGTTTTCGCTGATATAGACGCGCGAACCGCTCAAGCTGCGGATTTGAGGCAGACCGGTGTTGGGGCCGAAACCGGCGTTTTGTACGCCGCCGACTTTTTCCAAAGTCTGACCGAGTGAGACGGCGCGTTTGGTTTTCAAATCATGAGCGGTTAGCACGTCGCCGTCTCCTAAAACGTCCTTAGCCTGCAGGTCGCGGCTGCTTTTGTCTTTGTGCGCGTTAACGTTGACTTGCGGCAACTCGGCAGATGTCATGCCTTCTGCGTAGCATGATGCGGAAAGCAGAGATAGCAGGATGATGTTGAGATTAAAAAGACGATGCGTATTTAGCTTAAACGGAGTAGTCATAAAGTTTATCCAATATAATTAATAAGGATTAGTACGATATGATATAGTAAATTCATTATGATGGAAATAAAGATGCCGTCTGAAACCTTTCAGACGGCATCTTTATTGATTCTTATCAAAAGTTTTATTGTTTGGCTGCCTCGATTTGGATGTCGATGCGGACGCTTTTGGTCATACCAACGTTAACGAGGTAGTCCACGCCCCATTGGGTGCGGTCGATGGTGGTGCTGAAGTCGCCGCCGCAAACTTCGGTTTTCAACATCGGGCTTTGGTAGCAGTTGAATTTTTCGGCTTTGAGTTTGACGGGGGCGGTTTTGCCGTGCATGGTCAGGTTGCCGTCAACGGAAACAAGTTTTTTGCCGTTGAAGTTGAATTTGGTGGAAACGAAGCGGATGTTCGGATATTGGGCGGCATCGAAGATGTCGGCGGATTTCAGGTGGTCGGTAAAGTGTTGCGAACCGCTTTGCAGGTTGGCAACGGGAATGGTGATGTCGATTTTGCCATCGCGTTTTGCTTGGTCGAACTCAACGGAACCGGTTAGACCGTAAAAACCGCCGACGTTGGTGCTGGTATTGAAATGGTCGATGGCGAAACGGGCGTTGGCGTGATATTCGTCCACTTTGTAGGTGGCGGCGGAGGTAGTGCCGATGGCGGCTGCTGCGAGCGCGGCGATGATGATTTTTTTCATGATGATAATCCTTTGTGTGGGCCGGTAAAGGCGTTTATCCTAACATAGGCAGGGATTTATGGCATTTCCTGCCGGCAAACGGTGGGTTTGCAGGCGGTTGACGAACGGGGCGGGCGGAAAAGGGCGGATGAAAAAGCGCGGTGTGATCCGCGCTTTGTTTTTTTACAAGGCGGCGAGTACCGCATCGCCCATTTCGGAGCAGGAAACGAGTTTCGTGCCTTCTTCGTAAATATCGCCGGTACGCAAGCCTTGTTGCAGCACTTTTTGTACAGCGTTTTCAACTTGTTGCGCGCGGGCTTCGTCGTTCAGGCTGTAACGAAGCAGCATGGCAAGTGAGAGGATGGTGGCCAGCGGGTTGGCTTTGTTTTGTCCGGCGATGTCGGGAGCGGAGCCGTGGGACGGTTCGTACAGGCCTTTGCCGTTTTCGTCCAAAGAAGCGGAAGGCAGCATACCGATGGAGCCGGTCAGCATGGAGGCTTCGTCGGAGAGGATGTCGCCGAAGATGTTGCCGGTGGCAATCACGTCGAATTGTTTGGGCGCGCGTACGAGCTGCATGGCGGCGTTGTCCACATACATATGGGAAAGCTCGACATCAGGGTATTCTTTGCCGATTTCTTCAAAGATTTCGCGCCACAGTTCGGTGGTTTCCAAAACGTTGGCCTTGCCGACGGAGCAGACTTTTTTGCTGCGTTTTTGGGCGGATTGGAAGGCGACGTGGGCGATGCGGCGGATTTCGCTTTCGCTGTATTTCATGGTGTTGTAGCCTTCGCGTTCGCCGTTTTCTAAAACACGGATGCCGCGCGGTTCGCCGAAATAAATATCGCCGGTGAGTTCGCGCACAATCAAAATATCCAAACCGGCAACGATTTCAGGCTTGAGCGTGGAGGCGTTGGCTAATTCGGGATAGAGGATAGCGGGGCGCAAATTGGCAAACAGGTTCAAATCCTTACGAATCGCCAACAAACCGCGCTCAGGGCGCAGCGGGCGGTCAAGATTGTCGTATTGCGGGCTGCCGACCGCGCCGAGCAGGACGGCATCGGCTTTGCGGCAGAGGTTTTGCGTGAATTCGGGATAAGGATGGCCGTATTCGTCATAGGCTTCGCCGCCCAATGGGGCGTATTCGTAGCTGACGTCCAAGCCTTGGGCGATAAGTTTGTCGAGTACGCGGACGGTTTCGGCGACGATTTCAGGGCCGATGCCGTCGCCGCGCAAGATAGCGATATGTTTGGTCATTTCGGGTTTCCTTATGGGAAGGTTTTAGGTGAAGGGCAGGCCGACAGTTTTTCAGACGGCCTTAAATTAATTTGCTCTGAAAACGCTGATTGTACCATTATGGTACTGGTAAAGCTGGGTAGAAATCGCGTAGGCAGAGTCTTCAAATGCCTGCAGGGCAATATTCGCCATCGCCTGCAAAGCCTCTTCATCGGACGGGCTGCAAACGAGCAGGGCGTTGCGTGCAAGGACTGTAAAAACAGGATTGGCAGGAAGCATAGGATCGTCTTTAAGTACTTCGTTCAAAAGCAAAATCAGGGAGGCATCATAGATGTTGTCTAAATGGATTTGGGTCAATGACCAACCTTCGGCATGATGAATTTGAACACGTCCATTCATCCGTTGGCGCAAATTATCGATGGCGGTATGATACAAGGCGTCTTCATCTTCAATACCGGCTTCTTTCATATGCTCACGATTGAGCGTATGCATGGATTCTTCCCTATCCACCATATAAAGCAACATGATATCGCCTGCAATCGGTTTGTATATAAAGTAATCGGCAGGTTCGGCTTCGTCCGTATTTGTAATCAGTCTGGCGTTTTCCAGATAAATCGTATTTTTAATTGTCGGAAGAATTTGTTGTGCTGAAACACTGGCATCAGCGTCCTGAATCTTATCGATAACCGCTAAATTGTCTGCAACAATAGCCTCCAAGGCCTCGGGATTTTGCAGATAACTTGTGTAATGGTTGCTCAAATATGTGCTGAACGATGCTTCATCGTCTTCGGAAAAATGGACGATGATCGGCGAAGACGCAATAGTTTCTCCCCAGTCGATTTTTGCCTCAAGATCCAATTCTTCTTGAATGCGACGGGCAAAGTATTCGACAAATTCCTGCCAAGTCATTAATTTAGGTTTGGAGCGGAACAACCTGCTGAAAAAAGACATATTGTGTCCTGAATAAGGGGATAAGGCCGTCTGAAAAATTATAGACGTTCGGTTTAAACACGGATTTTAAAAACAACTTTGCGTATGTTCGCCCTGTCGCCGACCAATGGGGCATGCCCATCATTCGGGAAAAATAGTGCAAATTCGCCGGGCTCCAAGGTTAACCAGGTTTCCGGCTCGCAGTCGAAAAACTCGATGTCGCGCTTTTCGTTGTAGCCTAAACCGTTTTTCAGACGGCCTCTGTCTATCCAGCCATACGTTTCGCTGCCATCAATCGGCGTTTGAATATCAATATGTTTTAAGTGCGCTTCAGGCTGAGCCTCGCCTTTAGTCCTCATCGGCTCACTGCCGATAAAAATACGGATATTGGGATTCTCGCATGGCACTTGGCCGTCGGGCAGTTTGGCAAAATCCAAGGTCTGCAACAGATGGAAGGCTTCGGCGAAGTCGGGATGCAAAGCAGCGTAGCGGGAGACATTGCTTATGGTGTCGGTAATCATGGTATATTTTTGTAGATTAAAGGCCGTCTGAAACACTTAAATTTTTCAGACGGCCTTTTGTATATCAACCGTTAAACAGCCAAGGCTGGTTTTGGCGGCGTTTTTCTTCAAAGGCGTGAATTTCGTCGGCGTGTTGCAGGGTCAGTCCGATTTCGTCCAAGCCGTTTAAGAGGCAGTGTTTGCGATGTTCGGTAATGTCGAATGTGAACGTTTCGCCGCTAGGGGTGGTCAGGGTTTGTCCGGCAAGGTCGATGGAGAGCTGATAGCCTTCGTTAGCTTCAACTTCTTTGAAAAGCTGGTCAACCTGTTCTTCTGTCAAAACGATAGGCAAAAGGCCGTTTTTGTAGCAGTTGTTGAAGAAGATGTCGGCGAAGCTGGGGGCGATGACGGCGCGGAAGCCGTAGTCGTCCAATGCCCAAGGGGCGTGTTCGCGCGAGGAGCCGCAACCGAAGTTTTTACGCGTCAACAGGATTTGCGCGCCTTGATAGCGTGGCTGGTTCAGCGAGAAATCGGGGTTCAACGGGCGTTTGCTGTTGTCCATGCCCGGTTCGCCGTGGTCGAGGTAACGCCATTCATCAAAGGCATTGGGGCCGAAGCCGCTGCGTTTGATTGATTTCAAAAATTGTTTGGGGATGATGGCGTCGGTATCGACGTTGCTGCGGTCGATCGGGGCGACGATGGCGGTGATTTTGGTAAAGGCTTTCATGGGTTTGTGTCTTGTGCTGACGATGCCGTCTGAAACGGTTTCAGACGGCATCGCGAATCGGTTATTCGGTGGCGTTTTCGATTTTTTCGCCGAGATGGGAAATACCGCGTCCAACGGCATTGCCGCCTTTTTTGACGGCTTCTTTGGTTTTGTCCCAGCCTTTTTCGACGGCGTTGCCTGTTTGTTCGGCGGCGCGTTCGGCGGCGGCCTGTGTTTTGTCAAGATTGCGGGCGGTGTCTTGTTTCGCGCCCTGCCAAGTGCCGGCGCAGGCGGACAAGGCGAGGGCGGACAGGGCGGTAATGAAAAGTTTGTTCATGCTTAAACTCCTTGGTTTGAATATTAAAGGTGTTTCTGCCTTACGGGACATATTTCAGACGACCTCGTCAAATTCTTAAAGGCCGTCTGAATATACTTACGCCATCGTGCGTATGTCGGTAAAGTGTCCGGTAACGGCGGCGGCGGCGGCCATAGCGGGGCTGACGAGGTGGGTGCGTCCGCCGTTGCCTTGACGGCCTTCAAAGTTACGGTTGGAAGTGGAGGCGCAACGTTGTCCCGGGGTCAGGCGGTCGGCATTCATGGCGAGGCACATAGAGCAGCCTGGTTCGCGCCATTCAAAACCGGCTTCGATGAAAATTTTGTCCAAGCCTTCTTTTTCGGCTTGTTCTTTGACCAAACCGGAGCCGGGGACGATTAACACGCGCTGTACGTTGGCGGCTTTTTTGCGGTCTTTGGCGATGGCGGCGGCTTCGCGCAAGTCTTCGATGCGGCTGTTGGTGCAAGAACCGATAAAGACGATATCGACAGGGATTTCGTTTAATGGTGTACCGGCTTCCAAGCCCATATATTCGAGGGCGCGTTCCATGCCGCTGCGTTTGACGGGATCGGTTTCTTCGGCAGGATTAGGCACTTTGCCGCTGATGTCCAAAACCATTTCGGGCGACGTGCCCCAAGTAACTTGCGGTTCGATGTCTTCGGCTTTGAAGTGGTATTCTTTATCGAATACGGCACCCTCGTCGGAAACCAGCGTGCGCCAGTATTCGACAGCTTTGTCCCACGCTTCGCCTTTAGGTGCGAAGGGTTTGCCTTTTACATAGTCGATGGTGGTTTGATCGACGGCAACCATACCGGAACGCGCTCCTGCCTCAATCGCCATATTGCATAAAGTCATGCGGCCTTCCATAGAAAGGCTGCGGATGGCTTCGCCGCCAAATTCGACGGCGTAACCCGTGCCGCCCGCCGTGCCGATTTGCCCGATGATGTAAAGTGCCACGTCTTTGGCGGTAACGCCCGCTTTTAATTTGCCGTCAACGGCAATCAGCATGGATTTGGATTTTTTCGCGGTAATACACTGGGTTGCCATGGTGTGCTCGACTTCGGAAGTGCCGATGCCGTGTGCCAACGCACCGAATGCACCGTGGGTAGAAGTGTGCGAGTCACCGCAGACAACGGTCATGCCGGGCAGGGTAGCACCTTGTTCCGGGCCCATAACGTGTACGATGCCTTGGCCTTTATCCATAAACGGAAAGTAGGCGAGTGCGCCAAACTCTTTAATGTTTTTGTCCAAAGTATCGACTTGCAGTTTGGAAATCGGGTCTTGGATGCCTTTGTCCCAATCGCCGGTCGGGGTGTTGTGGTCGGCGGTGGAGACGACGCTGTCGATGCGCCACAGCTTGCGCCCCGCCATTTTCAGGCCTTCAAACGCCTGCGGGCTGGTTACTTCGTGCACCAGGTGGCGGTCGATGTAAAGCAGGACAGTGCCGTCTTCTTCTTCGCGGACGACGTGGCTGTTCCAGAGTTTGTCGTAGAGGGTTTGTGCTGTCATGGTGTTGTTCTTTTGTGTGGGTAGTAATATAGGATGAAAATTCTAGACGGATTTTACATGTCATGCAACAAAATTTGTCTAATTTTTGAAGAAATGGAAAACTGAAAACAATTTGTATCTAAAAATTAGACATATTGTCTATTTGAAAGAACAGTTATATTCAAAGAAAGATTTGATATGAAAGAATACTTGTCGGGATTCTTTTAAAGGCATTATTATTTGTACCTTGTTAAAACCACGTCAGGCAGAGGAAAGATGAAATTACCGGTTATATCGTCCGAGCATTTGGCTCAACTGCAGGCATTTGAAGCGAAAATCCTGTGTAACCACGTAAAAATCGAAGCATGGTTCCGTTCGCAGTGGAATGTGCACCGCCCGCCGTTTTATGGTTCGGTCGACATCCGCAATGCCGGTTACAAAATTTCGTCTATCGATATGAATTTGTTTCCGGGCGGCTTCAATAATTTGAATCCCAACTTTATCCCGCTGGCGGCGGTTGCTGCGCAAGATGCGGTGCAGCGTGCCTGCGAAACGGCAAAATCCGTATTGATTATTCCTGAAAACCACACGCGCAATACGTTTTACCTGCAAAACGTTTACGCCCTCAGCGAGATTTTGCGCTCGGCAGGGTATGAAGTGCGCTTGGGCAGCCTGAATCCTGAGGTAACCGAGCCGACCGAGTTTGAAACCGCCTTGGGCGACAAAATCCTGTTGGAACCTTTATTGCGCACCCGCGAGCGCGTCCACCTTGCAGACGGTTTCTCGCCTTGTGTCGTCTTGTTGAACAACGACTTGTCTGCAGGTGTTCCCGACATTCTCAAAGACATCAGCCAAACCGTATTGCCTCCGTTGCACGGCGGTTGGACGACACGCCGCAAAACAGATCATTTCGGCGCGTATAACCAAGTTGCCGCCGAATTTGCCAAGCTGATTGACATCGACGAATGGCAGATTAACCCGTATTTTGAAAAAATCGGCGGTTTGGACTTCCAAGGGCGGGAAGGCGAAGATGCGTTGGCAGAAGCGGTAGAACGCGTATTGGCGAAAATCCAAGCCAAATACGACGAATCGGGCATTACCGATCAGCCTTTCGTGATTGTCAAAGCAGACGCAGGCACTTACGGCATGGGCGTGATGAGCGTCAAGTCCGCCGATGAAGTGCGCGGCTTGAACCGCAAAAACCGCAACAAAATGGCGAAAGTCAAAGAAGGCTTGGAAGTCAGCGAAGTGATTGTCCAAGAAGGAATTTATACCTATGAAACCTTAAACGGCGCGGTGTGCGAACCCGTCGTCTATATGATGGACCGCTTCGTCATCGGCGGCTTTTTCCGCGTACACGAAGGGCGCGGTGCGGATGAAAACCTCAACGCCGGCGGTATGGTGTTTGTGCCTCTGTCCAACAGCATCCCCACCGGCAACGGCGACAACTCCCAAGAAGCCCCCGAAGCCTGCAAGCGCGTATTCGAGCAATGGGATGCGCTGGGTATGCCGCGATCCGAAAAAGACTGCGATGTCGATAATGTCCACAACCGCCTCTACGTTTACGGCGTAATGGCGCGCCTGTCGCTTTTGGCGGCGTCCATCGAGTTGGAAGAAACGGCGTAAGACTGTTTTGAAATACAGATGCCGTCTGAAACGCCAATCCGCTTCAGACGGCATTTCGGATATTTGGCGTGTGGGAACATCTGTTTCAGACGGCATCTCAGACTATTTTAAAAAAGGGAAAACATGAGCATCAAGCAATGGCCGGAAGGCGAAAGGCCCAGGGAAAAGCTGTTGGAACGCGGGGCGGCGGCTTTGAGTGATGCCGAGCTTTTGGCAATCCTTTTACGCGTCGGGACGCGCGGAATGAGCGCGGTCGATTTGGCGCGCTACCTGTTGCAGGAGTTCGGCAGTTTGGGGAAGCTGATGAGCGCGGAGGTCGGCAAACTGTCGGCATACAAAGGAATGGGGACGGCAAGTTTCACACAGTTTGCCGTAGTCAGGGAAATCGGACGCAGGATACTGGCCGAAGAATTGCAGGAGAGCATCGTCCTGTCCGATCCGGATACGGTGGCCGATTATTTACGCTTTCATTTGGGACAGGAAAAAGTCGAAGTCAGCGTCGTGCTGCTGTTGAACCGCCAAAACCAACTGATTGCGGTCAGGGAGCTGTCGCGCGGTACGGTTGCGGAAAACACGATTTACATCCGCGAAATCGTCAAACTGGCATTGGACGAATATGCCGACAGCCTGATTATCGCGCATAACCATCCGGGCGGCTCGCCCGAACCTTCGCAGGAAGACATCATGTTCACAAGGCGGCTGGCACAGGCCATGTCGCTGGTTGATGTTTCCCTGCTCGACCATTTTATCGTAACGGTGCAAACCGTCCGTTCGTTCAGGCAGCTCGGACTGATGCCCTGACACTCTGTTTTACATGCGGCGGCTCTGATAAAATAGCCGCTTCAACCGTATTCGACAGATATCGTTAAGTTAATGGAAACACAAAACAAACCTACCGTTACCGACATTGACCGCCCCATACTCGTCCCGCCCGGCGGACATAAAAAAGTCTTGCTGCATTCCTGCTGCGCCCCGTGCAGCGGCGAAGTGATGGAGGCGATGCTTGCCTCCGGCATCGACTACACCATTTATTTTTACAATCCCAATATCCATCCGCACAAAGAATATATGCTCCGAAAAGAGGAAAACGTGCGTTTTGCGGAAAAATTCGGCATCCCTTTCATCGACAAAGACGACGATTACGAAAACGACCGCAAAGAATGGTTTGCCAAAGCCAAAGGTATGGAATTCGAACCTGAGCGCGGCATCCGCTGCACCATGTGTTTCGATATGCGTTTTGAAAAGGCGGCGCAATACGCGCATGAACACGGGTTCCCCGTCTTCACCAGCTCGCTGGGCATTTCCCGTTGGAAAAACATGAACCAGATTAACGACTGCGGCCGCCGCGCCGCCGCGCCTTACGATGATGTGGTGTATTGGGATTTCAACTGGCGCAAAGGCGGCGGCAGCGCGCGCATGATCGAAATCAGCAAACGCGAAAACTTCTACCAGCAGGAATATTGCGGCTGCGCCTATTCCTTGCGCGATTCCAACGCCCACCGCAAATCGCAGGGACGCATCCCCATCAAACTCGGCGTGCTGTATTACGGCGACGAATCGACACAATACGAACCTGCACCCATTCGGGTGGACAAATAAACACCCGATGCCGTCTGAAGGTTCAGACGGCATCGGGTTCGGCATCGGCACGGGGAAAGGTTTGTCGGTTTGGCAATCGGCAAGCGGAAACCGCATTGACAAGTTTGCCGTTTTGATATGGTGGATTAAATTTAAATCAGGACAAGGCGACGAAGCCGCAGACAGTACAGATAGTACGGCAAGGCGAGGCAACGCTGTACTGGTTTAAATTTAATCCACTATAAAACACCCCGTTGCCGCGTCGGGAGGGCGGCATCATGAAATCCCTTTTTATTTGGCTGCTTCTGTTGGGCTCGGCAGCAGGCGTTTTCTACCATACCCAAAACCAATCCCTGCCCGTGGGGGAACTTGTCTATCCGTCTGCACCGCAAATCAGGGGAGAGGGCGATGCGTTGCACTACCTCAACCTCATCCGCACACAAATCGGTTTGCACGCGCTGGCACACGCGCCGGTTTTGGAAAATTCCGCCCGCAGGCACGCACGCTACCTCACGCTCAATCCCGAAGACGGACACGGAGAATATCATCCCGACAATCCGCACTACACCGCACAAAAGCTGACCGAACGCACACGCCTTGCCGGGTATCTCTACAACGGCGTGCATGAAAACATCAGCACGGAAGAGGAAGCCGCCGAATCGTCCGACAGCGACATCCGCACGCAGCAACGCCAGGTTGACGGATTGATGAGCGCAATCTACCACCGCCTTTCCCTGCTTGACCGCCATACGGATGAGGCAGGAGCGGCATTTGTGCGCGAAAACGGTAAAACCGTCGTCGTATTCAATCAGGGCAACGGCAGGTTTGAGCGGCATTGCGCCCAAGGCAGAAATCAGCCTGAAGCGGGACGGCACTATTACCGCAACGCCTGCCACAACGGTGCGGTCGTGTACACCGACGAAGTCATGCCCGCAACGGAATTGCTTTATACCTCCTATCCGGTCGGCAGCGGCGCGCTGCCTTATTTTTACGGGGAGCGTCCCAACCCTATGCCGGGATATGAAATGACGGGAAATCCTGTCAGCATTGATTTTTCTGAGGTGGCAGGCAAAATTGTGATGAAAAGTTTCAAGCTGTATCGGGGTAAAAATGAAATCCGTCCCGTCAAAGTTTTAACCGCCGGCAACGACCCCAACGGCAGGCTGACCGCGTACCAATTCGCCCTTTTCCCGCTCAAGCCTTTGGAATACGGTACGCTTTATACGGCGGTATTCGACTATGTCCGCAACGGACGGCGCGCGCAGGCGAAATGGCAGTTTAAAACCCGAAAACCCGATTACCCTTATTTTGAGGTAAACGGCGGCGAGACGCTTGCGGTTAGAAAAGGCGAAAAATATTTCATCCACTGGCGCGGACGCTGGTGTTTGGACGCGTGTACCCGTTATACCTACCGGCAGCGGCTCGGCAGCCGCCTGTCCATAGGAAGGCACGAGGCGGGCGGCATCGTCTTCAGCGTTGGCGGAATGACGGGCAGCCGTATCGCGCTTGCCCCAGAAGACAGCCCGGGACGCGGCGTTACCCTTTATTTACAGGATTGAATACATGACAGGCAGAACAGGCCGCAACGGCAGTACCCAAGCGCAACCCGAACGCGTCATGCTGGTGGGCGTAATGTTGGACAAAGACGGTACGGGCAGCAGTGCCGCCCGTCTGAACGGTTTTCAGACGGCATTGGCGGAAGCCGTCGAGCTGGTCAAAGCGGCAGGCGGCAATCCCGTCCTTGTGGAAACCACCAAACGCGACCGTCCGCACACCGCGCTGTTTGTCGGCACGGGCAAGGCGGCGGAGCTGTCGGAAGCAGTTGCTGCAGACGGCATCGATTTGGTCGTATTCAACCACGAACTCACGCCCACGCAGGAACGCAATTTGGAAAAAATCTTCCAATGCCGCGTATTGGACAGGGTAGGGCTGATTCTGGCGATTTTCGCCCGCCGCGCCCGCACGCAGGAAGGCAGGCTGCAAGTCGAGTTGGCACAATTAAGCCATTTGGCGGGACGCTTGATACGCGGTTACGGACATTTGCAAAGCCAGCGCGGCGGCATCGGCATGAAAGGACCGGGCGAAACCAAACTGGAAACCGACCGCCGATTGATCGCCCATCGGATCAATGCCTTGAAAAAACAGCTTGCCAACCTCAAAAAACAGCGCGTCCTGCGCCGCAAGTCCCGCGAATCGGGCAGAATCAAAACGTTTGCGCTGGTCGGCTATACCAATGTCGGCAAATCCAGCCTGTTCAACCGGCTGACCAAGTCGGGCATATATGCGAAAGACCAGCTTTTCGCCACACTCGACACCACGGCGCGGCGGCTGTACATCAGTCCCGAATGCAGCATTATCCTGACCGATACCGTCGGATTCGTCAGCGATTTGCCGCACAAACTGATTTCGGCATTTTCCGCCACGCTGGAAGAAACCGCGCAAGCCGATGTGCTGCTGCACGTCGTCGATGCCGCCGCCCCGAACAGCGGACAGCAGATTGAAGACGTGGAAAACGTACTGCAAGAAATCCATACCGGCGATATTCCTTGCATCAAGGTGTACAACAAAACCGACCTGCTGCCGTCTGAAGAACAAAACACGGGCATATGGCGCGACGCTGCGGGAAAAATTGCTGCCGTCCGCATTTCCGTTGCTGAAAATACCGGTATAGACGCACTGCGCGAAGCCATTGCCGAGTATTGTGCCGCCGCACTAAACACAGACGAAACCGAAACGCCATGAAAAAAACCTGTTTCCACTGCGGGCTGGACGTTCCCGAAAACCTGCATCTGACCGTCCGCTACGAAGACGAAGACCGCGAAACCTGCTGCGCCGGTTGTCAGGCGGTCGCACAAAGCATTATTGACGCGGGCTTGGGCAGTTATTACAAACAACGCACCGCCGACGCACAGAAAAGCGAGCTGCCGCCTCAGGAAATCCTCGATCAAATCCGGCTCTATGATTTACCCGAGGTGCAGTCTGATTTTGTCGAAACCCATAACGGTACGCATGAGGCGGTGCTGATGCTGGGCGGCATTACCTGTGCCGCCTGCGTCTGGCTGATCGAACAACAGCTTTTGCGTACAGACGGCATCATCCGCATCGATCTCAATTACAGTACCCGGCGCTGCCGGGCCGTATGGGACAACGAAAAAATCCGCCTCTCCGACATTCTGTTGAAAATCCGGCAGACAGGCTACACCGCCGCACCCTATGACGCGCAAAAAATCGAAGCCGCCAATCAGAAGGAGCGGAAACAATATATCGTTCGCCTTGCCGTTGCCGGACTAGGGATGATGCAGACGATGATGTTCGCGCTGCCGACCTACCTTTACGGCGGCGACATCGAACCCGATTTCCTGCAAATCCTCCATTGGGGCGGCTTCCTGATGGTGTTGCCCGTCGTATTCTATTGCGCCGTTCCGTTTTATCAAGGCACGCTGCGCGACTTGAAAAACCGCCGCGTCGGCATGGATACGCCGATTACCGTCGCCATCATCATGACCTTTATCGCCGGCGTTTACAGCCTTGCGACAAATGCGGGGCAGGGGATGTATTTCGAATCCATCGCCATGCTGCTGTTTTTCCTGCTGGGCGGACGTTTTATGGAACAAATCGCCCGCCGTAAGGCAGGCGATGCCGCCGAAAGGCTGGTCAAGCTGATTCCTGCGTTTTGCCATCATATGCCCGATTACCCCGATACGCAGGAAACCTGCGAGGCAGCCGTCGTCAAATTGAAGGCGGGCGATATCGTGATGGTCAAACCGGGCGAAACCATCCCCGTTGACGGCACGGTGCTGGAAGGCAGCAGTGCCGTCAACGAAGCCATGCTGACGGGTGAAAGCCTGCCCGTTGCCAAGATGCCGTCTGAAAAAGTAACCGCCGGCACACTCAATACGCAAAGCCCCCTAATCATACGCACAGACCGTACCGGCAGCAGTACGCGCCTGTCCTATATCGTCCGCCTGCTCGACCGCGCACTGGCCCAAAAACCGCGCACCGCCGAGTTGGCGGAACAATACGCCTCTACATTCGTTTTCGGGGAGCTGCTGCTTGCCGTCCCCGTATTTATCGGTTGGATGTTTTACGCCGATGCGCATACCGCGCTTTGGATTACTGTCGCCCTGCTTGTCATTACCTGTCCGTGCGCCTTATCGCTTGCCACGCCGACGGCCTTAGCAGCTTCTACCGGTGCGCTGGCGCGCGAAGGCATTTTAATCAGCGGTAAGCAAACCCTGGAAACGCTTGCCCAAACCACCGACATCATCTTCGATAAAACAGGAACGCTGACCCGGGGAAATCCCACCGTCAGCCGTATCTCATTGTTGAGCGGCACAGACGAAGCCTTTGTTCTCGCGGTGGCGCAGGCGTTGGAACAACAGTCCGAACATCCCCTTGCCCGTGCCATCCTCAACCACCGTGTTTCAGACGGCATGATTCCTGACATACGGGTCGGACAACGCCTCAATCACGTCGGTGAAGGCGTAGGCGCGCAACTGACCATCAACGGGGAAACGCAGGTGTGGGCATTGGGCAGGGTGGCTTATGTCGCCAAAATCGCCGGAGAACCTCCGCAGGACGAACAGGCTTCAGAAAGCGGCAGTGCGGTCTATCTCGGTAACCAGCTCGGTTTCCAAGCTGCGTTTTATCTTCAAGACCCGTTGAAGGAGGGGGCGGAGGAAGTTGTCCGCAAGTTGAAGCGGCAAAACCTGACCCTGCACCTGCTCAGCGGAGACCGTGAAACCGCCGTTGCAGAAACCGCACGCGCCTTGGGTATCGGACACTACCGTTCCCAAGCCATGCCGGAAGACAAGTTGGAATATGTAAAAGCTTTGCAGAAAGAAGGGAAAAGAGTGTTGATGATAGGCGACGGCATCAACGATGCCCCTGTTTTGGCACAGGCCGATACTTCTGCAGCGGTGGCGGGAGGAACCGATATTGCAAGGGACGGCGCGGATATCGTCCTTTTAAACGAAGATTTGAATACCGTTCCGCATATGCTGGCACAGGCGGGAAGGACGCGGCAGATTATTCGTCAGAACCTGTCGTGGGCGAGTGCTTACAACATCATTGCCGTACCGCTTGCCGTTTTGGGCTATGTCCAACCGTGGATAGCCGCACTGGGCATGAGCTTCAGTTCGCTGGTTGTATTGGGCAACGCCATGCGGCTTCACAAGCAGGTGGACATGCCGTCTGAAAAAATGCCGTCCGAACAATGACGGACAGCGTTGCTTTAGACGTATAGTTGATGAAAACAAAAATGAGACGATGAAGGATTGCAAACTTAAAGTATGTATTGTTACCGCTCAAACACGTTGGCGTTCAAAATTTGAGATCGAATTGCTAGGCATTTGATTTTTATTTTGATTTTATTAAATAAGAGATTATATTAATGTGGAAAAAAATTAGAAAGTGGATTTATGCGATAAATGGAATAATTATGTCAATATGGATTATTTTTTTTCCAAATACTGGCTCTGTGTATGACGATGGCAGAACAACCATTTTCAATGAAAACCATCCTTTTCATTTTATTTTCTGCATAACATTTCTTATTGGGACAATTTTTCTTATATATCAATTATATAATGATAATTAATTTTTAACATCCTTACTGTCATATCATGATGAAATGACAATAAGGATGTTTTTCTGCTTTGGCTACGGCAGAATACCGTCGCCATTTCCCCGCAAGTGGGAACCTATATGCTTGGTTTTTCTTTTATTTTCAAATGCTAATTAACGGATAGGTCTGGATTCCCGCCTGCGCGTGAATGACGGAAATGTGCATTTCTAATTTTTACCCACTATATAGTGAATTAAATTTAAACCGGTACAGTGTTGGCTCGCCTTGCCGTACTATTTGTACTGTCTGCGGCTCGCCGCCTTGTCCTGATTTAAATTTAATTCACTATAAAAACCCCGAATCCTGATTGGCAGGATTCGGGATTTTTGATTGCTGATGCCGTTCAGACGGCATTTTCAAGTAGCTTATTGATCCACAAACGCGCGCTCAATCAGGTAATCGCCGCGCACGCCTGTTTTCGGAGAGACGGTCAGTCCGAAATCGTCCAAAACTTTGCAGGTGTCTTTCAGCATCGCAGGGCTGCCGCACAGCATGGCGCGGTCGTCTTGAGGATTGATTTTGGGCAGACCGATGTCTTCAAACAGTTTGCCACTTACCATCAGGTCGGTCAGGCGGCCGTGGTGTTCGAATTCTTCTCGGGAAACAATCGGATAGTAAATCAGTTTTTCCCTAACCAAATCGCCGAGGTATTCGTGTTCGGGCAATTCTTTGGTAAAGCGGTCGTAGTACGCCAAATCTTTTTTGTAGCGCACGCCGTGTACGAGGATGATTTTTTCAAATTGCTCGTAAATTTCGGGGTCTTTGGTGATGCTCAAGAAAGGGGCGATGCCGGTACCGGTGCTCAACAAATAAAGGTGTTTGCCCGGATTCAGATCGCCGGCAACCAAGGTTCCGGTCGGTTTTTTGCTGATTAACACGTCGTCGCCGACTTTGAGGTGTTGCAGGCGGCTGGTCAGAGGGCCGTCTTGGACTTTAATGCTGAAAAATTCGAGGTGTTCTTCCCAGTTGGCGGAGGCGACGCTGTATGCGCGCATCAGCGGCTTGCCGTCCACCATCAGCCCGACCATAACGAACTGTCCGTTTTCAAAGCGCAACGATTCGTCGCGAGTGCAGGTAAAGGTAAAATATGCGTCTGTCCAGTGGTGTACGGACAATACTTTTTGGGTATTGAATGCTGCCATTTGGGTTTCCTGTCAGTAAAAGAAATGGATAGTGCTTGTTCGGGACGTGCGGCAGAGTGGAAATGTCTGCCCGATTCGGGATAAAGTCAAAATTCTAAACGAAACGGATGGTTGCGACAATGCTTGATGCGCGTTGGTTATATGCTGTCTGAAGGGCTTCAGACGGCATCGCGGAGCGGGCGGCGGCTTACGGCGGCATATCGGCAAGGGAAATCAGGGAAATCGAGGCTGCCAGCCTAAGTGCGTCCCGTCCCCAGCGGGGGTGTTCCAGCCTGCGTATCGGGAGGATCGGTTTGACGGTGGCGGCAATCAGCTTTTGTATTTCGGCAGGCTGATCTGACAATACGCCGCCCCATTTTTCCGCAGCCGCTTCCAGCAGTCCGCCGTTTTTCAATATCAGCGCGGTCGAATGGATGTAGCAGAGCCAATCGCGGGCTTGGCATTGCGCTATGGTCAGGACTTCGGAAGGATCGTCTTCAAAATCCAAAAAGCTGATGTTTTTTCCGTCCGACATCATATTCCGCGCAAACGCCTGACTGAGGAACTGCCGTTTTTTATGCACGCGTGCAATGGCTTCCAAACCGGCAAGCCAAGCGTCCGACTTTCCAGCCTCGGCTTCTTGGCGGATTTGCACATCGAGCGGGATGCCTTCCAAATTGCCGAACATAAGGGCATTTTTCCGGACGGCGAGCAATTCGGGAACGGCTATCCCCGCCGCGCGCAATTCGTACAGGCGTTTTGATTCGGTTGCAATGGCAGGCTCGCCGCCGAGACTGGGGACCGGCTTCAATACACCCAGCTTCAAATACCGGGCAACCATGCCGAGCAGCGCGTAACGCCATCGTGCATTGTGCCTGCCTGCTTTGCGTACCCATACCTTGCTCCCGTCGGCAAGCAGGTGGGGGGCGATGGCTGCCTCCTGTTTTGCCGCCAGTTCGTCCAGCAGTATAGAAAAACGGGTTTTCTGCATAGGTAAGGTCATTTTCTTTCAATCTTAAGTTCGGACGGAATGCTTCTGCACGGAATATCAGGCAAGGGTTTGTTCGATGATGCCTTTTACCGCATCCGCACTGTTCGGCACGGTTTGCACGCGTTGTGGCAGGTTTTCCAAACCTTCCAGCGCGGCAGGGCGCGGAATGGCGACATCGCCGACGGCTTCGCGTATGGTCGCATCGAATTTCGCTGCCAACGCGGTTTCCAAACAAACCACCGTTTCACCTTCTTCGCGCACTTCGCGGGCGACTTTTACGCCGTCGGCAGTGTGCGGGTCGATGAGTTCTTGGTCTTGCTCGTAAACCTGCTTGATGGTGGCGAGGCGGTCGGCGTGGGTGGACTTGCCGGAAGTAAAGCCGTATTTGCCACCGACTTTGTCTAAGGCAAATCGCAGGTCAAAGCCTTTGCCTGCAGCCACTTCCGCCCACAGCGTATTGATTTCCTGAGGATTGCGATCCATCAGGTCGAACACGAAACGCTCGAAGTTGGACGCTTTGGAAATGTCCATAGACGGGCTGGAGGTAACATAAGTATGCGCGCTGTTGCGCGGGCGGTACGCGCCGGTTTTGAAAAACTCATCCAACACATCGTTTTCATTGGTCGCGACAATCAGGCGGCGGATGGGCAGGCCCATTTGTTTGGCGATGTGTCCCGCGCAAACATTGCCGAAGTTGCCGCTCGGCACGCAGAAGCTGACCTGCTCGTCATTGCTTTGCGTCGCTTTGAAATAGCCTGCAAAGTAATAAACCACTTGCGCGACGATGCGTCCCCAGTTGATCGAGTTGACCGTACCGATATGGTATTTTTCCTTGAACGCGGCATCGTTCTGTACCGCCTTCACAATGTCCTGACAGTCGTCAAACATCCCCTTCACGGCGATATTGTGGATATTCCCGTCTTGCAGGCTGTACATCTGCGCGCGTTGAAACGCGCTCATTTTACCGTCGGGCGACAACATAAATACGTTCACGCCCTTTTTACCGCGCAAGGCATATTCCGCAGCCGAACCCGTATCGCCGCTGGTCGCGCCCAAGATATTGAGTTTTTTGCCTTCTTTGTTTAAAACATATTCAAACGCATTGCCCAAAAACTGCATCGCCATATCTTTGAACGCCAGCGTCGGGCCGTTGGACAAGGCTTGGATTTTGATGCCGTCTGAAAGCGTGCGGACGGGGGTGATTTCCTTAGTACCGAACGCCGCTTCCGTGTAAGTACGGTTCAGAATGTCGCGCAAATCGTCCTCCGGAATATCGGTAACGAACAGGCGCATGATTTCAAACGCCAATTCGGGATAAGCCAAACCGCGCCATTTGTCCAAGGTTTCGCGCCCGATTTGCGGATAATGTTCCGGCAGCATCAGGCCGCCGTCGGGTGCCAGCCCCATCAATAAAACTTCGCTGAACGGTTTGTGTGCGGTTTCGCCGCGCGTGCTGATATATTTCATGATTTTTCTCGTCTGTCGAAATTGCAGGAAAACGGCTTCAGACGGCATCTGCCTCATGCCGTCTGAAGAAGGTTAGCGGTACAGGCGTTTGAAGCAGGCGGAAACCGTTTTGGCAGTAACGGTGGTAATTGCCTGATTGCGCGTGGACTGGTTCAGCATCTGCATCACATCGTTGCCGGTCAGCTGGTTGGGTGCTTCTTCGGTAGCGCAGCCGCAAATCTTGTTTTCCCATTCCGCCTGTTTTTCGGCACTCATCGCCAGCGCGGTCAAACGCCATTCGCTGCGTTTGTTCAATTCCGCACGGCATTGGCTTTCTACCGCCATTTTGACGATGCTGCCGCCCATACCCGTGCCGCCGTCTAAGCCACCGAATGTGTTGCCGCCGCCGACGGCGCAGCCGCCGAGTAAGATTGCCACCGGCAAAATAGACAAGGTTTTATTCATCTCAATTCCTTTTCGGTTGAAACCCCGCCGTTTTATGGCGATAGGATCTGATTAGCCGCCCCGTTCGGGATAACGCGCAGGACGGCGTTTTATGCGCCGTTCCGATGTTGGAGCAAACCGTTTGAATATCCGGTTGAATCCGGCAACATTATACTTCAATTGGGAAAATAAAAAATCCCGCCGCCGTCATTTTGCCTGTTTGCAAAAATGCCGTCTGAAAGCGGTTCAGACGGCATTTCATTGTGGTTTATCCTAGAGACTTGAATGGATTTAACCTATTGTTGCGATAAGGTTTCAATCATTCAGTCAAACTGATGGGAAATGGATAAGCGGATGTTGTACGATCCTTTTTTCCCGCCGGAAAACTCTTTTTCCGCATCGGCAAAGACATTCGTTTTTTTGCCTGTCCGCGCATTGTAGCCCAAGCCGACGGAATACCAAGTCCCCCTCGTATTCCATTTTTGAGCATAATTGCTGTTGCCTTCAAATGCCTTAAAGGAACGGCTGCCCAAAAATTCATGAAGGATATTGCCTTTGATATAGAAAAGTTTTTTGCCTTCGTCAAATTTTCTCACGACATCCAAACCCAAACGGCCTATCAGGCTGTTTACGTGGCTTAAGTTGACATTTATACCATTGTCGAGCCGGTAGCCCGCACCTCTCAAATAGGAATATTGCAACTGTACTTGCGGTGTAATCCGCCACAATTTATCGTCATCCAAAAATTTACGGCGGCCGTATTCGGTGCTGATAGAGAATAGGGTGTTGCTATATTTTCCCTCGCCCCATAATTGCCCCATATGATTTCGTGCAATCACACGGTTACGCAGTTTTCCTATTTTTAATACATTGTCGATATACCCTGTTTCGTCTCCTTCTTTATCTATGTATTGGGTAGTATTGTACAGAGCCAATTCATATTTCCTGATTTTGCCCTTGCCAAACGTATTCCATAATGATGTCCTGCCGTGGCCGTAGTCGAAACTTATGCCCCATTTACGTTTTTTCTCCTGCTCGTTGAGGCTGAAGCGGTCATATCCGATTTCAAAATCGTTGTTATGAAACCTAAACGCATTGGATTGAATCAAACGGGTATGCGTCAGCCTTATCCAATCGCCTTCTTTTTTATCCAACGTTGAAAAAGCCCGCTCCCCTTCGCGTTTGGTATAAGTATCCAAAGTGAACGCATAATGTGCGGTTGAGTCGAACATATCATTGATATTTTTGACATTTCGGCTCGGATTGCCGGTAGCCTGTTTAACCAAATAGACATTTTGCCTGTTACCACCGGCATAAGTTTGATCGATATAATTATTTCCGGCTTTTTCCGTCGTCATTTCAGAGCCGTTAAAGGATTTATTATAGGCATCCTCGTTGTTTTTATCGCCGTTATGTGCGGAGTATTCGACAGTCAGGGCATCCTCCATAAGGTGCGTATCATCAATATATTTCTTACCGTTCACAAATTCATTTTTTGAGTCTGTTACCGTAGCGAAACGCAAACGTTCGCCGTAATTCATACTGTCGAGCACTTCGGACAGATTTTTGACGACGACTTCTTGCGGAGTGGACGTTCCTTTTTTCACATAGAGCATATCGCTGTGAATGCCGTCTTTATTCAGATGCATCAAGAATTTATTGGCACCCGCCAATTCGCCGATATGTAAGGCGCGTCCACTCGTTTTGCTGTTACTGTCAAAATCAACCGTACCTTCGCCGCTCAATTTATCCATCCAGCTTTGACCTGTCATCGTCCATAATGCGTCTTTGGCTAAATTAAGGTTAATTTCGCCCGCACTTTTGCTGTCTAACTTGGTAACATATTGTTCAAATAAATCTTTATGTTTGGAATCGGTTAAGCCGCTAAAATTATCCAAACGTCCCACTAAACGGCTGTTCGGCGTGAAGTCTAATTCCACTTTGCCGTTATTTACCGCCAAAACATCGCCTTTATAGTGAACAGTGTCGGCAACAGTATTCGTATTATTCAAAGGTTTGATGGCTACCAAACCCTTATCAGATACGGTTGCCCCAGTGATACGGGTATCGTCTTTATAATTCAAATGAATTGAACCATCTTGCCTTGCAAGATTGGCAACGTTGGAGTCAATGGTAATTTGACCGTCAATCTTAACTTCGCTTTTGTCTAATGAAGAAATAGCAGAGTTGGCGGAATTAATTGTATTGTTCGTACCTGTTAATGTTATTTTTGCACTATCGTTGGCATAGATTCCTAAGCTTTTTGAACTAATTCGGTTTGCACTGCTTGCGCGGATGCTTAAATTTCCATTCTGTCCAACCAAGGCAACTGAATCTCCTTCAATAATATTATCCTTCCCTTCTACATTAATTGAACCGCCGTCTTGCGAATACAGACCCACTCGGGTGCTTTTTACCTCATTTTTATCTTTTGAAGATAAATTGACTGTACTTGTCGTATGGAGGGCATATACACCAATTGTTGCATCGGATAATGTGTTTTTATTTTCGGCGGTCAAGTCCACCTTTGCCTTGTTGTAGGCAAAAACATTATATTTCAGGCTTGAAATCGCATTATTTTCCCCTTTAAGGGCGATTGAGGAGTCGCTTGAATGCAAGCCGTTTGTTCCGCCTTGTACGATATTATCGTTCTTCGCAGACAATTCGACTTTTGCCTTATTCCACGAATAAATGCTGTTATGCGTAAATGCCTTAGACTTTTCACTGATTTCACTCTTAACAATATTATTTTCGCCAACCAGTTTGACCAACGATTTGTCGCCATAGGCAAAGATGCCGTTGGAACCTAGTTTCTTTTGATAATATCCTGTTTTATTTAATACGTCGGAGTTTTTTACATAATCCGCATCCGCATCGCCGGCTTTCATGGTAACGATATTATCGCCGCCGGCTTCCAGTATGATTTTGTTTCCGTCATCCTTTGTTCCGGGCCTTGCCCCCGTTCTGTTAGTCAGAGTCGAAATGCCGTCGCTGCTATATGCGGCGTTTTCCACGGTAATTTTATTGTTTTCTTTCGCCTTTAGGGTAATCGTGGCATTTCCGTGAGCGGTAATCCCTTCTTGGTGCATCGGGTTGCCTGCTACTTCAACGATATTGTTTGCCGCATTCAAAACCACATCGCTGTCAGTCGCGGATTGAACCCCTATCCTGTATAGTTCTGGCGAATTATTGGGGTATTTTTCTTTCCAGGCATTGACTAAAGCCGTATCGGTGTCCGGATTTTTAACCCGGACAATATTATCCCCTTCGGCTTCGAGCGTCGCTTTTGCAGAATGCGACGCGATAATGCCTTTTACGGAGGCGTGGGTTTTTACATTTAAATCAACTTCATTATTCCCCTTGACGGCTTTGAGCTTGATGGTGCTGACACCGTCAATGGAAGGTTGAGTAAGATTGCTTGATTGATTATTGACGAAAATGCCCGTCGTGTGTCCGAAATAGGGAGATTGGGGGTTGAAGTCTTTTGCACCCAATCCCAAGCCGTCGCCCTCAGTGGTGATGGATATTTTATTGTTATTCCCCGTTAATACGGTATCGGATTTAAAAGCCGTTTCAATACCCCTTAAAAAACTTGTGCTGTCAATCTTCCCTTCCGAGATGGAGTCGGCAAGCTTCCCTTTAATCGCAACCACATTATCGCCGTCTTCGGCAGTCAGATTAACATCGGTATTGCGGAGGTTGTGAATACCGAAATGGTGTGTGTCTTTATGAACGTTAACGTTCATATTGAACAAATTGCCTGTTTTTGAATGAAAGGATATGCTGCCTTTGTCATTTTTTTCATCGGGGGGGGGGTGATAGTGTTGACATACCGCACTAAGGCGTTATCGTTCACTAACTTTTCTTGATGTGTGGTTGGATCTGTTACCTTATCGGCAACATTCAAATTAAATTGAATTTTTCCTTTGGCATCCAAATGGATATTTCCGGAATAGGGTTGTACGTCAACAGATTGAAAATCATTATTGAAAATAATGTCATGATTGCTTCTTACCGATAATTCGGGTTTGTATTCCAATTTTGAGTCTGCAAAAGAACGGATGCCGTAAGAACCGTTGACCAGTAAGTCTCCATCTGCCTCTTCCCCGGTGGTAATAAGTTCCAATTTCTCATACTGTCCCCCTTTCTTCCAATAAGGCAAAATAGTTTGTTTTACTGTAATCTTACTCCCCCGCATGGTTAAAACGGGACCTGGTCTTTGCGGGTCCGGTTGCAAAGCTGCATACTCTATTACATTTCCTATTGCTCCAAGGTCATGTTCAGCAGCGTTAGCATCAAAACATAATCCCGATTGAATCAAGAAAGCAATGGTAGATAAAGCGAACTTTCTATTTTGTTTCATCGAAGTTTCCTTAATTTTTAATTGAAGCTATGATTTGCGTATCATGCTGCCGGTGTAGGATCGGACTCCGTGCATGGCATGCGTAAATTTCCTGAAATTTTCCAATTGTACGCCTAAGATCGGCTTAGTTCAACGTATGCGGCACG
Source organism: Neisseria sp. Marseille-Q6792 (assembly GCF_943181435.1). Next base: position 443,360 of record NZ_OW969598.1, read on the forward strand.
CCGCCTTTCCCTGCCGTATAATCATATTGTTTGAAAACCTGTTAACGGAGCCGTTATGACCGATTTGTTTGCCCGCCAACCCGATGCGCCGCTTGCCGAACGCCTGCGCCCGCATACGCTTGATGATGTTATCGGGCAGCAGCATTTAATCGGCGAAGGCAAGCCGCTGCGGGTGGCGGTGGAAGGTGGGAAGCCGCATTCTATGCTGCTGTGGGGGCCTCCGGGCGTGGGCAAGACGACGTTGGCGCGGATTTTGGCGCAGAGTTTCAATGCCCAGTTTTTGCCTGTTTCCGCCGTGTTTTCCGGCGTGAAGGACATACGCGAGGCAATCGATAAGGCTGAAATCGCTTTGCAACAGGGACGCGCGACGATTTTGTTTGTCGATGAAGTCCACCGTTTCAACAAGGCGCAGCAGGACGCGTTTTTGCCTTATGTCGAAAGCGGCTTATTAACCTTTATCGGCGCTACCACGGAAAACCCGTCGTTTGAAGTCAATCCAGCATTGCTCAGTAGGGCGCAAGTTTATGTCTTGCAATCCTTGTCTTCAGACGACCTCAAGAAATTGATTGTCAAAGTATTGGCCTTGCCCGAATACCAAGATTTCACGATTGAAGCGGACGCGCAGGAGCTGCTCGTCAATACCGCCGACGGTGATGCGCGCAGATTGTTGAATTTGTTGGAACAACTGTTACGCGCCGCCGATACATGCCGTCTGAAAAACTTAACCGCCGAATTTCTCGCCGACAGTCTCGGGGCGCAAATCCGCCGTTTCGACAAAGGCGGCGAGAGTTTCTACAACCAAATCTCCGCCCTGCACAAATCCGTGCGCGGTTCGCATCCGAACGCCGCGCTGTATTGGTTCTGCCGTATGCTCGACAGCGGCACCGACCCGCGCTATCTCGCCCGCCGCATCGTGCGTATCGCTTGGGAAGACATCGGGCTTGCCGACCCGCGCGCCTTCCAAATCGCCAATGATGCCGCCGCAACATTTGAACGCTTAGGTTCGCCCGAAGGCGAACTTGCGCTGGCGCAAGCCGTGCTGTACCTTGCTGCTGCCGCGAAATCCAACGCGGGCTACAAGGCATACAACCAAATGCGCCGTTTCGTTAAAGAAAACGCCAGCGACGAAGTACCCGTCCACCTGCGCAACGCCCCGACCAAGTTAATGAAAGAATTAGGCTACGGACGCGAATACCGCTACGCCCACGACGAACCGAACGCCTACGCCGCCGGCGAAAGCTATATGCCCGACGGCTTGGACGAACCCGATTTCTACCAACCCGTCCCGCGCGGGCTGGAAATCAAAATCGGCGAAAAGCTGGCGTGGTTGAAATCGCTGGACGAAGAAGTATTAAAGGCAAAATAAAGCAATGCCGTCTGAAGCAGAACAGTATGGCAAAGCCGGTACACCGAAAAGGCGTATCGGCTTTTTTCAGGTCTTATCCTGTTTATTGATAAAGCCAATAAAGACGAAGTAGTATTAATCGACGCATCTGGCTTGGGTGAAAAAATCAAAGATGGCAAAAAAACCGTACTTTCCCGCGAAGAAGAACAAAAAATCTGCAATACCTTCACGCACAAACAGGCAGTGGAAGATTTCAGCGTGGTGGTCGGCTACGATGAAATCAAAGCCAAAAACTACAGCCTGTCGGCGGGGCAGTATTTCGAGGTAAAGATTGATTATGTGGATATTTCCGCCGAGGAATTCGAGCAGAAAATGGCGGGATTTTCGGCGGATTTAGACAAGCTCTTCACTGAATCTGCCGAATTGGAAAAAGAGATTAAGGATAGGCTGGCGATGTTGAAATTCAATTCATAAATACCGATGAATGAAACCGGTCAAACTTAAAATGCCGTCTGAAAGCCTTTCAGACGGCATTTTGTTTGGTTTGGAAAATACTTATGCCGTTATTTCCCCGAAAGAGAGAATCCAAAAAACCAAAGCCACAGGAATTTATCGGAAATGACAAAAACCCGACGAACCGGATTCCCGCCTGCGCGGGAATGACGAATTAGAAGTTACCCGAAATTTGAAAAAACAAAATCCAACCCAACAGACCGGGTTTTCGTTTGCACGGAAATAATGCAATAAATAAAGCAAATATAAAGTATTTGAATTTACTATATTATTTTTCCGCTTCTTCAAAGCCGACGACTTCCAAACCGAAGCCGGTGAGACCGGTGAAGGATGACGGTTGGCCGAGGACGCGCAGTTTTTTAACATTGAGGCCGGCGAGGATTTGCGCGCCTATGCCGTAGCTTTTGCTGTCCCATTTGTAGGCTTGGTTTGCGCCTTTGGGCAGGGTACGGTCGAGCAGGGCGGCGCCGTCTTCGGTGCGGTGCAGAAGGATGACGACGCCGCTTTCTGCCTGTTGGACACGCTCAAGGGCTTTAGGCAATGACCAGGAATGGCGCGGATTGGCTTGGATAAAGTCCATGACGCTGAAGGGTTCGTGGACGCGGACGAGGGTTTCTTCGTCGGCGGAAGGTGTGCCTTTAACGAGGGCAAGGTGGGTTTCGCCGGAGAGCTTGTCGACGTAAACGTGTTGTTGGAACTCGCCCCACGGGGTTTGTACCGGCGAATTGCCCATGTCTTCGAGCAGGCTTTCGGTACGGCTGCGGTATTCGATGAGGTCGGCAATGGTGCCGATTTTGAGCTTGTGTTCTTCGGCAAACTTCATCAGCTCGGGCATACGCGCCATGGTGCCGTCGTCGTTGATGATTTCGCAGATGACGGCGGCAGGGATAAGCCCGTTCATTTGCGCTAGATCGACGCCGGCTTCGGTGTGTCCGGCACGGACGAGTACGCCGCCTTTTTGGGCGCGAAGCGGGAAGATATGACCGGGTTGGACGATGTCTTCAGGTTTGGCGGTCGGTGAAACGGCGGTTTGAATAGTCAGGGCACGGTCGGCGGCGGAAATGCCGGTGGTAATGCCGTGGGCGGCTTCGATGGAGACGGTAAAGTTGGTGCCGTATTGCGCGCCGTTTTTCTGGGTCATCATGGGCAGGCCGAGTTTTTCGACCATTTCGCCGTCCATCGGCAGGCAGACCAGGCCGCGCGCGTTTTTAATCATAAAGTTGATGGCTTCGGGGGTAACGAATTGTGCCGCCATCAGCAGGTCGCCTTCGTTTTCGCGGTCTTCGGCATCGGTAATGATGACCATTTTGCCGGCTTTGATGTCTGCTAGGATTTCGGGGATGGTGGAGATATGGGACATGGTGCGTCTTTCTTGATGGTCGGTTTGGGCGGCGGGGTTTGTCTGATCCAGCCACATGGCAGGCATGTTCGCCGCCTGTTCGATTTTTCTGGCTTTTTTCTCGCCGAAGGATTTGTTTTTTAAGAGGGCGGAGAGCTCGCCCGTATTGAGGCAGACGGCTTCGGCAAAACGGGTTTGCAAACCGCCGTAATGTTTTTCTATCCACTGCCGCAGGTTGCGGCGGCGCAGGTCGGCTGTGTCAGTCATTGTTTTTCCCTTTGCGGAAACCGGATGTAGCGGATTGTAATCGCGTATTTACCAAAAAGCAAATCTGTTTTTTCGCTAAACCGAATTATTTGCTTTTTGGTAAACAGATGCCGTCTGAAGCCGGATTCGTGGCTTCAGACGGCGTTGCCGCAACCCCGCCGGCGGGGCGGCTGTTTCTTCCCGCACGCTTCTGATTATGGGGGGTCCGGAGGGTTATTCCGAAAAAATTTCTGATAAAAAGCTTTTGATGAATGCTGTCTTCCCGATAAAAACCGGACGGATTGCCTTCGCGCCAAATATCTTTCTGCATTTTTCTTTAAATGAAAAATATTCTCGGTAGATGACGATAATGTTTTTGGAAAAATAAAGCCCTACCAATATAGACCTCAGATAGCCGATATTGTCGAAGACAAATTTTTGCAAACCGCCGTAGATAGGGGAATTTTTGTTTTCGACTAAAAAATCCACACCCCGGTCGAGATGCGTCAGCATATCGCTGAAATTTTTGTATTTGATGTTGTGGCTGATAGAGCCGCCGAGAACGCGGTACTGGTAAAAAGGGTTATCGTAAAAGGCAAAAGTCTTGATAAAGCGCGCCAATTGCAAACTGTACGGGAAATCCTCGTGAATGTATCCTTTTGGGAAAAACAGATTGTTTTTGATGATTATTTCCCGCCTGACAATCTTTGTCCACGCGTTGGAGATATAGTACCGCCCCTCCACCAGCATTTCAAAATGGCGGACAAAATCATTATCCGAAAAGTCCTCCCCTTTGGAGATGTCGCGATAATTGAAGGACGAAGGGTGCAGGATCAAATCAATCTTTTTATCTGCAAGTTGTTGTAAATCAAAGAGAATCCCCCCCCCGCGTTTTTTGAACGGTTGGTATCGGCCCAATAGTCGTCGCTGTCCAAAAAGATCAGGTAATCGCCTTTTGCCGCCCGGATACCGGCGTTGCGGGCATCCGACAGCCCGCCGTTTTCTTTATGAATAACTTTTATATGCGGATATTTGCCTGCATATTCGTCGCAAATCTTCCCGCAGCCGTCCGGCGAACCGTCATCGACCAAAATCATTTCATAATCGGCAAAATTTTCGGCAAGCACGGAATCCACGCAGCAGCGGAGGTATTTTTCCACATTGTAAATAGGGACGATGATGGAGAAAATCATAAATATCAATCCATTATATTAAAATGTTTGCGCGTATGCCTCAAACCCGCACCCGCAATGCGTTTGCATCCGCACCCTGTAACTTTATATAGTGGATTAACAAAAATCAGGACAAGGCGACGAAGCCGCAGACAGTACAAATAGTACGGAACCGATTCACTTGGTGCTTCAGCACCTTAGAGAATCGTTCTCTTTGAGCTAAGGCGAGGCAACGCTGTACTGGTTTTTGTTAATCCACTATAAAACTTATTGCTTTATCAAGGTATGGGAAACCTGTTTCCCGAAAGGCGGCGCAGGATGCCCGTTCCCTGCATCTTTGCCTTATTCCGGCATCAGATGTCCCAGCTTGTCTGCTTTGGTTTGGAGATAGCGTTTGTTTTCAAGGTTTTCCCCGACGTGCAGGGGGATGCGTTCGACCACGTTAATCCCCGCATCTTTCAGGGTTTGGATTTTTTCGGGGTTGTTGGTCAGCAGTTTGACCGAGCGGATGCCCAGATATTCGTAGATAGATTGCGCCAAACGGAAATCGCGAGCATCGACGGGCAGCCCGAGTGCCAAATTGGCTTCAACGGTATCCATACCTTGGTCTTGCAGATGATAGGCGCGGATTTTGTTAATCAGCCCGATGCCGCGTCCTTCCTGACGCAGATAGACGATGATGCCGCGCCCCTCTGCCTGTACCGCTCTCATGGCCGCTTCAAGTTGCGGCCCGCAGTCGCACTTTCTGGAAAACAGCGCGTCGCCCGTCAGGCATTCGGAGTGGATGCGCGTCAGAACCGGATTGCCGTCTGAACAATCGCCGACGGTCAGCGCGACGTGTTCCTGACCGCTTGCTTCTTCAAAACCGTGCATCGTAAATACGCCCCATTCGGTCGGTAGGCGGCAGGAAGCGACATAGCTCAATAATTCAGACATTTTCAGCTCCCTCTGCGGCAGTGATGCCCAAAAGCTGCTTCAAAGGTTCGGACAACGCCAAGGCAAGAGCCACCCATTCCGCCTGCGCCGCCTCATCCGCACAACCGGCTTTTTCAAATTCGACGTGAACCACGCCCAGCACGCCGCCGCTCTCCGTACAAACGGGAATGGAAAGCTGCGCCGCCGAATGCCGGTTGCGTTCGCCGGACAGCTCGCCCAATGCCAGCCAACGGCCCACATCCGAAGCAATATTCATCCAGCCGCTTTGCGCGCAACGGCAGGCAAGCGAAACATCGGCAACATTTTCATCCAGCTCCCATATGTTTTCCAAACCTTCTCCCTGTTGGGACAGGCACACCAGCCGAAAGGCGGCGTTTTCAGACGGCATCAGGGCATAAACGGCTGCGGCGCGCATGCCTTCACAGCGCGAGAATACCGAATCCAGAGCCATAAAAAGCCGTTTCAGGCTGTCTTCGCGCCCATCATCGCACGGAAGATAATCGGCAAGTTTCCAACCTTCATGATTGCGCCACAAAACCGAACGGTCTATCGAAGCCATCCCCATATCCATCACCGTCTTTGCGGTCAGATACGCCGTCCGTACCTCGTCTGGCGGCAGCTTTAAACCTTGGGTCAGCAGAAAATCTTTAATCAAAGCAGCAGGCATACTCAAATTCCGTCAATAAAATAAAACCGCCGGATTCCGATGCCAGGCGGACGAATAGCGGATTTTACCGCTGCAAAGCATAAGCCTCAACTATTACGCCCAAAGCCTTGCGCAATCGGACAAAATCTGTATAATCTCCACCCTTATGCGGACGTGGCGAAATTGGTAGACGCACCAGATTTAGGTTCTGGCGCCGAGAGGTGTGAGAGTTCGAGTCTCTCCGTCCGCACCAATAAAAATATATAAATCATATTGTTAATGATTATTGGGACAATTCGGTGGCACAAAATATAAGCCGTCTGCTTTTCAGCGGGCGGCTTTTTATCTGCCTATGTGTTTCAACACACAAAACGGCACATAAAGCACCGCCATTTGTTCCGCACCGAATCGGAAGCGGGTGCTTCCGTCCCGCAATCAGATTTTTCCGCCCCGGATGCTGGGGTTTCAACCGGAAAGAAGAAAATATTAATTTTGATGATGGCATCAAAAAAACCCTTCCTCCCGTCCGCCAAAAGAAATGGTTAAGAAAAGTAATGCGTCTTTTGATGGAACGCAATATATAAGGAATTAAGGGGAAGGGCAGGCGGATTTCTGCCCGTTAATCCTGCGGACGGCCCCGCCAAACCCGACACGCGCGGGCATATGGCGGATTGTTTACAATATGTCTAAAAATCCAAACCGGCAAACGCGAAATAAGGTAGAATACGCCCCGTTATTTTACCGTCCAATCACCATTTACCAAGGAAAAATGATGAGTACTTCATTGAGTTACCGCGATGCAGGTGTCGATATCGACGCAGGCGACCAACTGGTCGAAAACATCAAACCTTTTGCCAAACGCACGATGCGCCCGGAAGTATTGGGAGATTTGGGCGGTTTTGGCGCATTGGTCGAAATCGGCAAGAAATATAAAAATCCCGTATTGGTCAGCGGTACGGATGGAGTAGGAACCAAACTCAAGCTTGCCTTTGATTGGGACAAACACGATACGGTGGGCATCGACCTTGTTGCAATGAGTGTCAACGATATTTTGGTTCAAGGAGCTGAGCCCTTGTTTTTCTTGGATTATTTTGCCTGCGGTAAATTGGATGTTCCGCGCGCGACCGATGTCATCAAAGGCATTGCACAAGGTTGCGAAGAATCCGGTTGCGCCCTGATTGGCGGGGAAACTGCCGAAATGCCGGGCATGTATCCCGTTGGCGAATACGATTTGGCAGGTTTTGCCGTCGGCGTGGTGGAAAAAGAGAATGTCATTACCGGCCGCAGCATCGGCGCGGGCGATGTGGTATTGGGTTTGGCTTCCAACGGCGCACATTCAAACGGCTATTCCCTTATCCGTAAAATCATCGAACGCAACAATCCCGATCTGGATGCCAAGTTTGATAATGGCAAAACCTTGCGTGAGGCTGTTATTGCGCCGACACGTCTGTATGTGAAACCGATTCTTGCCGCTTTGGAAAAATTTACCATTAAAGGTATGGCGCACATTACCGGCGGCGGCATTACCGAAAACGTGCCGCGCGTGTTGCCTGAAAACACGGTTGCCCAAATTGATGCCGAATCGTGGGAATTGCCCAAGCTCTTCCAATGGCTTCAAAAGGCGGGCAATGTGGAAACCCAAGAAATGTACCGAACCTTTAACTGCGGTATCGGTATGGTCGTCATCGTTGCTGCCGAAGATGCTGATGCGGTTCAGTCATTCCTGAGCGGGCAGGGAGAGACAGTTTACCGTTTGGGTTTGATCCGTGAGCGTCAGGGAGACGAGCATCAAACCCAGGTTGCCTGATTGCTTATATAGCGAAATGCCGTCTCAAACATGGGTTTGGACGGCATTTTTATATTGATTGATATGAGGGTGGGTTACACATGCTTAAACGATATAAGCCATTGTATATTTATGGGATTCGGAATGGAACATTTTACCCTGCATTAGTATTTCCGCTTTTTATTATGCCGTCTGAAAATATCATGATGATGCGTTTTCAGACGGCATAGCTGATATTGCAGTATCAGATAGGGGCAAACGGAAAACACTAAACCGAACAATATTACTGCTATGCCAAGCGTACTTATGGGGGCATAAGCTTACATGCTTGGTCTGTTATCCGAATGACCGTACGGGGATTAAAACCCCTAATATGCCGTCTGAACCTGCCTTACTCCAATACAGGCTGGGGGACATTATGATGGATGGCATAAACGGCGGCTTGAACCCGGCTGCTGAGGTTGAGTTTGCGGAGCAGGTTTTGAACGTGGACTTTGACGGTGGATTCGGCAAGGTTGAGGTGGCGTGCAATGATTTTATTACTGTGTCCTGCTGCAAGGTAACCTAGGATTTCCATCTCTCGGGGGGTAAGGGAGGAAAGTGCCTGAGTTCCTTGTGCGGGTTGGGGGGAAATCAGGCTGCGGACGAGTTTGGCAGTCATTTCGGGAGAGAATACATTATCGCCATCGGCGGCTTTGCGTATGCTTTCGAGAAGAAAGTCGGCGTTGATGTTTTTCAGTAGGTAGCCGCGCGCGCCAATACGCATACATTCTGTAAGGTCGTCGCTGTCTTCGGAAACGGTCAGCATAATCACTGCCTGTTGCGGATTGATGCTGATGATTTGGGAGAGTGCCTCGCGTCCGTTCATACCGGGCATATCAAGGTCAAGCAGGACGACATCGGGTTGAAGCTGGCTGATCATTTTAATGCCGGAAAGTCCGTCGGAAGCTTCACCGATGACCTCAAAATCATGTTGGCGCAACAAAAGTGCCTTGATGCCGCTGCGGAAAAGGGTATGGTCGTCTATCAGAATAATTTTAATGGTCATTTTAAGCTTTCTTCAGATACACCTGTCAATGAGACGGTGGTTCCTTGTTGGGGTTGGGAATAGATTTTCAATACGGCGCGGATACGTTTGGCACGCTCCTGCATGATATGTAGTCCGACATGGCTGCCCGAAGGTTCTCCAATGTTTTCCGTGTCGAAACCCTGTCCGTTGTCTTGAATGGTCATTGTAAACCTTTCATCCTGTTTAATCAGTCTGAATTTGACATGTGTGGCACGGGCGTGTTTTCGGATATTGGAAAGGCTTTCTTGCAGGATAAAAATCATTTGGAGCTGCTCTTCCTGAGGAGGCAGGAACGAACCGTTTTCCCAAACGGTTTCGACCGTTATCCCGGTTTGTTGTGTAAAGCGGGCGAATAGGTCGGAAACGGCTTCGGGAAATTCTTTATTACTGATTTTGGTACGGAAGTTGAGCAGTAGTTCGCGGACATCTTCATAACATTCTTGTACACCTGTTTTGATAAAACTGATGTTTTCCGCAGCTTCTTCTTTTTTTCCTTCGGCAAAGGCACTTTCCAACATCTGTACCTGCAGGTTCAGGAACGTTAATGTTTGTGCGATGCTGTCATGTAATCCTTGCGCAATTAGGTTGCGTTCCTGTAATACCGCAAGCAGGCGTTTTTCTTCTTCCTGCTTCGCCCCGGCGAGTGATACGCCCAATTGCCTGCCTAGTGTTTGAAGCAGGATGCGGTCGTCTTCATCAAGAGAAATGCCGTTTGGAAAGCTGAGCAACAGCCTGCCCAATGTTTCGTTCTGGTACTCAATGGGGAAGGTTTCCTCATAGTATTTCCCCAAATCCGAAGTTGCTGTGCCGCAATCCGCATGATGAATGGAAACATAAACATTGGATCCGCCGTCCAAACAAACTCTGCCGGAATCTGCTCCTACGGCGGGCAGGATGCGGTTTAGAAAATGTTCTGCAGCCTGTTGCGGTATGTAGGATTGGTGCAGGTCCCGCGTAGTTTGATATAGCAGGGTCAGGTTTTGATTTTGTTTTTCGAGACTGCGTGTCTGCTCGGCGACTTGTCCTTCCAAATCATCATATAAAATTTTCAGCCTGCCGCCCATTTGATTGAAACAACGCCCGACCTGTTTGAATTCCGGCGTACCGCCTTCGGGAACGGGAATATCGAAACACCTCCGTCCGATGCGTTCCGCACCTTCCCTTAACGCCTGCAGCGGCCGGATAACCCAAATCTGGTGCCAAAACAGCATCAGTACAGACGACACCAGCGTCATCAGCATAATTGCCCATTGAAAATGCCTGAGCCACCATGTGTTTTTTTCGTTGGCATTTTCCAATGCCTGCAAAAATAGTTCGATGTTTCCGGCAAAGCGGTAGAGATCGACCTGGGTAGGTCGCCGATAGGACTGGAGCGGGGGGAGAATGTGTGCCTGCCAATCTATAATCAGCATGGATTGTATCAAATCATAAGCAAGAGGGGTGTCCGAAGGAATCAGCGGGTGGATTGCATCGCTTTGCGAAATACGCTTCAGGCTTTTTTCAAATTCGGCAACCCGATTGTCTATTTGTGAGCGGGGAGATCCTTCGTCGGCCATGTAGGCCAGACGGTATGCCTGCATCCTCAAATTTCCGGCTTCTTCAATGACGGAAGCAGCATTTTCCAAGCGTAAAGAGAGCATCAATGTTAACACGACGGACAATGCCGCCAATCCGACCCATAAACCGGTCAGAAGTTTCAGGCGCAGGGAAAGGCTGATGCCGTCTAAAAATCTGGATGACAGTATCATGCTTTGAGAAAATTATTTTAAAATTATGTCAACAATATCATTCTTTCGGATTAGAGACAACTGCTCAGAAAGAATTGGTTAAGAAAAACTTAATCGTCATCGCTTCCAGTGTTAAATCAGGTTATGATAAAATTCAAACAATATGAATTTATTAAATGTCTATATCAGATTTATTCTAAAAATATTGGGAACAACAAGCTGTAATCATGAAAACCTTCAATTTTTCCAAAAGGACGCCCTCGGTAAAAACTTTTGCACTGATATTGGCAGGCGGTCAGGCAAGCCGCATGGGGGGAGAAGACAAAGGGCTCGTACTTTTGGATGGCAAAGCACTGATTGACCATGTTATCGACAAAATCAGGCCCCAAGTCAGCCATATTGCTATCAGCGCCAACCAGAATTTGGAAGAATATGCTCGAAGAAGCCCGCATATTTTTCCGGACGCACGGCAGTGGCAGCATTTCGGCCCGCTTTCAGCTTTGTGTACTGCCGCGAACGATTTACAGCTGGCAACGGCCGACTGGCTTTTGGTTGTGCCGTGCGATATGCCGTATCTTCCGGACGATTTGGTGGCGAGGTTTGAAACCGTATCAAAGCGTACGCCGTTATGTAATGCATTTTATGTGGAAACACCGGTAACCATGCACTACAACATCATGTACATCCGCCCGCAGATTCTTCAAAGCGCGATTCCTTATTTATTTTCAGGGATGAAGACGCTTAGAAGCTGGTTGCAGCAACAAAGGGCGCGTTCGGTGAAATTTGAAGTCAATGAGCATTTCATTGATTTGAACACGCATACGGATTTGCGTCCTCAGTAAATAATAGTAATTCTTATTTATCTTCTTACAAAAACATGAAATAATCGCATAAATCGATTTTATGTGGTTTTGTCATGCGTTACCATTTTCCAATTTCCATCGATATGTACGATTTCTTGTCTGCCGGACGGTTTGATTATCTGGAAATCGGGCAGACTGCGGAAATGATATTGCAAATGTTTCCCGCCCCTGAGTGCGTACCCGAGGGGCTGCTGGTAAAAAAAGGCTGGAACATTTGGCTCTACGGCAACATCGAACTGCATTTCTCCGACGACCGTCTGGTACAAATACGCGCAGACTTCGATTCGGAATCGGGTTTGCAGGGAGGACGGTGGTTGAGCCTGGATACGTGGTTTTTAAACCGGCAGGAAAAATCTGATTTTCATTCCGTAATCGAGAAGCTGATAGGGCGGGGTATCGACTTTATCAAATTGGATACGCCCACGGGCTTGGTTTTACGTCTGCAAAGCGGAGTGGAGTTACTGTTTGAAAAATATGGTAAGCAACGCCTGGCCGCATTAAGCAAAGGCAAAACCGTACTACCCGACTGGGTATGTGCCATGGCTTAGAAGCAAATAAAAAACTGATGCCGTCTGAAACTCTTTCAGACGGCATTTTGTTTGGGGAAGTGTTACAATTTCAGCCCTTCGAATTGATAGAGGAAAATCGGAATATGTTTACCGGCATTGTTCAAGGCTTGGGCAAACTGATAAAAGTCCACCGTCCGTCGTCGACATTTCACACTTATATTGTCGAGCTTCCGCAAGAGGCGGCAGAAAACCTGCAGCGCGGCGCATCGGTTGCCAATAACGGCTGCTGCCTGACCATTACCGAAATAGAAGGAAACCGCGTCAGCTTTGATTTGATGGCGGAGACATTGGCAAAAACCAATTTGGGACTACTGAAAGAAGGCGATTGTGTCAACATTGAGCGGGCGGCGCGTTTCGGCGACGAAATCGGCGGACACCTTATGAGTGGGCATATCATGACAACCGTGCGTATTGTCGAAATCGAACAGGACGGGTTTAACCGTACGGTTTGGTTCGAGCTCCCAACCGCACTCAGTCCTTATATCCTGACCAAAGGATTTGTCGGTTTGGACGGTTGCAGCCTGACTGTCGGAGAAGTCGAAAAGACGCGTTTTTGCGTACATCTGATTCCGGAAACCTTGGAGCGGACGCTTTTCGGCAGCAGGCAAACCGGCGACCAAGTCAATATTGAAATCGATCCGAACACACAGGCAACCGTCGACACGGTCGAACGCCTGATGGCACAAAGATATGCTGAAAAATGAGGCAGGTATGGAATTAAACGAATTTCTTGACAAAGCCTATTCCGTTTTACAGCGTTTGGATGCCGTACTTCCGCCAGAACCCGAACGCACGGATTGGAATGCCTTGGCATTCCGTTGGCAGAGTGCGGGTAAAAAAGGGGTTTTGGAGCACTTGCCCGATCCTCATGTTTTCCCCTTGGCAAGGCTGGCGGGAGTCGGCCGGCAGACCGATTTGCTGGTACGCAATACCGAACAATTCATTGCCGGCAGACCTGCAAACAACGTATTGATGAGCGGTGCACGAGGAACGGGCAAGTCATCACTCGTCAAAGCATTGCTGCACGAATACGCGGATAAGGGGTTGCGCCTGATCGAGGTCGATAAAAGCGATTTGGTCAGCCTGCCTTACCTGTTGACGTTTTTAAAAGAGCGTCCGGAAAAATTTATCGTATTTTGCGATGATTTGTCGTTTGAAAGCGGTGATGAAACATATAAGGCATTGAAAACCGCGTTAGACGGCGGTTTGTCGCAACGTTGCGCCAACGTCTTAGTTTATGCGACCTCCAACAGACGGCATCTGATGCCGGAGTACTTGGACGAGAATGCGGGTACGACGGGGATGCGGGGGGAAATCCATCAGAAAGAAGCGGTAGAAGAAAAAGTATCCCTATCGGACCGTTTCGGGTTGTGGCTCAGTTTTTATCCGTTCGATCAAAACGATTATCTGGCGGCAGTGCAAAATTGGCTGGAAGATTTTGGCGTGCCGTATGATGAAACCGCAAGGATTGCGGCATTGCAGTGGGCGCAGATGAGGGGCAACCGTTCGGGACGTTCTGCCTGGCAGTTTGCATGCGACTGGGCGGGCAGGCTGCCGGAACAACGGGTGCTGTAAGTTTTTTAGGAATTATTTGAGGCAGGAGGACAGCCACAGCTGCTGCTGTTGAGGTGTCAGGATATGGAAGAAGCGGTGTTGGATTTCCAATTCGTCCACCGCAAAATCTATGCTGGATAAATAGCGGTTTTCGACATAATCACGTGCTTCTCCCCGATTAAACGAATACGAAGAGATGATCCCGACAACGACTTGGCGGCGGCTGAGTTCCGAGCGGGTTCTTTTTATGCGTGCCTTGTCATTTGCAAGCTTGAAGGCGGCACGGATTTTACGCAATTCATTGTGCTGCTCCGGAGTGAGCCCGAGCCGGCGTATATCGCAGTTCGGTTGAAAATCGTTCAGAGAAATATAGGACGGTGCAGCATAGGAAATCTGGCAGGAAAGCAAGGCTACCCCTAAAAAAGAGGCAACGGGTTTGACAAAACGGCTGGTATCAGGCAGTGGCACGGCTTTTTCTCTTGTTGGAAATTTTAGGAAATATACTAGATTGACGTGTGAAAGATGGTATTATCGCGGTTAACTTTTGTAATAATGCCGTCTGCAGCGTGTTTTCAGGCAGCCATAACGGCGGAATAAATCCCTAAAAGGATAGTGAAGGAAAAAACATGACTACTTACCGTATCGCCCCCAGTATTTTGTCGGCTGATTTTGCACGCCTCGGGGAAGAGGTTGCGAATGTTATTTCGGCAGGTGCGGATTTGATTCATTTTGACGTGATGGACAACCATTATGTACCGAACCTGACCTTCGGCCCTATGGTTTGCGCGGCATTAAAACCGTATGCGTGTGTGCCAATTGATGTGCATTTGATGGTCGAACCCGTGGATGACCTGATCCAATCGTTTGCCAAAGCAGGGGCATCAATCATTACTTTCCACCCTGAGGCAAGCCGGCATATCGACCGCAGTTTGAGCCTGATTCGTGATATGGGCTGTCAGGCCGGGCTGGTGTTGAATCCGGCAACGCCCGTGTATCTGTTGGAAAACGTACTGGACAGGCTGGACATGGTATTGCTGATGTCGGTCAACCCCGGATTCGGCGGACAAAGCTTCATCCCGCACACCCTTGAAAAAATCCGTCAAGTGCGGACGATGCTGGATCGGTACGAAGCACAAAGCGGGCGGCATATTGCCATCGAAGTGGACGGCGGCATCAAAACCGACAATATTGCCGCCGTTGCGGCGGCGGGCGCAGATACTTTTGTGGCAGGTTCGGCAATTTTTGGTAAACCGGACTATAAGGCGGTGATTGATGCTATGAGGGTTGAATTGGCAAAAGCGGTAAATTGAATTTTGCGCAATGATTGAAATGGATTGAAATAGAAATGCCGTCTGAAACTTAACTCTGTTTCAGACGGCATTGCGTTATTTTTCGATCGGCAGTCCGAAATGAAGATAGGCGCGTTCGGTAGCCATTCTGCCGCGCGGTGTGCGTTGCAGGAAGCCTTGTTGGATAAGGTAGGGTTCGATAACGTCTTCGATGGTGTCCGTGGATTCGCCGATGGCGGCGGCAACGTTATCAAGACCGACGGGGCCGCCGCTGAATTTGTGCAGGATGGCTTCTAGGAATTTTCTGTCCATAACGTCCAAACCTTGCGCGTCCACATCCAGCATGCTTAAAGCGGCATCGGCGACGGCGGCATCGATGACGCCGTTGTTTTTCACATCGGCAAAATCGCGGACGCGGCGCAGCAGGCGGTTGGCGATGCGGGGTGTACCGCGGCTGCGCTTGGCAACTTCCATCGCGCCTTCTTCGCCCATGTCGAGTTGCAGTAATTGTGCGGAACGGCTGACGATGGTGGCAAGGTCTTGATTTTGATAAAACTCCAAGCGGGCAACGATGCCGAAACGGTCGCGCAGAGGGTTGGTCAGCATACCTGCGCGTGTGGTTGCACCGACGAGCGTGAAGGGCGGAAGGTCGATTTTGACGGAACGTGCGGCAGGGCCTTCGCCTATCATGATGTCGAGTTGGTAGTCTTCGAGCGCGGGGTAGAGGATTTCTTCGACAACAGGGCTGAGGCGGTGGATTTCGTCGATGAACAATACGTCGTGCGGCTCGAGGTTGGTCAGAAGGGCGGCAAGGTCGCCTGCGCGCTCAAGGACGGGGCCACTGGTTTGTCGCAGGTTGACGCCCAGCTCTTTGGCGATGATGTGCGCCAGTGTGGTTTTGCCCAGTCCGGGCGGGCCGAAGAGCAGGGTGTGGTCTAGGGCTTCGCCGCGTTTTTTGGCGGCTTGGATGAAGATGGCAAGCTGTTCTTTAGCTTTGTCTTGCCCGATATAGTCGTCCAGCGTTTTAGGACGCAGGGCGCGTTCGAGCAACTCTTCTTGTGAGGAGATGCTTTGGGCGGTAATGATGCGCTGGGGCTGGGCAGCGGTTAGGTTATCGGTTTGCAGCATAGTGTTCCCTTTGTCGGGTATGCCGTCTGAATGGTCGGCGGTGTTTCAGACGGCATTGAAAAGATAACGGTCAAAAGCGTTTTATCCGCGCGTTTCGCGCCAAACGAGGTAATCGCGCAGGGGCGGCATGGGCGGATTGATGCAGTGGGGGCAGATGCCGGTGGTGTCTTCGTCGTCGCTGTCGATGTGATAGGCGTTGGGGTCGAAGCGGACTTGCTGCATTACCGCCTGAGCCAATGCCTGCGCTTGAACGACGTCGAAGGTGAATTTTTCGAGGATTTCGTTCAATAGGCGGATTTCGCCATCGCTAAATTCCGAGCTGTGTTTGAGAATGAGGCGTTGGTAATCTTCATTGTTGATTTTAGACAATAAATCGGTTTGTAGGGTCATGATTTTATGTTGGGAACGGAATGGCTGAAGAGTGAATTATAGCGGATATGGCAGCAGCTGTTGCAAAGCTTGGATTGGGTATCGTCCTCAAAATTCTCAAAGTAGCCATATTGTGCGTTTTAATGTTTTTCCGTCTTTTCTTGCTCCGTCCGAAACGCTTTTTGCAATGGGGTAATTTCTGTCAGCCGCGCACGATCGATTTCTTCGGCAATAAGGTGCGCTTTTCCCTGCGCGCGGCATTCGGCAGCGATTTTGCCCGAATCCGCCTGATTGGCGGCTTCGAGCAGGGCGAGCCAGTGCGCGCGTTGCGGGTAGGGCGTGTGTTCGCGGTTCAGACGACCTTGCGTATCGGCAATGCAGACGTTTAAGGCAGCGGAGAAGCGTTCGGGGCGTCTGAAAGCGTCGGTTTTTTTCAAAACGTTCAGAATGGTTCGGCTTTTAAGCTGTCCGACTTGGTGGAAAATAATGTGCCAACGGCAGACAAGTTCGGCAAGCTCGGCGCAATATTTCGGCACACGCAGCCGCTGATTGACTTCGCGCACGGGTTCGACACCGTTGATGTCGTGTCCGTAGTGGCGCGGCAGGATGTCGGGCGGCGTTTTGGCTTTGCCCAAGTCGTGCAGCAGGGCGGCATAGCGTTCGGGCAGGCTCAAACCCATATCGGCGGCGCGTTGCAGTGTCATCAGGGTATGGATGCCGCTGTCGATTTCGGGATGGTAGTCGGCGCGTTGCGGCACGCCGAAGAGGGCATCGACTTCGGGCAGCAAGACTTTGAGCGCGCCGCATTCGCGCAACACTTCAATCATTTTGCGCGGATTTTTTTCCATCAAACCTTTCGCCAACTCCTGCCAGACGCGTTCGGCAACTAAAGCGTTCGCTTCGCCGTTTTCCACCATCTGCCGCATCAGCTTTATGGTTTCTTCGGCGATTTCAAAGCCGTAGCGCGCGGCAAAGCGGGCAGTGCGCAGGATGCGGACGGGGTCTTCGACGAAGGCAGGGGAAACGTGGCGCAAAATGCCTGCCTTTAAATCCTGTTGTCCGCCGAAAGGGTCGATGATGAGGCCGTCTGAATCCTGAGCCATTGCGTTGATGGTCAGGTCACGGCGCATCAAGTCCTGCTCCAGCGTAACGTCTTTGTCGGCGTGGAAACTGAAACCGGCATAGCCCTTGGCGGTTTTGCGTTCGGTGCGGGCGAGGGCGTATTCTTCGTGCGTTTCGGGATGAAGGAACACGGGAAAGTCTTTGCCAACAGGCTGGAAGCCTTGCGCCAGCATGGTTTGTGCGTCTGCGCCGACGACCACCCAATCGCGGTCTTTGACGGGCAAGCCCAAAAGATAATCGCGGACGGCGCCGCCGACGAGATAAGTCTGCATATGCTTCCTATTTTAAAGTTATCAATAATGCCGTCTGAAGCGGCTTCAGACGGCATTGTTTCAACTGACGGGTATTTTGTGCGCTTATGCTACGCCTTTTTTCTCTAAGTAACTTTCGTAATCGCCCAAGTAGTGTTCATATCCGCCTTTGCCATCCAATTCGATGATTTGGGTAGCCAATGAAGATACGAACTGACGGTCGTGCGAGACGAAAATCAGCGTGCCGTTGTATTTTTCCAGCGCCATGTTCAAGGATTCGATGCTTTCCATGTCCATGTGGTTGGTCGGTTCGTCCATGACCAAGACATTGGGTTTCAACAGCAACAGTTTGCCGTAAAGCATACGACCTTTTTCGCCACCGGAAAGAACCTTTACTTTTTTCACGACATCGTTGCTGCCGAAAAGCAAACGCCCTAAAGTGCCGCGGATGACTTGCTCGTCATCGCCTTCCTGCCCCCATTGGCGCATCCATTCGCTCAGGTCCATATCGACGTCGAAGTCGTTTTCATGGTCTTGCGGATAGTAGCCGACGCTGGCTTTTTCCGCCCATTTGATGGTGCCTTCGTCCGGTAACAGGCCGTCTGAATATTCAGGGTTGTATGCGCCGGCCAAGAGTTTCAGCAAGGTAGATTTACCTGCGCCGTTCGGGCCGATGATGGCGAGACGCTGGCCTGCTTCAAGGATGAAGTTCAGGTTTTTAAACAACTGGGTTTCAAAACGTTTGGCCAGTTTTTCAACTTCCACTGCCTGACGGTGCAACTTGGCTTTTTCGTCGGCTTCAAAACGGATATACGGGTTTTGACGGGTAGAAGGTTTGACTTCGACCATCTCCGATTTGATTTTGTCTGCCTGTTTCAGACGGCTGGTCGCCTGACGGGCTTTGGATTTATTGGCAGAGAAGCGGGCGACGAACTCTTGCAGCTCTTGCAGTTTCTCTTTGGCTTTGGCGTTGTCTTTCAGGGCGCGTTCGCGCGATTGGGCGGAAGCGAGCATATAGTCGTCGTAGTTGCCCGGATAGATGGTGATGGTGTTGTAGTCCAAATCCGCCATGTGGGTGCAGACTTCGTTCAAAAAGTGACGGTCGTGCGAGATGATGATCATGGTGGAGTCGTATTGGTTCAACACGCCTTCCAACCAGCGGATGGTGTTGATGTCCAAGTTATTGGTCGGCTCGTCAAGCAACAACACATCGGGTTTGGAGAACAGGGCTTGCGCCAGCAATACGCGCAGTTTGAAGCCCGGGGCAACTTCTGCCATGGTCGCATTGTGCAAATCTTCGGAAATACCCACGCCGCTCAACAATTCGGCGGCGCGCGCTTCGGCGGTGTAGCCGTCGTATTCGGCGAACTTGGCTTCCAGTTCGGCAGCTTTCATGTAGTCGTCTTCGGTGGCTTCGGGATTGGCGTAAATCGCATCACGCTCGGTCATCGCCGCCCACATTTCGGTATGCCCCATCATCACTACGTCCAGCACGCGCATGTCTTCGTAGGCAAACTGGTCTTGACGCAATTTACCCAAACGCACGCCGTTTTCAATTGCGACTTCACCGGCGGTCTGTTCCAAATCGCCGCCGAGGATTTTCATGAAGGTGGATTTGCCCGAACCGTTCGCGCCGATCAGGCCGTAGCGGTTGCCTTCGCCGAATTTTACGGATACGTTTTCAAACAGCGGCTTCGCGCCGAATTGCATGGTAATGCCGTTGGTAGAAATCATTATGGGTAAAACCTTATATTGAACAATAGATTAAATTTGTTGAATTTTCAGATTGTAACATAATCCCCTTGCCGTCTGAAACAGACGGGCAAATTTTCAGACACTTATAGTAAAATATCGGTTTTATTATTTCAGGCAAAAGGTTTCCAAATGATAGTCCTTCACGGCATCCCAAATTGCGACACAGTCAAAAAAGCCCAAAGCTGGCTTGCCGAATATGGTATGGAATTTGAATTTCGGGATTTTAAAAAACAGGCGCCTTCCGAAGCGGAAATCCGCCTGTGGCTGGAGCAGGTGCCTTTGGAGATACTGCTCAACAAACGGGGGACCACATGGCGCAAACTTGATGCACTGATGCAGGAGGAAGCCCTGTCCTCAAAGGAAGGTGCGGTCAGGATAATGTCCGAAATGCCCAGCCTTATCAAACGTCCCGTACTGGAATACGGCGGAAAGGTTCATATCGGCTTCAGCGATGAATCTTATCGAGAGATATTCAAACGTTAATTAAGCCTTCGTGCAGACGTGTATAAAAACCGTTACAATACGGAATCTATATTTCCCAACCCCATTCCATATTCCGATCTGAAAATATGTTCCATTCCATCGAAAAATACAGAACACCCGCCCAAGTCTTATTAGGCCTGATTGCATTAACTTTTGTCGGCTTCGGCGTCAGCACGGTTTCACACCCGGGTTCCGATTACATCGTCCAAGTCGGGGACGAAAAAATCAGCGATCATTCGATTAATGCCGCCATGCAAAATGAACAGGCGGACGGCAGCAGCCCGTCACGCGATGCCGTATTCCAATCCCTGCTGCAACGCGCCTATCTGAAACAAGGTGCAAAACTGATGGGTATTTCCGTTTCCCAGGAACAAATCAAACAGATTATTGTAGACGATCCTAATTTTCACGATGCAGGCGGCAAATTCAGCCATGCCCTTTTGAGCCAGTACCTTTCGCAACGCCATATGTCGGAAGACCAGTTCGTCGAGGAAATCCGTGACCAATTCGCATTGCAGAATTTGGTAAACCTTGTTCAAAACGGTGTCTTGGTCAGCGATGCCCAGGCGGAGCAACTGGTCAAACTGACCCAGGTCAACCGTACCATCCGTTCGCATACTTTTAACCCCGACGAATTTATCGCCCAAGTCAAAGCGTCTGAAGCCGATTTGCAGAAATTTTATAATGCAAACAAAAAAGACTACCTGCTTCCCCAAGCGGTCAAATTGGAATATGTCGCATTGAATCTGAAAGACTTTGCAGACAAACAGACCGTCAGCGAAACAGAAGTGAAAAATGCGTATGAAGAACGTATGGCACGTCTGCCCGCAGAAGGGGAAAAACCTTCTTTCGAGCAGGAAAAAGCCGCCGTCGAAAACGAATTGAAAATGAAAAAGGCGGTTGCCGACTTCAATAAGGCAAAAGAAAAGCTGGGCGATGACGCGTTCAATCATCCTTCCTCGCTTGACGAAGCCGCCAAAAACAGCGGTTTGAAAGTCGAAACCCAAGAAACTTGGCTGAGCAGGCAGGATGCGCAAATGTCCGGTATGCCCGAAAACCTGATCAATGCCGTATTCAGCGACGACGTATTGAAGAAAAAACACAATTCCGAAGTGCTGACCATCAACAGCGAAACCGCGTGGGTCGTCCGCGCCAAAGAAGTCCGCGAAGAAAAAACCTTACCGTTTGAAGAAGCTAAAGATGCGGTGCGTCAGGCTTATATCCGTACTGAAGCCGCCAAACTTGCCGAAAACAAGGCAAAAGAAGTACTCGCCCAGCTGAACGGCGGTAAGGCCGCCGATGTAAAATGGTCTGAAGTATCCGTATTGGGGGCGCAGCAGGCAAGGCAGTCCATGCCGCCAGAATCTTATGCGGAACTGCTGAAAGCAAAACCGGCAAACGGTAAACCGGCCTATGTCAGACTTACCGGCCTGCCGGCTCCGGTGATTGTCGAGGTGCAGGCAATCACGCCTCCGAAGGATATCGCCGCACAGCTTCCGCCTGCGAAACAGGCTTTGGCGCAACAGCAGTCTGCCAATACCTTCGATCTGCTGATCCGCTATTTCAACGGCAAAATCAAACAGACCAAAGGTGCTCAGTCTGTTGGCGGAAATGACGGCCAGTAATTTC
Organism: Neisseria sp. Marseille-Q6792; assembly: GCF_943181435.1. The sequence continues at coordinate 465,151 of NZ_OW969598.1, forward strand.
CGGTTTTCTATATTCGATATAACGGTCGGAATATTCCGACCGTTTTCCCATATGGCGGAGTATGATGAATTCCAAAAAGCAAGATGCCTTCCAAAGGCTGATCGGTGCGTTGAAAGTATTGCCCAACGTCGGGCCGAAATCGGCACAGCGGATGGCGTACTATCTGTTGCAGCACAAGCGCAAAGAGGCTGAAGAGCTGGTGGATGCCTTGCAGACGGCATTGAAGCAGGTTCACCATTGCGCGATGTGCAACACGTTTTGCGAAGGCGGATTGTGCGATATTTGTGCCGATGAAACACGCGACGGGCGGCGGCTGATGGTGGTGCATATGCCTGCCGACGTGTCGAATATGGAAGCGGCAAATTGCCACGACGGGCTGTATTTCGTCCTGATGGGGCAAATCAATACGGCACTGGGAATGGACGTATCGGCCATCGCATTGGATAAGCTCGCCGAACGGCTGAAAAAAGAAGAAATCGAAGAAATTATTATTGCAACCGCCTTTACCTCAGAAGGCAATGCGACGGCGTATGTCCTGTCCGAGTTTTTTAAAAACTTGCCTTACAAAGTTAGCAGGCTGTCGCAGGGCATCCCCTTGGGCGGCGAATTGGAATATGTCGATGCGGGAACGCTGGCGCAGGCGGTGTACGAACGCCGCCTGATTAAAGAAGGCGGGGCGTAACGCCGTCAATGCAAAATGCCGTCTGAAGCCTTCAGACGGCATTTTTCTGGGCGGTTTACTTGCAGTTGAGCCCTTGAATCTGCAACGCGCCTCCGTTGCCGACTTTGAACACGCACTGCGTCGCGCTGCTGCCGGAAACGGTAATGCTGTCGCTGCCGCCGTTCAGGCTGACAGGTTCCTTAACACCCATACCGACTGCCGTTGCCGCCAGCTTTTGCGCGTCGGCTTCGGAATAAGGCGTGTTGTTGGCATCGATTTTGATTTCTTTGGCATAGGCTGTCGAAACAGTAAAAACGGCAACAGCACACAAAGCGGAGATTTTCCTGATATTCATTGTTTTCCTTAAAGAAAAGGTTTTGTTTCAAGAGAAGGATAGGGCAGTTCGGCACGTTGTGCAAGTTTTCCGCCCTGTTTTTCCGAATTTGCCACATACCGCGTCTTTATTTGCACAGCCTGCCGTTCGGACGCTGCCGAGGTTTTACGGTACAATAAACTTTTGCCGCCGCCCCCAAACCGCCATCCGGGGCGGCACGTTTGCAGACATTTTTAAGGTAGCGTTATGTTTTCTCTAGAGGCTTGGATAGGCTTGAGGTATCTCAGGGCGAAAAAGCGCAACGGCTTTATGTCGTTTATCACGATGGTTTCGATTGTCGGAATCGCCTTGGGCGTAACCGCGCTGATTGTCGTCTTGTCGGTTATGAACGGCTTTCAGAAAGAAATACGCGGGCAGCTCCTGAATGTCGCGCCGCACGCCGAAATCGGCTATATCGACAATACGGATACGGATTGGCGCAACCTGCTTCAGTTTACCGAAAACCGCAAAGGTATTTTGGCTGCTGCGCCCTATGTTTCCAATCAGGCATTGCTGGCCCATGCGGGCGAAATCAGGGGCGTGCAGATGCGCGGCATTTTGCCGTCTGAAGAGCGCAAAGTCGTCGAATACGGCGACAAGATGCCTTCAGGCAAGTTTGAAGACCTGATTCCGGGCGAGTTTGACATTATCCTCGGTGTCGGTTTGGCGGAGGCTTTGGGTGCGGAAGTCGGCAATAAAGTTACCGTTATCACGCCGGAGGGCAATGTTACGCCCGCCGGAGTCGTACCGAGGTTGAAACAGTTTACCGTGGTCGGTCTGGTTAAGACGGGCGTTTACGAAGTGGACAACTCATTGGCGATGACGCATATCCAAGACGCGCGCGTACTGTACCGCTTGGATAAGGAAGTTGCGGGGCTGCGGCTGAAACTCGCCGACCCGCAAAACGCCCCCGCCTTGACGGCAACACTGATTCCGGAGGCGCAAAGGGATACGGTTTGGGTACGTGATTGGACGTTCAGCAACCGCAGCTATTTTGAGGCGGTCGAGTTGGAAAAACGCATGATGTTCATCATCCTGACGCTGATTATCGCCGTGGCGGCGTTCAACCTTGTCTCTTCCTTGGTGATGGCGGTTACGGAAAAGCAGGCGGACATTGCGATTTTGCGGACTTTGGGTCTTTCCCCTGCCGGCGTGATGAAGATTTTTATGGTGCAGGGTGCGTTTTCAGGCTTTTTCGGCACGCTGGCGGGTGTGGTCTGCGGCGTGCTTTTGGGTTGGAACGTCGGCAGAGTCGTGGCGTTTTTTGAAAACCTGCTCGGTGTCCACCTCATCAATTCGCAGGTTTATTTTATCGACTACCTGCCCAGCGATGTTGATATGGGCGACGTTGCCCTGATTGCCTGCATTTCCTTGGGACTGTCTTTCGTTGCCACGCTCTACCCGAGCTGGCGCGCGTCAAAAACCCAACCGGCGGAGGCTTTGCGTTATGAGTGAGTTGATTTTGAAATGCGAAGGCGTGGGCAAACGCTACCGTGACGGCGGTTTGGACGTTCGGGTGCTGCACGGCTTGGATTTGGAAATCCGCGCAGGGGAAAGCACCGGCATCATCGGTTCTTCGGGCAGCGGTAAATCGACGCTACTGCATATTTTGGGCGGGCTGGATATGCCGTCTGAAGGCAGGGTGCTGCTGATGGGCGAGGATTTACGTACATTAAGCCAGCGACAACTGGGCATCCTGCGCAACCACCATCTCGGTTTCGTGTACCAGTTCCACCATCTTCTGCCTGAATTTTCGGCACTGGAAAACGTGATGATGCCGCTTCTGATCGGCAAAAAAAGCCGTGAAGAGGCGGCAGAAACGGCAATGGCGATGCTGGAAAAGGTCGGACTGAAACACCGTTCGACGCACCGCGCGGGCGAACTGTCCGGCGGCGAACGCCAGCGTGCCGCTATTGCGCGCGCCTTGGTTACGCAACCCAAATGCCTGCTTGCCGACGAACCGACCGGCAATCTCGACCGTGCGAATGCCAGGAATGTTTTGGATATGATGCTGGAACTGAAAACAGAATTGAAAACAGGTTTGGTTGTCGTTACACACGACGACGAACTTGCTGGCCGCTTCGAGCGCGTGATGGTCATGAAAGACGGCAGCCTGCACCTCAAACAGGGAGCAAACGCCTAAACATCCGAAACAACACGCGCCGTTTGAAGCCCCACTCCTTCAGACGGCATTTCGACAAGGAATACGATGGAACGGCAGACAGATGAATTTGCCCAAGCGGCTGCACAGGCGGCAATCCGTTTTTTGGAACGCTATGCGGGTTCAGGCAGCGAAGTGCTTGCAAACTGTACCGAACGCCTGTTTCAGGCATTGCAGAACGGTCATTCGTTTATCCGTTTGAGCAGTGGCGAGGCTGGCGCGCTGCCGGCACTCGCACCCGTGGTCGGAACATCCGCCGCGCCTTTGATTTTGGAAGGCAGAAGGCTGTTTTTGGGCAGGATGTGGCAGTTGGAATACGATTTGGCGGTCGAGATAAAACGCTTGGCGGCAGCCGGCACGTCCGCCCCCGACGCGGCAGGCGCACGGCAGAACCTCGCAAAATGGTTTCAAGGCACGGGCAGCGAAGGACAGCGCGATGCCGCCGCCTTGGCACTGTTGCAGTCTTTTATGGTGATTACCGGCGGGCCGGGAACGGGCAAAACGACAACGGTTGCCAAACTGCTGGCGCTGATTTGCGGTGAAGACGAAAATCTTCCCAACATCGCGCTTGCCGCACCGACGGGCAAAGCGGCGGCACATATGGCGCGCGCGCTGCACCGTGCAATCAACGGTTTTGACGCGCCGGAGACCGTCCGCCGCCATTTGCTCAAACTGGAAGGGCAAACCGTCCACCGCCTGCTGAAACTGCGCCCGCCTAAAATGCAGGCGGCGTTCAACCCTGTTTACCCGCTGCCGTTTGACATATTGGTTATCGATGAAGCCTCTATGCTGGATACGGCATTGATGTTGCAACTTTTGAAAGCGGTCAAAACCGGCGCGCGCGTGATTCTGCTGGGGGATGAAAACCAGCTCCCGTCCGTCGGAATCGGGGCGGTGCTGTCCGTTTTGTCACAAAAAACCGTTTTGGACGGAGAAACGCACCAAAGGCTGGCCGGCTTCCTTCCGGAACACGGTTTCAGCGTCAGCGCAAATCCGCCCGTGTTGGCGCAAAACACCGCCCATCTGTCGTTCAGCCACCGCTTCGGCGACAACAGCGGCATCGGCTGCCTTGCCCGTGCCGCCGTATCGGGCGATGAGGGGGCGTGGGCATTGTTTGACCGGTTTTCGGACGAACTGGAACATTCGGAATGCCGTCTGAACGCTCAGGTCGAAAGGTTGTACCGGACTCACAAAGCCTATTGGCAGGCGGTAGACGAAGGCAACATCGAATCCGCCTATGCGGGCATCTCGGATATCGTCGTCCTCGCGGCTTGGCGGCAGGATGCGGAAGATTTCAACGAAGCTTATTGCAGCCATGTGCGCCGTAAAAGGAACATACCCGAACATCAGGCCTATTTCGCCGGAGAGCCGATTATGATCAGGCAAAACGACTACGCGCTTGAACTGTTCAACGGAGACGTCGGACTGATTATGGATGACGTCCAAAGGCCGGGCAGCCTGTCCGCCTATTTTCCCGATACGGACGGGTTTAAAAAGGTTGCAGTCAGCTGCCTTCCGGATTTTGAACCCGCTTTCGCCATGACCGTCCATAAAAGTCAAGGTTCGGAATATCGGGAAGTCTGGCTGCTGCCGCCCTCTGCCGCACCTTCGAACGAAGAGGATGATGCGCTTTCCGGCTTGAGCAGGGAGCTGCTTTACACCGCCATTACCAGGGCAAAGGAAAAATTCGTATTCTTCGGCGGGGAAGAAACCTTCCGTCAAGCGGCAGCTACTGTCAAAGTCCGTCAGACGGCATTGGGCAATATGCTCAAACGGGTATTTTCACAAGGATAATCCGTCCAAACGCCGTGTCGGTTCTGCAAGCCCTTTTATGGATGCCGAAGGGAAAGACCGCACAAATGTGCGGTCTTTTTCATGCCTTTTTCAAACGGTATAGGAAAGTGGTTTCCTTGTTTCGGGCAAAAGCAAGCGGATCGTCCGGATTCGCGGCTTTTTTGTGGTTTGGCTTGGTTTCCATAATATCGCTAACAAGCAACCCCGCCTCTGCAAAGGCCTTCTCCAAAAAACCGGACGGGCGCAGGTGCAAATGCTCTGCAAGGTCGGAAATAATCAGGCGGATTTCGCCGCCCGGGTTCAAATGTTCCGGCGCATCCCTTAAAAATGCGGTCAACATCGCAGAATCAGGGTCATATAATGCAGATTCGATGGCAGAAGTAGGCTTGGCAGGAAGCCACGGCGGGTTGCAGACAATCAAATCGGCACGCATATCGGGGAACATATCGGTTTCCCGTATCTCAACCTGTTTTTCCAAACCCAGCCGGGCGATATTGGCTCGGGCGCAGGCAACGGCCCTTGGATTGGTGTCCGTACCGATGACGGAAGATATCCCCTGTTTTGCCAAAATAGCGGCAAGAACGCCAGAACCCGTTCCGATATCCAATGCCGTCTGAAACCCCGTTGACGGTGCTTGTGCGAGCAAATCGAGATATTCGCCACGCAAAGGTGAGAATACGCCGAAGGGGACATGTATCCGCCCGCCGATCTGGGAAACGGCAACTCCCTTTTTATGCCATTCGTGCGCACCTATAAATCCAAGCAGCAGGTTGAGCGGGAGAAAAAAAGGCTTGACGTTAGGCTTGCCGTACACATCCGACAGGGCAGCGTATATATCGGGTGCACGTTTGTTGTGCAATACGAAACCGGGGCCTATCTCAACGGCAAGCATATTCAGAATACGGCTCTGCTGCGCCTGCTTCATACGGTGCGCGTGGAATAGGGAGGCAATATCGGCATCTGGATCGGCAGCAACAGGCCTGCGGACTTTTTTCTTTATCCCCGAAAGCACCTGCACCGCATTGTGGAAATCCCCCTGCCAAACGGTTGCCATATTCTGATAGGCGGCTTTCAAAACAGCGTCTGCACTGCTTTCACGGACATAAAGCCAGCCTTTTGGAGGCTTTTGCAAACTTTCGTTGCGCCATTCAAGCCCACTGTCCGGAAAAATAAAATAAGACATGCTATACCTGCATAATGTTTAAAAAATAGGGAGCGGGCCGAAAAATACCGATCCGCCCGCATGCCGTCTGAAACATTAAAACTTCAGACGGCATTCTTGATATGTATATTTTATCCGAATATCAAACTTTATAAATAAACCGCGTATGCTTGAAATAATGCTTTCAACCCCAATTTACGCGACAATCAACAATCTGTCAGACACAAGAGAGTATTCATGACGCAGAAAGAAAAGAATTTTGAGGAATATGCTGCCTTGGCAACACTTCCTTTACGGGATGTCGTCGTTTATCCGCATATGGTTCTGCCGCTGTTTGTCGGCAGGGAGAAATCCATTGCCGCGCTGGAAAACGCCGTCTCCAATGAAGAGCCGGTTTTCCTGCTTGCCCAAACCGATGCCGCAGTGGAAGACCCTGTTGCCGCCGACCTGTACCAAACCGGTACCGTCGCACAAGTTTTACAGGTATTAAAGCTGCCTGACGGTACGGTAAAGGTTTTGGTCGAAGGCCTGTACCGCGGACAAGTTTTAACAATCGAAGACACGGGCGGGCTATTTGTCTCCCACATAGAAACCGTTAAAGACAATGATTCGGAAAACCATCCGGAGCTTGAAGCCGTTCGCCGCACCCTGTTGGCACAATTTGAACAATACGCCAAACTCAATAAGAAGATTCCGGCAGAAATCGTCAACAGTATCAATGGCATTTCCGACAACAGCCGTTTGGCGGATACTGTGGCCGCCCATCTGCAATTAAAGCTGGATCAGCGTCAGCAAATCTTGGAAACTGCCGACGTTGTTGCCCGCATGGAGTTCTTATTGAGCTGCCTGGAATCCGAGCTGGACATTATGCAGGTCGAAAAACGCATCCGCGGCCGCGTCAAACGCCAGATGGAAAAATCCCAACGCGAGTATTACTTGAATGAGCAAGTGAAAGCGATTCAGAAAGAATTGGGCGAAGAAGACGAACGCGGCGAACTGGATGCGCTGGAAGCGAAAATCAAAGAAGCGGGCATGACCAAAGAGGCTGAAGAGAAATGCCTGTCCGAACTGAAAAAGCTCAAAATGATGCCGCCGATGTCTGCGGAATCCACCGTAGTACGCAACTACATCGATACTTTGCTCGAGCTGCCTTGGAAGAAAAAATCCCGTGTTAGCAAAGATATTGCCAAAGCCGATTTGGTGTTGAACGCCGACCACTATGGCTTGGAAAAAGTCAAAGAGCGGATTTTGGAATACCTCGCCGTCCAAAAACGTATGGACAAGCTCAAAGGTCCGATTCTGTGTTTGGTCGGCCCTCCGGGGGTGGGTAAAACCTCATTGGGCGAGTCCATCGCCAAAGCAACAGGCCGGAAATATGTCCGGATGGCTTTGGGCGGCGTGCGCGACGAAAGCGAAATCCGTGGTCACCGTCGTACCTATATCGGCTCTATGCCCGGCAAAATCCTGCAAAACATGGCTAAAGCAGGCGTGAAGAATCCCCTGTTCCTGCTCGACGAAATCGACAAACTGGGCAGCGACTTCCGTGGTGATCCTGCCAGCGCGTTGCTCGAGGTGCTCGATCCTGAGCAAAACAGCAAGTTTGCCGATCATTATGCGGAAGTGGATTACGACTTGAGCGATGTAATGTTTATCGCCACATCTAATAGTCTGAACATCCCGACTCCGTTGCTCGACCGCATGGAAATCATCCGTTTGTCCGGCTATACCGAAGACGAAAAAATCAATATCGCCATGCAGTATCTCGTGCCGAAGCAAATGAAGCGCAATGGCGTGAAAGAAGGCGAATTGGTGGTCGAAGAAAGCGCGGTGCGCGATATTATCCGTTATTACACCCGTGAAGCCGGTGTGCGTTCGCTCGATCGAGAAATTGCCAAAATCTGCCGCAAGGTGGTGATGCAGATTACCTTGAGCGAAGATAAGAAGAGGTCGTCTGAAACCAAGAAAACCAGCAAAGCCAAGCCTAAAGCGGTTAAAGTCAATGAGAAAAACCTGCATGACTACTTGGGCGTGCGCCGTTTCGATTACGGCGTTGCCGAAAGTGAAAACCGCATCGGACAGGTTACCGGTTTGGCTTGGACGGAAGTCGGCGGCGAATTGCTGACTGTCGAAGCCGTGGCATTACCGGGTAAAGGCGTGATCCAGTGTACCGGCCAGTTGGGCGATGTGATGAAGGAATCTGTATCCGCAGCATGGTCTGTTGTCCGTTCCCGTGCAGAATCAGTGGGTTTGGCTCCTGATTTTTACGAGAAAAAAGACATCCATGTTCACGTTCCCGAAGGTGCGACGCCGAAAGACGGTCCGAGCGCAGGCATTGCCATGACCCTGGCGATGGTGTCCGCCTTTACCAAAATTCCGGTGCGTGCCGATGTAGCGATGACGGGCGAAATCACCCTGCGCGGCGAAGTCTTGCCAATCGGCGGATTGAAGGAAAAACTGTTGGCTGCCTTGCGCGGCGGCATCAAGCATGTATTGATTCCGAAAGACAACGTCAAAGACTTGGAAGAAATCCCTGAAAACGTGAAAACCGGCCTGACCATCCATCCGGTCAAATGGATAGACGAAGTATTGGCTTTAGGCTTGGAAACCCAACCCGAATCTTGGATTGGGCCTTCTGTTGCAGAAATAGTGAAAGAACCTGCTTCAAAACCGAAGCCTCGAAGCAAGGCAACTAAGCACTGACAGAGGGAAAATGTGTTGTAAAAATGCGGTTTTGTCCTGAGAGCCTGTAAAATAGGACGATTCCGTATTTTTTGCTTGACACGGCATTTTCAGAATTGCTATAAAGCAAAAGTTACTCAAGCAGTACAAACTCCCGAATATTCGGGCATTTCATCATTTTTTAGATAGAAAGGGACTGATTGTGAACAAGTCTGAATTGATCGAAACGATTGCTCAAGAAGCCGGCATTTCCAAAGCTGCCGCGCAAAAAGCTTTAGATGCCACTACCAATGCAGTAACTAACGCGCTGAAAAAAGGCGACACAGTTACTTTGGTCGGTTTCGGTACTTTCTACGTCGGCGAACGTGCCGAACGTCAAGGCCGCAATCCCAAAACCGGCGAACCTTTGACCATTGCTGCTGCCAAAACGCCTAAATTCCGCGCCGGCAAAGCTTTGAAAGACGCACTGTAAGCCGTTTTTTATGAAAAAAGCCGATTCTTTAAAGAATCGGCTTTTTTATCGGTCCACATTATTCTGATTTCAAATCGGCAACACACTGCTTGTCACGTGCTTCAAAGGCATAGGCACCACCAAGCAAATTCAGTTGCTCTTGCGCACCAAGCTTGCCGAAGGAGCTGATCTGTTTCTCGCTCAATCTGTCCAAAGGCTGCTCCCACATACATTTGCAGTAGTCGACGGCGAGGCGGGTATTGTTTGAATCTAAACCGCGGGCCCGTAAATCGTTTTGCCATTTTTCAGCAAACGGAATGTTTTTTACGCAGGATTCAATAATTTTCTGCTTTGCCTGCGGTTTGGACATCGCGCATTGGGAGAGCAGGGCGGTTGAAGCGAGCAACGCCAAAATGACCCACGCCCAAATGCGGATGGTGCGGATTTTGGCTTTCGCTTTTTTACGCGCCGCAGCCTGCTCTTCGGCGGACATTTCGTTTTTCGGCTCAGTCATGCAGGCTTTCCATGCGGATCATGGTGATCGGTTTTTCTACGCAGCTTAATGCTTCGATGGCGGCAATCGCACGCTTGATGTTTTTCTCGACCGTGCTGTGGGTCAAAATCACGATTTCGGCGGTAGTTTGGTCAATCACGCCTTTTTGGATTAAGGCTTCGATAGACACGTTTTCTTGTGCCAACAGCGCGGCGATTTGCCCCAGCGTGCCCGGTTCGTCTTTGGCTTGGACACGCAGGTAGTAGCTGCTGGTGATTTCGTCCATAGGCAGGATGGTTTGCGCTTGGACTTGCGCGGGTTGGAACGCCAGATGCGGTACGCGGTGGCCTGTATCGGCTTCGATCAGGCGGGCGATGTCGATGATATCGGCAACCACGGCAGAAGCGGTCGGCAATGCACCGGCACCTGCGCCGTAATATAAGGTTTCGCCAACCATATCGGCATTGACGCGCACGGCGTTCATCACGCCGTTGACGTTTGCCAAGAGGCGGCTTTCGGGAATCAGGGTAGGGTGGACACGCAATTCGATACCTTTTTCGGCTTTGCGGGTGATGCCCAACAGTTTGATGCGGTAGCCAAGTTCTTCGGCGTATTTGATGTCGCGGCTGTCGAGTTTGCTGATGCCTTCGAGGTAGCAGGCGGAGAAGTTCATCGGCGTACCGAATGCCAGCGCGCTCATGATGGTGATTTTATGGCCTGCGTCGTTGCCTTCGATATCGAAGGTCGGGTCGGCTTCGGCGTAGCCCAATGCTTGCGCTTCTTTCAATACGTCGGCAAACGCGCTGCCTTTTTCGCGCATTTCGGAGAGGATGAAGTTGCTGGTGCCGTTGATGATGCCGGCGATGGATTTGATTCGGTTTGCTGCCAAACCTTCGCGTAGGGCTTTGATGATTGGGATACCGCCCGCTACTGCCGCTTCAAATTGCACCATGACATTTTTTTCTTCCGCCAGCGGGAAGATTTCGTTGCCGTATTCGGCGAGCAGTTTTTTGTTGGCGGTAACGATGTGTTTGCCGTTTTCAATGGCTTTCAACACCGCATCTTTGGCGATGCCCGTGCCGCCGAACAGTTCAACGACAATATCGACATCTTCACGCGCGACCAGAACGAACGGGTCTTTGACAAAGGCTGCGGACGGGCAGATTTGGCGGGCTTTTTCTTCGCTTAAGTCGCATACGGCACTGATGCGCAATTCTCGTCCCAAACGGCGGCTGATTTCCGCCGCATTGTCCCGTAACACGGCAGCCGTACCGCCGCCGACCGTACCTAAACCTAAAAGACCGATGTTTACTGGCTTCATTGTGTCTCCTTGTAAGCCGACTGAAATGTAAATATTGAAAGACGAAAATATCCGCTGCCGATATAATTGTGCCGCACTTTAAATCAAATGCCGTCTGAAATCGGCAGGCGCGTCAGATGAAATCTGCTAATCCTACATGAATTTGTCTGATTTTGCACCTTTTCCGACACGACTGAAGCGGCAAAAGGACGAAAATATGCTGTTTGAAGAAAATCCGATAGACGGACATTTTGCAGAGTATGACCGCCGCACGGGTAAAATCCGGCTGTCCGGCAGATATTTCAATAAGCCTGTACTGCTGCATAAGGATTCTGCCGGTCTCTCGAAATGGCAGTCATTGTCAGAACTGACTCCGGATAATCTGTTGTCTGATGTCAAAGCGGATGATTATCCGGAAATATTAATTATCGGGACTGGGGCGGTACAGAAGTTTATCCATCCCAAAATCATGGCGGATTTTTCCCAAATCGGAATCGGTGTGGAATGTATGAATACCGAATCGGCATGCAGGACATTGGCCTTTTTGCACTCGGAAGGGCGTAAAGCCTGGGCATGGCTTCAACCGTAAATTTCCCATTTCAGACGGCATCAGCACTTTCTTTCAGGTAAAATACGAGCTTTTTCCGCCCGATGATGTTTCCGTTATGATTGAAATCAAAAACCTTACCCTGCAACGCGGTTTGAAAGTCCTGCTCGACAAGGCTTCAGCCACCGTCAATCCCGGTCAGCGCGTCGGTTTGATCGGCAAAAACGGAACGGGCAAATCCAGCCTGTTTGCCTTAATCAAGGGCGAAATCACTCAGGATGGCGGCGATATCTCGATTCCGAAAAATTGGCGGATTGCTTCCGTTTCCCAAGAAACGCCCGATTTGGACATTTCCGCTTTGGACTACGTTTTGCAGGGCGATGCCGAGTTGCAGGCTTTTCAGACGGCATTAAGGCAGGCGGAAGCGCAAAATGACGGCATGAAACAGGCGGAATATCATGCCAAATTGGAAGAAATCGACGCTTATACCGCGCCAGCCCGCGCGGCAAAATTGTTGAACGGGTTGGGTTTTTCGCAAGAAGAACACAGCCGTCCCGTCAAATCCTTTTCCGGCGGCTGGCGTATGCGTCTGAACCTTGCACAAGCCCTGATTTGCCGCGCCGATTTGCTCTTGCTTGACGAACCGACCAACCACTTGGATTTAGAAACCGTCTTGTGGCTGGAAAACCACCTTGCCTCTTTACCTTGCACGCAAATCATCATTTCCCACGACCGTGATTTCCTCAATGCAGCAACCACTCAAACCATCGAATTGTCGCAGCAGAAGCTCACGCAATACGGCGGCAATTACGATTTTTACCAAAACGAACGCGCGCAGCGTCTGGCGCAACAACAAGCCGCCTATGTCAAACAGCAGGCGCAAATCAAACATCTGCAATCCTTTATCGACCGCTTCAAAGCCAAAGCCACCAAAGCCGTTCAAGCGCAAAGCCGCATGAAGGCGTTGGCGAAGCTCGAACGCATCGCTCCCGCGCATCTGGACAGCGAGTTTTCCTTTGAGTTTTACCATCCCGACCATCTGCCCAACCCCTTACTGAAGCTGGAGCACGCTGATTTGGGTTACGAAGGCAAAACCGTCCTGCACGACATTACCCTGTCGCTGGAAAGTGGCGCACGTTACGGGCTATTGGGTGTCAACGGCAGCGGTAAATCTACCTTTATCAAAGCCTTGGCGGGCAAAATCGATTTGCTCTCAGGTAGCATCGTCCGTTCCGAAAAACTCAATATCGGCTATTTTGCCCAACACCAACTCGATACCATTCGCGCCGACCAAAGCCCTGTTTGGCACATTCAGCAGCTTTCTCCCGAAGTGCGCGAACAAGAAATCCGAAATTTCCTCGGCGGCTTCAACTTTGTCGGCGATATGGCGTTGCAGAAAACCGAACCTTTTTCCGGCGGAGAAAAAGCCCGCCTTGCCCTTGCCATGATTATTTGGCAAAAGCCGAACCTGCTGCTGCTTGACGAACCGACCAACCATTTGGATTTGGATATGCGCCACGCCTTGACGCTCGCGCTGCAAAGTTTCCAAGGTGCATTAATCGTCGTATCGCACGACCGCAGCCTGCTTGAAGCCACGACCGACAGTTTCCTCTTGATAGACAAAGGCCGTCTGAAAAACTTTGACGGCGATTTGAACGGCTACCGCCAATGGCGTTTGGCACAGGAAAACGCCGCAACCGCGCCAGCCGCTTCCGCTCAAAGCCAAAACCGCAAGGATACCAAGCGTATCGAAGCACAAATCCGTCAAGAAAAAGCCCGACGCAGTAAGCCGATACAGCAGAAAATCGACAAAGCCGAAAAAGAAATGGCACGGCTTTCCGAAATTCAGACGGCATGTGAGGCATTTTTAGCACAAGAAGAAGCTTACTTTGAGGAAAACAAAGAAAAATTGCAGGACACTTTATCCAATCTGGCAAAAGTCAAAACACAACTTGCCCAAATCGAAGAAACTTGGCTGACTTGCCAAGAAGAATTAGAACGGATTGAAACTGAAATCGGGATACAGTTCGCCGAGTGATAAGGAAGCGCGGGTAGGGTGCTTATATTTGTCTGCCAAGAACGGTATAATTCGTGCTTTATCGTCGTCTTTTCACTTTACCAATATGAAAATTAGACTTTTCGCCGTCTTCATTTTCCTATCCTTTTCCGGTACGGCGGCGCAAGCCTCCGTATACGATTGCAGCTCAAATGGCAAAAGTGTATATACATCAGATCCATCAGGATCGTGTACCGGAGCAGACTTACCTAAAATCAGCAGCCACCAGGGAGGCGAATACCGTCTGAAAATAAAAAAACTCAGTCAAGAAACCCAAATACACGTTGAAAGTAAAAAGAAAAACAAAAAAACTGTTGGAAAAAAGAAAAAGAACGTGCAGACCGCTAACATCTCGAAGGCAAATCAAAAGAAAATAGCCAAAAAGAAAAGTTCATCTAAATAAAAACGCCAAGAAATCCTTAAAAATCAAATTATCATCCGGATATCAAATACATTATGAAATCAAAACTATCCTTAATCCTAATTAACCTTTCACTGATTTCGATGCCATTAAGTGCAGATGCAGCCAAAATTTATACCTGCACAGCCGACGGAGAGACCATTTACACCACAAAACCATCTAAAAGCTGCCACTCAGCCGATTTACCACCAATCGGAAGTTACAGCAGCGACCATTATATTCCGTCCCATACGCCTGTACCTTCAAACAGTGAACCTGTCGTCAAACATAAAGCACCGGTCAGAACAGTATCCAAGCCGACAAAACCTAATACGCCGCCGCCTCAACAAGCACCTGTAAATAACAGCAGACGCTCCATTCTTGAAGCAGAATTAAGCAATGAACGCAAAGCCCTGACCGAAGCCCAAAAAATGTTATCGCAAGCACGTTTGGCAAAAGGCGGCAACATCAACCATCAAGAAATCAACGCATTGCAAAGCAATGTTTTGGACAGGCAGCAAAATATCCAAGCCCTGCAAAGGGAACTGGGGCGCATGTAAGCTGATGAAGAATATGGCAAAATGTGCCCAAACCAAAAATAAAGGATAAGGAGCATATGCTCAAATAGAGAGCCTTTGCAAAAATCTGTATCATTAAATTACAGGTTTTCGCAAAGGCTCTGATTTTATTATGCTTTCACAATCCCAATGGCTGGATGCCGTCAAAGGGCGGTTGCGGGTGCGTTCCGATTACGCGCTTTCCAAAAGATGGGCAGTTACGCCGTCCGAGGTGTCCCAATACCGGCGCAACCGTCTTAGGTTTCCTTTTGCCATCGTCTTGGATATTGCCGACGTGATGGATATAGATCCGATTGAAATTATTGCAGGTTTGGAATATACGAGATGCAGGGAAAGGGACAGGGAGCGCGTAAAAAGGGCGTACTTCAAAGCCCATTGCGCGCATTTCGTTTATCCGAACAATCCGTCTTATTTCCACCGTAAAAAACGGTTCTTCGGTTAGTTCGCATAATGTATATTATGTTAAATTTATGATAGATTGAATAGATGTTTTTACAACCTCCATTCAAAACTCAGCCACTTAAAAATTTAATCAGAACAAATAAAAGGCAAACAAAGCATCAAGAGTTGTTTGAATTCCGCTATTGAATTCCGCTAAATGAACCTGACACACAAACTTTGAAACTTAAAGGCCGTCTAAATCCTAGAATTCGAGAGGTTTTACATTATGTCTTAATCTCTTTGTTTCAAGCTTCAGAAGCAGCCTTGAACGAGGTTTAAGCAACTTAGCATTCAGACGGTATTCACAGCTTCCAGTTTATCGGTTCGATACCGTGCCGGCTCAAATAGCTGTTTGCCTGTGAAAAATGGCGACAGCCGAAAAAACCGCGATATGCCGACAAAGGGGACGGATGCGGCGCGGTCAGTATCAAATGATTTTGACTGTCTATCAGCCTCCCTTTTTGTTGTGCATACCCACCCCACAACATGAAGACAAGGTGCTTGCGGTGTGTCGCAAGCTGCCTGATGACGGTATCGGTAAAGCGTTCCCAGCCTAAAAGGGCGTGTGAATGCGCCTGTCCTGCACGTACCGTCAAAACCGTGTTTAGAAGCAATACGCCCTGCTCCGCCCACGCTGTCAGGCAGCCGTGCGCGGGAATGGAAAAGCCTTCGATGTCGGTTTCCAATTCTTTGTAGATATTGAGTAAAGACGGCGGTATGCGGACGCCCTGCCGGACGGAAAATGCCAAACCGTGCGCCTGCCCTGCCCCGTGATACGGATCTTGTCCGAGAATAACGACCTTGACCCGGTCAAACGCTGTCAGCCGGAATGCGTTGAATACATCCGCCGTCGGCGGATAGATGATTTGTCCCGACAAACGTTCCTGCCTGACCGCATTTAAAATTTCTTGAAAATACGGCTGCTGTTTTTCGCCGCCGAGTGCATCATGCCAAGTACCCATATCTGCCCTATCCTTTCAAATTCGGCTATACTGCTGATATTGCGTTATTTTGTCAAACGACGCGCTTTGTGGGGAAATGTATGACTGTATGGTTTGTTGCTGCTGTTGCCGTCTTAATCATCGAATTATTGACGGGAACGGTTTATCTTCTGGTTGTCAGCGCAGCTTTGGCGGGTTCGGGCATTATCTACGGGCTGACCGGCAGCACGCCTGCCGCTGTCTTGACCGCCGCCCTACTTTCCGCGCTGGGTATTTGGTTCGTACACGCCAAAACCGCCGGGGGAAAAGTTGAAACGGATTCATATCAGGATTTGGATGCCGGGCAATATGCCGAAATCCTCCGACACACAGGTGGCAACCGTTACGAAGTTTTTTATCGCGGTACGCACTGGCAGGCGCAAAATATGGGGCAGGATGTGTTTGAACCGGGAACACGCGCCCTCATCGTCCGCAAGGAAGGTAACCTTCTTATTATCACACACCCTTAACATCAGGAATTTTTCATTATATTACTGATAGCCGTCGTTGTTTTCGGCTTCAAATCCTTTGTCGTTATTCCCCCAACAGGAAGTCCACGTTGTCGAAAGGCTCGGACGTTTCCATCGCGCCCTGACTGTGCGTAATGTGTCAACCGCGCTTTTTATTACGGCTTGTAGCTCTATTAGTAAAACTCCAGCGAAATCTGTGGATATTTATTAAACCTTATTATTCGGCTGAAAATAGAAAAGCAGAAAATGTATTTGTACATAAAGAAATCAATCTTATGATACGTGAAAATACGTTAAAGGTTATAAAAATGCGGTAAGATTTGTAGAAAAATCCTGCTCGTAGCAAAACTGTATTAAAATCAAGTCCCTTTAACACTAGACAAAAGAAGAAAAAATGAGACAATTTGACAGCAAGCAAGCAAGCAAGCAAGCAAGCAAGCAAGCAAATTTTAACTAAACTTTCACCTGTTGCAATGGCTTTTCTTGCAATATCCCACAATTATTCTTGCGCATCGCAAATCCCTCAAATTACTGAAGGTGAGCACGCGGCAATTCATAAATCAAAACAAGATAACATTGCAGATGATCCTCTTTTCAAGATAGAAAGTGGAAAATCAGCGGTTGTTCATGGCGCGTCTGATATAGATTTAGGCGCAAATGAGCATTTAGCCCGTTTAAATGGGGGTACGCTGGAATTAAAGGCAGAAAAAACAGCACCCGGTCGTATCAACTTTGCTGATGGTTCAAACCAAGTGAGTTTCGGTGATAATAAATCCATCGTTAAAATTGAAAACTATCACTTGAGCAGTGAGGAACAAAGCGAAGGTAGGACTCCAACCAAAACCATTTTTTCAGCAACAAATGGTCATGAATCTCATGAACTACACTTAAATAACGTTTCCACTAAGCTAAAAAACCGTTTAATTGACTATCGTTATAATCCAAATGCGAAAGTGTTTATTAAAAACGATAAAGCGCATGAAGTTGAAACGAAAGGATTTGGATTAATTTACGCCAATAAAGGTGAAATTAATGGTGGGACTTATATAGGTGATAAGCTAGTAATTCAAGCTGAGAAAAATATAGATTTTACTATTAATAATGCAGAGCTGCGTTCTTCTCTTTCTTCTATTAGCATGTACGACAAATATGATAATGATTATGCAAGAAATTATACGGTAGGAGGTAAGCTAACAATTAATGATTCTATAATAAAGCTGTCAGAAGAAGATGGAGAAAGAGAGGATGATGCATACTCAGCTATACGATTGCTTGAGCATAATACGACATTAACCATTAATCGTTCTACAATAATAGGGGGGAATAAAATTGTAGCTGTTGGTATCGTTACTGCAGGTCAAGATAAAAATGGACAAAATAAGCCAACAAAAGTCTTTATTAATGATTCTATTATTGATACTGGATCAGCATTTGGATTTGGTATGTATGTTCCTTTTTACGATGAGAATACTCCTAGGACGGTTGAACTGAACAATACCATAATGACTAATCGAGTAGAATATCTTATTGACGGTGATATCGGAGCTGTGTCTCAACATGATAATATTCCAGTAGATATTATTGCTAAAAATAACAGTAAATTATCGGGTGCTTTCAGCAACTATATGGATTATATTAATCGCTTGACCTTAAAATCTCATTCGGAATGGAAAGTCAAAGGGATATATGATTGGAGTAATACTTTGAGAAAATTAACCCTAGATGAGGGTAAAGTTTACTTTGCAGAAAAAGACACAGTATTAAAAGTTCGGGAGAAAGTCAGTGGCAATGGAATATTTGGGCTTTATGCAGATTTAAGCACGGATGATGTTAATCTAGCCAAAAACACCCTTACATTTCAAGAGGGCTGGGAGGGGAATTTTGAAGTTGAAATCTATGACGTGGGCGATGGCTCCTTTAAAAAAGCACATGGCAAACAACTTATCAATATCCCTCAAAACAATGATGCCCATGCCACTTTCTATCGTCGCCACTTAAAAGGTGTTGAGGAATTAGTATTGCGTAAATGCCCAACAGGGTGGTGTACTTACATAAAACCACGTACAGAAAGTGTGGTTTATGCGGCAAATTCAGAGGCAGCAAATAACATGTTTACTCTGCGTTTACATGACCGTCTCGGCAATGTGTTTATGCAACCTAATAAAAGCCAAGCAGTCTGGCTTCGTACAATTCGCTCAACCCATAACCAACAGCTTATCGGTGGAGAAAGTACGCTTCAAGGCGCGCGTAATGGCGTGCAATTGGGTGGCAATCTCTACCACAAACAAACGCCTCACGGCAATGTGTTAGCGGGATTAATGGCAGGCTATGCCAAATATCAATCAACGGCAGTTAATCATGAAACCGATATCGTGGCAAACGGTCAAGTGAAAGGTTATAGTCTTGGTGTATATGGCTCTTGGTATCAGAATAACGAAGACCACACGGGTGCTTATGTCGATAGCTGGTTAAACTACAATTGGTTTAAAAACCGTGTTTCGGGCAATAAATTCCGCGAAGAATATGGTAGCCGCGGCCTCACTGCCTCTATTGAAGCAGGCTATAATTTCTTAGTGTTAGATAAAACTGCGACAAACGGTAACCAATATCGCGTTTATATTCAGCCTCAATTGCAAACGCGCTATATGGCAGTAAAAGGTCAGCATGTCGAGCAAAACGGTACGCAAATAAAACCACTCGGACAAGATAATTTACAAAGTCGGGCTGGAATTAAAGCGTATTTAGACGCTAAATTTATGAATCATATCGAAGTTGCGCCTTTTGTGGCGATAAATAGCCTCTACCAAAACAAAGGTTTTGGCGTATCAATGGACGGCGAAAAACGATTGATTGATAATAATAAGAAAGCGTTTGAGTTTGAAATGGGTGCCGATGTTAAACTGGAAGATAAGGTTAAACTTTGGGCTTCATTCGCTACGCAATCAGGCAAACATCGTGACAAAAATAAACAAGGTCAAATGGGCTTGAAATTTGAGTTTTAATCATTTGAGCTGAAAATCCGAGTAAATCGTCACAATCTTGTAATCTAAGCGGTGAAATTCACCGCTTTTTTTTTAAACGCTTTCCATTCCTCCTTATCTGTTCCGACAAACGTCCCTGCCTGACTGCATTTAAAATTTCTTGAAAATACGGCTGCCGTTTTTCGTTGCCCAGTGCATCGTGCCAAGTGTCCATATCTGCCCTATCCTTTCAAATTCGGCTATACTGCTGATATCGCGTATTTTGTCAAACGAAGCCCTTTGCGGGGAAATATATGACTGCCGCTGTTGCCATCTTAATCATCGAATTATTGACGGGAACGGTTTATCTTCTGGTTATCAGCGCGGCTTTGGCGGGAAGAAAGGCAACCTTCTTATCATCGTAAACCCTTAACACTCGGAGGAATTATGGAATTTTTCATTATCTTGCTGGTAGCCGTCGTTGTTTTCGGCTTCAAATCCTTTGTTGTCATCCCACAGCAGGAAGTCCACGTTGTCGAAAGGCTCGGGCGTTTCCATCGCGCCCTGACGGCCGGTTTGAATATTTTGATTCCCTTTATCGACCGCGTCGCCTACCGTCATTCACTGAAAGAAATCCCTTTAGACGTACCCAGCCAGGTCTGCATCACGCGCGACAATACGCAGCTGACTGTTGACGGTATCATCTATTTCCAAGTAACCGATCCCAAACTCGCCTCATATGGTTCGAGCAACTACATCATGGCGATTACCCAGCTTGCCCAAACGACGCTGCGTTCCGTTATCGGACGTATGGAGTTGGACAAAACGTTTGAAGAACGCGACGAAATCAACAGCACCGTCGTTTCCGCCCTCGATGAGGCAGCCGGAGCTTGGGGCGTGAAAGTGTTGCGTTATGAGATTAAAGACTTGGTGCCGCCGCAAGAGATTTTGCGCGCGATGCAGGCGCAAATTACCGCCGAACGCGAAAAACGTGCCCGTATCGCCGAATCCGAAGGCCGTAAAATCGAACAAATCAACCTTGCCAGTGGTCAGCGCGAAGCCGAAATCCAACAATCCGAAGGCGAGGCTCAGGCTGCGGTCAATGCGTCAAATGCCGAGAAAATCGCCCGCATCAACCGCGCCAAAGGCGAAGCGGAATCCTTGCGCCTTGTTGCCGAAGCCAATGCCGAAGCCATCCGTCAAATAGCCGCCGCCCTTCAAACACAAGGCGGCGCGGATGCGGTCAATCTGAAGATTGCGGAACAATACGTCGCCGCGTTCAACAATCTTGCCAAAGAAAGCAATACGCTGATTATGCCCGCCAATGTTGCCGACATTGGTAGCCTGATTTCGGCTGGGATGAAAATCCTTGACAAGGGTAAAGCTTCCCAATAAATATCCCAATCAATAGATATAAAAAATGCCGTCTGAACCTTGCCGGAAAGGTTCAGACGGCATTTTTATCCAAATCCAAACTCAAAAATATATTTATCCCCATACCCTTATTTGATAACGGACGCGGACTGCAGGTATCCATACTGCATTTTCGGATAAAACAAAATATCCCCTTTGGAAACTTTATACTTCGTCAATGCCTTACCTGTTCAGATAAAAATTGCTGGCAAAATATTTCTGGACACCCTCACGCAGCAATACCAATGTTACGGCAGCCAAAGGTAATCCTGCCAACATTCCGACAAAGCCCATCAGTTGTCCGAATGCCATCAGGGAAAAGATAACCCAAAACGGCGACAGGCCGATACGGTCTCCCACGATTTTCGGCGTAATGAAAAAACTTTCGAGAAACTGGCCGACGGCAAAAACCGCCCAGACAGCTAAGATGCCGTTCCACGAAGCAAATTGGAGCAAGGCGGCAACGGTGGCAAGCAGTAATCCCGTAAACGCACCGAGATAAGGGACAAATACCAAAATACCGGCAAGCATACCGATGGCAAATCCTGAATCCAGCCCGACCAGCACCAGCCCCAAGCCGTAAACCAAGCCCATAATCAGCATCACCAGAAGCTGACCGCGTAAGAATTCGCCCAATACCTCGTTCAAATTACCTGTAATACGGGTATAAGTATCGGCAAAACGCCTCGGAACCAGTTTACTTATGCCGCATGACCACCGCTGCCAATCCAGCAGAAAATAGTAAAGCAGCAAGGGCAGCAGCAGCAGATTGCCGATACTGCTGACGATATTGCTGCTCTGCCTCATCAAAACGGGAAACCACGCCTTAAGCGTGTTGCTCAGTTCACCCGTATGCGCCTGAAGCCATGCGATAACGGATGCCTGATCGATTTCCACATAATTGCCCACAGTCTCTTTCAACAGCGGCAACAGCGTATTTTGCATAAAACCTGCAAGTTGGGGCAAACGGGATACCATGCTGTTGAACTGTCCGACCAGCATAGGGACAATAATCAAAAGCAGCGCGGCAAGCAGCAGCAAGGCAAAAACCATTACAGTCATTGAAGCAACGGCACGGTTGAAACCTTTTTTCTGCAACCATTCAACCAAAGGATCCAACACATACGCCAACACTGCCGCAACCGCAAAGGGAGCCAGTGTGTCGCCAAGTGCGAAAGCCAGCCATATCAAGACCGTAAGGAACACCCCCGCACCAACCCAGGGTTTGATACTCTGCTTTTTTTTCTGATACATAACAACCCGTCCGGAAACCATTTTCATCATTATTATAGCAGAATGGGTTATATCGCAGATAAAGCCCGTGCCGTTCCGATAGCCTGTTATCGCGGTTTGGGCTAAAATACCGTATATCTGATGCCGTCTGAAAGGCAAACCCGCTTTCAGACGGCATACCGTACACGATAAGGCAGCACATCATGACCGAACAAGAAAACAAAACATCCCTCATCGAATTTCCCTGCACCTTCCCATTAAAAGTAATGGGGGCGGTTCATCCCGAGTTCGAGCAAGCGGTTTTAGAAACCGTCCGCCTTCACGCCCCTGACACGCAGGCTCACCACATCACCACGCGTCCGAGCAGCAAAGGCAACTATACCGGTGCCACCGTACAAGTAAAGGTTGAAAACCAAGAACAATTGGACAACATCTACCGCGCGCTGACTTCGCACGAACTGGTCAAAGTGGTACTTTGAGATGAGAATCATACATAAAGGTTTGGTTGAATATCTGCCGACTTTTGAGGCAATGAAAACCTTTAATGCCGGACGTAATGCCGACACCGAAGACGAACTCTGGGTTGTCGAACACCCGCCCGTCTTTACGCAAGGACTGGCGGGAAAACCCGAGCACCTGCTGATTCGAGACGACATCCCCGTTATCCAGATTGACCGGGGCGGACAGATTACCTATCACGGACCCGGGCAATTGGTCGTTTATACGATGATTGATTTCAAACGGCGCAAAACCAGTGTTAGAAACATCGTTTCCGCGCTTGAAAACAGCATCATCGCCACATTGGCGGAATACGGCATTGAAGCGGCGGCTGATCCGAAACGCCCCGGCGTTTATGTCGGAGAACGCAAAATCGCCTCGCTGGGGCTGCGTATCAAAGGAGGTTCCGTCTATCACGGCCTTGCGCTCAACGTCAATATGGATTTAAGCCCGTTTACCCATATCAACCCCTGCGGTTAT
The DNA here is from genome assembly GCF_943181435.1 of Neisseria sp. Marseille-Q6792. The sequence continues at coordinate 488,281 of NZ_OW969598.1, forward strand.
GCCGGTATGGAAATGACGCAAATCGCGGATTTTGTCCACCCCTGTCCCACGCTGGACGAAGTCGCCGCCAAGCTGACCACACATCTTAAAACACAACTCACACCGAAAGCAGATAACAATGAGTGAAATCAAAACCGACGACCCCAAACGCGGCATCAAACTCAAAGGCGCGGACAAAACCGCACGTATTCCGATTAAAGTTGTTCCATTGGAACAGAAATTGAAAAAGCCCGAATGGATACGCGCCAAACTCCCATCGCGCAAATTCTTTGAAATCAAAGACATTTTACGCGAACAAAAAATGCACACCGTTTGCGAGGAAGCCTCCTGCCCCAACATCGGCGAATGCTTCAGCAAAGGCACGGCGACCTTCATGATTATGGGCGACATCTGCACGCGCCGCTGCCCGTTCTGCGACGTGGGACACGGCCGCCCCAATATACTCGACCCTGACGAACCGAAAAACCTCGCAGAATCCGTTAAAGCCATGAACCTGCGTTACGTCGTCATCACCTCCGTCGACCGCGACGACCTGCGCGACGGCGGCGCCCAACACTTCGCCGACTGCATCAAAGCCATCCGCGAGACCAGTCCGAACACCAAAATCGAAATCCTCGTCCCCGACTTCCGAGGCCGCTTGGACATCGCACTGAAAATCCTTGCCGAAACCCCGCCCGACGTGATGAACCACAACTTGGAAACCCATCCGAGCCTGTATAAAAAAGCCCGTCCCGGCGCCAATTATCAACATTCTTTAGACTTATTAAAACGTTATAAAGAAATGATGCCGCATATCCCGACCAAATCCGGCATTATGGTCGGCTTGGGCGAAACCGACGAAGACGTGCGCGAAATTATGCGCGATATGCGGGCGCACAATATCGAGATGATTACCATCGGACAGTATCTCCAGCCTTCAGACGGCCACTTGCCTGTCTTGCGCTACGTTACACCCGAGCAGTTCAAAATCTTTGAAAAAGAAGCATACGAACTGGGCTTTACCAATGCCGCCATCGGTGCGATGGTACGTTCAAGTTACCATGCCGACGAACAGGCTGCCGAAGCCTTACGCGAAAGCCACGGCGGTTGCGGGCATCATTAAACTCGGAACACCGTTCCGAAGTAAAAAATAATTTCCTACGCTGCTGTCTGCTGCGTTGTTTGATGTAAACAACATCAATTTGAATTGTCTATGCCGTCTGAAAGCCCTTCAGACGGCATAATTTATTCCCAAAATCCGATAATCTCAAAAGAATCTGTCAGTTAATGAGAACGATTCATTATAAATTTTGATAAAAAACCGTACCGTATTTGCTTTTCGCTATGGTTAACAAGTGTAAATGTTCTTTATGGATGATATGGATTCTTAGTTTTAACAGCACAAAAAACCGATAAAAAACAGCATACTGATTTGGAAGGCATTGGGAAATACGCCCTATTTCTTTTGATAATTGTTTGTATTTTAAATAGAAAATTTGTCATGCCGACAGCTTTTGCATACAATGCACGCATCCCGAACAGTGCTACATCCACTGTTTAACCACACGAAACCCAAATTAAGAAAAGAGAAATATTATGCAAGGCAATCAAGCAGTTTTAGATTATATGAACGAATTGCTGTCCGGCGAGCTGGCAGCACGCGACCAATACTTCATCCACTCCCGCCTCTACTCCGAATGGGGCTACACCAAACTTTTTGAACGTCTCAATCACGAGATGGAAGAAGAAACCACACACGCCGAAGACTTCATCCGCCGCATCCTGATGCTGGGCGGCACGCCGAAAATGGCGCGCGCCGAACTGAATATCGGCACGGACGTGGTTTCCTGCCTCAAAGCCGACCTGCAAACCGAATATGAAGTACGTGATGCGTTGAAAAAAGGCATCAAACTGTGCGAAGAGGCTCAAGACTATGTTACGCGCGACCTGATGGTTGCCCAACTGAAAGATACCGAAGAAGACCACGCACACTGGTTGGAACAGCAGCTGCGTCTAATCGAGCTGATTGGCGAAGGCAACTACTACCAAAGCCAACTGTAATCCGTATTCGGAATAAAAGGAGTCCGTATGAAAGGCGACCGTTTGGTTATCCGCGAGCTGAACAAAAACTTAGGCTTGCTGCTGATAACCATCAACCAATATTTCCTTCACGCCCGTATTTTGAAAAACTGGGGCTTTGAAGAACTGGGCGAACATTTCTTCAAACAGTCCATCGTTGAAATGAAAGCTGCTGACGATTTGATCGAGCGCATTCTGTTCCTCGAAGGTCTGCCGAACCTGCAAGAACTGGGCAAGCTTCTGATTGGCGAGTCCACCGAAGAAATCATCGCCTGCGATTTGACCAAAGAACAGGAAAAACACGAAGCCCTGCTTGCCGCCATCGCCACAGCTGAAGCGCAACAGGATTACGTCAGCCGTGATTTGTTGGAAAAACAAAAAGACACCAACGAAGAACACATCGATTGGCTCGAAACCCAGCAGGAACTGATCGGCAAAATCGGTTTGCCAAACTACCTGCAAACAGCGGCGCAAGAGGACTAAAACACAAACCACTGCCAAATACAGCAGTCCCCTGCACCATCAGACGGCATATCCATATAAACGGATATGCCGTTTTTCTTTACCGGATTGCGAATAAAATCGAAATTGATTTGAATCAATACTCGATAACGGTTTTTGTTTGATAATACCGACATGAAATCTAGATTGCTTGTTTGCTGTTTCCCAATCCGTCTTGATTTTATCTCTTTCCTCTTGATGTGTGTGTGTTTGGGTGTGGCTGCCGCCACCCCTTTTTTTTGGTCTTTATGTGAAGTAAAATCCGTAACAGCAAATACTTAACTTTAACCATTTATCTGGAAACAAATGATGGGCAACAAATTAACTCTGCCTGCCGAACTGCCTGACGAACAGGATTTGCGGGCGGTATTGGCATACAATATGCGGCTTTTCCGCGTGAACAAGGGCTGGTCGCAAGAAGAATTGGCGCGGCAATGCGGTTTGGACAGGACTTATGTGTCGGCAGTCGAGCGCAAACGCTGGAACATCGCCCTGTCGAATATCGAAAAAATGGCGGCGGCTTTGGGCGTGGCGGCGTATCAGTTGCTGCTGCCGCCGCAGGAACGGTTGAACCTGATGACCAATTCCGCCGATACCCGACAAATGCCGTCTGAAAGCGGTATTTGACCGCCGAACCATCCGCCTCCCTTTTTCCCGCCAATCGAAAGAATAAAAATGCCTGCAAACCTGTCTTCAGCACTGGAAACCTTCAAACAGCAGCGCGATGCTGCCGAAGCGCATTATTTGAAAGCCAAGCGCGTATCGGTATTTTTTAGAGAATATACGGCGGCAGTCGAAACCTTACTGGCGGCATTGTGGGCAGAACATTTTCAAAACAGCGCGTTATGTCTGATGGCGGTGGGCGGCTTCGGGCGCGGCGAACTGTATCCCTGTTCGGATGTGGATTTGGCGGTTGTCTCCCCTGCCCCACTTTCAGACGGCATTCAGGAACAGATTGCCCGGTTTGTCCAAACCCTGTGGGACTGCAAACTGATGCCGTCTGTAAAAAGCGGCGGCATTGACGAACTATGTGAAAGCGTGCGCAATGATATTACGGGGGACACGGCGTTTTTAGAGGCTAGGTTTTTGTTTGGCAACCGCCAAACAGCAGACGAATTGGTCGAAAAAATGAACGCGCAACGCAATGTAGCGGCGTTTGTCGAGGCAAAACTGGTGGAGATGGAACACCGCCATGCCAAATCACAAGGCTCAGGGGCGGTATTGGAACCAAACATCAAAAGCTGTCCCGGCGGTCTGCGCGACATCCACACCCTGCTTTGGATAGCGAAAGCACAAGGCTTGGCGGCCAACCTGCCTGCGCTGGTCAAACAAGGCATTCTGACGCGCACTGAAGCCGGTATGCTTTCACACGGCTACCGCCGCCTCGCCCACATCCGCATCCATCTGCATTTAAACGCCAAGCGCGCCGAAGACCGCCTGCTGTTCGATTTGCAGCCGCAAGTCGCCGAAAGTATGGGTTATCAAGGCTTGAACCTCCGCCGTCAAAGCGAAGAACTGATGCGCGTGTTTTACCGCGCGATTAAAACCGTTAAACAACTGAGCGGCATCCTCACACCCATGCTGCAAAGCCGCGTTTCCTCCGCGCCGATGCGCGTTACCCTGCGGATTGACGACGACTACATCCAAGTCAACAACCAAATCGCCGCGCGGCACACCGATATTTTTTTCAGACGGCCCGAACACATTTTCAAAATCGTCGAAATCATGCAGCAGCGCAACGACATTACCGCGCTCGAACCGCAAACCCTGCGCGCCTGGTGGGGCGCGACGCGTAAAATCAACCGCAGCTTCTACCAAAACCCCGAAAACCGCCGCCGTTTCGCCGGCTTTTTCCGCAGCGGCAACGGACTGACCCAAACCCTGCGCTTCCTCAACCTCTACGGCGTATTGGGACGCTACCTGCCCGCGTGGGAAAAAATCGTCGGTCTGCTTCAACACGACTTGTTCCATATCTATCCTGTGGACGACCACATCCTCGCCGTCGTCCGCAACGTCCGCCGCCTTGCCTTGGATATGCACAGCCACGAGCTGCCTTACGCCTCCGCGCTGATGCAGTCCTTTGAAAAACAAGACATCCTCTACCTTGCTGCTTTCTTCCACGACATCGCCAAAGGACGCGGCGGCGACCATGCCATACAAGGCATCGCAGACGCGCGCCAATTTGCCGCCGACCACTTCCTGACCGAAGAAGAAAGCGACCTGCTTGCCTGGTTGGTCGAAAACCATCTTCTTATGTCCACCGTCGCCCAAAAAGAAGACATCCAAGACCCCGATGTACTCGATGCATTCTGCAAACGCGTGCAAACTCACGAACGTCTCAGCGCACTCTACCTCTTGACCATTTCCGACATACGCGGCACCAATCCCAAACTGTGGAACGCATGGCGCGCCAGCCTGTTGGAAAGCCTGTTCCACGCCGCCGGACGCTACCTCGCAGGCAACGGTGGCAACCCGCACGCCCTCTTCGGCCGCCGCCAACAAGAAGCCGCCGAATTGCTTACCCGTACCGCTGTTCCCGAAAAACAGCAGAAAAAGCTTTGGAACTCGCTCGGTTCCGCCTACTTCGCCCGCCATCAATCCCGCGAAATCCTGTGGCATGCCGCCAACCTCGTACACGACTTTGAAACCCCCATCGTCCGCAGTCGCATCCTGCCCAAAAGCGACAGCTTTCAAGTCATGGTTTTCATGCCCAACGGGCCGCGCTTGTTCGCCCGCCTCTGCCGTATCTTCAGTCGCCACGGTTTCGACATTCTCGCCGCCCGCGCCTTCATCACCGAACACGACTACATCCTCGATACCTTCATCGTGCAAATTCCCTCGCAGCACGCCCCCGAAGACTACCCCGACATCCAAAGCGCGCTCGAAGCCGAACTCAACAGCTTTATCCACGGACATACCGTTGCCGAAACCCAAAGCCACAGCCGCCGCATCAGCCGCCGCAGCCGCTATATGCCGATCGCGCCAAGCATCACCATTACCCCCGAAGAAGACTACCCCAACTGGTACTCCGTCGAAATCACCGCCGTCAACCGCCCTTTCCTGCTCGCCGATATGGCGGAAGTCTTTTTCGCCCACAATGTCAGCCTGCGCTACGCCAAAATTTCCACGCTGGATGAACGCGTCGAAGACAGTTTTACCGTTTTCAGCCCCGACTTGAAAAATCCGAAAATCCAATCTGCGTTGAAACAGGCTTTGTTGGAACAATTAACATGATTCCTCTTCCCTTTTCAGACGGCATTAGCCCTTCTGTTTTCCAACTATCCCGTAACGGATAAATATTGTAAACAATATCGGCTGCCAAGACGCAAGTACCATGTTATAATGCCGTGCATCTTGCACAAACTGAAAGACCGAGCATCATGCGTATCGTAGAAAAAGCCTATACTTTCGACGACGTCCTGTTGGTTCCTGCACATTCAACCGTGCTACCCCGAGATGTCAAGCTTCAAACCAAACTCACCCGCGACATCACGCTCAACCTCCCCCTGCTTTCTGCGGCAATGGATACCGTTACCGAAGCGCGTCTGGCCATCTCTATGGCTCAAGAAGGCGGCATCGGCATTATCCATAAGAACATGACGCCGGAGTTGCAGGCGCGTGCGGTTTCCAAAGTGAAGCGCCATGAGAGCGGCGTGGTGAAAGATCCCGTTACCGTTGCGCCGACCGCATTGATCCGCGAAGTCTTGGAAATGCGCGCGCAGCGCAAACGCAAAATGTCCGGCCTGCCTGTCGTTGAAAACGGCAAAGTGGTTGGTATCGTAACCAACCGTGACCTGCGTTTTGAAAACCGTCTCGATCTGCCTGTTTCTGCCATCATGACACCGCGCGAGCGTTTGGTTACCGTTCCCGAAGGTACCTGTATCGACGAAGCCCGAGAAGTCATGCATGCGCACAAAGTCGAACGCGTTTTGGTTCTGAACGAAAAAGACGAGCTTAAAGGCTTGATTACCGTTAAAGATATTTTAAAAACTACCGAATTTCCCAACGCCAACAAAGACTCCGAAGGCCGTCTGCGCGTCGGTGCCGCGGTGGGTACCGGCGGCGATACCGAAGAGCGTGTCAAAGCATTGGTAGAAGCAGGCGTAGACGTGATTGTGGTCGATACAGCCCACGGTCATAGCCAAGGCGTTATCGATCGCGTGCGTTGGGTCAAAGAAACCTATCCGCACATCCAAGTCATTGGCGGCAACATCGCGACTGCTCAAGCCGCTTTGGATTTGGTCGCCGCAGGTGCGGATGCCGTTAAAGTCGGTATCGGTCCGGGTTCGATTTGTACCACCCGTATCGTGGCAGGCGTGGGCGTGCCTCAGCTGACTGCGATTCACAATGTTGCCGAAGCCCTGAAAGGCACGGGCGTTCCGCTGATTGCCGACGGCGGCATCCGCTTCTCCGGCGACATCGCCAAAGCACTCGCTGCCGGCGCATACAGCGTCATGCTCGGCGGTATGTTTGCCGGTACGGAAGAAGCACCGGGCGAAATCGAACTTTACCAAGGCCGCTCTTACAAGTCTTACCGCGGCATGGGTTCGTTAGGCGCGATGAGCCAAGGTTCTGCCGACCGCTACTTCCAAGACAAAACCGACAGCACCGACAAATATGTCCCTGAAGGCATCGAAGGCCGCGTACCTTACAAAGGCCCGATTGTGAACATCATCCACCAGCTGACCGGCGGTCTGCGCTCTAGCATGGGTTACTTGGGTTGCGCCAATATTGCTGAAATGCACGAGAAAGCAGAATTTGTGGAAATCACTTCTGCCGGTATGAGCGAATCCCACGTTCACGACGTGCAAATCACCAAAGAAGCGCCGAATTACCATCGCTGATTCAAGCAGTCTTTATTAAAATGCCGTCTGAAACCCGATTTTAAGGTTTCAGACGGCATTTTTAAATTTACCGAGAAAATAGCCTATCCGATAAAACGGATAGGCCATAGAAAGATAGGCAACTGTGTTATGCCAGGCATGGCTTGGGATTTTTCTTAAACGCTTCTACTGCCCGCTCCGACCCGTATTATTTACCTTTCGTTTTTTTATTTTAATTGAAACCGATTTTTTTGCCCTTTTCTTCGGCAGCGCGGCAACAGACTTACCTCTTTCCTTTGCCTTGCAGTCTCGGGCTGCTTTTTTCTTTGCAACAGTTTTCGGTTTGCTTTGCACAACCGCCTTTGCCGGCTTGGTATATTGGGATGATTTAATCTTCCTCCGCCTGCCCGCAACTCCTCCTGCAATCAAAATAAAATCAATTTTACTGGTATTCAAATCAGCACGGGCAACTTTAACGGTAACCCTATCCCCCATGTTGAAACGGATTCCGCTGCGTTCGCCTTCTATCGCCATGATTTCAGGTCGGAAGTTGAAATAGTCTTCGCCCAAATCGCTGATGTGTACCAAGCCGTCAATGTGGATGCCGTCCAAGGTAACGAAGAGGCCGAAGTTGGTCATGCCGGAGATTTTGCCTTCGAATATTTCGCCGACTTTATCGCGCATATAATAGGTTTTCAGCCAGTTTTCCACGTCGCGGCTGGCGTCGTCGGCACGGCGCTCACAGAACGAGGTATGCACGCCCAAAGCCTGCCAGCTTTTGTTTGGCGTGTAGGTTTGCTGGTTCAACACGGCTTTAATGGCGCGGTGTACGGTCAGGTCGGGATAGCGGCGGATGGGCGAGGTGAAGTGGGCGTATGCTTCGTAGGCAAGGCCGAAATGCCCTTCGCAATGCGGTTCGTACACCGCCTGCTGCATGGAGCGCAACATCATGACTTGCAGCAATTCGGCATCGGGCCTGCCTTTGAACTGTTCGGCAAGTGCGGCATAGTCTTTCGGCGACGGGTTGTCGCCACCGCCAAGTTGAAGCCCCAACAGACCGAGCTGCTCGCGCAGGGTGGCGAGTTTTTCGGGCGTGGGGCCCAAATGGTTGCGGAACAAAGCCGTATGCTTGTTTTTCAACAGGAAATCCGCCGCGCAAACATTCGCCGCCAACATACATTCTTCAATCAGCTTGTGGGCTTCATTACGGACAACGGGGACGATTTTTTCAATTTTACCGTTGTCGTCGAAAAGCATTTGGGTTTCGATGCTATCAAACTCCACCGCGCCGCGTTCGAAGCGTTTTTTCTGAAGGATTTTGAAGAGTTTGTAGAGGGTGTCAATTTGGGCTTTGTGCGGATGGTCGAGGCTGTCTGAAATCCAATCCCAGACTTGATTGTAAGTCAGACGGGCATGAGAGCGCATCACGGCGGGGTAGAAGCGGTATTCTTTAATATTGCCCGCGTAAGTGATGACCATATCGCACACCATGCACAAACGCTCGACATCGGGATTGAGCGAGCAGATGCCGTTGGACAGGTTTTCCGGCAACATGGGAATCACGCGGCGCGGGAAGTAAACACTGGTGCTGCGTTCCTGCGCATCCGTATCGATAGCGTCATCGGGGCGGACATAATGGCTGACATCGGCAATCGCCACGACCAAACGGTAATTGCGTCCGATTTTCTCGGCAAACACGGCATCGTCAAAATCGCGCGCCGTTTCGCCGTCTATCGTTACCAAAGGCAAATCGCGCAAATCGACGCGGCCTTTCAAATCACTTTTACGAACATGGTCGGGGATTTTTCTCGCAGCTTTGGCACACGCTTCGCTGAATTGGTGCGGTAAATGGTGTTTGCGCACGGCGATTTCGATTTCCATGCCGCTGTCGGCATAATCGCCCAATACTTCAATGATTTTCGCCACGGCTGGGCGGTTTTGCTCGGGATAAGTCTCGATTTCGCCGACGATGACCTGACCGGATTCGGGTTTGAAATGCGCGACACTGTCAGGTTCCAAGACAATGCTTTGGTTCAGGCGTTTGTCTTCCGCTTCCAAAATCGCCACGCCGCGATCCATATAGAAACGGCCGACCACTTTGCTTTGCGCGCGTTCTACAATATCCAAAACCGTACCTGCGCGGCGGCCTCTGCGGTCAACACCGGCAGGGCGGACGGTAACAATGTCGCCGTGCATGATGCCGCGCATTTGGCGTTCGTATAAAACGAAATCGCCGTCTTTGGTGGGCGTAAGCGGTACGGCGAAGCCGAAACCGTCTTTGTGCGCCTCGACACGGCATTTGACCAAATCTAATTTGTCCGCCGCACAGACCGCACCGCGACGGTTGATTAAAACCTGACCATCCCGCGCCATCGCTTTCAGACGGCGTTCGAAAAATTCGTACTCTTCTTCCTTAATCGACAATTCGCGTGCTAAAGCTTCAATCTTGGACGGTACGCCTTTACGTTCAAGCAGCTCGACAATCCATTCCCTACTTGGCAAGGGATGTTCATAACGCTGTTTCTCCCGACTCAAAAACGGGTCTTTTTCCCGTAAATTTAAATAGTTAATATTTTTGTTCATTTTGACCGTTGACATTCTTTTTATGACCTATATAATAGCGACTTCTTTTCGGCAGGACACTGTACCGCAAAACAGTAAATAAAGCAAAGCCCAGGTGGCGGAATTGGTAGACGCGCTAGCTTCAGGTGCTAGTATCCTCACGGGTGTGGAAGTTCGAGTCTTCTCCTGGGCACCAATCATGCTTTGCTTTATTTAGATATTTATATTGCCCAGGTGGCGGAATTGGTAGACGCGCTAGCTTCAGGTGCTAGTATCCTCACGGGTGTGGAAGTTCGAGTCTTCTCCTGGGCACCAATAATAATTTATCCTGTTAAGGGTAAATTCCGCCATTAGAGAGGTGGATGAGTGGTTTAAGTCGCACGCCTGGAAAGCGTGTATACGTGAATAGCGTATCGAGGGTTCGAATCCCTTCCTCTCTGCCAGTTATACTTTAAAAAGTTTTATAAACTCTTTAAATAAGAAAAAAGCTCCATAAATATTTATGGGGCTTTTTTCTATCCAGCCTTAAAAACACTTTTCAACGGATTTAAATCTTTTTTGTTTTTTGGTATTTTATTTGATATCAGACAACTAGCGTATGAAATGTCGGCTATCATAAGTCAGGATTTTACCGTCAAGGCTGCTGCATTCGAACTAAACACCTCCTGTTTTCGCCTGCCTCTGCCATATAGCCAAACTGTTTCTCTGTACGTAAATACCATGTAACACATACAATTTCAGCACAAACATATCACTTCTTTTTTCATAATCCAGTATAGATGTTCTAAAAACAAATGCCGTCTGAAACACTTTCAGACGGCATTAACTCATCATTTAAACATCAATCCAGCTTTTTAAAATGACGGCGGCGTTCCAATTCGCTCAAGTAACGCTTACGCAGACGGATGGATTGCGGCGTAATTTCTACCAGCTCATCATCGTCGATAAACTCAACCGCACCTTCCAGCGTCAGCTTGATCGGCGTGGTCAGGCGCACCGCTTCATCGGTGCCGCTGGCGCGGATATTGGTGAGTTTTTTACCTTTTAGCGGATTGACCACCAAATCGTTGTCGCGACTGTGGATGCCGATAATCATACCTTCGTAGATTTTGTCGTTGGGCGATACAAACATACGGCCGCGGTCTTCCAGATTCCACAAGGCGTAAGCAACCGCCTCGCCCTGCTCTTGGGACACCAGCACGCCGTTGTGGCGGCCGGGCATATCGGGTTTGACGGGCGCGTAATCGTCGAACACGTGGCTCATCAGCCCGACACCGCGCGTCAGGGTCATAAATTCGCCTTGGAAACCGATTAAGCCGCGCGCTGGAATATGGTATTCGAGGCGGGTGCGGCCGTTGCCGTCACTTTCCATATTGGTCAATTCGCCACGGCGGCGGCCGAGTTCTTCCATTACCGCGCCTTGGTTGTCGTCGGGTACGTCCACGGTCAGGTTTTCATAAGGTTCGCATTTTTGACCGTCGATGTCGCGGTACACGACGCGCGGTTTGCCGACGGCGAGTTCGTAGCCTTCGCGGCGCATATTTTCCAGCAAAATAGTCAGGTGCAGCTCGCCGCGTCCGGATACGCGGAACACGTCGGCATCGGCGGTATCTTCCACGCGCAGGGCGACATTGGTCAGCAGTTCTTTTTGCAGGCGGTCGCGGATTTGGCGGCTGGTTACGAATTTGCCTTCGGTACCCGCCAGCGGGCTGGTGTTGACCATAAAGTCCATCGTCAGCGTCGGTTCGTCCACGCTCAACATCGGCAGGCCTTTGGGGTTGTCTTTGTCGGTAATGGTTACGCCGATACCGATGTCTTCGATACCGGAAATAATCACGATGTCGCCGGCTTCGGCTTCTTCAAGCGGTACGCGTTCCAAGCCTTTGAAACCTAAAAGCTGGTTGATGCGGCCTTGGGCGATTTGCTGCTCGTGGTTCATGACGGCAACGGTTTGGCCGGGTTTGATGCGTCCGTTCAGGATGCGGCCGATGCCGAGGCGGCCGGTGTAGTTGTCGTAGTCGAGTTGGGAAATTTGCAGTTGCAGCGGCTCGTCCGCGCTGCCGCTCGGTGCAGGCGTGTATTTTAGGATGGTGTCGAACAGCGGGCGCATATCGCTGCTCTCGTCGGTTTCTTCCAGCTTGGCAAAGCCGCTCAACCCTGAAGCGTAAACAATCGGGAAGTCCAACTGCTCGTCGGTCGCACCCAAGTTGTCGAACAACTCGAAAGTTTGGTCGATAACCCAGCTCGGGCGGGCGGACGGCTTGTCGATTTTATTGATGACGACAATCGGTTTCAGCCCCAAGGCCAAGGCTTTTTTGGTCACGAAACGGGTTTGCGGCATCGGGCCTTCCTGTGCGTCCACCAACAAGACGACGCAGTCCACCATCCCCAAAACGCGCTCCACTTCGCCGCCGAAGTCGGCGTGTCCCGGCGTGTCGACGATATTGATGTGGTAGCCCGCGTAATCGATGGCGGTGTTTTTGGCGAGGATGGTGATGCCGCGTTCTTTTTCAAGGTCGTTGCTGTCCATCACGCGCTCGTCAACCTGCTGGTTGGCGCGGAATGTGCCGGATTGGCGCAGCAGTTGGTCAACTAATGTGGTTTTGCCGTGGTCGACGTGGGCGATAATGGCGATGTTGCGGATTTGTTTCATAATTAATGTTTTTCAAAAACTGTAAGAGATAACTGCGCATTATACCACGCTTTACCGGACAGTATTTGGGAAATGAAGATGCCGTCTGAAGCCCTTGCCTTTCAGACGGCATCTTCTTACATATAGTGGATTAACAAAAACCAGTACGGCGTTGCCTCGCCTTAGCTCAAAGAGAACGATTCTCTAAGGTGCTCAAGCACCAAGTGAATCGGTTCCGTACTACTTGTACTGTCTGCGGCTTCGTCGCCTTGTCCTGATTTTTGTTAATCCACTATACTTTCAGTTATCCAGTTCAGTTATCCAGTTGCGCAACCACCTTGCCACAGGGGCGATTTCGCCCGCCAACAGTCCTGCCGCAATGCCTGCCGATTCTTTTATGACATCCGCCGCCGCGCCGTGCAGCCACACGCCCGCGCAGGCGGCTTCAAAAACCGGCACGCCCTGTGCGAGCAGACTGCCGATGATGCCGCCCAATACGTCGCCACTGCCCGCCGTTGCCAATCCCGCGTTGCCGCTTTCGTTGACATAGATTTCCGTATCGGGTGAGGCAACCAATGTTTTGTGTCCCTTTAAAACCACGGTTGCGCCGAAAATTTCCCCCATCTTCCTTACTGCCGCCGTCCGATCCTCTTGAACCTGTGCAACCGTCGTTCCAAGCAGGCGAGCCGCTTCGGCAGGGTGAGGCGTTAAAATCAGGTTTTTACACCCGCGCGCCATGCTTCGGATTTCAGCATTGACTGATAATATATTCAATGCATCCGCATCCAAAAGGACGGGCTTGTCCGTGTGTTCCGCCAAAATTCCGGCAAGCGTTCCGACCGCCGCCTTATCCGTACCCAATCCGCAACCGACAACCCAGGCGTTTATATCTTGACGCTTGGTCAAACCGTCTGCCGTGTCCAACATAATTTCGGGAAAACCGGCAATGACGGCGAAAGGCAGCGTTTCCTGATTGAAACCCGCCCACACTTTGCCGCAGCCGAGATACATTGCCGCCGATGCCGCCAATACGGGCGCGCCGCTCATCCCTGCCGATCCGCCGACTACGGCGAGCGTGCCGAAAGTCCCTTTGTGCGAATCTTCCGCACGGGCTTTGAAAACATGGGGAAAACGCAATGCCGTCTGAAGCATACGGCGGCGGCTTTCGCCTGAAATGCGGAAAACGGGAAACATTATCCCTCCAATCGGTTAAAATAAGGCTTGAAGAAACTGATTTTACCGCCGGAAACCGATTATGAAAAACAAAACCAAAGTCTGGGACTTCCCCACCCGTCTTTTCCACTGGCTGCTTGCCGCGTCCCTGCCCTTTATGTGGTATAGCGCGAAAGCCGGCGGCGATATGCTGCAATGGCACACGCGCGTCGGGCTGCTCGTCCTTTTCCTGCTCGTATTCCGCATCTGCTGGGGCATTTGGGGCAGCGATACCGCCCGTTTTTCCCATTTCGTCCAAGGCTGGGCAGGCATACGCGGCTATCTGAAAAACGGCATTCCCGAAAATATCCAGCCCGGACACAACCCCTTGGGCGCACTGATGGTCGTTGCGCTTTTGGCCGCCGTGTCCTTCCAAGTCGGCACCGGGCTTTTTGCCGCCGATGAAAACACCTTCAGCACCAACGGCTACCTCAACCATTTGGTTTCCGAACATACGGGCAGCCTTATGCGGAAAATCCACCTCAACTTTTTCAAGCTGCTCGCCGTTTTTTCCGCCATTCATATCGCCGCCGTCGCCGCATACCGCGTATTCAAAAAGAAAAACCTCGTTCTCCCGATGATAACCGGCTTCAAATACATCGAAGGCAAAACCTCAATCCGCTTTGCAGGCAAAGCCGCGCTTGCCGCCGCATTATCGGTTGCCGCGCTTGCCGCAGCCGCCATCCTGCTCCTGTCCTGAACCCGACATCAATGCCGTCTGAAGCCCTTTTCTGCCTTTCAGACGGCATTCCGAACATTGCCGCTTCAAAAATACCGTTGCACAGAATATCCCACCATTCCGCAACTTCCACACAATACCGATACTTGGTATAAAATACTTTCTTTTTTCCAGCTCTCTAACACAGTACAAAATGCCGTCTGAAACCCTTCGCTTTTCAGACGGCATGAAAACAAGGAAACACACTATGCCAGAATACCGCTCCAAAACCTCCACCCACGGCCGCAATATGGCAGGCGCACGCGCATTGTGGCGTGCGACCGGCGTAATGGAAACCGACTTCGGCAAACCGATCATCGCCGTTGCCAACTCCTTCACCCAATTCGTGCCCGGCCATGTCCACCTGCACAACATGGGCCAACTGGTTGCCCGCGAAATCGAAAAAGCAGGCGCAATCGCCAAAGAATTCAACACCATCGCCATCGACGACGGCATCGCCATGGGACACAGTGGTATGCTCTACTCCCTGCCCAGCCGCGATTTGATTGCCGACTCCATCGAATACATGGTCAATGCCCACTGCGCCGACGCGCTGGTGTGCATTTCCAACTGCGACAAAATCACCCCCGGAATGCTGATTGCCGCCATGCGCCTGAACATCCCGACCATCTTCGTTTCCGGCGGCCCGATGGAAGCAGGTAAAGTTATCGGCGTGGCCAACATCCAGCCCGAACGCCGCTTGGACTTGATTGATGCCATGATTGAATCGGCGGACGACAATGTCAGCAACCAGCAAGTCGAAGAAGTCGAGCAAAACGCCTGCCCGACCTGCGGCTCCTGCTCCGGTATGTTTACGGCAAACTCGATGAACTGCCTGACCGAAGCACTCGGCCTTTCCCTGCCGGGCAACGGTTCTTATCTGGCTACCCACGCAGGCCGTAAAGAATTGTTCCTCGAAGCAGGACGTATGATTGTCGAAATCACCAAACGCTATTACGAACAAAACGACGAAACCGTGCTGCCGCGCAGCATTGCCACCAAAAAAGCGTTTGAAAACGCCATGACCATGGACATTGCGATGGGCGGCAGTACCAATACCATTTTGCATTTACTCGCCGTCGCCAACGAAGCGGGCGTGGATTTCAAAATGGCAGACATCGACCGCTTAAGCCGCGTCGTGCCCTGCATCTGCAAAACCGCGCCCAACAACCACGACTACTACATGGAAGACGTACACCGCGCGGGTGGCATCTTCGCCATCCTGAAAGAATTGGACAAAGCGGGCAAACTGCACACCGACGTGTACACCATCCACGCGCCGACGCTGAAAGACGCGATTGAACAATGGGACGTAACCAACCCTGAAAACACCCGCGCCATCGAACGTTTCAAAGCCGCGCCCGGCGGCGTACGCACTACCCAAGCGTTCTCGCAAAACCGCATGTGGAAAACCCTCGACCTCGATCGCGAAAAAGGCTGTATCCGCGATGTCGAACATGCCTACTCGCAAGACGGCGGTTTGGCGGTCTTGTTCGGCAATATCGCAGAGCGCGGTTGTGTCGTGAAAACAGCAGGCGTGGACGAGAGCATCCTCAAATTTACCGGCCGCGCCCGCGTGTTTGAAAGCCAAGAAGACGCAGTAGAAGGCATTTTGGGCAACCAAATCGTAGCTGGCGATATCGTCATCATCCGCTACGAAGGCCCGAAAGGCGGCCCGGGCATGCAAGAAATGCTGTACCCGACTTCTTACCTGAAATCCAAAGGCTTGGGCAAAGCCTGCGCCCTCTTGACGGACGGACGCTTCTCCGGCGGCACATCAGGCCTCTCCATCGGCCACGCCTCGCCTGAAGCGGCAGAAGGCGGCGCAATCGGTTTGGTGCACGAAGGCGACACCATCGAAATCGACATTCCCAACCGCAGCATCCGCCTTGTCATTTCCGATGAAGAGCTTGCCGCACGCCGTGCCGAAATGGAAGCACGCGGCAGCAAAGCGTGGAAACCGGAAAACCGCGACCGCTACGTCTCCGCCGCATTAAGGGCTTACGGCGCGATGGCGACTTCCGCCGACAAAGGCGCGGTGCGCGACGTATCGCAAATCGAAAGATAAGCCCCAAAACGCGCGGCAAATGCCGTCTGAACAGCAAAGGTCTGATTATGGACAAATTTATCTGGGCAATGGCGGTATTTTCCGCAATTTTGGCCCTCGTTATCGGCAGCGGCTTTACCGCGCTCGAGTATGTGAAAGAGCCGCCACCGGTCGCCTCTTATGCTGCTTCCGCACCGCAAACCGCCGGGGTCAAGCCCTCGGCGCATCCTGCCGGAACGGAATCCCCCGTACTGCCGATTGACGGTTCAAACTCCGCGCCCGTTTCAAACACCGGCAATGCGGATGGACAGGACGCGCCTGACAGAAACGCAGCCGATACCGTTTCCATCATCGGGGTCGGCGACATTATGCTCGGCAGCAATTATCCGGTCGATTACCTGCCCGATACCAATATCCTGAAACACGTCGAATCCGTCTTGCAAGACGCGGACATTACCGTCGGCAACCTTGAAGGCACGCTGTTTGACGAAGGCGGTACGCCGAAAAAATGTGCAAATCCCAAAATATGCTATGCATTCCGAACGCCCTCCGCATACGGGCAATACCTTGCCGACGCGGGATTCGACTACCTCAGCCTCGCCAACAACCATAGCAACGACTTTGGTGCACAAGGCATCACGGCAACGGCAGGCAACCTTGACGAATTGAACATCAAATATTCGGGCATCGAAAACAGGTTTGAAACCGCCATCCTGAAGAAAAACGGCGTGAGATACGGCTTCGTCTCCTTCGCCCCCAACCTTGCCGCCGTCAAACTGAACGATTACGCCAAAGTTAGAAAACTGATTCGGAAAACCAAACAGAAAGCCGACATCGTCATTGTGATGTTCCACGGCGGTGCTGAAGGGAAACAGGCGGAACATTTGCCGTTCGATACCGAAATATTCTATGGAGAAAACAGGGGCAACGTCGTTGAGTTTGCAAGGCTGGCCGTTGATTCCGGTGCGGATGTCGTATTTGGGCAGGGTCCGCACGTTACACGTGCCATCGAACTTTACCGCGACCGCTTCATCTCTTACAGCAGCGGCAACTTTGCCACCTACGGCGCAATCAACACCTCCGGCATCAGCGGCATCGCCCCCATTTTCAAAATCATCACCGACAAACAGGGGCGGTTCGTTTCCGGCAACATTATCCCCATCACTCAAGCTGGCGACAAAATTCCCAAAATCGACCCTGAAAAAACCGTTATTGAGCGGATTATTTATCTGAACCACAGCGATTTCCCCAACGGGAACGGACTGGATGTCTCGCCCGACGGCAGCATCACGCGCCGGTAAAGAGATATTGGAAATGCCGTCCGAACAAATGCCGTCTGAAAGCCTTTTTTCGGGTTTCAGACGGCATTCAAGTTTCAGACGGCATTTTTCAATCGTCAATAATCCACTTTAATCCCCGAGGCTTTTTCCGCTCCGCCCGTGCCGCTACAAGAATGAAACAGCAATTTTAGCAATACAGATATACGGTAAAAACCTCAACCAACGGTCTGTTCGACAGAAAAACCATATAAATGCCAATACGAAGCATACAGCCCATACGCCCCAAGATGTTTCCGACAGCAGCATATGGATAGTTTTACCGTCGGTAATCAGCAGCAGGAGCGTAAACGGCAACGACATCAATAAAGTCCCCCATCGGTTTTTGACAAAGGGGAGGCGTTCGTCAAGAAACATCAGAAAGTCGATAATTTTTTCCGGCATAACCTGTCAAATTCCCATAAGCTCCATTTCCAAAGCCGACCGCCAATCCAATGCGGCGGCAGCGATACAAACACGATAGTGCCTGTCTTTTACTATCGTTTCAATCCATTTTTCGATCTTCCGGCTCGAACTGCAAGGGATACAGGTCGGGCTTTTCCAAATGCCGTCTGAAGCTCGTCAGGATTCTTTGGAAATACCGTGAACAAATGCCGTCTGAAAGCCTTTTTTCGGGTTCCAGACGGCATTCAAGTTTCAGACGGCATTTTTCAATCGTCAATAATCCACTTTAATCCCAGAGGCTTTTTCCACTTCGGCGACCTCGTCTTCCAGCTCAAACTGCAAGGGATACAGGTTAAGCTTTTCCATCAGGATTCTATCGCCGTCCTCATCAGGATTGCCTGTGGTCAACAGCTTGTCGCCGTAAAAAATCGAGTTTGCGCCCGCCATGAAGCACATTGCCTGCATTGCTTCAGGCATATTGCTGCGCCCTGCCGAGAGGCGGACATAACTTTGCGGCATGGTAATCCGCGCTACGGCAATCGTGCGGACAAATTCAGTCCAATCCAAATCTTCCGCATCAGCCAGCGGCGTGCCTTCCACTTTGACCAGCTGGTTAATCGGTACGCTTTCGGGCTGCGGGTCAAGGTTGGCTAGACTGGCAATCAGTCCTGCACGCTCGGCACGAGTTTCGTTCATGCCGACGATGCCGCCGCAGCAGATTTTCAAACCGGCGTTGCGGACTTTGCCCAAGGTATCCATGCGGTCTTCGTGTTTACGGGTATGGATGATGTCGTTGTAGCGTTCCGGATCGGTATCAAGGTTGTGGTTGTAATAATCCAAGCCTGCCTCTTTAAAGTCTTCCGCCATGCCGTCTTCGAGCATACCGAAGGTACCGCAGGTTTCCATGCCCAATCCCTTGACGGCTTTGATGATTGCGGAAACCGTTTCCACGTCTTTAGGTTTGGGGCCGCGCCATGCCGCACCCATGCAGAAACGGCTGGCACCGCGCGATTTGGCGATTTTGGCTTTTTCGACGATTTCATCCACATCCATCATCTGCTCTTTGCCCAGATTGGTATTGTGGTGCGCCGATTGCGGACAGTAGGCGCAATCTTCGGGACAGCCGCCGGTTTTGATCGACAACAAAGTGGAAAGCTGGATTTCTCGCGGATTGAAATTCGTTCTGTGAACCTCTGCCGCGCGATAGACCAAATCCAGAAAAGGAAGTTCAAAAAGTGCCTCTATATCACATTTTTTCCAATAACGAGCAGTAGGATGCGGCTTGCGCTCAGTTTGGCGGCGTAAAGCAACCGGTGAAACAGTCATGGTGTGTTCTCTCATGTTTGACAGTGTCGCAATGGCACTGCCGGCTTTACCGTCGGCGTAATGACGACGGCTGCGGGTTCGTCATACTATTAGTACCTGCAAGTGTAGCGCGTTTAAAAATACGGGGCAAACGGTTTTTATCCCTGCCTTGCATACGTAAAAATGCCGTCTGAACGGTTTCAGACGGCATTTTTGCTTTCTGACTATCTTAAAGCTTCCAGCAGCTTCCCGTGTATTCCGCCGAAACCGCCATTGCTCATCACCAAAATATGGTCGCCTGCTTCGGTATGTTTCACGATTTCGGCAACGAAGGCATCGAAATCTTTACCGACGTGCAGCTTGCCGCCCAACGGCGCGAGGGTTTCGGCAACGTCCCAGTTCACGCCGCCGGCGTAGCAGAACACTTGGTCGGCATCTCTGAGGCTTTCGGGCAAGGCGGCTTTCATGGTGCCGAGTTTCATGGTGTTGGAACGCGGCTCGAGGACGGCAAGGATGCGGGCGTTTCCGACGCGCTGACGCAGGCCTTCGATGGTGGTTTCGATGGCGGTCGGATGGTGGGCGAAGTCGTCGTAAACGGTGATGCCGTTTACCGTGCCTTTGATTTCCATGCGGCGTTTGACGTTTTTAAACGCGCTCAAGGCTTCGCAAGCCGTCTGAATATCGACTCCGGCATGACGTGCGGCGGCGATGACGGCGAGCGCGTTCATGCGGTTGTGTCCGCCCATCAAATCCCATGCGACGTGTCCGGCTTTTTTGCCGTCAAGCAATACGTCGAACGAGCCGTCGGTATTGACTTCGCCGACCTGCCAGCCGTGTTCGGTACCGAATTTTTCCACCGGCGTCCAGCAGCCTTTATCCAAAGTATCCTGCAAGCTTTGCTGCTGTCCGTTGCAGACGATTAGGCCTTCAGACGGCACGGTGCGCACAAGGTGGTGGAACTGGGTCTGTATCGCGCCCAAATCGGCAAAGATGTCGGCGTGGTCGAATTCCAGATTGTTCAACACGGCGGTACGCGGGCGGTAATGCACGAATTTGGAGCGTTTGTCGAAAAAGGCGGTGTCGTATTCGTCGGCTTCGATGACGAAAAACGGCGATTTGCTGTTCGGGTCTTGACGCGGCGTTTGCGGCAGTCGGGCGGAAACGCTGAAGTTTTCGGGTACGCCGCCAATGAGGAAGCCCGGCGCGAGTCCGGCATATTCCAAGACCCATGCAAGCATGGAAGCGGTGGTCGTTTTGCCGTGCGTCCCCGCCACGCCGAGTACCCAATGATGATGCAACACGTTTTCCGACAGCCATTGCGGACCAGAAATATAAGGCAGGCCGCGGTTCAAAATCGCTTCAACCACATCCATCCCGCGCCTAGCGACATTGCCGATAACGTAGATATCGGCTTTAAATTCGTCCAACTGCGCGGCGTCGAAACCTTCGTGTACGCCTATACCCAAGGCTTCGAGCTGGGTGCTCATCGGCGGATACATCTTCGCGTCGCAACCGCTGACTTTAAACCCCGCTTCTTTGGCAATGGCGGCCACTCCGCCCATAAACGTGCCGCCGATACCGATAATGTGGATGTGTTTCATCAGAGTTCCCTAATCGTTCAAATTCTATTGTTCAACACCGTCATGGTTGATTCGGTTTCAATCAATGCGTCTTTGCACCGGTATTCGAAGCATCCTTATGCGTATTCTCTTTCGAATTTTGGATGTGTTCGTCCTTCCTCATATCCAAATTGTCATCAGCCCCTGTGTTTTCCGCCCTGTCTTTTACTGCCGGCCTAACCGAACTGTATACCTGATCACGCCCCAAGCCCGCGTTAGTACAATGTTTTCTCGGAGTTTGGCTGTAACTGACCTTACCGTTTTGACGGCATTCATACACTGCCGCAGATGCCGTCTGAACCGCCACAGCCAGCATCAGCCCCGCAATAATTTTAGATGTTTTCATATCAAGACTCCTTCAAAACCATTTCCACCATATCCAAAACAAAGCCGCCACCATGACGGCATTGGACAATATGATGGCTTTCCACTGCCCATCCTTCCGCAATGCCGCCTTCTTGGGCTTCAAAACGCCGCCATAAAAAAACGGCGATAGCAGCATAGAAGCGATACATAAGAAAATCAATACGCCGTAATAAATTTTTTCAGACGGCATTTCTTTTCCTCAATACGCCGCCCGTTGGCGCATCTGTTCAAACAGGCAAACTGTCGCCGCCATCGCGACATTTAAAGACTCGGTTGCATCGTGCATCGGAATCCTGACACACTTGTCCGCCCTGTCTAAAACTGCTTTACCGACACCCGCACCTTCGTTGCCAAACACCCAGGCTGTCGGTCCGCACAAATCTTCGCCATACAGAACCGTCTGCTTTTCCTCACGCAACGCGGTGGCAAACACACGGTCTTCATAGCGCGCCAACCATATTTCCAAATCCGCCTGCGGATAAATGTCCAACAAGAAATGCGCGCCCATACCTGCGCGTAATACCTTGGGCGACCAAACATCCGCTGAACCCCTGCCCAAAACGACTGTGCCGATTCCCGCCGCCGCCGCGCTCCGCAACACCGTGCCGACATTGCCGGGGTCTTGCACGCCGTCCAAAACCACACAGTCGCCTTTGTCCGGCAAGGTTCCACCCAATGGGATATCAATCAGTGCAAGTATATCGTCTGCACAACTCAAGCTGCTGACTTTTTTCAATATGCCGTCTGAAACGGAAAAAATCCTGTCTTCCGGCAAAACCGCTGTCAATTTACGGACTTCTTCAGACGGCATTTTAGCTTCGGGAATATATACCCCGACCGGCTTTCTGCCGGATTGCAGGAAAACCTGAAGCAGGTGGACGCCCTCCAAAACGGTTTGGGCATACTGCCGTCTGAACTTTCCTTGCGACAACAGGCGGTGCAGGTGTCTGATGTGTTCATTATTTGGCGAACTGATTTGCTTCACTTTACAGCCTTTTCAAGAATATATAATCGGACGGTACCCAATCGCCCACTAAGTAACAGCGATTCCGATTCCATCAAAATAAAACGGGAAAATCCGGATGTACGGGTAAAATGCCGTCTGAAACGGACAATCGGAAATCGGTACAGCAATTTGCCAACGCAAGAGGACGGTTTTCCCTATCGGCTACAACCGGCCAAAACGTGCGTAAGGCGGGTAAAACCCGTTTTTCCTGAAGGATTTTCTTCATGTTTTTATGAATCCCGCCTATGGTCATGCTGTCCGACGGCAAAATCGGCCGTAAAATCCCGTCCTGCTCCAAAAGATGCTCAGGAAGCCCAAACGGATGACGTTTTAAAACAAATCCCTGCCCCGTCAATATTTCCCTTAAATTTCCACTTATTTGCCTGTCTTTCAAAAACAGTAGTTTATCCATTTTTTTCAATTGGAACACAAACAGCCTGCCTGCATAATGATGCAATTCGAAGCCTTGCAAGCTCCAACGTCCGGTTTTTGCCTCTGCCAAAACGCGGGCAATATCGGCAAGGGCATTCTGATTGGGTAAGGGAACCCCATTTTCCTTCAAAAAATACCGCAAAATATGAGTTCTCCGACGAGGAGAAAACGTCAGCCACCGCGCCGTGTCAAAATAACCGTCCCCGCAAACCCAACGGCAGTCTTGAACGACAACTTCATCCAATAAAGCCAAATCTTCCTGCAAAACACGGATATTGTTCAACACATGACGGTCAAAATCAGGAATTCTTGCCGACAACTCAGGCAGAGCACTATGCCGGAACCAGTTTCGCAAATAACCTGTATCGGTATTGCTTTCATCCTCGATGTTCGACAAACCCTGTCTTTCCGCATAATCCTGCAATTCTTGGCGCGAAAAAGGCAGCAAAGGCCGCCAGATTATGCCCCTCGTACCTAAAGGACGTACAGACGGCATAGAGGACAAAGCGCGCAATCCGCCGCCGCGCGCGACCGCCAGCATAAAGGTTTCGATTTGGTCGTCCCGATGGTGTGCCAAAGCAAGAATGTCAAATTCTTTCTCCGAAAATACGGCATAACGCTTCTGCCTTGCCGCCGCCTCAATACCCAAACCGTTTTTTTCCACACAGACCTTAACCGTTTCCAGCCTTACGCCCAGTGTATCGCAATAATTCCGGCAGAAATCCGCCCAAGCGTCAGCATGAGGACTCAATCCGTGGTGGATGTGCAAAGCCTCAGGAATAAAGCCGCCCTTTTTTCCGGCGTAAACAAGCAAGTGCAGCAAGACCACAGAATCCAAACCGCCGCTTAATGCTACCGCAATTTTTTGCCCATCCACCCCTTGAGGGAAACAGTTTCTCAATTGCTGTTCAAAAACATCCAAGGTCAACACAATTTTTTTCCGACAAAGAAAAAGCAAGCAGTTTCAAACAAACTGCTTGCCGCTGGTTCCATTTAAATTATTGCTCAGAAAATTTGCCGTAAGCCATAATGCGGTCGAAACGGCGCGAAAGCAAATCGGAAATCGGCATACTTTGAGCATCATGCAACTGTTTTTCCAAAACAGTTTTGACATTTCCCATAGTCTGCCCGAAATCCCTATGCGCGCCGCCCAATGGTTCTTTAATGACGGTATCGACCAAGTCCAGCTTTTGCAGGCGGTCGGCAGTAATGCCCAAGGCTTGTGCCGCATCCGCCGCTTTTTCGGCAGTTTTCCATAAGATGGAAGCGCATCCCTCAGGGGAAATAACGGAATAGGTCGAATATTGCAGCATATTGACGTAATCGCCCACCGCGACCGCCAGCGCACCACCCGAGCCCCCTTCTCCGATGACGGTACACAAAACCGGAACGCGCAGGCGCGTCAGTTCGTACAAATTTTTACCGATAGCCTCGGACTGCCCGCGTTCTTCCGCGCCGATGCCGGGATACGCGCCCGGCGTATCGATAAAGGTCATGACGGGCAAGCCGAATTTCTCAGCCGTTTTCATCAGGCGCAGGGCTTTGCGGTAGCCCTCGGGGCGCGGCATACCGAAGTTGCGGCGGATTTTTTCTTTAGTATCGCGCCCCTTCTGATGGCCTACCACTACAACGCTCTGTCCGTTAAACCGTGCCAATCCGCCTATAATCGCATGGTCGTCGGCAAAATGACGGTCTCCGTGCAGTTCTTCAAAATCGGTAAACAATGCCTCAATGTAATCCAAAGTATAGGGACGCTGCGGATGCCGGGAAACCTGTGAAATTTGGGCAGGCGTAAGTTTGCTGAAAATAGACTTGGTTAAATCATCGCTTTTTTTCTGCAAACGGTGTATTTCATCCGAAATATCGACGGCGGATTCATCCTGAACAAAACGCAGTTCGTCGATTTTTCCGGTCAGTTCGGCTATGGGTTGTTCAAAATCCAAAAAAACAGGTTTCATAAAATGAAGCTCTCATCAACAGATTCTGCCGTTATCATACGCTATTTGCGCATATTACGCAGTTAATTTATTGCCGCAGACCGTTTCCCGCCCCCTATTTTTATATTCAGGAGAATGGGAAACAAAGGATTAGTGTATATATACTAGTTATAAAACTGCGTATCTTATGCTAAACTCAAAACAAATTCAATTGCTTCAAAAATCATAATGAAAGATAACAATGATGCTTCCACCATACGACTGGACAAATGGCTGTGGGCCGCACGCTTTTTCAAAACTCGGTCGTTGGCACAAAAACACATCGAACTGGGCAGGGTTCAGGTAAACGGTTCAAAGGTTAAAAACAGCAAATCCGTCGGCATCGGCGATATTATCGAGCTGACGCTCAATTCCCTACCCTATAAGATTGAAGTTAAAGGTTTAAACAATCAACGCCGTCCGGCATCGGAGGCGCGTTGCCTTTATGAAGAAGACCGGGCAACGGCAGACTTGAGGGAAAAACGCAGGCAGCTCGACGAATTCAGCCGTATCAGCCATGCCTATCCCGACGGCAGGCCGACCAAGCGTGACCGCCGCCAACTGGATAAAATGAAAAAAGGAAGCTGGTAGTCCGATTCCGTTTCCAGAGGGCGTCCAGATTCCAGACGGTAACGGTAAATGGTCTAACTTGCTTCATTTATCCATGCCTGCTGCACGGCTTCAAGAATACGCTCTCCGCAACGAGCCGGATCATCGTCGAATTCAGGAAGCGCCATAATCAAATCCCGTAATTGGGTAAAGCGCAGGATTTTGGGGTCGATATCTTCGCCGTGAAGGTCGTAAAGGTCTTCAGCGATACGTTGTGTGTCTGTCCATTTCATATTAATTCTCCTGTATTTTCCGGCTTTTCAACCGTATAGAATATGTTCCAAATGCATACCCGCCAAGGATAGCTGAATGAATAATGCCTTAACCGCCAAACTGTCCAAACTGGTTTATACCGCTCCGGACAATCCTGATTTCCTTTCCAAGATAGGGGAATTTGACCGTCTGATCCTATTGGTCCGCAGACTGTATCAGATGCTCGACGAACAAAATGCCCTTTCCCGGCTGACACTTTGCATCCGCTGTCAAAACCAAAGAGGGCTTATTGTCCTAGACGGTGCACGGGCTGATTCCGATGCCACAACAATACGTATGAAGCGGTGGCATATTTATACCCAAATTGCCGAACGCATGGCAAACCGTTATGACCGGATTTCCGTAACAGTTGAAAATGAGGCTGCCAATCCCACCCAACTTGAACAATACTATCTGGATATTGCCGATAAAACTGTCGCTCTTTTTGGATTAAAGGAAGCGAAACTGCAGCAGCAAAAATATCCGGAAGATAAAACGCAGCAGCAATCGATATTGAAAAAGCTATCCGAAAAGCCCGGTCGAAACCTGAGTATGATCAATACGAAAGCCAAAATAGAGCAATATGCGGCAAATCAGACACAAACACCTCTGAAAATTACCCGACAACGGTTTATCTGCCGTCCAAACTAAACCCCGGTTTACCCGTATCAAATACGGGATTACCCTTCTGCTCCGGCTTATGCATATCCGATGCCGTCTGAACCGCATGATGTTTCAGACGGCATTGCGTCAATGGTCCTCTCGGGCATGATTGATCGTATATTTGGGAATTTCCACGACCAAATCTTCATCTGAGACGACTGCCTGACAGCTTAAGCGTGAATCGGCTTCCAAACCCCATGCTTGGTCGAGCAGGTCTTCTTCCAATTCGGTCGGTTCTTCCAAACTGTCGAAACCTTTGCGGATGATGACGTGGCAGGTGGTGCAGGCGCAGGATTTTTCGCAGGCGTGATCGACTTCGATGTCGTGGTCGAGCAGCACGTCGAGGACGGTTTTGCCTTCGGGCGCGTCTTCGATAACCGCGCCTTCGGGGCATAATGTCGTGTGTGGAAGTACAGTGATTTTGGGCATTTTTATTGTCTTTCTGTAAAAAGTGTTTGTGTTCGCTTTCGGAAAACTGTCTGCCTAATGTCGCGGTTCGAGCAGGTCGGCAACATTTTGCCAGCCCGTCAGGCGGGCAAAATCGAGGGCGGTATAGCCTTCCGATGTCGTTGAGGCAGGATTTGCGCCGTATTCAAGCATGGCTTGAACCATAAGTGCATTTCCTGCGATGGCTTCATGATGAAGCGGCGTATAGCCGTCCTCGTCCTGCTCATGCAGAAAATCCGGATTTTGGGACAACTGTTGCCGAAAATCGTCAATACAGTTCCGGCACATCGGATGCTCTTCCAGATTTTCGGGATGTTCTTTTTCTTCATACACCAGCAATACCTGCCCGGGATCGCCGAACACGATTCCCCATGCGGCATCGTGTTCGGTACGCTCCTCTTCCGTCATCTGCCCGCGCATTGCCTGTACGGTAAAACCGCCGTAGGGGATGCCGTTGCACACGAACATCCAGTCGCTGATGTCGTCAACCGGAACGCAAACGCTTTCGCCTTGTTCGACATTGGTCAGTCCGCCGGGTTCATTGTTCAGCACACCGTAAATATAAAGACCGTCAAAATAAATATCGTCGATCCACATATGTTCGCAAATTTCGCCGTCTTCGCCGTCTTGGAAAAAAGGGACTTTGACCATGGCA
The DNA here is from genome assembly GCF_943181435.1 of Neisseria sp. Marseille-Q6792. The sequence goes on from NZ_OW969598.1 coordinate 515,885, forward strand.
AAATCCAGGGCGGGAATAATGCGGCGGCGTTCCCAAAAAAGCTCGCGCCAAAAGTATTTGAATGTTTTACGGGCGCGTTCGCCGGCACGGTTTACCGGTTCGTCTGCCTGTTCTACATAATAAATGACGGAATCGCCCATCATACTGCTCCTCAACGTGTACGGTATCTGTTTGCACCTTAGCGTGGTTTTCTGCCTTCGGCATCCGATTCGGATTTGAAAAGTTCCAAATATTCGGAATAGGCTTTTTCCAAATTCGCCCGCGAAAAACAGGTGTAAATATGGATGCCGTCTGCAATTTCGTCGGTCAGCCTCGTGCCGCTTTTGCCGAAATATGCTTCTTTAAAAAGGCGGATTTTCGATTTTTTCGGCTTGTAGGATGCCGCGCCCGCCAAAAGCCGGGGCAGCGCGTAAGGATATTCCCGGTGTCCGCGCCGTACCAAATCAAGCAGTTGTTTGCGGCCGGACCCGGCATTCCCTTCCTGCCTGCGTTCGTGGACGCTTTTTTCAAATTCCGATTCCGCCGTTTCGTTTTTCGGGAACACGATCTCGCCGCGAAGCGATAAAACAAACGTTTCATAAGGTTTTCGTCCACGGCGAACAATTCGGTATTGCCTATCCTGCTTTTGCTGAAAATCTCATGGAGCAGGTTTTCTTTTTCTTTGTAATTGTCGGTTTTGACGGCGAGGATGCGTTCCAATCCGGCAACGTTAGCATAGCCGTTGTTTTCCAAATGGCGCATTCTGCCTTCAAAATTGCTTACGTCCGAAATACCGATTTTATATAGTGAATTAACAAAAATCAGGACAAGGCGGCGAGCCGCAGACAGTACAAATAGTACGGAACCGATTCACTTGGTGCTTCAGCACCTTAGAGAATCGTTCTCTTTGAGCTAAGGCGAGCCAACGCTGTACCGGTTTAAATTTAATTCACTATACACGCCCTTGATGACGGTTTTCATCGAATAGTCAATGCCTGACTTTTCCATATCGATGTTTTTTCAAGTGTTTTCGAGCCTTCAGACGGCATCAGGTTATATCTATGCCGTCTGAAACCGTTTAAGTATCAAATATTATCGACACTCTGGCCTGTCAGCGCACGTTGGATGTTGCGGTTCATGCGTTTGGCGGCGAAGTTGTCGGTAATGCTGCCGAGTTTAGCGGCGGCGGCACGGATGTCTTCGGCTTTTCCGTCTTTCAGACGGCCTTGCAAATCGGCGATGCCTTGCCGAATCTGTTGCAATTCTTCGGCTTCCAGCAAATCGCTGTCCAACTCGAGGGCGGCGTTGACGGCATCGGTCAGGCTTTCGGCTTCGACCACGGCTTCGGCTCGGGCACGTGCCGCCATATCTTCGGCGGCGTTGCTCATGCTGTCTTTGAGCATTTGGGTGATGGTGTCGTCGTCCAAGCCGTAGGAAGGTTTGACTTCGATTTGCGCCTGTACGCCGGTGCTTTGTTCTTGGGCGGAAACAGACAGCAGCCCGTCCGCATCGATTTGGAAGGTTACGCGGATACGCGCCGCACCCGCCGCCATAGGCGGAATGCCGCGCAGGGTGAATTTGGCAAGGCTGCGGCAGTCGGCAACCAGTTCGCGTTCGCCTTGCACGACGTGTATCGTCATCGCGGTCTGGCCGTCTTTGAAGGTGGTAAAGTCCTGCGCGCGCGCGGTGGGGATGGTGGAATTGCGCGGGATGATTTTTTCCGCCAAGCCGCCGTAGGTTTCCAAACCGAGCGACAAGGGCGTAACGTCCAGCAGCAGCCATTCGCCGTCGGCTTTGTTGCCTGCGAGGACGTTTGCCTGTATGGCTGCGCCGAGCGCGACCACTTCGTCGGGGTTGAGGTTGTTCAGCGGGGTTTGACCAAAGAAGGTGGCAACCGCTTGTTGAACGTGCAGCATACGGGTAGAGCCGCCGACCATAATCACGCCTTTGACATCCGCCTTGGTTATGCCCGCGTCTTTCAACGCCTGTTTGACCGGTTCGAGCGTTTTCATCACCAAATGCTGCGTCAGGTTGTGGAACTCGGCGCGACTGATGCTTGTGTCGATTGCCATGCCGTCTGAAAGCGTCGCCTGAATGCGCGCTTCGGTTTGCGTGGTTAATTGTTCTTTGGCGGCGCGGACGAGTGAGAGCAGGAGTTGGCTGTCTTGTTCGTTGAGTTGGGAGAGTCCGTTTTGTTCGAGCAGGTAGCAGAACAAACGATGGTCGAAATCATCGCCGCCCAACGCGCTGTTGCCGCCGGTGGCTTTGACTTCAAACAGTCCTTTGGTCAGTTGCAATACGGATACGTCGAATGTGCCGCCCCCTAAGTCATACACGACAAACGTGCCTTCCGAGGCGTTGTCCAGCCCGTAGGCGATTGCGGCGGCGGTGGGTTCGTTGAGCAGGCGCAATACGTTCAAACCCGCCAGACGCGCGGCATCTTTGGTGGCCTGGCGTTGGGCATCGTCGAAATAGGCGGGAACGGTAATCACCACTCCGACCAAATCGCCGCCCAAGGTTTCTTCGGCACGCGATTTAAGGGTTTTGAGGATTTCCGCCGACACTTCGACAGGCGTTTTCACCCCCTGCCGCGTATGCAGTTCGATAATGCGTTGATTGTCGCCGAAACGGTAAGGCAGGTAATGCGTATTTTGATGCAGATCGGCAAGCGTCCGTCCGATAAGGCGTTTGGCGGAGCTGACGGTGTTCAGCGGGTCGGATTTTTGCGCGGACAGGGCGGTTTTGCCGACTTCAATGCCGCCGTTTTCCAAATAACGGACGACGGAAGGCAGGGTAACGCACCCGTCGGTATCGGGCAGGCAGGCCGCATTGCCGCTGCGGACGGTGGCGACCAGGCTGTTGGTCGTTCCCAAATCGATGCCTACGGAGAGGCGGTGTTGGTGCGGTGCGGAGGACAGGCCGGGTTCGGAAATCTGCAAAAGAGCCATGATGTGTGTGCCTTCGGATGCGGTATTTATTGGGATGAATCGGTATTTTAACAGAATTCGCGCCGATAGTTGAGCGGTTCGGTAGGGAATAAATCATGCCGTCTGAAATTGCCCCAACCTGCCAAATACCGATAAAATCCACCCTTTGACACTTGTTTTGGAGAATCCGCCGTGCAGGGACTCGACTATTGCCGCCAGAAAGCAGAAGAAAGCCGCTCCAGTTTTTTGTCGGGCTTCCGTTTCCTGCCGCAGGAAAAACGGGATGCGGTAACGGTTTTGTATGCCTTTTGCCGCGAATTGGACGACGTAGCCGACGATTGCTCCGATCCGAATGTGGCGCAGGCAACGCTGAACTGGTGGCGCGGCGATTTGGACAAGGTATTCGGCGGCACGATGCCGGAACACCCCGTCAATCAGGCCTTACAGCAGGTTAAGGAAACCTTCAAGCTGCCGAAATATGAACTGGAAGCCTTAATCGACGGGATGCAGATGGATTTGGTTCAAGCCCGTTACGGCAGTTTTGAAGAATTGAAACTGTATTGCTACCGCGTCGCAGGCGTAGTCGGCTGCCTGATTGCGCGAATTTTGGGGTTTTCAGATAATCAAACACTGGAATACGCCGACAAGATGGGACTTGCGCTGCAACTGACCAACATTATCCGAGATGTCGGCGAAGACGCTCGTAATGGGCGGATTTACCTGCCGATGGAGGAAATGCAGCGGTTTGATGTCCCCGCAAGTGTGATTTTGCAGTGCCGGCCAACAGAAAATTTCACCGAATTGATGGCATTCCAAATAAAGCGTGCGCGTGAAACCTACCGTGAAGCCGTATCTCTCCTGCCAGCCGCAGATAAAAAATCACAAAAGGCAGGATTGGTTATGGCGGCGGTTTATTACGCACTTTTAAACGAAATAGACTTTGACGGCGTACAAAATGTCCTGACCTATAAAATTGCCATTCCTTCCCCGCGTAAAAAACGCATTGCCTTAAAAACCTGGTTATTCGGATTCAAACCATGAACACTTTGCAAAACCGCCCGAAAATTGCCGTCATCGGTGCAGGCTGGGCAGGATTGTCCGCTGCCGTAATGCTGGCTCGCGATACCGACCTTACCCTGTTCGAAGCCGGTCGGCAACCGGGTGGCCGGGCACGCACCTTGACAGGCGACAACCACGGATTCAGTTTTTTAGACAACGGGCAGCATATCCTACTGGGTGCATATCACGGCGTATTGCGCCTGATGAAAGAAATTGGCTCCAACCCTAAAACCGCCTTTCTGCGCCTGCCTCTGCAGTGGTATATGCACGAAGGCCTGCAATTCCGTACCCGCTTCCTGCCAGCCCCGCTTCACATTTTAAGCGGAGTGTTGTTAGCAAGACACTTCCCTTTTACATTCAAAACCAAACTGCTTTCCGATATGTCCCGCCTGCAAAAGTTTGCACGTTCCGACCAGGCTGACATGACGGTCGGGCAATGGCTGCGGCAACGAAATACCCCCCGCGCCGCCATTACGCAATTTTGGCAGCCGCTTGTATGGGGTGCACTCAATACGCCTTTGGAAAATGCAAGCCTGCGTATATTGTGCAACGTGTTATCCGACGGCGTTTGGGCAGGGAAATCCGGCAGCGACTATTTTTTACCCAAGCAGGATTTAGGTATGATTGTTGCCGAACCCGCACTGGCAAAACTCAGGCATTTCGGTGCGGATATCCGTTTAGAAACCCGTGCATGCCGTCTGAAAACCTTACCTGACGGCAGGGTATTGGTAAACGGGGAATTTTTCGATGCCGCAGTTCTCGCCGTTGCCCCCTATCATGCCGCGGCACTCCTGCCTGAAGATACACCCGAACACATTCTGTCCGGCTATCAAAACCTGCATTATCATGCCATTACCACCGTCTATCTGCGTTATGCCGACCCTGTCCGCCTACCTGCACCGCTGACCGGACTTGCCGACGGAACGGCACAATGGCTGCTCAGCCGCGGAAAACTCGGACTGTCCCCAAACGAAGTATCCGCCGTTATCAGCGTTTCCGACCGCGTCGGTACATTTACCGGACAAGTGTGGACGGAAAAAATCCATGCCGACATCAAGCGCATCTGCCCCTATTTAAACGAGCCCGAAGCCGTCCGCGTCATTACTGAAAAACGCGCGACGACCTCTGCAAGCGCCAATTCCCCGTTGCCTGATTTGACCTGGCTGCACCGACACCGAATCTACCCGGCCGGCGACTACCTCCACCCCCTCTACCCTGCCACGCTTGAAGCTGCGGTACAATCAGGATTTGCAGCAGCGGAAGCATGTCTGCACCATCTGATTACAGTTTGACCGTCAGGACATGAAGATACTTTACAAGCCGCAACAAAACGTTAAAATACATTATCCCTAAATCTCAAAGGACAACCATGCCGACACTGACCGACAAAACCATATTAGTTACCGGCGCATCACAAGGGCTAGGCGAACAGGTTGCCAAAGCCTATGCGGCAGCAGGCGCGACTGTGATTTTGGTTGCCCGTCATCAGAAAAAACTGGAAAAAGTGTATGACGCGATTGTCGAAGCCGGATACCCCGAACCATTCGCCATCTGCTTTGACCTTATTAGCGCGGAAGAAAAAGAATTTGAACATTTCGCCGCCACTATTGCCGAAGCCACGCAAGGCAAACTAGACGGTATCGTCCATTGCGCCAGCTATTTCTACGCACTATCGCCCCTGGATTTCCAGACCGTCGCCGAATGGGTCAACCAATACCGTATCAACACCGTCGCCCCGATGGGGCTGACCCGCGCCCTCCTTCCCCTGCTGAAACAGTCGCCGGACGCATCCGTTATCTTCGTCGGCGAAAGCCACGGCGAAACACCCAAAGCCTACTGGGGCGGTTTCGGCGCATCAAAAGCCGCACTGAACTATCTGTGCAAAGTTGCCGCCGATGAATGGGAACGCTTTGGCAACCTTCGCGCCAATGTCCTGATTCCGGGCCCCATCAATTCCCCCCAACGCATCAAATCCCATCCGGGTGAAGCAAAAAACGAACGTAAAAACTACGAAGACGTGCTCCCGCAATTTGTCTGGTGGGCAAGTTCCGAAAGTAAGGGAAGAAGCGGCGAAATCGTTTACCTCTAAATCTCCTTTTTGTTTTGCCATTTGGGTTCTCCAATAAAAAAGCAGCCTGAAAGATTTCAGGCTGCTTATATGCAGGTTACTATTTCTTTTCGGGCGGATCGGGCGGAATGAAAAGAAAAGCCGCACCGAGAATAAGGGGAAGCAGAAATCGGGCATAGGGATACAACGGATGATCGACATGCCAATAGCCGTATCCCCTACGACTAGGAATAATGTCGTATTCGTAAGTATCGGGGAAGAAGTTGATCCATACTGTCACAATTACCCAGATAGTGAGCTTTCTATGGTTGGCTACCCACCGCACCGGCTTGCTGTTGCGGATGCTTTCCGGTACCACTTTTTCCCATATCCAACGAAAAAACAGCAGATACATACCTGCCCCCCTGCGGTTACAAGCCCAGCAGTTCGATTTCGACTTTTGAACGCCAGCGGGCTTGTGCCGTAACAATACACATTCTTAATTTTCGGTCTGCCGCGCTGTATTTAATCCAGCTTTTAATAAAAGCCTTCAATACTTTGAGCGCATTTACCAATTCTTGTCCCTGTAATGCTCGGACAGGGCAATCAGCATTATCCACAGGAGGCTGACAAATCCGCTGACGCCGGCTGCCATAAACAGGATTTTTTCCCAAGCGTTCATAGGGGGCATAGGCGTTCGGCTGCCCTCAGTGGTCGGCCCGTCAAGCAAAATATAGATGATGACGGTAACAACATACAAAAGTACCGGTTTACGATACAGCATCCAAATATGTTTCAGTCTGTCCGACATACCCCCTCCCAGATGAATCAAAGACCGAGAAAAGCCAGCTCCAAACGCGAGCGGTAGTTGAGTGCGGCGGTATTCACGCAGGCGACATACTGCCGCCGACCGCGCAGCACCCTAATCCAACCGATATAGGTGGCAAGCGGATTGCGCTTATCATCATAGCCTAGGTTTGCAATCATATCGGCAGCCATACCCTCAATCACTTCCCAAATCGTACCGGGAGCAGTATAGAGAAAGTTATAGGTAATATCTAGTGCCAACAGACGCTTGGAGCAGGTTTTGATTTGGTTTACCGCATCGCTTACTACGGCAGCCACTTCCGGAGTAATGTTCTCGGGGCGGTTTGATGCGACACCGTCACCCCAAATCTCCTTGATGATGCCGCTAATTGTTACACGAATATCGTGATCGGTAAAGGTTTTATTCTTCATATTTCAATATCCTGACAGAACAAAAAACCGCCTGCCGGCGGCAGAAACACACCTTTTCAGGTGCAGGGAAAGCCGCCTGTTTCAGACGGCCTTGTTGTGCAGGCAGCCTAGCTCACCGTCATGGAAGCAATGCAGAACGGGCGGTAGATAATCGCGCCCCATGTGCCCTGCGATCAAAGGGCAGGTTCCACACCCGCCCTTCTTTTCAGACGGCATCAAAAAGCACGCCATATCCGCCAATATGCCGACACAGGCAAATCTTTCGACACCCCGACAGACAAAAACACCTTGACTAAAAATTATATGCAAATAATAATAACAACCTCTTTATTCCTCTAACAATTTTGGAGTAGGTTTCATGAAGAAAATTTCCGCCGCCATCGCTTTTGCCGCCGCTGCCGTTTCACTGACCGGCTGTGCGACCGAATCCTCACGCAGCCTCGAGGTAGCAAAAGTCGCCTCCTACAATACGCAATATCACGGTGTTCGCACCCCGATTTCCGTTGGAACATTCGACAACCGCTCCAGCTTCCAAAAAGGCATTTTCTCCGACGGAGAAGACCGTTTGGGCAGCCAGGCGAAAACCATCCTGGTAACGCACCTGCAACAAACCAACCGCTTCAACGTACTGAACCGCACCAACCTTAGCGCATTGAAACAGGAATCCGGCATTTCCGGCAAAATGCAAAACCTGAAAGGCGCAGATTATGTCGTTACCGGCGATGTAACCGAATTCGGACGCAAAGATGTCGGCGATCATCAGCTCTTCGGCATTTTGGGGCGCGGCAAATCGCAAATCGCCTATGCAAAAGTGGCTCTGAATATCGTCAACGTCAATACTTCCGAAATCGTCTATTCCACACAGGGCGCGGGCGAATACACACTTTCCAACCGTGAAATCATCGGCTTTGGCGGCACTTCCGGCTACGATGCGACTCTAAACGGCAAAGTTTTGGACTTGGCAATCCGCGAAGCCGTCAACAACCTGGTTCGGGCTGTCGACAACGGCGCATGGCAACCCAACCGTTAAGGACAAATGATGAATCCGAAAACCTTGAGTCGTTTGTCGCTGTGTGCGGCGGTCTTGGCTCTGACCGCCTGCGGCGGCGGCGGGCATAAAAACCTGTATTATTATGGCGACTATCCCGATACCGTCTATGAAGGTTTGAAAAACGACGATACTTCGTTGGGCAAGCAGACCGAAAAGATGGAAAAATATTTTGTGGAAGCCGGCAACAAAAAAATGAATGCCGCCCCGGGTGCGCACGCCCATTTGGGACTGCTGCTTTCCCGTTCGGGAGACAAAGAGGGCGCGTTCCGCCAGTTTGAAGAAGAGAAAAGGCTGTTTCCCGAATCGGGCGTATTTATGGACTTCCTGATGAAAACCGGTAAAGGAGGCAAGCGATGAAACCTTTGATTTTAGGGCTTGCCGCCGTGTTGGCGCTGTCTGCCTGCCAAGTTCAAAAAGCTCCCGACTTCGACTACACGTCATTCAAGGAAAGCAAACCGGCTTCAATTTTGGTGGTTCCGCCCCTGAACGAATCGCCCGATGTCAACGGCACTTGGGGGATGCTGGCTTCGACCGCCGAGCCGCTTTCCGAAGCCGGCTATTACGTCTTCCCCGCCGCAGTCGTGGAGGAAACCTTCAAACAAAACGGCTTGACCAATGCCGCCGATATTCACGCCGTCCGGCCGGAAAAACTGCATCAGATTTTCGGCAATGATGCGGTTTTGTACATTACGGTTACCGAATACGGTACTTCATATCAAATTTTAGACAGCGTAACCACCGTATCCGCCAAAGCACGGCTGGTCGATTCCCGCAACGGAAAAGAGTTGTGGTCGGGTTCGGCCAGCATCCGCGAAGGCAGCAACAACAGCAACAGCGGCCTGTTGGGGGCTTTGGTCGGCGCAGTGGTCAACCAGATTGCCAACAGCCTGACCGACCGCGGTTATCAGGTTTCCCAAAGCGCCGCATACAACCTGCTGTCGCCCTATTCTCACAACGGCATCTTGAAAGGTCCGAGATTCGTCGAAGAGCAGCCCAAATAAGCATATGCCGTCTGAACACACGTAATTTTCAGACGGCATTGAAAAGGCCGGATATTTTAAAATAGCTCTGACTGAAATCAGACGGTTGCTTTCATATCCCGATAAGGTTCGGATTCTGTATTTTGCAGAATCTGAACCTTTTATTTAAACTGGGCGCAGCGTATTCATATATAGTGGATTAAATTTAAATCAGGACAAGGCGACGAAGCCGCAGACAGTACAGATAGTACGGCAAGGCGAGGCAACGCTGTACTGGTTTAAATTTAATCCACTATACCCAATCAAACACACAATATCTCCGCCAACCCACCGGTATTTTTAAAATCCAAATAGAAAATGTTTACCGCGTGCGTCTTTTTAAAAGAGCATTTAAAACCATAAGGGATTTCCCATGCAGAAATGGCAAACCGAGCTTTATTCCACGCCGTCTTGGCTGTTGCAGACCTTATTGATGGTCGCCGCAGCCTCGGCGGTCATTCTGTTTTTTGCACGCAACACGCGCTTCGGGCGCGAGTTTAGCTATATCCTTCGCCTGTGCCTGACACCAAAAAGCGCGGTCAAAGTTCTACTGCTGATTACGGCGATGATTACGCTGCTGTTGACCGAAGTACGGCTGAATGTGTTGAGTACCTTTATGTCCAAAGGGCTTTACGACTCGATGCAGGATTTGAATGCCTCGGCATTTTGGATGTTTGCAGCAATGAATGCAGGCGTGGTGTTGATACGGGCGTTTAACAATGTCGTCAACGACTTTCTCGATCAAGGTTTGGCGATTAAATGGTCGGAGCGGCTCAATGAAGTGCTGACAACACGCTGGCTTGCCGACAAAAACTACTACCGCCTGCAAATGCGCCGCCATGCACCGGACAATATCGACCAACGTATCCAACAGGACGCGCAGGATTTCATCGCCTCGACCATCGAATTTGTGCGCGGCATGGTCAATTCAGTCGTTACCTCTTTCGAATTTGCCGTTGTTTTGTGGGGCTTGGCAGGCATCCTGACCGTGTTCGGCTTTGACATTCCGCGCGGCATTGTTTGGTTCGTCTTTATCTTTGTGATTTTGGCGACCTTTATCGCCATGTGGATAGGCAACCCTTTGATTCGTTACAACTATGAAAACGAAAAACTCAACGGCGACTACCGTTACTCCCTTATCCGCGTGCGCGACCACGCCGAAAGCGTGGCGTTTTACAGCGGCGAACAACACGAACACGACCAGCTTTCCGACCGCTTCAAAGCCATTATCCGCAACCGTTGGCGCATTGCGCGGCAAAGCGTCTGCCTGAGCGGCTTTAACGATATGTTCACCAACGGCATCAAACTTTTCCCGATTATTTTGCAAGCTCCGCGCCTGTTTGCCGGACAAATCAAAATCGGCGATATCCAGCAGACTGTCCAAGCCTTCGCGCGACTGCAAAACGCGCTGTCTTTCTTCCGGATGTTCTACAACAAATTCACCGCCTACCGCGCCCGATTGGAGCGTCTGTACGGCTTTTTGCTGAGTACCGAAGAACAACACAGCGGGCAGCAACCCGAGATTAGCGAAGTTTCAGACGGCATTGCACTGGAAAACGTCGCTCTGTTCCGCCACAACGGCGAAGTTTTATTAGACGGTATCAATATCAACCTCAAAAACGGCGACTCCCTGCTGATACGCGGTCCGAGCGGTTGCGGCAAAACCTCGCTGCTGCGCGCGCTGGCTGGGCTTTGGCCGTTTGGCAGCAGCGGCAAAGTCAGCCATCCGCCGCATCAAGACATCCTCTTCCTGCCGCAACGTCCGTACACGGCGCAAGGCAGCCTGCGCGATGCGATTTGTTATCCTGACATCGACAAACAGCATCCGGAGCTAATCGAAGCTATGAACACCTGCCGCTTAGGTTATCTGGTTGATAAATTAGACAAACCCGACGACTGGCAACACAAACTCTCCCCCGGCGAACTGCAACGCGTCGCCTTCGTCCGCGCCCTGCTTTCCAAGCCCAAAGTCATCCTACTCGACGAAGCCACCGCCGCCTTGGATGAACCGACCGAAGCCATGCTCTACCGTGCCTTAAAGCAAAAACTGCCCGACAGCATCATCATCAGCATCGGACACCGCAGCACGCTCAACGCGTTCCACAATATGCACCTCGATGTCGGCAACGTTGCCTGCGGCTGAACGATGCCGTCTGAAGCCGTTTTCAGACGGCATCGTCAAATTGGAAAGGCGCGCGAAAACAACGTACAATAAACCTATCTGCCAACCTCTGAAATGCTGCACCGTGAACCAGCTTATTTTTGATTTTGCCGCACACGACTATCCAAGTTTCGACAAATTCCTCGGCACGGAAAATGCGGAGCTGGTCTATGTCCTCCAACACAAACACGGACAGTTCATCTATGTTTGGGGAGAAGAAGGCGCGGGAAAAAGCCACCTTTTGCAGGCATGGGTCGCACAAGCACTCGAAGCCGGAAAAAACGCCGTCTATGTCGATGCCGCCGCCGAACCGCTTACCGACTCCGCGCTCGATGCCGACTATCTCGCCATCGACCAAGTCGAAAAACTGGGAAACGAAGAGCAGGCATTGCTTTTTTCCATCTTCAACCGTTTCCGCAATAGCGGAAAGGGCTTTTTGCTGCTTGGTTCGGAATCTACGCCCCAACAGCTCGTTATCCGCGAAGACCTCCGCACGCGTATGGCGTACTGCCTCGTTTACGAAGTCAAGCCCCTAACCGACCAAGAAAAAATCGATGCGCTCGTCAGCATGGCGGCAGCACGCCAAGTTACCATAGACCCCGAAATCTTCGAATACCTACTCAACCACTGGCGGCGAGATATGGACAGCCTGATGGATATGCTCGACACGCTGGACAACTACGCCGTAACCATGGGCAAACGCATCACGCTGCCGCTTTTGCGCCAGCTCTTAAAACAACAGGAAAACCGATGAAAAACCTTGCCATCTTCGATCTCGACAACACACTCATCAACATCGATTCCGGCCACGCCTGGTTAGCGTTCCTCATTAAGAAAATGCCGGACGATGCTGCCCAAACCGAGGCGCAAAACGAAAAATTCTACCGCGACTACCAAAACGGCTGCCTCGACATCGACGCCTTCTGCAAATTCCACCTTGCCCCGCTCGCCCGTTACGGCAAAGAAGAGCTGGCGAAATTTCACCGCGAATTTATGACAGAATACATTATCCCCCATATCTCGCCCATGCAGCGTATGCTTGTGCAGAGCCATCAAATGGCCGGCGACGAAACCCTCGTTATCTCCTCAACCAACGAATTCATCATCACTCCCATCTGCCACCTTTTCGGCATTACCAATATCATCGGCACGCAACTCGAAACCGATACCGACGGCCGCTACACCGGCAACTACATCGGCACACCCAGCTTTAGGGAAGGAAAAATTACCCGCCTGAACCAATGGCTTGCCGAACGCGGCGAAACGCTCGAAAGCTATGGCAAAACCTATTTTTACAGTGATTCCAAAAACGATCTGCCGCTGCTGCGCCTTGTCGACGAACCCGTCGCCGTCAACCCCGATGCCGAACTGGAAAAAGAAGCCAAAGAAAAAGGCTGGCCGGTTTTGAATTTCAAATGACGCAATGCCGTCTGAAGCCCGATTCGGCGTTCAGACGGCATTGAGGCTGAAATCCCAAAAACTCAAAGCCACAGGAATTTATCCGGAAAAACAAAAAACACAGGAATTCATCGGGAAAAACAACAATCTTTCCACCGTCATTCCTACGAAAGTGGGAATCTTGATCCGTCCGCACGGAAACTTATATAGTGGATTAAATTTAAACCAATACGGCGTTGCCTCGCCTTGCCGTACTATTTTTGTACTGTCTGCGGCTTCGTCGCCTTGTCCTGATTTAAATTTAATCCACTATATTTCGTCATTTGCACCCGACATAATTCAATACTTTATTTTGCAATAAATTAACGGATGCTGACAAATTAGATTGGATTAATTACCCTATTATCTATATTGGGTTATCGGGTTGCTAATTGAGCAGAACGTAGCAAACCATAAAGTGAGTGTTTCCACCCACTCTGCATTTACTATGAAGTGGTTATTAAATATGATAATGAGACCTATTAAATTTAGTATGGTAAATATGTTATTATTTATTGTTATATGTAGTTCATTTTTTGATCTGCTCGTTCAATTATGTACAATTTTATTTCATAGCCAAAAAATATACTTTATTACATTATTTTTATTATTTATTTTTAATTTTGCTACAAAATCTATCTATATGGCAATTATTTATCCTATTTTATATTTTTTTATCGTAAAAAAATATTATCCTTACTCTAGGAAAGTGATAATTCTATTATCATTAGCATTATCTATATATTTTACTTTTATGGACTTTTACTTTTTTTCCATATATTCAGATAACCTTAGCTATGAAACGGAGCCTTTACATTTATACATCCCTATTATTATTAATTTTCTCTCACTTTTAGTTTCTAATTTTATTTTATCTTTTATCAACAAGTAAATGTATATACAAAATACAATCCAAAAGATCCTAAGTAAACCACCAATCCCACACCACCCTTACCGGTTCAAATCCGCACAAAAACCCACATCCCGTCATTCCCACGAAAGTGGGAATCTAGGACGTAAAATCTAAAGAAACTTTTTTTTCCCGATAAGTTTCCGCGCCGACAGGTCTGGATTCCCGCCTGCGCGGGAATGACGAAATTTCAAAGTTATGGCGTTATCGGAAAAACAGAAAATCAAAGCCGGAGAATTTATCCCAAACAACCGGATTTCAAAAAACCAGATTCCCGGCTGGAATGACGGATCTTAGGTTTCTGTTTTTGTTTCTATAGTGGATTAACAAAAATCAGGACAAGGCGACGAAGCCGCAGACAGTACAAATAGTACGGAACCGATTCACTTGGTGCTTCAGCACCTTAGAGAATCGTTCTCTTTGAGCTAAGGCGAGGCAACGCCGTACTGGTTTTTGTTAATCCACTATATTTTTTCAGGAATGACGGTTTGGAAATTGCCCGAAACCTCAAAAACAGAAACCGGACAAACGGGTTTTCCACCAAAGCCGACATTCTCCAACTTTGCTTCAGGCATCTTCCCCACTGCCCAAAATCATCGACCCGATACCGGCATCGGTAAAGATTTCCAGCAAAAGCGCGTTGGGCAACCTGCCGTCGATGATGTGCGTGGCTTTCACACCGTTGACGGCGGCTTCAACCGCAGAAGCGATTTTCGGCAGCATACCGCCATACAGCGTGCCGTCGGTAATCAGTTCATCAATCCGTTTCGGCGTGAGTTTGGTCAGCAGATTGCCCGTTTTGTCCATCACACCGGCGATATTCGTCATCATCAAAAGTTTTTCGGCGTTCAATTCTTCCGCCAATTTGCCTGCCACCAAATCGGCATTGATGTTGAACGCTTCGCCTTTTTCACCTACGCCGACGGGGGCGACGACAGGAATGCAGCCGCGTTCTATCAGCCCTTTAACCAAACCTGTATCGATGCTTTCCACCGTACCGACCTGTCCGATGCCCACGCCATTCTGTTCGGGCGTATCGACCAAAAGTTTCTTCGCCTTAATGAAATGGTCGTCGCGTCCGCTTACGCCGACCGCATGCCCGCCATATGTGTTAATCATCGACACGATTTCTTTATTGACGTGCCCGCCCAACACCATTTCGACAATATCCATCGCCTCTTTGTCGATAACGCGCATTCCTTGGACAAACTCGCCCTTTTTGCCAACTTTTTCAAGCATCGCATTGATCTGCGGCCCGCCGCCGTGAACGATGACGGGATGAATGCCGACCAGTTTCAGCAGCACGACATTGCGGGCAAACCCTTCTTTCAAGGCAGGTTCGGTCATCGCGTTGCCGCCGTACTTGATGACGGCGACCGAACCGGAAAACCGGCGGATGTAAGGCAGCGCTTCGGCAAGGATACGCACCTTGTCGGCGGCAGAAATAATGTTTTCAGACTCCATAACGGCTCCCTATTGTTGACAATTTTGGCTTATGTCAACGCCAAACGCCGTCTGAAACAATCTTCAGACGGCATCCGGCAGACCTCAGGCAGGTTGAAGCCTTGCGATACGGGCGGTAAAATCGCGGTTTATCCGGTTCGAGAAACCGGCGACAGCAAGGACTTTCCCATGATTAAAATCAGCACCCGTTTCGATGCCGGTTCGGTCGTCGTCAAAGACCTGACCGATCCTTCCAACATCCGCCTCGCCCTGCGTCCTGACAACGCCTCCGATTTTGCGCAGTGGTTCTACTTCAGACTTCAAGGAGCAGCCTATCAAAACTGCATCATGCATTTTGACAATGCGGCAGATGCCGCTTATCCCAAAGGCTGGGAGGACTATCAGGCATGTGCCTCATACGACCGCCGCAACTGGTTCCGCGTGCCGACGAGCTATGAAAACGGCGTACTGACCATCAACCATACCCCGCTGTCCAATAGCGTGTACTACGCCTATTTCGAACCCTATTCCGAAGAGCAGCACCTCAACCTCCTAGGCGATGCTCAAAGCAGCGGGCTTTGCCGCATCGACGACTTGGGCAGCACCGTGCAAGGCCGCGACATCAATCTGCTGACCATAGGCAACCAAGTCGAAAGCGACATGAAAATCTGGATTACCGCACGCCAGCATCCGGGAGAAACCATGGCGGAATGGTTTGTCGAAGGGTTGCTCGGCAGGCTGCTCGACCCTCAGGATGCAACCGCGCGCACCCTGCTCGACCGCGCCACGTTCTATATCGTCCCCAACATGAACCCCGACGGTTCGGCACTGGGCAACCTTCGCACCAACGCCGCCGGTGCAAACCTCAACCGTGAGTGGGAAAATCCGACAGTGGAAAAAAGTCCCGAAGTATTCTTCGTGCGTGAAAGAATGCTGGAAACCGGTGTGGATTTGTTTTTGGATATCCACGGCGACGAAGGACTGCCCTTTGTCTTTGTCGCAGGTACGGAAGGCGTGCCGAACTACAATCCGCGCATCGCCGCGTTGGAAGCGCAGTTTAAAAATGCCCTTTTAAACGCGAGCCCAGATTTTCAAGACGAATACGGTTACGAAAAAGACGCGCCCGGTCAGGCCAACATGACCTTGGCGACCAACTGGGTCGGCAACCGTTTCAACTGCCTTGCCTACACGCTGGAAATGCCGTTTAAAGACAATGCCAACCTGCCCGACGACGACTTCGGCTGG
The DNA here is from genome assembly GCF_943181435.1 of Neisseria sp. Marseille-Q6792. The sequence continues at coordinate 532,402 of NZ_OW969598.1, forward strand.
AACGGCCAACGTTCGTTGCGCTTGGGCGAAGCCGCATTGTCCACCATCCTCAACGTCATCGGCGATTTGCGCTGAAACCCTTATTGCAGCAATGCCGTCTGAAGCATCATACCTTTCAGACGGCATTTGAAATTGAAATCAAGGAACATCATGATTACCCATCCCCAATTCGACCCCATCCTTATCAGTATCGGACCGCTTGCCGTCCGCTGGTATGCCCTAAGCTACATCCTCGGCTTTATCCTTTTCAGCTTTTTGGGCAAGCGCCGCATCGCGCAGGGGAATTCTGTTTTTACTAAAGAATCGCTTGACGACTTCCTGACATGGGGCATATTGGGCGTGATTTTGGGCGGCCGTTTGGGTTACGTCCTGTTTTACAAATTCTCCGACTACCTCGCCCATCCGCTTGATATTTTCAAGGTATGGGAAGGCGGCATGTCGTTTCATGGCGGATTTTTAGGCGTGGTTGCCGCAATGTGGTTGTTCAGTCGCAAACAAAACATCAGTTTCCTCAAACTGATGGATACGGTCGCACCGCTTGTTCCGCTGGGTCTCGCTTCGGGACGTATCGGCAACTTTATCAACGGCGAACTTTGGGGACGCATTACCGACATTAACGCATTTTGGGCAATGGGCTTCCCGCAGGCGCATTACGAAGATGCCGAAGCCGCCGCACACAATCCCCTTTGGTCAGGTTGGTTGCAACAATATAGTATGCTACCCCGCCATCCCTCGCAGCTTTATCAGTTTGCACTTGAAGGCATCTGCCTGTTCGCCGTCGTTTGGCTGTTCTCTAAAAAACAGCGTCCGACCGGACAAGTCGCCTCGCTTTTCCTCGGCGGCTATGGCGTATTCCGCTTCATTGCCGAATTCGCACGCCAACCCGACGATTATCTCGGCCTCCTTACCTTAGGGCTGTCGATGGGTCAGTGGCTGAGCGTCCCCATGATTGTTTTGGGTATAGCCGGCTTCATCTTTTTCGGTAGCAGGAAAAATTAAACCTTCTTGATAAAAATGCCGTCTGAAACTTAAATTTTAAGTTTCAGGCGGCATTTTATTCCGCTCGAACCATCAATTTTTACCGCAACACGCCTTGTATTTTCTGCCGCTGCCGCACGGACAGGGATTGTTCCTGCCTGTTTTTTCTCCCTCCCTGCGGACGGTTTGCGGTTTATTGATGACTGCCTGCCAGTAGCGGTAGATATCCGCCAATGCATAAGGCAACTCAGATTCCAGCTCCGCCAGCTCGCCTTCTGTGAATTGCAGACGGATGGAGCCGTTGTCCTCTTCGTCGTAAATACCCCCCAATGCCATGATGGGATAAAACAACTCTTCAAACTCTTCATCATCGACGGCTTCAAACCAATCGGTCGGCACAATATCCAAACCGTAAAGATAAGCATTGCACCAAGTGTAAAAATCGCTGCCGCCGTCTTCGTTTTCATACAGCCACAAATCGGGCAGTTTTTTATCCGATATGGAGCCGACCGTATCCATCGCCATTGTCAAAACCAAACGTTCTATTTCAGAACGTTCGCTGGCTGTAAATTGCGACTCGTCGCCCAACACTTCAGGCAGCCAATCGCGCGGCGCCAATTTGTCCGGCCCGCTCAATAGGGCCATCATAAAACCTTGAACTTCGTCACAGCGCATGGTATTGCCCTGTTCGCTTTTGGCATCCAACAATTCGCTCAACCGCTGTTTGGACGCTTCGGTAAATTTTTGGGAATCCATCATTTTCCTTTTCAAATGGGTTTTGCACCCTATTATCGCCTCAATGCCGTCTGAAGCATTTTCTACTTCAGACGGCATCGTCTGTTTTCACGCTCAAATCGTACCGCTGCCTTGCGCTTTCGGTTTGGCAGAACCAAATTCCAGTTTGCTCAAGGCGGAGAGGTAGGCTTTGGCAGTTGCGACCAAAACGTCGGTATCTGCGCCTTGTCCGTTGACGACGCGGTTGCCGCGCGCCAAACGGACGCTGGTTTCGCCTTGGCTTTCCGTGCCTTGCGTTACGGCGTTGACAGAATAAATCTGCAAAGTCGCGCCGCTTTGTGCCACGCTCTCAATCGCTTTGAAAATCGCATCGACAGGGCCGGAGCCTGTGGCGGAAGCGCGTTTTTCTTCGCCTTTGATACTGAACACGATGTCGGCGCGCGGCTCTTCGCCGGTTTCGGTACTGATTTTTTGGGAGATGAATTTGTAGCTCTCGGCGTTCATGCTGCCCATTTCGTCGGACACCAGCGCGTGCAGGTCTTCATCGAAGATTTCGCGTTTTTTGTCGGCGAGTTCTTTGAAGCGGGCAAACGCGGCGTTCAGCGCTTCTTCGCTTTCCAATTCGATACCCAAATCTGCCAGCTTGGTTTTGAAGGCGTTGCGGCCGGACAATTTGCCCAAAGTCAGGCGGTTGGTTGACCAGCCGACCGATTCGGCAGTCATGATTTCATAGGTTTCGGGGTGTTTCAACACACCGTCCTGATGGATGCCTGATTCGTGTGCAAAGGCGTTTGCACCGACTACTGCTTTGTTTGGCTGAATCGGATAGCCGGTAATGGTGGATACCAGTTTGGATACCGGCACGATTTGCGTGGTATCAATGCCGGTTTCCAAGCCGAACAAATCATGGCGCACTTTCAACGCCATCACGATTTCTTCAAGGCTGGCATTGCCCGCACGTTCGCCCAAACCGTTGATGGTGCACTCCACCTGGCGCACGCCTGCCTGAACGGCGGCCAGCGAGTTGGCAACCGCCATACCCAAGTCGTTGTGGCAGTGGGTCGACCAGACTACTTTGTCGCCGTTGGGCACGCTTTTGATGATGTTGCTGATACGTTCGTACCACACGGAAGGGATGGAGTAGCCGACAGTATCGGGAATATTGATGGTGGTCGCGCCTGCTTCGATAACTGCCGTAAAGATTTTGGCGAGAAAGTCCAAATCCGAACGAACCGCATCTTCAGCGGAAAATTCCACATCGTCGGTGTATTCTTTGGCGATTTTTACCGCTTTGACCGCCGCATCGATAACCTGCTGCGGCTTCATTTTCAGTTTGTGCTCCATGTGGATGGGGCTGGTGGCGATGAAGGTATGGATGCGTTTTTTCGGAGCGGGGGAAACGGCTTCGCCTGCCTTGCGCACATCGTTTTCAACGGCACGCGCCAACGAGCAGACTGTGGATTTGGTGATGATTTTGGCAATCGCATTGACCGACTCGAAATCGCCCGGGCTGGCGGCGGCAAAACCCGCCTCAATCACATCCACGCCCATTTTCTCCAACTGGCGGGCAATGCGGATTTTCTCCTCTTTGGTCATGGATGCACCGGGCGACTGCTCGCCGTCGCGCATGGTGGTGTCGAAAATAATTACGCGGTTGGTCTGTGTCATTTCTGTTCTCTCCAGAGATTCATTTTTTTGTAAAAAAGCATTCAAATCCAGCGGTCTGCCTTGCGCTTCCGCCAGCGCCGTCAGCTTTTGCAGTTGCGCCAAGGGCAGCGATCCGCGCGTGCGCCATTTATAGATGGCGGCAGTCGTCGCGGCATTTTCGGGATCGTGCTGTTTCAACGCTTCGGCAAGTGCATTCACGCCGCCGAAATAAGCAACTAAGCGGTCAATGTCTAATTGCATGATGTTCCTTGTCCAAACTTTATCAAAATTATGGTTTGCTTTGGAAGGGAATTATACGCATTTTAGACAAAACGACAATCTATTTTTCTAAAAATACGGATTTACTTTTTAAATCCAGAATTATTTTATACATTTTGTCCATTTTTACTGATGAAAAATAATGTTTGTTACGAGAACCAATAAAGCAAGACTAATTAGGCGGCAACAAGCAAAATGTCAGACATCTGATAACAATACAATAAAATATAAAATTCTTATTTAAAATCAGTATATTAATCAAACCATTCCCTGCACCTTCTTTTCCATTCAAATTCAAGCTATTACTCCCTAGCATCAGTACACCGCACCATATCAACATAAATCAAGTGTGGTTTCTTAAAATCTGTTTCAGAAGGATTCTAAAATATTGACCGCTTATCACACCCACAGACTTCGGCGTCCTGTAATGCATAAGGGCAAAGGAAGCAATGGTTAGCATCGACTGAAAATTTCACGGCACTTTATAGAACCTGAGTATGGAATGCGCAACACCATGGGTTGCAGAAAATATAAGTATAAGCCCTGAAATCATAGGAACTTTTATGAATGACCCGTATTCAAATGTCCGCAAAAAATGCCGTCTGAAACCTTCAGACGGCATTTTTATGTTTATCAAGCTGCCCGTATCATAGATTATCCGCAGGAACCAAAATGGTACGGTTGCCGTTGTGTTCCGGTGCGGATACGATACCTGCCGCCTCCATTTGGTCAATCAGTCGCGCGGCACGGTTGTAGCCGATACGCAATGCCCGTTGAACACCTGAAATACTGGCTTTGCGTGTTTTTAAAACGACAGATACGGCCTCATCGTACATCGGGTCGGACTCACCTTCGCTACTCCGGCCGATTCCCGACAAATCTTCAGTCATACCGCTGCTCAAAATATCGTCGATATACTCGGGTTCTCCAAACTGTTTCAAATATTCGACGACGCGGTGCACTTCGTCATCCGACGCAAACGCACCGTGGACACGTTGCGGATAACCTGTACCGGGCGGCAGGAACAGCATATCGCCCTGACCGAGCAGGTTTTCCGCACCCATTTGGTCAAGAATCGTACGGCTGTCGATTTTGCTGGACACTTGGAAAGCGATGCGTGTCGGGATGTTGGCTTTAATCAGACCTGTGATGACATCGACGCTGGGGCGTTGCGTGGCAAGAATCAAATGGATACCTGCCGCGCGGGCTTTTTGTGCGAGACGCGCAATCAGCTCTTCGATTTTCTTGCCCGCCGTCATCATCAAATCGGCAAACTCATCAACTACGACTACGATAAACGGCAGTTTTTCCAAAGGTTCGGGATCGTCGGGAGTTAGGCTGAACGGGTTGGCAATTTTCTCACCCTGGGCGGAAGACTCGGCAACTTTTTGGTTGAAACCGGCCAAGTTGCGCACACCTAAATGGCTCATCAGGCGGTAGCGTTTTTCCATTTCGTTGACACACCAGTTCAGCGCGTTTGCCGCCAGCTTCATATCGGTAACAACCGGCGCGAGAAGGTGGGGGATACCTTCGTAAATGCTCAATTCAAGCATTTTCGGATCAATCATAATCATGCGCACGTCTTCAGGCGTAGCCTTAAAGAGCATAGACAGAATCATCGCGTTGACACCTACCGATTTACCCGATCCGGTGGTACCTGCAACCAACAAATGCGGTGCTTTGCCTAAGTCGGTAACGACGGGCTGGCCGGTAATGTCCTGACCGAGGGCAAGCGTCAGCTTGGATTTGGATTCTGCAAATGCGGGCGAATTGAAAATTTCGCTCAGACGTATCATTTGCCGCTTAGGATTAGGCAGCTCCAAGCCCATGCAGGTTTTGCCGGGTATGGTTTCGACAACGCGGATAGACGCAACACCGAGCGAACGCGCCAAATCTTTTTCCAGATTCAAAACGGAATTGCCGCGTACGCCGACATCCGGCTCGATTTCATAACGTGTAATGACAGGGCCGGAATATGAATCGACAACTTTAACCTTAACCCTGAACTCAGCCAGTTTTTCTTCAATGGTAATGCTGTTTTCAAGCAGCTCCTCTTCCGTCTGGGTTGCTTCAGGATCAAACAGCGGCGGTAAAAGCAGGTCGGTCGTCGGCAGGTGTTCGTTCGGCACATCATCTTCTGCGCCCTGCAATTCCGCCTCATCTATTTCAGGATAAGGTACCTGCCGGAAATCATGCTCTGACAGCATACCTGCAAACGGATACGCCGAACGCCCTTCATGCTCGAAAACTTCGGTTTCCGATAGATATTCTCCGTTTTGCCCCTCTTCGGCACATTTTTCCCATCCGTCCGGGCAGGTATCAGCTTCTTCGTCTTGCCGATCCTCAAGAATATCGCCGGCGAGACGAGCGTTTTCGGCAATAAGGCCGGCCTGTACACGCTCAAATCCGGCAGGCAGCTCATATGTACGGTTATAAATTTCCGTAACGGGCGGAGGCGGCGGGATATCGATTTTAGGTCTGGAAACTTCCGGCACCTCCGGAGGTTCGACTACCCATGCATCCGGTGCGGCAGGTTCTTCAATATAGATATCGGCAGTATCATCAGAAAGCAGGCCTTCACGTCCAATTGAAATCTCTTCCGCCGTGATACTTTCCAATTCAGACGGCATTTCGAAGTCAGACTTTACAATATGCTCCGGCTTATCTTGATTTTCCATTATCACGCGTGAAATCCGTGCTTCTGCCGAAACGGTTGCCTTATTGGGTTCTTTCAAGTTTAAAGAAACACGGCGACGGTCAATATTAGGAACGATGATGCCGTCTGAAGGAGACTGTTTCTGAGAGGTGCCTGAGTAACTTGCCTCCGTCGGCTTCTTTACAAGACCTTCGTGCTGGCGGAACGGCATGTTCCGTACGTCTTTGGCTTTAATCTCAACAGGAGGGGACGGGTGTTTTTTTTCAAAATACGGTTCGAACGCATAATCCGCAGGTTCGGCTAATGCTTTCTTACCTTCGTCGAAGAAACGGGAACGCGTGCGTTGGAGCACGGGATCGTCTAAACCAATAATAGGCAGCCCTTCCATCGGTTTCTCGGAAACGCGGACTTTAGAACCCAATCCATCATTTTTTTCAAATGTATCGATATAACTGATTTGCCCTTCTTTTTCGGCGGCATTGTTTAAAGAACGAGTCGCTTCCTCCAAAGTAATTTCTTTCAAGGCCGGACGCACGGGCATAATGATGCCTTCAGACGGCATAGAGTTTTCGCCCCTATCCCGATTGGAGGGAACGCATCGGTTACCGATTACCGCAGATGAAATATCCTCCGCATTAACAGCCTCATCCCCCTCATCTTCCTCCATTGCCTTGTCCGCATATCCGGAAGATGCCGCCGCAGCTTCCGAATCAGACGAAGCAGGCTTATCAGGTTCGGACTCATGTGCCAGATAATTCCGGCAAAAACGGACAATATTAACGGAAAGCCAGCATACCGCCGCTTTGACCGCATGAAAAATCATCAGACCAAGCTCGAGAAAATTAGGCATCCTGTCTTGGATTTCAGGTAATTCCGCCTGTTGCCCCCCTTTATTTTCCTGCCATTCAGAAACTTCACGCACCCATTCCCGTTCGGATTGTGCTCGGATAAAAAACAAACCCGCAATAGCAAGCAACAAAATAATGATCAGAACTATCCAAAACATATGCAGTTTCCCGCAAAGCAAACGATTAAATAGGTATATTTTAACGTGTTTCCATTACAAACAAAACAACCTGACCAACAATTCGGTCAAAATCATTACAGCTTTCTGTTTGCTGCAGGCAGCACTATAATAGATAATCTCTTATTCATCTTTACGGTATTGGCATGATTTTCCAAACAGTCTGGTTTTCAGATATGCTGCTGGGGGCTTCATGGATTGCACTCATCCTCCTATTGGCAGCCTCCGGACCGTCCGCATACCGTTCGCTTGTCCGCTACCGTTCCGCCGTACCGCTCTGTATCGTTATTTTTTCTGCGGCATGGAGTTTGAACACCGCTGCCGGAGGCGGACAACTTGCCCAAATGAGCTATCACCTGCTCGCCGTCAACCTGGTCGCTCTGATGGTGGATACCTCTGCCGCCCTTTGGCTTGCCTCGATTCTAATGCTTCCATACTGCCTGCTGTTTGCCGGCTCTATCGGCGCATATCCGTCGAACGCTTTAGTGCTGATTCTGCCCGCACTTGCCGTCAACCGCCTGTCGCGTATGCTGGTCGACCGCCTGCCGCCCAATATTTTCATCTTTATTTTCGTCAACGGCTTTCTCGCTTCCGCCGCCGGCATTCTGCTGACCGGGCTGGTGCTGACCGGTATTTTGGATGCCGCAAACGCTTTTCCGTCCGAAATATTGTGGACGACCGCCCTGCCCGTCTTTATTCTGCTGGCGTGGGCGGAAGCCTTCCTCAGCGGTATTTCAACTGCCATATTTGTTGCACTGAAGCCCCATTGGATCAACACTTTCGACGACAACCGCTATCTGAAGTCCGACCGCAGCATATGGCGGTAGCCTTCAAACGGCATAGGCAGACAAAACCATGCTTTCCAACATCATCCCCCTTTCCATCGGTGCGGCACTCGGTGCAACGGCGCGTTGGCTGCTCAACCTCGCCGTTCCCGCATCGTTGTCTCCCGCCACGGGCAACCTGTTTGCCAACTGGACGGGCGCGCTGCTCATCGGCATCTTTGCCGAAACCGTCAACCACCCGCAATGGAAGCTGCTGCTGATTACCGGTTTTCTCGGCAGCCTGACCACGCTTTCCGGATTTTCACTGGAAACCGTAACCCTGCTCCAATCGAATCGTCCTGCTTCAGCACTTGCCAATATTTTCCTACATACGGCGGGTTCGCTGCTGCTGACTTGGCTCGGGCTGAAGATAGGGACGGCAGTCAAATAACCGCAAAAAATTGCTTCCCTTGGTTTTGACACAAGCTATAAATTGGCTTCGCTTGTTTAAATACTGGCTGTGCCAACTATAGTGGATTAACAAAAATCAGGACAAGGCGACGAAGCCGCAGACAGTACAGATAGTACGGAACCGATTCACTTGGTGCTTCAGCACCTTAGAGAATCGTTCTCTTTGAGCTAAGGCGAGGCAGCGCTGTACTGGTTTAAATTTAATCCACTATACCGTTCTCAAATTCAAATTGGGCTTTTAGGTCTATAACAAAGAAAAAGCCTTGGTAGGTTTATCCTACCAAGGCTTTTTCTTAAAAAAACTCTCTATTACTGCGTCTAAAAATGCAAAAAAAGTAACCATCATAACCCTTTTGCCAAAATTAATATCATCTATTAATTCATCATGCCATGGATTAATAGATGGTATATAAGAAAGAACCAATAAACTAATAAAACAGTAAAAAAAATTAGTAACAAAGATATTCATTATTAACCATTCTTAAAAATTATCACGTTCTTTTGGGTAATTATCATCCCCTTTTCTCTCTTATTACTAAAACACGAATGACTTTAAAGGACGCGCCCAGAGACAAACCGAAAAGACATATCCCATCCGCCAAACAAAATACCCGCCGATCTACTCCGGCGGGCAGTTCAACACCCTGTCAATCCTTCATCAACCAGTATTGCAAACCGATTAATGTTTTACCGTCTTTAATTTCATCGTTGGCAAGGGCTTGGCGGACTTCTTCCTTCGACATCAATACGGTTTCCGTAATCTCGTCTTCGTCATTGGCAAGCGTACTGCCCAAACGTACGCCTTCCGCTTCGAACAGATACATTTTTTCGTTGCAAAAACCGACCGCCGTATAAAAACTGTAAAGCAGGCACACGCTGTCGGCAACATAAGGCGTTTCCTCCGCCAATTCTCGCAGCGCACACGCTGCCATATCCTCACCCGCCACATCCAGCTTGCCCGCAGGAAGTTCCAATGTCGCCTGATTTGCCGCATAACGCCACTGCCGCACCAAAACGACCTTTTCATCATCCGTTACCGCCAAGACACATGCTGCACCGGGATGACGGATGACGATACGCTGCCCTTCGTTACCGTTGGGCAGCCTGACCTTATCCTTGCTGATGCTGACGAAACCGCCCTCGTAAATGGTTTCGCCGCCTAATTTTACTTCCCTCAAATCCACTTCATATCTCCTTTCCGTTTTCTATTCTGCCGTTCAATCTTCACGCTTACCGCGCTCGATTTCCACGCCAACCTCGCGCACGCCTTCCAAAATACCCGGCTTGACGATTTTCACACGCACCCACACCGCGCCGAAATATCCCAAAACCAAATCGGCAATATATTCCGCCAACGCTTCCAAAAGCAGGAAATCCTGTTCTTTCAGATGTCGGCGCAGCGTTTCGCATACCTCGGCATAATGTACCGTATTGGCAATATCGTCGTCCGAACCCGCTTTCTCGGGAATGCCGATGTCCAAATCGACAATCAGGGTCTGCAACCGTTCGCGTTCCCAGCCGTACACGCCGATAAGCGTATCCGCCTTCATGCCGTGCAAAAAGATTTTATCCATAATCCGACCCGTTTTTTGCTAAAATAACCGCACCATTCTAAGTAAAGTACCGCAAATGTTCAACATACCGGCTGTTGCCGTTTCCTATCTGATCGGCTCACTTTCTTTCGCCGTCATCGTTTCCAAGTATTACGGGATGGACGACCCGCGCACCTACGGATCGGGCAATCCCGGCGCGACCAATGTTTTACGCAGCGGCAAAAAGAAGGCTGCCGCGCTGACGCTCTTGGGCGATGCCGCCAAAGGTTTGGTTGCCGTTTTGCTTGCACGCGTGCTTCGAGAACCGCTCGGTTTATCCGACAGCGCAATCGCTGCCGTCGCACTCGCCGCGCTGGTCGGGCATATGTGGCCGGTGTTTTTCGGATTTAAGGGCGGCAAAGGCGTGGCAACGGCATTGGGCGTGCTTTTGGCACTCTCTCCCGCAACTGCCTTGGTCTGCGCGTTGATTTGGCTTGTTATGGCATTCGGCTTCAAGGTGTCCTCCCTTGCTGCATTAACCGCCACAATCGCCGCCCCCCTTGCCGCACTGTTTTTTATGCCCCACCCTTCTTGGATTTGGGCGACGCTCCTTATCGCCCTGCTGGTGTTGTTCCGCCACAAAAGTAATATCGTCAAGCTGCTCGAAGGCAGAGAAAGCAAAATCGGCGGCAGCCGCTGATTTCCCATCCATCCCTGTTTATGCCGTCTGAACCCCGCTTCAGACGGCATCCGAATATCCCGCCGTTTTACCGACTATGCTCAGTTACAGACACGCATTCCACGCCGGCAACCACGCCGATATGCTCAAACATTTCACACTTTTCCTTGTCCTGCAATATTTCAACCAAAAAGACAAACCTTATTGGTATATCGATACGCACGGCGGCGCGGGTTTGTACGACCTTGGCAGCAGTGAGGCGCAGAAAGTCGGCGAATACCGGCAAGGCATCGCCCTGCTCCGACAGGCGCAAAACCTGCCTGCCGAACTGTCTGACTTTGCCGCGCACATACAAAAAATCCTGCCCTCGCCCGAACTTTACTGCGGTTCTCCGTGGCTGGCGCAATCGCTGACCCGCGTCGGCGACAAACTCCGACTGTTCGAGCTGCACCCCACCGACTTTGTCCATCTGCAAAACAATATGGGCGAAGCAGGATTGAGCAAACGCGGACAAGTGTTGCGCGAAGACGGTTACAAAGGACTGATTTCCCTGCTGCCGCCCCCACCGCGCCGCGCCGCAGTTCTCATCGACCCGCCTTACGAGGAAAAACAGGACTACCGGCGCGTGACGGATACGCTCAAAACCGCACTGAAACGTTTTGAGTCCGGCTGTTATCTCATCTGGTATCCCTGTCTCAGCCGGGAAGAAAGCCGCAAGCTGCCGGAAGAATTGAAAAAACTCGTTCCCGACAACCACCTTCACGCCGAACTGCACGTCCACGCGCCGAAAACCGACGGTTTCGGTATGCACGGCAGCGGAATGTTCGTCATCAATCCGCCCTATCTGTTGGCGGAACAATTGGCGACAAACCTCCCCGTCCTGACGCGGCTGCTGGCGCAAGACGAAGGCGCGCGCTACCTGTTGGACAGCAAAATCCGCTGACCCCGATGCCGTCTGAAACCCTTCAGACGGCATCTCCCATCAAACAAAGCCGGACGATATACCGGCAGTCGGCACTTTTATAGTGGATTAACAAAAATCAGGACAAGGCGACGAAGCCGCAGACAGTACAAATAGTACGGAACCGATTCACTTGGTGCTTGAGCACCTTAGAGAATCGTTCTCTTTGAGCTAAGGCGAGGCAACGCTGTACTGGTTTTTGTTAATCTACTATAAGAATAAATATCCTTCATCCGCCTACCGCGTTCCGACTTGCCCCGCGCCGTTTTTTTCCACTACAATCCCACGCGATATCCGGCGGAACGCACCAAAGGAACGCCCCGCAGCAATCTGCCGCCTTTCAGACGGCACAAACCTTTCCGAAACGAGCAAACTATGAACACACTGACCCGATTCCTCCACAAACACCTGCAACAAAACCAACTGCCCGAAGCACTCGGCGGCGTTTTGCTGTCCGTCGTTTCCGCCTGCACCGAAATCAACGCCAAAGTCCGCCTCGGCGCACTGGCCGGCGTATTGGGTATGGCGGGCACGGGCAATATTCAGGGCGAAGACCAGAAAAAACTGGATGTTATCGCCAACAACATTATGATTGACATACTCAAAGCCAACCCTGCCGTTGCCGGTTTGGCAAGCGAGGAAGAAGACACTTTCGTAAGTGCCGGTGAAAATGGACGCTATCTCGTCCTATTCGACCCTTTAGACGGATCGTCCAATATTGATGTCAACATTTCCGTCGGTACGATTTTCTCCATCCTTGAAAAACCCGAAGGCGCATTAGCAACCGAATCATTCCTTCAAACGGGCAGACAGCAGCTTGCCGCTGGTTACGTTCTTTACGGGCCTCAAACCCAGCTCGTATTCACATTCGGACACGGCGTATATATGTTCACGCTCAATGCCGAAAACGAATTTGTGCTGACCAAAGAAAACCCGAAAGTACCCGAAAGTACCAAAGAATTTGCCATCAATATGTCCAACCGCCGCCACTGGCTGCCCCCCGTCCAACAATACATAGACGAACTCTTGGCAGGCGAAACCGGCACGCGCGGCAAAAACTACAATATGCGCTGGGTAGCCAGCATGGTTGCCGAAATCCACCGCATCCTGATGCGCGGCGGCGTGTTCATGTATCCGCAAGACAAACGCGACCCCGCCAAACCCGGCAAACTGCGCCTGATGTACGAAGCCAACCCTATGAGCCTGATACTCGAACAGGCGGGCGCATCGGCAAGCAACGCATATCAAGCCATGCTCGACATACAGCCCGAAAACCTGCACCAGCGCGTCGCCGTCTTCATGGGCAGTAGCGAAGAAGTGGATTACCTCAACCGTCTGCATTCAAAATAAACAGGCTGGCCTAACCGATAAAGAAAGGCGGCAGCGCGCATCCGACGCTGCCGCCGATATTTCGTACACAGCCTTAAAAAGATAGAAAACTGCCTTTCTGAACAATAAAAATGCCGTCTGAAAAATTTTCAGACGGCATTTTAAAAATTAAAGCTCAAATTTATTTGCCTGCCACTTTTTGCAGGATGGCATAAAGTTCGTCTTTCAATTTCAATTTGGCTTTTTTCAGTTCCTCAATCGCTTCTGCACCGCTGGTAACCGGATTATTGACCAAACCGGCGATTTTGTCGTCCAGCTCGTTGTGTTCGTCAAACAGACGGGCGAAGTGGGAATCTTCCTGTTTCAACTTGGAAATCAAATCACGGTATTCTGGGAACATATTGCTCTCCTCTCTTCATTAACGGGTTAAAAAGCAAACTGAATCTTTACATTGATTATAACAAAGATAATATTTTTATCCAGTATTTTATTGGATGCGGCAAAATTTTCTTTTAACACCGCCGTCCGGTTGATAAAACCGTTGACAATATCACGCTTTCCGCATAAATTTTCAGCCCTTATACCCTGATTACACAAAGGAGCCGAGAACATGTTTTCAAAAAGCGTTACCCTCGCACAATACGACCCCGATTTGGCAGCAGCCATTGCCCAAGAAGACCAACGCCAGCAAGACCACGTCGAGCTGATTGCCTCTGAAAACTACGTCAGCTGCGCCGTGATGGAGGCACAAGGTTCGCAATTGACCAACAAATACGCCGAAGGCTATCCTGGCAAACGCTACTACGGCGGCTGCGAATACGTCGATATTGTCGAACAATTGGCAATCGACCGCGTCAAAAAACTGTTCGGCGCGCAATACGCCAACGTCCAACCCCACTCCGGTTCCCAAGCCAACCAAGCTGTGTACGCTTCTGTTTTGAAACCGGGCGACACCATTTTGGGTATGTCTCTGGCACACGGCGGCCACTTGACCCACGGCGCAAGCGTTAACATCTCCGGCAAACTCTACAACGCCATTACTTATGGTTTGGATGAAAACGAAGTTCTCGATTATGCCGAAGTGGAACGCTTGGCTCTTGAACACAAACCTAAAATGATTGTGGCCGGTGCGTCTGCCTACGCGTTGCAAATCGACTGGGCAAAATTCCGCGAAATCGCCGATAAAGTCGGCGCATACCTCTTTGTCGACATGGCGCACTATGCCGGACTGATTGCCGGTGGCGAATATCCTAACCCCGTGCCATTCTGCGACTTCGTGACTACCACCACCCACAAAACCCTACGCGGCCCTCGCGGCGGCGTGATTTTGTGTCGTGACAATACCCACGAAAAAGCACTGAACTCTTCCATCTTCCCAAGCCTGCAAGGCGGCCCGCTGATGCACGTCATCGCCGCCAAAGCCGTGGCGTTTAAAGAAGCGTTGCAACCCGAGTTCAAACAATACGCGAAACAGGTAAAAATCAACGCCGCAGCCATGGCGGAAGAATTAGTCAAACGCGGCTTGCGCATCGTTTCCGGCCGCACCGAAAGCCACGTTTTCCTCGTTGACCTGCAACCGATGAAAATCACCGGCAAAGCCGCCGAAGCTGCTTTGGGCAAAGCGCACATCACTGTCAACAAAAACGCCATCCCGAATGATCCGGAAAAACCATTCGTTACCTCCGGCATCCGCATCGGCTCCGCCGCTATGACCACACGCGGTTTTAACGAAGCCGACGCGCGCGTATTGGCGAACCTGGTTGCCGACGTATTGGCCAATCCCGAAGACGAAGCCAACCTCGCCAAAGTCCGCGAACAAGTGACTGCTTTGTGCAATAAATACCCCGTTTACGGCGCATAAGCTTTTTTTAAAACCGATGCCGTCTGAAACTTTTCAGACGGCATTTTTGCAATCGGTTAAAATACGCGGTCTGTTTTTCGGGAAGTATTTTTTTATGCTCGCATCTGCCATCGATTTTATCCTTCACATTGACCGGCATTTAATCGCTTTGTCGGCACAATACGGCTTATGGACTTATGCTGTTTTGTTTCTGATTGTTTTTTGCGAAACCGGCCTGATTGTTACGCCCTTCCTGCCCGGTGATTCGCTGCTGTTTGCCGCCGGCGGGATTGCCGCGCTGGGCGGTATGGATATTCATTTGATGGTTGCATTATTAAGCCTTGCCGCCATACTCGGTGACGCGCTCAATTTTACCGTCGGCAGGTATTTCGGCGGCAGGCTGTTCGCCAATCCCGATTCTAAAATCTTCCGGCGCGAATATCTCGATAAAACCCACCGTTTTTACGAAAAACACGGCGGGAAAACCATCATCATTGCCCGCTTCGTGCCCATCGTCCGCACCTTCGCCCCCTTTGTCGCCGGTATGGGAAAAATGCACTATGCCAAATTTATCCGCTACAACATCATCGGCGGCGTGTTGTGGGTTATCCTGTTTTCTTATGCGGGCTATTTCTTTGCCAACTTCCCCGTCGTAAAAAACAATCTGGGCTTGGTGATGGGCGGCATCATTATTGTTTCCATCCTGCCGGGTGCGGTTGAAATCGCCCGCGCCAAACTTGCGGCAAAATCCGAACGTTAATTGTTGGGAATTGACATTATGAATATATTATCCGTAGAAAACGCTTCCTTTGCCGTCGGACACGTCGCCCTGCTCGACAAAACTTCTTTTCAACTCGACAGCGGCGAAAAAGTCGGCTTGATCGGTCGCAACGGTGCGGGTAAGTCTTCCTTTTTAAAAATCCTCGCCGGCGTGCAAAAGCTCGACGACGGGCAGCTTATTGTTCAAAACAACCTCAAAATCGTTTATGTGCCGCAGGAATCCTTTTTTGATAAGGAAGCCACCGTATTTGATACCGTTGCCGAAGGCTTGGGCGAAATCCGCGATTTGTTGCGCCGTTATCATCATGTCAGCCATGATTTGGAACACAATTCAGACGGCGTTTTATTGAAAGAACTCAACGAATTGCAACTTGAAATCGAAGCGAAGGACGGCTGGAAGCTGAATGCGGCAGTCAAGCAGACTTTGGGGGAACTCGGTTTGCCGGAAAACGAAAAAATCGGCAACCTTTCCGGCGGTCAGAAAAAGCGTGTTGCCTTGGCGCAGGCTTGGGTGCAGAAGCCCGACGTATTGCTGCTGGATGAACCGACCAACCATTTGGATATCGACGCGATTATCTGGCTGGAAAACCTGCTCAAAGCGTTTGAAGGCAGCCTGGTCGTGATTACCCACGACCGCCGTTTTTTGGACAATATCGCCACGCGCATCGTCGAACTAGACCGCGGCATTCTGCGCTCCTATCCCGGCTCGTTCTCCAAATACAGCGAGAAAAAAGCGCAGGAATTGGCAGTCGAGGCGGAACACAACCGCCTATTCGACAAATTCCACGCGCAGGAAGAGGCGTGGATACGCAAAGGCATCGAAGCGCGCCGTACCCGCAACGAAGGCCGCGTGCGCCGTTTGGAAGAGTTGCGCCGCCAGCGCGCCGAACGCCGCAACGTGCAGGGGCAGGTCAACTTCAAGCTCGACAGCGGCGAAAAAAGCGGCAAAATCATCGCCGAATTGGAACACGCTTCGTTTGCCTATGGCGGCAAAGTCATTATGGACAAATTCTCCGCCATCTTGCAGCGCGGCGACAAAATCGGCCTAATCGGCCCCAACGGCATCGGCAAAACCACATTTTTAAAACTGATTTTGGGCGAATTGCAGCCGACCTACGGCAGAATCCGTATCGGCAGCAAGCAGGAAGTTGCCTATTTCGACCAGTTCCGCAGCGCGTTGAACGAAAACGACACCGTGTTTTACACGCTCGGACAGGGCAATGATTATGTCGAAGTCGGCGGCAAGAAAAAACACGTGATGAGTTATCTGGAAGATTTCCTGTTCCACCCTGCCCGCGCGCAAAGCCCCGTTTCATCGCTCTCCGGCGGCGAACGCAACCGCCTTTTGCTGGCAAAACTCTTTACCCGCCCTGCCAATATCCTGGTCTTGGACGAACCGACCAACGACTTGGACATCGACACCCAAGAGCTGCTCGAAGACCTGTTGCGCGATTACCAAGGCACGGTATTCCTCGTCTCGCACGACCGTATGTTCCTCGATAATGTCATCACCCAAAGCATTGTATTTGAAGGAAACGGAAGGTTAAAAGAATACATCGGCGGCTATCAGGACTATATCGACGCAAAATCGCGCGAAGAGAAAATTCAGACGGCATCCGCACCCAAAGCATCCGATGCCGAACCCGCCAAAGAAAAACCCAAAGCCAAGCGCACAGTCAAACTTTCCTACAAAGAACAGCGCGAACTCGATGCCCTGCCCGACGAAATCGCCGCTTTGGAAGCCGAACAGGCAGAAATCAATACCCAACTTTCCAATCCTGAAATTTTCAAAGATTACGAAAAAGCCGGCGCATTGCAAAACCGCGCCGAAGAAATCGAAATGCTGCTTTTGGAAAAGCTGGAACGCTGGGATCTGCTGGAAACCAAACAGAACGGCAATGCCGTCTGAAATCAAATAGGAAGAAAAAAATGTTCAAACGACCTGAAGAAATCATCGTCCTGATACTTGCCGTCCTCTGGATTGCCGGTACGTATTTTCTCGCCGCTCTGTTTGGAGCGGATGCTTATACCGTGTTAAAAATCACTGCCCTTACCCTGCTTTGGTCTGCCGCATCATTCCTCCTTTGGCAAAAAAACCTCAGTCGGCATATCTGGCCGCTGCTGCTCGGCTGCCTGACTGCCTGTTGGTGGCCGTATCTGAATCAATCGGTCGCACCCGGTTCTTTACCTTGGTATGCATCATGGACGTTCAAAACCATCTTAGCTCTGATTCCCGTAACCGCAGGTTATCTGTTTAAATGGAAACAATACCGGCAGCGCAAAACAAAGCCGTAAGCCCGTCTTTTTCAGACGGCATCTCCGGTCAGACTGTCAACAATTCCGATAAAATGCTATACTCGCACCCCTTATCATGCCGTCTGAAACCGCCTTTTGGGAAAGCAGAAATGATCAGCAAACAAGAATACCAAGCCCAAGCCGCCCAAGGCTACAACCGCATCCCGCTCGTGCAAGAACTCCTTGCCGACTTGGATACGCCGCTTTCCCTCTATCTCAAACTTGCCAACCGCCCCTATACCTACCTGCTCGAATCCGTTGTCGGCGGCGAACGTTTCGGCCGCTATTCCTTTATCGGACTGCCTTGCAGCCACTATCTCAAAGCCAGCGGCAAACACGTCGATGTTTACCAAAATGGTGAAATCGTCGAGCAACACGACGGCAACCCGCTGCCCTTTATCGAAGCTTTCCACAACCGCTTCAAAACGCCCGAAATCCCAAGCCTGCCGCGCTTTACCGGCGGACTGGTCGGCTACTTCGGTTACGAAACCATCTACAATTTCGAACACTTCGCCCACCGCCTGAAAAACACCACCAAAGCCGATCCGCTCGGCACGCCCGACATCCTCCTGATGCTCTCGCAAGAGCTTGCAGTAGTGGATAACCTAAGCGGCAAAATCTACCTGATTGTTTATGCCGATCCGTCTCAAGCCAACGGCTACGAACGCGCACGCGAACGCCTCGAAGACATCCGCACCCAGTTACGCCAAAGCTGCGCCATCCCACTCTCGCTCGGCAGCAAACACACTGAAGCCGTCAGCGAGTTCGGCGAAGAGCCGTTCAAAGCCTGCGTCCACAAAATCAAAGACTACATCTTCGCAGGCGACTGCATGCAGGTCGTCCCCAGCCAGCGCATGAGCATGGAATTCACCGACAACCCGCTCGCCCTCTACCGCGCCTTGCGCACGCTCAACCCTTCGCCTTATCTCTTTTACTACGATTTCGGCGATTTCCACATCGTCGGTTCCTCACCCGAAATCCTCGTCCGCCGCGAACGCGACGACGTCATTGTCCGCCCCATCGCCGGCACGCGCCTGCGCGGCAAAACACCCGCCGAAGACCTTGCCAACGAGCAGGACTTATTAAGCGACGCCAAAGAAATCGCCGAACACGTCATGTTGATTGATTTAGGGCGCAACGACGTTGGCCACATCAGCAAAACAGGCGAAGTCAAAGTAACCGATAAAATGGTGATTGAAAAATACTCCCATGTGATGCACATCGTTTCCAACGTCGAAGGCCGTCTGAAAGAGGGCGTTACCAATATGGACATCCTCGCCGCCACCTTCCCTGCCGGCACACTTTCAGGTGCACCCAAAGTCCGCGCCATGGAAATCATCGAAGAAGTCGAACCGAGCAAACGCGGCATCTACGGCGGCGCCGTCGGCGTATGGGGTTTCAACAACGACATGGATTTGGCAATTGCCATCCGCACCGCCGTGATTAAAAACAATACCCTCTTCGTCCAAAGCGGTGCAGGCGTAGTTGCCGATTCCAATCCTGAATCAGAATGGCAGGAAACGCAAAACAAAGCCCGAGCAGTGGTTAGGGCAGCACAGATGGTGCAGGAGGGGTTGGATAGGTAGGCTTGGCGTTTTCAGACGGCCTTTAAGGAATCAACAGGCCGTCTGAAAATCCAAACAATAAGCAGCAATCGTTTGATTAAAACAACTACCTTTACCGCGTCATTCCCGCGCAGGCGGGAATCCGGAAATTTGAAATGACGGGAATCTCTAAATATCTCTGAAAGATTGAGGCCTAAATTCCCGCCTGCACGGGAATGACGGATTAACGATTTCAGACAACCTGAAATAAACAGTAGAACACAGATAAATTAAACCACTATGAACAAATCCCCCATCCTCCCGCCCGCCATGCTCGGCATTCTCGGCGGCGGACAATTAGGCAGAATGTTTACCGTTGCCGCCAAAACCATGGGCTACAAAGTCACCGTACTCGACCCCGATCCGAACGCGCCGGCAGCGGAATTTGCCGACCGCCATTTGTGCGCGCCGTTTGACGACCAAGCTGCTTTGGACGAATTGGCAAAATGCGCGGCGGTTACCACTGAATTTGAAAACGTCAATGCCGACGCGATGCGTTTTCTGGCAAAACATACCAACGTTTCCCCCAGTGGCGACTGCGTGGCCATCGCGCAAAACCGCATTCAGGAAAAAGCGTGGATACGCAAAGCGGGATTGCAAACCGCGCCGTATCAGGCGATTTGCCGTTCAGACGACATCAACGAAGCAAGCGCGCAATTTTTGCCCGGCATCCTGAAAACCGCTACATTGGGCTATGATGGCAAAGGCCAAATCCGCGTCAAAACGGTGAACGAACTCAAAGCCGCGTTTGCCGAACACGGCGGCGTGGATTGCGTTTTGGAAAAAATGGTGGATTTGCGCGGCGAAATTTCCGTTATCGTATGCCGTCTGAACAATGACAACGTGCAAACCTTCGACCCCACCGAAAATATTCACGAAAACGGCATCTTGGCTTATTCCATCGTCCCCGCGCGACTGAGTGCCGACGTGCAGCAACAGGCGCGGCAGATGGCGCAACGCTTAGCGGACGAATTGGATTATGTCGGCGTGTTGGCAGTGGAAATGTTTGTTGTCGGCGACACGCATGAATTGGTCGTCAACGAAATCGCGCCACGTCCGCACAATTCCGGCCACCATACTATCGACGCCTGCGCGGCAGACCAATTCCAGCAACAGGTCCGCCTGATGTGCAACCTGCCTCCGGCTGATACCAAATTACTGAGCTCTTGCTGTATGGCGAATATTTTGGGCGACGTTTGGCAGGAAGACGGCGGCGAACCGAATTGGCTGCCGTTGCAAAGCCATCCGAATACACACCTGCACCTATACGGCAAAAAAGCCGCGCGGAAAGGTCGGAAAATGGGGCATTTCACCATGTTGGGAACTGACTCCGACTCCGTATTCCGGCAAACAAAAATCCTACACCAGTCTTTATAATCGGAACGCCGGCAGCCTAAGTCTGCCGGCAATCCATACGCCAACCTTGCTAATATACCGCCATGAGCCTGTTGACACTGTTACGCCCCGCTACCGTACAAGACTGCAACGATATCTTCAACGTCCACCTGCACTCTGTCCAATACACCTGCATCCGCAGCTACAACGAACAGGCCCTGCAAGTATGGGAAGGCCTGCTCAATACAGACAGCTACCTACCGACCATTTCAGATCCCGATAAAGCACTTTGGGTCGCAGAATATAAAGGCAACATTCAAGGCTTTTTTCAAATCGACTGCCGCGAAGCGCAGCTTGACGCACTTTACGTCCACCCCTTGTTCCATAATCTGGGGCTGGGTACTTCGCTGCTTCATCAGGCAGAAACCATTGCCCGCCAGTCCGGTCTGAGTTTCCTAAAACTCTATGCCTCGCTCAACTCCATCCCGTTTTACCTCATCAACCGCTACGAATCACTCGGTTCCGCAATATTACAGCTTGACTCAAGCATCAAAATCAAATGCGAACTGATGCGGAAACACCTCTGACTACTCCTTATAACCAAAACTGATAATCTTCAAATCAAACATTATTTCCACAAACACCAATAGCCGTATAGAGTTGCCGTATCCACCAACCGACAGGATACACATATGAAAACCTACTTCGCCGACGGCGGCATGCTCGACCAATTAACCTCCAAAAAATAAACATCATACCGCCCAAACCGCCTGATGCCGTCTGAACCACTTTCAGACGGTATCGTCCAACCGCCGTAAGCCCATCCTGGCAAGCCCAAACAAATTCCCCTACAATCACATTTTCAAGCCAAAATAACGACAAAACCAATAACAGGAAAAAACATGAATACCGACTTCCAAAACATCCTCAAACAACTGGGCAAACAGGCCAAAAAAGAAGCGGCAGAAAAACAGGAAGCCGAAAAAAACAAGCAAAAACAAGAACAGGATTTGGATTTTTCACAAGCAGTCGGACAAGTCTCCCCATTAAAAAACCGGCAACAATATTATGCACCGCCCGACAAAACCCCCATCAAAGTCCGTCCTAAAGATACCCGCACCGACGAAGAAAACTATTTCTACATCGGCAGCACATACAATGAACCGCCCACCAGCTTCAGCAAAAACGGACAGGGAAAAAACGACATCCAACGCCTGAAAAACGGATACTATCCCGTCGTTACCGATGTCGACCTGCACGGCTACACCCAAGAAGAAGCCCAAAAAGTCCTCAACGAATTCATCGTATTCACCCAAAAACGCGGCGTATGCGGCGAAATCATCCACGGCAGCGGATTAGGTTCCAAAGGCTACACACCCGTACTCAAAAACATGACCCGCAACTGGCTGATGCAGCACCCTGAGGTACTCGCCTATGTCGAACCGCGGGAAGGCAACGACGGCTACGTCCGCATCCTGCTCAAACGCAAATTAAGGCAGCAAGACTAACAAATTTCTCCAACAGACTTGGCAGCACCTTACAATATCCGTATAATTTGCAAACCATTTCTGGGGGCGACCTTGGTTTCGACGGGGGTTGCGAAGCAGATGCGGGCATACCGGGGTCTCAGATTCCCGTAAAACACTGAATTCAAATAGTCGCAAACGACGAAACTTACGCTTTAGCCGCTTAAGGCTAGCCGTTGCAGCAGTTGGTCAATGGGCTGTGTGGCGCAAGCCACCGCAACGTCATCTTACATTGACTGGTTTCCTGCCGGGTTACTTGGCAAGAAATAAGACTTAAGGTAACTGGTTCCCTGAAGGCCTGTCGGTCGGCATGACGGGGATAAGATTCCAAATAGATACGACTAAGTATGTAGAACGCTTTGTAGAGGACTTTCGGACGGGGGTTCGATTCCCCCCGCCTCCACCATACCCTATTTTCAGCAGTATCCTGTAATACGAATAAAGCCTTGAAATTCAACAGTTTCAAGGCTTTTTTATTGCCTTGAATATGCTGGCGTATGCTTGAGTTTTCGCCATTTATGGGGTAACTTTTGGGGTAACTTTTCAGGAATTACCCTAAAAAAATGCCTTAAAAATGCAAAAGGCATGACACATTTTTTAAAAAAGTTACCCAAAACTTGAATGAAAGCCTTTATTTATAAGGCTTGCAGCTTTCCAAACAAGTTACCCCAAAACGGATAAAAAAATGCCAAAACCGACATTACCGCTGACAGACAGCCAATGTAAAAAGCTACAACCCCCTAACCAGTTGTCAGATGGCGGCGGCTTATATCTGCAAGCAAGAGATAACGGCAAATATTGGCGTTTCCGTTATTACCGACCAAGCGACAACAAGCGCGATGAGATGCGGCTTGGTGTTTATCCAGCCGTTAGCTTGAAAGAAGCAAGAGAAAAACGCGAAGAATTGCGCGGGCTGATAGCAAAAGGGATAGACCCTAAGCTACACCAGCAAGACGAAGCACAGAGGCAGGCAGAGCAGCTAAAAAACACATTTGAGGCTATTGCGCGTAAATGGCACAGCGACCAAGTGGCAAAGCCGAATAAATGGAAGCCAGACCATGCACAGAGGGTTATACGCAGCCTTGAGCTTCATATTTTCCCTGACCTTGCAACACGCAAAATAGATGAAATCATGCCGCTTGAGGTTTTAAGACTGTTGCAGAGGCTGGAATCGGCGGGGAAATATGACACAGCACAAAAAGTTTATGACGTAGTAAACCAAGTTTTCAAATATGCCGTAAAACTTCGTTTGAGCCTGTTCAATCCCGCCGCCGAATTGCGGGGGGAATTGGCAAAAGTGGAGCAGAAACATTACCGCTTCATTAGAGACCCGCAAAAGCTAGGCGAAGTGTTACGGGCTTTTGACGGTTACACAGGTTTTCCGCAAACACGCGCCCTATTGCAGCTTTCCCCTTATGTGTTTGCCCGCCCTGCCGAATTGCGTTTATTGCGCTGGTGTGAAATTGATTGGGAGGCGCAGCAATACTATAAAGACGGCGTAAACATGAAAAACAAGATAGACCATATTGTCCCCTTGAGCCGCCAAGCCTTAGCAATACTGGACGGCTTGAAACCCGTAACGGGGCATTATGAATATGTGTTTTACAACACCAGCAAAAAACAGCCATTGAGCGAGGGGGCAATACGGAAAGCACTAGACCGTTTAGGATTCTTGGAAGAAACCACACAGCACGGATTTAGACATACAGCTAGCACGATATTGAATGAGATGGGCTATAACGCCGATTGGGTAGAGCGGCAACTAGCCCACAAAGACCCCAACACGACAAGGGCAGCCTACAACCATGCGAAATATTTAGAACAACGCGCCGATATGGTGCAGGCATGGGCGGATTATCTTGATGAATTGAAAGCACATTCAAGCACAGCAGGATAAACGCTGGTTACTCGAAACATTAAAGATTCTGAACATAGCGGTATGAAGCTGATTAATCCGTTTGAGGCAGTTTGAAAAGTTACTAACACGTCTAACAAAAAACAAGTTTTAAAAGTTGGAATCAGACTAGCCCTTGCTTTTAGAGGCATATTTTTTATGACTTTGGGAATAAGTAATACAGGAGTATAAAAATTGGAAAAGTCTTATGATGAATGGTGGGACTTTACTAAAACCCCTAATTTCGATATTGCATTAGGTGGATTAAGTTTTGCAGCCGATATAATTATTAGAACATTATTTTATGATAGAACTAAACAAAATAGTAATTCACTAATCCTTTGTAGAAGAAACAATCATCAAATAGCCAATATTGAAAAAGCATATCAAGAGGCATTAGTAAAATATGAAAAAAAATATGAAGAGCCATTCAGTTTTAATACCTGGTATGACCTCGCTGAAGCATTTAATTTTTATGAGGGAGAAGATGAAAACGAACCATTACCAGACCATGAAAGCATTCAAACTCTTATGGTATTTGTAGCAGCAAAAGAGATATTCGACTTTGTTAAATCCTATGATTACATGCAAATAGGAGATAAATTTTCACGTTTTCAAGATATTGCAACCTTAATTTTAAATGTTTATACAAACATTGTTGCACTTTCGGAGCGTGAAGATGAAAAATTAATTTTTCAGGAATTAATAACAGAAAATGCCCGCAAAGCAGCTAAAACTAGGAGAAGCCCCTATGAAAAAGCAGGAACGATAGCAGCAGTAAATAAGCTACTAGAAGAAAAGCAAGGGATTCTGAAACAAAAGGGCGGCAAAACGACATTGTACAAATTGATAAGAGATTTAATCGCTTCAGGAGATATTCCAGCCCCCAAAGAACCAACAGAAAAAACAATATTTCAATGGATAACCAACTTTGAAGATATGAAATCAGCAAGCTGACTACAGGAAATCAGCAAGCTACTACAGGAAATAAGCTAGCTACTTCCTAGAAGCCGCCCACAGAGGCGGCTATATTTTTGCATATCGAAACGCCAGCACCACGCAGGCAAGACCAACCAAACGGAGGCGATAAATGCACATTATCAATATCGACAGCTTACCCGATACCGCGCAATTAACTATTGCAGAACTTGAGACCAGCCAAGCAAAAGGACGGCGCGGAATCACACGCTTAAGCGGAAGCCAAATCAGACGGCTGGAAGCAGCAGGACAATTCCCGCAATCACGCCTGATTATCGGCACACGCAGCCGCTTTTATGTAGCAGGAGAAGTGAAGAAATGGCTTGCAGAACAGGCAAGCCAATAGGAAGTAAAACAGAGTTTTCGGAGCAATACGCGCGATAGATAAGCAGGCAGATTAATTTACCGAGCAAAACAAAGCCGCCAAAACGGACATTCAGGCGGCGGAAAGGGGAAACCAACGATGAAATTAGATTGTACCAGCGGCAAACCCAAAACACCAAACCAAAGACAGCGCATTTTAGCCCGATTGAGGCAGGGCAGCGTTACCTCATGGGAGCTTACCCAAATGGGGATACTTTGCTACAACACGCGCATTATGGAGCTTCGCCAACAGGGGCATAACATCGTTACCACAATGGAGGAAATCCAAAACCAATTTGGCGAAACCGTGAAGCGTGGGCGGTTTTCGCTGGTGTCGGAAAGGCATGACGCATGACCCCGAAACAAGAGCATTTCGCCCGCCTGTATGTAGAAACGGGCAATGCAAGCGAAGCATACCGCCAAGCCTACAACGCCGAAAACATGAAGCCCGAAACGGTAACGAACGAGGCTTATAAGCTGCTTCAATCCCCTGATATTTCCGCGATGGTGGACGACCTTAAGGCAGAGGCGCGGCAACGGCACAGGGTAACGGTGGACGACTTATTGCACGAACTGGAGCAGGCACGGGCGGCGGCACTGGCAGCCCCCACGCCGCAAAGCAGCGCGGCGGTATCGGCAACGATGGGCAAGGCAAAAATGCTTGGCTTGCTGGTGGATAAGGCGGAAATTAAGGCAGAGGCGGAAATACAGGAAAAGCCGCCAAGCCGTATTGAAGCCATTGTTGATTCACTCACAGAGGAAGAGAAGAAAGCAATCTTAGATTTAGCCCTTAAAACGGATGGGGGCAAATGGGAGGCGGTAACACTTGCAGACATAGCCGCCGTTACGGGTAAAGACCCTGACAAGGTTTATTTTGCTGTTTTGCTTGTTACGGCACTGGACAAAATCTAAAGCCAAGCCGTCCGACACGGCACGGCACGGCAACGCGGTATAACGCGATTTAATAGGCAATGGAATCAGCGGCTTGTAAAAATGCCGTCTGAAAAGTATTTACAAATCGGGATTGAGAAATTAGATTGCAGTTTCTCTCTAAAATCGTATAGCCCAAAATCAGCAGGGTAAACGCTGATTTTTTCACGCCATAATTTCCCCTTATGCCGCGTTTCAGACGGCATATCCAAGTTATGGCGGTGTGTGGTAGCAGCAATGCCCACGCCTGACTATACGCAGGAGAGAGCACCGCCCCCCTTTTCGGGCATTTCTCAAATCTCAAACGTATAGGAGCATTCCAAATGCAATCTTCCATTTCTACCCAAATCCAAAACATTCAAAATCCAGCCCAAACGGTAACCATCCCCCGCGAGCTGGCAAACGACGCAGCAGACGCCTGCTTTTACGCAGACCGCGCGGCTGAAAACCTTGCCGCCATCCTTGAAGCGGTGGAAGCACTGATAGATATTTCCATTACCACGCAAACAGAGCAGGCGCAACGGCACAATTTGCCGTTGATTGCCCGCAACCTCATCAAAACCGCCAAAAACGAAGTAGAGACACTGGCAGAGTTTCACCCTTTCAGCCTGTTTGAAACCGCAACGGATTTAAACAACGAAATTTACAGCCAAACCCACGGCGCGAAATAACCCCGAAACCCCGTAAAACCTAAACCGCCATGCCGCCCGAAAATGGGCGGTAGGGGCAGACTCAAACCTATGTTTTAGATAACACATTGATTTATATATGTTTGATGTTTCGGGTTTAGGCTTATTCCAAACATTGGCACAGGAGAAAAAGCCATGAGACAAGACAACAGACCGCGCAAAACGCCATATGCAGGGGCGGCGGTTTTCCTGATTTTCGGTTTTGCCTTTGCAGGCATGACGCACCACGCCCCCGAAAACCACGCGGCGGATATTCCGCCCGCTGTTGAGACGCAGCCGCAAACGCCCGCGATATGGGAGACCGACCCGATGGCTGGTGTTGTGTTAGAGCCTGTATCGGAGGAGGCAGAGCAATGACCGCACTAATTACACTAAACCAAGCCGCCATAGACGGTGCAGTGCAGCAAGCAGTAAATGCCCGTGAGCTTTATGCCTTTTTGGAATCAAAACAGGAATTTTCAAATTGGATAAAGAGACGTATTGAAGATTATAGCTTCATAGAGGGCAAGGACTTTTTGACAAATTTATCAAAAACCCCCAACGGCCGGCCGCGCCTTGAATATGCCTTATCACTGGACATGGCTAAAGAGCTTTCAATGCTTGAACGGAGCGAGAAAGGCAAACAGGCAAGGCAATATTTCATTCAATGCGAGAAGCAGGCCAAACTTTCCGCTCTTCCTGATTTTACCGACCCCATAGCGGCAGCGAGGGCATGGGCTGATGAAAGAGAGAAAAACGCACAAGCGGCCGCATTGATTCAGGAACAGACAGCAAGACTTGCAACAGCAGAGCCAAAAGCCGCCGCGCTTGATTTACTTTCCGATAGAACAGGAACACAAAACATCACATTGACCGCCAAAGAACTAAAAACCAAACGAAACGACCTGATAGCACTATTACAGGCGATTGGTTGGATATACAGGACATGCGGCAACATTACCGCTTCATGCTATGCAGAACAGCAAGGCTACATGATTCAAAACAGCGGCATATCAGACAGGAACGGCGCGGCTTATTCCCAGGCACTGATAACGCACAAAGGAAAAGCAAAACTGGCAGAAATTGTAGCGAAGCAGAAAATTAGAGGAGTAGCAAAATGAAACCGACTTACCAAGACATCAAAGCCGCCGCGCGTTACCGCTGGCAGGAGATACACGCCGCCATCGGCATAGACCCTAAGTTTTTACGCAACAAACACCAGCCTTGCCCCGCGTGTGGAGGCGAAGACCGCTTCAGATATGACGACAAGGACGGCAAAGGCACATTCATTTGCACCCATTGGGAGAATGGAGCGGGCGACGGTTTCGGCTTGGTTATGCACTTTCTAGGTTGCGATTTTCAGACGGCATTAAAGCAGGTTTCGGGCATTTTAGGCATGGACGGGGCAAACCCCTTGCCGATACCGACAACGCGCCCACAACCTCAACCACGCCCCGAAAAAGACCATATCGGCAAACTTGCCGCATTGTGGAGAAGCACAGAACCTATCCGCCCCGATTCCCCTGTTATCCAGTATTTGAAATCACGCGGTTTGGATATGGCGCATTTGCCCGAAAACGTCCGTTTCCTACCTGAAAAAGACTATTGGACAACAGGCGAAGATAAGCCGCTCTTACTTGGTAGTTTCCCCTGTATGGTTTGCGCTATCCGCGACATGGACGAAGAACTACAAGGCTTACACCTAACCTATTTACAGCCTAGCTATGACAAACCATGCGGAGAGAACGGACTACACGCCCCGCGCTATCAGAAACTGGCAATCAAACACCCTGAAACGGGCGAAGCATTACCAGCTAAGAAAATGAGAAGCCGTAAGAAAGGCAGCATATCGGGGCAAGCCGTCCACTTGTTCCCGATTCCTGAAAATGGCCGCCTTGTCATTGCAGAGGGCATAGAAACCGCCCTTGCCGCCCGTGAATTATGCAAGGCTTACGATTGGGGCTTATGCGCGGCCTTGAGCGCAAACAGCTTGGCAAATTTTCACTTTTTGAACGGTATAAAAGAAATTGCAATTATTGCCGATAACGACACGCCCCGCCCCGTTGGTTACAGAGCCGCTTATGACTTGGCAATGCGAGCCATTAAGCAGGGAATCAAGGCGAGCATATGGCAAAGCAAAACGCCAGGCTATGACGCACTGGACGAACTGAACGAGAAGAAGCAATCAGACAATCATTTCGGAGGACAGACAGCATGAAAAATACCGAAACAGCGAAGCAGGAAAGCACCAAAGACTACAACCTTGAGAATATCGAGCCATTCCGCCCACACCCACGCTTTGAAATCGACAATCGGGGCGTATGGTGGATAAACGTTAGAACCGACAAAGACGGAGATATTATCGAAGCAGAGCCGCTATTACTTTCCGACCCTATCGACATTATTGGCACAGGGCAAGACAATGACGGCGCGTATTATCGGATTATCAAGTTCAAAGACAAAATCACACGCCAACAAAAGACCGCCGCCCTGCCACAAGCTGAAATTGCCGACGGGAAATGCTGGGGGCGTTTGGGGTTTTACGGCTTATCCATTGAGAGCAACCCAACAAAAAGGCGAAAACTGGCAGACTATTTGCAGAAAGAGGGAAGCCAGACAGCCTTTACCATTACCGACCGCGCGGGCTGGCACAAAGACACCTACATCATGCCTAGCGGGGAAACCATCACGGCGACCGACAAAGACCCCGCCATTATCTATAACGGAGACACCAGCCAAGCAAAGGCATATCAGCCAAACGGAAAGCTTACCGACTGGCAACAAAACATAGCCCGATACGCGGCAGGGAATAGCCGTCTATGCCTTGCTTTGGGGGCTTCATTTGCCGCCCCATTGCTTTCCCTGTTAAACGAAGAATCGGGGGGCTTCCACCTAATGGGCGATTCTTCAGACGGTAAAACCACAGCCGCAAAAGTAGCCTTGAGCGTATGGGGCAAACCATCAGGAAGCCTGTTGTCTTGGAGCGGTACGAAAATAGGCTTTTCCAACACAGCCGCCGCCCGTAATGATGGCTTGCTGGTGTTGGATGAAATAGGACAAGCAAGCCCACACGTTATCGGCGATACTGTTTATAGCGTTATGAACGGTATCAACAAAGTACAGGGCGCAAAACAGGGTGGAAACCGCGCCTTGAGCCGCTGGAAAGTGATGATGTTTTCCACTGGAGAAAAGACCCCCGATTCCATCCTGAAACACCACAAAGGCGATTGGAACGCAGGACAAGCAGCCCGCTTACCCAGTATCAGAGCCGCCGCGCAATACGGCATTTATGACACCTTACACGGATTTGAAGACGGCGCATTGTTGAGTGAGCATATCGCCCAATCAGCAGAAAAATATCACGGAACGGCAGGAAGACTATTTATCCGACAGCTTTTAGACGACCTAGAACAAGCCAAGCAGCAGGCAACAGAGCGCATAGCCGCATTTATGGCAACCATTCCCGAATTATCAGGACAGGCGCGAAGAGTAGCAAAACGCTTTGCCATTGCCGCCGCTGCTTTGGAGCTTGCCGCCCCTGTTACTGGTTTGCCCATAGGCGTAGGCATGGCAGGCGTGAAACAATGCTTTGATGAATGGCTGGAAGCCAACGGAGCAGGAAAACACGAAGACCGCCGCATCATTGAGCAGGCAGAGGACTTTATCGACTTATACGCGCTAGGCATGAGGTTTATGGAATGGAGCGATAAAAGCACCAACAAAGACCATGCAGGCTATCGGAAACAGGAGGGGGAGAAATTAGAATTGTGGGTAATCCGCCGTGTCTTTGCCGATGAAATCGCCCAAAGTTTCGATGAACAAAAAGTCTGCCGCGTGTTGTTAGACGGGGGATTACTGAAATACAACCACAAAAACAAAGGCTACCAACACCAGCGCAAAGGTAGCGGCTGGTTTTATGTGCTGACCCCCGATATGGAACTGGACGACTGACCGTTTGCATGGGGTTAGTTCCAAAATACTAACCAAGCCCGCCATGATCGATACAGGCGGGCTTTTTTTACGTCCAAACATCAAGCAGACCAACCAAGAAAGCATAAAATCGACAGGAAGCCCCTAAATCTCAAAAATTAGAGCCATTCACGCCCTACCCCATACCTACCACCCTACCCAAAAGCAAAACGCGCTTACAGCGCAATTACGCCCTATTTCCGCCATGACCAACAAAAACAGACGAGAGATAAATAATTTCGATACCAATACGCGCGCGCACGTAATAATGTAGCCCTTGAATTTTTGGAGTCCATAAAAAGGAAAGAAGACCAAGACACGCGAAAAGATAAAACCCTATGCGCGAGGCAAAATCATTTGTTACCTTTGTTACCACAAAACTTAACATTTATAACCATATGAATATCAATATAAAAATAAAGAAAAAACGGTAACAAATGAACATAAATTTACTTGTTACCGATTTGTTACCATTTGTTACCCCTTTATATTCATATGGTTACATCCAAAAAACAGAGGCGGTAACAAACGGTAACAAGGTTAAGATATGTGTCTTGTTACCATGAAAGCCATGACTGACAAGGCTTTCAGCCATTGGTAACAAAGGTAACAAACGATTTTTGCGTTTTTTTGTGTATATACGCTTTTTTATTCTTGCCCCTTGCTGCTATTTGTATAAAATTTGATACATGAACAGGGAGAAGCCGCCCCGAAAGACACAGCAATCATCAAGAGCCAATATAGGGCATTGATACAGGAGATAGCAAAATGACATCAAAAACCACGCATATTACGCCTGTTGGTGGCAATGTTTTTGCTGATTTAGGATTTTCCGCCGATGAAGCCGCCAAACTTAAGGCACATAGCGATATGATTATCAGAACCAAGTTACAGCTTGCCGAAAGCATCAGCGAATGGATAAAAGAGCGGAATTTGAAACAGGAGCAGGCGGCGGAAATCTTCAACACCAGCCGCCCCCGTGTTTCCGACTTGGTAAGCGGAAAAATCAGCAAGTTCACGATAGACGCACTGTTAACCATGCTTGCCAAGACGGGGAAAACCGCCGAACTGAATATCAGAGCATAGCGGAAAGCCGCCGAAAACATCCCCGTATGACCGACAGGAACGGGGATTTTTCACACCCACACAAAGCTAAAACGCACGGAAACGCGCCAAATTTAAGCAGTAATGGCGGTTAAACCGCTTGGATATATCACGGCAAAACGCTCTAAAAACGCAAATTTGAGCCATTGGAAGCGATTGATTAAAAAATAATCAAGTTAGCCGCTGGTGTTTCAGACGGCACAAATGCAGAAATTGCGGTGCATAAAAAAGGCGGCTTGCCGTGTTTTGTTCTACTGTATATAATACTTAGCATGATACGAAAGCAGTAGAAAATGAAGATTTACAAATACCGAGCTTTTGAAAAATTTGCCAAGAAACATAAAATCAGTGATTCCGAGCTGCTGGAAGCGGTAGAGCGGGCGGATAACGGGCTGATAGACGCAGACCTTGGCGGCGGCGTGATTAAGCAGCGCATAGCGCGGCAAGGGCAAGGCAGACGCGGCGGATATAGGAGCATTATTCTATTCAAACGCGGGGATAAGGCTTTTTTTGCGCATGGCTTCGCAAAGTCAGAGCAAGAAAACATCAGCGTGCAAGAAACGATTTTCTTTAAAGCATTGGCAGCGGAAAGCCAGTCATTGAACGACGGGCAGATAGAGAGCCTGAAACAGAAAAAGCAATTAACGGAGATAGAATCATGAAATACAAAAGCCCCGTAAGTGAGAGCATCCACAGCATAGCAAGCGCATTACACGACATCGGCGTAATCGACAAAAAGACCATGCGCGATTTTGATAAATCATGTCTGACCGAAATCAAGCCGTTAAACGGCGAAGATATTAAGGCAATCAGAGAGAAAGAGGCACTATCACAAGCCGCCTTTGCTATCTACCTCAACGTGGGAAAAAACCACGTTTCAGCATGGGAGCGGGGTGTTAAAAAGCCAAGCGGCGCGGCGTTGAAGCTGCTGACCATCGTCAAAAACAAGGGTATCGAAGCCATCGCATAGCCGATTGTATAGGGTTAATCTTAAACCACGCAGAGCCGCCGAAATAAGGCGGCTTTTCCATGCCGTGCAGAAACTGACCGGCACAAAAAACCGCTTGCCGTTTTTCAGATACCCCTTAAGGCAAACACCAGCCCACAAGACGGTGCGTAATTGCTGGTGTTGCAATCAAACCATATTTCACAGCTTGGCAGAAATACCAAAAAAATGTCTTTGCCCACGCCAAACAAACGGCTTAAACTGACAATCTGACAAAGGGTAAACAGTGCAAAAAATACCCCTACCTTTAAGTTATGGGGTAACTTTTGGGGTAACTTTTACCAGAAACAAAAACCTGATTATATTTAAATCAATAAGTTAAGTTTAAAGTACGGTTGACCCCGCCTCCACCATACCCTATTTTCAACAGTATCCTGTAATACGCATAAAGCCTTGAAATTCAACATTTCAAGGCTTTTTTATTGCCCTTACCGAGCCGGTGTATTTTTGAATCTTCCCTGCCCTGCGAGATAACCTTCAAAAATTACGCCATCATCCGTCATTCTTTAAAATTCAATACAAACCTTCATCTGACTCCGACATTGATGATGCCTTAGCATGCCGTCTGAAAGCAACTGCACTTCAACGCCAACCCATACCCAATCATTACTATCCGCAATAGCGGCAGTCCAATATATCTTTGCGGATGTCGTTCAGCAGAAAAGCTGCGGTGTCTTCGTGTTCCGCCTGTACGAAGACAAAGAGTCGGGCGATGATTTTGCCGATGAAGACTTTTTGCAGGGCGCAGGCATCGGTCAGGGTGCGTTCCTGCAGGAAGCTGCGGATGTCTTCGGGTAAGGTGTAATCACGGGAGACGGCGGCAAAGCGGGCATCAGTTTGCAGGCGGTCGAGCAGGGTTTGGTTTTTGTCCAACTTAATGCCTGCTTCTTTTTCTTCGGCGGTGGCGCGGACAAACTGGTCGTAAATTTCAGCATAAAGCATATCGTTCGGGCCTTCAAAAATCGTGAAGGGACGGATGTCGATAGCGATATTGCCGGCGGTGTGTCCGCGTTCAAAACCCTTCGCGCCCAAGAGTTTTTGCAACATTTGCGCGGCGGCGTAAGTGTATTCCGTGGCGAGGGTTTTGACGATGTTTGCCTCCATTAATTGATGGGCGACAGGCGAGACGGGCGAAACGAAACGGCAGACGTAGCGGTAAAGGATTTCGGAAACCTGATGGCGGCGTTGGATTTCGCGGCGTTCGTAATCGACGAATTTGATGTCGTTGCGGACGTATCGGTCCAGGTTTTCAAGGATGTATTCCATAATGCCGTGCGTCATACCGACCAGTTGCAGGCGGCTGCGGATAAAGATGTTTTGGAACGCGCGCAAACCGGCAGCGTCGCCCTGCGAGAGTTTCATCACGGCGGTTGCAGGCATTTGATCATCAATACGGTTGACGGCGTAACGGACGGCGCGCAGCCCTTCGGATGCGAGGGTTTCGCAGCGGATGTATGTTTTGGGGACGAGCAGCAGGTCGATGATTTTGGCGAGTTTGCCGTTTTTGCGCTCTTTGGCGGCAACGAGGAGGAAGTCGCTTTGCGAGTTGCCCTGCCAGTATTTCGCGGCGTTGACGTAAATGGTTTGTCCGTCGATATATTCGTAGTAGGACTGCATTTCGCGTGCAATCGCCGCGCCGGAGGTTTCGGGTTCGGTAACACCCAAACCGCCGCCCTCGCCTTTGAAAATCATCTCCAAACCTTGCGCGACTTGCGCTTCATCGCCGAACTCTTGCAGTGGCTGCAACACCAGCGCGCCTTCGATGCCGGTACGCAGCGTAACGGGCACGCCGTAATGCCCCGCAATCCGCAATACTTCCTGAATTTCAAACTGACTGCCCTTGCGGCCGCCGTGTTTTTTGTCGAGGAAGGGCAACAGCAAACCAGCCTGCTTCAAGGCAAGCCATTTGTCTTCGGGCAGGTATTGCATGAGATTGATGCCGTCTGAAAAAATGCGGCGGAATGCGGATTCGATGTGCTTTAAAAAAGCAGCCGTGTCCATGGTTGACGGCTGCGCGCTCGGTTCGGTGTGTATCATCGGCTTTCTCTGTCGGTTCCCATTAATCGGCGGCCGGTCAAACCGCCTGCCACGGTTTAGAGTTAATTTTCTAAGTTTTATACCATAAACTTACCTAAGCAACAATGATTATCGGACAGCTTTAATAACTCACAACGTAGCAGCTACAGCCATTTCCAAATTTAATTATGAAATATTAAAAGATAACATATTGATTTTTAATAAAAATTAATTATTTACATTATATATATATATATATATATATATATAATGGGATTCTTAATGCTTTATTGAATCTTTCTAACCAATACTATGGAGTCTTAAATGCTGAATAAAAATCACTCAGTTGACCAAAAAATGCCTATTAACCACCCATTACTTTCTCGATTGATTAAAGAAGTTGAGAATGAGCAGAAAACAGCGATGATGTTCAAATATGACCGCACGCACAACCGTCATAATCGTGGTCAGTAATATCAGATTATGATTGATACTGTTTTATTGAAAGTCGCCAGTAGGTGCAATCTGAATTGCACCTACTGTTATGTGTACCATTTAGGCGATGACGGTTGGAAAGATAATCCAAAACTGCTTAGTGAAAAGAGCATTGACGATATTGAAAAATCTTTGTTTGACTTATACTCTTTTCAAGGAAAAAGTTTTGCAATTGTTCTTCATGGAGGCGAACCCTTTTTATTGCCAAAACATCGGCTTGAATATTTATTGAAAAAATTGCGGCATCGATTACCTGAATACACTACTGTTTCAATTCAAACTAACGGGCTTCTTCTTACAGAAGAATTGATTACACTTTGTTATACATATAACGTAACCATTTCTATCAGCTTGGATGGTCCGCAAAACATCAATGATGAAATGAGGCTGGATCATTTAGGACGTGGTTCATTTTACCGCATTATGGATAGTCTTCGCCTAATAAAAAATCATCCATTTTCAAATCAAGTTTTTACTGGTTGCTTGGCTGTTATTAACCCTTTAAGCAACCCTAAAGAGGTTTATAATTTTTTTAAAAAATTAAATATTCCAAGTGTTAATTTCTTAATGAGAGACGGCAATCATGACCGATACCCTTTTGGAAAATCAAGTTTTGAATCATTAGAATATGGAAAATGGCTGGAATCTTTATGGAATTTATATTTTTATGACCCCAACCCTATCCCTATAGCATTTTTTGATAACTACGTCAAACTGCTGATTGGAGGATTTAGTTCGAAAGAAGGGACGGGAACTGAAACTTCAGGCATTTTGATTATTGATACAAATGGAGATATTACCAAGAACGATACCCTAAAGAGTACAAAAAATCGGGCAGACAGATTCGAGTTTTCGTGGAATGTATCCAAGAATAATTTAATTGAACTAATCCAATCTAATGAATTTAAAGATTACCTGAAACTTCAAAATCCGATATCAAAAGAATGTAAAAATTGTCGATATTTATCAATCTGTGGCGGTGGGATGCCCCTATATCGTTGGAGTGATAAAAACGGATTTGATAATCCATCCGTATTCTGCCAAGATCATATACATATCATTGAAACCATATCAAACACATTAGAAAAATACCTATGAAGATAAATACAAATAATATTCAATGCAATAAAATACCTTTTCCTCATGCTTTTTCTAAAAATTTTTTAGACGGGCAACAAGCAAAAGATATTTTAGAATGGTTGGAAATTGCCCCTTGGCATTTAACTGTTACAGATTTCTACAGCCAGTACGAATTTTTACTTGATATACAGAATGTACCAAAAAATCTACAATTTTTGATTAGTGATGAAACAAAACAAAGATTAAAGAATTTAATGGAGAATTTATTTTCATGCCGACTAAAGGATACTGTCGAGATAGTTGCCCATCGCTTATTAGACAATCAAATCATCAAAATTCACAATGATTACATTGAAGAGGCTGATTTCGAAGCCGAATCGCATCGCCTGCTTATTCAACTAAATCACGGCTGGTCTGCTGATAATGGAGGATATTTAATGATTTTTAACAGCAAAAATCCACAGGATATAGCCAATATAATTTTACCGGAGCATCGAAGTATGTTTGCATTTGAAATATCAAAAGAATCTCATCACGCCGTTAGCAAAATTTATTCCGGTTGCCGCTACACCCTGATTTTTAATTTCTACAGAATTATTTGATAAGACATGTTTCAACAAACATGACGACATATAAAGCATCGCTCTATGTGTCGTCATGAACAGGGGGCGGTTACTTCTGTATCCGATTAGATTCTATCGCCCTGAATAGCAAGGTTTTAATCAAAAAGAAAAGCAATGCGCCCCTTACAGCGGGATGCAATGAGATAAAGATTCTCTTCTCCTTGATACTAAATAATGCCGATATGTCTTATATTTTCATTTCGTAACCTCACTTTGCCTTGCCATTTGAAAAGCTGAAACTTACTATCCGGTAGCAAAGGTAGCGTTTTACACATCCTTTTTTCCCATAAAATCAAGTTTTCTCCGTCATACAAAAGCCGTTTAAAAAACCAAGCAAGTATCCTATTCTTAATCTGTTAAAATTCCATCTATACAACCTGACTAACCCCGAAGCGGCTCGAAATTTTTTCCAGCTGCCGCAAACCATTATCCCTACGCCATGACCTACCCCATCCCCAAACCCCGTGAAAAATCCCGTTGGTTCAACCTTTCGCAAGGCTCGCTGCCCTTGGCTTTGGCGCGTTATCTGCCGCACAAGCGGCTTAAAGTCGTGCTGACCCAAGATGCGGAACAGGCGTTGCGCCTTCAGACGGCGTGGCGGTTTTTCCGTCCGCACGATACGGCGGTGTTCCTGCCGGACTGGGAAACGCTGCCTTACGAGCGTTTTTCGCCGCATCAGGACTTGGTGTCGGAGCGGCTGTCGGCGTTGTGGCAGATTAAAAGCGGCGCGGCGGATGTGTTGTTTGTGCCGGTTGCCACGGCGATGCAGAAGCTGCCGCCTGTGCCGTTTCTGGCAGGGCGCACGTTTTGGCTGAAAACGGGGCAGACTTTGGATATAGGCCGTCTGAAAAGCGATTTAGTGGATGCGGGCTACAACCATGTGTCCCACGTTGTTGCGGCAGGCGAGTTTGCCGTGCGTGGCGGTATTGTCGATTTGTTCCCGATGGGCAGCGAAATGCCGTACCGCATCGATTTGTTCGACGATGAAATCGACAGCATCAAAACCTTTGACACCGAGACGCAGCGCACCATCTCCCCCGTTTCCGAAATCCGCCTGCTGCCGGCACACGAGTTCCCCACCGACAGCGAGGCGCAAAAGATTTTCCGCAGCCGCTTCCGAGAAGAAGTCGACGGTAATCCGAACGATGCGGCCGTGTACAAAGCCGTCAGCAACGGCCATTTCGGTGCAGGCGTAGAATATTATCTGCCGCTGTTTTTTGAAAACGAGCTGGAAACGCTGTTTGACTATATCGGCGAAGATGCGCTCTTTGTCTCTTTGGGCGATGTTCACGCCGAGGCAAACCGTTTTTGGAGCGACGTTAAATCGCGTTACGCCATGGCGCAGGGCGACGAAACCTATCCGCCTTTGCTTCCACAGCATTTGTATCTCTCTGCCGACGTATTCGCAGGCCGTCTGAAAAACTACGGACAAGTTCTGCCCGATGTTTCTGGCAAGGAACACACCCTGCCCGACCTTGCCGTCAACCGCCAATCCGACGAGCCTTTGCAGGCATTGAAGGACTTTCAGACGGCGTTTGAAGGACGGATTTTGCTGTGCGCCGAAAGTTTGGGACGGCGCGAAACCATGCTCGGTTTCTTGCAGCAAAACGGTTTGAAAGCCAAACCCGTGTCCGACTGGCAGGGCTTTTTATCGGCACACGAGCCGCTGATGATTGCAGTCGCGCCGTTGGCATACGGGTTCAAACTGGGCGGACTGCAATCGCCGAACCAACAGCAAGCTGATCCCGCCTCCGAAGGAGAAGGCGATGCGATTACCGACCAAACCGAATTTTCCGCATCCGCAACAAACCCTCTCCCTAGCCCTCTCCCACAGGAGAGGGAACAAAGTGCCGCCGCCGTTTCAGACAGTCTGAAAACCAAAAGCAGCCTGTACCCCATCGAAAATAGTCTGCACGGGCAGATCCGACAGCAACCTGCCCCCTCCCCTGTGGGGGAGGGTTGGGGAGAGGGCAAAGCGGTTGCCGCTCAAAGCACCATCGCCGTTATCACCGAATCCGACCTCTACCAATACGTCGCCCGTTCGCGCGTCCACAACCGCCGCAAGAAACACGCCGCCGTTTCAGACGGCCTGTTGCGCGACCTTGCCGAAATCAATATCGGCGACCCCGTCGTGCACGAAGAACACGGCATCGGGCGGTATATGGGCTTGGTCACAATGGACTTGGGCGGCGAAACCAACGAAATGATGTTGCTCGAATACGCAGGCGAAGCGCAACTTTATGTGCCTGTTTCGCAACTGCATTTAATCAGCCGCTACTCCGGTCAGGCGCATGAAAACGTCGCCCTGCACAAGCTCGGCAGCGGCGCGTGGAACAAGGCGAAGCGCAAAGCCGCCGAAAAAGCGCGCGATACCGCCGCCGAGTTGCTCAACCTCTACGCCCAACGCGCCGCCCAATCGGGACACAAGTTTGAAATCAACGAGTTGGACTATCAGGCGTTTGCCGACGGTTTCGGCTACGAAGAAACCGAAGACCAGGCAGCCGCCATTGCCGCCGTGATTAAAGACTTGACACAGGCGAAGCCGATGGACCGCCTTGTGTGCGGCGATGTCGGTTTCGGCAAAACCGAAGTCGCCCTACGCGCCGCGTTTGTGGCGGTAATGGGTGGCAAACAGGTCGCCGTACTCGCCCCGACTACGCTTTTGGTCGAGCAGCACGCGCAAAACTTCGCCGACCGCTTCGCCGATTTCCCCGTGAAAGTCGCCGGCCTTTCGCGTTTCAATAACAGCAAAGCCACCAAAGCCGCACTGGAAGGTATGGCGGACGGCACGGTCGATATTGTTATCGGTACGCACAAATTGGTGCAGGACGACATCAAATTCAAAAACTTAGGTTTAGTGATTATCGATGAAGAACACCGCTTCGGCGTGCGCCAGAAAGAACAGCTCAAGCGCCTGCGCGCCAATGTCGATATCCTTACCATGACCGCCACGCCGATTCCGCGTACTTTAAGTATGGCGTTGGAAGGACTGCGCGACTTTTCGCTGATTACCACCGCGCCCAGCCGCCGCCTTGCCG
Organism: Neisseria sp. Marseille-Q6792; assembly: GCF_943181435.1. The sequence continues at coordinate 573,001 of NZ_OW969598.1, forward strand.
TGAAAACGTTTGTCAAACCCTTTAGTGAAGGCAGCGTGCGCGAAGCCGTGTTGCGCGAACTCAAACGCGGCGGGCAGGTATTTTTCCTGCACAATGAAGTGGATACCATCGAAAACATGCGCGAGCGGCTGGAAACCCTGCTGCCCGAAGCCCGCATCGGCGTGGCGCACGGGCAACTGCGCGAGCGCGAGCTGGAGCAAGTGATGCGCGACTTTTTGCAACAAAGATTTAACGTGTTGCTCTGTTCCACCATCATCGAAACCGGTATCGACATCCCCAACGCCAACACCATCATCATCAACCGTGCCGACAAATTCGGACTGGCGCAACTGCACCAGCTTCGCGGGCGTGTCGGCCGCAGCCATCACCAAGCCTACGCCTACCTGCTCACGCCCGAATACATCACCAAAGACGCAGAAAAACGCCTCGATGCCATTGCGGCGGCAGACGAACTCGGCGCAGGCTTCACCCTCGCCATGCAGGATTTGGAAATCCGCGGCGCAGGCGAAATCCTTGGCGAAGGTCAGTCCGGCGAAATGATGCAGATCGGCTTCACGCTCTACACCGAAATGCTCAAACAGGCCGTGCGCGACCTCAAAAAAGGCCGCCAGCCCGACCTCGACGCACCGTTGGGCATTACCACCGAAATCAAACTGCACAGCCCGGCATTACTGCCCGAAAGCTACTGCCCCGACATCCACGAACGGCTCGTCCTCTACAAACGCCTCGCCGTCTGCGAAACCGTGCAGCAAATCAACGCCATACACGAAGAACTCGTCGACCGCTTCGGCCTGCCCGAACAACCCGTCAAAACCCTCATAGAAAGCCACCACTTACGGCTTATGGCAAAAGAATTGGGTATCGATGCCATTGATGCGGCCGGCGAAGCCGTAACCGTTACCTTCGGCAAACACCACTGTATCGACCCGACGGAGATTATCCTGCTGATTCAGACAGATAAAAAATACCGGCTAGCTGGAGCGGATAAGTTAAGATTTACAGCCGAGATGGAAAATATCGAAGTCAGGATTAACACCGTGAAGAATGTATTGAAGACTTTGAAAGACAGGGTGATAGTTAAGTAAGGATGGAGGAAAAAAGGCCGTCTGAAAAAGGTGTAGGCTGCTTTTAAAGGCATTGAAACAGCAAAAAAGTAGTCTGCACTAGGCTGTATTACTAATTATTTTCTTATAATTTATGCATAAGGGGTGTAGTATGGATAATTTACTATTTAATTTATTATTTTCTTTTTTATTATTCTTTATATCAAATTGGTTTGGTAAGAGATCAATAAATTTTGGATATTATCAATTGTCATTTGATAGTAGTGAAGAACAACCTATATTTAATATATTATATCGATCTTTTACTCCTGTTGCTTTTATATTAGTATTGTCAGTTTTCCTAGATAAAATAAATCTTTTTTATTTAACAAAAAATATTTATACAACAACAATATTTTATTTCTTAATAAGATTTATTTTTATCTTAATTATAGGTAGATTAAAAATTACAAACTGGATAAAGCATATTCTAATAGCTTTTATTTCTATATTTGTATCATACATTATTTATAAAAATTTTATTGAAAAAAGATACTTTCCCTTACCGACGGAACAAGAAATTACAACGGCATTGTGGTTTGCGGTTATTGGTTACATATATAAAGTTATTAAAGATATTTCAATATCATCTTTAGATAATAATAGAAAATTAAATTATGTAAAGCATAAGCACAATCGTTTTTCTCATAAATATGGTTCTATTATTGAGGAAGCGATTGGGACTGGTATAGATAATAGCACTGTTGAAAAGCAAAAAGCATTAATATATTCGATTTTAATTTATGAAGACTTTAATAGACATATATTGTGTAGGTTTATGGAAAGATTATTTTTTTGGACTGGTAGAATTAAAACATCCGGCATCATGCAGGTAACTTCAGACGTATATTTATCTAATCAAGATAGCGTAAAAAAAGGGGCATGTATCTTAATTGAAAAATATAACGAAGTATACAAAGATAAATATAATAATACCCAAGATAAAAATCATAGCCTATATACGGCTAGAAGAGAGAGTATTAAATATTATAATTCTGATATATCATATATTAATGAAGTTGAATCTATTTATAATTTATTAGAAGTTATATATCCGAAATCTTCAGATATATATGGATGTGATGGTGAGTAATTAGCAAGCGTAGGTTGGGTTGGCAAACCCAACAAAAACCTGAATGTTGGGTCACGACCCAACCTACATCTGCTTTAAGTATAAATACAGAAACAGTATAAAAAGGTCATCTGAAAATACCAAAAATGTCAGATTCGAGTACTGAATCTACGGCTGCTTTAATGTACCTATCAATGTAATCTGTTTTAAGCCTAAGAGATTTATTGGGAAAAATATCCAACAGATCGTTCCTCAATGACTCAAATTAAAACGAAGCAGTTCGGCAGCCTCATGCTTAGGCTGTTCTAATATCACCTGCATTGTATCGATTGTAAAACGGCACATCAAAGCCTGCTCTTCAGCTGTATATTGCTTTATTTCATCCTCATTGTCGTTATTGATTAACGCCAACTCCTGTTCACTATATTTCTTCCATAAAATCTGATTTACTTTATCTTGTGTTTGCGCTATTTCAGTTTCGTCCGGCATTTTTCGATGAATATCGGCAGATTGCAAAGCTCGTACTCTAGCTTGTTTTATAGAGACGAAATACGGCTTCATTTGCTTTGAGAAAAGCGAAATATCAGGAGCTAAATGAGGATACTCCAAATAAAAGCAGTTTACCGCGTCGTTTTCGTTCAAGAGTTTGGTACGCAACTGCATATCTTCCTGAAACATAGCAATTAAGCTGTCATCATCTGCATAAGGCAATTTTCTTAACATGATGTCTATTGTTTCTGAGAGAAAAAAACGCATATCTTGTTCATGATTTTTTGATTTCATAAAATCTTCGGCTTTCGCCACGATTTGGGCATAATCTTGCGGAAACTTGTCTTTGAATATCAAGAATATCATTCGGTTTCCCGGATCTTCCATCATCAATTCCTCTGCTGTACGAGTCGAAAACAGAGCTTTGTCTACGAGATGGTAAACAGGATTTATCCCAAGAAAAAGACAGAATAAAACAGGTACACCCAAAAATTTAGTCAGTCTGCTTTTACAATATTTTTTCACACAAATATAAGTTAACCACGCTGAGAATAATAAGCAGAGTAAATAAAGAATAAGAGGCATCACATGTGTCCTTAATAAAAAGCAAAATTTATATTTTGGGATGTTGGATGTTGGATGTGCAGATATCTAAATACAATACCCAAATACAGTATAATAAAACTTTTAGATCGCATTTTATATTATACAGACTGCATTAAGAAATGCGTAACTTATACTAATTAGCGTAGCCTGTATAAACCCCGCAGCTAGGTTGCGTAAAGAATTCATGTGCAAATACAGAAGTAGTATAAAAAAGGGCGTCTGAAAATACCAAAACTGTCAGATTCAATAATCCACCCTACGGCTAATAAATTGATCAGGAAATGATGATGAAAATTAAGGCAACCATGCTGAGTATTACCGGCTTGATATTGTCCGGCTGCTTTTTCGCCAATGATGAAATCAAGTTGGATGATATTGGGAATTTCAAAATTACTGTCAATGAGGCTAAGGATAATAGGCAGGCGCACTTAACAGGCTTGTTACATAACAGCGCAATGGGCATTTCAGATATAAAAACAACTTCCCACAATGATGAGTTGAACATTACTTTATTTCAAAAATTAGCAGGTTCAGAATATTCAGGAAAGCTAGATAAAGAAATAGCTCTGGAACACAATATCAAGAAGATTACTTATGGTTCTAAACACGAGATTATTTGGCAGGAGTAAATGGGGTTCTATGTCAGTATCTCTATTGCCTTTTAAAATACTATTGAGACCTTTGCAAAATTCCCCAAAATCCCCTAAATTCCCACCAAGACATTTAGGGGATTTCTCATGGGCACCTTCTTTCAACAAACCGCCCAAGCCATGATTGCCAAACACATCGACCGCTTCCCACTATTGAAGTTGGACCAGGTGATTGATTGGCAACCGATCGAACAATACCTGAATCGTCAAAAAACCCGTTACCTTCGAGACCACCGCGGCCGTCCCGCCTATCCCCTGTTGTCCATGTTCAAAGCCGTCCTGCTCGGACAATGGCACAGCCTCTCCGATCCCGAACTCGAACACAGCCTCATTACCCGCATCGACTTCAACCTGTTTTGCCGTTTTGACGAACTGAGCATCCCCGATTACAGCACCTTATGCCGCTACCGCAATTGGCTGGCGCAAGACGATACCCTGTCTGAATTGCTGGAACTGATTAACCGCCAACTGACCGAAAAAGGTTTAAAAATAGAGAAAGCATCCGCTGCTGTCGTTGATGCCACCATTATTCAAACCGACGGCAGCAAACAACGCCAGGCCATAGAAGTTGATGAGGAAGGACAAGTCAGCGGCCAAACCACACCGAGTAAGGACAAAGATGCCCGTTGGATAAAGAAAAACGGCCTCTACAAACTCGGTTACAAACAACATACCCGTACCGATGCGGAAGGCTATATCGAGAAACTGCACATTACCCCCGCCAATGCCCATGAGTGCAAACACCTGTCGCCTTTGTTGGAAGGACTGCCCGAAGGTACGACCGTCTATGCCGACAAAGGCTATGACAGCGAGGAAAACCGGCAACATCTGGAAGAGCATCAGTTGTTAGACGGTATTATGCGCAAAGCCCACCGCAACCGTCCGCTGACGGAAACGCAAACCAAACGCAACCGGTATTTATCGAAGACCCGTTATGTGGTCGAACAAAGCTTCGGTACGCTGCACCGTAAATTCCGCTATGCGCGGGCAGCCTATTTTGGGCTGATTAAAGTGAGTGCGCAAAGCCATCTGAAGGCGATGTGTTTGAACCTGTTGAAAGCCGCCAACAGGCTAAGTGTGCCTGTTGCTGCCTAAAAGGCGGTTGGATGCCTGATTATCGGGTATCTGGGGAGGATTAAGGGGGTATTTGGGTAGAATCAGGAGTGATTTTTGGGGGGAAATAGCCGAAAACCTGTGTTTGGGTTCCGGCTGTCGGGGGAAGGGCTTTTTTACAAAGGTCTCACATTGTTTTCCTTGTCTGAAAGCTGCCATTATGAATTTGAAGGAAACTCCACTATAATACGGCATTCAGATTTTCAGACGGCATCCTGTCCGTCAGACCGCACCAAAACAACAAAAGGAAATACATGTTCCGTACTATGCTTGGCGGAAAAATCCACCGCGCCACCGTTACCGAAGCTGATTTGAACTATGTCGGCAGTATTACCGTCGATCAGAACCTGTTAGACGCGGCAGGCATCTGCCCCAACGAAAAAGTCGCCATCGTCAACAACAACAACGGCGAACGTTTTGAAACCTATACCATTGCAGGCAAACGCGGCAGCGGCGTGGTCTGTCTGAACGGTGCTGCGGCCAGGCTGGTACAGAAAGGCGATATCGTCATCATCATGTCTTATATCCAACTTTCCGAACCGGAAATCGCCGCACACGAACCCAAAGTCGTCTTGGTAGACGGAAACAACAAAATCCGCGACATCATCTCCTATGAGCCGCCGCACACCGTGCTGTAACCCTGAAAACGGACATTGATCATGGATATTAAAATCAACGGCATTACCGTCGGTAACGACGCTCCTTTCGTACTGTTCGGCGGCATCAACGTTTTAGAAGATTTGGACTCCACCCTCCAAACCTGCGCACATTACGTCGAAGTAACCCGCAAACTGGGCATCCCCTATATCTTTAAAGCATCTTTCGACAAGGCAAACCGTTCCTCCATCCATTCTTATCGCGGCGTAGGCTTGGAAGAAGGCTTAAAGATTTTCGAAAAAGTCAAAGCGGAATTCGGCATCCCCGTCATTACCGACGTACACGAACCCTATCAGTGCCAACCCGTTGCCGAAGTGTGCGATGTCATCCAGCTTCCCGCATTCCTTGCACGGCAGACCGATTTAGTGGCTGCCATGGCAAAAACCGGCAACGTCGTCAACATCAAAAAACCCCAGTTCCTCAGCCCCTCTCAAATGAAAAACATTGTGGAAAAATTCCGCGAAGCCGGTAACGGGAAACTGATTTTATGCGAACGCGGCAGCAGCTTCGGCTACGACAACCTCATTGTCGATATGCTCGGTTTCGGCGTGATGAAACAAACCTGCGACAATCTGCCGGTCATCTTTGACGTTACCCACTCCCTGCAAACAAGGGAATCGGGCTCTGCAGCTTCCGGAGGAAGACGGTCGCAAGCACTGGATTTGGCACTTTCCGGCATGGCTGTCCGGATTGCAGGCCTGTTTCTTGAATCCCATCCCGATCCGAAACTGGCAAAATGCGACGGCCCCAGCGCACTGCCGCTGCACCTTCTGGAAGACTTTTTAATCCGCATCAAGGCATTGGACGATTTAATCAAATCGCAGCCGGTTTTAACCATTGAGTAATACGGACAAACTGCATCCATCATGCGAACCTTACGAAAAATCAGCCTTTACGCCGCAACTGTATGGCTTGGCATACAAATTGCCGGCGGCCTCATCATGCAGGCAGGGGAAATTGCAGGCATTTTGTTCCATATCATTTCTTGGTTGGGTCTGATCATTTGGGGCATACTGTTTCTGACCCATACTAAAATCCTGACCCGCCTGCAAACCATTTTATTATGTACTTTGCTGCTTTCTGTCGCCATCAACCAGTTTCTAATTGCCCCCGTCATCGATGCATTAAAATACGGTTATGAAGATTGGCTGCTGTCTCTGCTTGGCGGATCCTTCGGAATGTGGCACGGCATTTCCAGTATTGTTTTTATGGCAACCGCCCTACTTTCGACAGCCTTAAGTTGGCAACTTTCTTCCTGTAAGAATACCGTCTGAAGCCCTACCGTTTTACCTCCCTTCACCTCACTTGGAGAATATTCATGAGTGCAATTATTGATATTTTTGCCCGAGAAATCCTAGATTCACGCGGCAACCCAACCGTAGAATGCGACGTATTGTTGGAATCGGGCGTCATGGGACGCGCAGCCGTACCAAGCGGCGCATCAACCGGCCAAAAAGAAGCTTTGGAACTTCGCGACGGCGACAAATCCCGTTACTTGGGCAAAGGCGTATTGAAAGCCGTTGACCACGTCAACAACCAAATCGCGCAAGCCCTCATCGGTATCGATGCCAACGAACAATCTTATATCGACCAAATCATGATCGAATTGGACGGTACTGAAAACAAAGGCAACTTGGGTGCCAACGCGACTTTGGCCGTTTCTATGGCCGTAGCACGCGCAGCCGCTGAAGATGCAGGCCTGCCCCTGTACCGCTACTTGGGCGGCGCAGGCCCAATGGCCCTGCCTGTTCCGATGATGAACGTTATCAACGGCGGCGAACATGCCAATAACAGCTTGAACATTCAAGAATTCATGATTATGCCTGTCGGCGCAAAATCCTTCCGCGAAGCCCTGCGTTGCGGCGCTGAAATTTTCCACGCGCTGAAAAAACTGTGTGACAGTAAAGGCTTCCCAACTACCATTGGCGACGAAGGCGGTTTTGCACCTAACCTGAACAGCCACAAAGAAGCCCTGCAACTGATCGTCGAAGCAACCGAAGCCGCCGGCTATAAAGCAGGCGAAGACGTATTGTTCGCCCTGGACTGCGCATCCAGCGAATTCTACAAAGACGGCAAATACCACTTGGAAGCCGAAGGCCGCTCTTACACCAGCGCAGAATTTGCCGAATACTTAGAAGGCTTGGTTAACGAATTCCCAATCGTTTCCATCGAAGACGGCATGGATGAAAACGACTGGGAAGGCTGGAAACTGCTGACCGAAAAATTGGGCAGCAGTGTTCAATTGGTCGGCGACGACTTGTTCGTAACCAATCCAAAAATCTTGGCCGAAGGCATCGAAAAAGGCGTAGCAAATGCATTGTTGGTCAAAGTCAACCAAATCGGTACTTTGAGCGAAACCCTGAAAGCCGTCGACTTGGCCAAACGTAACCGCTACGCCAGCGTAATGAGCCACCGCTCCGGCGAAACCGAAGACAGTACCATTGCCGACTTGGCAGTAGCCACCAACTGCATGCAGATCAAAACCGGCTCCCTGTCCCGTTCCGACCGCATGGCAAAATACAACCAACTGCTGCGTATCGAGGAAGAATTGGCGGAAGCCGCCTACTACCCTGGGAAAGCCGCATTCTACCAACTGGGCAAATAAAAAAGGTTAACGTATGAAGTGGGTAACTGTCGTTTTATCCGTCTCACTTGTCTGCTGCCAGTACAGCCTCTGGTTCGGCAAAGGCAGTATCGGACGCAACAACGACCTGAAAGATCAAATTGCCGTTCAGGAAGAAAAAAACCAGACACTCGCTTTACGCAATAATTCTCTGGCCGCCGAAGTCTATGATTTAGAAAACGGCCAAGAAGCCATTTCAGAAATTGCCAGAGTAGAATTAGGTTACATCCAAGACGGTGAAACTTTTTACCGACTCATCAGGCATAACCAGTAATGCTGTACAAAAGCCGTCTGAATCCGTTTCAGACGGCTTTTATTTCAAGAAACCCTCAGGTTTCTGCCCGACCTCTCCCTCCAATCCGCAATCCAAACTGATATTTTCTTCAACGCAACAGCAACAAGGCAATATTTCATCCCTACCCAAAAAAGCCAACGGCGGCTCCCGATAAGTAACACTCCCCTCCAAAATCTTCAACCGGCAAGATCCGCAATATCCACTGCGACACTGATACTCCACCTTATGACCGGTCCGTTCCAGCCCTTCTAACAAAGTTTCCCCCTCCAACAACTCAAAAACCCTATCTCTCGTACTAATGAGTGCCATCTCTAACCAATCATAAAAATACAAAACCGATAACAAGCCTAACCCGCTATTTTTCATTCCTTATTGAAAAAATGCCGTCTGAAAAACAAGGTTCAGACGGCATTCCTCCATAAAAAACACATACAGTAAAAAATTTACAGCTCAAAGTCGCCCAAATCGTCCGTACTCACTTCGGAATCAATCTGTCCGATAAGGTAAGAAGAGATTTCCACTTCCTGAGGTGCAACCTGGACGTTATCCGATGAGAGCCACGCATTAATCCAAGGAATCGGATTCTGATTCGCTCCTTCAAATCCGATTGGCAATCCCACCGCCTGCATACGAAGATTGGTAATATATTCGACGTATTGGGATAAGATTTCTTTGTTTAAGCCGATCATCGAACCGTCTTTAAACAAATATGCCGCCCATTCTTTTTCCTGCTCCGCCGCTTTTTTGAAGAGTTTGAAACACTCTTCCTGCAATTCCTCAGCAATTTCCGCCATTTCCGGATCATCGACACCCGAACGCATCAAATTAAGCATATGCTGCGTACTGGTCAGATGCAGCGCTTCGTCACGGGCAATCAGTTTGATGATTTTGGCGTTGCCTTCCATCAACTCGCGCTCGGCAAAAGCAAACGAGCAGGCAAATGAAACGTAGAAACGGATGGCTTCCAACACATTAACGCACATCAGGCAGAGATAGAGCTTTTTCTTTAACTCGCGCAAAGACACGTTAACGAGCTTGCCGCCAACATTGTGCACCCCTTCGCCCAACAGGTTGTAATACTGGGTGTATTCGATTAAATCATCATAATAGCAGGCAATGTCTTCGGCGCGGGCGATGATGTATTCGTTTTCGACAATATCATCAAACACGATCGACGGATCATTCACGATATTGCGGATGATGTGGGTATAGCTGCGCGAGTGGATGGTTTCGCTAAAGCTCCACGTTTCAATCCAAGTTTCCAGCTCGGGAATCGATACCAACGGCAGCAAGGCAACATTCGGGCTGCGACCTTGAATCGAATCGAGCAAGGTTTGGTATTTCAGATTGCTGATGAAAATATGTTTTTCATGTTCGGGCAGGTTGGCGTAGTCGATACGGTCGCGCGAGACATCGATTTCTTCAGGCCGCCAGAAGAAAGACAATTGTTTTTCAATCAGTTTTTCAAATACTTCGTATTTCTGCTGGTCATAACGTGCAACATTCACCGGCTGACCGAAAAACATCGGCTCTTTCAGCGCATCGTTTTTGGTTTTGGGAAAGGTGCTGTATGACATGACTAGGTGTTCGCAGGACATGGTGTTTCTCTTTTTTAAAAAATAATATTTAGTTTTCAGAGTACCTTTTGATATTCAAAACAAGACCATCTAAAAATTATGCACAAACCTCTATCACAAGCCATTATTTAAATAACTTTCAATTTTTACGTTGCTCTTTTATTTCGGATATACATTTGTGAACGATTTTCTGACAACCTAGTTTCAAAAATATCAATTACACGCACTAAATCTCCCAACTTCGTATAACCATAATTTTTACTATCAAAAGATGATTGGTTATTGATAATCTTCCCAACATTACTTAATAATGCCCAACCGTCTTCATCACAACTATTGGCAATGGCTTCTCTTAATAAATTCATTAATGTGGTATCACATTTAAGTTCATTAGCAGTTCTCTTCCGAATTTCAGCTGGTTGAGCATTTGTCCCACTACTTTTATCAAAACTTGCATCTAAAAATAAAAATTTGCTACATGCAGCAACTAACGACTTAGGTGTTTTATGTTCGCCAAAACCAATGACTTGTTTCCCTTCCATTTTTATTCTCATTGCTAACGGTGTGAAATCACAATCGGAAGAAACAATGCAGAAAACGTCTATTTTATCTTGAAATAATAAATCCATTACATCTATGGTCATCGCCATATCCGTTGCATTCTTACCCTTTGTATAATCAAACTGTTGAACAGGTGCTAGAGCATAATCCAATAAGACAGCTTCCCAACCTTTTAATTGTTCACTTTTCCAATTCCCATAAATTTTTCTTATCATTACTGAACCATAATTTGCAAGCTCATTAAGAATAAAATCAATTTTCCCAAAAGGTGCGTTATCTGCATCTATAAAAAGAGCGACAATAGATTGTTCAGGTATATTCTTCAATTTGTTTTCCCCCTATGTTATTTATTATTTCAGACGACCTCGTGAGGTCGTCTGAAATTCCCCTTATCAAATCTTACAAGCCCCACCAGCGCAGCCGTCATCTTGAATATCAGCCTGCGTATCGTCCGCGCCGTCACGGGTGTTGTGGTAGTACAGGGTTTTGACGCCGTATTTGTAAGCGGTCAATAAGTCTTTGAGCATTTGTTTCATGGAAACTTTGTTGCCCTCAAATTTGCCCGGGTCGTAGGCGGTATTGGCGGAAATCGATTGATCGACAAATTTTTGCATTACGCCGACAAGTTTCAGGTAGCCTTCGTTACCCGGAAGCTGCCACAGGGTTTCGTAGGCATCTTTCAGGGTTTCAAATTCCGGTACGACTTGCTTCAGGATTCCGTCTTTCGACGCTTTGACCGTTACCAGTCCGCGAGGCGGCTCGATACCGTTGGTGGCGTTGGCGATTTGCGAACTGGTTTCAGACGGCATGAGCGCGGTCAGGGTAGAGTTACGCAGGCCGTATTTGACGATATCGGCACGCAGGCTTTCCCAGTCGTAGTGCAAAGGCTCGTTGCACACGGCATCCAAGTCTTTTTTGTAGGTGTCGATGGGCAATTTACCCTGCGAATAAACGGTTTGGTTGAAGAGCGGACACGCTCCGTATTCTTTGGCAAGGTTTACTGACGCTTTGAGCAGGTAATACTGCATAGCTTCAAAGGTACGGTGTGTCAGACCGAGGGCGGAGTCGTCGCTGTAGCGTACGCCGTTTTTTGCCAGATAGTAGGCGTAGTTGATGACGCCGATGCCGAGCGAACGGCGGCCCATAGTAGAGGTACGCGCGGCTTCTACCGGATATCCCTGATAATCTAAAAGTGCATCGAGTGCGCGAACGGTCAAATCGGCAAGCTCTTCCAACTCGTCCAAGTTGTTCAATGCGCCCAAATTGAAGGCGGACAGTGTACACAGGGCGATTTCGCCGTTCGGATCGTTGATATTGTCCAGAGGTTTGGTCGGCAGTGCGATTTCCATGCACAGGTTGGACTGGTGCACGGGGGCGACACGCGGATCAAACGGGCTGTGCGTATTGCAATGGTCGACGTTTTGAATGTAAATGCGCCCTGTTCCGGCACGCTCCTGCATCAGTGTGGAAAACAGATCGGCAGCCGGAATAATGCGCTTGCGTATGTTCGGGTCTTGCTCGTATTTCGTATAGAGCCGTTCAAATTCGTCCTGATCGGCAAAGAATGCCTCGTACAATCCTGGAACCTCGTTGGGCGAAAACAGCGTAATATTGCCGCCCTTAATCAGGCGGGTGTACAGCAGGCGGTTGATTTGCACGCCGTAATCAAGCTGGCGGATACGGTTGTCTTCCACACCACGGTTGTTTTTCAACACCAGCAGGCTTTCGGCTTCGATATGCCACAAGGGGTAGAACAAGGTTGCCGCGCCGCCGCGTACGCCGCCTTGCGAGCAGGATTTAACGGCCGCTTGAAACATTTTGAAAAACGGGATGCAGCCGGTATGCCGTGCTTCGCCGCCCCGGATTTCGCTGTCCAGCCCGCGGATACGTCCGGCATTGATGCCGATGCCCGCACGCTGGGAAACGTATTTCACAATCGCGCTGGTGGTGGCGTTGATGGAATCCAGGCTGTCGTCACATTCGATCAATACGCAGCTTGAGAACTGGCGCGTAGGTGTACGCACGCCGCTCATAATCGGCGTGGGCAGCGATACTTTAAATGTGGAAACGGCATCGTAAAACCGTTTGACGTAACCCAAGCGCGTCTCTTTCGGGTATTTGCTGAAAAGGCACATCGCCACCAAAACATATAAAAACTGCGGCGTTTCGTAAATCTGGCGGGTAACGCGGTTCTGTACCAGATATTTGCCTTCGAGCTGCTTGACGGCGGCATAAGAGAAAGCCATATCGCGACCGTGGTCGATATAGGCGTTAAGTTCATCAAACTCTTCACGACTGTAGTCTTCGATGATGTGGCGGTCGTATTTGCCCGCATCGGTGAGTTTTTTAACGTGGTCGTAGAGATGTGGCGGTTCAAAATCGCCATAGGCTATTTTACGAAGATGGAAAATGGCCAACCGCGCGGCGAGATATTGATAATCGGGCGTATCCTGCGAAATCAGGTCGGCAGCCGCCTTGATGATGGTTTCGTGGATGTCGTCGGTGCGGATGCCGTTGTAAAACTGAATATGTGATTTCAACTCGACCTGCGATACGGATACATTTTTCAATCCGTCTGCCGCCCAAGTGACGACACGATGAATCTTATCCAAATAAATGGGTTCCAATCTGCCGTCCCGTTTAGTTACTTTTAAATCAGTCGGTGTATTCATCACTTCCTCTTTAACTCTTGATGCGTAAGACAGGGTCTTATCAAATGAATCAATTTGGACAATATAGTGGATTTTTTATGTTTTCTCCAGTCTTGACAATGCCTGTATTTTTAAATCTCAATAAATGAAAGATAAAACCTGCCTACCGTATTTTTCTATAATATTTGTTTTATCTGATAATTCTTTTTTGACAGAAATCAGGTAAAAAATCCTCCTGAATTCTGACTCCTGCTACATGGCGATGAAATAAGGGTTTTTTAAAGAAAGAGGAAATCCTTCAAAATTTCCGCACTATAAATTGTTAAATTTTGCAAATTACCATTTTTGCCACACTCGACCATGTACAAAATTCTCCTGCCGAGAATATTATGAATTTGAATTTGTACGTTCGCTAAAACGTTTAATTAAGTTGAACGGCTGCCCCTCCCAGCTGCAACCCTATATTATGAAGCCATGATAGGAAGGAACCATCATGACTATACAGAAGATAATTACCATACTGTTATCTGCAATATTAGCTGCAGGAACCATGACTGCCGTTGCCGATACTTCCAAACCTTTACACCATCATATAAGACACACCGGCAAACCGGACAAACAGACCTTGCATCCGGAATGTAGAAAATATTTGGAACGTCGTGCCGCATGGTACCGGCTGAAGGGCGACAGGCAAGAATTGCGTGAAAACAGAAAGGCAAGCAAAGCATTTCGCACCCTGCCTTACGCGGAACAAAAAATCCAATGTCAGGCTGCTTATGAGGCTTTCGATGATTTTGACAAAGGCAGATTCAGACGCTGACCTGTATAAAGTATATTCCTTATCATGATTTCAGACGGCATCATCCAAGTCGCTGACAATGATTGTACGGATACTTTCTTCGATTTTATCTTTTAATGCATAACGGTCTTCACTTTCCGCCGCGTCCGATACACAAATAAAATCAACTTTTATCGTCAGTTTTTTCATAGACACAATGCGCCAAAGGCAGGTCAGCAAACCGACATCGGCATATGACGGACGATCCGTCCTTTTTCCTGCTTCGTCATAATAACGCAGTGCGACCGCCAAAACCTTTGCCCCCGCATCAATGGCAGATTGGAACAGTGCGGCCTTAAAAGACAGAAGCTCCAAGCCCGAAGAAGTCCGTGCTTCAGGAAAAAAACTGACGTTTTGACCTCGTTGCAATGTTGCACAGATGGCACGGTTAATCGGTTCGATGTCGCGTCGTGAATTGCGGTTGATAAACACCGTTCCCGCGTTCTGCCCCATCTTGCCCAACACAGGCCAGCTTTTGATTTCCTGCTTGGCGATAAAGCTGCTCGGATAAACCGCGCTCATGGCAAAAATATCCAGCCAAGATACATGATTGGCGGCCACCAAGACTCCGTCCAAATGTTCGGGTGCAGGCTTACCTACCACCAATCCGATATCCAAAGCCGCCAAAGCACCTTTGCCCAACGCTATAACCGCCCGATTGCGCGACTCCGGGCAATCGCCATCGATACTGCGCAGGTTTTTCCCTGTTTTAAACAGCCAAACCGCCAAACGGTACAACCGATGCAGACGTGTAAAAATTGAAGCTCTGCTTGCCGACATAATCAATTCTTTTCCAAAAATAAATACTTGATGTTGGAACACCCGGACAGCATGCCGATAAAATTTAAAATGCCGTCTGAAACCGTTCTTCTGTTTTATTTCTGACAGTTCGGACAATAAAACGTTCCGCGCTGTCCCAAAATTTCTTTCACAATCAAACCGCCGCATCTTACACACTGCAGATTGTGCCGCCCATATACGGTATATTCTTGCTGAAAGTAGCCGCTTTTACCGTTACTGTCCACAAAATCCTTTAATGTGCTGCCGCCCGTTTCAATGGCGCGCCTCAAAACTGCTTTAACCGCATCAACCAAAACCGCGCACTCTTTCTTTTTTACCCGGCAGGCAGGGCGTTTTGGCGAAACAGCCGCCCTAAATAGACTTTCATTGGCATAAATATTGCCTACACCGACCACGACGGCATTGTCCATCAGGGCCAGCTTGACTGCCCGTTTCTGGGTTTTCAGCCTTGCATACAGATAATCAGCACAAAATACTTCCGACAGAGGTTCAGGCCCCAGCTTTTCCAGCAGCGGATGATGCTCTTCGATACCTTCATACCAAAGTATTGCGCCGAACCTCCTCGGATCATGGTAACGTAAAACCGTGCCGTCCGAAAAGACAAAATCCGTATGGTCATGCTTACCCGGCTTGCCGATACGTTCGTCCGAAGGCGTGAAAATCCGCAAACTTCCCGACATTCCCAAGTGAATCAGTAAAATTCCCATTGGGAAACGAACAATCAGATATTTTGCCCGCCTGCCGCAAGACAAAACCTGCTGACCGGACAAAATATCCCCCAATGCAGGATTAACCTGCCAGCGCAACTTCGGCTGGCGCAATATCACGGTTTCCACCGTTTTACCTTCGATATGGGGCGCGATACCGCGCAACGTCGTTTCTACTTCCGGTAATTCCGGCATAATTCCTCCCAAAGTCTTCTTCAGCCCATGCCGTCTGAAACAAAGCTAACCTAATCCGCAACCCTTGCCGCACCTGCAGCAACCGTTTTGTCGTCCCAAAATCCTTCCTGCGTCCGCAGGGGCGTTACACCCGCCACATTCTTAATCAAAACCAAACCGTATACTGCGGCACACTGCGGCCACCAACGGTCGCCCGCCTTTTCCATAAACTGCCAAAACCGTATTTTTCCGAGCGAAGAAACCGTCGGCAGATACACCATAAATTTTCCATATTCAATGTCGAAACCGGCATCGGCAAGCTGTTTCTTCAACTCATGAAGCGGCAGGCAAAACCGTTTTTCCGGCAGACGGACACCGTCAAACCATGAACCCAGCCCCCAGAGCGAATACGGATTAAAACCCGTCAGCATCAAGCGTCCGGACGGTTTTAATATTCGATGCGCCTCGGACAGGATTTGCGAAGGGATACCACATTCCAGCGTATGCGGCAAAAGCAGCATATCTGCAGAAATATCTGCCAAAGCCATCTCTTCTGCCGACATCGACATATCACGCGGTACGCAGACAATATCTTCAGACAGCCTCAACCACGGACCGCCCACCTGAAGTGCACACATTCCCCCAAAACGGTATGACGTTACATACCGATTAAAGAAATCCTGTTCCAATTTTGCAACATACCGCCCCATCGCCTCATATTCAAACCATGAATCCATATCACATCCGTTTCTGCGACATTTCCCACTGGTATTCTATTCTAAACACAAACTCTGTCAAAAACACATTTTCCATCCCAAACCACTCCCTACCAATCCGTACAAATGTTTTATAAAACTTGACGCTTTTTCAAGCAAACAGTACCATCGGACGATAAAATATGTTTATCCCCCCAATATAAATCATGTCCAAACTCAAAACCATCGTACTGACCGCTTCGAGTCTGTCCGTTTGTCCGGGTTTCCTATATGCCCAAAACACCTCATCACACCAAGTCGGTTTAGCGATTATGCGGTTAAACTCTTCAATACTTGACCAAGCCCCAAAACAATATTTCCAATCCGGCAGCCTGTGGGCTGCACTGCGCCAAGACTTCCGCATGTCCGAAGTCAATCCCGAACTGGTACGCCGCCACGAAAGCAAATTCATCGAAAGCCGCGGCTATTTCGACAGAATTATCGCCCGCAGCAAACCCTATATGTACCATATTGCCAATGAAGTCAAAAAGCGCAATATGCCCGCCGAGGCTGCCCTGCTTCCCTTTATCGAAAGCGCGTTTGTTACAAAAGCCAAATCACACGTCGGCGCATCGGGCTTATGGCAGTTCATGCCCGCTACCGGCAGACATTACGGCTTGGAAAAGACACCGGTTTATGACGGCAGGCACGACGTTTACGCCGCCACAGATGCCGCACTCAACTACCTGCAATACCTATACGGACTATTCGGCGACTGGCCGCTTGCATTTTCTGCCTACAACTGGGGGGAAGGCAATGTCGGACGCGCCATCAACCGCGCACGGGCGCAAGGTCTCGAACCGACCTACGAAAACCTGCGTATGCCCAATGAAACGCGTAACTACGTCCCCAAACTCCTTGCCGTACGCAACATTATCGCCAACCCCCAATCCTTCGGCATCAGCATCAGCGATATAGACAACAAACCGTATTTTCAGGCAATCGAACTGGACCACCCCATCGATAACGAAGCCATTACCCGGCTTGCCGGCATTACACAAAGTGAGCTGCTCGCCCTAAACCCGGCATTCAACGTCCCTGCGTTCATTCCTAAAAGCAAACGCAAGCTGCTGCTCCCCGTTGGGTCCGTACAAACCTTCCAAAGCAACTATCTGAACTCAAGCCCTGACAGCCTGTTTTCTTGGGAAACCTACACCCCCGCATCGAAAACTGCTCTGTCTGACATTGCTTCTGCAACCGGTATGAGCATTGCCGACATCAAACGCCTCAACAACCTGAACGGCAACCTGGTTAACGCAGGACGCAGTATCCTCGTTACCAAAAACAGTCCTACCCTTCAGACGGCATTCGGATCCGTCGCCTCCATCGACATTGACAATACGCCCGACACCTATCGTTCCAACATGCCGGCGGAACCTGTCAACATTACCCTTTCAGCCGTCCAAGCTCAACCCATACAGGCTGCAGATATTGCCGTTACACCCATACAGCCGGCAACTTCCGCTCCCAAAAACGATTCACTCATCGTACAAAATCAAACCGGCATAGAAGACATCGCACAGGTTCTGTCCCTGAAACAAACGCCCATGCCGTCTGAAACACCCATGCCGTCTGAAGTTAAGGTTACCGAACCTGCACAAAACATCACTCAAAACGATGTACAGGCAGAAGACGAACTTATGCAGCTTATCGCACAAAATAATTTGCGCAGGCTGGCAGAAGAAAGTGTTTCCAACGTTATCAACGTACCTGATTCTGTTGCCGAACATAAAATTTCCGCACCCTCCCAGCATATTATTGTTGCCAACAACAAACGGCAAACCCGTTTGGAAACACGTATAGCCAAAGCTGCCGACGGCGAAGCCGAAACCTCCCCACTCCATACCAGCATCCACCGTGTTGTAGAAGGCGACACCCTATTCAACATTGCCAAACGCTACAACGTCAGCGTAGCCGACCTGATTGTCGCCAACAACATCAAAGGCAACACCATCCAAAAAGGGCAAGTACTCCGTCTGGCACAGGCAGCCCCTGCCCAAACCCGTATTGAAAAAGTATCCTACACAGCGCGCAAAGGCGACACCTTCAAAAGTATCGCCGCGCGCTTCAATATCCATATCGACGACATCCGCCGGCTCAATCCCAACCTGGACACCATCAATCCGGGACAGAGGGTCAAACTGATTGGGAGCTGATTCAAGCGAAGTGCATGACAGGGTTTAATAACCCTGTCATCATCTACATTTTCAAATACCGTCATGAAACTTATCAAATACCTTCAATATCAAGGCATAGGGAGCAGAAAACAATGCCAGTGGCTGATTGTCGGCGGTTATGTTTTCATCAACGGCACTTGTATAGATGATGCCGATACGGACATTGATTCTGCATCCGTCCATACCTTAGACGTAGACAGCAAAGCAGTAACCGTTATTCCCGAACCTTATTTCTATATCCTGCTCAACAAACCCGCAGATTACGAAACTTCACACAAACCGAAGCACTACCGCAGCATATTCAGCCTGTTCCCCGACAATATGCGCAATATTGACATGCAGGCAGTCGGCAGGCTAGATGCAGATACGACCGGCGTATTACTGATTACCAACGATGGCAAACTGAATCACAACCTTACCTCTCCGAGCCGTAAGATTCCCAAATTATACGAGGTAACACTCAAGCATCCTGCTGACGGAATGCTCTGTGAAACGCTAAAAAGCGGCGTCCTGCTTCATGATGAAAATGAAACCGTTTGCGCCGCTGATGCCGTTTTGGAAAACCCGACCACCCTGCTACTGACCATTACCGAAGGAAAATACCACCAAGTTAAACGCATGATCGCCGCCGCCGGCAACCGCGTGCAGCATCTTCACCGCAGACAATTCGCACATCTGGAAACAGAAAACCTCAAACCCGGGGAATGGAAATTTATCGAATACCCCAAATTCTGAAAAAAATCCATTATTTCCTTATATTCAAATACATACATTTAAAATGAATAATTTAACCAAAATTAACTCAAAAACAGCCGGTTTGCGATATAATCCGCTCGTCTGAGTAACGCCTGTTCAAGCAGGCTTATGAGTAAGACGTTTTCCCCGTAATGTGTTTGGCCATCTATACTTTCCCCTTGTATAGATGGTTTTTTTTATCTTCGTTTACTACACATACTACATATGTTACTGACGCAGCATTCCCAATCATATGACATATGAAATTTCATTTCACCGTCCCAGTGTAGAAAAATAAACGATTAATCTATCTATAAAATCTGATTCAATCCTTGTTGATTTATGCAAATTAGCAATATCCACTATAAAATACAACTCCATCAGTGAAAATAACTATACACTTAAAAAACAATCAGTCAGTTCCTGTTAAAAAACGCGTGTAGAATTTCCATCTCATCTTAATCAAACACTGTTGCAATATGTCTTCCAACACCAATCGTCAAACCTGGTCCAGCCGATTAACCTATATCCTGACTGTTGCCGGAGCAACTGTCGGCTTCGGTGCGACGTGGCGTTTTCCCTACCTTGTCGGCGAAAACGGCGGCGGCGCGTATGTATTTTTATTCTGTATCGCCATGCTCGTTATCGGCATACCGATGATTTTAGTAGAAAACGTCATCGGACGGCGCAAAGGCGTGAACGCGCTGGACGCGTTCGGCGGCTCTATGAACGGCAAACCCGTTGCCAAAATTTGGAAGCTGGTCGGCTGGATGGGCTTGGTCGGTGCGTTCGGCATTATGGCGTATTACATGGTGCTCGGTGGCTGGGTAATCAGCTATATCGTTAATATTATTAGCGGAAACCTGAATATTTCCAGCCCTGTCAACGGCGAACTGACAAAAAGCTTCTTTACCGAACATATCGAAAACAGTCCTTGGGAAATTGCGTTCTACACGTTCTTATTTGTCGTTGTGAACCAATGGATTTTGGTCAAAGGCGTTATCGGCGGTATTGAAAAAGCAGCGAAATACCTGATGCCGCTGTTGTTTTTGTTCCTGATTGCCATGGTCGTGCGCAACGTTACCCTGCCTGGCGCAATGGAAGGGATTACTTTCTATCTGAAGCCTGATTTCAGCAAGATTACCACCGAACTTTTCGTCTTCGTTTTGGGACAAGTATTTTTCGCCTTGAGCTTGGGTTTCGGCGTGATGATTACCTTATCCAGCTATCTGGATAAAAACGAAAATCTGGTTCAGACGGCAGTTATCACGGCAATTACCAATACCATCATCGCCGTACTTGCGGGCTTTATGATTTTCCCGTCGCTCTTCAGCTTCGGCGTCGCGCCCAATTCCGGCCCGACTTTGGTATTCCAAAGTTTGCCGATTGTGTTCTCACATATGTGGGCAGGACCCGTGTTTGCCGTCATTTTCTTCTCGCTGCTCCTGATTGCCGCGTTGACAACTTCGCTGACGATTTATGAAGTGTTGATTACGACCATTCAGGAAAAAACCAAAATCCGCCGTACCGCCGCGATTACAATTGTATTGGCCGCCATCTTCGTTTTCGGCAACATCCCATCTATTTTGAGCTATGGCCCATGGAAAGATGTTTCCATATTTGGCAAAAATATTTTTGACGCTTTTGACTACATCAGCGGCAACATCTTGTTTATGCTGACCGCGCTCGGCTCCGCGCTGTTTGTCGGTTTCGTGATGAAGGACGAAGCGAAGGAAGAATTACTTTATAAAGGCAATCATACGACGGTCAATATTTGGTTTGCCTATGTGAAATACCTCGTGCCCCTCGTAATCCTGCTGATTTTTGTCAGCAACCTTTTCTGATTCACACCGATTAATGCCGTCTGAAAGCCATACTGACTTCAGACGGCATTGCTTTTATTTCCACTTCAATATCCGAAATGCTAAAATCCGAACAAATTTATCAGGTTCTTAAGTTCGATTAAAATTTCCTGAGTAACCGGTAATTCGCTCGCTTAGACAATAATCCTTTGAAACAGGTAGAATCAGCCCCTCAACGGGAAACACCCTTTAGGACGGCATGTAAAATTAAAAATCCCACATGCCGAATTATCAGGAATACCTTTTATGAACAGACAAAAAGTAATTGCTATCGACGGTCCGGGAGCATCAGGCAAGGGAACGGTAGCCTCCCGAGTCGCAGCCGCATTGGGATATGACTATCTCGATTCTGGAGCACTTTACCGTCTGACCGCACTGTATGCACAAAAACAAGGCGTGGAATGGCACGATGAAGAAAATGTTTCCGCACTTGCCGAAAAACTACCCGCCGTATTTTCAGGTAGCTGCATCCTGCTCGACAGCGAAGATGTTTCAGACGGCATCCGGACAGAAGCCATAGGCATGGGGGCATCCGCCGTTGCGCAATTGCCTAAAGTCCGCACCGCACTGCTGCAACGCCAACGCGATTTTCTGACCGAAAAAGGACTGGTCGCCGACGGACGGGACATCGGATCAGTCGTTTTCCCCCAAGCCGAACTCAAAATCTTCCTGACGGCAGAATCCAAAATCAGAGCCGAACGCCGCGCCAAACAAATCGGCATCCCCTGCGAAGGTTTGGCATTCGAGCGCATCCTGTCCGACATCGAAGCCAGAGACGAGGCAGACCGAAACCGCACGCTCGCCCCCCTGAAACAACAGCCCGATGCCCTGCTTTTGGATACGAGCCGCCTGACTATAGAAGAAACTGTAAAAAAAGTGCTTGATTGGTATCGTAAAGTTTAAATTTTCAGGTATAATTGCCCACATTACGTTTCAGACGGCATAAAAATCCCCCATATGCCGTCTGAAACCTTATTTACCCGTCTGCCCTGCCAAGGACGGCAGACATCCACCAACCCACCCCGCACCCCTTGGCGGTGTACCGAAAAGAGTTATATATGTCTATGGAAAATTTTGCTCAGCTGTTGGAAGAAAGCTTTACCCTGCAAGAAATGAACCCGGGTGAGGTGATTACCGCTGAAGTAGTGGCAATCGACCAAAACTTCGTTACCGTAAACGCAGGTCTGAAATCAGAATCCCTGATCGATGTAGCTGAATTCAAAAACGCTCAAGGCGAAATTGAAGTCAAAGTCGGCGACTTCGTTACCGTTACCATCGAATCCGTTGAAAACGGCTTCGGCGAAACCAAACTGTCCCGCGAAAAAGCCAAACGCGCAGCCGATTGGATTGCCCTGGAAGAAGCGATGGAAAACGGCGACATCCTGTCCGGCGTTATCAATGGCAAAGTCAAAGGCGGCCTGACTGTTATGATCAACAGCATCCGCGCATTCCTGCCGGGTTCTTTAGTTGACGTACGTCCCGTTAAAGACACTTCTCACTTCGAAGGTAAAGAAATTGAATTCAAAGTGATCAAACTGGACAAAAAACGCAACAACGTTGTTGTGTCCCGCCGCGCTGTTCTGGAAGCCACTTTGGGCGAAGAGCGCAAAGCCTTGCTGGAAAACCTGCAAGAAGGCTCTATCATCAAAGGTATCGTTAAAAACATTACCGATTACGGTGCATTCGTTGACTTGGGCGGCATCGACGGTCTGCTGCACATCACCGACTTGGCATGGCGCCGTGTGAAACACCCGAGCGAAGTTCTGGAAGTCGGTCAAGAAGTAGAAGCTAAAGTCCTGAAATTCGACCAAGACAAACAACGCGTTTCTCTGGGTATGAAACAACTGGGCGAAGATCCTTGGAGCGGCCTGACCCGCCGTTACCCGCAAGGCACCCGCCTGTTCGGTAAAGTATCCAACCTGACTGACTACGGTGCATTCGTTGAAATCGAACAAGGCATTGAAGGTTTGGTACACGTTTCCGAAATGGATTGGACCAACAAAAACGTACATCCGAGCAAAGTTGTACAATTGGGCGACGAAGTCGAAGTAATGATCCTCGAAATCGATGAAAGCCGCCGCCGTATCTCTTTGGGTATGAAACAATGCCAAGCGAATCCTTGGGAAGAGTTTGCCGCCAACCACAACAAAGGCGATAAGATTTCCGGTGCCGTTAAATCCATTACCGATTTCGGTATCTTCGTCGGTCTGCCCGGCGGCATCGACGGTCTGGTTCACTTGTCTGACCTCTCTTGGACCGAAGCCGGAGAAGAAGCCGTGCGCAAATACAAAAAAGGCGAAGAAGTTGAAGCCGTTGTATTGGCAATCGATGTTGAAAAAGAACGTATCTCTTTGGGTATCAAACAACTGGAAGGCGATCCGTTCGGCAACTTCATCAGCGTAAACGACAAAGGCTCTCTGGTTAAAGGTTCTGTAAAATCTGTTGACGCTAAAGGCGCAGTAGTTTCCCTGTCTGAAGAAGTTGAAGGTTACCTGCCTGCTTCCGAATTCGCCGCCGACCGCGTTGAAGACCTGACTACCAAACTGAAAGAAGGCGACGAAGTTGAAGCCGTTATCGTTACCGTTGACCGCAAAAACCGCAGCATCCGTCTGTCTGTAAAAGCGAAAGACGCTAAAGAAAACCGCGAAGCACTGAATTCAGTTAATGCTGCTGCAACTGCCAATGCCGGTACCACCAGCTTAGGCGACCTGTTGAAAGCCAAACTGTCCGGCGAACAAGAATAAGGTTGCAGACATGACAAAGTCTGAGTTAATGATTCGTTTGGCAGAAGTGTTTGCCGCTAAAAACGGTACCCATCTTCTGGCAAAAGACGTAGAGTACAGCGTAAAAGTCTTGGTCGATACCATGACCCGATCGCTTGCCCGAGGTCAACGCATCGAAATTCGAGGTTTCGGCAGCTTCGATTTGAACCATCGTCCTGCCCGTATCGGTCGCAACCCTAAAACCGGGGAACGAGTGGAGGTACCTGAAAAATATGTACCCCATTTCAAACCCGGTAAGGAGTTGCGTGAACGGGTCGATTTGGCTTTAAAAGAAAATGCCAACTGAACTTTAGCATTAAAAACGCCGCGTTACAGCGGCGTTTTTCTTATTCAGCCTGTCTATGTCCCTTTCCTTTCTATAGAAAGCTCCAAGCCCATGGAAAATCATTTATAATACCAATCCCTGTTAACATATTCCTCACAACTGCTAAAATTATAACAAGGTTAAACATGAGTAATAGAGACCAACTTTTTCAGGCTCCTCCATTTGAAAACCACAGTCCGCTGACCTGGTATCAGGCTGCTTCCCAATCGCCTAATTTTATCCATGATCAGGCACAGGCAAACGCCATTGAATACCTCGACAGACTCTGGACCGAGCTGATGATGTTCAAACGCAAAAGAAACCGTTTTTTAGGTAGGAGTTTGCGTTCTCCGCAAGTCCCCAAAGGGCTTTATTTCTATGGTGGTGTCGGCCGGGGTAAAAGCTTTTTGATGGATGCTTTTTTCGGTTGTCTTCCTTACCGCCGCAAACGCCGCGTTCACTTTCATGCTTTTATGGCGGAAATCCATCAGCGCCTGAAAGTACTAAAGAGCGAAGCCAATCCGTTGAAATCCGTTGCCGCCGAGATTGCCAAAGAAACCCGCGTATTGTGCTTTGACGAATTCCATGTAAGCGATATTGCAGACGCAATGATTTTAGGCCGTCTGCTGGAAAACCTACTAAACGAAGGTGTCGTTTTGGTGGCAACTTCAAACTACGCCCCTTCCGAACTCTACCCACAAGGTCAAAACCGAAGCAGTTTTCTTCCCACAATTGCACTCATCGAATCCAGCCTGACAGTCTTAAATGTTGACGGAGGGGAAGACTACCGACTGCGAACCCTTCGCCCTGCCGAGATTTTCTTTACGCCTGCCGATGAAGAAAATGAGGCGAAACTGGCAAAACTGTTCAAAGAAATGGCAGGTATTACCGATTTAAATCCCGGCATCAGCACTATCCACGGTCGGGAAATTCCCCACAAAGCCGAGTCCAGTCGCGCCATATGGTTTGATTTCCGCGCACTGTGCTTTGGCCCCCGTTCACAGTCCGACTATCTATATTTAGCAGAACATTATGAAATGGTTTTTCTCTCAGGTTTGGAAAAACTCTCTCCCCAAGAAAAAGCAGAAGCACGACGTCTAACTTGGCTGATTGATGTCCTTTATGATTTCCGAGTCAAACTGTGTGCCACCAGCGCGGTAGATGTCAACCATATCTATACAGAAGGTGATTTTGCCGAAGAATTTACCCGTACTGCCAGCCGGATGGTTGAAATGCAGTCCGAAGTTTATTTGGAACAACCTCACTTGACCTTATCCCCAAAGGATTAGGTTAGATAAATTTTTCTCGATAAAATAATACTGTCTCTAACTTTAATAAATAAAAAATAAGGATATAGCATGGCGATTGAACGCACCGTTTCCATTATCAAACCCGATGCCGTCGGCAAAAACGTTATCGGTAAAATATACAGCCGTTTTGAAGAAAACGGTTTGAAAATCGTTGCGGCCAAAATGAAACAGCTTACCCTCAAAGAGGCTCAGGAATTCTATGCGATTCACAAAGAGCGTCCCTTCTATGCCAAATTGGTTGAATTTATGACCAGTGGTCCTGTAATGATTCAGATTTTGGAAGGGGAAAATGCCGTTCTGAAAAACCGGGAGCTGATGGGGGCAACCAATCCTGCCGAGGCAGCCGAAGGTACGATACGGGCAGACTTTGCCACCTCTGTCAGTATTAACGCCGTACACGGTTCTGACAGTACGGAAAACGCCGCCTTGGAAATTGCCTACTTCTTCAGCCAAACCGAAATCTGCCCACGTTAATATAATACACCTACACAGACCCATTATCAGACGGCATGAAACCTGTCCATGCCGTCTGAAAGTTCTGTTACAAAGGCTTTCAATCAAATTTATCTAACCAACCATTTTGTGAAAAGCCTAATTTAAGAAATATAACCACATGAAAACCAATCTGCTCAACTACGACCTCCAAGGGCTGACCCGGCACTTTGCCGATATGGGCGAAAAACCTTTCCGCGCCAAACAAGTTATGCGTTGGATACACCAATCTGGCGCGCAAAATTTTGATGAAATGACCGACTTGGCAAAATCGTTGCGCTATAAATTAAATGAACAGGCAAGCATCGATATTCCTAAGCTTATGATGTCGCAAGAATCTTCAGACGGCACCCGCAAATGGCTTTTAGATGTCGGAACGGGAAACGGAGTAGAAACCGTCTTTATCCCTGAATCCGAACGCGGCACACTCTGCATTTCATCTCAGGTCGGCTGCGCGTTGGAATGCACATTTTGTTCGACCGGCAGACAAGGTTTCAACCGCAATCTGAGTGCAGCCGAGATTATCGGCCAATTGTGGTGGGCAAACAAAGCCATGGGGGTTACTCCGAAAAATGAGCGCGTAATTTCCAACGTCGTCATGATGGGTATGGGAGAGCCAATGGCAAATTTTGAAAATGTCGTTACCGCCCTGAGTATTATGTTAGATGATCATGGCTATGGTCTAAGCCGCCGCCGCGTAACGGTTTCCACCTCGGGTATGGTTCCCCAGATGGATAAACTGCGTGATACCATGCCTGTAGCTTTGGCTGTTTCTCTCCATGCTTCCAATGACGAAGTCCGTAACAAAATCGTACCACTAAATAAAAAATACCCGCTAAAAGAATTAATGGCAGCATGCCAGCGCTATTTAGTCAAAGCACCCAGGGATTTTATTACTTTCGAGTATGTGATGCTGGACGGTGTCAACGATAAGGCACAACATGCATACGAACTTATTGAACTGGTCAAAGATGTTCCCTGCAAATTCAATTTAATCCCGTTTAATCCTTTCCCTAATTCGGGATATGAACGTTCAAGTAACGAAAACATCCGTATTTTTAGAGATATCCTGCAACAAGCCGGATTTGTCGTTACCGTTCGAAAAACTCGTGGCGACGATATCGATGCCGCTTGCGGACAATTAGCAGGCCAGGTTCAGGATAAAACACGCCGTCAGCAAAAATGGCAACAGATTTTAATCGAACAACAGGGGGAATTATGATGCCCTTTCATATATCCAAAAAATTGTTCTTCTTAGCTGTGATTGCTCTAAGCGCATGCAGCACCTCTTATCAACCCTCAAGCGCAGAAAAAGCCAATCAGGTTTCCAACATTAAAACCCAATTGGCCATGGAGTATATGCGCGGACAAGACTACCGCCAGGCAACGGCAAGTATTGAAGATGCACTGAAAACAGACAGCAAAAACGAACTTGCCTGGCTTGTCCGTGCCGAAATCTATCAATATCTGAAAGTAAATGATAAAGCTCAGGAGAGTTTTCTGCAGGCACTCTCCCTAAAACCCGACAACGCTGAAATCAACAATAACTACGGCTGGTTCTTATGCGGCACGCTCAACCGGCCTGCAGAAGCGATGCCCCACTTTGATAAAGCATTGGCAGATCCTACCTACCCGACTCCGTTTGTCGCCAATTTGAATAAAGGCATATGCAGTGCAAAACAGGGGCAGCTTGGATTGGCAGAAGCCTACTTAGAACGTTCACTTGCCGCACAGCCGCAGTTTCCTCCTGCATTTAAAGAGCTGGCACGTACTAAAATGCTTGCCGGCCAATTGAATGACGCGGACTATTATTTTAAAAAATACCAAAGTAAGGTTGAAGTCCTACAGGCGGATGATTTGCTGCTTGGTTGGAAAATTGCCAAATCTCTCGGAAACTTACAGGCAGCATACGAATATGAAGCACAGTTGCAGGCAAACTTCCCTTACTCAGAAGAATTACAGACTGTTATCACAGGTCAATAAACAGATTCGAACCTTATGAACACACTCCAACGCCGTAAGACACACCAAGTCCATATCGATCACCTCATTGTCGGTTCAGAAGCACCCGTCATCATCCAATCCATGACCAACACCGACACCGCAGATGCCCAAGCCACTGCATTGCAGGTCAAAGAATTAAGCGATGCAGGATCAGAAATGGTGCGTATTACTGTTAACAGTCCCGAAGCAGCATCTAAAGTTGCAGAAATCCGCCAACGCTTAGACGATATGGGCTATCCCACCCCCCTTATTGGCGATTTCCATTTCAACGGTGAACGCCTTTTGGCCGAATTTCCCGATTGCGGCAAAGCCCTGTCTAAATACCGCATCAATCCCGGCAATGTCGGTAAAGGTGCAAAAGGCGATGAAAAGTTTGCCTTTATGATTCGGACGGCTGCAGAAAACAACAAAGCTGTCCGCATCGGCGTAAACTGGGGTTCTTTGGATCAAAGCCTTGCCAAGCGCATGATGGATGCCAATCAGGCATCTGCCTCTCCAAAACCTCCTCAGGAAATTATGAAAGAAGCCCTGATTGTTTCCGCCTTGGAATCTGCCGAAAAAGCCGTTCGGCTAGGATTACCCGAAGACAAAATTATCCTTTCGTGTAAAGTCAGCTCCGTCCAAGACCTGATTCAAGTCTACCGAGAATTGGGTAGGCGCTGCGCCTATCCCCTTCATTTGGGATTAACCGAAGCAGGGATGGGCAGCAAAGGCATTGTCGCATCTACGGCAGCCCTTTCCGTCTTATTACAGGAAGGAATCGGGGATACAATCCGCATTTCACTGACTCCGGAACCGGGAAGTTCTCGAACACAGGAAGTTATCGTCGGACAAGAAATTTTACAGACCATGGGGCTGCGTTCATTTACACCTATGGTAACTGCCTGTCCGGGCTGCGGGCGTACAACCAGTACCGTATTTCAAGAGCTGGCACAAAATGTTCAAAATTACCTGCGCCAAAAAATGTCTATATGGCGTACCCTTTATCCTGGGGTTGAATCCCTGAACGTTGCCGTAATGGGCTGCGTTGTCAATGGGCCTGGAGAAAGCAAATTGGCCGACATCGGAATCAGCCTTCCCGGTACAGGGGAAACACCCGTCGCACCTGTTTATGTAGATGGGGAGCGCAAAATAACACTGAAAGGTGATAATATTGCAACTGAATTCCTAGCTATTGTAGAGGAATATGTTAAAACCAATTATGGCGAAAACAGTTCTAAACGCGATAAAGGAAAAGTCATCCCGATACAGTCTCTATAAAATAAATGCCGTCTGAACATTTCAGACGGCATTTGTTTTCTCTCCCAATTAATCAAAGCTGTAAAGAAGCACGGTTCTCCAAGATTTGATCAATCAGACCATATTCTTTAGCCTCTTCGGCGGACATGAAGTTGTCGCGGTCAGTGTCACGTTCCAAATCTGCCAAGTCTCGGCCACAGTGTTTGGCCATCAGGCGATTGAGTTTTTCTTTGATTTTCAACAGTTCGCGTGCGTGAATCTCAATATCAGATGCCTGACCGCCCAAACCGCCGCTGATTAAAGGCTGGTGAATCATGATACGGCTGTTGGGCAAGGCGAAACGTTTGCCTTTCTCGCCTGCCGACAGCAGGAATGCACCCATGCTTGCCGCTTGCCCCAAGCACAAAGTAGAGACATTAGGTTTGATGAAATTCATAGTATCGTAAATCGACATACCTGCTGTTACCGAACCGCCGGGCGAATTGATGTAAAAGAAAATATCTTTGTCAGGATTTTCACTTTCCAAAAACAACAGCTGGGCGACCACCAAATTGGCGGACTCATCGGTTACCGGACCGACTAAAAATACGATGCGTTCTTTTAAAAGGCGCGAGTAAATATCAAATGCGCGCTCACCACGACCGCTTTGTTCGATAACGGTAGGAACGAGGTAATTATTGAAATCGAAGGACATTCTTGTCTCCTGTCAATGTTACGAAAGCACCAAAGGGACGCTTTGGTGCTTTCAAGTTGCCTGTTTCAGACAAACCTTTGAAGATGATTAGGCTTGTGCACCCATCACTTCGTCAAAAGACAAAGCTTTTTCGCTTACTTTGGCTTTGCCCAAAACGAAATCAACAACGTTGCTTTCTACTGCCAAAGAAGTTGGGCCTTGCAAGCGGGAAGGCTCTGCGTAGTACCAGTCAATCACTTCTTGAGGATCTTCGTAGCTTTCTGCGAAGTTGGCAACAACGGCTTTGATTTGCTCTTCAGTCGGTTCCAGTTTGTTTTCATCAACCAGTTTGGCTAAAATCAGACCCAAAGATACGCGGCGTTCGGCTTGTTCTTTGAACATATCCAAAGGCAGATCCAACTTGGCAGCATCAGCCATGCCTTGGTTAACAAAATTTTGTTTCATTTCATTTGCCAAGCGTGCGGCTTCTTCATTTACCAAAGCAACAGGTGCTTTCAGCTCTACGGCTTTGAGCAGCGCGTTCATGACAGATTCTTTGGTTTGTTCGTTTACGCGGCGTTCCACTTCGCGACCGACGTTTTTCTTCACTTCTTCGCGCATTTTGGCCACGTCGCCGTCGGCAATACCCAATGCTTTAGCAAAATCGGCATCAACTTCAGGCAAAGTAGCTTCAGATACGTTGTTCAATGTGATGGTGAAGACAGCGGATTTACCGGCAACGTCTTTACCGTGGTAGTCTTCAGGGAAATTGACGGTAACGTCTTTGCTTTCGCCAGCCTTCATACCAACTACGCCGGCTTCAAATTCAGGCAACATTTGACCTGTGCCCAATAAGAAGGCGTAGTTTTTGGATGCGCCGCCGGCAAAAGGTTCGCCGTCGATTTTGCCTTCGAAGTCGATGATGACACGGTCGCCGTTTTGGGCTTCGCGTTCAACATGGTTGAAGCGGGTACGTTGTTTGCGCAGGATTTCTACGGTTTGGTCCACTTCGGCATCACCGACGGAAGCGGTTACTTTTTCAACTTCTTGTGCAGACAAATCGCCGATAACGACTTCAGGGAATACTTCGAAAATCGCAGCGATTTTCAGGGATTCTTTATCATCTTGTTCTTCAACGCCTTCGAAACGCGGATAGCCTGCAACTTTCAATTCTTGGGCAACGGCAACATCGTAGAAGCAGCGTTGAACCATTTCATTGATGACATCATTTTGCGCGCTTGCACCGTACATTTGGGCAATCATTTTTAAAGGTGCTTTACCCGGGCGGAAACCGTCGATTCTTGCACGGCGCTGGGTTTGTTTCAGTTTTTTATCGGTTTCTGCGTTGATTTCGGACCAAGGCAGAGACAACACTACTTTGCGTTCCAGATTTTCTAAAGTTTCAACAGTTACGCTCATCATAAGCCCTTAAATTTGTTGTGTTGATAAAATGATAAACCTTCTTCCCTGCATGGGGAAGCAAACAGCGCAACGGTACGGATATTTGAACCGCATTGCCGCAAAGGGGAAATTTTAGCTGGCAAGTATATCACAATGTTCCGCCTGAAACATAATATGCCGTCTGAAACGCCAATTCCGCCGTTCAGACGGCATTTTGCGATATGGGCTATAAATGGTCCTTGTGCGCCAAAATCTTACGGCTGCCATTCATATCGGCAGGGGAAACGACACCTGCATTTTCGAGTGCTTCCATCAAGTTTGCTGCGCGGTTATAGCCGATGCGCAACTGACGTTGCAGGGAAGAGATGGAAGTTTTTTTGCTTTCCAAAATGTAAGCAACGGCTTGGTCAAACAATTCGTCGCTTCCCGCATTCGGATTGACGATATTGGTGGTTTCCAGTGCAGCTTCGCCGCTGAGCAAGCCTTCGATATAGTCGGCGTGGGCTTGGGATTTGACGTAGTTGACGACTTGATGAACTTCGTCATCTGAAACAAACGCGCCTTGCAGTCGGGTTGGTTCTGCACTTCCCGGCTGCAGGAATAATGAGTCGCCGTATTTCAACAGCTCGTCCGCACCCATCTGGTCAAGGATGGTACGGCTGTCGATTTTGCTTTGTACGGTAAACGCCATACGCGTCGGGATGTTCGCCTTAATCAAGCCGGTGACGACATCGACGCTCGGACGTTGGGTCGCGACAATCATGTGAATACCTGCCGCGCGCGCTTTTTGGGCAAGGCGTGCGATTTGCTGCTCGACGGATTTGCGTTCGGTCATCATCAGGTCTGCCAACTCGTCGATAACGACCACAATCAATGGTAATTTTTCCAAGGGTTCCGGATTATCCGGGGACAGGCTGAAAGGATTCAACAGCGGCTTACCGGCCGCTTTGGCAGCCTCGACTTTTTGATTGAAGCCCTCCAAGTTGCGCACACCTGCATGCGAGAGCAGGCGGTAACGTTTTTCCATTTCGGCGACGCACCAGTTCAACGCCTGCCCTGCTTCGCGCATATCGGTAACGACCGGGCAAAGCAGGTGCGGAATACCGTCGTAAATGCTCAATTCGAGCATTTTCGGATCAATCATGATGAAGCGGACTTCTTCCGGCGTAGCTTTGAAAAGCATGGACATAATCATGCCGTTCACGCCGACGGATTTGCCCGAACCGGTCATACCGGCGACCAAAAGGTGCGGCATTTTCGCCAAGTCGCCGACGACGGGCGTACCGGCGATGTCTTTGCCCAATGCAACGGTCAGTTTGGATTTGGCTTCGGTAAACACGGGCGAAGACAAGATTTCGCTCAACATCACGTCTTGGCGTTTATCGTTGGGCAACTCGATGCCCATCGTGTTTTTGCCTGCGATGGTTTCTACGATACGTACGGATTGCAGCGACATGGAACGCGCCAAATCTTTAGATAAAGCAACGATTTGGCTGCCTTTTATGCCTTGCGCGGGTTCAATTTCATAACGCGTAATTACAGGGCCGGAAGTGGCAGAAACGACTTGCACGCCGATGCCGAATTCTGCCAACTTGGATTCAATCAGTTCGGCAGTGCGCTCCAATTCGGCAGGATTGATGCTGACCGGCTCGTTGTCGGGAAGGCGCAACAGATTCAACGCAGGCTTGTGATATTCTCCATTGCTCTGGACTTCGTTATCTTCAAACAGCGAAGCTTGGATTTTAGGAGGCGGCGCAACAGAGACTGCTACAGATTTGCGGTTGCTGGTACTGCCTTCGAGTGAGATAACGGGCTTGGAGGTAATATTTTTAGCTTCTTTTACCATACGGCGGGTGTTTAGGGTATCGACACTGTCTTTTTTGGTATGAGGACGGCGTTTTCCCAGTGATGATATTTTTCTACCCGATACGGCCAGACAATTTTGAATCGTCCTACTTGTACCGTTCAACACTTCCAACCATGAAACCTGTACTAGCAAAGACACTGATAACAACAAAACAACCAAAATAATCAAGAGACTGCCCGATTTTCCCAATAACCACGCAAATATAGCACCGACACGTATACCTACCATACCGCCCGCACCGACCGGCAAGGATTCACTGTATTTTCCGCCCAGCACAAAATATTCCAAAACAGGGCTGAATACCGTCAAGATAAAAAGTGCGGCGACGGCGATTTTGTGGTTGTACGAACCGGGTAGCACCGGTTTGGCATGCAGACGGAAATTTTTATACAACATCACGCAGGCAGCAACTATCCACCACCAGAACGACCAGCCGAAAAGATAATAACCGACATCGGCAATGTATGCTCCGAACAAACCTCCCCAATTGGCGGCATCTTCCACAATCGGCGAACTGCGCGACCAAGACGGATCCCCCATATCGAAACTAATCAGGGAAATCGTCAGATACAGGGTTGCCGCCAAGCCCATCAGCCACAATGCGTCGGCGATTAGATTGACGACATGTTCGGGACGCGCCTTCTTTGCTTCGGTTTTTTGCAATTCTTTAGCAGCTTTGAGCTGTTCGGAAACCTTATTGCCCCTTGCCCCGTTGTCTTTCTTGCGGGAAGAATTTTGAGACTGGTTTGCCGCCCTGCCTTTTGTGATTTTCTTATTGGATTTTTCTGTCATGCCGTATTACCGGAAAATGCCGTCTGAAAACACCGGACGGCTTGCGGATTAAATATGAAATGTCGGATTATACTCCATTTCGCCCATTTTCATGCCCCTATGGACCGCTGCCGCATACCGAAGCTTATACTTGATGCGCAAAATATGTATTTTTACGCAGGATTACGGCAAACCAGTATAATCCGTGCCGTTTGAACCGACTGAAAGAAGATAGTATGAACCAATTGAAACTTGCCGTTTCCGGTGCTCAGATTTTATTCGTTGCATTCGGCGCAATGGTGCTGGTTCCCCTGCTGACGGGACTGAACCCGGCACTTGCTCTTTTAGGGGCAGGCATAGGAACCTTATTGTTCCAAATTACCACCAAACGCAAAGTGCCTATTTTTCTAGGCTCTTCTTTTGCGTTTATCGCGCCGATTATCTACGCTATCGGCGAATGGGGCCTGCCCTCCACCATGTTCGGATTGTTTGCTGCGGGATTTATGTATTTTGTATTTGCCGCACTAATCCGCTGGCGCGGACTTGCTGCCGTTCATAGGCTGCTGCCGCCGGTCGTCATCGGTCCGGTCATTATGGTTATCGGCTTGTCGGTCGCTGTAGCGGCAAGCAGTATGGCAATGGGACAGACAGACGGAAAACAGGTCATTGACTATACCGATTCCCTGATTCTTTCCGGCTTTACCTTTGCCGTTACCGCCATCGTATCAGTTTTCGGCAGCAGGATGATGAAGCTGATCCCCATTTTAATCGGCGTTGCCTCCGGTTATGCCCTTGCACTGCTGATGGGGTTGGTCGACACGGCCAGCATGACACATGCACCTTGGTTTACCGTCCCGCATTTTGAAACACCACAAGTCAACTGGCAGGCTGCTCTGTTTATGTTGCCGGTCGCAATTGCCCCGGCCATCGAACACATCGGCGGCATCATGGCAATCGGCAATGTAACGGGAAAAGACTACACAAAAGACCCCGGCTTGGACAAAACCCTTACAGGCGATGGTTTGGGCGTATGCATTGCCGGCTTGATCGGCGGCCCGCCGGTTACAACTTACGGTGAAGTAACGGGTGCTGTGATGATTACTAAAAACAGCAACCCCGTCATTATGACTTGGGCTGCAGTTTTTGCCATCTGTATGGCATTCTTCGGCAAATTCAATGCATTCTTGGCCTCCATCCCGATGCCTGTTATGGGCGGCATCATGCTGCTGCTTTTCGGTACGATTGCCTCTTTGGGCATCAAAACCCTGATTGATGCCAAAGTCGATTTGATGCTGCCGAAAAACCTGGTTATCGTCAGCTCGGTACTGACGACGGGCATCGGTGGTATGACGCTCAAACTGGGCAGCTTCAGCTTTGCCGGGGTCGGTTTGTGCGCCGTACTTGCCATTGTGCTGAACCGCCTGCTCCCCGACTCCGAAGAGGGCTGATTGATGATATAAATGCCGTCTGAACATTCTTCAGACGGCATTCTGTTTACTTCAAATGCTGGATTAAAGAACTGACCGTTCCGCCATAATAGGCAGATGATGTGCAATAAACCGTCTCCAAACTGCACTGCCCCTGCGCACCATATTTTTTGATGCACTGGTTGAGGGCAATCTGATGGACACTAGTAAAGCGTGGCGAAGTAATCACAACAGCATTACCGGTACGTACTCCGCCCTCTGCTTTCGGATACGCCAATGCAACGCAAGTATTTTTCAACGGCACAACAGAACGGCATCCAGTTGCCTGATCTTCACCTATCCCCGCAAGCGTATCCTGTCCTTTGCAAAAAGCCTCCAA
Source organism: Neisseria sp. Marseille-Q6792 (assembly GCF_943181435.1). The sequence continues at coordinate 609,097 of NZ_OW969598.1, forward strand.
CTCGGCAAGCGATTCATTTTGTGTCGAATCCTCTTTAGTGGTTTTAATCTGCAAAACGTCGTTCTCATCCTGCGGATTCTGCCAAACAGCAAGATACCCGTAAGTATCGGCAGCCTGTGCCGGCGCAATAATCAGGCAGAGTGCAGATACTGCCAATATTTTTTTTATCATGATAGATTCCTGACGGTTCGTCCATGTCCTACCGCATTATAAACAAAAAACAGGATAATTCCCGCCTTATCATTTTATTCCTCTAGAAAAATTACACTGTGAAGCATCGGCAACCCGCTTTGACAACACAAATTAACGCATCGCCAACCTTTGCCGAATAAACAATCTATTAAGACGACAATTGCGCGCAAACCTTCCAACGCACGAAAAAGCTATATTTTACAATGTACCCTGCGGCATACGTTTGTGAATGGGGAAATTATTTTAATATCATCACTCCTTTCCAATCATCCAATCACCCCTGCCCAGCATCAACAAAATAAATACTTTCCCAACAGCTATATCTTACAGGGCGTATTGTTCGATAACTGTTTGGGTTATAATCTCCCTATCGATTTTCCGTGTCCGAAAGATACTTTATCTATGGAAACCCAGCCAAACACCTCCCAACGTTCCCTGCGTCAAAACAGTATCTACCTCCTGCCCAACTCCTTTACCGTTGCCGCACTATTTTCCGCCTTTTACGCTATTACCCAATCTATGCACGGACATTACGAAACAGCCGCTATTGCTGTTTTTATCTCCATGCTGCTGGACGGCATGGACGGACGTGTGGCACGGCTGACCAACAGCCAGAGCGCATTCGGAGAACAACTTGACAGCCTTGCAGACATGGTCAGCTTTGGTGTCGCCCCGGCCCTGATTGCCTACAAATGGCAACTTTGGCAATTCGGGAAAATCGGTTATTCCGTTGCATTTATCTACTGCGCCTGCGCCGCCTTACGCCTGGCACTTTTCAACACGCTTATCGGAAAAGTCGATAAACGCTGGTTTATCGGTGTTCCCAGTCCGACCGCAGCCGCACTGATTGTCGGGCTGATTTGGGTCAACCACAGCGTTGAAAAATTCCCCGCCGTCCACTGGTGGGCATTGGGCATCACACTGTTTGCCGGTCTGTCGATGATTGTCCAGATTCCGTTTTGGAGCTTTAAGGAAATCAATATCCGCAGACAAGTCCCCTTTGTCGGCATGCTGCTTGCCGTTTTGCTGCTGCTGCTGATTACTTGGGAGCCGTCGCTTGTCCTCTTCCTGTTCTTCTTCGGATACAGCCTATCCGGCTACATTATGGCGGCACGCCGCTTTTTGAAAAAACGCAGAAAGGCCGATTGAATGTGGCATTGGGAAATTATCCTGCTCCTGCTTTTCGTAGGCAGTGCGTCAGGTTTTATTGCCGGTCTGTTCGGCGTCGGGGGCGGCGCACTGATTGTTCCTGTCGTTTTATGGGTACTCGGTTACCAAGGATTGGCTCAGCATCCCTATGCCCAACACCTCGCTGTCGGAACATCCTTTGCCGTTATGGTCTTTACCTCCTTCTCCAGTATGTTGGGACAGCACAAAAAACAGGCGGTTGACTGGAAAACGGTATTCATGATGATGCCGGGCATGATATTCGGCGTATTCTTGGGTTCGCTCTCCGCAAAATATATCCCCACATTCTGGCTTCAAATTTTCTTTATCCTGTTTTTTACAGCCGTCGCATTCAGAACATTGCATACCGGTCATCAGACTACATCGCATTCGCTGCCAAAACTGCCGGGACTGACTGCTGTTTCCACATTATTCGGCACAATGTCAAGCTGGGTCGGCATAGGAGGCGGCTCACTTTCTGTTCCTTTCTTAATCCGCTGCGGATTTCCCACCCACAAAGCCATCGGTACATCATCCGGCCTCGCCTGGCCAATTGCGTTGGCAGGTGCGGTATCTTATCTTTTAAACGGCCTGAAAGTTGGGGGGCTGCCTGAAGGCTCGCTGGGCTTCCTCTATCTGCCCGCTATCGGCGTACTCAGTGTAGCAACCATTACCTTTGCCCCCTTGGGCGTCAAAGCCGCCCACAAACTCTCTTCCACCAAACTAAAAAAATCCTTCGGCATCATGCTGCTTCTGATTGCTGGGAAAATGCTGTACAACCTGTTTTAAGACACAATGCCCCCTCTTATTTCAAGCCCTTCCCTCCTATAATAGAAATGTAAGCATTCACGTGAAAATATACCCGACATACAAACAACCAAAACAAATGCCGTCTGAAACATTTTCAGACGGCATTTTTATAAACAGATTGCTTATACTTTTTCTTTTTTACGGTTTTTCTCCGCCATCATTTCATGCAGTGTTTTCTTGGCAGGTTTCATCGGAACGCGGTTGTCCGTCCAGCCCAACTGCTTACTCGGCGTCAATGCACGGAATTTGGTGGCTGCCCAACCGAATGCTCGGTAGGTTTTGCTACCGCTGAAAATACCGTTGAATGTGCGCCATGCCATTTGTTCGCCGAAGGTATGCGATGCGCCTTGTCCGCGGATAGGATGCGGTACGACTTCGCTCGGCGAACGTTGCGCTTCAACGCGCAGACGTTGCATTTGTTCGGTAATAGGGATGCGTACCGGGCAGACTTCCACACACGCACCGCACATGGTGCAGGCGGTTGGCAGGTCGCGGGTGGCATCCAAACCCAACAAGTGCGGAGAAATAATTTCGCCAATCGGGCCGGGGTAGGTGGTACCGTATGCCGCGCCACCGATACGGGTATAAACCGGACAATGGTTCATACACGCGCCACAACGGATACATTGCAAGGTGCGGCGCATTTGGTCTTCGGCATAGGCTTGGCTGCGACCGTTGTCGAGCAGGACCAAGTGCATTTCTTGAGGACCGTCCAGCTCTTCGCTACGGCGCGGACCGGTAATCATGTTGAAATAAGTGGTAATGTTCTGACCGATGGCAGAACGCGGCAGCAGGCTGTATAAGGGTGGAATATCCGACAGCTTAGCAACTACTTTTTCAATACCGGTAATGGCGATATGCACAGGCGGAACGGTGGTACTCAAGCGACCGTTGCCTTCGTTTTCCACCAGACACAGCGTACCTGTTTCAGCAACGGCAAAGTTTACGCCGCTCAAGCCGACATCGGCAGTGCTGTAAATATCGCGCAGTGCTTTACGGGCGAAGCCGGTCAGTTGGTCTACATCATCTGTCAGCGGCGTGCCGAGGTTTTGGTGGAAAAGTTCGCTAACCTGTTCTTTGGTTTTGTGAATGGCGGGCATCACGATATGGGTCGGTTTTTCGCCTGCCATTTGGACGATGAACTCGCCCAAGTCGCTTTCCACCGCTTTAATGCCTTTTGCTTCAAGATAATGGTTCAGCTCAATTTCCTCGCTGACCATCGATTTGCCTTTGACCATCAGCTTGCCGTTTTTGGCAGTAATGATGTCGTGGATGATTTCGCAGGCTTCGGCCGGTGTTTCCGCCCAGTGTACTTTCACGCCCAGCTTAGTTAGGTTTTCTTCCAGCTGCTCCAGCAGGGCAGGTAATTTAGACAATGAACGCTGACGGACGTGTTCGCACAAATCGCGCAAGCTTTGCAGCTCTTCTTCGTCGGTCAAAACGGCTTTGCGTTTGGTCATCAGCATATCCATCGCGGTACGCAGGCTTTTGCGCAAAGGCTTGTCTTGAAGGGAAATTGCAGCGTTTTGTTTGAAAGTTTCCGGCTTCATGTGGAACTTGATGGTTTGCGTAGTCATGCGTTTTCCTCCAAATCGGCAGGGGAAATGTGGTCAGGCAGGATGGCGAGGATAACCAAATCACGCGGACCGTGTGCACCGTAAGCAAGCGTCAGCTGGATATCTGCGGTTTTGGACGGGCCGGAAATCAGGAAAACATTGGTCGGCATACCGTTTTCCACCAGTTTTTCACCTTCAACGGCGTTGTGAAATTCGTTATACATTTTTGCCGTATCAAACAGGCAGAAATGCACGGGAGGAACGAGACTTAAAGTACGCGGCTCTTCGGGGCTGGAAAACAGCATCAGCGTACCGGTACGGGCGATGCCGCATTGCGAGCTGCTAAAGCCTGCATCGATGTTCGCGAAGAACTCGGTTTTCCAAGTATCGATTTCGCGCTCGAAAGCAATCGGTTCGATATTGCTGCCCGCCAATGCGGCACGGGCGATTTGTCCGTGTTCGGTCGCCAACGGCAGCAGGATGTTTTTCAAACCTTTGCCTTCGGCTGCTTGACGGAATACTTGCGGCCAGCCGGTTTTGGTCACCCAATAAATTTCGGTTTTGACCGCACGCATAGCGGCAGCCCAATGTTTCAGACGCTCAACTTCGCTGCCCCAAGAAACACCCATTTCACGGTAATAATCAAAAACCGCAGGCTCTTCCATCGGCAATGCGTCGGCTTTTTTCAGTTTTGCCAAAATATTTTCGCGCGCGCTCATGCTTTGCCTCCGGTACGTTCCAACAAGAAGGATGCGATGTGTTTCGGACGCGGCATATTCGGCTCGTCCTTAGCGATTTTGCCGCCGATGTTCATCATGCAGCCGCAGTCCGCGCTGATGATTTCGGTCGCACCGGTTTCTTTCAGCGCGGCAACTTTATCGGTTACCATCGCACCGGAAATATCGCTTTGCTTGACAGAGAACGTCCCACCGAAGCCGCAACACTCGCTTTCGTGGTCGTGAACGACGCGCTCGACATTTTCCATACCGTCAATCAGCTGCCAGCCTGAAAGATGGACATTCATTTCGCGGCGGGCGGCGCAGGAAGTGTGAACGGCGACTTTGACCGGTTCGCCCTTGTCTTCAGGCTTGTAGCCGATAGCCAGCAGAAAATGGGTAAACTCTATGATGCGGTCGGCACAATCAATGGCTTTTTGCTCGTACTCGGAGCCTTTAAACAAAGTCGGCCAGTGGTGTTTCATCATGCCGCCGCACGAGCCGGACGGTACGACAATCGGCCAGTTTTCGGGGAAAAGGTCGAGTTGCGCCTTGGCGACATCAAACGCCTCGGCCGGATGACCGGAAGAGTAGGCAGGTTGGCCGCAGCAGCTTTGCGCCATCGGGTAATGAACCCGTATGCCTTGTTGCTCGATTAAAGTAATGGCATCCATGCCTGCTTCGGGCATGAAAATATCGAGGACGCAGGTACCGAAGAAATAAACATCCGTCGGCTTGCTGTCGAATGTGGTGATTTTTGGAGGAGTGATTGCGCTCATTTTTTTGTTAACGGGGATACCCGTTTTCTCTGTCGAAAATTAAGCGTTTACTTTAAGTAATTGACTGTTGTGGGTCAAGTATAATTTTAAAAAATAATCTGATTTTTCTTACAAACTGCTATCTATTGCTTGCTGCATCTTACATTATTAATTAAGATAATCGTTATCATTACAAAAAGACGATGCCTTTATTCATTTATGAATGTAATCGCGTCTGAACCAATACCGTCTAGGTCGCATTTAAGAACGACAACAGACTGGTATGGAGTACAATCGCTTTATGGAAAAAAGCACCCTCCCCTCCCATACGACCTCCACCTGGTTACCATTTCTGCTTGCAATTGCCATTTTCATGCAGATGTTGGATGCCACTATTTTAAATACCGCCCTGCCTGAAATTGCCGCCGACCTGAATGAGTCGCCATTGAACATGCAGCTGGCGGTTATTTCCTACACGCTAACCGTTGCCTTGCTGATTCCCTTAAGCGGTTATCTGGCAGACAAATTCGGAACCAAGAAGGTTTTTTTCGGCTCAATTGCCCTCTTCATGCTAGGGTCGGCATTGTGTGCCGCATCCGACTCGCTGCTTGGGTTGGCATTCTCACGCATCATTCAGGGTATAGGCGGTTCGATGCTGGTTCCAATACCGCGCCTGACTATCCTGCGCGTGTATGAAAAATCAAAGCTTCTCAATGCCATTAATTATGCGGTCATGCCTGCATTAATCGGGCCTGTTCTGGGACCTTTGGCGGGAGGTTATCTGGTCGAATATGCTTCATGGCACTGGATTTTCCTGCTCAATCTGCCTATCGGCCTGCTGGGCTTTATATTAGGAAGAAACATTATGCCCGATATTAAAGGCAGCAATACCTCTTTAGACTTCAAAGGTTATCTGATTTTTTCTGCCGCCGCGTGCCTCTTGTTACTTTCAGCAGAAAGCCTGTCTCACGCACTGCCTCCGTATATTTCCCTATGCCTGCTGGGTATGGGTCTGTTGTTTGCACACCGTTATTTCAGACACATGAAAACAGCACTCCATCCTATTTATTCTGCCGATTTATTCCTGATACGCACTTTCCGTCTGGGATTGGCAGGCAACCTGTTCAGCCGTATCGGCATCAGCTCGATTCCCTTCCTGATGCCGTTGATGTTTCAAATCGCTTTCGGTTTCAGTGCAAGCCTGTCAGGCTGGCTGGTTGCACCCGTCGCCCTGTCTTCGCTATTGGTCAAGCCGTTAATCTCCACCTTGATGAAACGTTTCGGCTACCGCAAGGTGCTGCTTTGGAATACCAAACTGCTTGCCGCCTTCATCATGCTGCTGGCACTGCCTGACGGACACTCTCCGTTATGGATATGGGTTTTGCTCTCGCTGGCAATCGGCACATGCAATTCTTTACAGTTTTCGGCTATGAATACACTGACACTTGCAGATTTACGTCCACAACAAACAGGCAGCGGCAACAGCCTGATGGCGGTTAACCAGCAACTTGCCATCAGTATGGGGGTTGTTTCCGGTGCGCTGATACTTAAAAACTGGACATTCCTGATGCCTGCCGCCACCAACCTGCATCCGGCCTTCCGCATGACGCTGCTCAGCATCGGCGGCATTACCCTTGCATCATCGCTGGTTTTCAAACGGCTGCATATATCAGACGGTGCCAACCTGACAAGAGGTACGCGGCCTTAATCCTGCATCCCGACAAAACTTTTACCCGTTCCGGCCTTTAGATTATGATGCTTCATTTCAATGCGTACAAACCACAAAATACAGGCAATGCCGTCTGAAACCCTATCCCCGATGAAAACACGCAGCCTCATTTCCCTTTTATGCCTCCTTCTCTGTTCATGTTCTTCATGGTTGCCCCCACTGGAAGAACGGACGGAAAGCCGTCATTTCAACACTTCCAAACCTGTCCGCCTGGACAACATCCTGCAAATCCGGCACACCCCTCGCAACAACGGGCTATCCGATATCTATTTGCTGAACGATCCCCACGAAGCCTTTGCCGCGCGCGCAGCCCTCATCGAATCCGCCGAACACAGCCTCGATTTGCAATACTATATCTGGCGCAACGACATTTCCGGCAGACTTCTGTTCAACCTCATATACCTTGCCGCAGAACGCGGCGTACGCGTACGGCTGCTGCTGGACGACAACAACACGCGCGGATTGGACGACCTCTTGCTTGCCCTCGACAGCCATCCCAATATCGAAGTACGCCTGTTCAACCCCTTCGTCTTACGAAAATGGCGCGCACTCGGCTACCTGACCGACTTTGCCCGCCTCAACCGCCGCATGCACAACAAATCCTTTACCGCCGACAACCGCGCCACCATACTCGGCGGACGCAATATCGGCGACGAATATTTCAAAGTCAGGAACGATACCGTTTTTGCCGACCTGGACATCCTCGCTACCGGCAGCGTCGTTAGCGAAGTATCGCACGACTTTGACCGCTACTGGGCAAGCCATTCCGCCTACAATGCCACTCATATCATCCGTCGTGGAGATATTCCGCACGGACTTCAAGAACTCGGCTACGACGACGAAACCGCCAGACAAGCACTTCTCCGTTACCGTGAAACCATCGAACAATCCCCGCTCTACAAAAAAATACAAAACCGGCAGATTGACTGGCAAAGCGTCCAAACCCGTCTAATCAGCGACGATCCCGACAAAGGGCTGGACCGGGACAGCCGCAAACCGCCGATTGCAGGGCGGCTGCAAGACGCGCTCAAACAGCCCGAAAAAAGCGTCTATCTGGTTTCACCCTATTTCGTCCCTACAAAATCCGGCACAGACGCACTGGCAAAACTGGTGCAGGACGGCATAGACGTTACCGTCCTGACCAACTCGCTGCAGGCAACCGACGTTGCCGCCGTCCATTCCGGCTACGTCAAATACCGAAAACCGCTGCTCAAAGCCGGCATCAAACTCTACGAGCTGCAACCCAACCATGCCGTCCCCGCCACAAAAGACAAAGGCCTGACTGGCAGCTCCGTAACCAGCCTGCATGCCAAAACCTTCATTGTGGACGGCAAACGCATCTTCATCGGCTCATTCAACCTCGACCCCCGTTCCGCACGGCTCAATACTGAAATGGGCGTCGTCATCGAAAGCCCCAAAATCGCTGAACAGATGGAGCGCACCCTTGCCGATACCACACCCGAATACGCCTACCGCGTTACCCTCGACAGGCACAACCGCCTGCAATGGCACGATCCCGCCACCCGAAAAACCTACCCGAACGAACCCGAAGCCAAACTTTGGAAACGCATCGCCGCAAAAATCCTATCCCTGCTGCCCATAGAAGGTTTATTATAGAAATATAGTGGATTAACAAAAACCAGTACGACGTTGCCTCGCCTTAGCTCAAAGAGAACGATTCTCTAAGGTGCTGAAGCACCAAGTGAATCGGTTCCGTACTATTTGTACTGTCTGCGGCTTCGTCGCCTTGTCCTGATTTAAATTTAATCCACTATACCGTCTGAAACACCTTCAGACGGCATATCCGAACCCGCAAAGGAAAAACCATGTTTCCCCTCAACAAAACCCTTTTCCTCTGTCTCAGCGCACTGCTCCTCGCCTCATGCGGCACGACCTCCGGCAAACACCGCCAACCGAAACCCAAACAGACAGTCCGGCAAATCCAAGCCGTCCGCATCAGCCACATCGACCGCACACAAGGCTCTCAAGAACTCATGCTCCACAGCCTCGGACTCATCGGCACGCCCTACAAATGGGGCGGCAGCAGCACCGCAACCGGCTTCGACTGCAGCGGCATGATTCAATTCGTTTACAAAAACGCCCTTAACGTCAACCTTCCCCGCACCGCCCGCGACATGGCGGCAGCCAGCCGCAAAATCCCCGACAGCCGCCTCAAAGCGGGCGACCTCGTATTCTTCAACACCGGCGGCGCACACCGCTACTCCCATGTCGGGCTCTATATCGGCAACGGTGAATTCATCCATGCCCCCAGCAGCGGTAAAACCATCAAAACCGAAAAACTCTCCACACCGTTTTACGCCAAAAACTACCTTGGAGCACATACGTTTTTTACAGAATAAACAAAACCGTCATCCAAAAGGTCAGCAGCAAAAATGCCGTCTGAAACGCAACAGCATTTCAGACGGCATCTTCAAATCGAAGGTCAGTTAATCAGATACCCTTGGATTTCCTTGGTTTTTGCATTGATTTCTTTAGTACGGCAGTCAGATTGCGCCAAACCGTATTCGTCGCCGTCGGCGCATTTGGCATTCAAACCATTCTGCCAGTTTCGGTATTCGGGCATAACGGTTTCGGCAATATCGGCGGGCAATGCCTGAACCGCACCATCCAATGCCGCCTTGGCAGTCCTTTCTTTTTTGTCTGCTTCCCTGATAATTTCGTCAATCACTGCTTTCTTGCGGTTGTGCAGCTCTTCCAAGCGTGCTTCGGTTTCCGCCGTTTTGCATGCCAGTTCGCTGATTTTTATGCCGTTTGGCGTTTCACTTTCGGCTTTTGCCTTGCTGGCACAGATTTTATCCATCCCGCTTTTCCATGTTTTCTGTGAGGCTTGCAGCTTGTTTTGGACGGTTTGCGGCAGACCTTTCCAAAATTGTTCAAACTCGCCGCGCGACAATTTGTAGCGCTCCTCCCATTCTGATACGCGGGCTGCCTCCTGTTCTTGGCTCAATGCCTCCTGCGCCGCTGCTTCTTCTGCCTCGCGTGCTTCCTGTGCCGCCGCTTCCGCCACTTCAAGTTCTTCGTTCCTTTGTTTCGCTTTGTCCAGCGGCTCTTTAATCAGTGCCATAGACACCAGCTCGCTGAGCGGATGGATGATATCGTGTGCCTGATTCAGTTCGGCAAAGATTTTGCTTTTGTCGTCTGTCGGCTGGACGCTGTAAGAAATAGTTTTGATGTAATACGCGCCTTCTTTGCGGTAGTAGCGTTCAAAAAAGTCGGGCGTTTTCTTATAGCTGTTGCCTATGGATTGGTTGGCGGCGACGGCATAATCGACAACATCGTCGGGCACGTCCAGTTTCAACGTGGCTTCACATTTGAGTTTGCTGGACGTGTCGGTTTTTTCGGTGGTTCGGACTTCATCGACGGTTATGCCCAAACGTTCGACCATGCTGCGGATATGCGATATGCCGATATCGGCAAATGCCTGGTCTTTGAATGCGTCGTCGTCAAAGGTTTTGACGGTTTCACCCTCGATATTTTCGCGGACAAGTTTGACCAAAATCTCTTTAGACTCTTCGCTTCCGCAGGAAACCTCCTTCTCGAAAAACGGATTGCTTATACCCAAACGGTCGCAGCCCGACAAAATCAGCATACTTGCCAATGCCAGTGCGGATAAATTTTTTCCCATCAGTTTTCCTTTTCATTTAGACAGGCCGTACGTTTATCTGTGTATTCCGGTACACATACAATACTGTAAAGTACAAGTCTTTAAATTCATGCGAATTATCATATCGGGATTACAGGATACCGACAAGCCTTTATTTGACTTGCTCTTTCCTTATATTTCCTTGCGGCTTGGCGCATTTCCCGCCAAGGCAACATAGGCGGTTGCGATATTGATAACTTACCCGCCTGATGAGCATCTTTTTCCAAAGTCCGTACCAAACCGCCCGACGGTTTTTAGCCGGCGTTTCAGACGGCATTTGCGGAATGCTGTCTTGATATCAATCCTTGTCGTAAACGATATGCTTGTTATGTATGCTTTTTTTACTTTTTTGCAGTTGCAGGCTGGCAGCATCGCCCAAACGCAGGGCTAGCCCGATGGCGAGGATGTCGATAACGGCAAGTTGCAGCAGGCGTGAAACCATGGGCGTGTAAAGTTCCGCATTTTCCTGAGTAGCTATGCTCAATACGCAATCGGCCATTTGTGCCAAAGGAGATTCGTTGCGCGTCAACGCAATAATGGACGCACCGTTTTCTTTGGCGATACTGACTGCATCCAGAAGCTCGATTGACGAACCGGTATTGGAAATGGCGATAAGGACGTCTTCACTAGAAAGGACGGAAGCCGCCATCAATTGCGTATGGGTATCGACATAAGCAACGGTCGACATACCGAAACGGAAGAATTTATGCTGCGCGTCTTGGGCGACAATACCTGAATTGCCAACTCCGTAAAACTCGACACGGCGGGCATGCATCAATGTGGCAATGGCATTTTCAAGTTCGGATTCTTTCAGAAAGCGACGCTCGCCCAAGAGGGAGGCTGCGGCATTGCCCAATACTTTTTCGACCACGCTTGACATGTCGTCATCCGCATTGAGTTCTTCATGAACATAAGGCATACCTTCATGACCGATACTGGCGGATAATGCAAGTTTGAACTCGGGCAGCCCTTTGTAGCCCAGGCTGCGGCAAAACCGGATGACGGTCGGTTGGCTGACGGAGGAGTGTTCGGCAATCTCGGCAACAGCCGCATGAACAAACCATTTGGGTTTTGCCAATGCACATTCGGCTACTTTACGTTCCGCGCCGGAAAGGTCTGCCAGTGATTCGCTGATTTTGCTTAACATAATGATATACCCTTCGATAATCCAGCCCGCCGTAAAAGGCGATATGGTTAAACGTTTCTCAAATGGTTGTCGAGAGCCACAGCCGCACCGGAAATTCCGGGAAACTCGCTCAATACGACATAGACGGGAATCGCAGCAAGATATGCTTCAAACCTGCCCTTATTCTCAAAACGGCTGCGGAACGGGGAGGTTTTAAAGTATTCCAGCACGCGGGGAATAATGCCGCCGCACAAGTATACACCGCCGCGTGCGCCCAGCATCAATGCATGGTTGGAGGCGACGGTACCGAGCATGGCGCAAAAGATGTCTAAAGTCTGACGGCACAAAGGGGACGAACCGCCCAATGCTTTTTCCGTAATTTCAGAAGGCGGCAATTTTACCGATTTGACTTTCTGCTTCACCGCCAACGCTTCATAAATCAGGCTTAAGCCTGCACCGCTGAGGAAGCGTTCTGCAGAAACATGACCATATTTGTTTTTGGCATATTGCCAAATCAAAACCTCCATATCGTCAAACGGAGGAAAAGTCCCATGTCCGCCCTCGCCTGCCAAAGCTACCCAGCCTGCCGCACTGTGTACCAGTCCGCTTACGCCCAAGCCTGTTCCCGGACCGATAACTGCTTTCGGTGCAAACTCGACCGGTTTTTGTCCGCCGATTTGCAAGAGATCACAATCGTCCGTCAAGGTAACCGCCAAAGCCTGCGCAGTAAAATCATTCAGTAGAATCAAGGTTTCCAGACCCAAAGCCTGACGGGTCGTTTCGATGGAGAAGGCCCAATGATGGTTGGTCATCTGCACCCAATCGCCCAATATCGGGTTGGCAATGGCAAAAGCCGCATGTTTCACATTTTCCGCACTGCTTTGATTCAAATAGGCGCGTGCGGCATCTGTAAGCGTATCATAATCACTACATGGAAAAACAGCTGCTTTTTCAATCACACGCGGAGCGGTTTCCAATGCGAAGCGTGCATTCGTACCGCCGATATCGGCAACCAAACGAGGATAAGCTTCAGTGTGCATAGTAGACATGGCAGTGAATTCCTTGGTGATTGAGAATCAGACTGGTCGGATATTCGGTGTCAGCCCTTGCAGCAGCCTTATCGAATACCGTTTTTTTCTCTGCGCCTTGAATGGCCAAAAATACATTCGGCGTTTTGGCAATCGTACCCAAAGTCATGCTCACACGCTCATGCGGCGCGGTAATCGGCGTAGTATGAATCAATGTCGGGTCATTGGCTTCATTGATTGCTGCCTGTAATTGAGGCGCTTGAGGGAACAACGACGCCGTATGCCCGTCTGTGCCCATGCCCAACACCAGCACGTCAGGTTGCTTGTAATGTTTCAATGCGTAAGTAACGACAACTTCAGGTTGTAATTCAGTTTCAGACTTTCCGTCTTCAACAACAGGAATCCATGTGGCAACGACCGCGTTATTTTTGAGCAGATATTCGCGTACTAAGCCTGTATTGCTGTCGGCATGCGTGGTCGGAACGATACGCTCGTCCACCAAAGTAATGCCGACATTTTGCCAATTTAAATCTTTTTGCGACAACGCCTCGAAAAACGCGATCGGCGAACGACCGCCGGAAACAGCCAAAACCGCATGGCCTTTCTCATTCAACGCGGCTTGCAATGCGGCGGCAACGGCATCGGCGAGAGCTTGCACGGCAGTTGCAACGTTTTCTTGTTCGTGCCAAACAAACATGTTTCGTCCTTTCATGGTTTCAGACGGCCTTTTGTTGGGAAACAAGGCCGTCTGAAAGAAATATCATTGCTCTTCGTGCCACTTGTTGCCGTCGCGCGCCAACAGCGCGCGCGCAGCTTCAGGACCCCAAGAATGGGCTTCGTAAGCATGTGGAGGCGTTGTATTGTTCGCCCAGTTTTCCAAAATCGGCATCACATATTCCCAAGCTGCTTCGAGTTCGTCACGACGGTTGAACAAAGCGAGTTTGCCGTTAATTACATCCAGCAGCAGACGCTCATAAGCCTCAGCGCGGCGACCCTCGACGGCTGTGCCCAAGTCCACGCCAATCGGTGTCACTTCGACTTTGTTGCCTGCACCCGGGGTTTTCACTTGCGTGTAAAGACGGACGGATTCGGTCGGTTGTAGTTCAATAACCAAACGATTCGGCGCAGGTTGGCTGTTGTCAAAAATATGGTTTTGCAGCGGACGGAAGTTCAACACGATTTCCGCCACTTTGCCTGCCATGCGTTTGCCGGTACGCAGGTAGAAAGGTACGCCTTTCCAACGCTCGTTTTCGATTTCGGCTTTGATGGCGACATAGGTTTCAGTGAAACTGTCTTTCGGTATATCGACTTCTTCTAGATAGCCGTTCATGCCGTTTGCTGCAACATATTGGCCACGAATAACATTTTCGTTGACGGATTCGATGGTCAGCGGTTTCAGCGATTTGATGACTTTCACTTTCTCGTCGCGTACGGCATCGGCATCCAAACTCGCCGGTGCTTCCATCGCAGTCATACAAAGCATTTGCATCAAGTGGTTTTGCACCATATCGCGCAATGCGCCAGTAATGTCGTAAAACTCGCCGCGTTCTTCCACGCCCAACTGCTCGGCGATGGTCAGCTGTACGCTTTCAATGTATTTGTTGTTCCACAAAGGCTCGAACATCACATTGGCAAAACGTAGAGCCAACAGGTTTTGCAGGCTTTCTTTGCCCAAATAATGGTCGATGCGGTAGATTTGTTCTTCTTTGAAATAACGGGCGACATCGGTATTGATTTGCTGGGAAGAAGCCAAGTCCGTACCCAACGGTTTTTCCAAAACCACGCGCACGTTATCGGCATTCAAACCGATTTCGGCAAGGTTTTCACAGGCTTGCGCAAAGAATTTCGGCGCAGTTGAGAGGTAGATCACGACATTTTCAGTATTCTTGCGTGCTTTTACCAAGTTGCCCAAGGCAATGAAATCGCCTTTCTCTGTAACATCGACTTTTAAATATTCGAGACGTTGGATAAACGATGCCCACGTTTCATCTGAGAAATTTTGTTTGACATGGATTTTAGAATTCGTTTCCACTTTGGCCAAAAAGCCTGCGGTATCCAATTCGCTGCGGCTTACGCCCAAAATACGACCTTCGGGATGAAGCAAACCGGCTACATGCGCCTGATACAGGCAAGGCAAAAGTTTACGCATTGCCAAATCACCAGTCGCGCCAAACAACACCAAATCAAAATTTGTCTGCATATTCATCGTATTATCTCATTAGAAATTTTTAATTCCGTCTTACCCCTGTCGTTCACCGAAACACCGGATAGTTCAAGGACAAAGCAGGAACATAATGAGTAGTAATACTACACATCACTACACTTTTTGTCCATGCCCATTTTTTCAATTTCTTTGACCTAATCCAAAACGAGACAAATCCTCTTCGGTATTAGTGGCGTAATTTGAAATACGCCCGAAATTTAAATCAAGCTTCATTTTGACTATTAAATTTTGTAATAAAATTACAAATTTGTATTATAATAAATATTGCTTTTTCTATTTTCAGACGGCACATTAATTTAATATCCGCTCCGAATACAAAATCAAAACGCACGATACCAAGCCATCGCATTCAAACAATAGGTCGAACATGAACCCCACTCCTATCCACCCCAAGCTTGCCGAGATTACCGAGCGCATCATTGAGCGCAGCCGCCCGACGCGTGAAAAATATCTGGCGAAAATCCGTAGTGCCAAACAAATGGGACGGCTGGGGCGCAACCAGCTCGGTTGCAGCAACTTAGCGCACGGTTACGCTGCCATGCCCAAAAGCATCAAAATCAAAATGCTTCAGGAAACCGTCCCCAACTTAGGCATCATCACTGCCTACAATGACATGGTTTCCGCACACCAACCGTTTAAAGACTTCCCCGACCAAATCAAAGACGAAGCGCAGAAAAACGGTGTGACCGCCCAAATCGCCGGCGGCACGCCCGCCATGTGCGACGGCATCACGCAAGGCTATGCCGGTATGGAATTGTCGCTGTTTTCCCGCGACGTGATTGCGATGAGTACCGCTGTCGGCCTGTCTCATCAAATGTTTGACGGCGGACTGTTTATGGGCGTGTGCGACAAAATCGTTCCGGGTTTAATGATAGGTGCGCTTTCGTTCGGCCATATTCCAGGCATCTTCGTTCCGGCAGGCCCGATGTCCAGCGGTATCGGCAATAAAGAAAAAGCCCGCACCCGCCAGCTTTTCGCCGAAGGCAAGGTCGGACGCAACGAACTTTTGAAAAGCGAAATGGGTTCTTACCACAGCCCGGGCACCTGCACTTTCTACGGCACGGCAAACTCCAACCAAATGATGATGGAAATGATGGGCGTGCACCTCCCTGCCGCCGCTTTCGTCCACCCTTACACCGACCTGCGTGAAGCCCTGACCCGCTACGCCGCCGGACACCTCGCGCGCGGCATCAAAAACGGCACCATCAAACCATTGGGCGAAATGTTGACCGAAAAATCCTTCATCAACGCCCTGATCGGTTTGATGGCGACCGGCGGCTCAACCAACCACACCATGCACCTCGTTGCCATGGCACGCGCCGCCGGCGTGATTTTGAACTGGGACGACTTTGACGAAATTTCGTCCATCATCCCGCTGCTCATCCGCGTGTATCCAAACGGCAAAGCTGACGTGAACCACTTTACCGCAGCGGGAGGACTGCCTTTCGTTATCCGCGAATTGCTGGACGTAGGCTTATTACACGACGATGTCGATACCGTCGTCGGACACGGTATGCGCCACTACACCAAAGAGCCTTTCCTCATCGACGGCAAACTCGAATGGCGCGAAGCCCCCGAAACCAGCGGCAACGACGACATCCTGCGCAAAGCCGACAACCCGTTTTCCCCAGACGGCGGTCTGCGCCTGATGAAAGGCAACATCGGTCGCGGCGTAATTAAAGTATCCGCCGTGCGCGAAGGCTGCCGCATCATTGAAGCACCCGCCATCGTGTTCAACGACCAACGCGAAGTATTGGCCGCATTTGAACGCGGAGAGTTGGAACGCGATTTTGTCTGCGTTGTCCGCTACCAAGGCCCGCGTGCTAACGGTATGCCCGAATTGCACAAACTGACTCCGCCTTTGGGCATCCTGCAAGACTGCGGCTTCAAAGTAGCACTGCTGACCGACGGCCGTATGTCCGGCGCGTCCGGTAAAGTTCCGGCCTCTATCCACATGACGCCTGAAGCCCTGATGGGCGGCAATATCGCCCAAATCCGTACCGGCGACTTGATCCGCTTCGACTCCGTTACCGGCGAACTCAACGTCCTGATCAACGAAGCCGAATGGAACGCCCGAGAAGTTGAACATATCGATTTGAGCGCGAACCAACAAGGTTGTGGCCGCGAACTTTTCGCCAACTTCCGCAGCATGACCAGCAGCGCAGAAACCGGTGCCATGAGCTTCGGCGGCGAATTTGCCTAAACCCTTTTCAGACGGCCTTTTAAAACAATCAGGCCGTCTGAAACCATGTTAACGACCCTATTACGATACAGTCCCCAACGGAGACCTAAAATGTCCAAACTGACCCCACGCGAAATCCTGACAGCCGGCGCAGTTGTGCCTGTGATGGCGATTGACGACTTAAGCACTGCCGTCGATTTATCCCATGCCCTTGTCGAAGGCGGCATTCCTACCCTCGAAATCACCCTGCGCACCCCCGTCGGCATTGACGCCATCCGCCTGATTGCCAAAGAAGTGCCCAACGCCATCGTCGGCGCGGGTACGGTAACCAATCCCGATCAGCTCAAAGCCGTCGAAGACGCAGGCGCGGTTTTCGCCATCAGCCCGGGGCTGCACGAATCCCTCGCCAAAGCCAGCCACAACAGCGGCATTCCCCTGATTCCCGGCGTTGCTACTCCGGGCGAAGTCCAACTGGCTTTGGAACACGGTATCGACACCCTCAAACTCTTCCCCGCCGAAGTCGTCGGCGGCAAAACCATGCTCAAAGCCCTCTACGGCCCTTATGCCGACGTGCGCTTCTGCCCGACCGGCGGCATCAGTCTCGCCACCGCGCCCGATTACTTGGCATTGCCCAACGTCCTGTGCGTCGGCGGCTCATGGCTGACACCGAAAGAAGCCGTGAAAAACAAAGACTGGGACACCATCACTCGCCTCGCCAAAGAAGCGGCGGCATTGAAACCCAAAGTCTGAGACCTTTGCAAAAATCCCCAAAATCCCCACCAAGACATTTAGGGGATTTCTCATGAGCACCTTCTTCCGGCAAACCGCACAAGCCATGATTGCCAAACACATTGACCGCTTCCCACTATTGAAGTTGGACCAGGTGATTGATTGGCAACCGATCGAACAATACCTGAATCGTCAAAAAACCCGTTACCTTCGAGACCACCGCGGCCGTCCCGCCTATCCCCTGTTGTCCATGTTCAAAGCCGTCCTGCTCGGACAATGGCACAGTCTCTCCGATCCCGAACTCGAACACAGCCTCATTACCTGCATCGACTTCAACCTGTTTTGCCGTTTTGACGAACTGAGCATCCCCGATTACAGCACCTTATGCCGCTACCGCAACTGGCTGGCGCAAGACAATACCCTGTCCGAATTGCTGGAACTGATCAACCGACAACTGACCGAAAAAGGCCTAAAAATAGAGAAAGCATCCGCCGCTGTCGTTGACGCCACCATTATTCAGACTGCCAGCACAAACAGCGTCAGGCTATAGAAGTCGATGAAGAAGGACAAGTCAGCAGCCAAACCACACCGAGTAAAGACAGCGATGCCCGTTGGACAAAGAAAAACGGTCTCTACAAACTCGGTTACAAACAACATACCGTACCGATGAGGAAGGCTATATCGAGAAACTGCACATTACCCCCGCCAATGCCCATGAGTGCAAACACCTGTCGCCTTTGCTGGAAGGGATAGCCGAAGGTACGGCCGTCTATGCCGACAAAGGCTATGACAGCGAGGAAAACCGGCAACATCTGGAAGAGCATCGGTTACCGGACGGCATTATGCGCAAAGCCCACCGCAAACATCCGCTGGCGGAAGCGCAAACCAAACGCAACCGATATTTATCGAAAACCCGTTATGTGGTCGAACAAAGCTTCGGTACGCTGCACCGTAAATTCCGCTATGCGCGGGCAGCCTATTTTGGGCTGATTAAAGTGAGTGCGCAAAGCCATCTGAAGGCGATGTGTTTGAACCTGTTGAAAGCCGCCAACAGGCTAAGTGTGCCTGTTGCTGCCTAAAAGGCGGTTGGATGCCTGATTATCGGGTATCTGGGGAGGATTAAGGGGGTATTTGGGTAGAGTTAGTGGATATTTGAAACGAAAACAGCCGAAAACCTGTGTTGAGGTTTCGACTGTTGGGAGGGAAAGGAATTTTGCAAAGGTCTCAGGTTGATTGGCTAATATAAAACTGCACTTCGGAAACCGGAGTGCAGTTTTATTTGCTTAGTTTATATTTGACGGTTTAATGCGAGGCGTCGGTATGAACGGTCAGTTTTCCGTTCATAGCATCATCAAGTTTATCCTTGTCTAAGGATTTCTCCCAACGCGCAACCACAATGGCAGCACAAGCATTACCCACCAGGTTGGTCAGCGCCCTACATTCGGACATAAAGCGGTCGATACCCAAAATCAGTGCCATTCCTTCTACCGGCAAGCTGGGGACAACAGACAGTGTTGCCGCCAAGGTAATAAAACCTGCACCGGTTACACCCGCCGCACCTTTTGAACTGAGCATTGCCACCAACAACAAAGTAATTTGTTGGGTAATAGTCAAATCGGTATTGGTGGCCTGTGCAATAAACAATGCGGCCATGGTCATATAAATATTGGTACCGTCAAGGTTAAAGGAATATCCTGTAGGGATAACCAGACCGACTACAGACTTCTTACAACCTGCTGCTTCCATTTTCTGCATCAATGTCGGCAGTGCGGCTTCTGAAGAGGAAGTTCCCAGTACCAACCACATTTCTTCTTTAATATAACGGATCATTTTTAAGATGGAGAACCCGTTATAACGTGCCACCGCACCAAGGACAAAAACGACAAACAATAATGATGTCAGATAGAAAGTGGCTACCAAAAGAATCAGATTACTGATGGAATGCAGACCATATTTCCCAACGGTGAATGCCATAGCACCTAATGCCCCCAACGGTG
Source organism: Neisseria sp. Marseille-Q6792 (assembly GCF_943181435.1). Next base: position 628,975 of record NZ_OW969598.1, read on the forward strand.
CGGCCTTCATCAATATGGAAACCACTTTGAACATCGGGGTTGTTGCCGCCAGAAGCAAGTCGGTGATAGGACGCGCTTTCTCGCCTACGGAAGCAAGGGAAATGCCGAATAAGACGGAAACGAATAAGACTTGCAGAATATTACCTTCCGTCAGGGGGCTGACCACCGTAGTCGGAATAATATTCATCAAAAAACCAACCAAGGTACTGTCATGTGCTTTCTCAACATATTCCGAAACCTTTTCGGAATGTAATGTAGCGGGGTCAATATTGAGTCCTGCCCCAGGTTGGACAATATTGGCGACTATCAGGCCAATAACCAATGCAAGAGTCGAAAAGGTAAGGAAATAAAGCATTGCTTTACCCGCAACGCGACCAACCGACTTCATATCATTCATACCGGCAATACCGGTAACAACAGTCAGGAAAATAACCGGTGCAATAATCATCTTGACCAGTTTAATGAACGCTTCTCCCAAAGGCTTCAAGCTTGCCCCGAAATGAGGGAAGAAATTGCCAAGTATAATACCGATGATGATGGCAACGATAACTTGGAAATACAGGCTGTGATAAAATTTCGGCCTGCCTTGCGGGAGTTGCGGCGTATCTGGAGCAGTATGCAGCATAGTGTGTCCTCTCTTAATATTCAGTTCTAATTTGAAATAAAATGTAATTTACCCACTAATTTAAAAAATACAACACAATTTAAAAAAATACAACATAATTCAAACGATGCTTTATATCTTTATGAGTTTAAACATATAAAAATTTAAAATTGTTAATGATATGGGAAATTTTGATATTTCTCACCCCTTCCAAACAGCAATGAAAAGCAAGACGTAACCTGCCTCTCCAAGCCGCCTTACCATGCCGTACCTTATATTCCGGTAATGACTCGCTTGAAACTTTATGCAAGTCAAACCTATTAAACATATGCTGAATCCAGATAAAACAAATGCCGCCTAAAACCAGATTTCCGGTTTCAGACGGCATTTAATCTTTAATCAATCAGATGATTGATTTACACCAAACCTTTTGCTTTCAACACTTCCAGCATGGTAGTGCCCAACTCGGCAGGGCTGCGGGTGTAAGCGATACCGGCTTTTTCAAACGCGGCGAATTTTTCCTCGGCAGTACCTTTACCGCCGGAGATAATCGCACCAGCGTGGCCCATGCGTTTGCCTTTAGGAGCGGTAACACCAGCGATATAACCTACAACAGGTTTGGTTACGTTGGATTGGATGTATTCGGCTGCTTCTTCTTCCGCAGTACCACCGATTTCACCAATCATGATGATGGCGTCGGTATCCGGGTCTTCTTGGAAGAGTTTCAGTGCGTCGATTTGGTTCATACCAGGAATCGGGTCGCCGCCGATACCGATACAGGTTGATTGACCCAAGCCCAGTTTGGTGGTTTGTGCCACGGCTTCGTAAGTCAATGTACCGGAACGGGAAATAATACCGATACGACCCGGAGTGTGGATGTGGCCCGGCATAATACCGATTTTGCACTCACCCGGAGTAATCACGCCCGGGCAGTTAGGGCCGACCAAGCGGGTACCGTTGCCGTTGGTTTCCAAGTAACGTTTGGCTTTGAGCATGTCCAAAGTAGGCACGCCTTCGGTAATCACAACCACCAAGCCTACGCCTGAATCAACTGCTTCAACGATAGAATCCAACACAAACGGAGCAGGAACGTAAATTACGGATGCGTCCGCGCCGGTTTCTTTAACGGCTTCTTTCATGGTGTTGAACACGGGCAGGTTCAGGTGGGTTTGACCGCCTTTGCCCGGGGTAACGCCGCCGACAACTTTAGTGCCGTAAGCGAGAGCTTGTTCGGAGTGGAAAGTACCGTTTTTACCGGTGAAACCTTGAACCAATACTTTGGTGTCTTTATTAATCAATACGCTCATTCTTTTCTCCTTAGGCGTTTACGGCTGCGACAATTTTTTCGGCTGCGTCATTCAGGCCGTCTGCAGAAGTCAGTTTCAGACCTGATTCGTTCAGGATTTTCGCGCCGAGTTCGGCGTTGTTACCTTCCAAACGAACAACGACAGGAACGTTGACGTTGATTTCTTTAACGGCTGCCACAATGGCTTCCGCAATCATGTCGCAACGTACGATACCGCCGAAGATGTTGATCAATACGCCTTTAACGGATTTGTCTTCCAAAATCAGTTTGAACGCTTCAACCACGCGGTCTTTGGTTGCGCCGCCACCAACGTCCAAGAAGTTGGCAGGTTGGCCACCTTTGAGTTTGATGATGTCCATAGTGGCCATCGCCAAACCGGCACCGTTCACCATACAGCCGATGTTGCCTTCCAAGGCAACATAGTTCAGGTCGAATTCGGAAGCTTTCAGCTCGCGTTCGTTTTCTTGAGATTTGTCGCGCAATTCAGCGATTTTTGGCAGGCGGTAGAGCGCGTTGCTGTCGATACCGATTTTGCCGTCCACGCAGGCGAGCGCGCCGTTTTCGCGAACTGCCAATGGGTTTACTTCAAACAGTGCGAAGTCGTTTTCGATAAACGCTTTGTACGCGCCGGTCATCAGTTTGACGAACTCGTTGATTTGTTTGTCTTTCAAGCCCAGTTGGAACGCAACTTCGCGAGCTTGGCAAGGTTGCAGGCCGACCAGCGGATCAACGGTTACTTTGAAGATTTTTTCAGGAGTTTCGGCAGCAACTTTTTCGATTTCCACGCCGCCTTCGGTAGAAGCCATGAATGTAACGCGGCGGGTAGAACGGTCAACCACTGCGCCCAAGTACAGCTCGGTTTGAACCGGATACATGTCTTCGCAAACCAAAACGCTGTTGACAGGTTGGCCGTTGGCATCGGTTTGATAAGTTACCAAGTTGGTGCCAATCAGGCTTTCAGCCACTTCTTTAGCTTCTTCGCGGCTTTTAACGACTTTTACGCCGCCCGCTTTACCGCGACCGCCGGCGTGTACCTGTGCTTTGACAACAGCGAATTTGCCGCCCAATTTGTCGTAAGCTGCAGCGGCTTCTTCGCCGTTGTGCGCCAAAATACCGCCTTGTACGGGCAAACCGTAGCTAGCCAGCAGTTCTTTAGCCTGATACTCGTGTAGGTTCATGGATTTCTCCTTAAGGTGAGTGGGTCTTAGGAATCGCCCTGCGGACAATCCTATATTTTCAGACGGCACTATTGTTTACTGAAAGGCAGCCACATCCGCGCCAACAAATACATGACCGCGCCGCCTCCCCCGAGAATAAAAAAGACGACGCCTTTTTTACGCGAATTCGGGCAGAGCATGTAAACGGCAAGGCTGAAACTGATAAACAACAATGCCACGCGCCAAACCAATTCTTTATCTTTGAAACGGTTGAGCGTATAAGTTTCGGTCATCATCACATACATCTGCCACAATGCGGCCATACACATGCTGATGATGCCCATCGGTATAAAGAAAATACCGACTATTTCTTTGTTCATAATGAATGTAAATGCTGTTTGTTTGCCTGACGGAATTATAAATCAGAAAACGAAGCTCTCGGAACATTCAATTTGTCGAAGGCCTTAAGGCCGTCTGAAAAGTTTCAGACGGCCTTAATGTCTATCAACCGTGCAAAGCGCGTTTGTCGGCCGCCAATGCAGCTTCGTGAACCACTTCGGACAAGGTTGGGTGGGCATGGATAATGCGGGCGATGTCTTCGCTGCTGGCAAAGAATTCGAGCGCAGTCACGCCTTCGGTAACCAATTCGCTGACAACCGGGCCGATCATGTGTACGCCCAAGATACGGTCGGTTTTAGCATCTGCCAACACTTTAACCGTACCTTTGGCTTTGCCCATTGCCAATGCGCGACCGTTTGCACCGAAACCTGAAGTACCTTTTTTGTACTCCACGCCTTCGGCTTTGAGCTGTTCTTCGGTTTTACCCACCCAAGCGATTTCAGGGTCGGTGTAAATCACAAACGGTACGTTGTTGAAATCGATATGCGGTTTTTGACCGGCAATGCGCTCGGCAACGGCAACGCCTTCATCGCTGGCTTTGTGTGCCAACATCGGGCCGCGAACCACGTCGCCGATTGCCCATACGTTAGGCAGGTTGGTACGGCATTCGCCGTCCACTTTGATAAAGCCGCGTTCGTCTTTTTCCAAGCCTACGGCTTCGGCGTTCAGGCCTTTGGTGTTTGGAATACGGCCGATGGCAACAATCAGTTTGTCGAATACTTCGGTTTTGGCTTCGCCGGTAGCAGTTTCGTAAGCAACGGAAACGCCTTTGCCTTCAGATTTGATGTCGCCGATTTTCACGCCCAATTCGATACTCAAACCTTGCTCTTTGGTGAAGTATTTGAAGGCTTCTTTAGCGATTTGTTGGTCTGCGGCAGCCAGGAAGGTCGGCGCGGCTTCAAGAATGGTAACTTCTGCACCCACGCGGTTCCATACAGAACCCATTTCTAAGCCAATCACGCCGGAACCGATCACGCCGAGTTTGGCAGGTACTTCGGTCAGGTTCAATGCGCCTTCGTTGTCCAATACGTTCACGTTGTCGATAGCGACTTGTGGCAGCGGACGCGGTACGGAACCGGTCGCTACGATGACGTGTTTGGCTTCGATAACGGTTTTCTCGCCTTTGTTATTGACTTCGATTTGGTAAGCATCGCCATTTTTACCGGCAAAGGAAGCAGTACCGAACAGGCTGGTTACTTTGTTTTTTTGGAACAGGAATTTCACGCCACCGGTCAGTTTGGTTACGATGGCATCTTTGCGCTCAATCATTTTGGCCGCGTCGAATTTTACGTCGCCGACAGTAATACCGTGTTCGGCAAAATCATGTTGCGCAGCGTGGAAATGTTCGCTGGATTGCAACAGGGCTTTAGAAGGGATACAACCTACGTTCAAGCAAGTACCGCCCAATGCTGGGGCATTGCCTGCTTTGTTAACGCCTGCATCGACACAGGCGGTTTTGAAACCCAGTTGCGCGGCACGGATGGCGGCAACGTATCCGCCCGGGCCTGCACCAATCACTACTACATCATATTGAGACATCGTGTCATCCTTTGCTTTTGGCAGTATCTCAAAATAAAAACGATACTTTTTGTTTCTTTTTTATTTTGAATGACTGCGTTTTGATGGTTTTAAGAAAAGGCCGTCTGAAAGTCTATATCTGTCGATTCATTCAAATCAAATATTTCAGACGGCCTCAATCGTTCGTTGAGCCTATTGTAGCACGATACTACATTACGCTACATCTAAATATAGTGGATTAAATTTAAATCAGGACAAGGCGACGAAGCCGCAGACAGTACAGATAGTACGGCAAGGCGAGGCAACGCCGTACTGGTTTAAATTTAATCCACTATAAAAATTCAGACGGCCTTTTCATTAACAAATAAAAGGCCGTCTGAAACGATTACAGATCCAATAACAGGCGAGCTGGGTCTTCCAACGCGTCTTTAATGGCTACCAAGGTCAATACAGCTTCGCGGCCGTCGATGATACGATGGTCGTAAGACAGAGCCAGATACATCATTGGACGGACAACAACTTGGCCGTTTTCAACCACAGCGCGCTCTTTAGTGGCATGCATACCCAAAATCGCAGATTGAGGCGGGTTGATGATCGGGGTAGACATCATAGAACCGAAAGTACCGCCGTTGGTAATACTGAATGTACCGCCGGTCAGATCTTCGATAGCGATTTTGCCGTCTTTAGCTTTTTTCGCGTAATCAACAATTGCTTGTTCGATGTCGGCAATGCTCATTTGGTCGGCATCGCGCAGGATTGGTACAACCAAACCGCGTGGGCTGCCAATTGCGATACCGATGTCGAAGTAGCCGTGGTACACGATGTCTTTGCCGTCAACAGAAGCATTTACAACCGGGTATTTTTTCAGGGCGGCAACAGCGGCTTTAACGAAGAAGGACATAAAGCCCAGTTTCACGCCGTGTTCTTTCTCGAATTTTTCTTTGTACTTCGCACGCAAGTCCATGATTGGTTTCATGTTGACTTCGTTGAATGTAGTCAGAATGGCGTTTTCTTGTTGAGAAGCCAGGAGGCGTTCCGCAACACGGGCACGCAGGCGGCTCATTGGTACGCGTTCTTCTGGACGTGCGCCGGCAGGAAGTGCAACAGCAGGAGCAGCGGCTGCGGCAGGTTTGGCTGCGGCATTTTGTACGTCTTCTTTCAATACGCGACCGTCACGGCCGGAACCTTGCAATGCGTTCACGTCAACACCGGTCTCGGCAGCCAGTTTGGCGGCGGCAGGCATAGCGGCGTTGTTTTGTGCAGCAGCAGGAGCGGCGGCCGGGGCAGCTTCGGCAGGAGCGGCAGCAGGAGCGGCGGCAGGTGCTTCAGCAGCGGCAGTAGCAGCGGTATCGATACGTGCCAAAACTTGGTCGGCAACAACGGTTTCACCGTCTTGCGCTACGATTTCAACCAATACGCCGGCTTGTGGAGAAGGTACTTCCAAAACCACTTTGTCAGTTTCGATATCGATCAGGATTTCGTCACGGGCAACGGCTTCGCCAACTTTCTTCTTCCATTCCAAGAGCGTGCCTTCAGATACGCTTTCAGACAGCATAGGTACTTTTACATCAATAATCATTTTGTGTCTCCAATGGCCCTTTCAGACGGCCTGTTGTGTGTTTTTAATTCTGCATATGGGCATTCCGCCTGAGCAAACTCAGACGGAATGCTACTTGGTTTACAATGCCAAAGCATCTTCAACCAATTGTTTCAATTGAGCAATGTGTTTGCTTGAGTAGCCCACGGCAGGTGATGCGCTGCTTGGACGACCAGCATAAGACAGTTTTTGCTCTTCGCTGATAACGTCTTCGATGCGGTGGCGGATTTGGTAGAACGCACCTTGGTTTTTCGGCTCTTCTTGTGCCCAAACCACAGATTTTGCGTTCGGATATTTCGCCAGTTCAGCTTTAACCTCGTCGTATGGGAACGGATATAGCTGCTCAACGCGAACAATCGCAACATCATCTTCCAGTTTACGCTCGGCACGCCCAGCTTCCAAGTCATAGTAAACCTGACCGGCACACAATACCACGCGTTTCACGCTGTCGTTGCTTGCGCGTTCGGCAGTATCGCCGATAACCGGACGGAAAGTCGAACCTTCGGTGAAGTTTTCCAGCGGGCTCATTGCACCTTTGAAGCGCAACAGGCGTTTGGACATGAAAATCACCAGCGGTTTGCGGTATGAACCCAAGACTTGACGCTGCAAGAGGTGGAACATTTGCGACGCTTCAGACGGCATGATGACTTGCATATTGTTCTCAGAACACAGTTGCAACCAACGCTCTACGCGTGCAGAAGAGTGCTCAGGGCCTTGACCGTCGTAACCGTGCGGCAGGATGGTGGTCAGACCGCACAAACGACCCCATTTGGTTTCGCCTGAAGACAGGAATTGGTCAATAGTCACTTGCGCGCCGTTGGCGAAGTCACCGAATTGAGCTTCCCAAATGGTCAGTTTGTCAGGAGCGGAGCAGGCAAAGCCGTACTCGAACGCCATCACGGCTTCTTCATTCAAAATGGAGTCGATAACCAAGAACTCGCCCATTCCTTCGCCCATATGGCGCAGAGGAACATAAGTACCGTCGTCCCATTTTTCACGTTTTTGATCGTGCAGAACGGCATGACGGTGTGAGAATGTACCGCGGCCGGAGTCCTCACCGGAGATACGCACGCCATGACCTTTTGTCAGCAGGCTTGCGTATGCCAAGGTTTCGGCCATACCCCAGTCGATGGCTTGCTTGCCGGATGCCATGGCTTTACGTGCTTCAATCACACGTTTCGCGGTCGGATGCAGGGCAAAGCCTTCCGGTACGGCGGTAAACTTCTCGGTGAGACGCTCAATATCTGCGGCAGGCAAACCGGTTTCGATGTGTTCGCGCCAATCTTTACCTTGGTATTTGCTCCAGTCGATTTGTGTGCGTTGGAAATTGCTCAACGTTGTTTGTTCAACATGTTCGCCTTTGTCCAAAGCATCACGGTAGGCTTGGATGTAAGCATCAGCCTCTGCTTGAGTTACCACGCCTTCGGCAATCAGTTGCTCAGTGTACAAAGCACGCGCACCCGGGTGTTTCGATACTTTTTTGTACATCATCGGTTGGGTCAAGGTCGGATCGTCGCCCTCGTTATGACCCCATTTACGGTAGCAGACAACGTCGATCACGATGTCTTTATGGAATTTTTTGCGGTAATCCAAAGCGGCTTGGATGGCAAAGCAAACGCGTTCGGGATCATCGCCGTTCACATGGATAACCGGGGCGGAAACCATTTTCGCGATATCGGTACAGTGTACGGTTGAACGAGTATCGCGGATATCGGAAGTGGTAAAGCCGATTTGGTTGTTGATCACGATGTGAACCGTACCGCCGGTGGTATAACCGCGCGTTTTAGACAGGTTGAATGTTGCTTGGTTGACACCCAGACCGATAAATGCGGAATCGCCGTGAATCAATACCGGCAAGACTTTATCGCGGCCGTTTTCGCCCAAACGTTTTTGCTTGGCGCGTGCAGAACCTTCCACTACCGGATTGACGATTTCCAAGTGTGACGGGTTGAACGCCAAAGAAACGTGCATCGGGCCGTGCGGCGTGGCAATATCGGAGCTGAAGCCCATGTGGTATTTCACGTCGCCGCTGGGCAGTTTGATTTCGGCACGACCTTCAAACTCAGCGAACAAATCGCCGGGTTTTTTGCCCAAAATGTTCACCAAAACATTTAGACGGCCTCGGTGCGCCATACCGATGATGACTTCTTCCACGCCGTCCTTACCGGCGTTTTGAATCAGGTAGTTCAAACCGGCAATCGCGCTTTCGCCGCCTTCTACACCAAAGCGTTTTTGGCCGACATATTTGGTATGCAGGTAGCGTTCCAAAGTTTCGGCAGCAGTCATTTCTTTCAAGATACGGCGTTTTTGTTCAACGTTATAGCTTGGCGTAGACAGTACGCTTTCAAAATAATTGCGAACCCAGCGGCGCTCTTCGGTATTTGGGATGTAGATGTACTCCACCGCGATATGACCGCAGTAGGTTTGTTTGAGGTTGCTGATGATTTTGGAAAGAGGCAGTTTGCCCTGACCGGAAAAATCGCCCTCGCCCATATTGAATTGAATCGCCATATCGGCATCTGACAAACCGTGGAACTTAGGATCGAGAGCTTCGATATTTTGAGGTGGGATACGTTTGAGCGGATCAAGTTGGGCTGCACCCACGCCTTGTATACGATAGGCAGAAATCAGACGCAGAACGCTGACTTGCTTTTTCATCATTGCCTCATCCACACCACCCGCAACGGCTGCGGCAATTTTCTTTTTAGCCAAAGTGGCAAATGATTCACGAATCGGTGTGTGGGCAACATCGACAGCGACTGCGCCCGGCTGTTTACTCAAATCGGTAAAGTACTGTTTCCATTTTTCATCAACAGATTCCGGATTATCCAGAAACTTCTCATACAACTCCTCGATGTATGGCGCATTAGAACCAAACAGATAAGAGAAATTGAGTTTTTCGTCCATCATGGCGTGAGCTCTTTTCTTTAAAATATAAACAAAGGGTAGAAGTCCGCGTCCTGACGGCGGAACTTATGCCGTCTGAAAAGACACTTCATTCTACCCTATTTCAAACCGGATTGCTTGCATTAGTTTCATCCGACTACAACAATGCTGAACCAACAAACAATCCGACTTTCCGATATTTCCTACTCAACAATATATTAATATAAACTACCTATCATTTACAGATACATAATCCCGACGCGCCGAGCCGGTATAAAGCTGACGGGGACGACCGATTTTCAGCGAAGGATCGCTAATCATTTCATGCCAATGCGAAATCCAGCCGACGCTGCGTGACAGGGCGAAGATAACGGTAAACATTTCAGTCGGGATTCCCAAAGCGGACAGGACGATGCCCGAATAGAAGTCGACGTTTGGATACAGCTTGCGCTCCACAAAGAACGGGTCTTTCAGGGCAATTTGTTCCAATTCCATTGCCAGCTTGAATTTTGGGCTGTCTTCCAAACCCAATTCCTTCAAAACTTCATAACAGGTTTCACGCATGATACTGGCGCGCGGATCCATGTTGCGGTACACGCGGTGTCCGAAGCCCATCAGACGGTATTTGCGTTGTTTCACACCTTCCATGTATTCGGCAACATTAGATACATCGCCGATTTCGTCCAGCATCTTCAACACAGCTTCATTAGCACCGCCATGGGACGCACCCCACAGGCAGGCAATACCGGCAGCAATGCAGGCAAACGGGTTTGCACCCGAAGAACCTGCCAGACGGACGGTGGAAGTCGATGCGTTTTGCTCATGGTCTGCATGGAGGATAAAGATGCGGTCAAGTGCGCGCGCCAAAACCGGGTTGGGTTTATAATCTTCACACGGTGTAGCAAACATCATGTGAAGGAAGTTTTCGGAATAAGAAAGATTATTTTTCGGATAATTGAACGGCAAACCGTTAGAATAGCGGTAACACATTGCCGCGATTGTCGGAATTTTGGAAATCAGACGATAAATTGCGATTTTTCGGTGTTCAGGATTGGTAATATCCAGACTGTCTTGATAGAACGCAGACAGTGCGCCGACCACGCCGACCATCATCGCCATCGGATGCGCGTCACGTCGGAAACCACGGAAGAACCAAGTCAGCTGTTCATGTACCATCGTGTGGCGGCTGACAGTGGTATCAAATTCTTTTTTCTGCTCAGCTGTAGGCAGTTCGCCGTAAATCAACAGATAGCAAACTTCCAAATAATCGGATTTTTTGGCCAGCTGCTCGATAGGATAACCACGGTAATACAACAGACCTTCATCACCATCAATATAAGTGATTTTGGATTCGCAACTTGCAGTTGACACGAATCCGGGGTCGAATGAAAACAGACCTGTATTTTTAGTCAACGTACGGATATCAACCACATCATGGCCGATACTTGCTTCCAATACCGGCAGCTCCAAAGCCTCTTGAGTTGAGGTAATAAGTTTGACAGATTTAGACATTCTTAAAACTCCTTTGTAAGTTGGGGCTTTCGTTGCCGCATAAGCGGCACGGTCTTTTTTCAGACGGCCTCCGTATGGAAAGGGCTTGTTCGGATCGGTATCGCAAACAAGCCCTATAATACATTATGCCTGTCTGATTTTTTCAAGCATCGGGATAAGGTGCCCTTTGTCTGTTTCCGAATGCCCGTTAATCAAGGCAAGCAATTCTTGATCCTGAAATTCAAGGATTTCGGAAAACTCGGACAGCTCTTTATCGCTCAAATGCTCGAATTCTTTTTCCATAAACCTGCCGAAAATTAAATCTAATTCCAACAATCCCCGGCGGGTTTGAAAACGGATTTTCCGTTTGGCAATATCGTCAAAAACCATCATTTCTTAAACGGCTCGTTTCAACATAATCTCTTTAATCTTACCGATGGCTCGGGTCGGATTCAAGTGTTTAGGACATACGTCTACGCAGTTCATAATGGTGTGGCAACGGAACAAACGGTATGGGTCGTTCAGATTATCCAAACGCTCATTAGTGATGGTATCACGGCTATCTGCAATGAAACGGTAAGCATTCAGCAAACCAGACGGACCAACGAATTTATCAGGATTCCACCAGAATGACGGGCAGGCAGTCGAACAGCAGGCGCACAAAATACATTCGTACAAACCGTCTAACTCTTTACGCTCTTCCTGAGTTTGCAGACGCTCTTTGTCCGCATCAATCGGGTTATCGTTGACAACATAAGGTTTGATGGAGTGATATTGTTTGAAAAACTGGGTCATATCCACAATCAGGTCGCGGATAACAGGCAGACCTGGCAGGGGACGGATTTTAACTGGTTGTTTCAAGCCACGCAGATCGGTCAGACACGCCAAGCCGTTTTTGCCGTTGATGTTCATACCATCCGAACCGCAAATCCCTTCGCGGCAGGAACGGCGGAAAGACAATGTATCGTCTTGCGCTTTCAGGCGCACCAAAGCATCCAAAAGTTTAACGTCGGTCGGTTCCAATTCCAACTCGTAACGCTGCATATAAGGCTTGGCATCAACGTCCGGGTTGTAACGGTAAATTTCAAAACTCATTTTTTCCATGAGAAGTGTTCCTTTCTCATCAACTGCCCAATGATTTTGTATTATGGATTCAAGCAGTTCAATGTGGGTATGGTTAGATTTCAGACGGCCTCTTAAGACAGATGCCGTCTGAAAATGCATCAATAAACGCGTTTGGCCGGTTTGATATATTCCACGCTCAAAGGCTTGGTATGTACCGGTTTATAAGACAAGGTATTGGTGTCCGAATGATACAGGGTATGTTTCATCCAGTTTTCGTCATCGCGCTCAGGATGGTCATCCGAAGCGTGCGCCCCGCGCGATTCTTTACGCGCCTCAGCGGACACCAAAGTCGCTTTCGCCACTTCAATCAGATTATCCAATTCCAAAGCTTCGATACGCGCGGTATTCCATACTTTGCTCTTATCTTTGATTTCAGTACGTTTTACACGCTCGGCAATCGCCATAACCTGTTTCACACCCTCTGCCAAAATCGCATCGGTACGGAACACGCCGGCGTGCAGTTGGACGGAGCGTTGCAGCTCGCGACGCAGCGCATCAACGTTTTCGCCACCGGTTTGATTGTCCAAACGCTCGATACGTTGGCGGGTCAACTCACCGGCATTAGCAGGCAGAGGTTTCCAGTCGCTTTGCTCTTTGATGAATTTAATCATGCTGTCGCCGGCAGCTTTACCGAATACCACCAAGTCCAACAAGGAGTTGGTACCCAAGCGGTTCGCGCCGTGTACGGAAGCACATGCGCACTCGCCCGCAGCATACAGACCTTTTACAGGTACTTCGTATTCGTCGCCTTGAGGAACAACAACTTCGCCATGGTAGTTGGTCGGAATACCGCCCATCATGTAGTGGGTAGTCGGCACGACAGGAATCGGGTCTTTAATTGGGTCGATACCGGCAAACTGAATGGAAATCTCGCGGATGCCCGGCAGTTTTTCCATAATTTTTTCTGCGCCGATATGGTCGATTTTCAGCAATACGTGGTCTTTATTTTTACCGCAACCGCGGCCTTCGTAAATTTCCATTGCCATCGCACGGGAAACCACGTCACGGGAAGCCAAGTCTTTTACGGTTGGAGCGTAACGTTCCATAAAGCGTTCGCCATCGGCATTCAACAGAATACCACCCTCACCGCGCACACCTTCAGTAATCAATACACCGGCACCGGCTACACCGGTCGGATGGAATTGCCAAAATTCCATATCTTCCAACGGAATACCTGCACGGGCACAAATACCCAAACCGTCACCGGTATTCATATAAGCATTGGTAGAAGAAGCATAAATACGACCGCCGCCGCCGGTAGCAAACATCACAGCTTTAGCGTGGAAAATATAAACTTCGCCAGTTTCCATTTCCATAGCGGTTACACCGACTACGTCGCCGTTTTCATCACGAATCAAATCTTGCGCTGTCCATTCCACAAAGAATTGTGTATTGGCACGGACGTTTTGTTGGTACAAAGTATGCAACATCGCATGGCCGGTACGGTCGGCAACCGCACATGCACGCTCTACCGCGCGTTTACCGTGTTCGGCAGTATGTCCGCCGAAAGGACGTTGATAGATTTTGCCACTTTCCACACGGTCAAAAGGCATACCCATGTGTTCCAACTCAATTACGGCTTCAGGCGCGGCGCGACACATAAACTCAATCGCATCTTGGTCGCCCAACCAGTCGGAACCTTTCACGGTATCGTACATATGCCAATCCCAACGGTCTTCCTGCACATTACCCAATGAAGCAGAAATACCGCCTTGAGCCGCTACAGTATGCGAACGGGTTGGGAATACTTTAGACAAAACAGCACAATTCAGACCGGATTTAGACAATTGGAGGGCTGCGCGTAAACCTGCACCACCACCGCCAACAATCACGGCATCAAACTTGCGAACAGGAAAACCCATATTTACCCCCAGATTACTTTAACTGAATATACCAAGCAGCCGACCAACCAAACGATGGTGGCAACTTGTAAAAACAAACGCACGCCGAAAGGCTTAATGTAGTCCATCCACAAATCGCGGATACCTACCCATGCATGCAGGAATACGGCCAAAAAGCTCACTTGGGTAAACACTTTCACCCAAGTTTGATTGAAAAACGCCTGCCATGCCGAATATTCTTTAGGCAACGTGAACAGAACAACCAATAGAACTACGGTGTATATCAACATGATGACCGCAGTTGCACGCTGCATTGCCCAATCGCGCAAACCATAATGCGCGCCTGTCAATTTACGTTCTACCATAATAAAGCTCCCAAAACGACAGTCAAAACCAATGCAGAAGCAAATACGGCTTTAGCGGTATTACGTGCAGTATTCAGCTCCAAGCCTTTATGCGCATCCAAAAACAGAAAACGGATACCGGCAAAGAAATGGTGCAAATACGCCCACAGCACACCGAGTAAGATTAATTTGACCAAGGGATGGGAAATAATAGAACGGTAAGTCTCAAATGCAGATTCTTGGCTTAAGGTACCTGACAGGAAATAAAGTAGGAAGGGCAGCATGATAAACAACCCGACACCACTGATACGGTGAAGAATGGAAACTATCCCGGGTATCGGCAGACGGATTTTCGGTAAATCCAGATAAACAGGACGTGATTTGACAGACATAGTCAATTCCTCTGTAGTTATGATATCAACTCAAAAACCGTAAACCCAGTGCTACACTGGGTTACATAAACGTTAATTTACCTGTTTTATCTCATTTTGAACAGCGTATTTTAAAAACAAACTGATAGATTTTGACAAACACGCGTGAAAACAGCAGATTAAAAAAACGGATTTCTGATACACCCCCTTTCCTTGCCTGAAATATCAACATCGTTTCAATTACGGAAAGATAAAATGCCGTCTGAGCAATTTCAGACGGCATCCTTCATGTATCAATCAAATTTTTAATTTAGCATCGGCATCACGCAACGCAGTACGCAGACCTTCCTCGATAACAGGATGGTAGAACGGCATATCCAGCATTTGCGGAACGGTCATCTTCATTTGATGCGCCCATGCCAACAAATGTGCCAAATGTTCGGCGGCAGGGCCTACGATTTCCGCACCGATGAAGCGGCCAGTTGCTTTTTCGGCATACAGGCGCATATGGCCTTTGTTTACCAGCATCACGCGGCTGCGACCTTGGTTTTTAAACGATACTTCGCCGATGACAAATTCGTCTGACTGGTATTGCGCGGTAACCTGCGCGTATTTCAAACCGACAAAGCCGATTTGCGGACTGGTGAACACTACGCCGATGGTGCTGCGGCGTAAACCGCCGCCGATATTCGGATAGCGGCCCGCGTTGTCGCCGGCAATCTTGCCTTGATCGGCAGCTTCGTGCAGCAGGGGCAGTTGATTGGACGCGTCGCCCGCGATGAAGATATGCGGAATACTGGTCTGCATGGTCAGCGGATCGGCAACGGGTACGCCGCGCGCGTCTTTGTCGATATTGATGTTTTCCAAACCGATATTGTCAACGTTCGGACGGCGGCCTACGGCTGCCAGCATATATTCGGCAACAAATACGCCTTTTTCGCCATCCTGCTCCCAATGGACTTCTACATTGCCGTCTGCATCGAGTTTGACCTCGGTTTTAGCATCCAAATGCAGTTTCAATTCTTCGCCGAACACGGCTTTCGCCTCGTCTGAAACGATGGGGTCGGAAATGCCGCCGATGATGCCGCCCAAGCCGAAAATCTCGACTTTCACGCCCAAACGGTGCAATGCCTGCCCCAGTTCCAAACCGATAACGCCCGGTCCGAACACGGCAACGCTCTTAGGCAGCGTATCCCATGAGAAAACGTCATCGTTGATAATCAAACGGTCGCCCAAAGACTGCCACTGCGGTAGGATGACGGGACGCGAGCCAGTAGCAATCACGAAACTTTTTGCCGTGATTTGGGTATGGTCGTCAATTTGGACGGTATGCTCGTCGATAAATTTAGCCGAACCCATGATGCGTTTGTCAGCAGGCCATTCTTCCACATCGGCAACGACAAAGCCGACAAAACGATCGCGCTCGGATTTAACGCGCTGCATCACTTCTTCTCCATTGACGATGATACTGTCTTTGTCCAAATGCACACCGAACGGGTCGGTATGCAATGCGTGGTGGCGCGCTTCTGCGGCGGCAATCAAGAGTTTAGAAGGCATACAGCCCACGCGCGCGCAGGTCGTGCCGAACACATTGTTTTCAATCAGGTAAACATTATCCGAATGTAAACGGGCATTGCGAAACGCGCCCATACCGGCAGTACCGCCGCCGATTACGACGACATCTGCTTGAATTTTTTTCATAATCTTTGTCCTTCCGTTTTCGTCTGAAACACTACCGACACGGAATATATCGGCTTCAGACGGCATTTAAATATTTTCCCAATCAAAAACATTATTCAGATAAATAAAAACAAAATTTCGATTGAGTGCAACAATATCCAAATCCTCTTATAAATATAGAGTTATTCGGAGCGGTAGTGTAGAACCGCCCGAATAACTCTATCCGGTATATCAGACAGTTTAATCAAACTGCCTTAAGCAAACAGCTATCAGTTTTTAGCCAAGTAAGCTTCCAAATCTTCGCTGCCGCCGATGTATTTACCGCCGATGAAGACTTGAGGAGCAGTCATCTTGCCGGTAATGGCGCGAACGGAAGTAACGGTTGCATCTTTGCCCAATACGATTTCTTCGTAAGACAAACCTTTGTCTTGCAAAGCTTGTTTGGCTTTGGCGCAGAATTGGCAGCCGGGTTTGGTAAAGATGGCAACAGACTCTTGAGCCTTCCAATCGGGAGCAACGAATTTTAGCATAGTATCTGCATCGGATACTTTGAACGGATCGCCCGGTTCTTCAGGTTCGATGAACATTTTTTCAACCACGCCGTCGTTAACCAGCATGGAGTAACGCCAAGAGCGTTTGCCGAAGCCCAAGTCTTCTTTGCCGACCAGCATGCCCATGCCTTCGGTAAATTCGCCGTTGCCATCAGGAATCATGTAGATGTTGTCAGATTCTTCTTCGGCAGCCCAAGCGTTCATTACGAAAGTATCGTTTACAGATACGCAGTAGATTGCATCAACGCCGTTTTCTTTGAACGCGCCGAACAATTCATTGTAACGTGGCAAATGGGAAGAAGAGCAAGTCGGAGTAAATGCGCCAGGCAGAGAGAATACGACTACTTTTTTGCCTTTGAACAAATCATCGGTAGACACATCTTTCCAAGTGTCGCCGACGCGGGTGCGGAATACTACGGAAGGTACTTTTTGACCGGTACGATCTTGCAAAGCCATTTTGAGCTCCTTAATAGATAGGTTTAAGAAATGATTGTGAATCGCTGGGCATTCTACCCCGAATAAGTCGATTTGTATAATTTATAGTTCAAATAATATTAATTATTCAAAACTATTAATTACCAACCTCGACCAACTTCTTGCAGTATATAAAGCCATGCCTAAAAAAAACAAGTCTTATTTGAGAAAAATTCTTAGAAACTCCCCTACGCTCATTTGAAAACAGAAATGCCGTCTGAAAAGTATTCAGACGGCATCTGATCACGTTATCCCTGCTTATTTAGCCAGTTCGGCACGCAGTTTGTGGGTTACGTTCATCATCACTTGGAGTTGTTCCAGAGTTTCTTTCCAGCCACGGGTTTTCAGGCCGCAGTCAGGATTCACCCACAGACGTTCAACCGGTACAACCTCGATGGCTTTGCGCAACAGATGTTCCACTTCAGCTTCAGTCGGTACGCGCGGGCTGTGGATGTCGTAAACACCTGGGCCGATATCGTTCGGGTATTTGAATTCGCCGAACGCGGTCAAGAGTTCCATGTCGGAACGTGAAGTCTCAATGGTGATCACGTCCGCATCCATTGCAGCAATCGCAGGCAGGATGTCGTTGAACTCAGAGTAACACATATGAGTGTGGATTTGTGTGCTGTCTTCGCAACCGGTAGAGGACAGGCGGAAGGATTCGCCGGCCCAGTTCAGGTAGGCATCCCAATCGGCACGTTTCAAAGGCAGACCTTCGCGGATGGCAGGTTCGTCAATTTGGATGACTTTAATGCCGGCTTTTTCCAGATCCAATACTTCGTCGTTCAGAGCCAGTGCGATTTGTTTGCACACGGTAGAGCGAGGAATATCGTTGCGGACGAAAGACCATTGAAGAATGGTTACAGGGCCGGTCAACATGCCTTTCATCGGTCGTTTGGTCAGGCTTTGCGCGTAAGTAGACCAAGCCACGGTCATGGCTTCAGGACGGCTTACGTCACCGAAGATAATCGGTGGTTTAACGCAGCGTGAGCCGTAGCTTTGTACCCAGCCGTATTGGGTGAATGCAAAACCGCTCAACAATTCGCCGAAGTATTCGACCATGTCGTTACGCTCGGCTTCGCCGTGTACCAGTACGTCCAAGTCCAGTTTTTCTTGCTCTTCAACCACCAAGGCGATTTCTTTTTTCATCGCGGCTTCGTAATCAGCGGCAGACAGTTCGCCTTTTTTGAAGGCTGCGCGTGCTTGGCGGATTTCGGTAGTTTGCGGGAAAGAACCGATGTTGGTCGTCGGCAGCAGAGGCAGGTTCAACCATGCTTGTTGCGCTTTGATACGGTCGGCAAATGGAGATTTGCGTTGGTCTGCGTTGGCAGGCAAATCAGCCAGGCGTTTGGCAACGTCTGCACGGTGGATTTCGCTGCTGTTGGCACGGGAGTCGGCAGCAGCTTGGCTGGCAGCCAGTTCTTCGGCAACAGAATCACGGCCTTCGTTCAATGCGGCTTTCAGGACGCGCAATTCTTGGGTTTTTTGCAGGGTGAATGCCAACCAAGAGTACAGGTCGGGTTTGTTGGCTTTCAGTTTTTCTTCAACTGATAAGTCAAATGGAGTGTGCAGCAGAGAGCAAGAGCTGGAAATCCACAAACGGTCGCCCAGTTTGGCTTGCAGAGGCTCAACAGTTTCCAAAACTTTGTTCAGGTTGGCGCGCCAAATGTTGCGGCCATCAATCACGCCGGCAGACAGAACTTTGTCGTAGTCGGCGAACGCGTCCAGTTGCTCGGGAGCGCGTACCAAGTCGATGTGCAGACCGTCAACGGGCAGGGATTTCAGCAAAGCAGCGTGTTCGGCAACAGAACCGAAGTAAGTACTCAACAGGATTTTGGCGTTTACTTTGCTCAAAGTGGCGTAAACGTCTTTGTAGGCTTCCACCCATTCTTTAGGCAGGTCGACAGCCAAAGCAGGCTCGTCGATTTGAATCCACTCGGCACCGGCTTCAACCAAAGCGTTCAGGATTTCAACGTAAACAGGCAACAGTTTAGGCAACAGGCTCAGGCGGTTGAATTCGACTGCGCCTTTTTCTTTACCCACCCACAGGAAAGTCAACGGACCAACAACGGTCGGTTTGGCTTTCAGGCCCAAAGCTTGGGCTTCTTGCAGCTGTTGAACGTAGTGTTTGGCGTTGGCTTTGAATTCGGTATCGGCGTGGAATTCAGGCACCAAGTAGTGGTAGTTGGTGTCGAACCATTTGGTCATTTCAATAGCGAATTGGTCTTTGTTACCACGGGCCAGTTGGAAGAATTGTTCCAAAGACAGGTTTTGGCTGTCGAAGCCGAAGCGAGCAGGGATGGCACCAGTGGCAACTTGCAGGTCGAGGATGTGATCGTAGAAAGTGAAATCGCCTACAGCAACGTAATCAGCGTTGGCAGCAGCTTGGTGTTTCCAGTTTTTCTCGCGCAAGTCTTTAGCAACAGCCAGCAATTCTTGCTCGCTGATTTCTTTGCGCCAGTATTTTTCTTGGGCGAATTTCAATTCACGGAAGGCACCGACACGCGGGAAGCCTGAGAAATGTAATGTTGTCATGTTGAACTCTCCAGTTGGATTTTGTAAGGACCGGTTCGATCCGAATCGGCCGGTATTGTAAATCAGAATGGCTTGGATGGGGCGGTGTTTTGCTTTATTAGATACCTTAGATGCCGTCTGAAACTGTTTGATACGGCTTTAAGGGCGCACGCCTAAAATATGGCAGATGGCGTAAGTCAGCTCACTGCGATTAAGCGTATAGAAGTGGAAATCTTTCACGCCTTCGCGGGACAGGACTTTGACCATATCGATGGCGATACTGGCGGCGACGAGGTTGCGCGTGCCTTGGTCGTCGTCCAAACCTTCATACATTTGCGACAGCCAGCTTGGGATTTTGACGTTGGTTACTTGCGCCATTTTGCCGAGCTGCTTGAAGTTGGTAACAGGCAAAATACCAGGGACGATTTCCACATCGATACCCAACATCACGCAGCGGTCGCGGAAGCGCAAGTAGCGTTCTACGTCAAAGAAAAATTGGGTGATGACGTGGTTCGCGCCCGCATCGATTTTGCGCTTCAAATTGATCAGGTCGGCTTGTGCGGATTTCGCTTCGGGATGCACTTCGGGGTATGCCGCCACAGAGATGTCGAAGTCGGCGACGGAGCGCAGGAGTTTGACCAAGTCTTCGGCATAAAACGGTTTTTTCTCGTAACCGGGCGGCTCGTCGCCACGCAGGGCGACAATGCGGCGGATGCCGCTGTCCCAATAGTCTTTGGCGATTTGGCGCAATTCGTCGGGGGATGCGTCGATGCCGGTCAGGTGCGGTGCTGCTTCCAAGCCGGTTTCCTGTTTGATGCGTTTGACGATGCCGTGCGTGCGGTCGCGTTCGCCGGAGTTTGCGCCGTAGGTTACGGATACGAACTTGGGATGCAGGGTTTGCAGACGGTGGATGGAATCCCACAGCATCGTTTCCATTTGCTCATTTTTCGGTGGAAAAAATTCAAACGAAACGTTGATGTCGCCTTTCAAATCGGAAAGGCTGTTATTTAACGCATTGATTTCTTTTGCGTAATTCATATCTGCATACCTTCGTTATCTTTTATATGATGTTTTAGGCGGTATGATAAGGTTGCACCGAATATGAGTCAATTTCAAAATTTTCAGGTTTATGATGAAAATTTTTAATATTTAGCAAAAACCATACGCTTTCCTTGTACAAGCCTTCTAAATTATGATAAAGTTTGTTATGTTATAACACTCCAAGCAAGGCAATATATGAAACCGAATATTCATCCTGACAATTATCGAACCGTTCTTTTTTTCGACAGCAGCGCCAATGAAGGCTGGCTGATTCGTTCTTGCGCCGAAACACACGGAAAAACGATGGTTTGGACAGACGGCAAAGAATATCCGCTGTTTTCGCTGGATACTTCTTCCGCATCCCATCCCGTCTATACCGGCAAGCAGCGCAACGTCAACACCGAAGGCCGTGCCAGCAAGTTCAACCAACGTTTCCAATCCGTCATGTCATCGTTTAGAAAGGACAAATAATGCAGGTTCTGTCTTCACTCAAAACCGCCAAACAACGCCAACGCGACTGTCAGATTGTCAGACGTAAAGGCAAAGTTTACGTCATCTGCAAAAGCAATCCGCGTTTTAAAGCCCGCCAACGCTGACCCCCTGCCCTTCCTACTTCGGTTGTAAATCTCCTCATGCCGCAAGCCCTTTTCAAAAAAATGCCGTCTGAAACAGAAAATGCGTTTCAGACGGCATTTTTTCCGTCAATACGAATCCGGAATGTGTTTGAAATACAGCATGACCAAATACCAAAACAGCGTCGCGGCGGCTGCGCCAAGCAGTACCCATGCGCTGATTTTGGCGATATCGTGCAGGGCACGTTTTTGCCTGCGGCTGAAAAGGCGGTTGATAATCAGCGCGGCAAGTGCGAAAAAGAAAAAAATACGGAAAAGTCTGCCTATCATATAGGGAAGCGGTGGAGGTCGTCTGAAAAAGTATGGATCGGTTGCGGCGGCATGGGGACGGATGTTTCAGCGCGTCGGGCTGCTTGTCCGACCGTGTCAAAAAGTCATGCCGTTTGCTATATAATAACGCTTTTCGCCGCATTTGTTGGAACAGGATATGAGTCAAAATGCCTCGGTGGGCATTGTAACGCCCCAAAAAATTCCGTTTGAGATGCCGCTGGTTTTGGAAAACGGTAAAACTTTGCCGCGTTTCGATCTGATGATTGAAACCTACGGCGAGTTGAATGCCGAAAAAAACAATGCGGTTTTAATCTGCCATGCGCTGTCGGGCAACCATCATGTTGCGGGCAGGCATTCGGCGGAGGATAAATATACGGGCTGGTGGGACAATATGGTTGGACCCGGCAAACCGATTGATACGGAACGTTTTTTCGTGGTCGGTTTGAACAATCTGGGCGGCTGCGACGGCAGCAGCGGGCCTTTGTCGATTAATCCTGAAACGGGCAGGGAATACGGCGCGGATTTTCCGGTGGTTACGGTGAAGGACTGGGTAAAATCCCAAGCCGCGCTTGCCGATTATCTCGGCATCGAACAATGGGCGGCGATTGTCGGCGGCAGCTTGGGCGGTATGCAGGCTTTGCAGTGGGCGATTTCCTATCCCGAACGCGTGCGCCATGCCTTAGTGATTGCCTCCGCGCCGAAATTGTCTACGCAAAATATCGCGTTCAACGATGTGGCGCGGCAGGCGATTTTGACCGACCCCGATTTCAACGAAGGACATTACCGCAGCCGTAACACCGTTCCTGCACGCGGTTTGCGGATTGCCCGTATGATGGGACACATTACCTATCTTGCCGAAGACGGTTTGGGCAAAAAATTCGGACGCGATTTGCGTTCCGACGGCTATCAATACGGTTATGGCGTTGAATTTGAAGTAGAATCCTATCTCCGCTATCAGGGCGACAAATTCGTCGGACGGTTTGATGCCAACACCTATTTGCTGATGACCAAAGCTTTGGACTATTTCGATCCGGCGGCGGATTTCGGCGACAGCCTGACCCGCGCCCTGCAAAATGTGAAAGCGAAATTCTTTGTCGCCAGCTTCAGTACCGACTGGCGTTTCTCGCCTGCGCGTTCCAAAGAGTTGGTTAAAGCGCTGATTGCCACGCACAAGCCGGTGCAGTATATCGAAGTAAAATCCTCACACGGGCACGATGCCTTTTTAATGGAAGACGAAGCCTATATGCGCGCGGTCGCCGCCTATATGGACAACGTTTATAAGGAATGTCAGCAATGAACCTGCGCGATGATTTGCAACTGATTTACAACCGGATACCCGAAGGCAGCCGCGTCTTGGACCTGGGCTGCGGCGACGGCGAACTGCTTGCCGCCTTGGTCGAACACAAAAAATGCAGCGGCTACGGCATCGAAATCGACACCGACAGCGTGATTGCCGCGATGTCGCGCGGCGTAAATGTTATCCAAGCCGATTTGGAAGAAGGTTTAACCGCATTCAACGATCAAAGTTTTGATGTGATTGTGTTGAGCCAGACCATCCAAGCGATGCAGAATACCGAAAAAATCCTGCGCTGCCTGATGCGCGTGGCAAAACAGGCAATCGTCAGCTTCCCGAATTTCGGCTACTGGCGCAACCGCGTCCAAATCGCACTCGGCGGCCATATGCCGGTTTCCGAACGTATGCCCTACCATTGGTACGACACGCCCAATATCCATTGGTGCACGCTCAAAGACTTTGATTTGTTGTGCGCCAAAAACAACATCCGCGTGCTTGAGCGCGCCGTGATGACGGGCAACAGACAGGTCAAACATTTCCCCAACCTTTTGGGCAGCCTTGCGTTTTACCGCGTCGGCTAAGACAGGTTGAGAACCTTGTTGGTATAGTGGATTAACAAAAACCAGTACGGCGTTGCCTCGCCTTAGCTCAAAGAGAACGATTCTCTAAGGTGCTGAAGCACCAAGTGAATCGGTTCCGTACTATTTGTACTGTCTGCGGCTTCGTCGCCTTGTCCTGATTTTTGTTAATCCACTATAATAACGAGGTTCTTCCGTTGTACTAACAAGAGGCCGTCTGAAAAATGAAACGGTAGGTTTTCAGACGGCTTTTTTAATATTGGAAACAATATGGATAAGGGTGTAAAAAAATACGGAAAAATCTATGAAATCTCGCTCCCAAATGGGGAATTTACTTACATATGTAGGGTAAGGCAATACGAGTTTGGTATTTTTGATTATCTCTCGGAAAAGACAGCCAATATGGATGAGCTTCTTTCTGTTGGGTTTAAGACTTATAAATCCTGTATAGAAACAGCCATAAGAAAGAAGATTTGGAAACTGATAGGGCAAGTTGATTTAGAGAAGGAAAATATAATATATCCAGATTTAGCGATTTTCTTGTCATACAATAAAGAACTTTTTATTAGACAATCAAGAGTGATGAGAAATGGAAATCCTTTGGTAGTGCCTCAAAAAGATTACATAGACTTACTAAAAAGGGGATATGTATATGGTTTCTTTGATGATTACAAAATCTTTGAACTCTGGCTGTCTAGTAATATAGAGAATTATCCAGAAAGTGAAGGCATATTTCCTTTGCCATCTCAGTATTTATAGGGGCAACGGTCTATGTCGCTGGAAAATGAAACTATTGATGGTGGCTCCTACCATTCATATGACCCCAACAATATCATAGATGGAAGAACTTTTATATCTAAAGAATGAAAAACAAAACCTCATCACTTCTCTTATGGCTTGCCGCAATGATGCTGACCGCATGTTCCCCGAGCAAAGAAGATAAAACGAAAGAAACCGGCGCATCCGCCGCTTCGTCCTCCGCGTCATCAGCTTCTTCCCAATCCGATTTGCAACTGGCCGCATCCGCCACTGATAACGTCAAGCAGGCAGAAAGCGCGCCGCCGTCAAATTGCACCGGCCTGCACCCCGCCTCCGGCATTGACGATCTCATGCAGCAAATCGCCGAACACATCGACTCGGACTGTCTGTTTGCCCTTTCGCATCACGAACTGGAAACCCGTTTCGGCTTACCCGGCGACGACTCTGACAACATACAGCGGCTGCTGTTTCCCGACATCCGCCCTGAAGATCCCGACTACCATCAGAAAATCATACAGGCAATTGAAGACTTGCGTTACGGAACGCGCACCATCAGCCGACAGGCACAAGATGCCATAATGGAACAGGAACGCCGCCTCCGAGAAGCGACGCTGCTGCTGATACAGGGCAGTCAAGAAACCCGCGGACAAGGCGAGGAACCGAAACGCACACGTTATTTTGAAGTTTCGGCAACATCTGCCTATTTGAGCCGGCACAACAACGGACTTGGCGGCAATTTCCAATACATCAGCCAATTGCCCGGCTATCTGAAAATACACGGAGAAATGCTTGAAAACCAATCACTCTTCCGGCTGTCCAACCGTGAACGCAATCCCGACAAACCGTTTTTAGACATCCATTTTGACGAAAATGGCAAAATCACGCGTATTGTCGTTTACGAAAAAAACATCTACTTCAATCCAAACTTGGGGCGAAGATAAAAAAATGCCGTCTGAAAACCTTTCAGACGGCATTTTTCAATGCAACAAATCAAGCGCGTTTGCGGAATTCGCCGGTACGGGTATCGATTTCGACTTTGTCGCCGTTTTCGATGTAAGACATCACTTGGATTTCAGTGCCGCCGACCAAACGCGCGGTTTTCATCACTTTGCCTGAAGTATCGCCTTTAACGGCAGGCTCGGTGTACTCAACTTCGCGTACGATGATGGTGGGCAGTTCTACGGAGATTGGGTTGCCTTCGTAGAAGGTAACTTCGCATTGGTCTTCCATACCGTCAACGATGAATTTCAACGCGTCGCCGATGTTGTCGGCTTCGATTTCGTATTGGTTGAATTCTTCGTCCATAAAGACGTACATAGGGTCGGCAAAGTAGCTGTAAGTACAGTTTTTGCGGGACAGGATGACCACGTCGAATTTATCGTCGGCTTTGTAAATGGTTTCGGAAGCCGCGCCGGTCAGCAGGTTTTTCAGTTTCATGCTGACTTTGGCGGAAGAGCGGCCGCCTTTGATGTATTCGGTTTTTTGAACGACCATAGGATCGTTGCCGACCATAAATACATTGCCGGCGCGCAGTTCTTGTGCTGTTTTCATTGTGATTTTCCAATCAAATCGGTTGTCGTAAAACGCGCTATTCTAGCGTATTTTTTGATGCTTTGAAACAAAGGCGGCGAGTTTTTCGGATGCGGACGGCTGCCCGAAAAGATAACGGCTCCAATCCTCCGCGCCTTGCCGCCAGTCATTTTGATGTTGTTGCAGAGTTTGCCAACATTCGAGGCGTTGCGTGGCGGATAAAGCCCTTCCGCCGTTGAGGTCGTCTGAAAGGCGGCGGTGTGCCGATGCGGTTTCGGGAGAGTAGAAACCGTGTGCCTTATCCCAAAAGGCGTGGAGTTTGTCGAGATGGACGTTTTCGTCTTGCGGGTAGATGTGCCAAAAGAAAGGTTTGCCCGCAAGCTGGGCGCGCACGAAACTGTCTTCGCCGCGTATCACGGCGCAGTCGGCGAGGTGCAGCAGTTTGTCGAAATCCTGTTGCGGCACGAAAGGGATTTTGACGAGGCGGACTGAGGTCGTCTGAAAAACATCGCCGTCGTTCTGCAGGGCATTTTGCGGAATGACGCCGCTTTGTTTGAGGCTGTCGATAATTTGCGCCCCCGCCAGCAGTAGGGTCATCGGGCTGCCTGCCTGTTGCCACATTTCCAGCCACTTTGCCCAAACATCGCTCCGATAGCCGAAAAGCAGCCATTCGGGGGCGTTCTTTTCGGGCAGCATCAGCTGCTGACGCAGGGCTTCGGTATTGAAACAGACGGCATCTTGGTAATCACGTTCGCGTATCAACCCGCCGCTTTTTTTGCTGAAACCCATAAACCAAAAATATTTTTGAACGCTCTCCTGCGGCGAAGGCATCAGGTGCAGCCTTTCATTACTTTCTTCCGCGCTCAAATATTCCCAATTCAGCCAAAGCGGTTTGTGTTGGCGGATAATGTTCAACACATTTTCGGGCAGGTCGCAGGCAAAAGTTTCGATAACGACATCGGGAACGGGCGCATTATTAATATCCGCCGCTTCGGCATACCAAGTGCGGACATGAATATCCTGATGAACACAGGGGACATCGGGCAAATCAGGGCAAAGCACACGCAAGGCGGACACATCGTCCGTCCACAAATGCACCTGCCAACCGAGTTCACGATGCAAAACACGGGCAAGCCGACACGAAACGCCGATGTCGCCGAAATTGTCGATGACCTTGCAAAAAATCCAACAGACAAAAGGAGGAGTATTCATAGAAACAACGGAAACGGGCTAAAACGCACCGAAATAGTGGAACAAATACACAATCAGCAAAACGATTGGAATAAACAGCAGCATGGTTTGCCGTTTCAAATCAAACTCTTGCTTAAGATGATGCTTGATGGTTTCGAAGAGGATGAATTTGAACAGAAACGTCGCTTCGCAGGCAAGAATGATGCCGTTGATTAAGTGTTGCGCCGCATCTTTAGGCGGATTGGCGGCGAAAACGGCAAGCGTCGCCAAGGGTATCAGGCAGACGGCAAGCCAGCGGACAAGCAGGTTTTGGAACATCGCAAGGCTTTCAAACAAAAAAAGCAAAACGCCATTATCGCCTCAAGAACGAACCTTGTCTAACGGCAGCATCGGGCATAGACTGTCGGCAATGCCGTCTGAAACGCGCATCAAAAGGAGAAATACATGAACAAAACCAAACAGGACATTTTTGAATACAACCGCCGCTGGGCAGAAGAACAGTTGCGGCACAACCCTCATTTTTTTGAGACGCTCTCCGCAAATCAAACGCCTGACTACCTCTACATCGGCTGTTCCGACAGCCGCGTTACTGCCGAAGAAATGATGGGCATGAAGCCGGGTGAGGTATTCGTCCACCGCAACATCGCCAATATGGTCAACCCTCTAGACATCAATGCTGCCAGCGTGGTCGGCTATGCGGTCGATCATCTGAAAGTCAAACACATCGTCGTCTGCGGACACTACAACTGCGGCGGCATCAAAGCCGCCATGCAACCCTGCGACTACGGCGCGTTGAACCCGTGGCTGCGCAACATCCGCGACGTGTACCGTCTGCACCGCGAAGAGCTGGACGCGATTGACGACGAAAACATACGCTACGACCGTTTGGTCGAACTGAACGTTCAGGAACAATGTATCAACATCATCAAAATGGCGGAAGTCCAAAAACGCTATCTGAACGAGCATTATCCTACCGTCCACGGCTGGGTGTTCGATATCCGCTCCGGCAGGCTGAAAGACCTGGGTATAGATTTCGAACGCATTTTGAAAGACATACAAAAAATCTACGACCTCACCGACAGACAATGGGTGGTTCCGCAAACCAAAATATAACGTCGGCACGCTTTCCGCTATAATCCGCATTTTCGCAACCCTGAAACATCATGCCGATTCCAAAAGCCTTTGCCCTCTTGGGCCCGACCGCCGGAGGAAAAACCGCGCTCGCCCTCAAAATCGCCGAAACCCTGCCGGTCGAAATCATCAGCCTCGATTCCGCACTGGTCTATACCGGTATGGACATCGGCACGGCGAAACCGTCTCATGCCGAGCGTTCCTTTGTACCGCACCACCTTATCGACATCATCCCGCCTACCGAATCATACAGCGCCGCCCGCTTTGTCGAAGACTGCACGCGCTTGGTTGGGGAAATTTCCTCACGCGGCAGGTTTGCCCTTATTGTCGGCGGCACGATGATGTATTTCCGCGCCCTGACCCAAGGTTTGAACGATTTGCCCGAGGCCGATGCCTGCCTGCGTGCCGACTTGGACGAACAAAAACAGATGTACGGCTTGGATTTTCTCTACCGCACCCTGCAAAAAGTTGACCCTGAAACAGCATGCCGTCTGAAACCGAACGACAGCCAGCGTATCGGACGCGCTTTGGAAGTTTATTATTTAACCGGCAAACCGATGAGTGCGCACCTCGGCAGACAAAGCCCCCATACGCTCCCTTTTGATTTGCATACCGCCGCCTTGATTCCCGAAAACCGCGCCCGCCTGCATGAAAACATCGCCCTGCGTTTCCACCTGATGCTTGAACAGGGCTTTATCGGCGAAGTAGAAAACCTGCGCCGCCTCTATCCCGGTCTGACCGCCGACTCCCCTGCCATACGCTGCGTCGGCTACCGTCAGGCATGGGAATATCTGGACGGAAAAACCGATTTCCCGGCATTTGTCGAGAAAGGCATTGCCGCCACGCGCCAACTTGCCAAACGCCAACTGACTTGGTTGCGCAAAACACCTTTAGACTGCGTTGCCGACCCGTTTTCAGACGGCACTTCAGGCACACGCCTGATTGAGGCGGCAAAACGGTTTTTCGGTGTATAAACTATGCTGACCACGCCGCCGCTCGCCCCCAAAACCGTCGCCGCCCTACACCGTCTGGGCATACGCACGCTTGATGACCTGCGTCAGACCGGCGCGGTTCAAACCTTCTTGTTATTGAAGGCATCAGGTTTGACCCTCACGAAAAGCACGCTGTGGCAACTCGAGTCGCTGCTGGACGGCACACCGCCGCAAGAAATGTCCCAAGCGCATAAAGCCCACCTGCTTGCCGAGTTGAAAAACCATCCGCCCGTCGCCGCCTTTCCGCCGCAGGAAGAAATGGAACACTTCATGCGCGAAGCACTGCTCCAAGCAAAACAATCCGCCGCCGACGGCGAAATACCCGTCGGGGCAGTCATCGTTTCAGACGGCAAAATCATCGCATCGGCACACAACACCTGCATTGCCGACTGCAATGTCAGCCGACACGCCGAAATCAACGCCTTGGCACAGGCAGGCAGCGAAATGCAAAACTACCGCCTTGACGGATGCGACATCTACATCACCCTCGAACCCTGCGCCATGTGCGCGTCCGCACTGATACAGGCACGAATCAGGCGCGTGATATACGGTGCGGCAGAACCCAAAACCGGCGCGGCAGGCAGCATCGTCAACCTATTTGCCGACAAACGCCTCAATACGCACACCGCCATACGGGGCGGAATCCTGCAAGAAGAATGCCGCGCCGTATTAAGCCGTTTTTTTCAGAACAAAAGAAAAGGTTGAACCTATGACCGCCTTGCTCGTCATCCTCGCCCTCGCCCTGATAGCCGTCGGTACGGCAGGCATCGTTTACCCCGCCCTGCCCGGATTGGCATTGATGTTTGCCGGAACCTTGCTGCTCGCCTACTCCGGCGGCTACCAAATCTACGGCGCGGGCGTTTTGTGGACGGTCGGACTCATCAGCCTTGCCGGCATACTGACGGACTATGTGGCAGGTATATGGGGAACAAAATATACCGGAGCGGGCAGGCTCGCCGTTCGCGGCGCATTGGTTGGCAGCATCATCGGCATGTTTTTCTCCCTTCCCGGCCTTGTACTCGGCCCGTTAATTGGTGCGGCTGCAGGAGAGCTCATCAGCTGCCGCAACATGATACAGGCAGGTAAAGCGGGCTTGGGTACGCTGTTGGGGCTTGTCGTCGGAACGGCCTTCAAAATCGGCTGCGCCGTATCCATCTTGTTTATCCTGTTGGTGAAATACATCGCCTACCTGTTTTAACCCCTTCAGACGGCATCAGGATAAATTGCTATAATGCCGTCTGAAATTTCCGACAAAGCACCATCATGGCAAACCAAAGACCTATCTACGGCTTCCACGCCGTCAATGCCCGATTGTGGCAAAACCCCAAATCCATCGTCGAACTCTACATCCAAGAAGGCAAATCAGACGCACGCACGCGCGAAGTGTTGGAGAAGGCGGCAAACGAGGACATCCGCGTATATTTTGCCGATGCCGACCGCCTCAACGCCATCAGCAAAGGCGCGCGCCATCAAGGCGTGGCCGGATTTATCGATGCCTCCAAAAACCACGTCCATCTCGAAGACGTATTGGAAAACTTAAGCGAACCGCCGCTGCTGCTGATACTCGACGGCATCACCGACCCGCACAACCTCGGCGCGTGCCTGCGTACCGCCGACGCAATGGGCGTACACGCCGTCATCGCACCGAAAGACAAAAGCGCGGGACTGAACGCCACCGTCAGCAAAGTCGCCTGCGGTGCCGCGGAAACCGTCCCCTATATCACCGTAACCAACCTCGCCCGCACCCTGCGCGAATTGAAAGAATACGGCATTTGGATTATCGGCACCGATATGAGCGGCGAGTCCGACCTTTACCATTGCAATCTGCCCGACAGCGCGGCGTGGGTAATGGGCAACGAAGGCGACGGTATGCGCCGCCTCACGCGCGAACATTGCGACATGCTGGTGTCTATACCCATGTTCGGCACAGTCGAAAGCATGAACGTCTCCGTGTCTGCCGGAATGGTATTAAGCGAAACACGCCGACAACGCGTATTAAAAAACGAAAAAGCGTAAGCCTCAAAAACAATGCCGTCTGAAACAGGGATTCCGTTTCAGACGGCATTCATTTTCAAAATCAGTGTTCCAAGTGGTCGGTATCAAACTTGACCGCCGCCTCGGTTTTATCTTCGGGCAAGACCAAATTCAGCAAGACTGCCGTAATGCCGCCGGCGGAAATAGAGTTTTGGAACAAGACGGGCAGGTTTTTAAATACTTCCGGCTCAAACGCGACACCCAAGCCCAAACCGACCGAAGTTGCCGCAATTACCGCCTCGCGCCTGCGGATGCCGTGGCTGACCAAAATCCGCACGCCCGCAATCGCAATTAAGCCGAACATCAAAACCATCGCGCCGCCCAACACCGGACTCGGAATCGTCGTAAACGCGCGTCCGACAACGGGGAACAGACCCAACAACACCAAAATCACGGCAATATATTTGCCCACATGACGCGAAGCCACGCCGGTCATCTGAATCACGCCGTTGTTTTGTGCAAACGTCGTCAGCGGCAGCGAACCCAAAGCCGTCGCAATCACCGACACCAAGCCGTCAGCCAACACGCCGCCGCGCAAACGTTTGGTGTATTCCTCGCCTTCAATCGGCTGATCGGACACCATTGCCGTCGCCGTCAAATCGCCGACCGCCTCAAACACGCTCAACAGGAAAATCGCACCCGCCACAATAAATGCGTGCCAGTCAAAAGCAAAACCATATTTAAACGGTACGGGCAGCGTAACCAGCGGCAGGTTTTGCAGCGCGGAAAAATCCACCTTACCCAAAAACAGCGCGACGATGTAGCCGGCAATCAGCCCGACCGCGATGCCGCTCATCCGCAACAGCGGGTTTTTCATGCAGTTGAATATCAACACAATCAGCAACACCAGCGAAGCCAGCCCCAAGTTTTCCATCGAGCCGAACGTGCCGTCCGCCTTCGCGCCGAAGCCGCCGCCGAAATCGGTAATACCGACGTGTACCAAACTCAAACCGATCAGCATCACCACCACGCCGCTGACCGTCGGCGTAATCACTTTTTTCAAATACGGCAGAAGCCACGCCGAGAAACACACCAAAAACGCGCCGACAAACGATACGCCCAAGAGCGTCGAAATCATCGCATCCTTAGTCAAACCGCCCTCTTTCATCCCCGCGCCGAGCGCAATCATGACGGTAACGAACGAGAAATTCACCGACTGGATGGACAGCATCCCCGAACCGACCGGCCCGAAGCGGTTGACCTGCAAATAAGTGCCGACACCCGACGCAACCATCGCCATCGACACGAGATACGCCGTCATCTCCACCGGCAATTCCAGCGCGCCGCCCACAATCAGCGCGGGCGTAATCATCGGCACAAAAATCGCCAAAAGATGGGTAACCGCGCTCAAGAGCGCATTACCGAACGGCGGCCTGTCTTCCAAACCGTACACCAAATCAGGCGAATCCGCCTGTTTTTTCATTGTTTCAGCCATTGGAGTCTTTCTATCCGTTGTCAAACGTTAAAAAATTTTAAGAACGAAATTGTAACGAATCAAAGATTCCTTATCAATTCAAATCCTCATGTGCAAAAACACCACCGGTTGTCCGAATTCAAATTTCTTTGAATTTCCGCACCGGACAGTCCTTCATTTTCAGAGAGCCTTCATGCGCTTAACACATTTTAATCCTCAACCGCGCATCCACTGCTTAAACCCAATAATTTCATGATTATAAAAAATATTATTTATTAAGATATGATAGAACTTAAGCCTTAGAACCAACCGTGCGGCCGATATGTTTCACACAAACAACAAAGTAAGCTACAATCCGAAGCATAATCGACCTCACTCAATGAATAAAAGGTTTCCGTATGTTACAAGGTAGCTTGGTTGCCCTGATTACCCCGATGAATCAAGACGGCAGCATCCATTACGAACAACTCCGCGATTTGATCGACTGGCATATCGAAAGCGGTACCGACGGCATCGTCGCCGTCGGCACGACAGGCGAATCCGCCACCCTCTCCGTCGAAGAACATTTAAGCGTAATCGAAGAAACGGTCAAACACGTCAACAAGCGCGTTCCCGTCATCGCAGGTACCGGCGCCAACAACACCCTTGAAGCCGTCGCACTTTCGCAAGCCGCCGAAAAAGCCGGTGCAGACTTTACCTTATCCGTCGTCCCCTATTACAACAAGCCCTCCCAAGAAGGCATTTACCAACATTTCAAAACCATCGCCGAAGCCACTTCGATTCCGATGATTATCTACAACGTGCCCGGCCGTACCGTCGTCAGCATGACTAACGACACCATCCTGCGCCTTTCAGAAATCTCCAATATCGTGGGCGTTAAAGAAGCCAGCGGCAACGTCGGCAGCAACATCGAACTCATCAACCGCGCCTCCGAAGGCTTCGCCGTTCTTTCCGGCGACGACCATACCGCCCTGCCGTTCATGCTGTGCGGCGGACACGGCGTTATTACCGTAGCCGCCAACGCCGCACCCAAGCTCTTTGCCGATATGTGCCGCGCCGCACTGCAAGGCGACATTGCCCTCGCACGCGAACTCAATGACCGGCTGATTCCGATTTACGACACCATGTTCTGCGAACCCAGCCCCGCCGCACCGAAATGGGCGGTATCCGCCCTGGGCAAATGCGAACCGCACGTCCGTTTGCCGCTCGTTCCGCTGACGGAAAACGGACAAGCAAAAGTCCGCACCGCCCTGAAAGCCTCAGGACAACTTTAAATATAGCCATGCCGTCTGAAGCGTTCAGACGGCATAACGCAACAAACATTTTAATATCCATCACACAGGATGACACGATGACCCATATCAAACCTGTAATCTCCGCACTACTCCTCATCGGACTGACTGCCTGCTCCGGCAGCAAAACCGAACAGCCCAAGCTCGACTACCAAAGCCAGTCGCACCGCCTGATCAAACTCGAAGTCCCCCCCGACTTAAACAACCCCGACCAAGGCAACCTCTACCGCCTGCCTGCCGGTTCGGGAGCCGTCCGCGCCAGCGATTTGGAAAAACGCCGCACACCCGCCGTCCAACAGCCTGCCGATGCCGAGGTATTGAAAAGCGTCAAAGGTGTCCGCCTTGAGCGCGACGGCAGCCAACGCTGGCTTGTCGTTGACGGCAAATCCCCCGCCGAAATCTGGCCGCTTCTGAAAGCCTTCTGGCAGGAAAACGGCTTCGACATCAAGTCCGAAGAACCCACCATCGGACAAATGGAAACCGAGTGGGCGGAAAACCGTGCCAAAATCCCCCAAGACAGCTTGCGCCGCCTATTCGACACAGTCGGTTTGGGGGGGATTTATTCCACCGGCGAGCGCGACAAATTCATCGTCCGTATCGAACAGGGCAAAAACGGCGTTTCCGACATCTTCTTCGCCCACAAAGCGATGAAAGAAGTGTATGGCGACAAAAACAAAGACACGACCATGTGGCAGCCTTCCGCTTCCGACCCCAACCTCGAGGCCGCTTTCCTGACGCGCTTTATGCAATATTTGGGCGTTGACGGGCAGCAGGCGGAAAACGCATTAGCAAAAAAACCGACCCTTCCCGCCGCCAACGAAATGGCGCGTATCGAAGGCAAAAGCCTGATTGTCTTTGGCGACTACGGCAGAAACTGGCGGCGCACCGCGCTCGCCCTCGACCGCATCGGGTTGACCGTCGTCGGTCAAAACACCGAACGCCACGCCTTCCTGGTTCAAAAAGCCCCGAACGAAAGCAATGCAGTTACCGAACAAAAACCGGGGCTGTTCAAACGCCTGCTGGGCAAAGGCAAAGCGGAGAAACCTGCCGAACAGCCGGAACTGATTGTCTATGCCGAGCCTGTCGCCAACGGCTCGCGCATCGTCCTGCTCAACAAAGACGGCAGCGCATATGCCGACAAAGACGCATCCACACTGTTGGGCAAACTCCATTCCGAACTGCGTTAAACCGTTCAAAACAAAAGCAGCTTCCCGTAAAGAAGCTGCTTTTTTTGCGTCAGACGGCAGGTTTCGTCAATCCGGACGCTTGGCCTGACTGTATTTTCCAATCGCTGCCGAAGCAAACCTGCCCGTACGGAAGTAAGCGCAAAAACGCGCTACACAAGTCGCGTCAAAATATCCTCAACCGCCTGAACCAACGCATCCGCCAAAGGCGGATCGAACGCACAATGCCCCGCTTGAACTACCCTCAACTCCGCTTCGGGAAAGGCTTTCGACAGCTCCCACGCACTCTGCATCGGCGTACACAAATCATACCGCCCCTGCACGATAATGGTCGGGATATGCCGTATTTTGCCGATATTGTTCAAAATCGCCCTATTGCCCTGCAACCAACCGCCGTTGACAAAATAATGGTTTTCCAAACGCGCGATTGCCAGCGAGGCATAAGCATCTTCATCCACTTCCTCCGGCTCGAAACGGATCAGATAGCTTTCCCAATCCGCCCAAGCCTTCGCGGCAGACAGGCACACTTCTTCATCTTGATGAAACAGCAACCCGTGATACGCCTCAATCAGCCGGTTCCGCCGATTTTCAGCAATCGGCGCGACAAATTTTTGCCATTGTTCCGGATAAATCCGGCTCACACCGCCCGCCTCGTTCAGCCACGCCGTTTCAGACGGCCTGCACAAAAATATCCCGCGCAATACCAATCCCTTTACCCGTTCCGGATGGGTTTGGGCATAAGCCAGCGACAAAGTGCTGCCCCACGAACCGCCGAACACCAGCCATTTTTCAATACCCAGCATTTCACGGACTTTTTCAATATCCGCCACCAAATCCCAAGTCGTATTGTCTTCCGCACAAGCATACGGGCGTGAACGTCCGCAACCGCGCTGGTCAATAATGACGATGCGGAACACATCGGGATTGAAAAAACCCCGACATTCAGGCGAAGCCCCCGCGCCCGGCCCGCCGTGTAAAAAAATGACCGGCACACCGTCGGGATTGCCCGACTCTTCCCAATAAATTTGATGAATTTCAGACACCTGCAAGTATCCGCTATGAAAAGGCTGTTTTATCTCATACATCATCTTCTCCTATATTGCTTCTGACAATCCGAACATCCCGACACGCGACATCCCGCACAAAACACAAGCCGCCCCGAAAGGCAAATTCCGAAAAATCGCGATATAGTGGATTAACAAAAATCAGGACAAGGCGACGAAGCCGCAGACAGTACAAATAAGTACGGAACCGATTCACTTGGTGCTTCAGCACCTTAGAGAATCGTTCTCTTTGAGCTAAGGCAAGGCAACGCTGTACCGGTTTTTGTTAATCCGCTATATTCCGCCATCTCTAAGATTTACAGCGATACACGGGTAATTTAAGGAATGCCCGAACCGTCATTCCCGCCACTTTTCGTCATTCCCGCCACTTTTCGTCATTCCCACCACTTTTCGTCATTCCCGCGCAGGCGGGAATCTAGAATCTCGGACTTTCAGATAATCTTTGAATATTGCTGTTGTTCTAAGGTCTGGATTCCCGCCTGCGCGGGAATGACGGCTGCAGATGCCCGACGGTCTTTATAGCGGATTAACAAAAATCAGGACAAGGCGACGAAGCCGCAGACAGTACAAATAGTACGGAACCGATTCACTCGGTGCTTCAGCACCTTAGAGAATCGTTCTCTTTGAGCTAAGGCGAGGCAACGCTGTACCGGTTTTTGTTAATCCACTATAAAAACCATCAATCGGAAAATATTGCATAAACAGGCGGAAATATATCATTTAAAAGAAAACCCATACAATGTCTGACAGAAACAAGCCGCTTTGCCATTATTTCCTAACAGTTAAGCCCTACCCTTCAAGGCGGCGGATCGGCCTTATTTCAAAATGGCGCAAGCCCTTTCCGGAAGCTGCAACGCGCAGGATTAAACCATAATAGC
Organism: Neisseria sp. Marseille-Q6792; assembly: GCF_943181435.1. The sequence goes on from NZ_OW969598.1 coordinate 666,117, forward strand.
AGCTTTCTTATTGTTTTTTATTGAAACATCGCCCCAAACCCGATACAATCCGCTCTTGAGACACCAGTGAAAATCGTTCTTTTTTAATCAGTTAAACCGAATACGGAGCCGAAAATGAATCCAGCCCCAAAAAACCTTCTCTTCTCTTCTCTTCTCTTCTCTTCTCTTCTCTTCTCTTCCGCAGCGCAGGCGGCAAGTGAAGACAATGGCCGCGGCCCGTATGTGCAGGCAGATTTAACCTACGCCGCCGAACGCATTACCCACAATTATCCGGAAGCAACCGGTGCAGACAAAGGCAAAATAAGCACAGTAAGCGATTATTTCAAAAACATCCGTACCCACTCTGTTCAACCTCGACTTTCTCTTGGCTACGATTTCGGCAACTGGCGCATCGCCGCAGATTACACGCGCTACAGAAAGTGGAATGAAAGCAATTCTTCTACTAAAAAAGTTACTGAACGTATAAACGACAACAACAAAGAAACCAAAACAGAACATCAGGAAAACGGCAGCTTCCACGCCGCTTCTTCTCTCGGCTTATCAGCCATTTACGATTTCCAAATAAGCGATAAATTCAAACCCTATATCGGCGCGCGCGTCGCCTACGGACACGTTAGGCATCAAGTTAATTCGGTCAATAAAGAAACTATTACTGTTACTCCTGTGGCGAGTGGCGGCCCTGTTATAACAGGGCCGACCAGCAAACCTGCCTATCACGAAAGCCACAGCATCCGCCGCTTGGGTCTTGGTGTCATCGCCGGTGTCGGTTTCGACATCACGTCCAATCTGACTTTAGATGCTGGCTACCGTTACCACAACTGGGGACGCTTGGAAAACACCCGCTTCAAAACCCACGAAGCCTCATTGGGCGTGCGCTACCGCTTCTGATTCCCCGATGCCGATGCCGTCTGAACCTTCAGACGGCATTTTTGATGCACTCGCCGTTTACAGGCGCGGGGCGGGCGTAGGGAAATACCCGAACCGTCATTCCCGATAACACCGCAATCTTGAAACCCGTCCGACAACACCGTAATCTTGAAACCCGTCATTCCCGCGCAGGCGGGAATCTAGGATGCGGAATCTAGAGAAACCTTTTAACCGATAAGTTTCCGTGCGGACAGGTCTGGATTCCCGCCTGCGCGGGAATGACGGTTCAGTTGCTTAGGGTAGGATTTGGCGGGATTGGCGGACTGAAGCCCACTCTACAGCCCCGCCCTACAATACGCCTTGCGAATCTGCCCTACGCCCGCCCTTGTATGTCTCAAATGGGTTAAACTACGCACTTCCTGACTTCCCGTTTCGGGCAGGGGTACAGGTTCGATTATATTTCAATAAAACAAGGAAACTTTATGCAGCACGAAGAAGGCAACCGCCAACGCCCTCAAGGCGAACTGCTCCTGCGTACCGTCGCTATGCCGCGCGATACCAATCCCAACCAAGACATTTTCGGCGGCTGGATTATGTCGCAGATGGATTTGGGCGGCGGCATATTGGCGGCGGAAATCGCGCGGGGACGCATCGTTACCGTCGCCGTTCAGGAAATGAACTTCATCCGCCCGGTCAAGGTCGGCAACGTCGTCTGCTGCTACGGGCATTGCGTCCGCGTGGGCAATACTTCCCTCCAGCTTAAAGTCGAAGTCTGGGTGAAAACTTTGATGAACGATTGCGTTACCGAAGACCGCCACCTCGTAACCGAAGCCGTGTTCACTTATGTCGCCATCGATGCGGAAGGCAATCCGCGCCCGATACCGAAAGAAGGCAACCCCAAATTGGCGGACTTATTGCCTACTCCGTAAAAATGCCGTCTGAAACTGTCTTCAGACGGCATTCCGCATCATTTGAACCAGGACCTGATGCGGGAAAACAGCGACATACTCTGTTTTTCAAAGTCTTCCCGCACTTCCAGCACGGCTTTTTTTATCACCTTCATTCCTGCAAAAGTCTGCGCCACGGGCATAATTTCAATCGTGTTCACATTCATATGCGCCGGCCGGCGGTACAGCCACAATGCGGTTTCCGCAATATCTTCGGGGCGTATAAATTCCACACCCTCATACACGCCCACCGCCTTCTCGTCATCGCCTTTGAAGCGCACATTGGAAAACTCCGTATTGCCGCACAAACCCGGCTCGATATTGGTAACGCGGATGTTCTTATCCGCCAGCTCCGCGCGCAAATTCAGGCTGAACTGCCGCACAAACGCCTTGGTTGCCCCGTAAACGTTGCTGCCGGCGTAAGCATAATTGCCCGCAATCGAACCCAAATTCATCACATAACCGCCGCCGCGTTCCACCATTTGCGGCAAAATCTTGCGCGTTAGAAACGTCAAACCCAAAACATTGGTTTGAATCATTGTTTCCCAATCTTCAAAATCCGCCTTGTCCGCCGTGTCCAAACCCAAAGCCAGCCCGGCATTGTTGATGAGGCAGTCGATGTCGGAAAATTCATCGGGGATGCCGTTTAAGGCGTTTTCCACCGACTCGCGGCGCGACACGTCCATTTCCAAAGGGTAAAACAAAGCACCCAATTCATCCGCCAAGGCCTGAAGCCTGTCCGCACGACGCGCCGCACCGATAACGCGGTATCCCGCCCCGACAAACGCGCGGCACATCGCTTCGCCGAATCCTGCCGAAGCACCGGTAATTAAAACAGCCATTGTTTTTCCTTTCTTTCTCGTTTCCCAAACCTGTTTCAGGTATCATAACGCCCTTCAGACGGCATGACCGCCTGATTCAAAACAACCATACCACCACAACAGGACACATTCAACATGAAAACCCAAATCAGCCTTGCTGCCGCCGCCATCACACTGCTCCTTTCCGCCTGCGGAAACGGCGGCGCGCCCGCACAGCCCAAAGGCGAAATTTCCGAAAACCGCACCGCCGCGTTCAAATCTATGATGCCCGACTTCTCGCGTATGGGCAAAATGGTCAAAGGCGAAGAACCTTACGATGTCGAAAAATTCAAACAGGCGGCGGCGGCGTTTGCCGAAAGTAGCAAAAAACCATTTACGCTTTTTGATTCCGACCCGCAAGGCAACGGCCGCGCCCTACCCGCCGTTTGGTCGGATGGTGCAAAATTTGAAGCCGAAAAAACAAAATTCGCCGCCGCCGTCGAAAAACTCAACGCCGCCGCCCAAACCGGCAAACTGGATGAAATCAAAGCCGCCTACGGCGAAACCGGTGCAAGCTGCAAATCCTGCCACGACAGCTTCCGCGCGCCGGAATAAAAACCATGCCGTCTGCACCTCCTTCAGACGGCATTTTCACATTTAAACCCTATTCGGACACATATCCCAAGCCTGCAGAAATATGCAATAATAGCCACGCAGCGCGCCTTTTGCGCCGCATTCGAAAAGAAAAACCTAACCTACAAGAGAATATCCCATGACCAGTAAAGCCACCATTATCTACACCCATACCGACGAAGCCCCCGCGCTGGCGACTCAATCTCTGCTGCCGATTGTGCAGGCGTTTACCCGCCACGCCGGTATCGAAGTCAAAACCAGCGATATTTCCCTGTCCGGCCGTATTTTGGCAGCGTTTCCCGAATACCTGACCGAAGCGCAACACGTACCCGACGCGCTTGCCGAATTGGGCGAACTGGTAAAACAGCCCGACGCCAACGTAATCAAACTGCCGAACATCAGCGCGTCCGTACCGCAACTGACTGCTGCGATTAAAGAATTGCAGTCTAAAGGCTTTGCCGTCCCCGACTATCTTGCCGACCCTCAAAGCGATAAAGAAAAAGCCGTACGCGAACGCTACGACCGCATCAAAGGCAGCGCGGTAAACCCTGTCCTGCGCGAAGGCAACTCCGACCGTCGCGCCCCTAAAGCAGTGAAAAACTTTGCCAAAAAAAATCCGCACAGCATGGGTGCATGGACCAAAGATTCCAAAACCCACGTTGCCACCATGCAAAGCGGCGACTTTTTCCATAACGAACAATCCGTTACCGTACCCGATGCGACTTCCGTATCCATCGTGTTCACCGACAAACAAGGTAACAAAAAAGAGCTGCGCGAGCCTGTTGCCCTGAAAGCCGGCGAAATCATCGACGCGACCGTAATGAGCAAAAAAGCCCTGCTTGCCTTCCTTGCCGAGCAAGTCAAAGACGCGAAAGCTAAAGGCGTATTGTTCTCGCTGCATATGAAAGCCACGATGATGAAAGTGTCCGATCCGATTATCTTCGGACACGCCGTCAAAGTATTCTTTGCTCCTGTCTTTGAAAAATTCGGCGACAAACTGGCTGCCGCAGGCGTCAACGTCAACAACGGCTTCGGCAACCTGCTTGCCAATCTGGACAAACTGGATGCGGACACCCGCGCTGCCGTCGAAGCTGAAATCGCTGCCGTTTACGCCGCCAACCCCGATTTGGCTATGGTCGATTCTGACAAAGGCATTACCAATCTGCACGTTCCTAGCGATGTCATCGTCGATGCTTCCATGCCCGCGATGATCCGCAATTCCGGCCGTATGTGGGATAAAGACGGCAAAGCGCAAGACACCAAAGCCGTCATTCCCGACAGCAGCTACGCTGGTGTTTACCAAGCAACCATCGATTTCTGCCGCGAACACGGCGCATTCGACCCGACAACCATGGGTACTGTTCCCAATGTCGGTCTGATGGCGCAGGCAGCCGAAGAATACGGTTCGCACAACAAAACCTTTGAAATCGAAGCCGACGGTCAAGTTCAAGTCATTGATGCGGCAGGAAAAGTCCTGATGCAACACGACGTTGAAGCCGGCGACATTTGGCGTATGTGCCAAACCAAAGACGCTCCAGTTAAAGACTGGGTGCAACTCGCCGTCAACCGTGCCCGCCTGAGCAACACGCCTGCTGTATTCTGGCTCGACGAAAACCGTCCGCACGACAAGAGCCTGCTCGCCAAGGTTAAAGCCTACCTTGCCGAACTGGATACCAATGGCCTCGACATCCGCGTCCTCGCTCCTGAAGAAGCCGCCAAGTTCAGCTTGGGTCGTCTGAAAAACGGCGAAGACACCATCTCCGTAACCGGTAATGTCTTGCGCGACTACCTGACCGACTTGTTCCCAATTTTGGAACTCGGCACAAGCGCGAAAATGCTGTCTATCGTTCCATTGATGAACGGCGGCGGTATGTTTGAAACCGGCGCGGGCGGTTCTGCACCGAAACACGTCCAACAGTTCCTCGAAGAAAACCACCTGCGTTGGGACTCTTTGGGCGAATTTCTCGCGCTTGCCGTATCGTTTGAACATCTGGCGCAAAAAACCGGCAACGCCAAAGCCCAAGTTCTCGCCGACACTTTGGATGCAGCCACCGAAAAACTGCTGTTGAACGACAAATCGCCTAAACGCAAAGCTGGCGAACTCGACAACCGGGGCAGCCATTTCTACCTTACCCTCTACTGGGCACAAGAATTGGCAGCGCAAGACAAAGATGCCGAACTGAAAGCCGTATTTGCGCCATTGGCAGCCGCTTTGACTGCCGACGAAGCCAAAATCGTTGAAGAACTCTCTGCCGTACAAGGCAAAGCGGTCGACATCGGCGGCTACTACGCAGCCAATCCTGAAAAAGCCGCGCAAGCGATGCGTCCAAGCGCAACCTTTAATCAGGCACTAAGCACCTTATAAGCACAAAGGTAAAAATGCCGTCTGAACATTTATCGTTCAGACGGCATTAGTTATTCCTATCTGCCTGATTATGATTAAACGCAACACTCATTGATTATAAATAATATAATCTTTAGTTTTTATCCTAGGAAAAGACAATAATATGAAAGCTATTCCAACTATCCTGATCGGCAGTGCTCTTTTAGCAACCATCCTTCCTGCATCTGCACACGGCATGCATAAGAGTAAACCCCTGACTATGGACGAGCTGCCTCCGATTTGCCAACAATATTTCAAACGCGCCGAAACCTGTTACAACAAAGCCGGAAACAAAGCAGATTTCGCACGCAACAACACCAAATTCCTATTCCAAGCCCTGCCTGCCGCCGATTTGGGACAGCGTAAGCAAATGTGCCAAATCGCTATGGATTCGTTTGCAGAAAAAACCCGCAATCTGAATTGCGAATAAAGCCGCATCAGCAATAGCCATGCCGTCTGAAACTAAGGTTCAGACGGCATTCTCACATCAAAACGCACCGGCTTAATAAAACCCGCCTTCCCCGCATCCCTGATCCGAACAGGATTAAACGAAGTAACGGCTTTAACCATTATGGCAAGTTCCCACTTTAAAAAATAACCATATAAATTAATACCATAAAACATTGATAAAAAGCGTCTGCCGATTGCGGTTTGTTGCGGATAGTTGCGATAAGTCGGCATAATCCGATGATTTTTATATAGTAATTGACACAACCTGAACAAAAAAGAACCGCCCTAAATCAGGGCGGTTATGTTTTCTGGCGGAAACGGTGGGATTCGAACCCACGGAGGATTTGCACCCTCAGCGGATTTCGAGTCCGCTGCATTCAGCCTCTCTGCCACGTTTCCGATAATGAAGTAAAACCAAATAAAAATGCCGATGCTTTATGCTACTTCATTTTTATTTGGTTTTTGACCTCAAGAATTGGCGGAAGCGGTGAGATTCGAACTCACGGAGGGCTATCAACCCTCGACGGTTTTCAAGACCGTTGCATTAAACCGCTCTGCCACGCTTCCGTCTTCTTGAAGAGTAGGAATAATAATGAAGTTTATACATTTTGCCAAGCACTTTTTTCGGAAAATACTTAATTTATTGTTTTCACTTTATTTGTTCCGAACGCATAAACACCCATTCGCTTTCATTGGAAGCCGCGTCATTGAATGCGTAGCCTTCGTAATTAAAATTTTTCAGCATTTCAGGGTCGGTAATATGATGTTCTGCCGCATAGCGCACCATTAATCCGCGCGCGCGCTTAGCATAGAAACTGATAATTTTATATTTGCCGTTTTTTTCGTCTTTAAATATCGGGGTAATCAGCCGCGCCCGAAGTTTTTTCGTGTTGACGGACTTGAAATATTCCTGTGAGGCAAGGTTGACAAGCGTATTGCTGCCTGCTTGGGCAAGCGTGTCATTTAAAAGGTTGGTAATGATGTCGCCCCAAAACTCATACAAATTCTTGCCGCGCAAATTGGCGAAGGGCGTTCCCATTTCCAGGCGGTAGGGCTGCATTAGGTCTAATGGGCGCAGAAGACCGTACAAACCAGAAAGCAGACGGACATGGTTTTGTAGATAGCGTATCTGTCCAATATCCAATGTGTTTGCATCCATACCTTCGTAAACATCGCCGTTGAACATAAAGACCGCCTGTTTGGCGTTTTCCGGCGTAAACGGCGTGTGCCATTCTGCATTGCGCTGCGCGTTTAAGAGGGCAATTTTGTCGGAAACGTGCATCAGTTCGGCAATCTGTTGCGGAGCAAGCTCGCGCAGCTGCTGCATTAGAATTTCGGACTCTGCCAGCAGGTCGGGTTGGGTAAACTCGCTGACAGGGGCAGGGTCTTTTTCGTTAAGGTTTTTCGCAGGGGAAAGGACAAAAAACATAATCTGCTCGGTATTGTGTAAAACGTCGGAATTTTAGATTTAAAAGCATCCTCAGGCAAGCCAATTAATTGTGGTGCAAATACCGTTATAATAAATACATCTTGATGGTGTTAAAAAATGCCGTCAGGAAAAGTTCAGACGGCATTTTTTATTCTTTACCGATATAGGGAAACAATGGTTTCCGCAGCTTTGACACAAGTTGCGACATCGGCAACCAAAGCAATACGCACATAACCTTCCCCGGGATTGCCCTGTTCGGTATCCCGTGCCAAAAAGCGTCCGGGCAATACTTGGATAGCGGCTTTTTGCCATAAATTGCGTGCAAATGCCAAATCGTCGCCATCGGGGACTTTCAACCAGATGTAAAACGAGGCATCCGGTAATTTAACGTCAAATACCTGTTGCAAAATGGGAATAACGCGCTCAAATTTTTCCTGATACAGGCGGCGGTTGTCGATAACGTGCTGTTCGTCGTTCCAAGCGGCAATGCTTGCGCGCTGCACGGGAATGCTCATTGCGCTGCCGTGATAGGTTCTGTAAAGCAGAAAGTTTTTAAGCAGTTCGGCATCGCCGGAGACAAAACCGGAACGCAAACCAGGAACATTGGACCGCTTGGACAAACTGGTAAACATAAGCAGTTTTTGCCTGCTTCGACCCAACTGTGCAGCGGCTTGCAGGCAGCCCAAAGGTTTGTTGCCGTCGAAATAGATTTCGGAATAGCATTCATCCGAGGCAATAATGAAACCATATTTATCCTGTAAATCAAAAACTTCTTTCCAGCCGTCCAAATCCAGCACGCTGCCGCTGGGGTTGTTGGGCGAGCAGACGAACACCAGTTTGGTGCGTTTCCAAACCTCTTCGGAAATACTGCGCCAATCGGGGTTGAAAGACGGCGCGGGGCAATTAGCAAAATGGATTTCACCACCGCCCAAAAGTGTCGCACCTTCATAAATCTGATAAAAGGGATTCGGGCTGACAATTGCGGGTTTGATGCCGTCTGAAACAGGGTTCAACACGGTTTGAACAAAAGAAAACAACGCCTCCCTACTGCCTAAAACCGGCAGAATTTCATTATCCGGATTGACCGTCAAGCCGTCATAACGGCGTTTTAACCAGTTCGCACACGCCTGACGCAGTTCAGGCAAACCGGCCGTCAGCGGATATTTTTCCAACTCGTGCAATGAGGCGGTCAGCGCATCCGTAATGACTTTCGGTGTCGGATGTTTCGGTTCGCCGATATGCAGTGGGACGGCTTCCAGACCTTCGGGCGCGGAAATGCCCTGCATCGCTTCACGCAGTCGGGCAAAGGGATAGGGTTTGAGCTGCTTGAGTAAGGTATTCATGATTTTCTCCGGTTGTCGGTATATCGGAAGATATGCCGTCTGAACCTGACGGCACCCATCAGACGGCATTTTATATTCAATGCAAACCCGTACTGCCGAAGCCGCCTTCTCCCCTGCTGCTTCCGACAAATTCTTCGACACGTTTGAAACGCGCCTGCACAACTGGCACGATAACCATCTGCGCGATACGCTCAAACGGCTTGACAGCAAACGGTTCACTGCCCCTGTTCCATAGCGACACCTTCAATTCCCCTTGATAATCGGAGTCAATCAAACCGACCAAGTTACCCAAGACAATGCCGTGTTTATGCCCCAAGCCGGAACGGGGCAGCAAAACGGCGGCATATGAAGGATCAGCCAAATAAATTGCCAAACCTGTAGGTACAAGAAACGTTTCACCCGGCTGCAGGACAACTTCCTCATCCAAACAGGCGCGCAAGTCCAAACCGGCAGAACCCGCCGTCGCATAGGCAGGGATAAAATCCGCCATCCTCTCGTCCAACACTTTCATTTCTACTTCAATATTCATTGCCTTACTCCCGCATACGGTCGGTCTGTCTAAAGATGGTGGATTATACACAAGCCGTGTTTACACTGAAACACGGCAAATCGGTTTTGTTTTGAAATCCGTTGCCAATGTATAATACCCGCCCTTCCGGTTATGAAGACGAACATTATGCACACACCTTCCCCGCATAACGAATTTATACGCGGCATCAAAGAAAGTTCGCCCATGCTGATTGGACTTCTGCCTTGGGCATTAATACTCGGTATGCAGGGCGGGCAAAAAGGCATGAGTTGGCTGGAGATGTTGTTGATGACGGGGATGAACTTCGCCGGCGGCTCCGAGTTTGCAACAGTCAACCTGTGGGTGGAACCTCTGCCGATACTGCTTATCGCCACCGTAACCTTTATGATTAATTCGCGGCATATCCTGATGGGGGCGGCACTTGCCCCGCACATGAAAGAAATACCGCTGAAAAAAGCCGTGCCCGCACTGTTTTTTATGTGTGATGAAAGCTGGGCGATGGCATTCTCCGAAATCCAAAAACGGAAAGCAGCCGGTTTGCCCGCATTCAATATGCCTTTTTATATGGGCGTATGCTTTATCCTCTACATTACTTGGATAGGATTTGCCACTTTCGGCGCGGCAGTAGGACCTATGTTCGGCAATGTGGCCGCTTGGGGATTCGGCATGGCGTTTCCTGCCGTATTTCTGGTTTTATTGAGAGGGATGTGGAAAAGTTTTTCCGCATCAAGACCTTGGTTTGTCAGCCTGTTTGTTGCATCCGCCGTTTATCTGACCGTTGACGGCGCGTGGTATGTTCCCGCCGGCGCACTGTCCGGTCTGTTGTTCGCTTATTTTTGGAGTGGGCGGAAATGAGAAATTTATTGTCGTTCCAGTCATTCCTGTTGTTTTCCTCTATGCTTGCCGTAACCTACTCTACACGTCTGATAGGATTTTTCGCACTGCGTAACCGAACCCTAAGCCGTCGCGCCCAAACCATTATGGAAGCCGCGCCGGGCTGCGTCCTCATTTCCGTTATTGCCCCCTATTTCGTATCCGACAAGCCGCACGAACTTATTGCCATCGCATTAACCGCCTTTGCGGCCTGCCGCTTTTCCATGTTGCTTACCGTATTGATAGGGGTCGGCTCGTCAGGCATCTTGGGCTATTTGATGACATAAACCGTTGCACTGTATTCCAAAAAAGATGCCGTCTGAAAACCGATTTTCAGACGGCATCTTCAAACCCATTCTATTTCTTACGGTTGGATAAGGCTTCACAACCACTGTCTCCGGACAACTGCTCTTTATAGGCCTTTGCCGAAGCGGCATCACGGCATTTGTATCCATCGCCCACGCTGTTCACCCATATCGACAAGGTATAACCCGTACCTGCCTTCGGAACACCGATCAACCTGTATGCCCTTGACTTGCTCGCATCAACGAATTTTCCAGAAACTGCATACTTGTCGGAAATCTTCGGATTCATCTTGTAACCGGATACGAACTGTACCAGTTCCGCTTCAAGCTGCTGATTACTTTTTCCCGGATTCTTCACAATAATCTGCTTGAAAGCATTGTTGATACTGACCATCTCCGTATAAAGCTGGGACTGATAGCCTTTTTCAATATAACTTTGATAAGAAGGTATGGCAATGACGCTGATAATGCCGAGTATCGCGACAACTATCATTACCTCAACCAATGTAAACCCTTTTTGTTCCATTTTATTGCTCATCATTATTGCTTACATAAGATTGAAGGACGACCGCAGTATTAGCATTCTTACCCCAAGCCTTGGCAGTAACCCGATAAACATTTCGACTATTTTCTTCACCCAGATACTCGATAATGTAACGCGGCATCTTACTAACACCCTCTACCCCTTTTCCATATTCCTTTCCTTGGTCGATGCAGAGATTTGCCGAATTATTAGGGCAAAAACGCTTCCATGCTTCAACCTTAGGATTGCCTTCAACCGTAATATTGCCGAATTTCTCATTAGGACCGGTAGTCGTCCGTACATCCGGAGCTGTGCACAACCCGTCTGTACAATTTTCACTAAATGTAACTTCTTTCTCTTCCAAATCCAAAACATGAAGTTCACCATCCCTCAATGCGGCTTCTGCTAAAGACAATGCCAGTTTCCTGTCCGAATCATTGGCACTTATCCTTTGTTCGGTATTGTAAGACTGAGCGGCAATAACAACCAGGAAAGCTACTACAATCATCACCATCAAAACGATGAATAATGCAAACCCTTTCTGTCTGTAAGGGAGTGAAACTTTCATTAAAGCGTTCTGTTTGCGCATACATTCCCCCCGCGTATTGTCGCATTGATACGGTAAGCATAAACTTCATTGTCGGCAGAGGCAGCAAACTTACCGCTATTCAACAAAATCTCAACCTCGGCAGGTGTAACTGCCGCCTGCGAAGTATCAAACGTATCTGTATATTTGAACTTCTCAACTTTTCCATCATCCTCTCTCAGAGGACAATCGGAAACATAAATATACCGTATATCCATTTTATTAATCTTTTTAACCAACAACTGAGGATTACCCCACTGCCCATTATCCTTCAATTGAAAACGGAATAAACCCTCCTCACCCGAAATGCTGCCGACCGCATAAGCATTGACCTCATGTTTCTGACGGGTGATATTTCCATTTTGTTTATCATCCGTAATGTTTAATTCACTCTTTGCTTCTCCCAAGGTAGATATTTTCTTACCCGGTTTTGCTATTGCGGAACAGCTGCTGACTACAACAGTCTCAGCACTCGCATCAAGATCATCAATACCGTACTGGAAAATCAATGCCTTTCCGGACTGACTAAAACCCGGATATTTAATATCTGTGGATTCAGCAACGGGAATCAGTTTATCCAAATTACCCTTTTTCAACGCAAAGAAGAGATCTTTCTCAGTTTTATCGAAAACAACGGCTTTTGAAGAATTTACAGCCATATTAAAGCAGCCGAAATTACCCGCCATTCTTGCATCGCGAACAATCAATGTTGCCGCATTACGCAAATCCTGCTGAGCAGAAAGACGATTGTTTGCCGCATCATTTAATTTCCGGGATGTAAAGTAACTCGATCCGACCGCCATCAGGACAATCATACTGAGCAGACCCGCAACCAGAAATTCAACAATGGTGAAACCCTTCATACCATCATAGCCGTCTTTTGGCACGGTTAGTATTTTACGTCTCATTCCTGACCTCCGACCCTTGCCTGATAGGTATACACAATATTGTTACCATGGGTTTTCAGATTGGTAGAGTCAATGTCCTGTTGCCCTTCCGAATCATTTACCCACAATACTTTAATTAAAGTATCCCCATTTGCCTTATTGTCGCAATTTGAAGAAAAAGCACCGCTGTCGGACAATGTCGGCGCATTACCCGACGCATCCTTACAGACGGCATAATGAATAGCTGCCGCATCCGGCAAGGCATTTTTCAATTCATAACCGAACCTGTCCAACTGGGCTTTTGCCAAATCCTTCTTGGTTTTCAAATTATTAAGCGTGAAATCGCCGTCGGAGGAAGAAGGGGTGTACGACCCTGTGTAAAGATTATAGTTTTTCTTGTTGCTGTCCGAACCAATGGTCGGATTAATCAACATTCCTTCCATCAGGTTTTGGGTAATCTGGCTGACAATCGTTTGGGTTTCCGCTTCCCGAACAGAAGTAACCGTCCGCAACTGAACAGACAGTAACGCCAAAATACCGATAGTCAGAACGAACATGGCGACCAAGACTTCTATTAACGTCATACCCGACTGGGGATTTTTCAGACGGCAACAATCATTATTATTCATATTCATTTTTAAAACTGAAACTGTTATTTATACTGGCACATAGTACGCTGATCACCCCTAGGGCAAACTTCGACCCTGCCACTGCTGTCAATCAAGACTACGGCTGAACGGAATTTCTTATCGGCATCTGAAACTGCTCTCGCATCTGTCAGAACAATTTGAATATAACCGTCGGAATAAGAAAATCTGGATTTGCTTGTAAGATTCTGGTCGTTCGTATAACCGAACGTCCCGTTTTGATTGAATGTCCAAACTACACGGTCTGCAACCGGCTGGGCTTGACCGAAAGCGACATGGTTGAAGGTGTAATTAATCCGCTTATCCTTGATATCATCATTCAATACCACACTGCGGATGGAAACATCTACCGTATCCCCTCCGTATGCCTTATCGCCATTCTTATCGCCGAAAGCCAACATTCCCTGCTCCTTCTTGCTGAAGTCACATTTATTGTTGGCCGTACCGTCTTTTTTAACCTGAACAGGACAGATATAGACAGGAATATTGAGCCGGACCGCCTCTCCCCTTGAAAAACGCAAGAGATTGGCAATCTGCTCCGCCTGAGTTGCAACGCGACGCGATGCAATCCATTGACTCATACTGGGGAAAGCTATCATTGCCATAATGGTTGCAATAACCATCACAATGAGCAGCTCTATCAGCGTGAAACCTTGTTGTCTTCGTATATACATAAGCAATAACACGTTAACCGGTAATGTATTTTTCAATTATCTGCCGTCTGAATACAAAATGCCTCAAGACTGCATCTTTTATTTTATTAGGAGAACTCCTACGAGAATTTTAAACTATTTTGCACATCTTCGCCCAATAAATTTTCATCTAGGCATTCAATCCCCCATCTCTTCAGCATCGGGAACATAGGCAGCATTGTCGAATTTGGTAAACTGACCCATCCATGTCAGGAAAACTTTTCCAACCGGGCCGTTACGGTGTTTGCCGATAATACATTCCGCTAAACCTTTCATCTTCGATTCCTGATTATAATATTCGTCACGGTACATGAACATAATCAGGTCGGCATCTTGCTCAATAGCACCGGATTCGCGGAGGTCGGACATCATCGGGCGTTTGTCGGTACGCGATTCGACCGTCCTGCTCAACTGAGACAAAGCGATGACAGGAACCTGCAATTCTTTCGCCAACGCTTTGAGCGATCGTGAAATTTCTCCCAACTCCGAAGCACGGTTGTCCGAACGCCCCGAACCCGACATCAGTTGCAGGTAGTCGATGACGATCAATCCCAATTTTCCGTTGAACTGACGTGCAAGACGGCGGGCACGGGCGCGTAGTTCGAGCGCAGTCAAGCCCGGTGTCTCATCGATATACATAGGTGCATCGGAAAGCTTGACGACGGCCTCGTTCAACCGCCCCCAATGTTCGTCCGCCAGCCTGCCTGTTTTTAAAATACTCTGATCAAGCCGTCCGACGGAACCGAGCATACGCATAACCAACTGCGCACCGCCCATCTCCATCGAGAAAACGGCAACCGGCAGCTTGCCTTCGATGGCGACATGTTCGGCAATATTGATGGAAAAGGCGGTTTTACCCATAGAAGGACGACCGGCGACAATAATCAAATCTCCCTGCTGCAGACCCGAGGTTTTTTTATCGAGATCGATAAAGCCTGTTGACACGCCGGTAACTTCATCCGGGTTATCGCGTGAATAAAGCATGTCGATGCGCTCGACCACTTCTTTCAAAAGCGCAGGCATCTCGAGAAATCCCTGCTTGGATTTAGCCGTGCTTTCCGCAATTTGGAAGACTTTGTTTTCCGCCTCATCCAAAAGCTGACCTGCATCCCTGCCTTGCGGATTGTAGGCGCTGCGGGCAATTTCCGTCCCCACTTCGGCGAGTTGGCGCATAATGGAACGCTCGCGCACGATTTCGGCATAGCGGCGGATGTTGGCGGCAGACGGGGTGTTTTGCGCCAGCGTAATCAGATATTCAAATCCGCCTGCCGCTTCCAATTCTTCGTTCCGCTGCAAATCTTCCTGAACCGTAATCACATCTGCGGGACGGCTCTCATTGATTAATTTGGCAATGGATCGGAAAATCAGGCGGTGTTCGTGGCGGTAAAAATCCTCTCCCGAAACCACATCGGCAATCCTGTCCCATGCCGGATTTTCCAGCATCAAACCGCCCAAAACAGACTGCTCCGCCTCCATTGAGTGCGGCGGAAGCGACAATGAGCCGATTCCTCCGTCTTCAGACGGCATAGCTGTGTAATCGTTCATGGTACATCCTATCTATTGTGCCGAAATTGCAATCTTCTATTATAGCGTAAAGCAGGTTCAATTGGTTTCCGTACCGCAAAACAGGTAGAATACACGGGCTGCCGAGTTATTTGCAGCAACACTGCCAAAATACAACATTTAAAACAATATTCAGGAGTACAAAATGGAACATAAGCTGCCGCAACTGCCTTATGAACTGGACGCATTGTCCCCGCATCTGAGCAAAGAAACTTTGGAGTTCCACTACGGCAAACACCATCAAACCTACATCACCAACCTGAACAATCAAATCAAAGGCACCGAATTTGAAAACCTGCCTTTGGAAGAAATTGTGAAAAAATCTTCAGGCGGCATGTTTAACAACGCGGCTCAAACTTGGAATCACACTTTCTACTGGCTAGGTTTCACGCCCAAAGGTCAAGGCAAACCTTCCGGCGAACTGGCCGCCGCCATCGACGCCAAATGGGGAAGCTTCGAGAAATTCCAAGAAGCATTCTCCGCTTGCGCTGCCGGTACTTTCGGCTCCGGTTGGGCATGGCTGGTGAAAACCCCTGCCGGCGGATTGGATTTGGTTTCCACTTCCAACGCAGCAACTCCGCTGACCACTGAAAACACGCCGCTGCTGACCTGCGACGTGTGGGAACACGCCTATTACATCGACTACCGCAACAGCCGTCCCAACTACCTGAAAGGTTTCTGGGAAATCGTCAACTGGGACGAAGTCGCCAAACGTTTTGCCGCATAAGCCGCAAACCGACAAAATGCCGTCTGAACACATTTCAGACGGCATTTTTTACGGGAAATCCGAATCAATGTCCGCAGGCGCAAGCGTCGCCGTGGTGTCCGCAACCTTTAGCCGCTTCAAGCCACGCGTCGTCATCACCGTCAAACTCTTCCACTTCGTCAAACTCGCCGCGTTCCACCATGGCGCACAACTCTTCAAGGCTTTCCGCGCCTTCCACCCAAAAACAGGGAATGCCCGGCGGCGTATCGGGCGCAAGCAGTGCCGCTACGCCTTCATGCCACGCAATCCAATAGCCGTTTGCCGTTTGAACGAACTGCGCATCCCGATGAACCGACTCTCCTTCCGTTCCGACGAGCATACGCTCCGCAATACTTTCCTGAAAAGATAAAATCTGCATAAGTGTTCCTTTATATGATGGTTTTCCGTCAAAACAAGGCGTTATTTTAAAACATCGCGCCCGCTTGAGAAACTGCCAACCGCTTTATAACAAATTCGTCTTTGCACCAAACTTTCCATTCTTTCCGTTTTTCAGACGGCATCGTTAAAGTAGCCCTTCCTTTTTTCTATTTTCAGCATTATTTCATGTTATTACTCAAAACACCCAGCGTACTGCCCGGCTTCAAAATCAGCCTCGGTCTGACCGTATTGTGCCTGTCGCTTCTGGTGGTTTTGCCGTTTGCGATGATGGCGGCGAAGGCGGCGGAAATCGGCTGGGGCGGCTTTTGGAACACGATTGCCGAGCCAAACGTGTTGGCGGCGGTGTGGCTGAGTTTGCGGATATCGTTTTATGCGATGCTGACCAATGTCGTGTTCGGCACGCTGGTGGCGTGGGTGTTGGTGCGCTATGAATTCCCGGGCAAGGGTCTGGCGAACGCGCTGGTCGATTTGCCGTTTGCGCTGCCGACTGCGGTTACCGGTATCGCGTTGGCGACCCTGTATGCGCCCAACGGTTGGATAGGCCGTTTTTTCGAGCCTTTGGACATCAAAATCGCGTTTACGCCCGTCGGCATTTGGATTGCGCTGATTGTCATCAGCCTGCCCTTTATCGTCCGCGCCGTGCAGCCGGTATTGGAAGAATTGTCGGGCGAATATGAAGAAGCGGCAGCGACTTTGGGGGCAAGCCGCTTCACGACGTTCTGCCGCGTGCTGCTGCCGGAAATCACGCCAGCACTCTTGACCGGCGCGGGCATGATGTTTGCGCGGGCAACGGGGGAATACGGCTCGGTGATTTTTATCGCGGGCAATATTCCAATGGTTTCCGAAATCCTGCCGCTGATTATTACGGGCAAGCTGGAACAGTTCGACGTATAGGCCGCGTCGGCGGTGGCGTTGTTTATGTTGCTGGTTTCGTTTGTGATTCTGTTTGCGCTGAACGTGATGCAGTGGGCGTTGAGCAGGCGTTCGGGAGCGAAGAGTTGAGGGGTCGTCTGAAAAATGCAGGTCGGATTCTTGAATCTGATGTTTTGACACCTGAAACTGAAAAAACGGAAACACCGGATATTTTATCGGATTCAGGAATCCGACCTGCCTTCTAAAAAGGTCGTCTGAAAACCTGAACTACGCTGTTGCCGTCATTCCCGCGCAGGCGGGAATCTATTGGTAAATTTCGGCTGCCTTATTTATTTTCTGTTTTCCTGTTGCCCTGTGGTGGATTCCCGCCTGCGCGGGAATGACGGTAGCTAGACGTTTTTATTCCCTTAATCAATAAAAGGTCGTCTGAAAACGAATCCGCCCCACAAAAAACGGTTTTTCAGACGGCCTCCAAACATCTTAAACAACAAACCAGAGAACACCACCGCCATGAAACCCTATTCCACCAATCCCAACCTGACCGAACCGCGTTGGCTGCGCGTGCTGCTGACCGCTGTCGCGCTAGGATTCCTGCTGCTGATGCTGGTCGTACCGCTTGTCGCCGTGTTTTACGAGGCGCTGAAAGGCGGTTGGGATTTGTACCTGAAATCCTTAAGCGATCCCGAAGCGTGGGCGGCAATCAAGCTCACCCTGATTACCGCCGCGGTGGTCGTTCCCGTCAATGCCGTCTTGGGCGTAGCGATGGCGTGGCTGCTGACCCGTTTCGACTTCCGAGGCAAGCAGTTGCTGACCACCCTGCTCGATTTGCCGTTTTCCGTATCGCCCGTGGTGGCCGGTTTGATGTTCGTCTTATTGTTCGGCGCGCACACGGCATTGGGCGGCTGGCTGGAAGCGCAAGGCATACAGATTATCTTCGCCATCCCCGGCATTATTTTGGCGACACTGTTCGTTACCTTCCCTTTTGTCGCACACGAAATCATCCCTTTAATGCAGGCGCAGGGCGACAGCGAAGAGCAGGCGGCATTGATTCTCGGCGCAAGCGGCTGGCAGATGTTTTGGCGCGTTACCCTGCCCAACATCAAATGGGCGTTACTCTACGGCATCATTCTCACCAACGCCCGCGCGATGGGCGAGTTCGGCGCGGTCAGCGTGGTATCGGGACACATTCGCGGCGAAACCAACACCATCCCGCTTTTGGTCGAAATCTTCTACAACGAATACAACTTCACCGGCGCATTCGCCCTCTCCGGCGTATTGGCACTTTTAGCCTTGACCACCTTGCTGGTGCAAAACATCATCACCAAATTATAGTGGATTAACAAAAATCAGGACAAGGCGACGAAGCCGCAGACAGTACAAATAGTACGGAACCGATTCACTTGGTGCTTCAGCACCTTAGAGAATCGTTCTCTTTGAGCTAAGGCGAGGCAACGCCGTACTGGTTTAAATTTAATCCACTATACAAGACAAAAAACTCGCCGCCGCCGAAAGGAACGCAATATGAGCATCACCATTCAAAATTTAAACAAACACTTCGGCAGTTTCCACGCGCTGAAAAACATCAACCTCAACGTCCCTACCGGCAAACTCGTTTCCCTGCTCGGCCCGTCCGGCTGCGGCAAAACCACGCTCTTACGCATTATCGCCGGACTGGAAAACGCCGACGGCGGCAAGATTCTGTTTGACGGGCAAGACGTAACCGCCAAACACGTCCGCGACCGCAAAGTCGGCTTCGTGTTCCAACACTACGCCCTTTTCCGCCATATGAACGTATTTGACAACGTCGCTTTCGGTTTGACCGTATTGCCCAAGTCCGAACGCCCGTCCAAAGAACAAATCCGCGCCAAAGTCGAAGAATTGCTCAAGCTCGTGCAGCTCTCACATTTGGCAAAATCCTATCCGCACCAACTCTCCGGCGGGCAACGCCAGCGCATCGCCCTCGCCCGTGCGCTTGCGGTCGAACCGAAACTCCTGCTTTTGGACGAACCCTTCGGCGCGCTGGATGCCAAAGTACGCAAAGAATTACGCACCTGGTTGCGCGACATCCATCACAACCTAGGCGTAACCAGCATTCTGGTTACGCACGACCAAGAAGAAGCCCTCGAAGTTTCCGACGAAATCGTCGTGATGAACCACGGCAAAATCGAACAAACCGGCAGTGCCGAAGCCATTTACCGCAAACCCGAAAACGCTTTCGTTACCGAGTTCTTAGGCGAAACCGACGCATTTGAAGGACGCATCGAAAAAGGCATCTGGCATTACAACGGCTTCGCGTGGAAATTGGACGCGCAATACAAATGGCAGGAACAAACCGCCACCGGCTATATCCGCCCGCACGAATGGCAGATCGCCGCCGAACACGAAACACCGATGATTTGTGCCGAAATCGAAAAAATCCACGCCGTCGGCGCATTGACGCACGTTTTGGTGAAACACGGCAAACAGGACGTGCACATCACGCTGGCTGGCAGCGATGCCGCGCGTTACCCAATCGCCGAAGGCAAAGAATTAAACTTAATTCCGAAACAGGTTTATGTTTTTTCTCAAAACGAGCTGATTGAATATTCGATTTAATCCCGAAAGCACAATGCCGTCTGAAAGGCTTTCAGACGGCATTGCGTGTCAAGCGTCAGGCAAGAAACAGCTTGTACGCGGCATTTTGCGTTTCCTCGTGATAGCTGTATCCCAGACTTTCCAAGAAACCGTCAAATGCGGCGGCATCGTGCGGCGGCACGTCGATACCGACCAAAATCCGCCCGTAATCCGCACCGTGGTTGCGGTAATGGAAGAGCGTAATATTCCACCCTCCCTGCATATGGTTCAAAAAGCGTGCCAATGCCCCCGGACGCTCCGGAAACTCAAAACTGACCAGACGCTCGTTTTCTACTTTGTCCGTCCGTCCTCCAACCATATAACGGATATGGATTTTGGCAATCTCATCATCGGTCAGGTCGACATTGGGCAATCCCGCCTCATCCAACCGGCTGCCGATAACCGCCAAATCCTGCGGGCCTGCCGCTTGAAGTCCGACAAAGATATGCGCTTTTTCATCGTCCCCGTAGCGGTAGTTGAACTCGGTAATATTCCTATTTCCCAATATATTGACAAACTTAAGGAAGCTGCCGCGTTCTTCAGGGATGGTAACGGCAAAAATACCTTCGTTGCCCTCACCCAATTCGCTCCGTTCCGAAACGTGGCGCAAACGGTGAAAATTCATATTCGCGCCGCTGGTAACGGCAATCAGGGTTTGGTTTTCCGCGCCTTCTCGGGCAATATAGGCTTTCAGACCCGCCAACGCCAACGCGCCCGCCGGCTCGGTAATGCTGCGCGTGTCATCGAAAATATCCTTGACCGCACCGCAAACCGCATCGGTATCGACTGTAATGATTTCATCCAAAAGTTCTTTGCAGAGACGGAAGGTTTCGTTTCCGACGACTTTGACCGCAGTGCCGTCTGAAAACAGCCCGACATCTTTTAAATGGACGATTTGGCCCGCTTCGACCGATTGCTTCATACAACAGGAATCATGTGTCTGAACGCCGATGACTTTGATTTCGGGACGGACCTGTTTGATAAATGCCGCCACGCCCGCTGCCAAACCGCCGCCGCCTATCGGTACGAATACGGCGCGGATTGAATCGGGATGTTGGCTGACAATTTCCATGCCTACCGTACCCTGTCCCGCAATCACATCGGGATCGTCAAACGGTGCGATATAGGTCAGCCCTTCCTGTTCCGCCAGCTCCATCGCATAATCGTAGGCATCGTTGTATGAAATACCCCGCAAAACCACCTCGCCGCCACGGCTCTTAACCGCATCCACTTTGATTTTCGGCGTAGTCTCCGGCATAACGATAACGGCACGGCAGCCCAAACGCTGTGCGGACAATGCCACGCCTTGAGCATGATTGCCCGCGCTTGCCGCAATTACGCCGCAAGCGAGCGCATCTTTCGGCAACTTGGACATTTTGTTGTACGCACCGCGTATTTTGAACGAAAAAACCGGCTGCAAATCTTCGCGTTTCAAAAGGATGTTGTTTTTCAAACGTACAGAAAGGCTGCGTGCCGGTTCCAAAGGCGTTTCGACCGCGACATCATAGACAGATGCCGTCAGGATGCGGATGAGGTAATCGGAATAAGGAAGGGGCGTGTTCATAATTCAATATGGGATAATCGGTTTATTAAAATCGCAAAACCCAAAACCATACGCCCAAGACGGCACGAAAGCAAGAAAAATCCGCCCGATCAGACACCCTAAGCGTATAATCGGCAGGCTGAAACACTCACACAATTAGAATATTTCATGACAGTACATAAAATCCTGCCCGTCCTGCTTTCCATCATCTTAGGCGTTTCTCACACAACGGCTGCATCGCCCGCGTCCAACAGACCGACGGTACACGCCGCCCCCACGCTCCAAACACCCGAAACCCTCACAGCGGCACACATCGTTATCGACCTTCAAAGCAAACAGACTTTATCCGCCAAAAACATCAATACCCCCGTAGAACCGGCGGCACTAACCCAACTGATGACTGCATATTTGGTTTTCAAAAACATGAAATCGGGAAATATCCAATCTGAAGAAAACTTAAAAATACCCGAATCCGCATGGGCTTCAGAAGGGAGCAGAATGTTTGTACGTCCCGGCGATACGGTCAGCACCGACAAACTCTTAAAAGGCATGATTGCCCTATCCGCAAACGATGCCGCCCTAACCCTTGCCGGCCGGCTGGGCAACGGCTCGATTGAAAATTTTGTGCAACAAATGAACAAAGAAGCCCGACGCCTGGGCATGAAAAACACCGTATTCAAAAACCCGACAGGCTTGAGTAGAGAAGGACAGGTTTCCACCGCCAAAGACCTCGCCCTGCTGTCTGAAGCATTGATGCGCGACTTTCCGGAATATTACCCGCTGTTTTCCATCAAATCTTTCAAATTCAAAAATATAGAACAAAACAACCGCAATATCCTTTTATATAGGGACAACAATGTAAACGGTCTGAAAGCCGGACACACAGAAAGCGGCGGCTACAACCTTGCCGTGTCATACTCCGGCAACGGCAGGCACATCCTTGTCATCACATTGGGTTCGGAATCGGCGGAAACACGCGCATCAGACAACAGCAAGCTGCTGAACTGGGCATTGCAGGCCTTCGATACGCCCAAAATATATCCGAAAGGCAAAACCGTTGCCCAAATCCAAATTTCCGGAGGCAGCAAAAAAACCGTCCGCGCAGGCTTCCTCAAAGAAGCCTACATCACTCTGCCACATAAGGAAGCGAAAACAGCCGAACAAATTTTGGAAACCATACAGCCGATTCCCGCCCCGGTAAAAAAAGGGCAGATTTTAGGAAAAATCAAAATCAGACAAAACGGATACACCATTGCCGAAAAAGAAATCGCCGCGCTGGAAAATGTAGAAAAAAGAAGCCGGTGGCAAAGGCTTTGGGCACGTCTGACGGGACAGTAAGCTTCTATATTTCCATGTCCAAAATAGGAGAATTGAAATGCCGTCTGAAACAATCTTCAGATGATATTCAAAAGACCGTTAAATCAAGTTGTACGACCAATCAAATATCATAACTCATCTACCTCTATTTGATTTGCGCTTAACGGCAACAGTTGGCTGAATAACTAAGGCCGTCTGAAATATCATCTTTCAGACGGCCTTTTATTATTAATTAGTTTACTTAATCAAAGTAATTACCACATCCGCATCTTCGGTTGCAACTGCCCCAATCACTACATCTCCGCCAAACCGCAGCACCGAGCCTGCTTGGACAATATGTTTCTCAGTCTGATTCAACATTACGTCAAAGCTTCCTTTTCCAACGGCAAAAATCAGCGTTTTAAACCCCGGATGATTGTGCGGCTTAATCTGTTCCCCTTTTCTCATGTCTTTCTTGACGACCATGTAATTTTCACCATTAAAAATCTTACCGTTCTCAGAAGAAACTTCGCCCAAGGGCGCGGCAGAAACAGCAACGGAAAATAAAGCAGACAGCAATACGACGGAAATTTTGGCAACTTTCATAACAAGCCTTTCTTAAAAACAAGGCTTCCATTCTACAAAAACCTACTTCATTATTCAATAATGATTCTTATTACTTAATATAAATTCCGTCTTAAGCCACCAATATTTTTCAGACGGTCTGAACGGCCTAATTGCCCTGCACAATATTCTCTTATTAATAAAATCACTTTACATACTGTCAAATAGAAACTGTCCCAAAAAATCCAATCTGCATAGATGGTTATTGCCTCAATCAGCTTTACCATCATAAATCTCTCCATCAAAACTGCCTCAAAATCAGACTTACAGAACTATAGGCATTCAGGCGGCACTTTACCGAAATTTTATTAGGCAGTGTTTTAACAACCCGTTGATTACATTATTTGCAAAACAGGTGTAATACTATGATTACACCTGTTCGTTTTAAGCTTACTCCTCTTTTTCTAACTTTAAGTCCCCCACTTTTTCCACAACACAGTATGCCAAACCGCCCAGTGCTTCAAAATGCCGTTCACCGCATTCGATTTTCAACCGTTCGTTTTCACGCAGCTTACCCGCATCTACCCCCGCCTGAATGCCTTTGCCGGTATTTTTGGTTTCTGCAACGAAATACACTTTGTCCTGCACCTGTTTCACCACCGCCCAATCGGGATTGTAGTTGCCCAGCGGGGTTGGGATTTTGAACCAGCCGGGCAGTTTGAAGTAAAACGCCACGCCTCCTTCATTTTTCGCATCATAATCCTCGCAATTTTGGGCAAAGGCTTTTTCCGTGCCGGAATCCAAAGGAATGTAGTTTTCGCAAATGGTTTTTTGCGGATTGCTTACTGTGAATGTAAAACCGTTTTCGTAAAACTCGATACCTTCGCGCTCCATGTCTTCCAACAGCTTTTGATCGTACGCCTCGTCCGTCCGTTCATACTCGATTCCTGCCGCCATCAACGCGTACAGGCTGCGGTTTATTACTTCAGCAGCAAGGTCGATGAAGCGTTGCGGATTACCAGCTACATCTTTCAGACGGCCTGACTGTGTGATGATTTCGTACACCGTGCGCCGCGTCAGCCCCGTTTTTCTTTGAATTTCGCCGAGTATGTCGGGAATCTCCCATGTGGTTTCCATATCGCGGCTGCGGCTGGCAATTTCGACTGTTTCGATACCGTAGGTTTGAGATTGTTTCAATTGCGCCTTGCGGATGCGGATTTTCGGCTTCTGGATTTCAGGCAGGCCTGCTACTGCCGCCGAAGCCTGTTTAATCAATTCTTCCGTATCGAAGCGCACCCGGTAGCGCGTTTTGTATTTCAACCTCTCCCAAATTGCCTGAAATTCGGGATCGAGCGGAAAATCTTTGCGGAATAGCTGTTTTTTCTTCTTATTGCCGTTTTTGATGTTTTCGGCGGCAAATTTAATGCCGCATTCATCTTCGTATTCCTTTTGCAGATTGGCGGCAAACAATTCATAACTTTCGTTCGGCACTACAGTCAGTATGTTCACGTTTTCATCGCGCACGCGCCGCCCTTCCTGATTGACGGCTATACGCAGCCCGCGCCCGATTTCCTGCCGCTTTTTCAGCGGCGAGCGGGTTTCGTTGAGCGTGCAGATTTGGAATACATTGGGGTTGTCCCAGCCTTCTTTCAGCGCGGAATGGGAAAAGATAAAGCGCAGCGGGCTGCCGAAGGAAAGCAGGGTTTCCTTATCGCGCATAATGAGGCGGTAGGTATCGTTGTCCGCCTGCATTGTGCCGTCGGTGTCTTTCAGACAGCCTTTCTTGTCTTGCGAGAAATAGCCGTCGTGTACGCCCGCCGTATCGGTATTGCCTGCAAGCTCTCGATAGATTTCTTCAAACCAAAGAGCAAACTTGCCTGCTGTTCCATCTGCAGTGCGGTAATTCTCCACGAGGTCGATGAAAAACAGCGACAACACCTTAATCCCCAGCGGATTCAGCCGTTTCTCCTTCGCCAAATGCTCCCTTACCGTTTCGCGGATTTGGTTTTTCATGATTTCATCACGCACCGCATCGCCGTCTCCGCCGCGCGTAATGGTTTTACCGCTAGAAAACGCCAATTCCTGCTTATCGAAATCCATGCCGTCAATGATAAAACCGTGGCGGTAAGCTTCGTTGCCGCCCGATTTTTCAAACAAATCGTCTTCCCATTTGACGGATACCTTTTTCTTCTTGGTTTCCTTTTTATCCTGATAATGAATGTTCAAATCGGCTTTCGGACGGCCTTTGGCCGCCTGCTTTACTTCCAGCAGCTCCACAAATGCGCCGTTCACATCGTTTTCCGCCAATACCGGCAAAACTTCGATTTGCTTTACCAGCTTTAAATTGTATGCCTGCACGGGATTCAGGCTGTAAACCTTGTGGTAAGGGTTTTTATGCGTTGCCGAATAGCGCAGGGTAAAAAGCGGATGGAGCGATTCCAAAGCGTTCAGACGGCCTTCCGTTTCCATATTTTGCGGCTCGTCGATAATAACGATAGGACACGTTTCCTGAATAAACTTAATCGGCGTTTCCCCGCTTTCGTTTACCTTATTGATAACGTTTCCATCTTTTTCAAACGACTGGATATTGATCACCAAAATCTCGATGTGGTCGTTTACCGCAAAAGTGCGCAAGTCCGATAGCCGGCTGCTTGAATATTCCGCATAACGCATCACGGGCCTGCCGAACACTCCGTCAAAATGCGCCTTCGTAATTTCCAGGCTTTTCAACACGCCTTCGCGTATCGGTACGCTCGGTACGACAATGACAAATTTCTTCCAGCCGTAACTGCGGTTTAATTCGTAAATCGTGCGCAGATAGACATAGGTTTTGCCCGTACCCGTTTCCATTTCTAGAGAAAAATTCAGCCCGTGTGTGCCGATTTCCGTTTCAGGCTGTCCGTTTTGCTTTTGTACCGCATTCAGATTCCGGCCTAGCGTTTCCCAATCCAAATCCAAGCCATTGCCGACAAACCGCCCTGTCCCCTGACTGGTCAAATCAAATGTCCGAGTATGGTTCGGTTGCCCTGCAAAAAGATTCGCAACGGCATTTACCGCATCAAGCTGATAGGGCAGTTCTTCAAATTTCAATTCCATCGTTTTCTCCCTACACACACTCGAACATCACGCCCGCGTCCTTCATCTGCAATACGGTATTGCTTTTGAGCGCATCGTCGCCCTCGAACAGCCTGTCCAATGCCGCCACCTTGACGGGATGCTTCGCCAGCACGGCATCAATCAAACCTTGATCCACGCGTTTCAGCAGGAAAGCGTACAGCCCGCCCGTATCCTCGTCTTCCACGAAATATACGTCGTCTGAAAACGAAACCTTGCAAGTCAGCTTCAAGCCCATACGCAGCATCAATTCGTAGAGCAGATTTTCAGACGACGTTTCGGACAGCACAGAATCGATATTCAACAACAATTCGCGTTGCAGGGCTTCCGTATCGGCTTGTCCGGGCTGCCGCCATTGTTTGAAACCGCTTTCGGCAAGTTTGAAGACTTTAAAGCCCGTATCCACGTTCTGACCGCTTTGAAGGCCGTCTGAAATCTGCCTGCCCGCGCGGCGGATGCGTTCTTTGGCGATTTCGGCAATCGTGTTGAAACCCGCCTTGCGCGCTTCGGATTTTTCGTCGGTTTCTTCGGGAAGCTGGACGCAGATGAAACGGCGGCTGCCACCGTCTTCGGCGTTAAGCTGCATCACGGCGTGGGCGGTGGTACCAGAGCCACAAAAGAAATCTAAAACAATAGAATTTTGTTCGGTTGAATGTTCAATAATTTTTTGGATAAAGCTAACTCCTTTTGGGAAAGTAAAATACTCAACTAATCCTATTTCTTTCAATAATTTGGTTGCATTTTGATTCATATATTCGTTATCTGCGAAAAGCAGGCTATCAAAAGTTTTCCTAGTAGTTTTCAAATCTTTTAGATAACGTTTATAAATAAAACCACGTTCATCAGGCTTATGTGATTTCTTAAAACAAATTCTTCCTTCGTCAATATGTTTCTGTAAAGTATTTTTTGTTGGAATCCACGAACGCCCTTCGGGTGGGTAATCTATTTTTCCCGTATATGGATTGGTAATTGGATATTGTTGTATCTCTGCATATCCTGATTTGCTTGGATTATCTGAAATCCACGCTCCATTTGGGTCATTGTCTGGATTTGAATAACGTCCTAAATCTTTTTCTCTACCTAAAAGATTTATATTGTTTTTATTTTTTGCATAAACTAAACAATTTTCATGTTGAATATTTATTCCAGTTTTCGCATCATTAGTTGTAGATTTTGTTTTTCTAATCGTATCTATAACAAAATTCTCCGCTCCAAACACTTCATCGCACAACAATTTCAACTGCGCCTGTTCGTTATCGTCAATGCTGATGAAAATCACGCCATCATCGCGCAGCAGGGTTTTTGCTAAATGTAAACGCGGCAGCATCATGTTGAGCCAGTTGCTGTGGTAATGGCCGCTGTCTTTGCCGTTTTTGCGCCACACGCCTTGGAATACACCGTCGCGTTTCAGGTAGCCCGCATCATCGGTATCGCCCACGCGGCGGGCGTATTCTTCGCGGCTTTCGGAGAATTTGTCGGGATAAATAAAGGAATCGCTGCCGGTATTGTAGGGCGGGTCGATGTAAATCATCTTCACGCTGCCGGCGTAGGATTTTTGCAGGATTTTCAGTGCTTCGAGGTTTTCGGCTTCGATAAACACGTTTTGCGTGCCGTCGAAATCTGCAGATTCTTCTTTGCAGGGAACGAGCGTGCGGGAAGTGGAGCTTTGCAGGTTGAGATAGGCGGCGGTTTTACCCGCCCAATCCAGTTGATAACGTTCGCCCGCACCGGCAAGGTTTTCTGCACCGAGGACGAGTTTGAGCTTCTCAAAGTCGATTTGGTCTTCGCAAAAGACTTCGGGAAAGAGTTGTTTGAGTTTTAATATGTTGTTTCGTTTGAAATTATTTTCTAAATCGTGTATAATTTCGGTTCGGTTCGGTTCGGTTCGGTTCGGTTCGGTTCGGTTCGGTTGCCATAATTGCGTCTTCCATCAATGATTACTTACAAGGTGTCCATTTTACCGGAATATGTTGCAAGTTAAAAGAAAAGTGATTTTCAGGGTGAAAGTTGACCGACTATCTCTGATAGCCGGTTCGAGCCGGACAGCTACCGGAATGTGAACAACATATCTTCTTCATTTTCATCCGGTACGAAATGCCGTTTTTGAGCCAATCATCCGTTATCGCGCAATACGTCTAGATAGATTTCCACCCAAACGGAAATAGGCGGTTTTCCCTTATAAACGGATGAAATCAACCAAATATTGAAACACAGCCCAAAACAATAAGGCGGTACGTATCATATACGTACCACCTACTTTTCAATCAATTAGCGTTTTTTACCGGTAACGGTGGCAACAGCCAGATTTTCGTTACGTTTCAGGGAAACGCTTTCTACACCTTCAGGCAGTTTGATGTCGGACAGATGCAGAATGTCGCCGGCAACCACTTCGGCACAATCCAAATCCAAGAAAGCAGGGATATTGGCAGGCAAAGCAACTACTTCAACAGAAGTGTTCAACAGAGATACGCGGCCGCCTTGCAATTTAACAGCTTGGGAATTTTCAGCGTTAACGATGTGCAGGGGAACACGGATACGTACAAGTTGATCAGCTTTCACAGCTTGGAAGTCGATATGTTGAACTTCGCGGCGGAACGGGTGCATTTGGAAATCGCGGACGATAACGTCTTTGGTTTCGCCGTTCAGAGACAACTTAATCAACGCAGTATGGAAAGATTCTTTTTCCAATGCGTAGAATACAGTTTTGTGATCCACAGCAATTGCAACGGGCTCTTGGCCTTCACCGTACAAAATACCGGGGATTTGACCTTCGCGACGCAGGCGGCGGCTCGCACCAGTGCCTTGTGCTTCACGAACAGAGGCTTGAATTTCATAAGTCATGTTAAATACTCCAAGTTAAATAAAACTACCGTCATCGGCCGCGACCAGCTTAAGACGGCTTCGGGCTTATGGCAGCAACATGCTGCCTGTCATCACTTCTTCATTAAAAAGATATGAGACGGATTCTTCGTTGCTGATGCGGCGGACGGTTTCGGCCAACAGACCGGCAATCGTTACCTGACGGATACGGTCACAGTTTTTAGCCGCTTCAGACAAAGGAATGGTATCGGTTACGACCACCTGGTCGATTTCGGACGAGGCAATACGGCTGACTGCCTCTCCGGAGAATACGGCGTGGCTGGCATAGGCCAGAACACGTTCCGCACCCCGCTCTTTCAGGGCAACGGCAGCTTTGCACAGCGTATTTGCAGTGTCGATCATATCGTCCACAATCAGACAGGTTCTGCCTTGAATATCGCCGATGATGTTCATGACTTCCGCCACATTGGCTTTCGGACGGCGTTTATCGATGATTGCCAAGTCGGCATTCAAAGATTTTGCCACGGCGCGGGCGCGGACGACACCGCCGATATCAGGGCTGACAACAGTCAAGTTTTCAATCCGCTGCTGCTTGATATCGTTCAACAGAATCGGGGTGGCATAAATATTATCCACAGGAATATCAAAAAAACCCTGAATCTGGTCTGCGTGCAGATCAACGGTCAAAACACGGTCGATCCCTGCCGAATACAGCATATTTGCTACCAGTTTGGCAGAAATCGGAACGCGGACGGAACGCGGACGGCGGTCTTGGCGCGCATAGCCGAAATACGGAATGGCTGCCGTGATGCGGCCTGCCGAGGCACGTTTGAGCGCATCCGCCATTGTCAGGATTTCCATCAGGTTGTCATTGGTCGGTGCGCAAGTAGGCTGAAGGATAAAGACATCGCGACCACGTACGTTTTCCAACAACTCGACGGCAACTTCACCGTCTGAGAATTTGGAAACCGAAGCATCTCCCAAGGAAATATCCAAATGTTTGACAACGCGTTGTGCCAACTCTGGATTGGCATTACCTGTAAATACCATCAAACTGTCGTACGCAGCCATATTCTCACCTGATTTTATGTTTAACTTCCGCTCAGAAAACACAATGCTTCCCTCCGCTTGTACCAAGCCCGACATTATACCTGCAACATCCGACACAAACAAAGGCATTTCAATATTTTTATTTCTATGAAACAAAAAGCGTGTAAGCAAGCTTACACGCTTTTATCTGGCTGGGGAGGAAGGATTCGAACCTTCGCATGCTGGAATCAAAATCCAGTGTCTTAACCGCTTGACGACTCCCCAAAAAAATATGGCTGGGGAGGAAGGATTCGAACCTTCGCATGCTGGAATCAAAATCCAGTGTCTTAACCGCTTGACGACTCCCCAACTTGTTTGGCTTGGCTGGGGAGGAAGGATTCGAACCTTCGCATGCTGGAATCAAAATCCAGTGTCTTAACCGCTTGACGACTCCCCAACAATGTTTATACGGACAACAAAGGATGTTTTGAAAGACCCTCTGCCAAATACGCCTCATATAAACCTGAAACTTGTCGGTATATATTGTATGCGCTATTCCTATCTTGACACGCCGTGAATACACACGCACCAGAACCTGTCATTAAAGCAAATCCATATCGGGACAACTCGGAATAGGCTTTCCAAACTTCAGGGTATTCTTTAAATACAACTGCCTGCATATCATTTCTAAACGGTTGCAGGTTTTGGAAAGTCGGCATTATGCTTGAGGCGGAATTTCGTGTCAAGCCTTCGTGTGTGAAAATTTTTGCGGTGGAAACGTGGACGAGCGGTTTGACGATGACATACCACTGTTTCGGAATATCCATTTCGTCCAGCCTGTCGCCTATACCCCGCGCAAACGCATTTTTGCCGAAAATAAAAAATGGTACGTCCGCCCCCAAAGCCGCGCCCGAATCAATGAGCTGCCGCTGCGTCAGACCGCACTGCCACCAACGGTTCAACACCAGCAAAACGGTTGCCGCATCCGAGCTTCCTCCGCCCAAACCGGCCCCGGTCGGAATTTTTTTGTCCAGCCATATCTCCACGCCGGTAGGGGTGCGTGCATATTTTTGCAGCAACGATGCGGCACGGTAGCTTAAATCCGCCTCCTGCGGCATTCCATCAACCGGATTGTGCAGGATGATTTTGCCGTCGTCCCTTGGTTTCAAATATACGGTATCCTGCAAATCTATCAGGCAGAATATGCTTTCGATATTGTGATAACCGTCTTCCCGCCTTCCAGTAATCCTCAAATCGAGATTCAGTTTTGCAGGTGCGGGAAACGCCTGCCGTCCGTCCGCAATATTCATCTGTCCGCCTTATCTCGTGCGCGCCGCACAGCGTTCCGGGGTTTCGGTTTCAGACGGCATTCCAATCTCGGTGAAAACCAGCCTGATGTTCAATTTCCCGTTATCCAATTGCAGGATGCGGGCTTTTCCTTCGCTGTTGACGGTTCTGCCGATTGTCCAACCGTATTGTTCCAATATGCCGTCTGAAAGGATGCGGTAAGGTGCATGGGCAACTCGTCTGCCGTCTGCCCAGATATGCAGATATTGAATAGGTAGGTTGAAACCAATAAGCTGCCGACTCAACTCCTCCGCACTTTCCGCCTGATAAACATTTCCTTTGGCATCCACTGCCAATGCGCCGTCCCTGTCTTGACACAACTGCCCGAGCGTACTGCCCAAAGGGGTGTTGATATTGATGGTTTCCACGGGCGGTTGGTATGTCCAATCGAAATTTGCATACGAACCTTTCCCTTCCGCTTTGACTGCCAACCGCCCTTCTGCTGCAAAACTGCTGATCTGTTCGGACGGCTGCCACAGACCTGCACTGTCCTGCGGCAACTGCGCACAGGCCGACAAAAGCAGGATTGCCGCTATTGATACAGTATGTTTCATGAAAATTTCCTTACCGATTGAAATCCTACCCGCGTGGACAACATCCTTTAAAACAGAGGCGTTGGCATTTGCCGGAGCGGAATGCGGCCGCCGTCTTTTTTCCAACCGCGCCTTCCATGTTCAGACGGCATTATTTCCGATGTTTTCGGAAAAGTTCGGGCAATGTGATTCCGTGACGTTTGAGCGTTTCGCGCCATATTTTCTTGTCTCCCGTAAGGTGTGCCGCCTGAGTCCACACGTCAACCGCCTGATCGCGTTCACCCAATGCCCACAACACCTCGCCCAGATGGGCGGCAACTTCGGGCTCAGGCTGGCTCTCAAACGAATAACGGAGATACGGCAGCGCACTTTCCGCATCGCCTTTCAGGTAATACGCCCAGCCTATGCTGTCATTGACGGCAATATCGTCAGGGTTAATTTGATATGCCTTCTGAAGCAATACAAAACCCTCGTCCAAACGCTCGGAATCAGAAAGCAGGCTGTAACCTAAATTATTCATAATCTGAGCGTTATCAGGTGCAAGCCTGAACGCCCTTTCAAGATCTGAAATCATTTTTTTCCGCTTGCCAAGCCGCTCGTAAACAACTGACCGCTGTACCAATGCCTCTGCCTGTAACTCTGTATTGCTGCCGACAGGCGGTTTTTCGATAATCTTGTCCAGCTCCCTTAAAGCCTCCCGTGTATCCGGCAATTTTGACAGTGCAAACAGCTGTACTTTAGACAAGTTGTCCGCCATAAAATAACGCCCCTGCTGCTCGGGAAGCTTCCGTACTTCCCTAATTTGCCGCAAAGCCGCCTTTGCACCATCCAGTTCGAGGGTTGCAACAACTGCCGACACACCTTTGTCGAACAGATATTCCGGCGCGGACACTTTTTTCAGCCACTGCCTGACTTTGGTGTAATCCCTGCGGTCGGCATACATCATCGCCGCCGTTAGCGCCGCCCTGCTCCGCTGTTCCTCCGTCCCCCTGCCGTATGCCTTTTCGACATAGCCGTCGATAACGGAAATATCTTCTTTCCGGTTTGTCGCCAATATTGCCGCCTGAATATACAGATCCGCATTCGGATTGGCATCCAGCAACACTTTCAAGCGTTCATATGCATCATCGGGCCTGCGCAGGGAAACAAGGTTCATAATTTCCATTTCCTGCCAAACGGTTGAAAGGTTTTTGGTGTCTGTTTGCTCGAAAAAACCACTGAGTATCTCGGGATAACGGCGCGCAACCAGACGCAAGGTTACCAGGGTCGGCGGTAGTATTTCTGTATCAAGTTTTGCCAAGCGTTGCAATGCCGCGATTGCTTTATCTTTTTCCCGTACTTGCACGTTAAAAACCACATCGGCAACCGCCGCTTCGGGCAGATGTTCATATTTCAACGCCGCGCGGTGGACGGCCTCCGATGCTTTTTTCGCCAATCCGTCCTGCTGCACGGCGGCTTGCGCCAGCAGCAAAAATATCCTGCGGTTTTGCCCGTCATCCGCCTGCGCCAATATCTCTTCCAGCCCGTCCAAACGTTGATTTTCTTCTCCTTTCAGCACACTCCGCAACCAGGCCATCCGTTTCTGCGCCTCACCCGGTATAGGCTCAATCTGCCGCCATTTCTGATAAATCATCTCAGCCTGTTCAAACGCATTCAGCGACACGGCCATTTCCAAGGCACGTTCGGCAACTTCGGGGGATTTTGTACGCTCCAACATCAGCATATAGGCGGCAAGTGCCGTTCCCGCCTGCCCCTTTTGCAAGGCGGTTTCCCCTCCCAGCAACGTAAATATCTGATTAACCCGTTCGCCCACTGCCGCAAGCCGTGCGCGTTCGTTTTTGATTTCTTCCTCGCTGTAACGCTGATGTTTCCTTAAAACCTTTCCGACTTCCTTCGGCTGTTTCATATCCCCCGCACCGCCTCCGGCGGCAGACACCTGTCCGGCAATCAAGGCTGCCGTCAACACAGTTAACATTTTGAAACGGTTAGGTAGCATAATCATCCTTTATCCGACATCCGTCCGAACTTTCAGACGGCATATAATCAGGCGTAACTTTATCACAAGCAGAATCGTTTGTAGATTTGCGAAACCCCGTTCAAAAAAATAAATGCCGTCTGAAACGCGGCTTCAGACGGCATTGCCGACGCTTGCGGTTCAAGGGAGTTTTATTTCCACATTGTCAATCAGACGCGTCGCCCCCAAACGGGCGGCAGCCAAAACCACCAGCTTCCTATCTCCCGTCCGTGCCACTTCGAGCGTATCGGCGTGGCGGATTTCGACATAATCGACCGTCCAGCCGTGTTCCGTCAGAGATTGGACGGCCCGTTTTTCCAAACCTGCATAATCCAAACTGCCCTGCTTCAGCGATTCGGCAACCGCCTGCAGCTCGCGGTACAAGCGCGGTGCTTCGGCGCGTTCCTCAACGCTCAAGTACTGGTTGCGGCTGGAGAGTGCCAAACCGTCCGCCGCCCGCCCCGTATCGACGGGGACAATTTCGATGTCGAAATTCAAATCTTCGACAAAACCTTTAATCACGGCAAGCTGCTGGTAATCTTTTTTGCCGAAACAGGCAACATCCGGCGCGACAATATTGAACAGCTTGGACACTACCGTTGCCACCCCGCGGAAATGTCCCGGACGGAACTTGCCGCACAACTCATTTTGCAGATTGGGCGGTTCGACGTTGTAACGCTGTTCCACGTTCGGATAGAGTTCTTTCTCGTCCGGCGCGAAAACAACGGCAATGCCTTCGGCGGCAAGTTTGTCCGCATCCTGTTGCAAAGTACGCGGATATTTGTCGAAATCTTCGCCCTGACCGAATTGCAGGCGGTTGACGAATATGCTGACAACAACGTTGTCGGCGCGTTTTTTGGCTTCGCGAACGAGGGCAAGATGTCCTTCATGCAGATTGCCCATGGTCGGCACAAATGCCACCTTTCCCGCATTTTTACGCCACGCGCGCAGTTCTTGAATAGTATGTATGATTTGCATAACGGTAATCCTTATCCTTCGGGCTTCCTGCCCGACAAAACGCGCCGATTATACGCGCCGCGCACGGCAAAACAAAATGCCGTCTGAAACGGCTTTCAGACGGCATGCTGCATGTAAACCGTTCAGCCTGTAAAGATATGTTCCGCAGCAGGGAAGGTTTTGGCTTTGACTTCGGCAACATACGCCCGAACCGCCGCCTGAATGCTGCTTTGCCCATGCATAAAGTTTTTGACGAATTTCGCCGTCTTACCCGGGAAAATGCCCAGCATATCGTGCATCACCAAAACCTGCCCGTCGCAATCCGCGCCCGCGCCGATGCCGATGGTCGGACAAGAAACGGATTCAGTTACCTTTTTTGCCAGTTCCGCAGGAACACACTCCATCAACACGACCGCCGCCCCCGCATCATCATGCGCCTTGGCATCGTTAAGCAACGCCTGCGCCTTGCCACCGCGCCCCTGAACTTTATATCCGCCGAAGGCAAACACGGATTGCGGGGTCAGACCGATATGCGCGCAAACCGGAATACCGCGCATTTGCAGAAATTCAGTCGTTTCCGCCATCCACACGCCGCCTTCGAGTTTGACCATATGCGCTCCTGCCGCCATCAGTTCGGCAGCGGCGGCAAACGCCTGCTCCTTACTTTGCTGATATGCACCAAACGGCAAATCACTGACAATCATCGCATTTTTTGCACCGCGTGCTACACATTCAGTGTGATAGCACATATCGCGCAGGCTGACCGGCAGCGTCGACTGCCGCCCTTGAACCGCCATACCCAAAGAGTCGCCGACCAGCAGCATTTCCACGCCAGCATCGTCCATCAGTGCGGCAAAACTGGATTCGTAAGCGGTCAGCATCGCGATTTTCTCACCTGCCGCCTTCATTTTTTGCAGTGTGTTCACAGTAATCATCAGATATTGTTACCCCGCCCTTTTCAGACGGCCTTTTCAGTTTGAAACGGGCTATTATAGTGAAATGCCCGCAGCCCTGCCACCGACCGTGCCGCAAATGCAAAACAGCCCGACTGTTTTACACAATCGGGCTGTCAAATCTGGTGCCGGCACCAAGAGTCGAACTCGGGACCCCCTGATTACAAGTCAGGTGCTCTACCAACTGAGCTATACCGGCTTACTGAAATGTTTTGCAACACCATCAGCAGAAATGGTGCCGGCACCAAGAGTCGAACTCGGGACCCCCTGATTACAAGTCAGGTGCTCTACCAACTGAGCTATACCGGCAAAGAAGGCGAATTATGCAGGCAACTTCACACTTTGGCAAGGAATTTGTTCGACCCCCTCATAAAAATACACTAAGTATCTTATTTAAAACAAAATTAATTTGAAACAGGACAAGCATCGGCATTCTGATAAAATAGCTGCCTTTCAAACTGACTGCTCACACCGATGGCAAGACATCCCTACCGCCGCCTGCGTCCTGCAAAATCCAGCTTCCCCGAAGTCGGCATTTCCGAAGAAGGCAATATCCGTTCGCTTCACTTGGGCAGCGACACCGTTCAAAGCTCAATGAACCTCGACCACCCGTCCGAGCTGGTGCTCTCTTACAGCCGCGCGATGATGGGCTGGCTGCTGTTTGCGGAACGCCTGCCGCAACATATCACCCAAATCGGCTTGGGCGGCGGCTCGTTTGCACGCTGGATAGATACCTACCTGCCTGATACACGTCAAACTGCCGTAGATATCAACCCGCAGGTTATCGCCATTGCCCGTAACCTGTTTGAGTTGCCTTTCGAGGGCGAGAAATTTGAAATTATTGAAGCAGACGGTGCAGAGTACATCAAAGTCTTCCGCCACAACACCGATGTGATTTTGGTGGACGGGTTCGACGGCGAACAAATCATCGATGCGCTGGTTGAAGAACCGTTTTTCCGAGACTGCCGCAACGCGCTTTCTTCAGACGGCATATTCGTGACCAACTGGTGGAGCGGCGACAAACGCTATCAACGCTTCATCGAACGGTTGTTGAGCGTTTTTGAAGGGCGCGTATTGGAACTTCCTGCCGAAAGTCACGGCAATGTCGCGGTAATGGCCTTCCAAAGCAGCCCCAAAGAGCAAAACATAGACAAACTCAAAAAACGTGCCGACAAACTGAGCAACGCATACGGATTGAACTTCCACCGCATGCTCGCCGACCTGAAAGCATCCAACCCCAACAACGGCAAGCATTTCTACCTTTAAGCAACTATCTTCACGGCCGCATCGGAACATGCGGAAAATCAAGAGGAACTCATTATGCTGAAACCCGAAACCATACACATATCCGGTCCTGCCGGCATTTTAGAAACCATCCATATCCCGTCCGAACAAGTACCGGCACGCGGTGTTGCCGTCATCAATCATCCCAACCCCCTCCAGGGCGGAACAAACACCAACAAAGTCATCCAAACCGCCGCCAAAGCCTTAAGCAAACTCGGCTTCCACTGCTACCTTCCCAACCTTCGCGGCGTAGGCAACAGCGAAGGCACACACGATTACGGACGCGGCGAAACGCAAGACTGCCTCGCCGTCATCGATTATGCCCGTGCCCAACATCCCGAAGCCCCCGAATTTGCCTTATCCGGCTTCTCCTTCGGCGGTTATGTCGCCACATTTGCCGCACAAGAGCGCATACCCGACCTGTTACTGCTCATCGGTGCGGCAGTCTGCCACTATACCGACCGCCCCGAGCCGTCCGCCGTTCCCGATGTTGCCAAAACGCTGATGATACACGGCGCGGAAGACGAAGTCGTCGAAATCGAAAAAGCCCTGAAATGGGCCGAACCGCAAGATTTGCCCGTCATTACCATCGCCGGTTCCACGCATTTCTTTCACGGCAAACTCATCGTCCTGCGCGACACCATCCTCCGCTTCGCGCCCGTATGCCTGAACGGATAAAGCCCCTTTCAGACGGCATCAATAATATAAGGGGCTGTACTAGATTAGCCCTAAATTCCACACCAATCCCGTAGGATTTTTAGCTGCCGAGACGGTGTGCCGAATTGGGATGGATACCCAAAATATCGGCGGCAGAACGGGCGGTAACTTCCAGCACAAAAAAACGGAGCAGTTCTTTTTGTACTTTTTTCTTTAATTTGCAGTGTGTTATCTTCATACTTTGAGGATAACATATCTGCTAATCTAGTACAGCCCCAAAATATAAATGCCGTCTGAAACCTTGTTCAGACGGCATTTTCCGTTTGATAGAGAATACGCGTGCGGATACTGTTGATATATTAAACAAAATTTTCCTTTAAGCACCATGCTTTCCAGATTACAACAAAACCTCACACCCAAACAGGCGACCGCCGTCGGGCTGTTTGCCGTAGCCTTTTGGAGTTCGGTCATCGGACTCATCCGCACCGTCAGCCTGCATATGGGCGCGGTCGGCGGTGCAGCGATGATGTACAGCATGGCGGCCGTATTGATTTTTATCATTTTCGGCAGGCCGAATCTGAGCCACTTCAGCAAGAGCTACCTGTTTTGGGCAAGCCTTTTCTTCGTCGGATGCGAACTGTGCCTGTCACTGTCCGTCGGTTACGCCCGAAACGCGCGTCAAACCGTCGAAGTCGGCATGGTCAACTACTTATGGCCGACCTTTACCATTATCGGCGCCGTCTTATTCAACAGGCAGCCTGCGAAATGGTGGATTGCCTTAGGCTTTATCCTGTCTTTCGCTGGTATCGCAGTCGTATTGGGCGGAGAAGGTGGATTTTCCGTCTCTGGAATGATAGCCAACATACGCACCAATCCGACAAGCTACATCATGGCGCTTTCGGACGCGCTGTTCTGGGCGGCATACTGCACACTGACCGCACGCGTCAAAGCACAGGGCAATGCTGTCGGCTTCTTTTTCCTGCTCGTTTCCTGCATCTTGTGGGCAAAATACTTTTCAGACGGCACAGGCAGCCTGAATTTCGATACCGCATCGCTGCTCTATACAACCGCCGCCGCATCCTGTCTGGGTTTGGGTTATGCCGTTTGGAACATCGGCATTTCGCGCGGCAACATGACCGTTCTTGCCGGCGCATCCTATTTCATCCCGATTTTTTCTGCCTGCATTTCATCCTTCCTACTGCAAACGCCCCTTCCCGTCGAGTTTTGGCAAGGCGCGGCAATGGTCTGCCTCGGTTCATCCGTCTGCTGGCTGGCAACGCGCTCTGCCGAACGGAAACGATATTAATCGGGATTCCATATCAAACAATGCCGATACCGCCCCGCATATTCAAACGCCGTCCGGTCTGAAAACCAATGCCGACCGAATCCGGACAAAATAAACCAAACCGGCAGGCAGCACAAAAAAACGGTACTTCGCAACAGAAGTACCGTTTATCGGGATTTCAAATTTTATTCTTCGGGACGCTCGCCGTCGGTTTCGTCCAGTTTTCCTTCGGTGATGTGCATTTCCACGCCGTTCAATGCACGGATTTTCGCATCGATTTCATCGGCAACCTCAGGATTTTCCTTCAACCAAACACGGACGTTGTCTTTGCCCTGACCGATTTTCGCACCGTTATAGCTGTACCAGGCTCCGGACTTGTTGATGATGTCGTTCTTCACGCCTATATCAATCAACTCGCCTTCCCAACTTACGC
This sequence comes from Neisseria sp. Marseille-Q6792, assembly GCF_943181435.1. The sequence continues at coordinate 706,033 of NZ_OW969598.1, forward strand.
CTTCGCCGTACAAAATGTCGAATTCTGCCTGACGGAACGGGGGGGCGACTTTATTTTTGATAACTTTGACACGGGTTTCGTTACCGATGACTTCCTCGCCTTTTTTAATCTGACCCGCACGGCGGATATCGAGGCGGACGGAAGAATAGAATTTGAGCGCGTTGCCGCCGGTGGTGGTTTCGGGGCTGCCGAACATCACGCCGATCTTCATGCGGATTTGGTTGATGAATACAACCAGGGTATTGGTTTTTTTGATGTGTCCGGTCAGTTTGCGCAAAGCCTGACTCATCAGCCGCGCATGAAGTCCGACGTGGCTGTCGCCCATGTCGCCTTCGATTTCGGCTTTGGGGACGAGGGCGGCGACAGAGTCGACGACCACCATATCCACACCGCCGGATCGTACAAGCGTATCGCAGATTTCCAAAGCCTGTTCGCCGGTATCGGGCTGGGAAAGGTAGAGCTCTTCTACTTTAACGCCGAGCTTGCGCGCGTAAACGGGGTCGAAGGCATGTTCCGCATCAATAAAGGCACACACGCCGCCGTCTTTTTGACACTGTGCGACCGCCTCAAGGCAGAGGGTGGTTTTACCGGACGACTCCGGACCGAAGATTTCGACGATACGGCCGCGCGGCAGGCCGCCGACACCGAGTGCCAAGTCCAAACCCAATGAACCGGTGGAAATGACTTCGAGATTTTCTTCCTGCTGGCTGCCGTCCATTTTCATGATGGAGCCTTTGCCGAAACTTTTTTCGATTTGCGCCAAGGCGGCGGCAAGGGCTTTGCTTTTGTCGTCTGACATGGGGGTTCCTCCGGAACAAATGCGGTATGTAATATGCGGCACAGCACGGGCTGCGGCGCGGAATATGAATCGGTCAGTCATTATCGCATGTTTGCCTTTTTGGGGCTACCATCCGCTTCAGACCGAATGCCGTCTGAAACATTGCCCCCCTCCTTTGCTATAATGACGCCCTTACTTTTCCCGCCAGCCGCCTGAACTGCCATGCACACCAGCCTTACCGTCAAAAATACCGTTATCGGAAGCGGGCGCACCAAAATCGCCGTACCCCTGGTTGCCCGCACTGCTGCCGAACTTGCAGCCGTACTGACCGAAATCAAAAACCTGCCCTTCGACATCGTCGAATTGCGCGCCGACTTTTTGGAATGCGCGGGCAGCATCGGCGAAGTATTGCGCCACACGCAGACCGTCCGCGACGCGCTGCCCGACAAGCCGCTGCTGTTTACGTTCAGACGGCATGGCGAAGGCGGCGCGTTCCCGTGTTCGGACGATTATTATTTTGAACTGCTCGACGCGCTGATCGAAAGCCACCTGCCCCACATCATCGATATCGAGCTGTTTTCCGGCGAAACCGCCGTCCGGCGCGCCGTGGCAAATGCTCAAAAAAACGGCATCGCCGCCCTGCTCTGCAATCATGAGTTTCACCGCACGCCGCCGCAGGAAGAAATCGTATGCCGTCTGAAACAGATGGAGGACTGCGGCGCGGACATCTGCAAAATTGCAGTGATGCCGCAAAGCGCGGAAGATGTGCTGACTTTGCTTTCTGCCACGCTCAAAGCGAAACAGCTTGTCGCCAAACCGGTTGTTACGATGTCTATGGGGCAGACGGGTGCGGTCAGCCGGCTTGCCGGACAAGTGTTCGGCTCAAGCATCACGTTCGGTTCGGGAACGCAAAACTCCGCGCCGGGGCAAATCGGCGTATCCGCCCTCCGTGCGGCACTCGACTGCCTCGAAAGCGGCGCGGACTGATTTCAGACGGCATCAAAACATGATGAAACTCAATCCCCAACAGCTCGAAGCCGTCCGTTACCTCGGCGGCCCCCTGCTCGTCCTTGCAGGCGCGGGCAGCGGAAAAACCGGCGTGATTACTCAAAAAATCAAGCATTTGATTGTCAATGTTGGCTATCTGCCGCATACCGTTGCCGCGATTACCTTTACCAACAAAGCCGCTGAGGAAATGCAGGAGCGCATCGCCAAAATGCTGCCCAAATCGCAAACGCGCGGGCTGACGATTTGCACGTTCCACTCTTTGGGCATGAAGATTCTGCGCGAAGAGGCGAACCATATCGGTTACAAAAAAAACTTTTCCATTCTCGATTCCACCGACAGTGCCAAAATCATCGGCGAACTCTTAGGCGGTACGGGCAAAGAAGCCATATTCAAAGCGCAGCACCAGATTTCCCTGTGGAAAAACGATTTAAAAACGCCTGAAGATGTCGTTCAGACGGCCTCTAATGCGTGGGAACAACAAACCGCACGCGTGTATTCGAGCTATCAGGAAACCCTGCAAAGCTATCAGGCTGTGGATTTCGACGACTTAATCCGCCTGCCTGCCGTGCTGTTGCAGCAAAACAGCGAAGTGCGCAACAAATGGCAGCGGCGGCTGCGTTATCTGTTGGTTGACGAATGCCAAGATACGAATACCTGCCAATTTACGTTGATGAAACTTCTGACCGGCGCGGAAGGGATGTTTACCGCCGTCGGCGACGACGACCAGTCCATCTACGCATGGCGCGGCGCAAACATGGAAAACCTGCGCAAAATGCAGGAAAACTATCCGCAGATGAAGGTCATCAAACTAGAACAAAACTACCGCTCCACCGCGCGGATTCTCAAAATCGCCAACAAAGTCATCGAAAACAACCCCAAGCTGTTTACCAAAAAACTTTGGTCGCAATTGGGCGAAGGCGAGCCGGTTAAAGTCGTTGCCTGCCAAAACGAGCAGCACGAAGCCGACTGGGTTGTCAGCCAAATCGTCAAACAAAAACTCATCGGCGGCGACAAAACCCAATATGCCGATTTCGCCGTGTTATACCGCGGAAAGCATCAGGCGAGGATTTTCGAGGAAGCATTGCGCGGCGCGCGCATCCCCTACCGGCTCTCCGGCGGACAAAGCTTTTTCGACAAAGCCGAAATCAAAGACGTGTTGTCTTATGTGCGGCTGCTTGCCAACCCCAACGATGATCCCGCCTTTCTGCGTGCCGTTACCACGCCCAAACGCGGCATCGGAGATGTAACGCTGGGCAAGCTCAACACTTACGCGCACGAACACGAATGCAGCCTGTATGAAGCCGCGCAAAACGAAGAAGCCCTTGCCACGCTGAACAATACCAACCGCCAACACCTGCAAGCCTTTATGGATATGTTCGGCAGCTACCGCGCCAAAGCCGAAACAGGCGAAGCTGGCGAGTTCATCAACAACCTGCTCGAAGAAATCGACTATGAAAACCATTTGATGCAAAACGAAGAAGGCAAAGCTGGCGAAATCAAATGGCGCAACGTCGGCGATTTGGTATCATGGTTTGCGCGAAAAGGCGGGGAAGACGGCAAAAACATCATCGAACTCGCCCAAACCGTCGCCTTGATGACGCTTTTGGAAGGAAAAGACGAAGAAGAAACCGATGCCGTCTCGCTATCCACGCTACACGCCGCCAAAGGTTTGGAGTATCCGTATGTTTTCCTTATCGGTTGCGAAGAAGGTGTTTTGCCGCACAACGACAGCATCGAAGAAGGCAACGTCGAAGAAGAACGCCGCCTGATGTACGTCGGCATCACCCGCGCCAAACGCCAACTCACACTGACCCACTGCCTCAAACGCAAAAAACAAGGCACATGGCAGTTCCCCGAACCCAGCCGATTCATAGACGAAATGCCGCAGGAAGATTTGAAAATCCTGGGGCGCAAAGGCGGCGAGCCGATTGTCAGCAAGGAAGAAGGCAGGCGCAACCTTGCCGATATAATCGGAAGGCTCGACGGCATGAAAAAAGGCAATCCGTCGGATTAAACCAAGACAGGGAAACGAAGCCGGAGACAATTTGCAGCTCGAGATATGGAGGAGTCTTCTTTGTATCACAATCAACTGAATAAGAGTCAGATGAATAAGAGAAGAAATGATGGTGGCTTCTATCATTCATATGACCCCAACAATGTCAAAGATGGAAGAACTTTTATATCTAAAGATGACATTGAGTTAAAAATGAGTCAGGGAAAAACAGCAGAAGTTGATTCCAAAGGACATATGATAAATAATACTCACTTGATAAATAATACTCACTAGAAATTATGAACAGCAAAACTAAACTTCGAGTTAATAAAATAATCGAACTGAAGCATCATATTGAGAATTGGGAAACTCAAACAAGCGAAGAGATCGAAAAGCTTCTTGTTGATTTTGAGAAACAGCCTAGGCAAGAAATGTCTTCTTATTATACGGAGCTTTTTAGAGATGTTCAATTTGCGGGTGTTTTGGTGCAAATAGCAAATAAGTATGCGGAAAACAGTAAAATCAATCGCTGTATAGTATCTGCTCTTGGAATGATGATGTGGAGGTATAAGCTTCCTGAGAGTGAGGAAATATATCGCCTTATGTTAGCGAATATTCAAAGAAAGGGAGTAGCTCTTTTTGTAGCATTTCATCTCCCTAAGATGAAAATGTTTGAGGAATTCCCGAATAAATGGGCCTATTTTATGAGTATACCTAAACTCTCTCCTAAAAAGACTTCTGCGGAATACTTTACTAACTTGGTCGAAGAATACATTTACTTTGTACCTATGATGTATAAGTCAGAATTGATTCAATACTTCAGTTTGAAATATAGTGAAACAAAAAGTGAATATCTAAAAGATAGATATAAAAAAATACTAAGTATAGTGGATTAACAAAAACCAGTACGGCGTTGCCTCGCCTTAGCTCAAAGAGAACGATTCTCTAAGGTGCTGAAGCACCAAGTGAATCGGTTCCGTACTATTTGTACTGTCTGCGGCTTCGTTGCCTTGTCCTGATTTTTGTTAATCCACTATAAAGCAGCCATGCCGTCTGAAAACCGTTCAGACGGCATGTTTTTTGGACGGCGTGGTAAATCGGTTTACGCCCACAAGCCCTGCTGCTGGTTTTTCGGCACAAGATGTCCCACGCCGATACCGATGAGGCGGAACGCGTCTTCCGTCTGCGGCGGGACGCGCGCCATCAACATTTGCGCAGCCTGCAGCAGAGCTGCGCAGTCGGGCAATACGGAGGAATAAGTCAGCGTGCGCGTGATGATGCGGAAATCGTAGGTCTTCAGCTTGAGCGTTACACTTTGGGCTTCGACGTTTTTACGCGTGATTTGCCGCCACAAGTCTTCGGCAAGATGGGGCAAGTGTCCGGCAGCCTGCTCAAGCGGCAGGTCTTCGGGCAGGGTGATTTCTGTGGAGATTTGGAGACGTTCGCGTTCGGCTTTGACGGGGCGTTCGTCCGTACCGCGCGCCAAATCATAGAGGCGGTAGCCGTAGCGTCCGAAATGGTTTAAGAGCTCGCCGCGCTCGAAACGGCGCAAATCACCCGCCGTCTGCATACCCAGCGACTGCATTTTTTTCAGCGTTACCTTGCCCACTCCGGGGATTTTGCCCAAAGGCAGGGTTTCCAAAAATGCCATGACTTTGTGCGGCGGCAACACAAACTGCCCGTTCGGCTTGCGCCAGTCCGACGCGATTTTCGCCAGAAATTTGTTCGGCGCGATGCCCGCGGATGCGGTCAAACCCGTTTCCGCAAAAATGGCGGCACGGATTTCTTTGGCAACTTCGCTGGCGTAAGGGATGTTTTTGAAATTACGGGTAACGTCAAGATAGGCTTCGTCCAGCGACAGGGGTTCGATTAAATCGGTATAACGCCTGAATACGGCGTGAATCTGCGCGGAAACCTGACGGTACAAGTCGAAATGCGGCGGCACATACACCGCTTGCGGACACAGCCTTTTCGCCGTTGCCACCGACATCGCGGAATGCAGCCCGAACTGCCGTGCCTCATACGATGCGGCGCAAATCACCGAACGCGCGCCCTCCCACGCGACGACCACCGGCCGCCCTTTCAAATGCGGCTGTTCGCGCAGCTCTACCGATGCGTAGAATGCGTCCATGTCGATGTGGATAATTTTGCGTGAAGACATCGGCTCTTCTGAGGATAAAAGGGATATTCTACTGCCGGCATCGGGCAAATTCCAAATATACGCCCCGATAGGCCTGCCTCCATAAAAATGCCGTCTGAAACATACCCTGTTTCAGACGGCATCCGCAAAACTACGGTTTTCAATTAAAACTGCCAATCCAGTTTCATGCTGACAGTGCGCGGTTCTCCATAGAAGTTGTTTGCGCCGCGCGTACGGTTGTAGTTGTTCTCAAAATAAGTGCGTCCGTTTAAGTTCGTACCGATGAGGCTCAATTTGGCGTGTTTGCCCAATTCGTAACGGACGAAACCGTCTATCAGCCCGTAGCCGCCCTGCCTGATGTTGTACAGGCTGCTTGTGCCGCTTTGTGCGGACACGCCGCCGCCGACGGTCAGCCCCGTATTCGGTATATGGAAGCTCGTTCCAAAACGGAATATGTGCACGGGTGTGAAATTGCTGAAGTTGTACGGGTCTGCACTGGAATTTTTGGCAAGGCGTTCGGCATTAACTTCGGCGGCGTTTTTGTAGCGGCTCTTGTTGTAGGTGTAGCCCGCAAAGACTTTCCAATCTTCGTTCAACTCGCCCGACAACTCGAATTCCGCACCCCTGCTAACCACTTTGCCTATCGGTTTGGCAACGGTTTGGAACGACCCCTGCTTGCCGCCTGCTCCGGGAACATAACCGAAATCGACGACCGTGCGGTTTTTCTGTTCGAGGTAAAACAATGCGAACGAAGCATTCAGCCGTCCTTGCAAGAACGCGCCTTTCCAGCCTACTTCATAGTTTGTGCCGACCAAAGGCGGCAAAACGGTTTTGGAGCTGACATCGACATTATCCTGCTGTTTGAAGATTTTGGTATAACTTCCGTAAATACTCTGTTGCGGTGTCAAATCATAGGTAATGCCTGCATAGGGCGTCAATTTATGACCTTGCATCTTAGCCGTGTAATGGTCCTGATCCGCCTTAATGCTTGATGCCGTCTGAAAATCGCTTGCCGGCTGCCCATAGCGGACAGGCATATCTTTGGTTTGCGAGGTCTCATAGCGCGTGTAGTGCAGCCCGCCCAAAAGGTGCAGTCGGCCGGTTACGTTGAAACGCGTGCTGGCAGTCAGCGAATGGGTTTTGTTGGTGTTGAGGTATTTGGCGTAGTTATACAGCGCAGGAACATGATCGTCGGCCACTTTGACGGTTTTCCAAACCGGCACCGTACCGGAAAAACCGCTAAAGGCAGGCGTGCCGTCGGGATTGGTCTCCTGAATCTTATTGCCTTTTTCATCCAGTTCATATACATCGACATATACCGGCGTCCGGCTGCCGCTGTATTCGTCATAGTAATACACCTGTTTGCCTTCGGCATCGAGCTTGGGCTCGGTTTTTATTTTCTTGGCGTTCCTGCATTCTTCGGCATAAACGGTACGGTTGCCTTTTTCATCGTACGCCTTCCAATCGGGTTCTTTATGCCCCCTGACCAAAGGAGAAGACAAATCGCCGTCCGGTTCTTCCTCACAACTTCCCGCATACACGCCGTGCGTTGCCCCCGTATTCGGACGTACTCTGTGGCGGCGTTCGTAGATTTCCAGATATTCGGAACGTATCTTTTCATTGCCGTAGGCATAGCCGACAAAGAAATCGTGTTCCCGCCCGAAGAGCCCGTATGTGCCGGTCAGGTCAAGTTTGATTCCCCATTGGCGGTCGTCTTTGGTATGCCGCAACGGCATATAACTGTATCGTCGGTTGGCGGTAGCCTTACGATTAAAGGAAGAGTCATACAGGCTGTTTGGGAAACGTTGCGCCGCATTATTAAAGATGCCCTCCTTCGCAAGGGCTTTATCGACAAATTCCGACTTATCGGCATCAACGCCCGGATCACCCCAAGAACCTTGACAGATAAAGTCCAGCGCGTCAGGGTCACTCATACACTTGTCAAAACCGGCTTTGCGTTCTGCGGTACGGCGGCTGCGGTACTGTTCGAAAGCGGTATTATCGAAATGGTTTTTAACAAAATCGGCTTTGCGCTCCCGGTATTCCTTGGCAGTTTCGTCACGATATGCTTTCAGTTTCTCCAATGCCTTATCTTTCGGCTCGAACGGGATGACTTCGTTTTTTTCGGTCAAAAAGCCTACCGCATCCTCACCCGACAAACCTGCCGCATGTTCGTTTTTCAGAAAAAACTGCCCCACCTTCGCATCGGATTCATTCTTGGTATAAGACACTTCGGCATTGAGCTGCCAACCGTTGTCAAACACATGTTTGAAACCTGAGAAAAGGTTGTATTTGTCGGCACGCAACCGCGACCAATCCTCCCCCAAATAAGTGTTGCGCGGCAGTTGCAAAGGCCGGTTGCAGGCAGGCGTTGAACTGAACGGGGCAGTTTTCTGATTTTCACAGGGCAAAATAATGCCCGAAAAATCAGGAACCTCCCTACTCTTCTGATACATACCGCCCAAAGTAAGCACACTGCTGTCGCCCGCATCGGCTTCGGCAATGCCGTAAACCATATGTTTCCTGCCCCAAACGCGGTCTTTAAACGATTTTTTATACTCTTCCGCACCCACCAACCTTCCGCGTAAGGTATTCGCCTTATTCAGGCTGCCTGAAACATCCAACACTGCACGCCTGCTGCCGCGATGGTCGGCGGTCAGCTCTCCGGTATGTTTGAAAGAAGCGGTAGGCCGCTTACGGATCAAATTGACGGTTCCGCCCGGCTCTGAATTGGATTGGGTCAACCCTGTTGCACCCCGTACAACTTCAATATGGTCATAAACCGCCAAATCGGTACTCGGAGACACGTCGATTTTCGCCGTATATCCTGAACGACCTGCAACATTGACGGTAATACCGTCTTCACCAATCTGATCAATATAGAAACCGCGTGACAAAAACCGCGTCTGCAAGCCTGAATCGCGCACAACGTTGACACCCGTCGTGTTTTTCATTGCCTCTTCAAGCGTATGCACCGCCTTATCGTCAAGGCGGCTGCGCGTGATGACGCTGACCGACTGCGGCGTATCCTTGCCCGCAATCCTCATACCTGTGGCGGTGGACATCCGATCTATCGTATAAGAACGGGTCTTTTCGGTCTTGCCCGACAAAGCATGAGAGCCGCGTACATTGACCGTATCCAGACTGACGGTATTGCCGTCTGAAACAGGCACAACACCGTCTGCAAAAGAACCACCGTAAGCCGATAACAGCATAACGGTCAGAATTTTAAGTGAAAAATGATTTTGATTCATAGAGACCTCTGTAATATGCAAGTGTGCAAATCGTCCAAAGGCCCTCACAACTGTTTTGATTTTTTATATTAATTGAAAAAAAGTAATTCTTAATTAAATTTATAGATAGGATTGTATTCCCATTTTGACAAAAAACAAACTGCTCCTTACCGTTTATTTCAAAAAACGATAATATTGTATTGAAAAATATCCGAATTTAAATATAGACCGTCAATGCGGAAAAAAACACCCAAATTGGCTATAATCCCGACAAACACACTCAAGGACAACAACATGGCAGCCTCGCCCGAAGCAAAATTCACTGAAGAAAAGATTTTGTGGGTCAAACACCACACGCCGAAACTCATCACTTTCGCCATCAGCCGTCCCGAATCCTACCGTTTTAAAGCCGGACAGTTCTCCCGACTCGGTTTCTACGAAGGAGAAGGTTTCATTTGGCGTGCCTATTCCATCGTTTCCGCAGAATATGCCGACACGCTCGAATATTTTGCCGTACTCATCCAGGACGGCCCCATGTCGGCCCGTTTCGCACAAATGCAACAGGGCGACACCATCCTGCTCGATAAAAATGCCACCGGCTTCCTCCTGCCCGAACGCTTCCCCGACGGCAAGGATTTGGTAATGCTCTGCACCGGCTCCGGCATCGCCCCCTTCCTTTCCATTCTCGAACAACCCGAAATCCGGCAGCGTTTCGATACCGTCAACCTGATACATTCCGTATCTTTTCCCGAAGAATTGATTTTCAACGACCGGCTCGCCGCATTGTCCGAACATCCCCTGGTAGGCGAATACGGACACTCGTTCCGTTTCGTCCCTGTTACCACCCGTGCCGCCAATTCCGACGGATTGGGCGGCAAACGCATTCCCGAACTCTTAAAAAACGGCAGCATCGAACAGGCACTGCATACCAAGTTCACCCCGGAATCCACACGGTTTATGATTTGCGGTAACCCGGAAATGGTCAAAGACACCTTCCAAACGCTGCTTGACATGGGTTACGCCATGCACCGTAACCGCATTCCCGGTCAAATCATGATGGAAAACGGCTTCTAAAAACCACCCTGCTTGTCCGATGCCTTCGGATGGACGGGCAAACCGACACGGCACGAAAACCGCGTCGGCAAAAATGCCGTCTGAAAAAATTCAGACGGCATCTTCGGACACATTACCTGTAAACGGCAACACATTCCAACCCAAACCGATTAGGCAATCAATACGAACGGCTGTTTACATACTTACCGGCTTTCACCAACCGGTATCGATTTAACCGATTTCCTTAATATTTTTCCTGTCCGTTTTAAACTTTGCCTTAAACACATCCGGCAAATCTTTATCGAAATACCAAAGCCCGTCATCCATTTCCAATGCGCCGCCCATTCCGTGCAGAACGACCGTTTTCCCCGTTAAAGGATCGGTTTCGGTAATTTCCACCTCATGCATTTTTCCCCAATCCAAAACAGGCAACTTGTGTGCAAACGCCAAAACCTGTTCGTCAGAACGGCCGCACGCCTTATCGCATCGGCCCGAAACATATACGGGACAAGGCTCATCCTCTGTATAACCGTCCGACAGAATACCGGCTGCGGCAGGACACAATCCGTATGTTTCCGCCCACGACGACAAAGCCCGTCTCGCTGCCTTTTTATTGGCAAATAATCCGGTAGGCGGATTATCCGTCACACCGTTTTTCAAAGCCGCTGTTTTCGCATTCAACATGCCGTCTGAACCTTTTTCAAACCTGACGGTCGTAAATGTTTTAAGCAGGTTTTTGGCAGATACATAACAACCCGAATGATAACGCCCGACCAATTCTGCTTTAATCTTATATGCATGCAGGCTGCCCAATGCGGGAAAAAAACGGACTTCCTCCGTATTGCACCAATCAAACGGGGCTTTTCCGGCATCCAATAAAGCCGAAACCTCGCTATATACCCGTTCAAACGTACCGATGTAATTTACTTTCCCTCCGCCGTCGAAACAAGCCAGCACCCCCATACCGTCAGGTAAACCGTACAACTGTTCCCTCAACCGTTCGGGCAGCGCGGCAGGCAGCGGTTTCGGATTCATCAAACGGAAACACTGCCTGATCCATGCCTCAACCCCATGTTCCGACAGACTGTATTCCAAATAATCACACAATGCCGATACATCCGCCATCGCACGATGCCTGTCGTCCACAACAATCCCCAACCTTTCGATGATACTGTCCAGGCTGTGCTTGTAAAATTGCGGATACAGACACCGGGACAGCTGCACACTGCACAAAGCAGGCGATGAAAATCCGATACCCGCACGATGAAACTCATGCTTTAAAAACGTATAGTCGAAACGGCTGTTATGTGCAATCAACACACAACCCTTCAATACCGAAAACAACTCGCCGGCAATCTCTGCAAAAACAGGTGCGTCGGCAACCATGCCGTCTGAAATCCCCGTCAGCCCCGCCACAAACTGCGGAATAGGTTTTTGAGGATTAACCAGCCACTCATGCCTCACCATCCTTCCCTGCTCAAACTTGATCAAAGCCACTTCGGTTACCCTGTCTTCATACAGATTGCCGCCCGTCGATTCCAAATCAACCACGGCAACAGGCATTCCAAACCGTAAAAATACCTTTTCCAGCAAGGGCCAGCGAGAAGCAACAATCATTTTATTCTCTTTAAATTCAAACAACAAACCGATATTTTACACTTTTAAGGCATTTCATCCAACAAAACAATTGACAGAATCCGATGATTACCCTAAAATTCAAATCTTTCTTGCAGCGCACCCGTAGCTCAGTTGGATAGAGTATCTGGCTACGAACCAGAGGGTCGGGCGTTCGAATCGCTCCGGGTGCGCCAGTAAGAAAATACAATATGCGCCCATCGTCTAGCGGTTAGGACATCGCCCTTTCACGGCGGTAACCGGGGTTCGATTCCCCGTGGGCGTGCCAAATTCCAAATCCCCGAGATTATCCCTCGGGGATTTTTTATTGCCTCAGCAACTCGTTACCATAGTTAAAATTTAACAAGCACTATTTTCACTTTTTATCCTTTCCTACAACTTCGAATTTACGTATCCACATAAATTTATATTTTCTACAATTTCAATACTATCCAATTATTGCTTATTCATTTTTCTTATAGTAACTGGGATATAGAGGGTGTTCAAATAAACCATCATCAATCATTTTCTCAATCTTCGCCGGCAAATCAACTTTATATACTTTGTTATAAATAGCTGTGCTTAAACATTCAAATCCGCCTCCCGAAGAAGCATCACCTAAAAAATTTTGAATTGCTTCTATATCGGGATAATGATCAGGATTATGTAGATAACGCATATATTCCTCTAAAACTCGTCTAATGTATAGAAAGTCTTTCAGGTTCATTGTTATTTTTTCCTTATCAGAAATAGCATCTAATCCATATTCAACGATATCTTTTATACTTGTATATTTTATCATCATCTTTACCTACCCCCTTCATCAGAATCTCAGACGTAATCGAATCATATTCAAACCTTTGCCGTGCAAACCGATATCCCATAACCGAATGCGGTGTCCGTCCAACATTTTACCCGATTGAAACGCCTGATATATTGCACCCCATCAACGTGGCATTACTTTTCTTAACAATCCCCTTTAACAGCAACTGACTAGGCTCTTTTATGCCATCATCAAATTTATAGTGGATTAACTTTAAACCAGTACGGCGTTGCCTCGCCTTGCCGTACTATTTGTACTGTCTGCGGCTTCGTCGCCTTGTCCTGATTTAAATTTAATCCACTATAATATTTTCTCTCCCGATTGAAACAGGCGTAACAGAATATGCCCGAAGCTCCGGCTGCTTTCTTGTTTACCGCCGCGATATTTAGAGTATAATACCAAATTTGAGCAATGGTTCTAAAACAGTTAGAACCATTTTTCATGAGCCTGACTGATTCGTATACTCGGAGAAACTGATGCAGAATATTTTTGACCCTTTGATTATTCGTGGAAAATCCCTTATCCCCATCGTACAGGGCGGTATGGGGGTCGGTGTTTCCGCATCGGGTTTATCCAGCGCGGTGGCACGTGAAAACGGTATCGGAACGATTGCCAGTGTAGATTTACGCCACCTTCACGAAGACTTGCTCGCCGAATCCCAAATCAATCCGAGTGAAGAGAAATATACGTCTTTGAACTGTACCGCATTAGACAGGGAAATCCAAAAAGCCAAGAGTGCTTCAGAGGGAAAAGGGCTGATTGCGGTCAACGTGATGAAGGCGGTCAAAGACCACGCCGCGTATGTCCGCCAGGCTTGCGAATCAGGGGCGGATGCGGTCGTGATGGGTGCCGGTCTGCCTTTAGACCTGCCGGAAATGACCGAGGGCTATCATAAAGATGTTGCCCTGCTGCCGATTCTATCCGAATCGCGCGGTATTAATATCGTCTTGAAACGTTGGATGAAAAAAGGCATATTGCCCGATGCGATTGTGGTCGAACATCCTGCCCACGCGGCCGGACATTTGGGTGCATCAACCGTTGAAGGCGTAAACGATGCCAAATTCGACTTCAAACGCGTGATTGAGGAAACGTTTGAAGTTTTCAAAAGTTTGGGGCTGGAAAGCGAAAAAATCCCGCTTATTCTTGCGGGAGGCATGGCAAACTTTGAAAAAGTCAAAACCGCCCTAAAGAACTGGGGAGCCTCCGCTGTTCAAATCGGTACGGCTTTTGCCGTTACCGAAGAAGGGGACGCGCACCTTAACTTCAAAAAAACGCTCGCCGGTGCGGAAACTGAAAAAGTAGTCGAATTTATGTCTGTTGCCGGTTTGCCGGCGCGCGGTGTCCGCACCAAATTCCTAGACAGCTACATCAAGCGTGAAAGCAAACTTCAGGCAAACGCCAAAGCTGACCCGCGCCGCTGTACCCAAGGTTTAAACTGCCTGACCAGTTGCGGCCTGCGCGACGGGCTTTCCAAAGCCGGACAATTCTGTATTGATATCCAGCTTGCTGCCGCATTCCGTGGAGAAGTGGATAAAGGCCTGTTCTTCAGAGGTAAAGACCCTCTTCCCTTCGGCAATGCCATCCGCACCGTCCGCGAGACAATACAATATCTGCTGACGGGGAGCGAACCTGTTGCAACGCTCGGACGATGACATCAGGTAGGATTTGATTTGCAACAAAATGCCGTCTGAAGCCTTTCAGACGGCATTTTTCAGGCTGCGTTTCAGAATAGTGTCGAAAAAACGGAGAGAAATAAAAACGTTTTTACGTGAACAAAACGCCTTCTGCATTGTGTCAGGCATACAACATAAATGCCGTCTGAAGCCCTTCAGACGGCATTTTTCAGGCTGCGTTTCGGAATAGTGTCGAAAAAACGGAGAGAAATAAAAACGTTTTTATGTGAACAAAATGCCTTCTGCATTGTGTCAGGCATACAACATAAATGCCGTCTGAAGCCCTTCAGACGGCATTTTTCAGGCTGCGTTTCGGAATGGGTGTTAAAAGAGATACATTTATTTTCGTCCGATAAATCAGACCATCACGCCGAATAATCAAACAATGCCTGCCCGACATTGCATATAACAAACCAATGCAATAAAAACACGGCTTTTTTATTTGCTTCCGGCATTATTGAAAAGTTTGTCCATCGGGGTCAAATCGACCGCATTGCCCTGGCTGGTAATCCATTTGTTCTCGACACGCCACACGCCTGCCGCATCTTCAACGCGCACATACCAGTGGTTGGTCGGCGGAAGGGTTTTGAACACTGCCTCATATTCCGCCCTGCCGTTCTGCGCACTACCGACAGGCTTAAGGTTTACGGTTTGATCGTCCGCCTTGCGAGTCGGATGCATCAACAGCAGCTTCAACGGTTGATTCCCGTCAAATTCACCGCTGACGAACACCTTTGCCGCATTCATATCGGGGGAAATGAGGACCTGCACCCCGATATGCCGTCTGACGGCTTCTTCATCCCGATGAAGCTGGATGTCGATATGCTTGCCGTCCTTATAATAATCGTCCGTAACCAAATCTGTCGCATGCTGCTGTGCGACAAAAAACATGGCGACGCTGGCGATGACGACAAAAATCGGTCCCGCCATCAAGACCCACGGCCAGACGTGTTTGTACCAAGGCTTGATTGGATTGTTTTGAGACACGGTTATTCTCCGATAAAGGTTGCGTCTTCTTCCAAAACAACCGGCTTGCCGTCTGATGCACCGCTTTCTCGGTATTGGAAGATAAACTCGATAGGATGACTGCCTTTGTCCGCGTATTCCGGAATGGTAGACACTTGGACGGGAAGGGTTACTGTTTCGCGCGGGGCAACCTTGATACCGCCTTCAGGCAGCCCAGTCAGGGCGATTTCGTCAAATCCTTTGACACTTGCGGTAATCAGCTGTTCTTTTTCGCTGTTGTTGATGATGCGCAGGCTATATGCGTTTTCCAGCCAGCCTTTGGCGTTTTCGCGCACCATTACGCCACGGTCTTTTAAAATATCGACTTCGACCATTTTGCGCGTGGACAAACCGACTAGGAAGGCGGCGATAACCACTGCCAACACCGCGCCGTAACCTGCCACGCGCGGTCTGAGCAGCCGTTTTTTAATGTCTTTTTCGGCATATTCGTGTTCCAGCGCGCTTTCGGTCGTATAACGGATTAATCCGCGCGGATAGCCCATTTTGTCCATAATCTCATCGCACGCGTCGATACAGGCGGCGCAGCCGATACATTGGTATTGCAGTCCGTTGCGGATGTCGATGCCGACGGGGCAGACTTGGACGCACATCGCACAGTTGATGCAGTCGCCCAAACCCGCCTCTTCCTTGTTGACCGTTTTCTTGCGGGCTCCGCGCGGTTCGCCGCGTTCCGCGTCATAAGAAACAATCAGCGTGTCCTTGTCGAACATCGCGCTTTGGAAACGTGCGTACGGGCACATATGCAGGCATACTTTTTCGCGCATGATGTGGGCGAAGAAGAAGGTCATAAAGCCGTAAAACGCTGCGGCAAACATCGCGCCGCCGCCTGCTACTCCGGTGAATAAATCGGGAACGAACTGGCGGATGGGGACAAACCAGCCTGCAAACGTGATGCCCGTCCACGCGCAGACAAGGAAAATCAGCAGGTATTTGGTGGCTTTGATGCGGATTTTGGTGAAATTCCACGGCGATTTTTCCAGTTTCAGCCGTTTGTTTCTATCGCCTTCGACCAGGTTGTCAATCCACAGCATAATTTCGGTGTAAACCGTTTGCGGGCAGGAATAGCCGCACCACAGTCGCCCTGCAATCGTCGTCCACCAAAACAGCCCGAAGGCGCAAATCATCAGCAGCAGAGCAAGGTAAATCAAATCGCCCATCCCCAACGACAATCCGAAAATGAAGAAATGCCGTTCGGGGATATTGAAAACGACAGCCTGCCTGCCGCTCCAGTTGAACCACGGAATCACATAAAACACAAACTGCGTCGCCAATACGGCGGCGATACGCAATTTGGCAAACCGCCCTTCCGCTTTTTTCGGATGGATGCGTTCGCCTTCGGGATGGATTTGAATCACGCTGGCACGCGGATCAAACGTTTTTTTCACTTTCGGTGCGGCTTTTGTTTTTTCGGACGGGCTGTGCTCGGGTTCCGGATTACCGGCTTGATTTTCCGTGGTCATGCTACGTTCCTTGATTTTTGATTAATGGTTTGTCCGTCGTGGCTACTGTTTTCTTTTCAGACGGCATTTTGCTTTTTTTGATGTCTTTACGTTTTGATATTTCCAGAAAATATATTTTTCTCAAAATACACTCTTGCTATTGTACAACTTTATGCACTTATTGATACGCAAAAAGATAAATATCCGAACAATACCGCCCCAAATGCACCTCCCCTTCACGGACAAAACTATATGTGCTGAAAACTTCCTTATTTGAATATAATTAAAAAACAACGGGTAAGAAATAAATAGGCAAATGACTGCAAAAAACGTCGATACCCCATCATAAACAAACACTATTTATTTAATAAATAATTTGTAACACTTTGTTTTCAAAAGTATAGAAACACCTTTCACATCCAAGCTGAAACCGATATCCCGATACCCGGAGCATATATCCTTCTGGCACAGCCGTACCGCCCGCTCCTCCTTTTCTTGAAAGCATATACGAATCGGGCGATAATCAACGCCGTCTGACCATCCACTTATCCAAAACACCAGCAAGGAAGATATAAAATGTCTCAACTGGCAAACGCAATCCGTTTCCTCTCCGCAGATGCCGTTCAAAAAGCAAATTCTGGCCACCCTGGCGCGCCTATGGGCATGGCGGAAATGGCAGAAGTATTGTGGACGAAATTCCTGCATCACAATCCCGCCAACCCCAAATTCTACAACCGCGACCGCTTCATCCTCTCCAACGGCCACGCGTCCATGCTGTTGTACAGCCTGCTGCACCTGACCGGCTACAACCTGAGCATTGAAGACCTGAAAAACTTCCGCCAGCTGCACAGCAAAACCCCCGGCCACCCCGAATACGGCTACACCGACGGCGTGGAAACCACGACCGGCCCGTTGGGGCAAGGCATTGCCAACGCAGTGGGCATGGCATTGGCGGAAAAAATCCTTGCCGCCGAATTTAATAAAGACGGTTTGAACATCGTCAATCATTACACCTACGTCTTTATGGGCGACGGCTGCCTGATGGAAGGCGTATCGCACGAAGCCTGTTCGCTCGCCGGCACATTAGGCTTGGGCAAACTGATTGTTTTATATGATGACAACAATATTTCCATCGACGGCAAAGTGGACGGCTGGTTTACCGAAAACATCCCGCAACGCTTTGAAAGCTACGGCTGGCATGTCGTTCCCAACGTAAACGGCCACGACACCGCCGCCATTCAGACGGCCATCGAAGCCGCACGCGCCGAAACCGGCAAACCGTCCATCATCTGCTGCAAAACCTTAATCGGCAAAGGCAGTGCCAACAAAGAAGGCAGCCACAAAACCCACGGCGCACCTTTGGGCGCGGACGAAATCGAAGCCACGCGCAAACATCTGGGCTGGACTTACCCCGCCTTTGAAATCCCGCAAGAAATTTACGATGCGTGGAATGCCAAAGAACAAGGCGCGAAACTGGAAGCCGACTGGAACGAACTGTTCGCGCAATACCAAGCCAAATATCCTGCCGAAGCCGCAGAATTTGTGCGCCGTATGGATAAAAAGCTGCCGGACAATTTCGACACCTACGTTCAGACGGCATTGAAAGAAGTGTGCGCCAAAGCCGAAACCGTCGCCACCCGCAAAGCCAGCCAAAACAGCATCGAAATCTTGGCAAAAGAGCTGCCCGAACTGGTAGGCGGTTCTGCCGACCTGACCCCATCCAACCTGACAGACTGGTCAAACAGCGTCTCCGTTACCCGCGACAAAGGCGGCAACTACATCCACTACGGCGTGCGCGAGTTCGGTATGGGCGCGATTATAAACGGCTTGGTATTACACGGCGGCGTGAAACCCTTTGGCGCGACCTTCCTGATGTTCAGCGAATACGAACGCAACGCCCTGCGTATGGCGGCACTGATGAAAATCAACCCTGTATTTGTGTTCACCCACGATTCCATCGGTTTGGGCGAAGACGGCCCGACCCATCAACCCATCGAGCAAACCGCCACCCTGCGCCTGATTCCGAATATGGACGTATGGCGGCCGTGCGACACCGCCGAATCTCTGGTCGCTTGGGCAGAAGCCGTCAAAGCCGCCGATCACCCGTCCTGCCTGATTTTCAGCCGTCAAAACCTGAAATTCCAAGCACGCAGCGAGCAACAACTGAACGACATCAAACGCGGTGGCTACGTCATCAGCGAAGCCCAAGGCAACGCCCAAGCCGTCATCATTACCACCGGTTCCGAAGTCGAGCTGGCTTTGGAAGCGCAAAAAGCTCTCGCCGCGCAAAGCATCGCCGTACGCGTCGTTTCTATGCCGTCCACCAACGTATTCGACCGCCAAGACGCCGCCTATCAAGCCGCCGTCCTGCCCAAAGGCCTGCCGCGCGTTGCCGTAGAAGCCGGACACGCCGACGGCTGGTACAAATACGTCGGTCTGAACGGCGCAGTCGTCGGCATCAACCGCTTCGGCGAATCCGCCCCTGCCGATCTGCTGTTCAAAGAATTCGGCTTTACCGTGGACAATGTGGTTGATACGGTGAAATCAGTGCTGTAACCCCACACCTAAACAAATGCCGTCTGAAACCAATTAGGGCTTCAGACGGCATTTTTATATTCTCGCGGCCATGATGCTTTCTCATCCCACCAATCTCCATTATAATATTTGCGAATCACTCTTATTCACATTTAAAAAGGAGAAACGCATGAGCACCCGTACCGAACACGACACCATGGGCAATGTCGAAGTCCCGTCCGAAGCCTATTGGGGCGCGCAGACCCAGCGCAGCCGCAACAATTTCAAAATCGGCGGCGAAACCCTGCCGCAGCCGTTGATTTACGCTTTGGCGCTGGTGAAAAAAGCCGCAGCCGCCACCAATGTTTCCCTCGGCAGGATTAAGCCCGAACAGGCGGATTTGATTACGCAGGCGGCGGATGATGTGTTGAACGGCAAGCTTGATGGGCAGTTCCCATTGGTAGTGTGGCAGACCGGCTCCGGCACGCAGTCCAATATGAACATGAACGAAGTGCTGGCAAACCGCGCCAACGAAATCGCCGGTACGGGTTTGGCGGCGTATCAGCCCGTCCATCCCAATGACCATGTGAACCACGCGCAATCGACCAATGACGCGTTCCCGACCGCCATCCACGTCGCCGCTGCGATTGAAATCAACCGCCACCTTATTCCAGCGGTAAAAGCCTTGCGCGATACATTGGACAAAAAAGCCAAAGAATTCGCCCCCATCGTCAAAATCGGCCGCACCCACTTACAGGACGCGACGCCGCTGACTTTGGGACAAGAGTTTTCCGGCTACGTTTCCCAGCTCGATCACGGCTTAGGCCGTCTGAACGACGCGCTCAAAGGTTTGTACGAACTCGCCTTGGGCGGCACAGCGGTCGGCACGGGTTTGAACAGCCATCCCGAATACGCCGAAAAAGCCGCCGCCAAGCTCGCCGAATTGTCCGGCCTGCCGTTTGTCAGCGCGCCGAACAAATTTGAAGCCTTAGGCGGACGCGATGCCGCCGTTGCCGCATCGGGCGCATTGAAAACGCTGGCGGCAAGCTTGAACAAAATCGCCAACGACATCCGCTGGCTGGCAAGCGGTCCGCGCTGCGGTTTGGGCGAAATCAAAATTCCCGAAAACGAGCCGGGTTCGTCCATCATGCCGGGCAAAGTCAACCCGACCCAATGCGAAGCAATGACCATGGTGTGCTGCCAAGTGTTCGGCAACGACGTTACCATCGGCATGGCGGGCGCGTCGGGCAATTTCGAGCTGAACGTCTATATGCCCGTTATCGCCTACAACCTCTTGCAATCCATCCGTCTGTTGGGCGATGCGTGCAACAGCTTCAACGAAAACTGCGCCGTCGGCATCGAACCCGTGCCGGAAAAAATCGACTATTTCCTGCACCATTCCCTGATGCTGGTTACTGCGTTAAACCGTAAAATCGGCTACGAAAATGCCGCCAAAGTCGCCAAAACCGCTTATAAAAACGACAAATCGCTGCGCGAAACCGCCATCGAATTGGGCTTGTTGACGGGCGAAGAGTTTGATGAATTGGTCGTTCCTGCCGATATGGTTCATCCGCGCTAATCTTTCCCTCAAATAAAATGCCGTCTGAAACCTCGTTCAGACGGCATTTTCCGTGATAAGCACACTATCGTATACATTACCGGTACTTAAACAGCCTGTCTCCGACTGCCGCCATGACCGCACCCCCTACCACGACGAAAGCACCGGCATAAGCCAAACCATTCATATCCGGTGCGGAAAAAATATCAGGCATAAGATGGTGTCCGAGTATGGAAAACATCATGGTAAAGACAGGAATCAGGGTCGTAACCACACTGACTTTGGAAGCCTCCCAGTGTTTCAATGCCTCGCCGAACGAACCGTAACCGATCAACGTATTCATGCAGCAATAGGCAAAGAATGACCATGCCGCCACGCCCTTCAAACTGCCTATGTTCGCCGGTTCGGCAAAAGGCAGGAGCACGGCGGCACTTGCCGCATAAATCAGCATCAAAATCTGTTGCGAGCTGAATTGTACCGACAACAGCTTCTGTGCCACGCCGTAGCATACCCAAACCGTACTGCCTGCCGCGCACAGCAACACGCCTTGCGCATACGCGCCCAAACCCGACAATTCTCCCAATTTATCGTTGAAAAACATAAATAAACCGATTAACAGCAAAACCAAACCGATTTTCTGTGCGGCAGTCATCCTGTCTTTGAACACCACCACGCCGACAAAAATCATGGTAAACGGCGAGAGCTGCCACAAAACCTGCGTCGTGGTCGGTGAAATATAATGCAGGCCTTGGGCTATCAGCACAAAGTTTGCCGAAATGCCGGCCACACCGAGCAATAACAGCCTAAACGTCCGCCAAGAAAAATCCCGGCGCTTCGGCAGCCTCCCCGCCGCAGCCAAAAAAAACAGCAGCACGGATGCCGCCACGGTAAAGCGTATCCACACCAGTGTCGGCGCATCAATGAATTTCAGTACCTGCTGCGCGGCAATGGGCAGCGTCCCCCAAGTTGCCGTAGCCAAAAGTGCCAACAAAAAACCCAAAGCAGGTCTTTGGTTTTCCATATTTGTTTTTCCTCTGTTTACCCGATGCCGTCTGAAAACCCTTCTCAGACGGCATCAACTGCTCACGCGGCTTCCCAGTAATCGATATACAGCTGCAATTCGAGATTGTTGCGCCATTCGTTGGCCACGGGACGGTAAACCGTGCGGATGTATTCGGGGATGTCTTCGCTGCAACGCCAAAACATGGCTTCAAATTCGCAGCCGTCTTTCTGCAGCCAGACTTTTTTGTGTTTGCCCTCCGCGCCCAAAGGCTGCTGGCGGACGACGTGAAATTCGTCGGTAAAACTCGGCGGCGCGAAGCCTTGTCCCCAAACGTGGCGGGCGAGATTTTGCGCCTGCTCCAGCGTGATGTCGCGGGCAGGCAGGCTGCCGTCGGTGATGAAGGTTTGCGACAAATCGTCTTCGCACACCATCTCGCGCACGGCTTCTTCAAAGGCCGTCTGAAACGCGGGAATATTGTGTTCGAGTATGCTCAAACCAGCCGCCATCGCGTGTCCGCCGAATTTCAAAATCAAATTGGGATGGCGTTTGGACACCAAGTCCAAAGCATCACGCAGGTGCAGATTGGGAATGGAGCGTCCAGAACCGCGCACTTCGCCGTTGTCGGCATGTGCAAACACGATGGTCGGACGATAAAACCGGTCTTTGAGGCGGCTGGCAACAATACCGACCACGCCTTGATGGAAGTCGTCGCGATACGCCACCAAAGTCGTCTGCCCTGGAGGCAGGGTTTCGGGAAAATCATTCAGCGCGTCTTGCAGCATAGACTGCTCGATTTCGCGACGCTCGATATTGAGGTTGTTTAACTGAGCCGCCAGTTCCTGCGCTTCGGCATCATCTCGCGCCAACAGACAGGCAATGCCGACCGACATATCGTCCAGCCGTCCGGCCGCATTGATGCGCGGTCCCAGTGCAAAGCCCATATCAAACGGCTGAGCCTTGCGCCAATCCCGTCGCGCCACTTCAAACAAGGCGCGGATACCGGGGCGCATTTTGCCCGAACGCATCCGTTTCAAACCTTGCGACACGAGGATACGGTTGTTGTGGTCTAGAGTAACGACATCGGCAACGGTACCGAGTGCGACCAAATCCAAAAGGTCGCCCAGATTCGGCTCTTTTAGGCCGTCTGAAAAATAATTGCGGCGGCGCAATTCCGCACGCAACGCCATCAACACATAAAAAATCACGCCCACGCCCGCCAAGCTTTTGCTTTGGAAACCGCAGCCTTTTTGGTTCGGATTGACGATGATGCAGTCGGGCACGGTTTCGGTGGGCAGGTGGTGGTCGGTTACAATCACATCCAAACCCAATTCCTGCGCCCGCGCCACACCTGCGATGCTGGCGATACCGTTATCGACCGTAATCAGCAAATCCACACCTTGCTCTGCCGCGATTTCAGCCAGCTCGGGCGTTAAGCCGTAGCCGTGTTCAAAACGGTTGGGCACGAGAAAATCCACTTTCGCCCTCATCGCCGCCAAACCGCTCATACCAACGGAACATGCTGTCGCGCCGTCGGCATCGTAGTCGGCGACAATCAGGATTTTTTCCTGACGCTCAACCGCATCCGCCAAACGGCGGGCGGCGGCTTCGCAGTTTGTCAGCGTTTGATACGGCAAAAGCGCAGCAAGCTTGTCGTCCAATTCGGCCGGACTTTGCACACCGCGCGAGGCACAAAGCCGGGCGATTAAAGGATCGGCACCAGCGGTGAGCAAATGATTAAAAACGTCGGTATTGACGGATCGGGTTTGGATTTTGGTTGACATGACAAAGTTTTTTCAAGATATGATGAGGCTGAAATGCCGTCTGAAAGCTTTTCAGACGGCATTGCTGTTCATTTGCGGGCGGCATCCACAACCGCGCCTAGAGCTGCCGCAGGCAAAGCCAGTACCGCGCCCGCCGCATCCAGTATCAACAATGGGGGAGTATGTAAGATATTTTCAAACAGCTTGAATTTGTCGGTATGTTTTTCCGTAACCGTGTAATAAATATCGGCAGGCACACTTTGCTCAAAATGATAATCGGCGTTCAGTTTTTGCGGCGTGGCGTAGTATTTGCCTTTGGCGGATACGCAACGCGTGTAAATGGTCCGATTGTCAAGTTCGACCGCTTCAAACTCAAGCTGTTTCAGCTTGGCGATGTCAGCAGGCCTGTCGGTATCGTAGCGCAGGCAAAGGCCTTCGGTACTGAAATTCTGGCTGCCGGGCGCTTCGAGTTTGACCGGCAGGGCTTGGTGTGCAAAGCGCGGGTTGGGCTCAACCATTTGAAACTGCTTGTCCAACCCGGCCTTCAAAATGCCCGTCAGCTTCGCCGAATCTTCAGGATTGACGACGAACCAGTATTTCCCGCCCATCATCACCAGGCTGCCCTTTTCCAATTGGGCATTGTCTTTGGCAACCACACCGAAGGCGCGGATTTGGTCTTTGTCAACATGTTTGCGGGCGGTCGTTTCGCTGAACGGGCTGTTCATACCCCACATCATTACCGTACAGCCGTTAAGCATCAAGGTTGCCGCCAAAACGGCGGCGGTCGTTTTATGGAACAACATTTTATCCTCCAATCAGAATGACGGCGGATGCCGTCTGAAAACATGCCTAAGCTTCCCCTATTCCGCCTTGGCTTTCCATAACGGTTTTCAATTCTTGAAACAGGGCGCGGAAATTTTTCGGCGGTTTGTTTTGCTCCTGCTCTTTTTTGGTATTGCGGATGAGCGTCCTCAGCTTGCCCGCGTCCGCATGCGGAAAATCCGACATAAACTGCGTCAACGCGCCGTCGTCTGCCAACAGCCGTACACGCGCCTGTTCCACACGTTGCAAAAAGGCATTGTGCGCCGCATCGTCGCCGCGCAGCTTGGCAAGAAACGCCTCGATAGGCGCGGGATCGGTATCACGCATCAGCCTGCCGATAAATTGCGCCTGCCGCTTGAGCGCGCCGTTGGACGTAATTTTTTTATAGGTAACGACAGCTTCGTACAAATCTTCGTCCAAGCCAATTTTTTTCAACGTGTCGCTTGAGAGCTTGGTCAGCTCCATACCCAAATCCTGCAAACCGTTCATCTGCTTTTTCATTTGGGTTTTGCTGATCCATTCGTCTTCTTGTTCAAACATCTTGATTCTCGAATTTTTTCCAATAGCGCATTTTAACAGAATGCCGCCGCGTTCAGACGGCATTTTGCACCGCACGCCCTGCAAACGGCGCGCTTTTGCCCCTGCCGCCCGAAACGGTTAAAATGCCGCAAAGCATCATCAAGAAAGATTTCTATGCTATTCAACCACACCGCTTCCGAACTCCTCGACCTCTGCCGCCGCACGCTCGACTTGGCAAAAGCGACGGGCGCAACCGCCGCCGAAGCCGATTTCAGCGAATCATTGGGACAAAGCGTCAGCGTGCGGCTGGGCGAAATCGAACAAATCGAGTTCCAGCAGGACAAGTCGCTGGACATTACCGTTTACGTCGGCAAACGCAAAGGCCGCGCCAGCACTGCCGATTTCTCCGAAAAAGCCCTGCAAGACACCGTCAAAGCCGCCATCGACATCGCCCGCTACACCGCCGAAGACGATTGCGCAGGTTTGGCAGACGCTTCGCTTATGGCGCAACACGTCGGCGACCTCGACCGTTACCACGAATGGGATTTAAGCCCGGAAGCCGCCGTCGAGTTGGCAAAACAATGCGAACAAGCCGCCCTGAACGAGGATGAGCGCATCGAAAACTCCGAAGGGGCGGCGGTACAAACCGGACATTACCAATACGTTTACGGCAACACCCACGGTTTTGCCGCACACCAGCAAGGCACGCGCCACAGCATTTCATGCAGCGTCGTTGCCGCCGACGAAAACGGCATGCAGCGCGACTACTGGTATGATTCCTCCTGCCGCCATCAAGAAATGGACAGCCCGGCGCAAATCGGTCAAACCGCCGCCGAGCGTACCTTACGTCGTCTGAATAGCCGCAGCATTCCGACCGGAAGCTACCCCGTCCTATTCGATGCGACCGTTTCGGGAGGTCTGATCGGACACCTCGTCGGCGCACTATCCGGCGGCTCGCTCTACCGCCAAAGCAGCTTCCTGATCGACAGCATAGGCAAACAGGTTCTGCCCGATTTCCTCAGCCTGCGCGAAGAGCCGCATATTCCCCGCGCCTTCGGCAGCACCTATTTCGATTCCGAAGGCGTCGCCACGCGGCCGCGTTTCATCATCCGCGACGGCATTGTCGAAAGCTATTTCCTCAGCAGTTACAGCGCGAGAAAACTCGGTATGCAGACCACGGGCAATGCCGGCGGCACGCACAACCTTTATTTGAACCATACGCACGAAACGCAATCAGACCTGCTGAAAGAAATGGGCACGGGATTGTTGGTAACCGAACTCATGGGGCAAGGCGTAAACGCCATTACCGGCGACTACTCGCGCGGTGCGGCGGGTTTTTGGGTGGAAAACGGCATCATTGCCTACCCCGTCCATGAAATTACCGTTGCCGGCCGCCTTCAAGATATGTATCGCAACATCGTCGGCGTGTCCGATGATGCCTTACGCCGTTCGTCCAACCAAATCGGTTCTATCCTGATAGGAAGCATGACGGTTGCCGGCAACTGAAACCCCAACTGAATGCCGTCTGAAAGCAAAGGGCTGAACCTGCAGCGGTTCGGCCCTTTGTTGATATAGTGGATTAACAAAAACCAGTACGGCGTTGCCTCGCCTTAGCTCAAAGAGAACGATTCTCTAAGGTGCTGAAGCACCAAGTGAATCGGTTCCGTACTATTTGTACTGTCTGCGGCTTCGTCGCCTTGTCCTGATTTTTGTTAATCCACTATACATAATTTCTTTTAGATTTCCGCAAAAATCCCTGACAAACAATCTGCACATTTTTTAATCATATAAGATTTCCCCTTATTCCTCAGCATACTATCAAACATATCCACAACAGGATTCACACAGGCTAAGGATAAAGCAGATAAAAAGACACCTGTTCTTTTCAGACGGCATTCCCCCCTGTTTCTGCAAACAGCAAAACAAAACGGCAGGACATCGTCTGTCCTGCCGTTTCACATATACGGTTTCCCGTACACTCGGGATTAAGCAGCCTGAATGTTAGCAGCTTGTTTGCCTTTAGGGCCGGTGGTTACGTCGAAAGACACGCGTTGGCCTTCTTTCAGGGTTTTGAAACCTTCCATATTGATCGCTGAGAAGTGAGCGAACAAATCTTCGCCACCTTCGTCAGGAGTGATGAAACCAAAACCTTTAGCGTCGTTAAACCATTTTACGATACCGGTTGCCATTAGAAACTTCCTATACTTAAAAATTAACAAAATCAGCAAAATAAGGCATACAGCAAACTTAAACGTTCAGCGTTTCTCCCCAGCTTTATATACTTGGTCGAGTGCCGGCTTCTGCTTAACCGTCTTTTTACATTTGTTAAGCCGAAACGTCAAGCTATGTTTCCCAAAAAGTGAGAAAATAAGCGGAAAGACCGAAAATACAACAGAAATGCCGTCTGAAAACGGCTTCTTCCCGATAGAAAACAGCTTATGACGACACACTGCCAATCCGATACGCTTTTAAGCGACCAAAAAACCGCCCCACCGAAACGTTACGGCGTTTTCCTATTGAACGACGATTACACCACGATGGAATTTGTCGTTGAAATCCTGACCGAAATCTTTATGCTCGGACAAGAACAGGCGGTAGCGGTAATGCTCTTGGTTCATCACGAAGGCAAAGGCCTGTGCGGCACTTACACGCGCGATATTGCCCAAACCAAACAGCAACAAGTCATGCAGCGGGCAAAAGCCGAAGGGCATCCGCTGCAATGTATTGTCGAGGAGATTTAATATGCTTGCCCCTGAATTGGAACAGATTTTGCAGCAGCTTTACCGCGAGGCGCGCAACGCCCATTATGAATTTATCAGCCTCGAGCATCTGCTTTTGGTACTCATCGAAGAAGATGCCGCCGTCCCCAACGTTCTCAAGCTCTGCGGCACGGATTTGAAAGTGGTGTCCGAACAACTCGCCGCCAGCGTTGCCGAAAACACCCCCCTGATTCCCGACCACCTTTTAGACACGGTCGAAACCCAGCCCACGCTCGGCTTCCAACGCGTCATCCAACGGGCGATGGTGCATACCCAATCCGCAGGCAAAGGCTTGGTCGAGCCTTTGGACGTTTTGGTCGCGCTGATGAGCGAAACCGACAGCCACGCCGTCTATTTCCTCAAGCTGCAATCGGTTACGCGTTTTGAAGTTTTGCGCTGTATTGCCCACGGCTCTCCCGATGAAGATGAAGACGATGGCAACTATTCTTCAGACGGCATGGACGACGATAATGAGAACCGCGCCAAACCGAGCAAAAACCCTTTATCGGAGTACACCGTCAACCTCAACGCCGAAGTCAAGGCCGGCCGCATCGACCCTTTGATTGGTCGCAAACACGAAATGGAACGGCTGGTGCAAATCCTATGCCGCCGCCGCAAAAATAATCCGCTTTTGGTCGGCGAGGCCGGCGTGGGCAAAACTGCGCTGGCGGAAGGCTTGGCACATCAAATCGTCAACGGCGACATTCCCGACGCGCTTAAAGATGCCGAAGTGTACGCGCTGGATATGGGTTCGCTTTTGGCGGGCACGAAATACCGCGGCGACTTTGAAGCGCGAGTCAAATCCGTCTTGAAACAGCTCGAAAAAATCCCGCAAGCCATTTTGTTTATCGACGAAATCCACACCATCATCGGCGCGGGCAGCACCAGCGGCGGCACAATGGACGCATCCAACCTGCTCAAACCCGCATTGGCGAAAGGTTCATTGCGCTGTATCGGCGCAACCACTTACGACGAATACCGCATCATTTTCGACAAAGACCACGCCTTAAGCCGCCGTTTCCAAAAAATCGACGTGGTCGAGCCCACCGTCGCCGAAACCGTACAAATCCTGCGCGGCTTGAAACCGATGTTTGAAGATTTCCACCAAGTGCGCTATACGCAAGGCGCACTCGAAGCTGCCGCCGAACTTTCCGCACGCTACATCAACGAACGCTTCCTGCCCGACAAAGCCATCGACGTAATGGATGAAGCAGGCGCGGCGCAACGAATTCTGCCTAAATCCAAACAGAAAAAAGTCATCGGTAAAGCGCAAATCGAAACCGTCATCGCCAAAGTTGCGCGGATTCCCGAAAAAACCGTGTCGCACGACGACAAACAAGTCCTGCAATTCCTCGGCCGCGATTTGAAAAACATGGTTTACGGTCAGGAAAATGCCATCGATGCGTTGGTTGCCGCCGTCAAAATGTCGCGTTCTGGCCTTGCCCTACCCGACAAACCCATAGGCAGCTTCCTCTTCTCCGGTCCGACCGGCGTCGGTAAAACCGAAGTCGCCAAACAGCTTGCCTACTCGATGGGCGTACCGCTGCAACGCTTCGACATGTCCGAATACATGGAACGCCACGCCGTATCGCGCCTCATCGGCGCACCACCGGGCTACGTCGGCTTTGAACAAGGCGGCCTTTTAACCGAAGCCGTCAACAAACAGCCGCATTGCGTGCTGCTCTTGGACGAAATCGAAAAAGCCCACCCCGACATTTTCAACGTCCTCCTGCAAGTGATGGACGCAGGCAAACTGACCGACAACAACGGCAAGAGTGCCGACTTCCGCAACGTCATTCTGATTATGACCACCAACGCAGGCGCGGAAAGCCTCAGCCGCCCCAGCCTCGGCTTTACCGCCAAACGCGAGCGCGGCGACGAAATGCAGGCGATCAACAAGCTCTTCACGCCCGAGTTCCGCAACCGCTTGGATGCGATTATCCCGTTTGCGCCCCTGTCCGAACCCATTATCGTCAAAGTCGTGGACAAATTCCTGCTTCAGCTCGAACACCAGCTCCTCGACAAAAAAGTTGAAGCCGAATTCACACCGGCATTGCGCAAATATCTGGCGGAAAAAGGTTTCGACCCGCAAATGGGCGCGCGCCCGATGCACCGCCTGATTCAGGAAAAAATCCGCAAACCGCTCGCCGACGAACTCCTGTTCGGCAAACTATCCGACGGCGGCTTTGTGCGGATAGACTGGGATGCTGCAAAAGAAGAAACCGTGTTGAAGTTTAAGAAAAGCAAGGTCAAAATAAAAACCGCCTCCGCATAAAATCAAAAATGCCGTCTGAAAGGTTCAGACGGCATTTTCTTTCAAACAAAATGACCAATCGTGTTTAAGCCAAATTTTCCAGCATCCATTTGACGTAGCGGTCGACGCCTGATTTGACATCGAAAAATTCTTCCTTGTATCCGGCTTCGCGTAATTTGGTGATGTCGGCTTGGGTGAAGCTCTGGTATTTGCCTTTGAGCGCGTCGGGGAAGGGAATGTAGCGGATAAGTTCTTCTTCTACCAGCTCTTTCAAGCTCATTTCAGGTTTGCCTTCGGCGGCGCGGCAGGCGTTGACGGTGGCGGCGGCGAGTTCGTTGAACTGTTGGCTGCGGCCTGTTCCGAGGTTGTAGATGCCGGAGAGGTTGGGATGGTCGAAGAAGTAAAGGTTGACTTTGGCGACGTCTTCGACGCTGACGAAGTCGCGGGTTTGTTCGCCGTTGCCGTAGCCGTCGTTGCTGCCGAACAGGTTGACGTAACCGTGTTCGCGGTATTGGTGGAAGTGGTGGAAGGCGACGGATGCCATGCGGCCTTTGTGTTGTTCGTGTTGTCCGTAAACGTTGAAGTAGCGGAAGCCGACGACTTGGGCGGTCAGGCCTTCTTTCATGCGGCGGCGCAATACTTGGTCGAACAGGAATTTGGAGTAGCCGTACACATTAAGCGGTTTTTCGAGTTCGCGCTCTTCGCGGAAGATTTCGCCTTTTCCGTAAACCGCCGCACTGGAGGCATAAAGGAAGGGAATGCGTTCGTCCTGACACCAGTCCAACAAATCCAGCGTGTACTGGTAGTTGTTTTCCATCATATACAAACCGTCGTGGTTCATGGTGTCGGAACACGCGCCTTGATGGAAAACGGCTTCGATGTTTTGATAAGGTAAAATGTGTTCCCTCACTTGGCGGATGAATTCATGTTTGTCGAGGTAGTGGGCGATTTCGCACTCGGCAAGGTTTTTGAATTTTTCGCCTTTGCTCAAATTATCGACGGCAACGATGTCGGTAATGCCGCGTTGGTTGAGGGCTTTGACGATGTTGCTGCCGATGAAGCCGGCCGCGCCTGTTACGATGATGGTCATATTGGGTTTCCTTTGTTTTGAGGGTTTCAGACGGCATTGGATGGTCATGCCGTCTGAAAAGATTTATTGCCCGTCCAGTGCTTCAACCAACTCTGCAAACGAGCAAACCGCCGTACCAAGTTTCGCCACGACAACCCCAGCCGCAGTATTGGCAAGGTGCATGGCTTCAGGCATGGTATAACCAGCAGCCAGCCCCAAGCCCATTCCGGCAATAACGGTATCGCCTGCACCGGATACATCATAGACTTCTTGGGCGCGGGTGGGCTGGTAAATCGGTTCGCCTTCGCTGAACAAGGTCATACCCTCTTCGCTTCGGGTCAGCAAAATCGCGGTCAAATCGAGGTGGCGGCGCAGGTTTTGCGCTTTTTCGGTCAAATCATTTTCGTTTTTCCAACTGCCGACCACTTCTTTCAATTCGGCGCGGTTGGGCGTAATCAGGGTTGCGCCGGCGTATTTTTCGTAATCGTCGCCTTTGGGGTCGATTAATACGGTTTTGCCTTCGTGTTTCGCCCAATCAATCATATCGGAGATGTGCGACAGGCCACCTTTGCCATAGTCTGAAAAAATAATTGCGTCGTATTCGGGCAAGATTTCACGGTATTTCCGCTTGATTTGTTCCAATACTTCTCGGTTGGGATGTTCTTCAAAATCAAGGCGGATAAGCTGCTGGTTGCGGGCGACGACGCGCAGTTTGACGGTGGTGGCGATTTGTTTGTCGCGCATCAGATAGGAGGCGACGCCGTCCTGCACCATCAGCACGTCGAGCGCGTTGGCGGCTTCGTCGTCGCCGGTTACCGACAACAGCCCTGCTTTGCCGCCCAGCGAAGCGATATTGCGCGCAACGTTCGCCGCACCGCCCGCGCGTTGGTCGATACGTCCGATTTTTGCTACCGGCACGGGGGCTTCGGGCGAAATTCGGGACACGTCGCCAAACCAATAGCGGTCGAGCATCACGTCGCCGACAACAAGGACTTTGGCTTGCGCGAAACGGGATTTGAGGGTTTCTTGTTGAAACTTGGCGGGCATTTTATGCACTCCAAAATAAGTTGTTTTTTGTGTGTGAAAACTTCAATATATTCTCAGATCACTCACCTGGCAGATTTAATGCTTAAAAATAAATCTGGCTTTTTATTATTCTTCAAAATCGAAAGGAGACCAATCGGCAACAGGAGACAAACAATCCTCTCCTTCTTTTTTCTCAAAAACGCTACCTATATCCGCCCAAAACAACTCCCCAACATCTGCTTGATAATGGGTAAGCCGCGTCAAACTATGAAAGGAGAAGTTATCAGGGTTATTCGAGTATTCATCATCTTCTGTTCCAGAAAATACTCGCCATCCGCTGTCAAATGGTAAATCCCCTTGATGTTCCCGATACATAAATTTAATAGGAAGCCCCTCTTCGACAATTTTATGCGACACAATCGCATACCATCCGACAGGGGTATCCTTTACAAGCAAATCATCTTCCGGAAATGCATCATAATCAAAAATATTGCTCACATCTGAACCACATTGAGACATCGGATAAATTCCTTTCTAAGCTGAAATTTTCCGGCTATTGATCTATCGTATCAAAGTAAGGCAGTTTTCTTTGAACAGCATCAAAATTGTTGATGCTTAAGCGTTTGCCACGCGGTTCACTTCGCGCAATACGGCGACCGGATCGGCGGCTTGGGTTACAGGGCGGCCCATTACCAAATAGGTTGAACCTGCCGCCAAGGCTTCGGCCGGTGTCATAATGCGGCGTTGGTCGTCATTGTTGCCGGCAACGTCCAAGCGGATACCGGGCGTTACCAAGACAAAATCCTGCCCTAATTCGCGGCGCAGCGGCGCGGCTTCTTGGGCGGAGCAGACCACGCCGTCCAAGCCTGAACTTTGCGCCAGTTTCGCCAAGCGGATGACTTGTTCTTCAGGGGCGATGTTCAAACCGATTTCCGCCAAATCGCTTTGTTCCATGCTGGTCAACACGGTTACGCCGATTAAGAGCGGCTTGGTTTGATATCCGGCGACGGCTTCTGCTGCGGCTTCCATCATACGGCGGCCGCCTGAGGCATGCATATCGACCATCCAAACGCCCATATCGGCAGCGACTTTGCAGGCTTGCGCGACGGTGTGGGGAATATCGTGGTATTTCAAATCGAGGAAAAGCTTGAAACCT
Organism: Neisseria sp. Marseille-Q6792; assembly: GCF_943181435.1. The sequence goes on from NZ_OW969598.1 coordinate 739,253, forward strand.
TGATTGATTAAGCTTTCCGCCAAACTGCGCCCCGTCGCGGTAAACAGCTCTTTGCCGATTTTGATTTGGCACAACGTCGGATCAAGGTTGCGGACGAATCCGAGCGTGTCTTTTTCGTTGGCAAAATCAAGGGCGACGATGACGGGGGTGCGTTGTTGCTGGGTTTGGAAGTCGGAGATTAAGGGGTTCATAAGATGCCTGCGGATAAACGGTTACAACTTCGATTTTAACAGCTTTCATACACAAAATGCCGTCTGAAAATATTTTTTCAGACGGCATTTCCTACTCGGCAAAACTTATTTGCCCAAACCTTTCAATACTTCTGCTTTCACGGCTTCTACTGCTTGGGTGCCGTCAACTTTGATGTATTTAGGCGCGTGTTCGCCTTCCAGCTTGCTGTAAAAATCAACCAAAACTTCTGTTTGCTCGTGGTACACGGCAAGGCGTTTTTTCACGGTTTCTTCTTTGTCGTCGTCGCGCTGAATCAAATCTTCGCCGGTTACGTCGTCTTTGCCTTCGACTTTGGGCGGATTGTAGGTAACGTGGTAAGTACGGCCGGAAGCCAAATGCACGCGGCGGCCGCTCATGCGGTCGACAATCACGCTGTCGGGTACGTCGATTTCAACAACCGCGTCCAAATCCACACCGGCTTCAACCATCGCTTCGGCTTGTGCCAGCGTGCGCGGGAAACCGTCAAACAAGAAACCGTTTTTGCAATCGTCTTGCGCGATGCGTTCTTTGACCATACCGATAATGATGTCGTCGCGCACCAAGCCGCCTTCCTCAATGATTTTTTTCGCTTCCAAACCCAGCGGCGTGCCTGCTTTAATCGCAGCGCGGAGCATATCGCCGGTGGAAATTTGCGGAATATCAAAAGCAGCGGTGATGAATTGCGCCTGAGTGCCTTTGCCCGCGCCTGGCGCGCCTAAAAGTAATGCTTTCATGAAGTGATCCTTTTAAATGTGTTTATTGGAATCAAACAGATGGTTTACGATTCTACACGGCTTGGCACAATAGTTCAAAAACCAACTGTACAAACTGCCATTTGCAAGCAAATGTTTTGCATACCTTTGCCGAGCTTAATATTCACAAGGCTGCAACTTTTTGGGACAATTCCCAAAATTTCAAAACATCACACCCTACCAAAAAGGAATATCCGTGAAACGCATTTTTCTGTTTTTGGCTACCAATATCGCTATTTTGGTCGTAATCAGTATTGTTTTGGCTGTTCTGGGCATCAACAGCCGGGGCAGCACGGGCAGCCTGTTGGCGTATTCCGCCGTCGTCGGCTTCACTGGTTCGATTATTTCGCTGCTGATGTCCAAATTCATCGCCAAACAATCGGTCGGCGCGGAAGTTATCGACACACCGCACACTGAAGAAGAAGCCTGGCTTTTGAACACTGTCGAAGCCCAAGCGCGGCAATGGAACCTGAAAATGCCCGAAGTCGCCATCTACCACTCTCCCGAACCCAATGCCTTTGCCACGGGCGCATCGAGAAACAGCTCCCTGATCGCCGTCAGCACCGGTTTGCTCGACCATATGACGCGCGACGAAGTGGAAGCGGTGTTGGCGCACGAAATGGCACACGTCGGCAACGGCGATATGGTGACATTGACGCTGATTCAAGGGGTGGTTAATACCTTTGTCGTATTCCTGTCGCGCATTATTGCCAACTTGATTGCCCGGAACAACGACGGCAGCCAGTCCCAAGGGACTTACTTCCTCGTCAGCACCGTATTTCAAATCTTGTTCGGCTTCCTTGCCAGCTTAATTGTCATGTGGTTCAGCCGCCAGCGTGAATACCGTGCCGATGCGGGGGCGGCAAAACTGGTCGGCGCACCGAAAATGATTTCCGCCCTGCAAAGGCTTAAAGGCAATCCTGTCGACCTGCCCAAAGAAATGAACGCAATGGGCATTGCCGGAGATACGCGCGACTCCCTGCTCAGCACGCACCCTTCACTGGACAACCGCATTGCCCGCCTCAAATCGCTCTGAGCCGATTTGAAACGACAAAAAAACCGTACGCACAAGCAGTACGGTTTTTTTGTATATGCCGTCTGAAAACATCGGGTTCGCCATATCGGCATAAACCGCGTCCATTTCCGCACCGGATACGCCGCATTGATATACCCCGACAAACCGTGTCCGGACAGAAAATATCAGATAAAACGGCAGCAAAAATGCCGTCTGAAACCAATTAGGGCTTCAGACGGCATTTTTACTGCAAAACCTTATGCGAACGGATGATGCAGCACAATCGTTTCTTCGCGGTCGGGGCCGGTGGAGACGATAGCGACCGGCGCACCACACACTTCTTCAATCCGTTTCAAATATGCTTTGGCATTGACAGGTAATGCGTCGTAGCTTTTCACACCGAAAGTCGATTCACTCCAACCGGGCATGGTTTCGTAAATCGGCTTGCAGGCTTCTACCGCATCGGAACCGCAAGGCAGGATGTCGGTTTTGCTGCCGTCGGGCAATTCGTAGCCGACGCAGATATTGATGTTCTCAATACCGTCCATCACGTCCAGCTTGGTAATGCACATGCCGGAAATACCGTTGACTTGGATGGAGCGTTTCAGGGCGGCGGCATCAAACCAACCGCAGCGACGTGCGCGACCAGTTACGGAACCGAATTCGTGTCCGCGTTCTGCCAAACCTGCGCCTACTTCGTCAAACAATTCGGTCGGGAACGGGCCTGAACCGACGCGCGTGGTATAGGCTTTGACGATGCCCAAAACATAATCCAGCATTTGAGGGCCTACGCCCGCGCCTGCGGAAGCGGCTCCCGCCAGGCAGTTGGAAGAGGTAACGAAGGGGTAAGTGCCGTAGTCGATGTCCAACAGCGTGCCTTGCGCGCCTTCAAACAGCAGTTTTTCGCCGTTTTTGTTTTTCTCGTTCAACACGCGGGATACGTCGGTAATCATCGGCGTAATGCGCGGTGCGACTTTTTCGATTACCGCCATCACGTCTTCCGCTTGCACCGGCTCGGCATTGTGCAGATGTTGCAGTTGGACATTGTAATAAGCGAGGACGGCATCCAGTTTTTCACGCAATTTTTCAGGATGCAGCAAATCGACGGCGCGGATGGCGCGGCGTGCCACTTTGTCTTCGTAGGCAGGGCCGATGCCGCGGCCGGTTGTACCGATTTTGCCCTTCCCGCGGGATGCTTCGCGAGCTTGGTCAAGCGCAATGTGGTAAGGCAGGATCAGCGGACAGGTCGGCGCGATTTTCAGACGGCCTTCGACGTTTTTCACGCCTGCCGCATTCAACTCGTCGATTTCGCCCAACAATGCTTCGGGGGAAACGACAACGCCGGAACCGATAAAGCAGTCCAGACTTTCATGCAGAATGCCGCTCGGAATCAGGCGCAAAATGGTTTTTTTGCCGCCGACAACCAAGGTATGGCCCGCATTGTGGCCGCCTTGGAAACGCACGACACCGCTGGTTTCTTCCGCCAGCCAGTCAACGATTTTACCTTTGCCTTCATCGCCCCATTGGGCACCGATTACTACAACATTTTTAGCCATTATGACAACCTTGTTTTAAATTGATAAGTTACAATCAAATTGCAAATTGCGACTATCGGGATTACTTACCCTTTCCAGCCTTTTCAGACGGCATATCATTTTTTCTGCACCGTTGCGTACAACGCCGTAACCGATTACGGAGAAACCGCCTACCCCTCGGTAACAGGCATTCCTCCGGAAAACCAGCCATTCAAAATCTCGCGTTTACATGAAAATCCGTCTTCTCTCTATTTTGTCCTGCAAACACAAAAGGCTGCCCGACTCAAAATCATACGGCGTATCTGCCGCACCGCATCATGCGGTTTTCAAAGCGGTAATGCCTCTTTGCGATTCTGAATCTGAACAGCCCCTGTCCGGCAGCTTGTTACTGCCAAGTTATTAAAATCAGACTTTACCATAAAATACGCATAACCTGAATACACTTTTGCACCCCATGTCCTCCTGACGGCTCTGCACCCTTTTACTATATAATTGATGTGATTTTCCATAATTCCAGACTGCCGTTTTTTCTTCAGACGGCATCTTTGTTGATTGGATGCTTATCCTATGCTGCTCGACCTCAACCGCTTTTCCTTTCCCGTTTTCCTGAAAGAAGTCCGCCTGCTGACCACCCTTGCCCTGCCCATGCTGTTGGCGCAGGTCGCGCAGGTGGGCATCGGTTTCGTCGATACCGTGATGGCGGGCGGTGCGGGTAAGGAGGACTTGGCGGCGGTGGCTTTGGGCAGCAGCGCGTTTGCCACGGTTTATATTACCTTTATGGGCATTATGGCGGCGCTGAACCCGATAATTGCCCAGCTTTACGGCGCGGGTAAAACCGACGAAGTGGGCGAAACGGGGCGGCAGGGGATTTGGTTCGGGCTGATCTTGGGGATTTTCGGCATGGCATTGATGTGGGCGGCGATTACGCCGTTCCGCAACTGGTTGACCTTGAGCGATTATGTGGAAGGCACGATGGCGCAGTATATGTTGTTCACCAGCTTGGCGATGCCGGCGGCAATGGTACACCGCGCGCTGCACGCCTACGCTTCCAGCCTGAACCGCCCGCGCCTGATTATGTTGGTCAGCTTCGCGGCGTTTGTGTTGAACGTGCCGCTGAACTATATTTTCGTTTACGGCAAATTCGGTATGCCCGCTTTGGGCGGCGCGGGCTGCGGGTTGGCGACGATGGCGGTGTTTTGGTTCAGCGCGCTGGCGTTGTGGATTTATATCGCCAAGGAGAAATTCTTCCGTCCGTTCGGACTGACGGCGAAATTCGGCAAACCGGATTGGGCGGTGTTCAAACAGATTTGGAAAATCGGCGCGCCCATCGGGCTGTCTTATTTTTTGGAAGCCAGCGCGTTTTCGTTTATCGTGTTCTTGATCGCGCCCTTCGGCGAAGATTATGTGGCGGCGCAGCAGGTCGGCATCAGTTTGTCGGGGATTCTCTATATGATTCCGCAAAGCGTCGGCTCGGCAGGGACGGTGCGCATCGGCTTTTCATTAGGACGGCGCGAATTTTCGCGGGCGCGTTATATTTCGGGCGTGTCGCTGGCGTTGGGTTGGATGCTCGCCGTGATTACCGTGCTTTCTTTGGTATTATTCCGTTCGCCGCTGGTAAGTATGTACAACAATGATCCGGCGGTTTTAAGCATCGCTGCCACCGTCCTGCTGTTCGCCGGCTTGTTCCAACCTGCAGACTTCACCCAATGCATCGCGTCCTATGCCCTGCGCGGCTACAAAATCACAAAAGTGCCGATGTTCATCCACGCCGCCGCCTTCTGGGGCTGCGGCCTGCTGCCGGGCTACCTGCTCGCCTACCGTTTCGGTATGGGCATTTACGGCTTCTGGACGGCATTGATCGCCTCGCTCACCATCGCAGCCATCGCCTTGGTGTGGTGCTTGGAATTGTGCAGCAGAGAGATGGTCAGATCGCATAAGGCCGTCTGAAATTTCTTTCAGACGGCCTCCATTGATATTTCATTTACGGCTTATTCACTTTTAAGGAAAAAAATGTTTTCAACTTCCATTATAGAAAAACTTGCTTACTATGTTTATTGCTTGATTGACCCTAGAGACGGCAATATTTTCTATGTAGGAAAAGGCGTGGGCAATCGCGTTTTCCATCATGCCCTAGGTTCATTACAAGAAACAGAAACGCCAAGTGATAAAATTGCTTTGATTAGGGAAATACATAAAAGCGGACACCAGCCCGTGTATTACATTCTGCGGCACAACATCCAAACAGACAAACAGGCTTTTGAATATGAAGCGATGGCAATAGACCTACTCTCCCTAGTCAAGCCGAGCCAGCAGCCGCTGACTAATATTCAAGGTGGCACGCATTCTTCAGAAGTAGGATTGATGAGTTTGTCGGAATTAAAACGAAAGTATGATGCTCAAGAATTAAAAACTGATAAGCCCATTGTTTTAATTACGATTAATAACGAATACGAGAAACTGAAAAAAGGCATCAGATCAGGGAATATTCCTGAAGCCGATAAGGATAAGGAAATTTACGAACGCACACGGAAATATTGGAAAATCGGAAGCCGACGTGAAAAAGCAAAATATGCAGTTGCAGTCTATCGCGGCTGGACATTGGCAGTATATGAAATCGAAAGATGGATTTCTGCCGACGATATTATTCAAGGCCGTTGGATGTTTGAAGGCAAGCCGTTGCCAGAAGGCTCCGACATTTATCAAGAAATCGTGAATAAGCTGACCTATTCTTCCCAAGAAAACTATAAAGCCCCCCAAAACCCCATTACCTATCGTAATTGTTAAATAGTAAGTCTTCAGACAACCTGAATCCACAAAATCACAAATCATCATGCAACCCATCCAATACCAAACCGACCTCACCCCCTACAACACTTTCGGTCTTCGCGCCCAAGCCCGGGCCTTTATCGCGCTCGAACACGCCGATGAGTTGCGCGACATCATCCGACTGCCGGAGTTCGACCGCAATACCGTTTTATGGCTCGGCGGCGGCAGCAACATCCTCTTGATGCAGGATTACGACGGCTTGGTTGTCCATATGGAAAACAAAGGCATACGCGAGATTGCGCGTTCAGACGGCATGGTTCTGATTGAAGCGCAGGCGGGCGAAATTTGGCACGATTTTGTCCTGCACACTGTCGCGCTGGGTTTGAGCGGTCTGGAAAACCTGAGCCTGATTCCGGGTACAGTCGGCGCGTCGCCCGTGCAGAACATCGGTGCATACGGCGTGGAAGCGAAAGACGTGATTCACAGCGTGCGCTGCTTCGATTTGGATACGGAAACCTTTGTCGAGCTTTCCAATGCCGACTGCCGCTTCGCCTACCGAGAAAGTCTGTTCAAGCAGGAAGGCAAAGGGCGTTATGTGATTGTTTCGGTCGTATTTGCATTAAAAACGCATTTTGTGCCGAACTTGGGCTACGGCGATTTGGCGGCGAAGGTTGCCGAATTGAGTGCAGACAGGGAAGCGACGGCAAAAGACGTTTCCGATGCGGTATCCGCCATCCGCAACAGCAAATTACCCGACCCGAAAGTTTTGGGCAATGTCGGCAGTTTCTTTAAAAACCCCGTCGTCAACGCAGAAAAAGCCGCCACCCTGTTGCAGCAGCATCCCGATATGCCGCGCTATCCGCAGCCCGACGGTTCGGTCAAACTCGCCGCCGGCTGGCTGATCGACCAATGCCGTCTGAAAGGCTTCCAAATCGGCGGCGCGGCGGTACATGACCGACAGGCTTTGGTTTTAGTGAACAAAAACAAAGCTTCTTCAGACGACATCTGGAAACTGGCGCAACACGTCTGCAATACAGTATTTACTCAATTTCAGGTAGAATTACACGCCGAACCCAATTGGCTGCCCGCTTCGTTCAGCCTGTAAATCCAAGGAGTATGCCCGTGACCCGCATTGCAAAAACCAATACTTACACCCGCATCATCGACGCCAGCCTTGCGCTCTTCAACGAGGAAGGCGAGCGCAACATCAGCACCAACCATATCGCGGCGCATTTGGGCATCAGTCCGGGCAATCTCTATTACCACTTCCGCAACAAAGACGAAATCATCGTCCAACTGTTCAAACGTTACAGCGAAGCCCTGCTGGCATACCTGAATGAAGCCGTGTTGCCGTCTGATGTGGAAGACTCCATCAATTATATGGCGGGCATTTATGACGTCATGTGGGAATACCGCTTCCTCTTTAGCGATGTAAACACCCTACTTGCACGCAGTGCCGAATTGTTGGGCGAACACAATACCTTCACCCAAGCCAAAGTCTCCCCGCTCTTGGTCAACCTGCTCACCCAGCTCAACGGCCTGAACATCATCCAAGCCGACCAAACCGCCATGAACGACCTCGCCGTCAATATGTGGATGGTCACGAAATACTGGTTTGACTTCGACAGCTCCCTGCGCGGCCGCACCAAGCTGACCGAAGACTCCAAAGCACGCGGCATCCGTCGTACCTTAAGCCTCCTGCGCCCCTACCTCTTGCCGGAACATCGCGAGGAATACGACCGGAAAATCGGCAGTACGCATTCATAATTTCCATGCCGTCTGAGCTTATTTTCAGACGGCATTCATCTATAAACATGATACATAACCCTCCTTCCACCTCCCCCGACGCATCTATCTTAGGCTTAGGCTACCTCGGTCGTCCTTTGGCGCAGAAACTTTACGAACACGGCAGCCGTGTTACCGCCGTCAAACGCAGCCTGACTTCGGACGATATCAATCTGCCCATACACCTCGATACCATCGACCTCAATCAAGACAGTGTGTTTCAAAGCGCGAACCTTGCACGCGATACAAGCTTTTGGCGGCACCACGCCGACAAACCCGTTTGGTTCTGCCTCTTGCCGCCATCCTCGCTGGCACATTACGCCGACACCGTCAAACAATGGGCAGAACTTGCCCGGGCGTGCAACGTGCAACATCTGATTTTCACGAGCAGCACCAGCGTTTACGGCGATAAAGTGCGCGAATGCGACGAAACTACCACACCCGATCCACAAACCGAGTCTGCCCGCCAAATCCTCGCCGCCGAACAACACCTGCTCGACAGCGGCATCTCCAACATCGACATCCTGCGGCTGGGTGGGCTTTATTGCGCCGAACGCCATCCCGTCAGCCGCCTTGTTCAAAAGCAAAACATCCCGGGCGGCAACCGGCCTGTCAATATCATCCACCGCGATATCGCCGTCGAAACCCTGTTTCAGACGGCATTAAAACCCAACGGCAAAAGACTGAAAAACATTATTGAACTGCGCCACCCGACACGACGCGAATTCTATACGGAAGAAGCTGCCAAACTCGGTTTACCGACTCCGGATTTCGCACCCGACGACAGCAGGGGCAAAATCATCATTACCGTTTGCGATAACGGGTTAAGCCTGTAAAATAAGCGGCAACAGCAACAAACCGGCATTCTGCCCGCAGTCAGGAAATAAACATGTCCGCCCTATTCCCCATCATCAACTACCTGATTCAGCAAAACCCCGACAGCCGCTCGGAGCTTGCCGCATTTGCCGACAAAACACTGGCACTGAACATTGCCGGATTGAAACTGACCGGACGTATCACAGAAGAAGGATTTCTATCGGCAAGCAACGGTTTTGCAGACACAGAAATCACCTTCCGCAACAGCGCGGTACAAAAAATCCTGCAAAGAGGCGAGCCGGGGGTGGGAGACATCAGCCTTGAAGGAGACCTCATCCTCGGCATGGCGGTATTACCCCTGCTCGGCAGCCTGCGTTACCGTGCATCGGACGACTTGGCACGGATTTTCGGCACGCAGCTCGGCAACAGCATCGGCAGCCGCGCCGCCGATATCGGACACGGCATCAAACAAATCGGCAGAAGCATAGCCGAACAAATCGGCGAATTTTCCCGCGAACCCGAATCCCCCGTTATCGACGCCGCCACCCTGTCCGCCTGGATGGAAGAAGTGGACAAACTGCGCGACGACGTCGCCCGCCTCAACGAACGCCTCGACAGGCTCGAACGCGACATTTGGATAGACTAACCTTCAGACGGCATCCGACATGAACAGCCCTTTTCACAACATCGGCATCGTAACCCGCCCCAACACGCCCGACATCCAAGATACTGCACACACACTGATTACATTTTTGAAGCAGCACGGCTTTACCGTCTATCTCGACGAAGTCGGCATAAGGGAATGCTGCATCTATACCCAAGACACCGACGGCTGCCATATCGTCAACAAGACCGAACTGGGGCAATACTGCGACCTGGTCGCCGTCTTAGGCGGAGACGGCACCTTTCTCTCTGCCGCCCGCGAAATCGCCCCGCGCGCTGTTCCGATTATCGGTATCAACCAAGGTCATTTGGGCTTTCTTACCCAAATTCCCCGCGAATATATGACGGACAAGCTATTGCCCGTTTTAGAAGGAAAATACCTTGCCGAAGAGCGCATCCTGATTGAAGCCGCACTGATCCGCGAAGGCAAAACCGCCGAACGCGCCCTCGCCCTCAACGATGCCGTCCTCTCCCGTGGCGGTGCCGGACAGATGATTGAATTTGAAGTCTTCGTCAATCAGGAATTCGTCTATACACAACGTTCGGACGGGCTGATTGTCTCCACCCCCACCGGATCGACCGCCTATTCGCTTGCCGCCGGCGGCCCCATCATGCAGGCAGGATTACACGCCTTCACACTCGTACCCATCTGTCCGCAATCCATGACCAACCGCCCCATCGCCATTTCCGACGCATCTGAAATCGAAATCCTCGTTACTCAAAGCGGCGACGCCCGCGTCCATTTCGACGGTCAATCCTTCATCGACGTGCAAAACCTCGACCGCATCATCATCCGCCGCTACCACAACCCCTTACGCATCCTACACCCGACCGACTACCAATATTTCAAAACCCTGCGCCAAAAACTGCACTGGGGCGAGCAATTAGTCTAAGCCGGCCTTTACCCGAAAGTACCCATGAATTCCAAAATTTCCTCCGACCATACAGAAGATACCATACGCCTCTCCAAACGCATGGCGCAACTGGGACTTTGTTCGCGCCGTGAAGCCGACAGCTATATCGAACAGGGCTGGGTAACGGTCAACGGCAAAACCGCCGTACTTGGTCAGAAAATTTCACCGGCAGACCGTATCGAACTGAACAAGAAAGCCCACGAACAGCAGGCGGCACGCATTACCATCCTGCTGAACAAACCCGTCGGCTATGTCAGCGCACAAGCGGAAAAAGGCTATAAATCCGCCGCCGAACTGATTACCCCTGAAAATCGCTGGGAAGGCGACACCAGCCGCATCCGTTTCGATCCGAAACACAAAATCGGCCTCGCCCCCGCCGGCAGGCTCGATATCGATTCAGTCGGATTACTGGTGTTGACGCAAGACGGCCGTATCGCCAAGCAGCTTATCGGCGAAAACAGCGGCAGTGAAAAAGAATATTTGGTGCGCGTACGCGGCAAATTGGACGAAAAAGGACTTGCCTTACTGAATCACGGATTGAGTTTGGACGGTGAGAAACTGCGTCCCGCCAAAGTAGAATGGCAAAACGAAGACCAACTGCGTTTCGTATTGAAACAAGGTAAAAAGCGGCAAATCCGCCGTATGTGCGAACTGGTCGGACTGCGCGTCGTCGGGCTGAAACGCATCCGTATGGGCAAGGTCAAACTCGGCAGGCTGCCGCCCGGCAAATGGCGTTATCTCGCTCCCGGCGAATCGTTTTAAATAAGCATTAAAAAATGCCGTCTGAAAATCCTTGTGTTTTCAGACGGCATTGCCTTATGCCCAAATAATGGTTTCTTCCAAGGGCCTGCGCGCTTTAGTGGCGATTTCCTGAACCCGGTAGCCGAATGTCGCGGCAACGGACACGCCCCATTCTGCCGCATCGAACAAACCGAACTGCCCGGACAATACGCGTTCCATATCGGCATAGTTGAAACCTTCCACCGGGCAGGAATCGATACCCGCCATAGCCGCACCCGTCATCATGTTGGCTAACGCGATATAGGTCTGGCGGCAGCACCAGTCAAACAAGGCGCGCGGATTGTCTAAAATCTTGATATCGTCGGCTTGAAACGCCTGATACCTCGCCAAAGATTTTTCTACGGCATCCGGTTCGGTAACACCGCGCCGTTTGAGGCTTTCCAACATAAACGGGCTGTCGGAGCGGGCATTTTTCTTCGCCAAAAACACCACCAAATGACTGGCGGTATCCAAAGCATCCGCCATACCCCAAGAAAACGGCTTGATGGCCTGTCGGATTTCAGGGTTTTGAACCACAACAAACTGCCAAGGCTCCGAACCGACCGAACTGGGCGACAAACGCCCGAGTTCTAAAATAAACTGAAAATCCTCGGCACTGATTTTGCGTGCCGCATCGTAATGCCGGCACGATTTGCGGTTTTTAAATGCAGATAGAACCTGCTCTTTACTTAATACTGTCATCGTGCATCCTTTTATTACTTTGATTGCAAATTGATTTCGTACCCTATAAGCCGCCCCCACTGTCGGGCCTTATCCGGACTTTGCCCATCCTTCGGCGGCTCGGAAAGTAAAGTGGCCGCAGATTCGCCAATAACGCCCAAATGCCTTTCAGACGGCATTTGGGTCATCGCAAACACGCCTACGGATACGCGATATAGGCATAAGCCGAATGGTTGTGGATAGATTCGAAATTCTCGCTCTCGACAACGAAACTCTTGATGCGTTTGTCGGCAATCAGCGAAGTAGCGACATCGCGCACCATATCTTCCACGAATTTCGGATTTTCGTAGGCCTTTTCGGTAACGTATTTTTCATCGGGGCGTTTGAGCAGGCCGTAGAGTTGGCAGCTTGCCTGCGCCTCCACATAATCGATGACTTCCTCGATACCGACTTCGGCATCGGCAGTCAGGCTGACGGTAACGTGCGAACGCTGATTATGCGCGCCATATTGGGAAATTTCTTTGGAACACGGGCAAAGCGAGGTTACGGGAATCATAACCTTCATACTGTGGCCGTATGCACCGTCTTTAATTTCTCCCGTAAGGCAGACATCATAATCCAGTAAAGACTGAATACCGGAAACAGGGGCGGTTTTTTTGCGGAAAAATGGGAAAGAAATGCTGATTTTGCCGGAGTGGGAATCTAAAAGCGCGACCATTTCGGTAGTCAGCTTGCGCAATTGTGCAAAATCCAAGGCTTCGGCATGTTGCTCCATCAATGCGACAAAACGCGACATATGCGTCCCCTTCTGCTCAGCAGGCAGGTAAACCGTCATGGTCAGACGGGCAACGGTGGACTGGATGCCTTCTGCAGTTTGCAGGGTAATCGGAAAGCGCAGGTCTTTGATACCGACCTGATTGATCGGCAGGTTGCGTAAATCTCTGCTGGATTGCACGTCTGCAATGGCGTTCATGCGTTGTTTGTCCTTAATATTCAGATAATTATTGAGATGTGTGTATTGTATGGCAGGCAGATGCCGTCTGAAAAAACGCTGTTGGCCGCCTGCCTGCAAATGCGAGATTATATCACTTGCTTTTGGCGGCTGCATTGATTGTTTCTATTTTCGGGATAGTGATAAAATCCCGACTTATTCATATCTTACAAGGCAGAAACAGATGAAATTCGCCACGAAAGCCATTCATTCCGGCTACGATTGCGATGAACACAACCGCGCGCTGATGCCACCGATTTATCAAAACAGTATGTTTGCGCTGCACGAAATCGGCGAAAATGTGCCTTACCGCTACTCGCGCCTGAGCAACCCGACCCGTCAGATTTTAGAAGACACCGTTGCCGATTTGGAACACGGTGCGGCAGGTTTTGCGTTTTCCAGCGGTATGGCGGGGATTGATGCCGTATGGCGTACCTTTCTGCAACCGGGCGACACCATCGTCGCGGTCGCCGATATTTACGGCGGCGCGTATGACTTATTGGTCGATGTTTATCAAAAATGGGGGGTGAACGTTGTTTTTGCCGATTTGGGCAATCCGGATAATTTGGACGAGCTGCTTAAAGCGCACAAGGTCAAACTGGTTTGGCTGGAAACGCCGTCCAATCCGCTTTTACGCTTGGTAGACATCAAAGCCCTTGCCGCGAAAGCCAAAACAGCCGGTGCGCTGGTCGGCATCGACAATACTTTTGCCACGCCGTATCTGCAACAGCCCTTGGATATGGGTTGCGATTTTGTGTTCCATTCCGCTACCAAATATTTGTGCGGCCATTCCGACGTATTGATGGGCGTAGTCGTTGCCAAAACTAAAGAGCTGGCGCAGCCTTTGCACGACATGATGGTGCATACCGGTGCGATTGCAGGCCCGATGGACTGCTGGCTGGTGTTGCGCGGTATCAAAACACTGGCTCTGCGCATGACCGCCCATTGCCAAAACGCACTCGAAATCGCGCGCCGTTTGGAAGCCCATCCTGCCATTGAAAAAGTGTTCTATCCCGGCCTGCCGTCGCACGAACATTATGAACTGGCGAAAACACAAATGCCTAAAGGCATCGGCGGCGTGGTTACGGTTTATCTCAAAAACGACACGCGTGAAGCGGCAAATAGTGTGATTAAAAACATGAAACTGGTCAAAATGGCTTCCAGCCTTGGCGGAGTGGAAAGTTTGGTCAACCATTGCTATTCCCAATCCCATAGCGGCGTGCCGCATGATGTGAAAATGGAAATGGGCATCAAAGTCGGCCTGATGCGTTTCTCTATCGGCATTGAAGACGTAAATGATATTTGGAACGATATTTCCACCGCATTGGATACGACTGTATAATCCATGCAAAATGCCGTCTGAAACCATGGTTTCAGACGGCATTTCAATTAATCCGGCCGAAAATCAACGCTTCAGCATCTTTGCCGCCTCAATAGCGTAATAGGTCAAAATCCCGTCCGCACCCGCACGTTTGAATGCCAGCAGGCTTTCCAAAACCACTTTGCCGCCGTCCAGCCAGCCGTTGGCAATCGCTGCCTGCAACATCGCGTATTCTCCCGAAACCTGATAGACATAAGTCGGTACGCCGAACTCGTCCTTCACGCGGTGGACAACGTCCAAATACGGCAAACCGGGCTTCACCATCACCATATCCGCACCTTCCTGAATATCGAGCGCCACTTCATGCAGCGCCTCATCGGTATTTGCCGGATCCATCTGATAGGTCTTTTTATCTGCCTTGCCCAAATTGCCCGAACTGCCCACCGCATCGCGGAATGGCCCGTAAAACGCCGAAGCATATTTGGCGGAATATGCCATAATCCGCGTATGGATATGCCCTGCATCCTCCAAAGCCTCGCGTATGGCGCCGATACGCCCATCCATCATATCGGAAGGAGCAACGACCTGCGCGCCCGCCTCTGCATGACATAAAGCCTGTTTCACCAAGACTTCTACGGTTTCATCATTCATCACGTAACCGTTTTCGTTCGTCAGTCCGTCCTGACCGTGAACCGTATAAGGATCGAGCGCGACATCCGTCATAATGCCCAGTTCAGGAAACCTCTCGCGCAAGACTCGGACGGCTGTCGGCACCAGTCCTTCAGGGTTATACGCCTCCTGCGCACATTCCGTCTTATTTGCCGTAACGACAGGGAACAGTGCCAGCATGGGTATTCCCAAATTTGACGCTTCCTCCGCCGTAAACAGCAACCTGTCCAAACTTTGACGCTTCACGCCCGGCATAGAAGGCACATCCTCCTCACGAGCCGCACCCTCCAGTACGAACACCGGATAAATCAAATCATCGGCGGTCAGCATGTGTTCGCGCATCAGGCGGCGTGAAAAATCATCCCTGCGCATACGGCGCATACGCGAAGCCGGAACATTGCGGTAAGGAAACTGCATAATATCTCTCCAATCACTCTGTCAACCAATCAAACGGACAGCAAACATCTCCGTTTGAGATTTAAAAAAACAGCCTGTACAAAAATACATTACAAAACAAAATATTAAACAAAACCAAACGCCAAAGGACAATCAGTCTGATATGTTTTTCCCCGGCAGATTAAATCCTTGCAGCTCATGATTGACAACGCCTTCAACCTCTTTCGGATGATTCGTGCCGGAATCAAACAATTTCCCTCCTCTCGAATACACCTCCAACACTGAAGCTTTGCCGCTTTCCAAAACGATTTGGACATTCTCAGCCAAATTGTCTGCAACCTCTTCAAAAGAAGATTTATCCACTTTTCTCGCATAGAACCCGTTTTCCATATCATGACGGTATCTGTCTATCGCAGATTCCCATGCCACATTTTTATCGATTGCAATAATGGCTGCCTTTGTGTGATAGCCCTGTTCTTCAAATATCGATAAAGTATTGACAGGCACATTGGGATTTCTAAAAGTTCCTTCAACAACAATATTGAATCTGTTTTTCACCGTCTCCCCAATTACACGTTCCACCATTTTATTTGAGAAATCAGACGTATATTTGGGAAAATCCCCTTTGTGATTCGCATATATTTCTTTAAAGTCAGGATGATAGATTCTGAAATCATCTCCATTGACAGGAATAACATTCCCATTCAATTCTTCTTCTACTTTTTGGATAAGGATCGATTTCCCCGACCCCGGCATACCGCCCAAAACAATTCCCCAAGGTTTTTCTTGTGGAGTGATGCATCTGTCTTCGAGCAAGTCATTCCAAACTGCAGGAAACGCCTTTTCCACTTCATTGTCCATACACGCCGTCATAATTTGTAAATCTCAAATTTTTCTTTTACCAATTTTGCAACCGCTTCATAATCAATTTCTTCCGGCGCAAGACCGTATAATCTGTTGCGCAATCCCGCAAGAATCTTACTGTCTTCATTACGCCCTCCCGTTTGGATGACAATAAGGCCCAAAGTCTGGGAAATGCCATTCAGCAAGCTGTCTTTCTGCATCAACGTACACATAAAAGCCCCAATATAAAAAAACCGACCGTAAGGATGGTCTGCAATGCCATCACTCACAAACTGCCAACCCCGGCCGTCAGACTCTCCGGAGAGCAGACATTCCAGACGGCATCGGTACTCAACCGTCCACCTTTCTCAACGCTTAAACCGTTTCTTTCAAGCCGTCCAAAGTATCGGCGGCATAAACGGCACATTCCTTAACGCTCATGCCGTCTGAAGAATAGACAGCACAAGACTTCAACCGCACCAACCGTTAAAGAACAGCAATAAAAACAGCGGTGTCTGCACACCGCTTCCAAAGTCAGGCTTCGATATTCTTACGCCACAATACCAAAAGTTTTCCGATATGCTGAACCAGTTGCGCATCAACCGCCTCACATAAGGCATTGCAGATTTCGATGCGTTCGGCACGGTCGTCGCCGAACACGCGCACCTTAATCAACTCGTGCGCCGTCAGCGCGGCATCGGTTTCCCTGATGACGGAATCCGTCAGGCCCTGTTGTCCGACCATCACGACGGGATTCAAATGATGCGCGCGCGCTTTCAATTCCAAAATTTCTTTGGTATTTAATTTTGTATCAGTCATTTTCCTAGTGCTTGAACCATAAAGAATAATGACCCATTGTACGCGATTTGGCGCAGCAGGGGCAAAATTAACGTACAATAGGTCGTTTCCATTCCAACCCCGACCATTATGGCCTCACGTTCCAAATCCTCAAAAGCGTGGCTGCACGAACACGTCAACGATCACTATGTCCACATGGCGCAAAAAGACGGCTACCGCGCCCGTGCCGCATACAAACTATTGGAAATTAACGAAAAAGACAAACTAATCAAACCCGGAACCATATTGGCGGATTTAGGCAGCGCACCGGGAAGCTGGTCGCAGGTCGCTGCCAAGCTGGCCGGCCCTTCCGGCGCGGTATTCGCTTTGGACATCCTGCCCATGGAAGCCGTAAACGGCGTATCCTTTATTCAAGGCGACTTCAGGGAAAACGACGTCTTAGCACAATTTGAAACCTTATTAAACAACCGCCCCCTGGATCTTGTAATTTGCGATATGGCACCCAATATGTCGGGAAACGCCGTAAGCGATCAGGCACGCAGCCTCTATCTGTGCGAATTGGCCCTTGACTTTGCCTCGCAACACCTGAAAACAGGCGGCAGCTTTTTAGTCAAAGTCTTTCAGGGAGCAGGCTATCAGGAATACATGGCAGCCATGCGCGAAATTTTCGGCACGGTGCAGACGCGCAAACCCGAAGCCTCGCGCAATCGCTCCAGTGAGATTTATTTATTGGGCAAAAATAAACGCTGACAATACAGGCGGCGTGTTTTACAATCATTTCCGTTTTACACCTCAATTATGGAGCCTTGCTAAGTGGGGAATACCTTTAAATCAATCCTTGTCTGGGTCGCCTTGGGTATCGGTCTGATGGCTGCGTTCAACGCTTTAGACGGTAAAAAAGAAGACAACGGGCAAATCGAATATTCTCAGTTCATCCAACAGGTCAACAACGGCGAAGTATCCGGCGTCAACATCGAAGGATCCGTCGTCAGCGGCTACCTGATTAAAGGCGAGCGCACCGACAAAAGCACCTTCTTCACCAACGCGCCTTTGGACGACAACCTAATTAAAACACTGCTCGACAAAAACGTCCGCGTAAAAGTAACGCCGGAAGAAAAACCGAGCGCGCTGGCTGCCCTATTTTACAGCCTGCTGCCCGTCCTGCTGCTGATTGGCGCATGGTTCTACTTCATGCGTATGCAGACGGGCGGCGGCGGAAAAGGCGGCGCATTCTCATTCGGCAAAAGCCGTGCGCGCCTGCTGGATAAAGATGCCAACAAAGTGACCTTTGCCGATGTCGCCGGCTGCGACGAAGCCAAAGAAGAAGTGCAGGAAATCGTCGATTACCTGAAAGCGCCAAACCGCTATCAAAGCCTGGGTGGTCGCGTGCCGCGCGGCATCCTGCTGGCGGGCAGCCCTGGTACGGGTAAAACCCTGCTGGCAAAAGCCATTGCAGGCGAAGCCGGTGTGCCGTTCTTCAGCATTTCAGGTTCTGACTTTGTCGAAATGTTTGTCGGTGTCGGTGCAAGCCGCGTCCGCGATATGTTCGAGCAGGCGAAGAAAAATGCGCCCTGTATTATCTTTATCGACGAAATTGACGCGGTAGGCCGCCAACGCGGTGCAGGTTTGGGCGGCGGCAACGACGAGCGCGAGCAAACATTAAACCAATTGTTGGTGGAAATGGACGGTTTTGAGAGCAACCAAACCGTCATCGTCATTGCGGCAACCAACCGTCCCGACGTACTCGATCCGGCATTGCAGCGGCCCGGCCGCTTCGACCGCCAAGTGGTCGTCCCCCTGCCGGACATTCGTGGGCGCGAACAGATTTTGAACGTCCATTCTAAAAAAGTGCCTTTGGACGAATCTGTGGATTTATTGTCCCTCGCGCGCGGCACGCCGGGTTTTTCCGGCGCGGATTTGGCGAACTTGGTCAACGAAGCCGCCCTGTTTGCCGGCCGCCGCAACAAAGTCAAAGTCGATCAAAGCGATTTTGAAGACGCCAAAGACAAAATCTATATGGGTCCCGAACGACGCAGCATGGTCATGCACGAAGACGAAAAACGCGCAACGGCGTATCATGAGTCCGGACACGCGATTGTTGCCGAAAGCCTGCCCTTTACCGACCCCGTCCACAAAGTAACCATTATGCCGCGCGGACGCGCATTGGGTCTGACCTGGCAGCTTCCTGAACGCGACCGCATCAGTATGTATAAAGATCAGTTGTTGAGCCAGCTCTCCATCCTGTTCGGCGGACGGATTGCCGAAGACATCTTCGTCGGACGCATCTCCACCGGCGCATCAAACGACTTTGAACGCGCAACCCAAATGGCGCGCGAAATGGTAACGCGCTACGGCATGAGCGACAAAATGGGCGTGATGGTTTATGCGGAAAACGAAGGCGAAGTCTTCTTGGGACGCAGCGTAACCCGTTCGCAAAACATTTCCGAAAAAACGCAACAGGACATCGATGCGGAAATCCGCCGGATTTTGGACGAGCAATATCAGGTTGCCTACAAAATCCTCGATGAAAACCGCGACAAGATGGAAACGATGTGCAAAGCCCTGATGGAATGGGAAACCATCGACCGCGATCAGGTACTGGAAATTATGGCGGGCAAACAACCCAGTCCGCCCAAGGATTACAGCCACAACCTGCGCGAGAATGCGGACGCGGCGGAAGATAACGCACCGCACGCTCCGGCTCGGGAAGAAACCGAAGCACCTGCTCCGGCAGACACCGCTTCGACAGAGTCCGAGCAGCAGCCTGAAAACAAGGCTTAACTCCCCGAACAAACGGCAGCCCGCAAGCTGCCGTTTTCCCATCCTGTTTTCAGACGGCATTTTCTCGCTCAATGCCGTCTGAAACGCAAAAGCCGTATCGGTTTTTGCGAATCTGCGATATGGCGGTTTAAATTGAAATCAGAACGGACAAGGCTGTACCGGTTTAAAATTAAACCGCTATAATACCGCCCTTCAAATACACGCCCGCATTGGTGATGCCTGTGAAAAAAGTTGAAAAAAACATCTTGGTGCTGCACGGCGCGGACAAAATGTTCGAGCTGGTCGATAAGGTTGAAGACTATCCGCACTTTCTACCGTGGTACAGCAAGACCGAGGTCATCGGGCGTAGCGGCAACGAACTGAAGGCGCGGCTGTTTATGGACTATATGCACGTGCGCCAATCATTCGCCACGCACAACCGCAACATACCCGGCAAGGAAATCCGTATGGATTTGCTTGACGGCCCGTTCAAAACCCTGCGCGGGACATGGAAGTTCATCGATTTGGGCGACGATATGTGCAAAATCGAATTCAAGCTTGAATACGATTTTTCCAATGCCGTCTTATCCGCCTTAATTTCCCCCGTATTCAGCCACCTTTCCTCCACATTGGTCGAAGCGTTCGTCAAAGAGGCAGACCGCCGTTATGCTTGAAATTGAAATCGTGTACGGACTGTCTGACAAGCAGGTTTTGAAAAACATGCAAGTCGAGGAAGGAACCCGTATCCGTGCGGCCGCACTGAAAAGCGGTTTGGACGAAATCTTTACAGACCTCGACCTGCATTCCGCCCCCTTGGGTATTTTCGGCAAAGCCGTCAAGGACGACACGCCGCTGCGCGACGGCGACCGCATCGAAGTGTACCGCCCGCTATTGATCGATCCCAAAGAAGCGCGCCGCAAACGCATTCAAAATCAAGAAGAATAACCATGCCGTCTGAAGCCTTCAGACGGCATTCGACAGAAACACGGAAAATATCATGTCAAACAAAATCAAAATGGTTGTCGGCTTGGGCAACCCGGGCAAAGAATACGAACAGACCCGACACAATGCAGGCTTTTGGTTCCTCGACGAACTGGCTTGGAAGTGGAAGGCTTCGTTTAAAGAAGAAAAAAAATTCTTCGGCGAAGTCGCCCGTGCCGCCCTGCCCGACGGCGATGTCTGGCTGCTCAAGCCGACCACGTTCATGAACCGTTCCGGACAGGCGGTTGCCGCCCTTGCGCAGTTCTACAAAATCAAACCCGAAGAAATCCTCGTCGTCCACGACGAACTCGACATTCCCTGCGGACGGATCAAATTCAAACTCGGCGGCGGAAACGGCGGACACAACGGCTTGAAAGACATTCAGGCACGGCTCAGCACGGCCGACTATTACCGCCTGCGCCTCGGTATCGACCACCCGGGCGACCGCAACCTCGTCGTCGGCTATGTCCTGAACAAACCTAGTGCGGAACACCGCCAACAGATTGACGATGCCATCGCCAAATCCCTGCAAGCCATACCCGACATCATTTCCGGCAAATGGGAAGAAGCAACACGTTTCCTGCACAGCAAATGACCCAATGCCGTCTGAAGCCCTTTCAGACGGCATTCCCGCCATCAGCGAGAACCCGCACTATGTCCGAACTCAACCGGCTCATCCAAACCGAATCCGTTGCCGTCATTGAAGAAACTTTAAATTTTCTGCTCTACGAATGCAGCATAGACGATGCCCCCACCGCCGAAGAAATTGCCATTTGGCGCGACATGCTGGCCGCACGCGGCAGAAAATTCCTGCGCCTGTCCAAAATCTGCCAAACGTGGCTGGACGAGGAGGCGGCATGAATCTGCCGCGCAACCGCTTTATCCTACTCTCGGCATTGTGGTTTGCAGGCAGCATTTACTCGCTGCTTTTCAAAGCTGCCGAAACCGCGCCGCCGCCTTTTCCACATTTTGACAAAGTGGCGCACCTCGCCCTGTTTTTCGCACAAATCTGGCTTCTGACCAAAGCATTCAGAACCGACAACCGCCCCATCCCCTATCGCAGCCTGATGGTCTTTGCCCTCTGTTTCGCCGTAGTCAGCGAATGCGCGCAGGAGTGGCTGACCGAAACCCGAACCGGCAGTCTGGGCGACATCTTTGCCGACCTGACGGGTGCATTGCTCGCACTCTTTGCCGCACGTTCCGCCAACCGCCCGGGATGACTCTTCCCAAATAAAGAATATTTTTCATACAGCCTTGAAGTTTTTCCTCCAGCCACCATTTGCAAAAAAATTCTTAACGAAAGGAAAACCCATGATTATCCTGCACACCAACAAAGGCGACATCAAAATCGAACTCGATTTCGACAAAGCCCCCGTTACCGCCAAAAACTTTGAACAATACGTCAAAGACGGCTTCTACGACGGCGTAATCTTCCACCGCGTCATCAAAGGCTTCATGATTCAAGGCGGCGGCATGGATGAAAACATGAACGAAAAAGAAACGCGCGATCCGATTCAAAACGAAGCGTCCAACGGCCTGCCCAACGATAAATACACCATCGCCATGGCACGCACTTCCGACCCCCATTCCGCCAGTGCGCAATTCTTCATCAACACTGCCGACAATGCCTTCCTCAACCACCGCTCCAAAGAAATGTACGGCAGAACCGTCGTACAAGACTGGGGTTACGCCGTATTCGGCAAGGTAGTCGACGGTTTTGACGCTGTCGACGCCATCGAAGGTGTATCCACCAAACGCCACGGCTACCATGATGATGTTCCGACCGAACCTGTCATCATTATCAAAGCCGAAGCCGTATAAACCGATAATCCGGAAGCAGCCTGCATAAAAGGCTGCTTTTTTTGTTTCAGACGGCATAAAATCCAAGCACATATGCCGTCTGAACACTTCCCGCAGACCTTCGGACAATGTTGCAACGTGTTAAAATAGTCTCCTTTCCTGAAACCACAACAAGGAAACCATCATGGCAAATATTGCCCGCGACATCTTCAAAGCCTACGATATCCGAGGCATTGTCGGCAAAACCCTGACCAACGAAGCCGCCTACCTTATCGGCAAAGCCATCGCCACCAGAGCCACCGAAAAAGGCATTACCCGCATCGCACTCGGCCGCGACGGACGCTTGAGCGGTCCCGAACTGATGGAGCACATCCAACACGGCTTTACCGACAGCGGCATCGACGTCCTCAACGTCGGCATGGTTGCCACCCCTATGCTCTACTTCGCAGCCATTAACGAATGCGGTGGCAGCGGCGTGATGATTACCGGCAGCCACAATCCGCCTGATTACAACGGTTTCAAAATGATGCTCGGCGGCGACACGCTCGCAGGCGAAGCCATTCAAGAACTTTTGTCCATCATTGAAAAAGACGGTTTTGTTGCCACCGGCAAACAAGGCAGCGTAACCGAAAAAGACATCTCCGGCGAATACCACAACCACATCGTCGGCCACATCAAACTCAAACGCCCCATGAAAATCGCCATCGACGCAGGCAATGGTGTCGGCGGCGCATTCGCAGGCAAACTCTATAAAGGTTTGGGCAATGAAGTGACCGAGCTTTTCTGCGAAGTGGACGGCAATTTCCCCAACCACCACCCTGATCCTTCCAAACCGAAAAACCTGCAAGATTTGATTGCCGCACTGAAAAACAGCGATGCTGAAATCGGCTTGGCATTTGACGGCGATGCCGACCGCTTGGGCGTGGTCACCAAAGACGGCAACATCATCTATCCAGACCGCCAATTAATGCTTTTCGCGCAAGACGTGTTGAGCCGCAATCCTAAAGCCAAAGTGATTTTCGACGTCAAATCCACCCGTCTGCTCGCGCCTTGGATTAAAGAACACGGCGGCGAACC
The DNA here is from genome assembly GCF_943181435.1 of Neisseria sp. Marseille-Q6792. The sequence continues at coordinate 762,806 of NZ_OW969598.1, forward strand.
TGTGATGGAAAAAACCGGCCACAGCTTTATCAAATCCACCATGAAAAAAACCGGCGCACTGGTTGCCGGCGAAATGAGCGGTCACGTTTTCTTTAAAGAACGCTGGTTCGGCTTCGACGACGGCATGTATGCCGGTGCACGCCTCTTGGAAATCCTGTCTGCCTTCGACAATCCGTCCGAAGTATTGAACAAGCTGCCGCAAAGCATTTCCACACCCGAACTCAACATCGACCTGCCGGAAGGCAGCAATAGCCACAAAGTGATTGAAGAGTTGGCTGCCAATGCCAAGTTTGAAGGTGCGACCGAAATCATCACCATCGACGGCTTGCGCGTTGAATTCCCCGACGGCTTCGGTCTGATGCGTGCTTCCAATACCACACCGATTCTGGTGTTGCGTTTTGAAGCGGATACGCAAGAAGCGATTGAGCGTATTCAAAACCAATTCAAAGCCGTCATCGAAAGCAATCCGAATCTAATCTGGCCGCTGTAAAAATAGAAAAAATGCCGTCTGAAAGTTTCAGACGGCATTTTTCATAAATGGTTAATCAAATCTTGGCAGATTGGATTTGGCTTAAAAATCTCCGCGTCCGTTCGTGTTTGGGGTGGTCGAACAATTCTTTCGGGCTGCCTTGTTCGACAATAACGCCGCCGTCCATGACGACGACGGTAGTGGCTACTTCTAGCGCGAACTTGATTTCGTGGGTCACGACGACCATCGTCCAGCCTTCTTGTGCCAATTCCTTCATGGTATCCAAAACATCTTGCACCAATTCCGGATCCAACGCAGAAGTGGGTTCGTCAAACAGCATCAGCTCGGGCTGAATCGCCAAGGCGCGGGCGATGCCGACACGCTGTTGCTGACCGCCGGAAAGCTGGTAGGGATACAAATCCACTTTATCGCCCAAGCCGACTTTTTCCAACAGTTTCAAAGCCTCTTCACGCGCTTGGGCGGCAGGTTTGCCCTGCACGGCAACCGGTCCTTCCATCACGTTTTCCAAGGCGGTTTTGTGCGGAAAGAGGTTGTATTGTTGGAACACCATTCCGGATTTGCGGCGCAGTGCCAAAATATCGTGTTTGCTTGGTTTTTTAGAAAAATCAATGCTTAACGGCCGCTCGTTGTCAAACTCGATCTGACCTTGTTCTGGCATTTCCAAAGCGTTTAAGCAGCGCAGAAACGTGGTTTTGCCCGAGCCGGAAGGCCCGAGAATGACGACCACCTGTCCTTTGCCCACATCCAAATCGATGCCGCGCAAAATAGTGTTTTCGCCGAAGGTTTTGCGGATATTGCGGATTTTAATCATGGCTTTCCCTTATTTGGCGACATAGCGGTCGAAACGTTTTTCCAAACGCGCCTGAATCAGGAACAGAACCTTGCAGAAACACCAGTAAACCAATGCGGCTTCGATATAGACGGGCAAAAAGTCGTAAGTGCGGTTTGCCGTTTCCTGCGCGACGCGGAACAATTCCGTTACCGTTACCACCGCCGCGAGCGAGGTGTTTTGAACAAACCGATAAACTCGTTGCTCAAAGGCGGCACAGCAACGCGGAATGCCTGCGGCGCGACAATGCGGCGGAACGTCTGCATATAGGTCATACCGATGGAGAAACCGGCTTCCCACTGTCCTTTCGGCACGGACAAAATCGCCGCGCGTATGGTTTCGGAAGCGTATGCGCCGACATTGAGCGAAAAGCCGATGATGGCGGCAGGAATCGGGTCGATATAGATGCCGACGGACGGCAGCCCGTAAAACACAATCACAAGCTGCACCAACAGCGGCGTACCGCGAATGACGGAAATATAAAATTCCACCAGCTTCAGCAAGCATCTTTGGAAAATGCCGCCGGAGGGCATGATTCGCACCAAAGCAACGGCTACCGCAATCATCATACCGATAACGAAAGAAGCTGCCGCCAAAGGCAGAGAGACCGCAAAACCGGCTTTGACCATAGGCAAAAACGCGCTGACAATCATATCGGCGCGTGTTTCCATCATAAACGGCAGCGAAGCAAGGAAATTATTGAACACTGATGTCTTTTCCGAAGAATTGTTCGCCCAGTTTTTTCAACGTGCCGTCGGCTTTCAGCTCGTTGATTGCCGTACTGAATTTCGCCACGGCTTCGTCATTGCCCTTGTTGACAATCAGGCCGGAACCGACTTTTTCATCAGCAGGCGCGGACCAAACGATTTTCACGCCGGCATTTGGGTTTTTCTTCAGGTAATCCAATACCGCCAATTCGTCGTTCAGGGTTGCATCGGCACGTTTTTGTTCAATCAGGGTCAGCGATTGCGCCAAACCGTCAACAGCCACCAAATCTGCGCCTGCAGCTTTGGCTTTTTCGCCGTAGTTGCTGGTCAGGGATTGCGCGGTTTTCACGCCTTTGATGTCGGCTAGGGATTTGATGTTACTGTCTTTACGCGCGACCAAAACCGCACCGCTCCAGCTGTAAGGCTCGGATTTGTCGAATGTCGCTTGGCGTTCGGGGCTGGTCAGGCCGACTTGGTTTGCCACCACGTCGAAACGCCCCGCCTTCAAACCCGCCATCATCGAATCCCATTGCGTTTCTTTAAATTCGACTTTGATGCCCAGTTTGTCGGCAACTGCGCGGGTAACTTCCACATCATAGCCGGTCAATTTGCCGTCTTTGTCGTGGTAGGTAAACGGTGCGTAAGTGCCTTCTGTACCGACGGTAACCGTGCCTTTATTGTTGATGCGCTCGATTAAAGAACCGGAAACTGCCGATTGTGCAGGCGCGGAAGATGCTCCGCTGCCGCCTTCCGAACCGCCGCAGGCCGCCAAAACCAATGCGGTCATACCGCCGAGTATGAATTTTTTCAACATCATCCTCTCCTGTAAAAAGTGTGCAAGTGCGGCATTCTAAGTGAAATTGCGGCAAACACAAAGAATACTTTTTTATATGGCTATTCCAAACCGGAATGGAAAAGATATGCCGAAGCCGCCGAAAGCGGGAATGAAGGCGGCGGGCGGCACGAAACCGAAAAGCAGCATCAGGTACGCAAACGGCGGATTCACGCACGCTGTTCCGGCAAAAATCCGCCTGCCGATTCGGTGCTATAATCCACCCGAAACAGATGACACCAAAAAGGAACATCATGAACACACCCCAATCCGCCATCATTCCCGACCACGCCCAAGCCGGCATCTTTATCGAAGCCGACTTCGCCGCCAACCGCCTCAACGATATTAAAGCCGCCTGCCGCGCTTCGCTTGACGCGTTAACTGCCTTGAAAGCCCGTTTTCCGGACGATATTTTGGGTCTGACCATCGCCTTCGGCAGCAAAGCATGGGCAACATTCGGACACCCGGAAGAAGGTCGGGAAATCAAACCGTTCCCCGAAATGGGGAACGGGCTTGCACCGTCCACGCAACACGACCTCTACATCCACATCCAATCCCTCCGGCAAAGCGCCGCCTACGCGCTTGCCCAATCCGTTTTGGGCGCATTCGGCGACAGCATATGCGTCGCTTCCGAAGAACACGGTTTGCGCCTGTATCAGGATCGCGGACTGGACGGTTTCGTCGACGGCACGGAAAACCCGCAGGGCGATGAAAAAATCCGCGAAGTCGCCATCATCCCCGAAGGGCTGCCCGATGCGGGCGGCAGCTATGTACTGCTGCAAAAATACCTGCACGATTTGAAAAAATGGGATGCCGTCCCCATCGCCGAACAGGAAGCCTCGGTCGGACGCAGCAAGGAAACCAACGACGAATTCAGCCGCGATGTCCGCCTGCTCGATTCGCACCTCGGCCGCGTCAACCTGAAAGAAAACGGAGTCGGCCTGAAAATCGTCCGCCGCAGCCTGCCCTTCGGCAAAATCAGCGGCGAACACGGTTTGATGTTTACCGCATACTGCCGCACGCTGCACAATATCGAAGCGCAATTATTGAGTATGTTCGGCGATACGGACGGCAAAACCGACCTACTGCTCCGGCACCTCTCCGCCGCCGTCTCGGGCGGATACTACTACGCGCCGTCTGTAGAACGCCTGCAAAACCTCTAAGCCGGACGATGCCGTCTGAAACCATTTTTCAGACGGCATTTTCCCGTTTTATAGTGGATTAACAAAAACCAGTACGGCGTTGCCTCGCCTTAGCTCAAAGAGAACGATTCTCTAAGGTGCTGAAGCACCAAGTGAATCGGTTCCGTACTATTTGCACTGTCTGCGGCTTCGTCGCCTTGTCCTGATTTTTGTTAATCCACTATACCGTCCAACCGTTTTCCGAGCGCGCACTATGTCTGCAAGCATCCAAGCATTCGACCCGCTAACCGTCCCCATTTCCGGCACCAACCTGATTGAGGCCTCTGCCGGCACCGGCAAAACCTACGGCATCGCCGCCCTGTTTACGCGCCTGATCGTATTGGAACAAAAAAACGTCGAACGCGTATTGGTCGTAACCTTCACCAAAGCCGCCACCGCCGAGTTGAAAACACGCCTGCGCGCGCGTTTGGACGATGTGTTACAAGTTTTAGAAAGCAAAGAAATTGCCAAACTTGGAGACGACACGCTTTCAGACGGCATTGCCGCCTATTGTGCGGAACACCACAAAGGCGACACCTTCCTGCCCGCACTCTTAAAACAGGCTTTGCAAAAAGAGGGCCGGACGCGTCTGATTGTCCGCCTCAAAGCCGCCATCGGGCAATTCGACAACGCCGCCATCTACACCATCCACGGCTTCTGCCAGCGTATCCTGCGCGACTACGCCTTCCTGTGCCAAGCCCCGTTCGATGTCGAACTGACCGAAGAAGACGGCGACCGCCTGCTTGTCCCGGCGCAAGATTTTTGGCGGGAACGCGTCAGCAATGATCCGGTGCTTGCCGCATTGGCGTTTAAACGCAAAGCTGTGCCGCAAACCGTCCTTGCCCAAATCCGCGCCTACCTGTCCCGCCCGTACCTGAATTTCCGCCGTCCGCAAACCGATTTGCCGCAAGCCCGGGATGCCGCTTTGGCAACTTGGCAAAACCTTTGCGGAAATCTGGCTGAATTAAAAGAAGCTTTTTGGCGCATCCACCCCCTTTTAAACGGCAATTCGTATCGGAAAAACAGTTTTGCCGAATTGTTTGACGCGTTGGAACAAAAAGCCCTGTCGCCGGATTTGCCCTTTTTGGAGGCAAAGCTGCACGAACGGCTCTTAAAACTCTCATCCGACAAACTCGAAGCCGGACTGAAAAAAGGCAAAACGCCCGATGCGGCAGTATTTGCCGAATTGCAGAAACTGGCAGACTTCGGGCGTGATTTGGACGCACTCGAAGAAGCGGAAGAAGCAACAATGATCCGGCTGCAACTGGATTTAATCGGATATCTCAACCGCAGCCTTGCCGAGATGAAAAAATCGCGCCGCGAACGCGGTTTCGACGACCTGCTTCTCGATGTCCACACCGCGCTGACCGACAATCCGCACGCCGAAACCCTCGCCCGCGCCGTTGCCGAAAACTGGGAAACCGCGCTGATCGACGAGTTCCAAGACACCGACCCGCTGCAATACGAAATCTTCCAAAAAATCTTCATCGCCCAAAACCGCCCGCTGTTTCTGGTCGGCGATCCCAAACAGGCGATTTACAGCTTTCGCGGTGCGGATATTTACGCCTACCTGCAAGCCGCCGGAGACGCGCAACACCGCTACACGCTCGCCACCAACTACCGCAGCCACGCCGCGCTTATCGGCAGCATAGGCGCGCTGTTCCGCCTTAAAGAACGCCCGTTCGTTTTGGAAAACATCGGCTATTCGGAAGTCGGTGCGGCGCGTGCCGAAAGCAGGTTGTCCCCCGAACGTCCTGCCGTACAGGTCCGTTGGCTGCACGAAAACGACAATGAAAAAACCAACAAAGACGTTTTGCGCCGCCGTGCCGCCGACTATTGCGCCGACGAAATCGCCCACGCGCTCAACGAAGCCGCCGGAGGCCGTCTGAATTTCAAAGGCTGCCCGTTGCAATCGGGCGATATTGCCGTGCTGGTACGCACGCACAACGAGGCGGTGATGGTTTCCGCCGCCCTGAAAAAACGGCAGGTGCAAAGCGTCCTGCTTTCGCGCGAATCCGTGTTCGCCTCGCCCGAAGCCGCCGCCCTTTCCGCACTCATCGGCTTCTGGCTCGAACCGCGCCGCGCCGGAACGCTGCGCTTTGTCCTGACAAGCAGCATATTCGGTTATGACGCGCAGCAATTGCACGACTTCAACCAAAACGAAAGCGAGATTTTGCATTGGGCGGAATCTGCCCGAACCGCGCTCGACAACTGGAATCAATACGGCATTTTCGCCGCTATGCAGCAATTTTCCCAAACACACGGCATCGAAACGCGCCTCTTAAGCCGGAACAACGGGCGCAGCCTGACCAATTATTTCCAACTGCTCGAACTGCTTGCTGCCGAAGACGCGCAAAACCGCAACCCCGCCGCGCTGCACAAATGGCTGCGCGACCAAATCAGCCTTGCCGACAACAACGGCGGCGACAACCGCGCCATCCGTTTGGAAAGCGACGAAGATTTGGTCAAAATCGTTACCATGCACGCCTCGAAAGGTTTGCAGTATCCGCTGGTGTACTGCCCGTTTGCGTGGGACGCGCAAGATACCGGGCCGTCCGACTGGCAAATCCTCCACCAAAGCGCAAATCGAACCGAACTGTTGGCAAAGGCGCAACTGTCGGAAGACGAACAGAAGCAATACGCCGATGAGGAAATGGCGGAACGCCTGCGCCTGCTTTATGTCGCGCTGACGCGTGCCGAGGAACAGCTCAACATCTACGCCGCCTATTCTTCCGATACCGCCGACAACCCCCTCGCCTACCTGATCGAAGGCTTGCCGCAAGACAGCCGCGAAACCGTCCGCCGTGCCTATGCGTGTGAAAAAGACGGCATCGCGATGCTCAAACGCAACTGGCGGCGCGTGGCGGACAACGCCCCTTCCGGCACGGACTTCACCTTCACAGAAGATGCGCCGCCCCCTGCCGTATATTGCGGCAACGCCGATCAAACCGCCGAATTTGCCGCAAACAGCATTCCCGAACGCAGATTCCGATTTGTCCGCCACACCAGCTTTACCGCCTTAAGCCGCCATACCCAAACGCCCGACGGCGGCGAAGAAGATGCCTGCCCGTCCTTGGATGCCGCCGAAACCTCGGTAGCGGCGATGCCGTCTGAAACGCCGACGGCTTCAGACGGCATATCGATACACGACTTTCCGAAAGGCACGCAGGCGGGGCTGTGCCTGCACGAAATTCTTGAAGATTTCAAATTCGGACAAGCAGCCGCCGAACAGGAAACCCTCATCACCGACAAGCTGAAAAAATACGGGTTTGAAGAAATATGGCTGCCCGCCGTTGCCGAAATGGCGGAAGCCTGCCGCAAAACGCCGCTGACGGGGGCATACGGCCTGTCCGACATCCCGCCCGAGTGCCGCTGTCCCGAAATGGGCTTTACCCTCCACACCGAAAACTTCGGCCTCAAACGGCTACGCGATTGGTTTACCCGCGACGACATCAGGCTGCCCGAAGTCTGCCGTGCCGCTGCCGAAACGCTAGACTTCCACACCGTCAACGGCTTTTTAAACGGCTTTATCGATATGGTCTGCCAAGACCCCGACGGCAATATCTGCGTCATCGACTACAAGTCGAACTATCTCGGCGAGAACGCATCCGCCTACACGCGGCAGGCGATGGACGAAGCCGTCGCGCACCACCACTATTACCTTCAGGCACTGATTTACGCCGTTGCCGCCGCGCGCTATTTCAAACTGCGCGGACAACCGCCCGCCGCCGTTTCCGTCCGCTACCTGTTTTTGCGCGGATTGGATGGCAAAGGCGGCGGCGTTTGGCGTTGGGACATAGATGCCGCCGCTTTGGAACAGATAAAATAACTTCCCGTCCCTTAAGACGACAACCGCAGGAGAACCCTATGAATATCAAACAATTGATTACCGCCGTACTCATTGCCTCAGCCGCCTTTGCCGCGCAGGCAGCCCCGCAAAAACCCGTATCCGCCGCCCAAACCGCGCAACATCCGGCCGTTTGGATCGATGTCCGTTCCGAACAGGAATTTAGCGAAGGGCATTTGCACAACGCGATCAACATCCCCGTCGACCAAATCGTCCGCCGCATACACGAAGCCGCACCCGACAAAGACACGCCGGTCAACCTCTACTGCCGCAGCGGACGGCGTGCCGAAGCCGCCCTTCAAGAACTGAAAAAAGCAGGTTATACAAATGTTGCCAATCACGGCGGTTATGAAGACCTGCTCAAAAAAGGGATGAAATAACACCATGCCGTCTGAAAGGCTGCCTTCTTTTCAGACGGCATTTATTTTGAAAGCACACAATGAAACGTATATTTTCCCTGACAGCCGCCGCCGTATTCGCCCTCTCAACCGCTTGGGCGCATTCTGTCGGTGAACCGCAAACCCAAAACGAAACCGCCATGACCACGCATACCCTCACCTCAAAATACAGTTTTGACGAAACCGTCAGCCGCCTTGAAACCGCCATAAAAAGCAAAGGGATGAACATTTTTGCCGTCATCGACCATCAGGAAGCCGCCCGCCGAAACGGCTTAACGATGCAGCCGGCAAAAGTCATTGTCTTCGGCACGCCCAAAGCCGGTACGCCGCTGATGGTCAAAGACCCCGCCTTCGCCCTGCAACTGCCCCTGCGCGTCCTCGTTACCGAAACAGACGGCAAAGTACGCGCCGTCTATACCGATACGCGCGCCCTGATTGCCGACAGCCGCATCGGTTTTGACGAAGTGGCAAACACTTTGGCAAACGCCGAAAAACTGATACAAAAAACCGTAGGCGAATAAGCCCGTCGCCGACATATGGCGGATGGAAATCAAATGCACACGCCCCTCATTCCCACGAAGTCGGGAATCCAATCGGTTGGGTTACCGTGATTTTCAATCATTGCCAAAACGGACGATTCCGGATTCCCGCCTTCGCGGGGATGACGGGCGTGTGTGTTTTTGCCATATCACAGGCAACTTTGCCGCAAATCTTATCTGTCGCCGGTATGCCTTCTTGTTTCAATCCGCCACAAACCAAATGCCGTCTGAACCTTCAGACGGCATTTCCGTTTATTCCCTGCTGTCGCGGCAAATATCGATGGCTTCCTGCAAACTCGAAACGCCGTAGATTTTCAGGTTCGGAAACTCTTTGGCGTTGCGCGGCATATTGGCTTTGGGGACGATGGCGCGTTTGAAGCCGAGCTTTTCCGCCTCTTTGAGCCGCTCTTGTCCGCGCGCGACGGGGCGGACTTCTCCGCTTAGTCCGATTTCGCCGAAAACCACGGTTTTTTCAGGCATAGGGCGGTTGCGGAAGCTGGAAAGCATCGCGAGGATGACTGCCAAATCCGCCGCCGGTTCGCCGATTTTCACGCCGCCGACGGCGTTTAAAAACACATCCTGATCAAAACAGGCGATACCGCCGTGGCGGTTTAACACGGCAAGCAGCATCGCAAGGCGGTTTTGTTCCAGTCCGACGGTGAGGCGTTTGGGCGTAAAGCCGTGTGCGTCATCGACCAATGCCTGAATTTCAACCAAAAGCGGTCGGCTGCCTTCCTGTGTAACCAAAACGCACGAGCCGGGCGTATCGTCACGGTAGCTGGCAAGGAAGATGGCGGACGGGTTGGACACGCCTTTCAAACCGTTTTCGGTCATCGCGAACACGCCCAATTCGTTTGCCGCGCCGAAACGGTTTTTGATGGCGCGTATCATGCGGTAGTTGGAATGCTGGTCGCCCTCGAAATACAGCACGGTATCGACCATATGCTCCAACACGCGCGGGCCGGCAATCGCGCCGTCTTTGGTCACGTGTCCGACCAGAATCATAGCGATGCCCATTTGTTTCGCCATACGCGTCAGTTGGGCGGCACATTCGCGCACCTGCGACACGGAGCCGGGGGCGGACGTGATTTGGTCGGAATACATGGTTTGGATAGAGTCGATGACGACAACTTCGGGCTGGTGTTGTTTCAAGGCCGTCTGAATCGCCTCCATACGGATTTCGGCAAGCAGGTTCACACCTTCGGTGGGCAGTTCCAAACGTTGCGCGCGCAGGGCGACCTGCTGGGCGGATTCCTCGCCGGAAACGTACAGCACTTTGCGGCTTTGCGCCATTTTGGCGATGGTTTGCAACAGCAGCGTGGATTTGCCGATGCCGGGGTCGCCGCCGAGCAGGATGACCGCACCATCGACCAAACCGCCGCCCAATACGCGGTCGAGTTCGCCCATACCGGTCGGATTGCGCGGCACTTCGGTGGCGGTAACGGCGGAGAGGGATTGAACGGTCGAAGTGTCTGCCGCCCAAGATTGGAATCGGGCGTTTTTAGGCTCGGGCGCGGCTAAGCTTTCCTGAAGTGTGTTCCACTCGCCGCAATGCGGGCATTTGCCTTGCCATTTCGGGGAGGTGCCGCCGCATTCGGTGCATTGGTAAAGGGTTTTAAGCGTTTTTGCCATCGGTTTTCCCTGCATCTGAAAACAAAAATGCCGTCTGAAAATAGGGACGGTTGGGATTGCGCCAATACGGCAACGCCGCCGCCGTCATGTACTATCCATACACGGCGGATATTGCCGCATTGCCTTATTTTTACCCTAACCGGCCATCTCTCGGCTTCAGACGGCATATCGGGCAGTTTCCTGCCGGCTTACCCGCCGTGATACTGCCGCGACAGCTCGTGTACGGTGTCGACTAAGATTTTGGCGTGTTCGGGGTCGGCGTGTTGGTTGATGCCGTGTCCGAGGTTGAAGACATGGCCGCTGCCTTGTCCATAGTCGGCCAGGATACGTGCGACTTCGGTGCGGATGGATTCCGGCGTACCGAAGAGGGCGAACGGGTCGAAGTTGCCTTGCAGGGCGACTTGGTTGCCGACGCGGCGGCGTGCTTCTCCTATGTTGCACGTCCAGTCCAAGCCCAATGCGTCTGCACCGATTTCTGCCATGCTTTCCAGCCACAGCCCGCCGCCTTTGGCAAATACGATGACGGGAACGCGTCTGCCTTCGCTTTCGCGTTTCAATCCGGCAACGATTTGGCGGATGTATTTGAGGCTGAATTCTTTAAACGCCGCGTCGCTCAAGACGCCGCCCCAAGTGTCGAAAATCTGCACCGCCTGCGCGCCCGCGTCGATTTGGGCGTTGAGATAGGCGGTAACGGCTTGAGCATTGGTATCGAGGATTTTGTGCAGCAAATCGGGGCGCGAGTACATCATGGTTTTGATGGTGCGGAATTCTTTGCTGCTGCCACCTTCAACCATGTAGCAGGCAAGTGTGAACGGGCTGCCGGAGAAGCCGATAAGCGGTACGCGGCCGTCCAATGCTTTGCGGATGGAAGTAACTGCATCAAAGACGTATTGCAGTTTTTCCATGTCGGGAACGTGCAGCTTGGCAATGTCGGCTTCATGTTGTAAGGCGCGTTCGAATTTCGGGCCTTCGCCTTCGGCAAAGTACAGTCCCAAGCCCATTGCATCAGGAACGGTCAGGATGTCGGAGAACAGAATCGCCGCGTCCAAATCGAAGCGTTCCAAAGGTTGGATGGTAACTTCGGTCGCCAATTCGGTGTTTTTGCACAAATCGAGGAAGCTGCCCGCTTTCGCGCGTGTGGCTTTGTATTCGGGCAGATAACGCCCCGCCTGGCGCATCATCCAAATCGGCGTGTATTCGACGGGCTGTTTGAGCAGGGCGCGGAGGAAGGTATCGTTTTTTAAAAGAGTCATGCGGGGCTTTCTGTCAGTCTGTTTGTCAAGTGAAATGGTTTTCAGACGGCATTTCAACGATGCCGTCTGAAGGTTTCAATGGGTTTAGGCGGAAGGGCGGTTTTCCTCTGCAACACTTGCCAAAACCAAGTTGCGCTGCGCCTCCGCCTTCTGCGTTTCTCCGGTTTCGTCAAAGACTTTCGCCAACACCAGACGCGCCGGAATACTCGGCTTCAGTGCAATGCTCGCTTCAAGGTAGCCTTTTGCCTTGCCCCAAAGTTTGCGGCCGTAGGCAAGCTGTCCGAGATACATCAGCAGCAGGGCATTGTCGGGCTGATCCCGAAGCCAAGCATCGGCCAAATCAATGGCCTTCTGCTGATCGCGTTCGCCCAAAAAGCGCACGCTCTCGACAAATGCTTCCAAAAGTTCGGGGCGGCGGCTTTGCGGATAATGCTGTTTGACCCATCTGACCGCTTCGGCATACAGTCCCAAACGTTCGTACTTTTCCGCAACCGATACGCTCAATTCCCCGTTTTTAAGGCTGTCGGGAATCCGCTTCAAACAAGCCTTCAGAGAAACAGCATCGTCTGCATCCGCCAGCAGCCGTCGGTAGGCCCAATTTTGATACTGTTCCGTTTCGGATTCACCCAATGCGCCAGCTTTGGAAAGTTTTTCGGTTTTTGCCAACACCTCAAGCGCGTCTCCCCGCTCGAAGGCATAGCGCAATTGCAGGCGCACAAGCCGTGTCAGTCCGGCATTCATTTTGGCTGCCGCGTGCAGATTGGCTTCCACCGTTTCGTAATCCCGGCGGTTCAGTGCCGATTCCGCCAGCAGGAGGTAGCGTGAAAGCTGCTGTTTTTCAGGCAGTTTGGCGATTTCTGCAAGGTAGCGGTCGCGCAGCTCGATGTTTTCCATCTGCCCTGCGGCGTGCGCGCCCAGCATCAATGCCAAAGTCCGGTTGTCTCCGGCCTCTTTGTTGCACAACACGCGCGAGGCTTCGAGTTCCGCCTTTTCAAAACGCCCTTCAAAATACGCCAAACCCGCTTTGTTCAAGTAAAGCGCGGCCTTGCGTCCTTTTCGTGCCAAACTGAAACGCTGCATCTTTTCGGGAATATTCAAAATGCCGATGACGAATTTAAACAGGAAATACCACACCACGACGGCAATCAGCAGCCCCAGTACAAAGGCGTGCAGGTTGATTCTGAGCATGGTCTGTCCGAGTACGATATACACGTCGCCGGTGTAAATGCCCGAAGCCAGTGCCAGTCCGACGGCGGCGGCAAACAGGACGACAATCCAGACTACCGTTTTCATGCGCGTTCTCCTCTAGCAGACGGCGAACGCCCCGCCTTTTCCGGTACGGGCTGTTTTTTTGCAGGCTGTTCCGGTTTGCGTTCCGACGGGAGGGACGGTGCTTCTATGGTCTTCACATCCGATGCGGCAGCCGGTTCGGAAGCTGTTTTTTCGTTTGCCGGTTCGGAAGCCGCCTGTTCCGCTTCTTGATTTTCCGCCACCGTCATGCGCGTACCGTCGCGATAGGCGCGGACGGCATTTAAACTGGCCTTCAAGCCGTCATCCGCCGTCATGCGCACATCCAACGCCTTCAATTCCGCCAATTCCTTCAACCACGACTGCGTGGCGGGGGATTTGGCATCAAAATACTGTCTGACGGCGGTTTCAGCATTGTTCAAATCGCTTTGATAGACTTCGCTGTTGCGTTGCATTAATGCAGTCCGCGCATCCAAAAGGCGGAGGCGCAGATTTTCGCGTACAAAATATGCCTGTTCGGGAGAAATCAGCATGGCATCGTTGTTTTCCAAACGGCGGATTTCGACCAGCCCTTTCAATGTGCCGAGGGATTTTTCCCATACGTTCTGCCACCATGAAGCGGAAACGGCTTCGTTCTTCACCTGTACGCCCGGTTTCAATACGCCGTCCAAAATCAACGGCAGTCCGGATACGGCGGTTTCCAACCGGTCGATGCGCAGTGCCGTGCCGGAAATATCGACATAAGGACGGTTTTTCAGTTCCGCCAAGTCGCTGCTGATTGCCTGCTTGAGCGGCAGAAGCTCCGCCTGATCGAAACGGGACAATCGGTTGTCGATATGCTCCAACACGCCTACGGCAGCCTGTATGTTGCCCGTCAAAACCAACTGTTGCACGGCCAGATTGAGTATGGTCTCGGTTTCGTCCACCAGCCAATCGGCGCGTCCTTTGGTCAACTCGCGATAGGATTTTTGCATTTCTATGATTTGTTCGCCGTTTGCTTTGACGTTTCCGTCCAAACGGTCGAGCTCTGATTGTATGGCGGCTTGCCGGTTGAGGTTGTCTTTCAACAGGCTGGCGTTCTCCGATTCGCCCAAAGCGGCTTTGTCAATTTTTTGATTGAATGCCAATTCTTGGTTTTTCAGGACATTCTGCCCTTGTACGAACAGAAATCCGCCCGCACCCAAACCCAAGGCCGCCAATACTAAAGCGCAGATTGCCAAGGCGTTGCTGCCGGTCTGTTTGACGACGAAGGGGCGGGTATCCTGTGCGTAACCCATGCCCGCATTGCCGGTTTGCGCTTCAGATTCGGACTTTTTGTTCGGTAAAGAGGTTTCAGACGGCATTTCTTTTTGCGCCGCTGTCCCGCTGACGGGTTCGGATGATTTGTTTTCAGGTTCGCTCACCGTTTTGCTCCTTATCGATTAAGCTTTTTGGGAAAGGCCGGACCGTCGGCAACGGATCCAAACCTTTCAAACAGGAAAATGGGAAAGTGCGTATTCCAGCGATGGGACGGTTTCCACCGACCGCACTCCTTCGCGCTTCAAGGCCTCCGCGATACGCGGATGATGGGTGAAGTATAACAAGGATTTGAAGAATCGGGAAAATTGCGGAGGAACCTGTACAAACAGCGACTGCACGAGTTCTGTGGACGTAATATAGGCGGCAGTAATATTTTCAGCTTGGAAATTTTTAAAGTTCAAAGGGTTATGCCGTCTGAAATACACTTCGGCCAATTCGGTTTGCAAACCCTTTTCCCGAAGCCTCCTCATAAGGAAATCTCGCCCCCCGTGTCCGCGCACGAACAAGACGCGCCCTCCTTCGCGCAGACCATCCCAAACCGGCAGGCGCAAAACGGCCTCACTGTCGTTTCCGTCATGAGGCGCAATGACCGTTCTGCCCAAATAGCGTTCCAATGCGCGGCGGCTACCCTGCCCTACAGCAATGTGTATCTTTATGCCGTCTGAAAGGTTAAGGTACGGGACGGCGGTTTCGATTGCGGTCGGACTGACCCAAAATACCGCATCGGCGCGGGCATATTGTTCGGACAAAAGTTCCAGTCCGGCAGCATCTGCTTCGATTTCGACCGGACTCAATACTTCCGCGCGCCAACCGGCATTCAGGCAGGTTTCGACATCTTCTGCGGCCCTGGCGGACGGACGGACAATCAGCATAATGGGTTTCGCTGTTTCCATCGCCTTATCCGCCCCGATTACCAGGAAAAATCAGCATCGTTGAAATTCGCCTGCGCGGTTTTCGGCGTACAGCCGACCCGTGCGACTTCCTTGCCCCTACGCTCCACAACGACACCGCTGCTTTCCGTATGAGTCACGGAATCGAAGTCTGTCCATACAGTGTACATAAATTCGCCGTTTTGGAATTTCATCGTTGCCCAACGACCGCTGCCCGTCCCTTCCCATTTGTCGGAACGGTGCAACAGGTCGGATTTTCCGTTACGGATAACGATTTCTTTTTTACCCATGCTGCCGAATGAATATTCGTAAAGGTTCGGGTTGATTTTTTCAACCTCGATATATTTATTGTTGTCCGTCTTACAGGAAAATACCGAACCTGCTTGTGCAATACCTGCCGTGCCAATCATTCCTGAAAAAATCAAAATCAAGGTTCTTTTCATTGGAATCACCCGATGTTTTATAAGGATTTAATCCTTCACAAACCAAACCGTACATACCTTATTCTTGCCCGAGGTGTTGAAACCGCTTCCCTTCGGCTTGAAATCATTATTCCACTTTAAGGGAATGCCGTCTGAAAACGCTTTTCAGACGGCATTCTCTTTATTCCGCATCAGGCGGAGACAGGTTTCAGCAACCAGGTTTCACCGCTTTGCACGACATTTTCCAGCAAATCGATATTGGGATGCTTACCGGTGTGGGCGCGCGCGTCGGCAACGTGTTCGGCAAACCATATCAAACCTTGCTCTGCCGCTTCTTTATCCAACCTGCCGTTAAAGCGCTCTGCCAAAGCGTTGTACAACTTGAGCGAACCGAGCTTGCCCTGTACGGCAGGAATATGGTGAACCGTTTTGCCGTCGGCATCCTGAACGTCCAAACCGGTCAAATGATCGATGGGCGGAAATGTGGCGAGATAGTCTTGAAAATTCATATCAACTCCGAAAATCAGTCAGTTAGCGCGTACCGAAAATCTTGTCGCCCGCATCACCCAGACCGGGAATAATATAGCCGTTTTCGTTCAAATGGCTGTCCAGCGCGGCGGTATAAATCGTAACATCGGGATGCGCGTCATTAACAGCCTTCACGCCCTCAGGGGCGGCAACCAAGACTAAGGCTTTGATGTTGCGGCAACCTTTTTCTTTCAACAGGTCAATGGTGGCCACCATCGAACCGCCTGTCGCCAGCATAGGATCGATAATCAAAGCCGGACGTTCGTCCATACTGTCCACAAATTTCTCAAAATAGGAAATAGGCTTCAGCGTTTCCTCGTCGCGCTGCAGTCCGACCACGCTGATTTTGGCAGTCGGAATCAAGTCGAGTACGCCGTCAAGCATACCCAAACCTGCACGCAGGATGGGAACGACGGTCAAGGTTTTGCCCTTGATGCGGTCTCCTTCAATCTGACCGCACCATCCGTCGATAAGGTATTTTTCGATTTCAAAATCACGGCTTGCTTCGTAAGCCATCAGGCGTGCCAACTCTGTGGTAAGCGTTCGGAATTTGTAGGTGCTGCAATCTGCCTCCCTCATCAGGGTTAATTTGTGGCGGACAAGCGGATGGTTGATAACGGTAACGTTCATCGAGGTGTTCCAGTGTGATTTTGAGACGCGTCATTATACTTTTTTTTAATTTGCCGGAAAAGAAAATGCCGTCTGAAACACGTTCAGACGGCATGAGCGGCCGAATCAGGCTTTGAGCAGATCCTGCAGCTCGCCTGCCTCATACATCTCCGCCAGAATGTCCGAACCGCCGACAAATTCGCCGTTCACATAAAGTTGGGGAATGGTCGGCCAGTCGCTGTATTCTTTAATACCTTGACGTACTTCGGGATTTTCCAATACGTTGACGGTTACATAGTCGGTACAGCCTGCCGCATTAAGGATTTGTACGGCACGTGAAGAAAAACCGCATTGCGGAAACTGCTTCGTACCTTTCATAAACAATACAACGCGGTGAGTCGTTACTACTTCTTTAATTTGGTCGTGGATGGAAGCCATCGCTTATTCCTTTTGATAAAGTCGACAAAATTTGTCAGGTAGGGCGCATTATACGCAAAAGCGGAAACTTCCCACAATATTTGCCGTATATCGCGCAGTATCAATGTTGTGAACGGAAATATTCCCACTCCTCGACAATCCTGCTGTCCGGCAAATGGCACAGGGCATATCCGCCGCCGCTTTCGTCTTTTTTGCTTCCCGTCTGCCGCCTTTGGCAATGCAGAATTTGGAAGCGGAATTTGCCATACCGACTGCCTCATGCCTGTCCGAAACGTGTTGGCAGGCAGCCGGCAGCAGCGCGGACATACATACAGATGAATTGCCCTCATGGTTTCCCTTATCGTCGGCACAGGGTCAGACGGCCCGCATATCAGGCACTTTTTTAAACAGACGGTAAAAGTTTTCCGTCGTATATGCCGCAACCTGTTCCAATGTTTGATTCCGCAATTTGGCAATATGTTCGGCAGTATGACGCACAAAAGCCGGCTCGTTCTGCCTGCCGCGCTTGGGAACGGGGGCTAGGAACGGTGCATCGGTTTCCACCAGGATACGGTCGTCCGGAACGTATTTTGCCGCCTCCTGAACCAAGGGTGCGTTTTTAAAAGTAACTATTCCCGAGAAAGAAATATAAAGTCCCAAATCCATTGCCGCACGGGCAAAACCGATGTCTTCGGAAAAACAGTGGATAACGCCCGAATTAACCCGGCATTCTTTCAGGATAGACAAGGTATCCGCCGCCGCATCGCGCGTATGGACGATAACGGGCAGTCCGGTTTGATTGGCTGCTTCGATGTGGTCTGCAAAGCGTTTGTGCTGCCAAGACAAATCGCCTTTGCACCAGTAATAATCCAAACCCGTCTCGCCTATACCGACCACTTTCGGCGAAGCAGCTGCGGCAACCATTTCCGCAATGGAAAATTCTTCGGCTTCCTTACTGTCGGGATGTACGCCTATTGTGCAGTAAATATGCTCATAAACTTCGGCGATAGCGGATACTTCGGCAAAACTTTGCCTGCTGACGCTGATGGCAAGCGCCTGCCCCACTCCGTTTTCTTCCATATTGGACAAAACTTCGGGCAGGCGTTCTTTCAAACCCTCAAAATTGAGGTGGCAGTGTGAATCGATAATATGCATGGTGTTACATGGTAAATGTAGGCCTATTGCTGCCAAGCATACGGCCCAATTCGGCTTCGATTTGGTCTTTGACTTTCAAACAGTTTTCATGTGTCGTAAACGCCAACCCCACCCCTTTGGGCTTTGACGAGGTGCGCGCCGGATTAATCCAGGCAACTTTGGTCGGCAGGAAAAGCTTGGGAAGGTTAAGGATTTCTGCGGCAAGCAGGATGTCTTCCCCGATGGAAAATACGTCGTCGGTCTGCACAAACAGACCGCCGTGTTCCAAAAACGGCATATAGGAGCTGTACAGCAGATTCATGTCTTTCAGCTGCAACGACATCATTTTTGCCGGAATATTTTGTCCGTCTGACATAATTCACCCGTTCTCTTTCTTCAATTCCAAATAGTTGATGAGCAGATGCTCGATCTGCATTTTGACATTTAAAGTGTGAAACCCGTAAGGGGCAAGCTGTTTGAGCATATCCTCCGCCGCAAATACATTGCGCGGACGGAAACCAGATGCCGTCTGAAGCAGCTTGTCTTCATAAGCAGGATAATAGACGGGTTTCATGTGTTGCAGGCACAATCCCAAATCGACCAGCCACTTCTGCATCCATCCGACAAATACGGCAAGCGGAAGTTTTTCCTTATCGAAAAGCGCGGCGTAATCCAAAATCTTCAACAATCTCGGCTCTGCCAATATCTCCAGCAGCTTTGCCCGCAATTCACGAAGCTCGTCTTCCTCCTGAAACAGCGGCGCGCCCGAATGGAAAGCCAGACGTTCCTCAGGTTCCACCACACCCCTTTCACGCAGATATGCCAATGCCTCTTCATGGGAAGGCGCAGGCAAAACCATTTTCCGGCAGCGGCTTTTAATGGTCGGTAAAACCTTGTCCGCCGCGTGGCTTACCAGCAAAAAGACCACTTGGGGCGGCGGTTCTTCCAACACTTTCAACAGACTGTTGGCGGCCTGGACATTCATGCTTTCGGCAGGATGAATCAGAACCACGCGCAAACCACCCCGTACCGAAGTCAGATACACGTTGTCGATAATTTTCCTGATGGCATCGATTTTAATCTGCAACAGTTTGCGCCCGTTTTCCGGCTCATCCGACAAGGGGGTTATCTCATAAAAATCAGGATGACCTCCCTGTTCGAACAAATGGCAGGACGCGCATACCCCGCAAGGTCCGCCCCCCGGCACAGGGTTTTCGCATAACAGCTTCTGTGCCACAAAGCGGGCAAACGCAGTCTTTCCCGTACCTTTTTTACCAATGAACAGCCATGCATTGGGACGACGCTCCCAATGTTCCGCAATCTGCCGCCATTGCTCATTATGCCACGGATAAATCATTTCAAACCATCCGTCCGGAAATCCATGCCGTTCATCAGAGCAGTTCCAAATCGGGGTCGGAACTTTGCGCGCGGCGGCTGCGCAACTGCACCGCCAAACGCAAATCGTGTGCGGAATCGGCATTTTTCAAGGCATCCTGCAAGGAAATCTCGCCTTTTTCATACAATTGGTAAAGGTGTTGGTCGAAGGTCTGCATACCCAAGGTAGTGGATTTTTTCATCACTTCTTTGATTTCATGGATGTTGCCGTTGTGAATCAACTCCGAAATCAGGGGCGAATTGAGCAGCACCTCGACTGCCGCCACCCTGCCCTTGCCGCCGTCCCGCGGAACGAGGCGTTGCGAAATAAACGCCTGAAGGTTGAGCGACAAATCCGTCAGCAATTGTTCGCGCCGCTCCTCGGGGAAAAAGTTGATGATGCGGTCGAGTGCCTGATTGGTGCTGTTGGCGTGCAGCGTCGCCATACACAAATGCCCCGTTTCGGCAAAGGCGATGGCGTAATCCATGGTTTCGCGGTCGCGGATTTCGCCGATCAGAATCACATCCGGCGCCTGCCGCAGCGTGTTTTTCAACGCCGCCATCCAGTTTTCCGTATCCACGCCGACCTCGCGCTGGGTAATGATGCAGTTTTTGTGTTCGTGGACAAACTCGATCGGGTCTTCGATGGTGATAATGTGTCCGAACGAATTTTCATTGCGGTAGTCGATAAGCGAGGCAAGCGAAGTCGATTTGCCCGAGCCGGTGCCGCCGACAAAAATAACCAGCCCGCGTTTTTTCAGCGCGACATCCTTCAAGACCGGCGGCAGGTTCAGGCTTTCAAACTTAGGAATCTTGCTGGTAATCGCGCGGAATACCAACGCCGTCGCTCCGCGCTGTATCATCGCATTGACGCGGAAGCGGCTGGTGTCCGGCAGGCTGATGGCGAAGTTGCACTCGTTGGTCGATGAAAATTCTTCCGCCTGCTTCGCACTCATAATCGAAAAGGCGATTTCCATACATTTTTCCGCCGTCAGCGGCTCGTCCGTGATGCGGGTGATTTTGCCGTCCAGCTTCATTGCGGGCGGGAAATGGGTCGTCACAAACAGGTCGGAACCTTTATTTTTGTTCATATGGCGCAGCCATGCGAACAACTCGTCTTTTGCAGTCATATTTTCATCGGTAAACATCCTCGTCCCCCAATCTTCAAACAATCTGTATCTTCCCATTCTACCAAAAACCCGCCATGCCGTCTGAAACCGTTTCAGACGGCATGGACAAACCGCCCCCACTCAATCCTGCCGTGTTAGCGTGTATAATTCGGCATTCTATCCGAAATTCACAGCAGGTCAGCAATATGTCTTTGAAAACAGTAGCCGTTATCGGCGCAATGGAACAGGAAATCGAGCTTTTGCGCGAGATGATGGAAAATGTCAAAGCCGTCTCTTTCGGCAGATTTTCCGCCTATGAAGGCGAATTGGTGGGAAAACGCATGGTGCTTGCATTGAGCGGCATCGGCAAGGTCAACGCGGCAGTTGCAACGGCCTGGCTTATCCATCAGTTCGCACCGGACTGCGTCATTAACACCGGCAGCGCGGGCGGTTTGGGCAAGGGTTTGAAAGTCGGCGACGTAGTCATCGGTACGGAAACCGCGCACCACGATGTCGATGTAACGGCGTTCGGCTATGCCTGGGGGCAAGTGCCGCAACTGCCGGCAAGGTTTGCTTCAGACGGCATTTTGATTGAAGCGGCAAAACGGGCGGCGCGGACGTTTGAAGGCGCGGCGGTAGAACAAGGGCTGATTGTCAGCGGCGACCGCTTTGTCCACAGCAGCGAAGGCGTGGCGGAAATCCGCAAGCACTTCCCCGAAGTCAAAGCAGTGGAAATGGAAGCGGCGGCGATTGCCCAAACCTGTCATCAGTTGGAAACGCCTTTCGTCATCATCCGCGCGGTTTCCGATTCGGCGGACGAAAAGGCAGACATCAGCTTTGACGAATTTTTGAAAACGGCGGCGGGAAGTTCTGCAAAAATGGTGGCAGAAATCGTCAAATCTTTATAAAACCTTTATCAAATCATGCCAAAACAGCGGTTTTCCGTTAGAATGTCGGGCTATTTCCACGTTGCGCCCGATATTCGGACGTACCGCTGTTTGTTCAGACGGCATTTTTAAAACCCACTGTTCGACATTCAAAATAACTCTAATGAAAAATATCCGAAATTTCTCCATCATTGCCCACATCGACCACGGCAAATCGACGCTTGCCGACCGCTTCATCCAATATTGCGGCGGTTTGGATTTGCGCGAAATGAGTACGCAGGTACTCGATTCCATGGACATCGAAAAAGAGCGCGGCATTACCATCAAAGCGCAAACCGCCGCGCTCAACTATAAAGCACGCGACGGGCAGGTGTATCAACTCAACCTGATTGACACGCCGGGACACGTCGACTTCTCTTACGAAGTTTCCCGTTCGCTGTCGGCTTGCGAAGGCGCGCTTTTGGTCGTTGACGCGTCGCAAGGTGTCGAAGCGCAAACCGTGGCGAACTGTTACACCGCGATTGATTTAGGCGTTGAAGTCGTGCCCGTTTTGAACAAAATCGACCTGCCCGCCGCCGACCCCGAGCGCGTTGAACAGGAAATCGAAGACATCATCGGCATCGATGCCGTCGGCGCGGTGCAGTGTTCAGCCAAAAGCGGCATCGGCGTGGAAGACGTTTTGGAAGAAATCGTTGCCAAAATCCCCGCACCGACCGGCGATGAAAACGCGCCGCTGCAAGCCGTGATTGTCGATTCGTGGTTTGACAATTACGTCGGCGTGGTCATGCTGATTCGAGTGAAAAACGGCACCATCAAACTGAAAGACAAAGTGCGCTTTATGAGCACCAAGGCGGAAACGCAGGTCGAGCAGCTGGGTGTATTCACGCCGAAATCGGTTCAAAAACAAGAACTCAAAGCCGGCGAAGTGGGCTTTTTGATTACCGGCGTAAAAGAATTGGGTCAGGCGAAAGTCGGCGACACGGTTACACTGGTTGCCAACCCCGCCTCAGAGCCACTGCCCGGCTTCCAAGAAGTACAAAGTCAAGTATTTGCGGGTCTTTATCCCGTGGAAAGCCACGACTATGAGGCTTTGCGCGATGCTTTGGAAAAATTGCAGCTGAACGATGCTTCGTTGAAATTCGAGCCTGAAGTTTCTCAAGCATTGGGCTTCGGCTTCCGTTGCGGTTTCTTGGGTCTGTTGCACTTGGAAATCGTACAGGAACGTTTGGAACGCGAGTTCGACATGGACTTGATTACCACCGCGCCGACGGTGGTTTACGAAGTCGTGTTGAAAAACGGCGAGAAAATCGAAGTTGAAAATCCGTCCAAACTGCCCGACATCGGCAGCATCGAAACCATACTCGAGCCGATTATCACTGCGACCATTCTTGTGCCGCAGGAATATGTCGGCAACGTCATGACTTTGTGTAACCAAAAGCGCGGCGTGCAGGTCAATATGCAGTACATGGGCCGCCAAGTCATGCTGACTTACGATTTACCGATGAACGAAGTCGTCATGGACTTTTTTGACAAACTCAAATCCACTTCGCGCGGTTATGCTTCGTTGGACTACCATTTCAAAGAGTTCCAACCGTCTGATTTGATTAAGCTGGATATTATGGTCAACGGCGAAAAAGTCGATGCGCTGAGCCTGATTGTGCACCGTCAAAGTGCCGTTCACCGAGGCCGCGAGCTGGCATCGAAAATGCGCGAACTGATTCCGCGCCAAATGTTCGACATCGCCGTCCAAGCTGCCATCGGCAGCCAGATCATCGCCAGAGAAAACGTCAAAGCCCTGCGTAAAAATGTTTTGGCAAAATGTTACGGCGGCGATATTACGCGTAAGAAAAAACTGCTTGAAAAACAAAAGGCAGGCAAACGCCGTATGAAACAAGTGGGCAATGTGGAAATCCCGCAAAGCGCGTTCTTGGCGATTTTGCAGGTGAGCGACAAATAACTCCGACACACAGGGCGGCGCGTCGGGAACACCCCTCAAACCACCCTGATTTCAGGGTCACGCGCCCGCAAACAAATTTTGCAATTTGCCGCCTTAAAACGGTTGCACGGACGGGCGGGTTTTTAAGCATTAAGGAACAACAATGAACACAATGCTAATGTCGGGCGCGGCTGCCGCGCTGCTTGCCGGCATCATCCTTTATTTCAAAAGCGACAAGAAGCGGCAGGAAAACGGGGAATGGAGTTCCGGCCTCGAATACGCCTATATCCTGATGGTGGTCGGCGTGTTTGCCGCTTTGTCCCTGTTTATGAGCTTTACCGCCGTTTTCCTGATTTTCGTTGTATTGTGCGGTACGGCTTGGGGGGTATATAAATACCGCCTGAAGACTTCTCCCGAAATCTCGGAAAGCAGCCACTTCGGCGATTATTTCGGCAGTTTTTTCCCTACCGTTTTGGTATTGTTCCTCATCCGGTCGTTTATTGCCGAACCGTTCCAAATCCCGTCCAGCTCCATGCGCCCGGGTCTGATTAAGGGCGATTTCATTTTGGTCGGCAAATTTTCCTACGGCTTGCGCGTACCCGTTTTAAACAATGTATTTATCCCCACAGGCAAAATCGAACGGGGCGATGTCGTTGTTTTTAATTATCCTTTGCAGCCGGATATGACCTACATCAAGCGTATTGTCGGCATTCCGGGCGACATTGTCGAATATCGGGATAAAGTTTTGACGGTAAACGGAAAACCGGCTTCCGATATTCCTGACGGCACATACCGTTATCACGACGACACCGACCCATCTGAAATCCACAACACGGATATGTTCCGCAGCGGTTTGGACGGCAAATCTTTCAATATTCTGAAAAAAGAAGGACAGCCTGCCGTTTCCCTGCCCGTATTGGGCAAATATACCTCCGATATTATGTCTGAAAACGGATATTCCATAGAGCAGAGCGGTCTGAACCATTGCCAATATGCCGACGATGGCAGCGGTTTCGTGTGCAAAGTTCCCGAAGGACACTATTTCGCTATGGGCGACAACCGCGACAACAGTGCCGATTCTCGCTACTGGGGATTTGTGGATGACAAGCTGGTTGTCGGCAAGGCAATGTTCATTTTGATGAACTTCGGCGATTTCGGCAGGGCCGGTACGGCAATCCGTTAGGCCAGGAAGCCAAGAATGCCGTCTGAAAATAGTTTCAGACGACATTTGCTATTCCTCACTTTTGCAGGCGGGTCTAACGTTGTCGGATTTTCCTGCCTATAGTGAATTAAATTTAAATCAGGACAAGGCGGCGAGCCGCAGACAGTACAGATAGTACGGAACCGATTCACTTGGTGCTTCAGCACCTTAGAGAATCGTTCTCTTTGAGCTAAGGCAAGCCAACGCTGTACCGGTTTAAATTTAATTCACTATATCAGTCCGGTAACGCAGGTTTTGCACGGCGAACTGCCAATATTGCCCTGATGAAATCAATGTGAAGACTGCTGTTTCAACGAACCGAGGTAAATTGCCGAGAGCGTCAGTGCCACCCCTGCCCACTGCACGCCTTCAATCGGTTTGCCCAACCCGAAATAATCGATGAACAGGGCGGCAACCGGTTCGGACAAAAGCAGCAGCCCCGTCAGCGACAGCGAAAGCAGCGGAATCGCATAGGCAACCATCGCCCACGCGAAGCACTGCATCACCACGCCGTACACAAGCACCAAACCCGCATCTTTCCAAGTCGTCGGATAAAGCGCACCGCCGTCCATCAGCAATGCCGGAACAACCAGCGATACCGCGCCGCCCAAACTCAAAATCATCATTGAAGGGAAAAGTGCCACCGGCTCGACTTCATGAGTCTTGCGGACGAACACCATCGACAGGGCGAGCATCAGCCCGGACACCAAACCGCTGACGAATCCCCAAACCGCATTACCGTTGTAGCCGAATTCCGCACCGGCAATCATCGCCACGCCAGCAACTGCCGATATTAAGCCCGCCTTTTTCAGCCCGCTCAAACGTTCGTTAAAAAAGAAAACACCGATTGCGGACAAGAAAAAGATTTGCAGACTGTTGAGCAGGGTGGAAATACCCGGCCCGACCGCGTGTATGCTTTCGTGCCACAACGCCAAATCGAAAGCAAGAAACACGCCCGCCGTCAGGGCATAGCAGACGGTTTTCCTGTTTTTTGGGAATTTTTGCCCGAAAAACCGTGCCAAAAACCAAAATACGAACACCGAAATCAGCAACCGCCAAAATGCGATTGCATACGGGCCGACGGGGACGGATCTGACAATCAGGCTGCCCAGACCGAACACCACGCAACCCAGCACCAGCAATGGTGCGGCATATTTTTTGCCGTTACCGACCACAATATCCCCTCCCTTCCCCATACGGCTGCCGCGCCGACGGCAAAAATGCCGCCATTCCGAAAATATGCCGTCTGAAGCCCAAAACCCCGGCTGTGCCCGGACAAACGGCTGACTTTACGGGCAGGCCGGCTATTTTCCGTTGGGGCAAAAAACCGTCCTGCCAGATAAAACCCGAATATAGTGGATTAACAAAAACCAGTACGGCGTTGCCTCGCCTTAGCTCAAAGAGAACGATTCTCTAAGGTGCTGAAGCACCAAGTGAATCGGTTCCGTACTATTTGTACTGTCTGCGGCTTCGTTGCCTTGTCCTGATTTTTGTTAATCCACTATAAAAAATATTTCCCTCAAGCAATACGGCGGCACCAATACCTGATTAAAACACAACCGGCGTTTTCGGCATATATGCAAAAACGTATTTTCCGGCACGGCGTTACACCGATACCGAAAAATGCGTCTGAATGTTTCGACAATCCGATTAAAGCATTATGCCAAATCTGCAAAAAGTGGCGTAGAGAGATAGCGTTCGCCATAAGAAGGCAGCAGCACGACTATCAGCTTGCCTTCGTTTTCAGGCTGTTTGGCAAGCTGCAACGCGCTCCAAACCGCCGCACCGGAAGAAATACCCACCAAAATGCCTTCTTTTTCCGCCATTGCGCGGGCGGTTTCAAAAGCGGCTTCGTTCGGCACTTTGGCAATACTGTCGTAGATTTTGGTATTCAAAACGGTCGGAATAAAGCCTGCGCCGATGCCTTGAATCGGGTGCGGGCCTTTTTCGCCGCCGCTCAATACGGGGGAAGCCTCAGGCTCGACGGCAACTACCTGAACCCCCGGTTTGTATTTTTTCAACACTTCGCCCACGCCGGTAATCGTACCGCCTGTGCCGACACCGGCAACGAAGACATCGACTTTACCGTCGGTATCCCGCCAAATTTCCTCAGCGGTTGTTTTGCGGTGGACTTCGGGGTTTGCCTCATTGTCGAACTGGCGCGGCATAAAATAAGTGTCTGGATGAGCGTCCACCAAGGATTGCGCTTTGGCAATCGCGCCCGCCATACCTTCGGCGGCAGGTGTCAGAATCAGCTCCGCACCAAACGCGCGCAACAGCATTTTGCGCTCTTTGCTCATGCTTTCCGGCATGGTAATCGCCAGTTTGTAGCCGCGTGCTGCACATACCATTGCCAAACCGATACCCGTATTGCCGCTGGTTGCCTCAACAATCACGGTGTTTTTGTTGATTTTGCCCGCTTTTTCGGCGGCCTCAATCATTGCTTCGGCAATGCGGTCTTTGACGCTGCTGCCCGGATTGAAAAATTCCAGTTTCACGGCAACCTCTGCCTTCAAACCTTCGGTCAGACGGTTCAGTTTGACCAAAGGCGTGTTGCCGATTAGTTCGGTGATGCTGTTTGCAATTTTCATCTTCTGCTCCTGAATAATAAGGTTTCGACAGTAAGGCGCAATCCCCATCGGCATCCCATCCGATTGCAGGGGATTTGTGCCGAACCATAAACAAATTTCGGATATGGCTTTATCCTAAACCTATGCCGCCTAAAAAACCAATACCCAAAATTTCTTTCTTTATAACTTTTTGTTCCGATACAGACGGCATCACAATCATCTGCCGATTTCGGCAAGCAGCATCGCCGTTACCGCAACCTGCATCAACATCGCCGCCAACACACCGAGTCGCAGCTGCGAACCGCCGAACGTTGACGGCGGCTGCCGGTCTATACCGCAGCGGTGGACATAGGCAACCGCCATCAGCACAAACTGCAACACGAACCAATAAACCGGCTTCAGCGCATAAAGTTTAAGCAATGCCGAAAATACGAACACTTGTGCCGTTCCCAAAAACCAATAATGCACCAACGCACATATTCCGACAAAAGCAAGCGTCATCGATACATTACTGACGGCAAACAGCCCGAGCAGCGGATGTTCGGGGTCTGCCTGCCATCCGTTTCCATCCGTTTTCCGGTTCCAATGCCCGATGAAAAAAAATATGCTGCCCAAAGTCAGGTAAAAATGGGGGATGAACAAAGGCGCGGCGCGGGTCATTCCCCATATGCCGGGCACCAGCTTCGCCCCCAAAACCGATATGCCGAGCCACAACGCAATACTCGCCCAAAACCATTGCAACATTCCTGCGCGGAATATCAGGAACAGGAAAACCGCCGCATACAGTAAGGCAGACAAAAAATCCAAATGCAGCAAAATCATGAATACGCCAACTCGCCTTCAAACACGGTTTCCGCAGGGCCGGTCATCATTACATCGCCGCCGCAGACCCATTCGATATATAAAGTCCCGCCCGGCAAAACCACCTCTACCGTTTTCCCTTCATCCAACAGCCCCAGACGGATACCCGCCACCACAGCCGCACACGCGCCCGTACCGCAAGCTTGGGTTTCGCCCACGCCGCGCTCAAACACGCGCAAACGAATCGCGGTTCGGCTGACAATCTGCATAAAGCCGACGTTGACGCGTTCGGGAAACTGCCTGTGCGCTTCGATAAGCGAACCGGTTTCGCGCACTGGCGCGCATTCCACGTCATCCACCACAATCACCGCATGGGGATTGCCCATATTGACGCAGCTGACAGGCTGAATGCCGGATTCAAGATGCACCCCGTAAATACAGGCATCATCCCCCTCGCCCGATTCGGGGACAAACGGTATTTCAGACGGCATGAACTTCGGTTTGCCCATATTGACCGTAACCATACCGTTATCGGACAATTTCGGAAAAATAATGCCCTTGGCCGTTTCAACACAAATTTCTTTCTTATCGGTCAAACCCTTGTCTGCAACAAAACGGGCAAAACAACGCGCCCCGTTGCCGCATTGCTCGACCTCGCTGCCGTCGGCATTGAAAATACGGTAACGGAAATCCACACCTTCGGTTTCCGAACGCCCGACCACCAAAAGCTGGTCGAACCCGATGCCACGGAAACGGTCAGCCCATGCCGCAATCGGTGCATGCTCAGGGGTAAAATCCTGACTGACCGCGTCAATCACCATAAAATCGTTGCCCAAACCGTGCATTTTGGTAAATTTCAAAGTTTTCATATCGAACCAGACTGGTACTAGATTGTTATATTCTAACGATGGATTGCTATATATAACAACTGATCATTATATCTCTGCAACACAAATTGGAACTTGGAAATAGGAGTATAACTTATGCAATTAGAGATTATCGGTAGTAAAATTTATACGGAACAAGATTTTCATAATCAAATTTCAAAAATATTTTCTATACAAGATTATTATGGGAACAATCTTAATGCTTTGTGGGATTTATTGAGCACAAATGTAGAACGACCGATTACTTTGGTATGGAAAGATGCTATGTTCTCAAAAAATCAATTAAAAAGTATATTTATTGAAATAGTAAAGGTTCTAGAAAGAATTAAGAAACAAGATGAGGATTATGGATTCGAAGAAAAATTTAATTATATTTTAGAGTAAGCAAACCCTAATTACATTACGTACACAGGATTAAAACTCCTCGGAGCCAATTAAGATTGTTCCGAAATCCCGTATCGTCTGTTGCTTTCGAATCCGAAATCCCCGTACCGAAGGGAAATGCTTCCATCTCCCGCCGTCGGGAGATTAAAATAAGCCATTATACTGTTTGTTAACCCTTACAAGAAACACAATGTCTCGCCTGTTCCTACTGCTTTTCCCTTGTGCAATCCTTGCCGCCTGCACCCGAAACATACCGGCAAACCCGGCCGTTTCAAATTGCGCTCATCTTCAAAACCGCACCATCCTGTATTTTGACGCACACGGCGAACCCGCCGACAGCGCAGTAAAGGGCGGATTTTACAGGACTGTCAAAATTCATGACACAAACCGCATCCTTATTCAAGACTTTAACAGCACGGGGAATGCCCTCGCCAAACCCTATTGGTCGGACTGCCGGAAATTATCCGTTTTCCCCGACAAACATCTGACCATGAGCCGTCCATGAACCACGACATCACTTTCCTAACCCTGTTCCTACTTGGTTTCTTCGGAGGAACGCACTGCATCGGCATGTGCGGCGGATTAAGCAGCGCGTTTGCGCTCCAACTCCCCCCGCATATCAACCGCTTTTGGCTAATCCTGCTGCTTAACACAGGACGGATAAGCAGCTATACGGCAATCGGTCTGATGCTCGGATTAATCGGACAGGTCGGCGTTTCACTCGACCAAACCCGTGTCCTGCAGAATATTTTATACACAGCCGCCAACCTCCTGCTGCTCTTTTTAGGCTTATACTTAAGCGGTATTTCTTCCTTGGCGGCAAAAATCGAGAAAATCGGCAAACCGATATGGCGGAACCTGAACCCGATACTCAACCGGCTGTTACCCATAAAATCCATACCGGCCTGCCTTGCTGTCGGAATATTATGGGGTTGGCTGCCGTGCGGACTGGTTTACAGCGCATCACTTTACGCGCTGGGAAGCGGTAGTGCAACAACGGGCGGGTTATATATGCTTGCCTTTGCACTGGGTACGCTGCCCAATCTTTTGGCAATCGGCATTTTTTCCCTGCAACTGAAAAAAATCATGCAAAACCGATATATCCGCCTGTGTACAGGATTATCCGTATCATTATGGGCATTATGGAAGCTTGCCGTCCTGTGGCTGTAACACTCATTAATTCCCAATACCCGTAAAAAATGCCGTCTGAAACCTGTTCAGACGGCATTTTCATCCCTAAGCATTACTCGGCGGCATTTTCTTCACGGGCAGGCGCTTCCAGCAAAGCTTTGATAGACAGGCGTACGCGGCCGCGATCGTCTACTTCCAATGCTTTCACATTCACAACCTGACCTACTTGCAGGTAGTCGCTGACATTGCGTACGCGCTCGTGGGCGATTTGGCTGATGTGTACCAAACCGTCTTTGCCCGGCATCACGCTGACAATCGCGCCAACGTTGTTGTCGAGGATTTTAACCACAGTACCTTCGTACACTTTACCCACTTCCACTTCGGCAGTGATTTCTTCGATGCGTTTTTTCGCCGCATCGCCTGCTTCTTGAGTAGTCGCAGCGATAGTGATGGTACCGTCTTCAGCGATATTGATTTCAGTACCGGTTTCAGCGGTAATCGAACGAATGGTTTCACCGCCTTTACCAATCACATCACGAATTTTGTCTTGGTTGATTTTCATGGTGAACAAGCGTGGAGCATGTGCTGACAGCTCTTGCGGGCCTGCAACAGCGGCTTTCATCTGATCCAAGATGTGCAAACGTGCTTCTTTGGCTTGAGCCAAAGCGATTTGCATGATTTCTTTGGTAATACCTTGGATTTTGATGTCCATTTGCAGCGCGGTTACGCCTTCGGTTGTACCGGCTACTTTAAAGTCCATATCGCCCAAGTGGTCTTCATCGCCCAAGATGTCGGTCAAAACGGCAAATTTGTTGTTATCCAAAATCAGACCCATGGCGATACCGGCAACGTGTGCTTTCAAAGGCACACCGGCAGACAGCAGGCTCAAGCAGCCGCCGCAGACGGAAGCCATAGAGGAAGAGCCGTTGGATTCGGTAATTTCAGAAACCACGCGCATGGTGTAGCTGAAATCTTCAGGTTCTGGCAATACGGCCAACAACGCACGTTTAGCCAAACGGCCGTGACCGATTTCACGACGTTTTGGTGCGCCTACGCGACCCACTTCGCCGGTAGAGTATGGTGGGAAGTTGTAGTGCAGCATAAAGCGGTCGGTATATTCGCCAGACAGCGCATCAATGATTTGCTCGTCGCGTGAAGTACCCAAAGTTGCAACCGCCAAAGCTTGGGTTTCTCCACGGGTAAACAGTGCAGAACCGTGAGTGCGCGGCAATACGCCGGTTTGAATATTCAACGGACGAACAGTGCGGGTGTCGCGACCGTCGATGCGCGGTTGGCCGTCCAAAATTTGGCTGCGGACAACATCGGCTTCCAAGTGTTTGAAAATGCCTTTGATTTCGTTGGCTGCCAGAGTGTCGGTTTCTTCGGTAATCAACGCTTCTTTCACGGCATTCCAAGCTTCGTCCAATTTGGCAGAACGCGCTTGTTTTTGACGGATTTTGAACGCTTCTTTAATGGTTTCGCCGGCAATTTCGCGTACTTTGGCCACCAATTCTTCATTGGTTTCAGGAGCTTTCCAATCCCAAACTTCCGGGTTGACTTCGTCGGCAAACTCATTGATGGCATTAATGGCCACTTGCATTTGATCGTGACCGTAAACAACCGCACCCAGCATCACTTCTTCAGACAAGATGTCGGCTTCGGATTCCACCATCAACACGGCTTTAGAAGTACCGGCAACAACCAAGTCCAATTGTGATTTGGCCAACTCGGCTTTAGTCGGGTTCAGAACGTACACGCCGTTTACATAACCCACGCGTGCCGCGCCAATCGGACCGGCAAACGGTACGCCGCTCAACACCAGCGCGGCAGATGCACCCAACATTGCAGGAATATCAGAATCGATTTCAGGGTCAACAGACACGACCATCGCTACGATTTGGATGTCGTGGTAGAAACCTTCAGGGAACAAAGGACGAATCGGACGGTCGATCAGACGGCTGGTCAGGATTTCTTTTTCGCTTTGTTTACCTTCGCGTTTGAAGAAACCGCCGGGGATTTTACCTGCTGCGTAAGTACGCTCGAGGTAATCGACAGTCAGAGGGAAGAAGTCTTGGCCTTCTTTCACTTCTTTGTTGGTAGTAACGGCAACCAAAACAACAGTGTCGCCCATGGATACTTTAACGGCAGCAGCGGCTTGGCGAGCGATTTCGCCGGTTTCCAAAGTAACGGTTTGATTACCGTATTGGAAGGTCTTAACGTGTTTATTGAACATTATTGTTCCTTTCAAAATACCGCACTGCTAAAACACTAATAATGCACACTAAAATCCGAATGTGCATAGTTAGGGTTTCAGACCGTGCGGCAGGTTATAAACAAGCTCTCAGACGGCCTTTCAGTCGCTGAAAACAACTCTCGATTATAAAGGCAACCATCCTTAAAATCCAGTATTGATACAATAAAAAGGCCGTCTGAAACATATCCTTTTCAGACGGCCTTCAAACTTAAAAATCAATCCTGAGTCAGCAACGTCAATGCTTCCTGATATTTTTCGACTGTTTTTTGAATCACATCGGCAGACACTTTAGGCGCAGGCGCTTTTTTGTTCCAACCGCTTCGCTCCAGCCAGTCGCGGACAAACTGTTTGTCAAAAGACGGCGGATTGGTGCCGACTTTGTATTGGTCGGCAGGCCAGAAGCGGCTCGAATCGGGAGTCAATACCTCATCCATCAGCGTCAGCGTACCGTTTTCATCCAAACCGAATTCAAATTTGGTATCGCAAATGATGATGCCGCGCGATTTCGCATATTCAGCCGCTTCTGTATAAAGCTGAATCGCTTTGGCGCGCACTTCCGCCGCCAGCTCTTTACCGATAATGCGTTCGCATTCTTCAAAGCTGATGTTTTCATCATGATCGCCAACTGCGGCTTTGGTCGATGGCGTAAAAATCACTTCGGGCAACTGCTGCGCTTCCCGCATACCTTCGGGCAGCCGAATACCGCAAACCGAGCCGGTTTTTTGATAATCTTTCCAACCGCTGCCTGCCAGATAACCGCGCACAATAGCCTCTACTTTTACCGGAGTGAGCTTTTTAGCCACGACGGCGCGTTTCTCCAAAGCTTTGGCTTCGTTTTCAGGCAAAACATCGTAAACCGTTTGGCCGGTAAAATGGTTAGGCATGATATGAGCCAGTTTTTTAAACCAAAAATTGGAAATCTGCGTCAGAATCTCCCCTTTACCCGGAATCGGGTCATCCAAAATCACATCGAATGCAGACAGACGGTCGGAAGCAACCATCAACATACGTTTATCGTCAATTTCGTACAAATCGCGTACTTTGCCGGAGTAGATTTTCACCAAACTGGTTACACTCATTTTATATTACCCTGAAAATGCCTTAGACAATACCGAAACCACACTCAACAATCGGAATCGGATTACGGTATTTTAGCCGAAATCGTCGTAAAACAATACCTTTTCCACAACAACTGCTCAGGATAATGCCATTACGCCAAGCACCGACAAAATTTTAGCACTATAATGTCAATATCAAATCTATAAATACCTTACAAAAGGAAATGCCTCATGAGAATCCTATTGACCGGCTCAAAAAGCCAACTGGCACGCTGCTTGCGCGACCGTCTTCCCGAAGATTGGGAAACCATTGCAACGGATTCCGCATCTTTAGACATTACCGATGCCGATGCCGTCTTCAATATGGTAAAAAATTTCCAGCCCGATGCCATTGTCAATACGGCGGCCTATACCTCCGTCGACAAAGCTGAAGAAAATGTAACTACGGCATTCGCCGTTAACGCTTCCGCCGTTTACAACCTCGCCTCGGCGGCGCACCGAACCCACGCCCGATTCATCCACATTTCTACTGACTATGTATTCGACGGTCAAGCCAACAAACCTTATTTGGAAAGCGACTTTACCAACCCGCTCAACATATATGGAAAATCCAAGGCCGCCGGCGAACTGCTCGCGCTGTCTGCCAATTCGGAAAGCCTTATTCTGAGAACCTCCTGGCTATTTAGCGAATATGGCGATAACTTTGTCCGAACTATGCTGAACCTTGCCAACGAACGTTCTTCATTACCCGTCGTAAGCAATCAAACCAGCTGCCCAACCTATGCCGGCGACTTAGCTGCCGCCATCATCCACATATTGCAGCAATCATCGCCGGTACGCGGTATTTACCACTTTGCGGGCGGCAAATCCGCCTCTTGGTATGAATTTGCCCGGCACATCTTTCAGACGGCATCGCAGCAAGATGCCTCTTTTCCCGTTCCCGAACTGAATGCCGTATCGGATGAAGAGTATCCGAATGCTGCTTCTAGGCCGCTGTACAGCATTTTGGACTGCCGCAAAATCGAAAGCGACTTCGGCATCAAACCGTCAGACTGGCAAAAAACCCTTTCACAAGTTGTTTTAAAGCTGCTTTGACCCCCACTCATTCATACCGTTTCCGCCGCCAAGCTCAGACTTGGCGGTTTTATTATAAAATCCGATGATTACACAAACGCTTATCATCTTTACACAATCATGCCTACACTTTCTTCGAAACATGCTATGATTGCCAAACAATAACATCTCACAATTAATCTTACTTTTCTCATTGAGCAAACCAATAAATTAGATTCTCTCCCAACCGACAAATAAAATAAAGAAAGGGTTAATATGCAACATCGAAGAAGACTAGCAATTTACCAAGCATTCAAACGTACTGCCTTTAACGGCAAGTCCTCTATTCCGCAAAAAAGCGAGAACCGTTAATTTAATTTAAAAATGCCGTCTGAAGTCCTGCTTCAGACGGCATTTTTACGATTCGAGAACCTGCCTCAACTTTTTTTCATCCAAATACCAATGGCAAATTTCTTTATCACCCGCCAACAAAACAGGCACCAGCTCATTGTATTTCTCTTCCAAGACGGGATCATCATCCACATCAAGCACATCCAGCCCGAAACCGTATTCATCCTGGAAAGGTTTAAGTTCGTCTCGCATCTTGTGGCATAAACTGCAATATTCGCGAAACATCAGGGTTAGTTTCATCAGCACTTCCTTACCGTTCTGCTTCCACAATCCACAAGCTTCAGGATAGCGGAATCATGGTTTATTATTTAAAAAAGCGATACCTTTAAAGAAAAATACCCGAATCCGTACCTTGACCGTACCGACCCGACACAGGCATATCAAATACTGCCAATCCGTGCAGTAGGATTGTAAAACATCCTTAATAAAGAAAATAGCAAAATGCCGTCTGAACTGTTCAGACGGCATTTTTAAAACCGTTTTACGCTTGAACGCTAATACCTGCCGTAACCGTCGGTTGCACGTTATGTGCCGTCAAAAACGAAGCAGCAAGCTCCCCGCAGCAGCCGCAACAGGTTGCCACACCCAACTGCGATTGCAAATCACCCATTGTGGTCGCGCCTGCGGCAATAGTTTCTTTGATTTGATGGTCAGTAACGGCATTGCAGATACAGACAAACATTTTATACTCCGTGTGTTCTCAAACTATCATACTGATAGCGGCTTTTATTATCGTACGCAAATATAAATAAAAACAGTTCGTATTGCAAGGTTAAGATACTCGGTTATCTTGGTATTTTTTTATCGCATTTCTATTTTCGATTGTTTTTTTATTAATCTGAAGCAGATGAGGGAACAGAGCCTCAATTTCGGGAATGATGTTCCTTAACCACGCTATGCAGCCGCACATTGGCAACATGGGTATAAATCTGAGTCGTGTTCAAATCGGCATGTCCCAACATATCCTGAACCACGCGCAAATCCAATCCGTGCTGCACCAAGTGTGTGGCGAAAGCATGGCGCAGGCTGTGCGGGCTGATGTGTTCGATACCTGCCTGACTTGCATATTCTTTCACTATCATCCATGCCAGCTGTCGGGAAATACCCGTTTTTTTCTGACTGACGAACAATGCATCACAAGACCTTCCCTTTAACAGTAACGGGCGCGCCTCCTTGTAGTAACGTTCCACCCAATATACGGACTCTCGCCCCATCGGCACTATCCTTTGCTTGTTACCCTTACCCAAGGTAGTGATACACCCCCTGTCCAAATCCAGATTGCCAAAACTCAGCCTGACCGCTTCGCTAACACGCAAGCCGGTTGCATACATTAATTCAAGTAATCCCTTATCCCGTAAACCGTGCGGAGTATCCGTATCCGGTGCGGAAAGCAGTCGGGAAATCTGCTGCTCGGTAATCAGGGTCGGAATATTCCTGTCGATTTTAGGCGGTTTCAGCAAACGGGTAGGATTGTCCGTCCTCATGCCTTCACGCTCCATCCATATATACAGGCGTTTGCATGCTGATAATGCACGGGCCTGAGAGCTTCGCTCCTCACTGGCAACATAAACCGCCGCTGCCAAATCCGATTCGTCCGCATCCCTCAGGGTTTGACCGCACAAAGACAACCGGCGGGCAATTTTTTCCAAATCCCGCCGGTAGCTGTCCAAGGTATTCCGACTAAGCCGCCGATCCAGCCACAAGGTTTCAAGCAGCCTGTCAATCA
Organism: Neisseria sp. Marseille-Q6792; assembly: GCF_943181435.1. The sequence continues at coordinate 799,843 of NZ_OW969598.1, forward strand.
AATCTTCTTCCATATTATTCCAAACAAATGCCGTCTGAAACAGGTTAGGAAGCGAAACCCACATAATCAGGAAAGCGTTTCCAGCACTTCCTGCGCATGACCCGCCACCTTGACCTTCCTCCATTCATGGACGATTTCACCGTCCTTATTCAGAACAAACGTACTGCGCTCGATACCGAACGACTCTTTCCCATACAGTTTCTTCAATTTGATGACATCAAACAGGCGGCATACTGTTTCATCCTTGTCACTCAACAGTTCGAACCGGAAACCCTGTTTCTCGCAAAAGTTCTGATGCGCTTTCACACCGTCTCGCGAAATGCCGACCACGGTATAACCCAAGTCGCCGAACTGCGCCAATCGCGCATTAAAATCCAGCCCCTCCGTCGTACAACCAGGCGTACTGTCTTTCGGATAAAAATACACAACCAAAGGCAGATGTTCTGCCGAATGGAAATCCGCACCGCTGCTTGAAGGCAGGGTAAATTCATATTTCAAACCCATTAATCCGTACTCCCAATATTTCAACGATTAAAACAATGCATCAGCACACACCTGTGCATTAGTTTGATATCTAAGCAAACCCCGATTCTACCGCCTCGAGGCGCATAGATTCAACCGACGGCCTCTGTTTCAAATCAAACCGCCGAAATTAAATCACAATAAATGTTTTTAATAAAAACAATATGTTATTAATAAAAACAATCTTATATTACGGATACAAGCAACCTATCTCCCTGACAACATACTTTACATATATCTGTTTTTTCAACAAAATAATGCCAACATTCAATCAATGGAATCAAAAATGTCCGTCCGCACCTTAAAACATCTGCCTTCGTCTCTGCTACTCGGTTTATGCCTGTCCCTGCCTTCGGCATATCTCTTTGCTGAAGACGATATTTTAGGACAATTTTTGGAACATAACCTGTTCACATCCTCCGACCCGATAGAAATATTCGCCGAAAGCACAATACACCCCACCAACACCCAAGCCATTACAGGCGGGCTGATTCTTTCCTCCCAATCCGCACTGGTTGTCAATAATAAAACGGGACAAATACTGTATCAGAAAAACGCCGACAGAATCATGCCTATCGCCTCCATCTCCAAACTCATGAGCGCAATGGTCGTTTTAGATGCAAATTTAAACATGGATGAAACCGTTACCATTACGCCAGACGAAATCGACCGCATCAAAGGAACAGGCAGCCGCCTTGCCATCGGCACGTCCCTTACTCGGAAAGAGCTGCTTCACTTAAGCCTGATGAGCAGCGAAAACCGAGCCACCCACGCGCTTGGGAGAACCTACCCCGGCGGCATGGGCGCATTTGTCGCCGCAATGAACCGTAAAGCACAAAGCCTGGGTATGTACAGCAGCCGATTTTACGAACCGACCGGCCTCAACTACCAAAACGTTTCCACAGCCAAAGACCTAAGCCTTATGGTCAACGCAGCCGTACAATATCCCCAGATACGTATCAACTCGACCTCCAACCATGCCGCCGTACAAACGAAAAATGGACAGCAAAACTATAAAAATTCCAATGCCTTGGTTAGGGAAGGTATGTGGAACATCGAGCTGCAGAAGACAGGCTATATACGCGAGGCGGGCAGGTCTATGGTCGTCAGGGCCAATATTCAAAACCAACCGGTTACCATCATATTGTTAAATTCACCTACATCCGCCACGCGGGTCAACGACGCACGCAAAATCGAATCATGGATGCTGCAGCAACGTTCTTAATGTATGCAAACAATTAGCGTAGAAATCCGTTTCAAGCACAAAAAAAATTGGTAATTTTTCCTATTAAAGGCTACAATTCTACAAATACAGGGCATTTGCCCGATTTCACAATCATAATAGCGGAGTTAAAAAATATGACAGCTAAAGGACAAATGTTGCAAGATCCCTTCCTGAACGCATTGCGTAAAGAGCATGTTCCGGTTTCGATTTACTTAGTTAACGGTATCAAATTGCAAGGTCAGGTTGAGTCTTTCGATCAATACGTTGTTCTCCTGAGAAACACTTCCGTAACCCAAATGGTTTACAAACACGCCATTTCCACCATCGTACCGGCACGCTCTGTCAACCTTCAACACGAAAACAGACCCCAAACCGCACCTGCATCAACCCTCGTCCAAGTGGAAACCGTCCAACAATCTGCTGAATAATCCGCACAAATCAATATATTCCAATACCTTACCGGCATCGGTAAGGTATTTTTATTTTCTGACAGCATTTAAAAATGTTATTGCAAAACATCATTCCATTCGCCCATTACCTTTTACAGCAAACACTGCCCGAAGGCGGGAACGCCTTGGACGGCACAGCCGGCAACGGACATGACACCCTTTTTCTTGCACAAACAGCAGGCATTCTGGGAAAAGTGTGGGCATTCGATATCCAACCGCAAGCCCTGAGCCGCACCCGATGCCGTCTGAAAGAGGCAAGATACGAGAATGTGCAACTCATCTTAGACGGACACGAAAACCTGAAACAATATGTTTCAGAACCGCTAAATGTCGCCATTTTCAACTTTGGCTGGCTGCCCGGAGGAGATAAAAGCCTTACCACCCGTACGGAAACCAGCATTCCCGCCCTTTGCGCAACCCTCTCCCTGCTGAAAGAAGGCGGTATGCTTATTGCCGTCCTCTATCCGGGACACGAAAACGGCAAACAGGAGGCAGAAGCAATCGAACAATGGGCAAAAAACCTGCCTCAAGAACAGTTTGCCGTTTTGCGTTACGGCTTTACCAACCGGAAAAACAACCCGCCCTATCTGTTGGCATTTGAAAAGTTACGTCAAAAATAAATGTTTGCGGTAAAATAGGCCGATTCCAACCCTTATTTTAATAAGAGCCGACTATGCAGTATCTGATTGTCAAATACAGCCACCAAATCTTCGTTACCGTTACCATTTTGTTGTTCAACATCCGCTTTTTCCTGCTTTGGAAAAATCCCGAAAAACCCTTGGCGGGCTTTTGGAAGGCACTACCCCACCTTAACGACACCATGCTGCTGTTTACCGGATTGTGGCTGATGAAGATTACCCATTTCTCCCCGTTCAACGCACCATGGCTCGGTACAAAAATTCTGCTCCTGCTCACCTATATCGCGTTAGGTATGATTATGATGCGCGCCCGCCCACGTTCTGCCAAATTCTATGCCGTTTACCTGCTTGCTATGTGTTGCGTCGCCTGTATCGTTTACCTTGCCAAAACCAAAGTCCTACCATTCTGAAACACTGCCATGAACAACAGACATTTCGCCGTCATCGCCCTGGGCAGTAATCTTGAAAACCCTGCCCAACAGGTACGCGCCGCATTGGACACGCTGTCGTCCCATCCTGACATCCGGCTTGAACAGGCTTCCTCACTGTATATGACCGCACCCGTCGGTTACAACAATCAGCCTGATTTCATCAATGCCGTCTGCACCGTTTCCACCACCTTGGACGGTATTGCCCTGCTTACCGAACTCAACCGTATCGAAGCCGATTTCGGACGCGAACGCAGCTTCCGCAACGCGCCGCGCACATTGGATTTGGACATTATCGACTTTGACGAAATCTCCAGCGACGACCCCCGCCTTACCCTGCCGCATCCGCGCGCGCACGAACGCAGTTTTGTCATGCGCCCTTTGGCAGAAATCCTCCCTGATTTTGTCCTAGGCAAACATGGAAAAGCCGCCGAGTTGTCCAGAAAGCTTGGCGATCAAGGTATCCGCCTCCTGACGGATAAATAATTCGATATATGCAAATACCGTCTAAGTTTTTTCAGATGGCATGAGACCTTTGCAAACCCCCCAAAAATCCCCTAAATTCCCACCAAGACATTTAGGGGATTTTTGGGGGATTTTGGGGAATTTGCAAAGGTCTCACATTACCTGTTTTTACAGAAATTTTTAAAATGGATGATTTGATTGCAGCTTTTTTAGGCTATTTATCAGGTAAATATAGCGAAGGGAAAATAAGCAGGTTAAAAATATCCCTAACGGCAGGAAGTATTTTCTTTGCAGTATTCTTTATTCATGAACTGATAATTTTTATTGTTGATGGAAATAAGGAAAATCTTTGGAATTTTATTACTGGGATAATGAAAGATTTATTTTTATTTTCATGTTCTGTTTGTTTATTATTCTACTTCTTATTATTTATTGCAGAAACTATTGGAAAAACAATCAATAAGATTAAATAAGATATCTAAGCCGCTAAAAAACATTTAAGTATTTTATCTTTTCTATTAGGCATTTATCTTGAATTTGAAATACTGCAATCGGGAGACTAAGGCTTCCGTTGTAACGTTTGCCAATTAAAAAGCTGCTTAAAAATTCCAGGCAGCCTTTTAGGAGGATTTTGATGGAACAAAAAAGGCGGTTTGCCGCTTCCCTGCTCCTCGCCGCCGCCCTGCCGCTTTGTGCACATTCTTTTCCCTTTGCGGAAGAAAACCCCATAGCCTACGGCAAAGTCAAAATACAAAGCTGGAAAGCGCGGCGGGACTTCAATATTGTAAAGTAGGATTTGGATTTTTCCTGCGGGGCGGCTTCGGTGGCGACGCTTTTGAACAATTTTTACGGGCAAACGCTGACGGAAGGGGACGTGTTGAAAAAACTGGATAAGGAGCAGATGCGCGCGTCGTTTGAGGATATGCGGCGCATCATGCCTGATTTGGGCTTTGAAGCGAAAGGCTATGCCCTGTCTTTCGAGCAGTTCGCGCAGTTGAAAATCCCCGTCATCGTGTATCTGAAATACCGCAAAAATGATCATTTCTCGGTATTGCGCGGTATAGACGGCAATACGGTTTTGCTTGCCGACCCGTCGCTGGGTCATGTTTCGATGAGCAGGGCCTAGTGTTTGGATGCTTGGCAAACCCGTGAGGGTAATTTGGCAGGTAAGATTTTGGCTGTCGTACCGAAAAAAGCCGAGACAATTTCAAATAAATTGTTTTTCACACATCATCCCAAGCGGCAAACGGAGTTTGCAGTCGAACAAATCAGGCAAGCACGTGCAGAGTAAGTCAAATGCCGTCTGAAAACTATTTCAGACGGCATTTTTACCCGTCCGCAAACCATCTCCATCCTCACAAACCCTTAAAAATCCGCTATAATCGCCCGCAATTTGATTTAAGTATTTTTACTTGAAATGGCACAAAAAATCCAATCCGTCAAAGGTATGAACGACCTTCTGCCTGTCGAGCAAAAAGATTTCAAACTGACGGCTGCGTTTTGGCAGGCGTTTGAAGATACGGTAAACCATTGGACGCGCGCTTACGGTTATCAGCAAATCCGTACGCCGATTGTCGAGCAAACCGGTTTGTTTATCCGCTCCATTGGCGAGGAGACCGATGTGGTCGGCAAGGAAATGTACACCTTTTCCGATTCAAACGATTCTTTGAGTTTGAGCCTGCGTCCTGAAGGTACGGCTTCTTGTCTGCGTGCGGTGGTCGAACACAACCTTCTGTACAACAGCCCGCAAAAGCTGTGGTATATGGGGCCGATGTTCCGCCGCGAGCGTCCGCAAAAAGGCCGTTATCGTCAATTCCATCAGGTCGGCATCGAGGCTTTGGGTTTTGAAGGGCCGGATATTGATGCGGAAATCATCGCGATGTCTGCCGACTTGTGGGAAAAATTGGGTATTCGCGAATACCTGACTTTGGAAATCAACAGCTTGGGCAACCGTGAGGAACGCGCGGTACACCGTGCGGCATTGGTTACATATCTGACCCGTTATGAAGATAAATTGGATGAAGACAGCAAACGCCGTCTGAAAACCAATCCTTTGCGCGTTTTGGATACGAAAAACCCTGATTTGCAGGAAATCTGCAATGCGGCGCCGCGTTTGATAGATTACTTGGGTGAGGCTTCGCAAAACCACTATGCACGCTTCAAGGCGATGTTGGACGGTTTGGGTATCCAATATATTGAAAATCCGCGCTTGGTTCGCGGTTTGGATTATTACAATCAGACGGTTTTTGAGTGGACGACCGACAAACTCGGCGCGCAGGCGACTGTGTGCGGCGGTGGCCGTTACGACGGTTTGATTGAAGAGCTTGGCGGTAAGCCTGCGCCGTCTATCGGTTTTGCAATGGGTATCGAGCGGCTGCTGCTTTTGGTGAGCGAATACGGCTCGCTGGAAGTGAACGCCGCGCCTGATGTCTATGCAATGCACCAAGGCAAAGGGGCGGACTTGCAGGTGATGAAATACGCACAAGCCTTGCGCGCTCAAGGTTTCAATGTAATGCAGCATTCCGGCTATCAAAGCCTGAAAGCGCAAATGAAAAAAGCCGACAACAGCGGCGCGCGCTTTGCCCTGATTGTCGCGCAAGACGAACTGGCGAACGGTACGGTTACGCTCAAAGACATGAACGGCACACACGGTCAACAAACCGTCGCCACCGAGGATTTAACCCCTACTTTACAACAATGGAAGAACGCATAAATGGCAGCCCATCTCGAAGAACAACAAGAGTTAGACAATTTTAAATATTTTTGGAAAACCACGGGCAAATGGCTGTTTGCCCTGCTGATTTTGGCAGCACTCGGCTACTTGGGATACACGGTTTACCAAAACCGTGCGGCTTCCCAAAATCAGGAAGCGGCGGCGGTGCTAGCAAACATCGTGGAAAAGGCGCAAAACAAAGCCCCGCAAAGCGAAATTAATGCCGAATTGACCAAACTCCAACAAAGCTACCCGCATTCCATTTCCGCCGCCCAAGCCACGCTGATGGCGGCGGCAACCGAATTTGACGCGCAGCGTTACGATGTTGCCGAAGGCCATTTGAAATGGGTGTTGTCCAACCAAAAAGACAGCCTGATTCAGGCGTTGGCGGCGCAGCGTCTGGGCGTTGTGTTGTTGCAACAAAAAAAATACGATGCCGCGCTTGCCGCACTCGACACGCCGGTTGAGGCGGACTTCGCCCCCCTGCTGATGGAAACTAAAGGCGATGTTTATGCCGCACAGGGAAAAAGCCAGGAAGCCTTAAAAAACTACGGTCAGGCTTTGGAAAAAATGCCTCAAGATTCTGTCGGTCGCGAATTGGTTCAAATGAAACTCGATTCGCTGAAATAAATGCCGTCTGAAATGCCGCCCTCTCTTCAGACGGCATTTCAGACAATACTATCCTACGGCGATTCTCGTAAAACCATCCGCCGTGTCCCAACGGACACCTGCTCGTGTTCAGTTCTACCGAACGGCACTTGACACAGAAAGACTCAATCATGAAACCCACCATCGCGCTTGTCGGCCGCCCCAACGTCGGCAAATCTACCTTGTTCAACCGTTTGACGCGCACCAAAGACGCGCTCGTGCACGACCTGCCCGGTCTGACCCGCGACCGCCATTACGGACACGGCAAAGTCGGCAGCAAACCTTATTTGGTCATCGATACCGGCGGTTTTGAGCCGGTTGTGGATAGCGGCATTTTGCACGAAATGGCAAAACAAACCTTGCAGGCTGTCGATGAAGCCGATGCAGTTGTGTTTTTGGTGGACGGCCGTACCGGTTTAACACCGCAAGACAAGATTATTGCCGACCGTTTGCGCCAAAGCCCGCGCCCTGTTTATTTGGCTGTGAATAAAGGCGAAGGGGGCAATAGGGCCGTACTTGCCGCCGAGTTCTACGAGCTGGCATTGGGCGAGCCGCACGTTATTTCCGGCGCGCACGGCGACGGCGTGTATTATCTGATTGAAGATATTTTGGAAACCTTCCCTGAGCCTGAAAAGGAAGAGGAAGAAGCGAAACATCCTGTTTTTGCTGTAATCGGCCGTCCAAATGTCGGTAAATCGACCTTGGTAAACGCTATTCTCGGCGAAGAACGTGTGATTGCCTTCGATATGGCAGGTACGACGCGCGACAGTATCCATATCGATTTCGAGCGCGAAGGCAAACCGTTTACCATCATCGATACCGCAGGCGTGCGCCGTCGCGGCAAAGTGGACGAAGCAGTGGAAAAGTTCTCCGTTATCAAAGCGATGCAGGCGGTTGAAGCGGCAAACGTCGCTGTTTTGGTGTTGGACGCGCAACAGGACATTGCTGACCAAGATGCCACGATTGCAGGTTTTGCCTTGGAAGCAGGACGCGCGCTGGTAGTTGCCGTCAACAAATGGGACGGCATCAGCGAAGAGCGGCGCGAGCAAGAGAAACGCGATATCAACCGCAAACTGTATTTCCTCGATTTTGCTAAGTTCCACTTTATTTCCGCGTTGAAAGAACGCGGCATAGACGGATTGTTCGACAGCATTCAAGCTGCCTACAATGCGGCAATGATTAAGATGCCGACGCCGAAAATCACGCGCGTCCTGCAAAGCGCGATCGAGCGTCAGCAACCGCCGCGTGCTGGCTTGGTGCGCCCGAAAATGCGCTATGCCCACCAAGGCGGTATGAACCCACCCGTAATTGTGGTACACGGCAATTCGCTACACGCGATTTCCGACAGCTATACGCGCTATCTGACCCAAACATTCCGCAAAGCCTTCAACCTGCAAGGCACGCCGTTGCGAATTCAATACAATGTTTCGGAAAACCCGTATGAAAATGCGGAAGACAAACCGAAGAAAAAACCGCTGCGCCGCGTCAGCCTGAGCAACCGTATTGAGAAACGCGAAGGCCGCAAGGAAGAGAAAAACCGCTTCAAGAAGAAAACCAAAGTCAGCGTGAAAAAACAATTCAGCAAATAATTCCCGACATTTCAAACAATAGGAAACATTATGTGGTTCAAGCAGATTAGTTTTTATCCGCTCAACAAAGAAAAGCTGCCTGAGGCGGACGTACTTGCCGACAAACTTGCTGAAGCTGAATTTACCCATTGCCAAGGCTTAGACTGGTTCAGCGAAGGCTTTACCGCACCGGTTTCATTCTCACCGGAACTCGTTTTCCCTGCCGACTTTACCTTGCGCGTCGCCCTGAAAAAAGAGGAAAAAGTCCTGCCCGCCGGCGTCATCCGCGATATTTTGGAAGAGAAGGTAGCGGAAATCCAAAACAATGAAGCCCGCAATGTCGGTCGCAAAGAAAAACAAGAGCTTAAAGAGCAAATTACAGACGACCTACTGCCCCGTGCATTTACCCGCAGCAGCCGTACTGAAGCAGTGTTTAACACCCGCCACGGCTACCTGCTCGTCAATAACGCGGCTTCCGCCAAAGCGGAAAACATCCTGACCAAGCTGCGCGAAGCCTTGGGCGGTTTGGAAGCCTCACTGCCGAATACCAAGCAATCGCCCTCTTCCCTGATGACCGGCTGGCTGTTGCAAGGACATTGCGAAGGCGGTTTTGAATTAGACAGCGATTGCGAACTCAAAGGTACGGGCGATATTGTTCCCATCGTCAAAGTATCCAAACAAGATTTAACCGCCGACGAAGTGGTTCAACACGTCAAAAACGGTAAGACCGTAACCCAGCTCGGTTTGGTTTGGCGCGAACAAATCGCCTTTATCCTCACTCAAGACTTCACACTCAAGCGCATCCAATACCTCGACGTATTGCAGGAAGAAGCCGAAAGCAACGGTGACGATGCCGCCAGTCTTGCCTTCGCCTCGCAAATCCTGATGGCGGAATCCGTCAGCACCATGTTGGAAGAGCTGGTTTCCTATTTGGGCGGCTGGCAAGATTGATTTTTCAGACGGCTTTTACACGACAAAATACCGTCAACCAAAATCCAATGGAATAACCCTTATGCTTAAACATCTCGCATTCCTACTGCCCGCCATGATGTTCGCCCTCCCCACTTCGGCCGCCGTTCTGACTTCCTATCAAGAACCAGGCTGCACCTACGACGGCGATGTCGGCAAAGACGGTAAACCCGCCGGCAAAGGCACATGGCGCTGCCAAGACGGGCGCAACTATACCGGTTCGTTTAAAAACGGCAAGTTCGACGGACAAGGCGTTTATACCGTTGCCGCCAACCGCGAAATATTTATCGAACCGTTCAATTCCGACAGTACCAAATTCCGCAACATGGTACTCTCGGGCACATTCAAAAAAGGCTTGGCACACGGCAGATTTACCGTCTCGCAAAACGGCGAAACCCTCTTCATTATGAAATGCGAAAACGGCATGATTAAAGAAGTGAAACTGCCCAAAAACAAATAAGCCCCGTTTTCAGACGGCATCCCCGAATGCTTTGTCCGAACATCAAAAGAAACAAGGAAAACATTATGAGCATCAAGTCCGACAAATGGATACGCCGCATGAGCGAAGAATTCGGCATGATCGACCCCTTCGAGCCGAACCAAATCAAAGAAGCCGACGGCAAACGCATCATCTCCTACGGCACGTCCAGCTACGGCTACGATATCCGCTGTGCAAACGAATTTAAAATTTTTACCAACATCAACAGCACCATCGTCGATCCCAAAAACTTCGATCCCAAAAACTTCGTTACCGTCGAAGACGACTGCTGCATCATCCCGCCCAATTCCTTCGCACTGGCGCGCACGGTCGAATATTTCCGCATCCCGCGCAACGTCCTGACCGTCTGCTTGGGCAAATCCACCTACGCCCGCTGCGGCATCATCGTCAACGTTACCCCGTTCGAACCGGAATGGGAAGGCTACGTTACCCTCGAATTTTCCAACACCACCCCCCTGCCCGCCAAAATCTACGCCGGCGAAGGTGTGGCGCAAGTCCTCTTCTTCGAGAGCGACGAAATCTGTGAAACCTCATACAAAGACCGCAACGGCAAATATATGGGGCAAACCGGCGTTACCCTGCCTAAAGCCTGAAATATAAATGCCGTCTGAACCGTATCATCCGGTTTCAGACGGCATCTACCTGTTTATCCGTGGTTAGAACTGAACCGTTCCATTGACACTGATGCTGATTTCCTCCACACCCGGCGCGGCGGAATCCGTACCCTCCACGCCGTAACTTGCCGCCATCGGCATGGCACGAAGCATTTTTGCCTGAGCAGCTCCCCCACCCGCAATATGGCTGCCGATGTGTCCCAAATTTAATTTGACGATTTTATAACCGGACGTACCCAATATGCCCGACAACTTGTCGGCACGCGCCTTGAAACGCAAAATAGCATCTTTACTGACCTGATCGATAACCTCGTTTCGGCGTTCACGCGACACATAAAAATCCGTATATTCCAATGCGGCATCTGCCTGAACATCGGCAATAAAACGGTTTAACTCATCAAAATCCCTACCTTCGACCTTAAATTCCGCACGCTCCTCCCAACCTGTTTGAATGCGTCTGCCGTTGGTATATTGATAGCGCGGCATCGCACTGCGCGATACCAATTCGGTTTTAAAGCTACCATTTTTTGATTTTCTGGTGAAATTGTTGAATTTTTTAACAAACTCGGCATTGACGGCATTTTTGTCCCGTCCTTCCGCCGTCACTTGGAAACGTGCGGACATCGTATCCTGAGCCACCTCGACACCAGCCGATTCGGAAAATTCAACAATATTGTAATTCAATGCCTCAGCCGCCGTCGGAAAAGATACCGCCAATAGGGAAGCCGCCAAAATAGAACGCAACATATCCGTATCCTCACTTATAAAACCGCCAATCTAGCATATCGGTATGCTAAATTGCGTTAGCGTAAGGCAACAATTTAAATATTCGATCGGCCTGCCTTATAATAACCGTCTTTCCGATACGGAATCACATTATGTCCGAACCGTTGCACGTCCTCGTCATCCCCTCATGGTATCCGCAATCCGAACAGGATGTGGACGGAATATTTTTCCAAAATCAAGCACAGGCCCTCCAACGCAAAGGCATCAAAACCGCCGTGCTTGCACCGATGTTCCGCTACTTGCGCAAAGAACCGGCAAGCATCCTGACCGGCCCTTACGGTTTTACCCAATACCGGCAAAAAAGTTTGGACATCTATGCATGGCGCAGCATGTATTTCTTCCCCCGTTTTCCGCTAATCGACATCGACCGCATCCGCTGGGTGCGAGCAGGATTAAAGGCCTTTGATCGCTATATCGGGGAAAACGGCATTCCCGACATCATCCATGCCCACTGTATGAACTATGCTGGCATACTTGCCTTCAAGATTTCCCAAAAATACGGCATCCCCTATGTCATCACGGAACACAGCAGCACCATTACGCGCGGTTTGGTGCGCCCGCACCAATGGCAGCCTATGAAAAATGCGGCGGCACACGCCTCCGCACTGCTCGCTGTCAGCCGCCGTTTCGCCCAAGTCCTGCAACATCAATACGGCACTACATGGCAATATCTGCCTAACATTCTGGGTAACATCTTTACCCGAACCTTCAATCCCCCGCAAATCAACCGTCCGGACAAATATTTTACCTTCTGCACTGTCTCCCATCTGCGCCGACTAAAAGGACATGATGTCCTCCTGTCCGCCTTTGCCCGTGCTCTGGCAAAACACCCCAACCTCCGTTTGAATATCGGCGGCAGCGGACAGGAAGAAACAAACCTGAAACGGCAGGCACGTCAGTTGGGAATTGCCCATGCCGTTACATTTTTAGGCGCATTACAGCCCGAAGCAGTATTGGATTTGATGAGGAACAGCAACGCATTTGTCCTTGCCAGCCGCACAGAAACCTTCGGCGTGGTCTATATCGAAGCACTGTCCCAAGGATTGCCCGTCATTGCAACACGCTGCGGCGGTGCGGAATCTATTGTTTCAGACGGCAACGGATATTTGGTTCCTGTTGACGACGACGATGCCCTTGCCGACGCACTTATCAAAATGTATGAACACCACTCTGATTTTGAACCTGCCCGACTTAGGAAAAACTGTCTGAACGAATTTGGCGAAAATGCCGTTATAGACAGGTTGATCGGCATTTTCCGACAGGCAATCGCAGAATACGGTAAGAAAATACCGATGAAATAGATTAAAATCACACAATATCCAACTATTCGGACCTTCATATGACACATACCGTCCACCTGCATTTAGAAGAAACCGACAACTTGGCGTTGCAGCGTCTGTGCGGTTCTTTTGACAACAACCTTGATTTACTTGCCAAAGCACTCGATATCCACATCAGCCGCCGTTTTGAACATTTCACTTTCAACGGCGCATTTGCACACGCCGGCAAACGCGCACTGCTCAAACTCTTGGAAACGGCGCAGACGCGCGACCTAAACGACGGCGACATCAGGCTTGCCGCCGTCGAAGCCCAAACCGAAGATGCCGGTCATCAAGAAAAAAACCATGACCACGCCTATTATTTCCGCACCAAACGCGGCAGCATCGGCGGCAGGACACCCAGACAAAACGGCTATATCCGCGCCCTGCTCAACCACGATATCGTATTCGGGCTGGGGCCCGCAGGCACGGGGAAAACCTATCTTGCCGTCGCCGCCGCCGTTGACGCAATGGAAAAACACCAAATCGAACGCATCGTTTTAGTCCGGCCTGCCGTCGAAGCCGGTGAGAAACTGGGTTTTCTGCCCGGTGACCTGACCCAGAAAGTCGATCCCTACCTTCGTCCGCTTTATGATGCCCTCTATGACCTGATGGGCTTCGACCGTGTAACCAAGCTGATTGAAAAAGGTCTAATTGAGATTGCCCCGCTCGCCTATATGCGCGGTAGGACGCTCAACAGCGCATACATCATCCTCGACGAGGCACAAAATACCACGCCCGAACAAATGAAAATGTTCCTGACCCGCATCGGATTTGGTGCGAAAGCCGTCATTACCGGCGACATCAGCCAGATTGACCTGCCCAAAAACATCAAATCAGGATTGAAAGACGCACGTGAGAAACTGCACGATGTAGAAGGCCTGTATTTCCACACCTTTACCAGTGAAGACGTCGTCCGGCATCCTTTAGTGCAAAAAATCGTCGAAGCCTACGAATCAGCAGAACACTGCTGATACGGATGCCGTCTGAACCTTGATGCACAATCAACCGCACAAACAAAAACGGATACGGAAGCAGGATTCCGTATCCGTTTTATCTGACTACCCTTATCTGCCCGATTATCCTTCTTGCACCTGATTACTCCGCCCATGCAAAATATCGCCGAAATTTCACAATTGCGCACCAACCTCACTTTCTCCACAGACGACACGCTCGCCTTGTGCGCCATCACATTTAACGGCGGCATCGGCTATTAAACTTGTACAACCCAAACCGCTGGACGGCAAATCCAATGCGCCCGCAACGAAAAAATAGAAAATGCCGTCTGAAAAAATCAGACGGCATCCGTTTTATTGGCTCAAGAGATTAAAAACCAATCAATCATACAATTCTAATCGGCTGCTCAAACGCCTACCAAAATAAAACAACGCTGCACACAGGGAAAAATTTATTAAACAGCCTGATTCTAAAGAATTTATACCGTTTCCAAGATAGGGGCATATGCGGTCGGAAACCTTTCCGGCATTACTCCCCGTCCGTTAACCATTATTGTTGATTCGCGCCTACAGAACCTGATCAGGTTTACGCCTTCTGCGGCGGCGTTTTTTAGCCTGCCCTTCATTCTTGCCGTATCGGACAGACGGTTGATTTTTGGTCATCTCGGCCCGCTGCTCAGGTGATGCCGTCTGAAACGCCGTCCACCAATCGACAAGTGTACGGTCCGCATCGCCGACTGCCGCACGCAGTATCAGAAAATCATAAGCGGCACGGAAACGCGCTTGTGCAAACAGTTTATGCGGCCTTGTCCCCCTCCTGTTTTCAAACTGCGGCTGAAACAACCAAATTTCACGCATAGTGGCAGAAAAACGCTGGGGAACGCCCCAACCACGCTCCACCGTATCGCGCAAGGTATTCATCGCCTCCGACAAGGCGTGTGAAGGTTTCAAACCCTGTTGCAGGTTTACTTTCCAATGGCGGTTTAATTCCGGCCACATTAATGCCGCCAACACGAAGCCGACCGAAACCGATTTGTCGGCGCGCAAGCGTTCGTCGGTATTTTTAAGGGCAAGGCCTATCATTTTCCCATCCATGCCGTCTGAAATGTTCAGTGCATTAAACAGGGGATGGATATCATCAGGAACATCAAATTCTTTCAAACGCTTCAAGCATTCTCGCGCGTGTCCTGAAAACAACAACTTCATAATCTCATCAAACAGCCTTGCCACCGGCTCGTGTTTCAGACGGCCTATTGATTCGGCAATAGGTCCGGCGGTCGCTTGCGACAATTCGAATCCCAATTTCCCCGACAGGCGGATTGCCCTTAAAATCCTGACAGGGTCTTCCTGATACCGTTCGGCGGCATTACCGATCATCACCAGCTTCCGTTCGGCAATATCGTCCATGCCGTTGTGGAAATCCAAAATTTCTTCTTTTTCCGGATCGTAATACAACGCGTTGCAGGTAAAGTCGCGCCTCATGGCATCTTCTTCGATACTGCCGTAGGTATTGTCTTTCATAATCCTGCCGCGTGCATTCTGATGTACTTTCGCACCGCCCCGAAAAGTCGTTACCTCAATCACTTCCGCACCGTTCATCACATGAACGATTTGGAAACGCCTGCCGATGATGCGGCTGCGGCGGAAAAGTTTGTGCACCTGTTCCGGCGTGGCATCGGTCGCCACATCAAAATCTTTAGGCTCGATACCGAGCAGCAAATCCCTAACCGCCCCCCCGACAACATAAGCCTGGAAGCCTGCCTCCTTCAGACGGCATATGACTTTCTCAGCGGCAAAACTCAACATTTCGGCACGGATGTTGTGCCTTTCCAAAGGTATGACCGTTTTACCTTCCACTTTTTTGCCACCGCGCCCGGAAGGAAGTATTTTATTCAACCATTTTTTCAACATAAACACTCTGACCCGGAAGGCAGCGTCCCCTCGGGCAACCGTTTTCAGACGGCATCAAACAGCAATAATGCAGGATACCGAAAAAATACATACAAAAGGCGTAGAAACTACGCCGTCCGATTTACCGCTTTATATAGTGGATTAAATTTAAATCAGGACAAGGCGACGAAGCCGCAGACAGTACAAATAGTACGGAACCGATTCACTTGGTGCTTCAGCACCTTAGAGAATCGTTCTCTTTGAGCTAAGGCGAGACAACGCTGTACTGGTTTAAATTTAATCCACTATACATGCGGAAATGCGTCATTATAGCAGATTGCTTATCAAAAAAATCAGACCCTGCCGTTACCGGCAGAGACCTTTGCAAAATTCCCCAAAATCCCCTAAATTCCCACCAAGACATTTAGGGGATTTCTCATGAGCACCTTCTTCCAGCAAACCGCACAAGCCATGATTGCCAAACATATCGACCGTTTTCCACTATTGAAGTTGGATCAAGTGATTGATTGGCAGCCGATCGAACAGTACCTGAATCGTCAAAGAACCCGTTACCTTCGAGACCACCGCGGCCGTCCCGCCTATCCCCTGTTGTCCATGTTCAAAGCCGTCCTGCTCGGACAATGGCACAGTCTCTCCGATCCCGAACTCGAACACAGCCTCATTACCTGCATCGACTTCAACCTGTTTTGCCGTTTTGACGAACTGAGCATCCCCGATTACAGCACCTTATGCCGCTACCGCAACTGGCTGGCGCAAGACAATACCCTGTCCGAATTGCTGGAACTGATCAACCGACAACTGACCGAAAAAGGCCTAAAAATAGAGAAAGCATCCGCCGCTGTCGTTGACGCCACCATTATTCAGACTGCCAGCACAAACAGCGTCAGGCTATAGAAGTCGATGAAGAAGGACAAGTCAGCAGCCAAACCACACCGAGTAAAGACAGCGATGCCCGTTGGACAAAGAAAAACGGTCTCTACAAACTCGGTTACAAACAACATACCGTACCGATGAGGAAGGCTATATCGAGAAACTGCACATTACCCCCGCCAATGCCCATGAGTGCAAACACCTGTCGCCTTTGCTGGAAGGGATAGCCGAAGGTACGGCCGTCTATGCCGACAAAGGCTATGACAGTGCGGAAAACCGGCAACATCTGGAAGAGCATCAGTTGTTGGACGGTATTATGCGCAAAGCCCACCGCAACCGTCCGCTGGCGGAAACGCAAACCAAACGCAACCGATATTTATCAAAGACCCGTTATGTGGTCGAACAAAGCTTCGGTACGCTGCACCGTAAATTCTGCTATGCGCGGGCAGCCTATTTTGGTTTGCTCAAAGTGAGTGCGCAAAGCCATCTGAAGGCGATGTGTTTGAACCTGTTGAAAGCGGCTAACAGGCTAAGCGCGCCTGTTGCTGCCTAAAAGGCGGTTGGATGCCTGATTATCGGGTGTCCGGGGAGGATTAAGGGGGCATTTGGGTAAAATCAGGAGGTATTGGGGGAGAGAAACAGCCGAAAACCTGTGTTTGGGTTTCGGTTGTCGAGGGAAGGGCTTTTTTGCAAAGGTCTCTAACAGTGTTTTACACAACAGCTTAAGAAAAATACGCCGGCAACATCTCAAACACCGCAACCCTTTCAGGCTGCCATAAGGCTTCACAGTATCATTCTTGAAATCTTCAGATACTGTAAACAGCGCCAGATATCTATAGATAAAGTTAAGAAATTGACATTTTATCAATGATTTTGTAAAACTTAGTGAATTTATTTTCAAGTAAAAATATACTGGGTTTAACATTATGTCCGCCATACACACCCATCTGAGTTTAGCTATTTTGGCAGCCTTTTCTTTTCAGGCTGCACTTGCCGATACCATTGAAGAAAGCGAATCCAGACGTCAGGAAATGCGACGCCGGCAGCAGGAGCAGCAGCTGCAGCGCGAAGTCAATGTGCGTTTGGACGATACGCGGCAAAGTACGCTTACTCCGTCTGCGGCCGAATCGGCCGAATCCCCCTGTTTCCCCATTCATACCGTTACCCTGACCGGCGATGCTGCCGGCCGTTTTCAGTTTGCACTTAAAAAAGCCTTGAAAGAAACCGGCTTCCAATCCGGACAATGTTTGGGTGTGCAAGGCATCAACCGCATTATGGTTGCGGCACAAAACGCCGTTATCGGCCGCGGCTATACCACTACCCGTATTTTGGCCGCACCGCAGGATTTAAACAGCGGAACTTTGGAATTAACCGTTTTGCCCGGCAAAGTGCGCTCGGTTCGCACTGATACTTCGCACAACGACCAAACCCGTGCCGCGCGCATTGCCGCCTTTCAAAACGAAATTCCGTTGAAAGGCGGCAATATTCTGAATCTGCGCCGTATCGAGCAGGGGCTGGAAAATCTCAAGCGCGTACCCACCGCGGAAGCCGATATTCAAATCGTTCCCGCCGATGCACCCGATGAAAGCGACATCATTGTTGCCTGGCGGCAGCGGCTGCTGCCCTACCGCCTGTCGCTCGGTGTGGACGACTCCGGCAGCAAAACCACCGGCAAATACCAAGGCAGCCTGACTTTCTCTGCCGACAACCCTTTCGGCTTAAGCGATCTGTTTTATCTGTCCTACGGCCGCCATCTGGGCCATACCGACACCCGTACCGACTCCGAGGGCAAAAAAACCGCCGGTGGCACCCAAAGCTACGCCTTTCACTATTCCGTTCCTGCGGGCAACTGGCTGTGGAGCTGGAACCACAACTACTACCGCTACCACCAAGCCGTGGCGGGTATCAATGAAGTGTACGACTACAACGGCAAAAGCCGTGGCAGCGACATCGGATTTACCCGCCTGCTGTACCGTGATGCGCGGCGCAAGAGCCATATCGGCTTCAAACTGTGGCAGAAAGAAAACCAAAGTTTTATCGATGATGCCGAAGTCAAAGTACAGCACCGTAAAACCGCCGGTTGGCAGTTGAGCCTAAAACACAAGGAATACATCGGCCGCAGCACTTTGGATATCGGCCTTGGCTACAAGCGCGGCACCGGCATGGCCGATGCCATTGCCGCCCCTGAAGAGGTGTTTGATGAAGGCACTTCGAGAATGAAGGTGATCACTGCCGACATCAGCTATAACCATCCCTTCCAAATCGGCCGGCAGCACTTCGTATATGACACCGCCCTGCATGCCCAGTGGAATAAAACCCCGCTGACGCCTTTGGACAAAATCGCCATCGGCGGTCGCTACACCGTGCGCGGCTTCGACGGCGAAAGCTCACTGTCGGCCGAGCGCGGCTGGTACTGGCGCAACGAAGCCGGCTGGTATTTTCAGGCTGCCCACCAGTTTTATTTGGCGCTAGACGGCGGCCATGTTTCCGGCGACTCGGCGCAATACCTGCTCGGCCAAACCCTAATCGGCGCCGCCGCCGGCCTGCGCGGCCAGTTCAAAGCAGGCGGCAGCCTGAATTACGACCTGTTTGTCGGCAAACCGATTAAAAAACCGCAAGGCTTTAGCAAACGTACCGCCGTCTTCGGCTTCAACCTAAACTATTCGTTTTAACCGGAGAAAACACGGGCACCACCTGCATTTGGGCTGCCTGTTTCCCATTTCCACACGGATGCAAGAACATGAACAAACACCGCCATAAAACCGTCTTCAACCGCACCCGCGGCATCCTGATGGCCGTAGCCGAGACTGCCATCGGGCAGGGCAAAAGTCCCGGCGAGCGCTCAGGCGGAGAAACCGGTGGCGGTGACGACAGCCTAAAAACCCGTTCAGGCTGCCGTTTGCATTTGGGCACGCTGACTTTCAGCCTGCTGCTCGGTTTCGGTTCGGCCCTGATTGTGCCCGCCGCCGCTGCCGACATCCAAGCCGACAAATCCGCCCCCAAATCCCAGCAGCCCGTCATCCTGCAAACCGGCAACGGACTGCCGCAGGTCAATATCCAAACCCCCACCGCCCACGGCGTATCCGTCAACCAATACCGCCGTTTCGATGTCGACACGCGCGGCACCATTCTCAACAACAGCCATAAAAGCGTATCCACCCGCCAGGCCGGCTGGATACAGGGCAACCCCTTTCTCGCCCGCGGCGAAGCCCGTGTAATCGTCAACCAAATCAACAGCAGCGACCCGAGCCGGCTGAACGGCTATATCGAAATCGCCGGCCGCCGCGCCGAAGTGGTAATGGCCAACCCCGCCGGCATCCGCGTCGACGGCGGCGGCTTTATCAACAGCGCAGGCGCCACCCTCACTACCGGCCGTCCCATCCTGGCAGACGGCCGTTTCGACGGTTTGGACATCGGCAGCGGCCGCATCGAAATCGGCGCTCAGGGTCTTGACGGGCGCGATGCCGACTACACCCGCATTCTCAGCCGTGCCGCCAAGATTGACGGCGGCATTTGGGGGCAGGACGTCCAAGTGATTGCCGCCGGCGGCCAAACCGACGCCGCAGGCAGCCTGAAAGACGCCGCCGCACCCCGCGCCCCGTCTTCATCCGCCCCCGTCTTTGCCATCGACACCGGTGCCCTTGGCGGCATGTATGCCGGCAAAATCACCCTGATTGCCGCCGACAACGGCAGCGGCATCCGCAATGCCGGCAAGATTTACGCCGGTGCCGGCGGCGTGACCCTCAGTGCCGACGGAACACTGGCCAACAGCGGCATGGTTGCCGCCCAAGACGGCGGCGCCCTGCGTCTTAACGCCGGCCAAACCGACAACAGCGGCACCCTTTACGCCCACGGCCAAAGCAGCATCGACAGCACAAGCAGCCTGAACAACAGCGGCCGCATTCTCAGCACCTCAGAAACCCGCATCCGCAGCACCCATATCGGCAACAGCGGCCAAATCGACGGCGGCCGTCTCGACATCGCCGCCCCCGTATTGGACAACAGCGGCCGCATCAGCCAAAGCGGCAGTCAGGATCTGGCCGTCGATACCGCCCACCTGGCCAACAGCGGCCGCATCGGCCTGCCGGAAAACAACAACGGCAACAGTGGAAACAGTAGCGGCAACAACGGCGGAAACGGCAACAACAACGGTTCCCACTCCGGCAACAAGCGGCCGCCCGCCAATAACGGCAACGGCAATAGCGGCAACAGTCACGGCGGCCATACCCAAGTTCCCACTCCTGCCGACGGCCACATCAGCGTCTCCGACCGTTTGGACAACAGCGGCACCATCGAAGCGGGCGGCCGCACCGATCTGAACATACACAGCGAACTGGCCAACAGCGGCCGCCTCACCCTCGGCAGCCTGAAAGCAGACGGCAGCCGTTTCGACAACCGCCAAGGCGACATTCTCGCCCACAGCGCCGACATTCACAGCAGCCACAGCGACAACCGCGGCGGCGCCCTGGCCGCAGGCAGCCTGAAACTGGATGGCACCCGACTCGACAACCGCCAAGGCACCATCCGCAGCAACAGCCAAAGCGACATCCGCCTTTCAGACGGCCTGAACAACCAGCAAGGCGAAATCACCACTGCCGGCAGCCTGAAACTGGCCGCCGACAACATCACCAACCAAGACGGCAGCATCTTGGCCGGCCAGGACATCGGACTGGATGCCCGGGTACTGAACGGCAGCGGCACCCTGGCCGCCGGCCGCGACGCCGCCCTCAAACTCAGCGCCGACTTTGACAGCAGCGGCAACATCGAAGCCGGCCGCAAACTCAGCATCGAAAGCGGCGGCAGCATCCGCAACCGCCACCGTTTGGCCGGCGGCGCAGCCCTCGACATCCGTGCCCGGCACATCGACAACCGCGCCGAAGGCAAACTGGTTTCCGGCAGCAATACCCGTATTGGCGCCGACACCGTGGACAACCGCGGCCTGATCAACAGCAACGGCCTGACCCGCATTGATGCCGCGACTGCCCTGAACAACATCGGCAGCGGCCGCATCTACGGCAGCCGTCTCGTCCTGGGCGGCGGCGGCCTGAACAACCGCGAAGAAGCAAGCGCAGACGGCAAAAATCAAGCCCCCGTGATTGCCGCCCGCGAACGACTGGACATCGGCATGCGCAGCATAAGCAACACCGGCAGCGGCTTTGGCCGGATTGAAAACGGCCAAGTACAAACCGGCAGCGTCTCCAGCCTGATCAGCAGCGAAGGCACACTGCATATCGGCGGCCGTTTGAACGAGCGCCATCAGGCCGAAGGCAGGGCCGAGCGACTGGAAAACCGCGGCGGCCGCATCGAAGCGGCCGGGGACGGCGTATGGTCGGTTGCCAAAATCCATAACAGCAACAGCCGCTGGGAAGTCAATCACAAAGTTGCCGTCGGCCAAGCCGAACACCGGCACAGCTACAGCCAACCCGGCAATCCCGAATGGTGGCAGGTTGGCAAAGACGGCTCATGGCGGCAGACTGCCAATCATGCCAAAGGCGAGTTTACCTTTAACGACGGCCGTGCTCCGGTTCGCCAATCCAGCTGGAACGAAAAACGCGTCACCATACAACGCCACGAAGACCAAATCGCCCACTCCCAACCCGGGCAAATTGCCATCGGCGGCAACTTTACTGCCGACACCCAAGAGCTGGCCAACCAAAACGGCCAAATTCTGATCGGCGGTGTCTGGCAGGGCAGCGAAAAAGACAGCGTATTAAAAAATCTAAGCGATCTGGCCGGCGTTTACGAAATCGAGTCCGGCATCTTCGAAAACAGCTATGCCCGCAAAAGCAAATCTAGACAAAGGTGGGGACGCCGCACCGGTTACAGTGCCCCCATACACAACGAAACCCTGCTTGAGCGCCGCAAATTTGCCAACCACATCAGCTATCAGGATCAGGCAGGCAGCCTGAACCCTCCTGCCGGCCATGCCGTCGCGGCCGATGCCGCCACCGCGGCCGTTGCCCCGCCGCGCATTAAAAGTCCCGACGGCAGCTTCAGTCTGCCCGAAAGCAGCCTGTACACCGTCCGTCCCGACCGCCCCGGCTATCTGGTGGAAACCGATCCTGCCTATGCCGACTACCGCACCTGGCTGGGCAGCGACTACATGCTCAAAGCCCTGCAAACCGATCCCAACCGCACCCACAAACGGCTGGGCGACGGCTATTACGAGCAACGCCTGATCAACGAACAGATTGCCCGTCTGACCGGCTACCGCCGTCTGGACGGCTACCCGAACGACGAAGCCCAATTCCAAGCCCTGATGGACGCCGGCATCAGCTTCGCCCGCGCCCAGCAGCTGACCACCGGCATCGCCCTGTCCCCCGAGCAGGTTGCCCGGCTGACCAGCGACATCGTCTGGCTTGAAAGCCAGACCGTTACCCTGGCCGACGGCAGCAGCCAAAGCGTACTCGTACCCAAAGTCTACGTACTCGCCCGCCCCGGCGATCTCAACAGCGCCGGCGGACTCATCAGCGCCGACGCCCTGCAGCTGGAAGCCGGCCGCATCGACAACCGCGGCACCCTGGCCGGCCGGCGCATCGTCGATCTGGCTGCCGGCGACATCAGTAACAGCGGCCGCATCCAAGGGCGGCAAACCCTGCTGGAAGCACAAAACCAAATCACCCTGCAAGGCGGCAGCATCGAAGCCGAACGGCTGCTCAGCCTCAAAGCCGACAACATCACCCTCCAAAGCAGCACCGCCCAAAGCGGCGATTTGCACAACGGCCGCACCACCGTTGACCGTGTGGCCGGACTGTATGTCAGCGGCACAGAAGACGGCCAAGGCCTGCTCAGCCTCGAAGCAGGGCACGACATCAAACTGAACGGTGCCCGCCTGGCCAACCGCGCCCGCGACGGCCACAGCCAAATGATTGCCCGCGAAGGCAGCGTCACACTCGGCACCGTCCGCACCGAAAACCACGAAAGCTACGGCGCGGCAAACGACAAAAACCATCGCCACGTCCACCAAAGCACCGAAGCAGGCAGCCGTATCGAAGCGCTTGGCAACATCACCGTATCCGCCGGCAAAGACCTGAACATCCGCCAAGGCCAAATCGACAGCCAAAACGGCCGCACCACCCTGGCCGCCCGCGGCAATATCGACATCAGCGAAGGCCACCGCACCCTGGATCTGGACGAATCGACCTACAGCAAAGAGCGCGGTTTGGTCGGCAGCAAAAGCCGGCTGGACCAATACCGGCGCCAACACGACGAAGCAGCCGGCAGCGTGATTACCGGCCGCGAAGTCAGAACGGCCTCCGGCGGCGACACCCGCATCCGCGGCAGCCAAGTCATCAGCGACGAACAGACCCTGGTGACCGCCGCCGGCGGAGTGCGCATCGACGCTGCAGACAACCGCTACCAAGATTGGGAAAACCACGAGCGCAAAAAGTCCGGCCTGATGGGCAGTGGCGGTATCGGTTTCTTTATCGGCAACAAAACCCAAGCCCAAGAAAGCGACGGCACCGCCGTTTCAGCCAGCGGCAGCACCGTAGGCAGCCTGAAAGGCGATACGCTGATAGCCGCAAAACGTTACAGCCAAACCGGTTCTATCGTTTCATCGCCCGAAGGAAACGTACTGGTTGAAGCCGAAAAGATCGACATTCAGGCCGCCGACGAACGCTACCGGCAAACCCAACGCACCCGCTTTGAACAAAAAGGGCTGACCGTTGCCGTCAATATTCCCGTAGTCGATGCCGCCATCGGTTTGACCAATGCCGCCAAATCCGCCAAACAGATACACGGCAGCAACAGCCGGGTGAACCTGATGGCTGCTGCCAATGCCGCACGGCAGGGGTTTAACGCCGGCAAGACACTTGCCTCCGTTGCCCAAAACCCCAAAAGCGCCGGCCAAGGCATCAGCGTCTCGATAACCTACGGCGAGCAGAAAAACACCAGCGAAACCCAAACCGCCGGCAACCGCGCCCAAGCAGCCCGCATGGAAGCCGGCAAAGCCGTGATACTCAAAGCGCACGGCGCCGGCAAAGATTCCGACATCCTTATCCGCGGCGCCGATATCGGCGGCCAACAGGCCACCTATCTGAGCGCAGAAAACCGCGTCGATATCCGTTCTGCCGAGCAGCAGCACCAAGAGCGCAGCAAAAACCGCCAAAGCGGTTGGAATGCCGGCGTTGCCCTTGCTTTCAATAACGGCGTCAGCCTCGGCTTTACCGCCGGCGGTAACTACGGCAAAGGCTACGGCAACGGCGACGAAGCCACCCACCTGCACAGCCATATCGGCAGCCGCAGCGGCCAGACCTTTGTACACAGCGGCGGCGACACCACCCTGAAGGGTGCGCAGCTGATCGGCAAAGGCGTACAGCTTGATGCCGCCAATCTCAATATCGAAAGCGTACAGGACACCGCCACTTTCCGCGGCAAACAGGAAAACATGTCCGCACAGATTACCGTAGGCTACGGCTTTAGTGCCGGCGGCAGCTACAGCCGCAGCAAGAGCAGCGCCGACCATGCCAGCGTAGGCGAGCAGAGCGGTATTTTTGCCGGGGAAGACGGATATCAGGTTCGCACCGGCACGCTCAGCCTGACCGGCGCAGCCCTTTCCTCAACAGCCGCAGCCGAGCGCAACCGCTTGGATGCGCAAACCGTGGTCAGCCGCGACATTCACAACTACTCCCGTGCCGATGCCAGCGCCATCGGATTCTCCGGCGGCATGTCGTTCAGCCCCAAATCGAAAAGCGGGCAAAACTCCACCAAAGAAGCCGCCGAAATCGGCTCTTCCGGCAAAGTGCGGCTGATGCGGTTTGACCAGGTTTCCGCCCAAGACGATGCCGACAACGACAAATACCGCCATGAAAAACTCGCGCGCGGCGAAACCTTCTACGATGCCAGTCTCAACCAAACCCGTTCTTCCCCGTTCAAGTTCGGGCTTAACCAAAACGACATGCACGGTACCGGCAGCTATGCCCTTGCCAAGCTCGGGCTGCTCAACCTGTTCGGCAACAACAAACAGCGTGCCGCCGAAGGCAGCGACACCCGCAGCAGCATCACCCAAGGCAGCCTGAACATTGCCGATGCCGTAGGCCGCAACACCGCCGCCGCCCTACAGCAGGTGGAAAACGGCCACACCCCGCTGGCCAAAATCGACCGCGAAGGGATGCTGCAAAAGGCCGAGCGCCGACGCGATGTCAGCAAAGACTTTATCCGCGACACCCTGCTGCCCTTTACCGATGAAGCCTACCGGACGGAAATCGTTGCCGAACACCGCTTGTTTAAATTTATAACCGATGAAAACGGTAAACCGATAGAAGATAAGGAATTAAAGGAACAAATGAGAAAAGGCTTCAAACCATCCAAAGAGTATAAAAAATTTGAAACCTACTGGGCAGACTACCAAAAGATGGGCGGCAATATCTACAAATTTGAAGAACTGTCAGACCAAGAGCGCAAAAACCTGCAGACGGCCGAATTTACCGACCCAAAAACCGGCCAAACCCGCCGTGCCGTTATTGTCGGGGTCAACGGTATTTTCAATGATGCCCAAGATGCCGCCAAATTTGCGCCGCAGCTCTATGCCGTACGCCAAAATCCTGCAACCGGAAAATATGAACGGGTATATAAAAACGTTCATTTCCTGAGCAATCCCCAAACCGGCAATTTCCTGTCCGAGCTGATGGTGGCGGGCTATCATAAGTTTCTAGAAGGCAATGTTGCCGGATTAAGCAATTCCGCCTTGGGCCTGGAAAAACTGGTAAACAGGTATGCACGGGAAAACCAAGCAGGTCTGTATCTCGGCTCGCACAGCCGCGGCACCATGGTGGTATACAATCTGATGCGCAAATTGGAACACGAAAACAAAGCGGGCGAATATCCGAATTTGGATGTCGATATGCTCGGCGCGGCCGCCAATTTGCAAAAATCAGACCGCCGCCTCAGCCATCTGCAAGGCTTAGAGCGGAACGAAAGCAATAAAAACCGCTCTATCGGCACAGAAATCGCCGCCCGCGATATCGTCGGCACTTGGGTAGGGCGTAATCGTTCCACCATCGATACCAATACCCAAAATAGAGGCTGGATACGGACGATTGTGGACATCTTTGTTGGCAAATCCTCTTCCCACAACTGCACGGGTGTCGGCACAAAGCAATGTGTCGATGACGGTTACCGGACAAAAGGAAAAGGCGAAAAAGGAAATGATATTAATACCATTCACCGTATCAGCGTTTATGATTTGCTCGAACAGCAAAACCACCGTACCAATCCCAATCATCCCCAATCAGGAGACCCCAAATGAACAAACTGATACCGTCCCTTATGCTCTGCGTCCTGCTTTCAGGCTGCCTGAACATCGGCAGCGGCTTTCGTGTGCCGCCCGATGCGTCGGGCTGGTGGGAGCTGTGTAATAAAGAAAAGCTGTATCCTGCCATAGGCACCCTACCGGATGCTCCTGAAGAACAACAAGCTGAAATGATCCGGCAGATGAATGTGTACGGTCAGCGAAAGCTCGACGATATGTTTTCCTGCGGCTATGACCCGATTGGCGGCGGAGACAGTGAGCAAGATGCCTGCGTGCGCAAGAAAGGCTGGTACTATTCGGGCAAAGATACCTATCCCGAAAATAAAATCTACGAGCAGTGCCAGCACGACTAGGCTTGTTCTCCGTATTTCAGGCTACCTGCAAAGGCAGCCTGAAATACGGTATACCGGCCGAAAACAATGTGTGAAAGACGGCTACCGTACTAAAGAAGATGTCGGCATCATGCCTGAAACCAAACGCATTTACGGCTACCCCCATTCGCAACCCACCGAACAGGAGAAACAACCATGATAAAAACCGTATTGGCCTTAAGCTTATCCGCCCTAGTGGCAGGCTGCACTTTTGAAGGGTTCAGACTACCGCCTGATGCCGCCCTAGACTGGAAATTGTGCAACGAAAGAACCATCTATCCGGCAATTCATACTCCGCCCACGGCCAGTGATGAAGAGCAGCGGGAAATGCTGAAGCAAATGGGGCTAAGGGATAAAAGAAAACGCGATGACATGCGTTCCTGCGGCTACAATTTTATTGCCGGCGGAGGCCGGGAAGCCGATGCCTGTGTGCGCAAAAAAGGCTGGTATGTGTGGCGGAACGATATTTTTCCCGAAAACAAAATCTACGAGCAATGCCAGCACGATTAGCCCGGCTTTACCGCTTTCAGGCTGCCTTAACCGGCAGCCTGAAAATTTATAGTGAGTCAAAATAAAAAAGATACAAGGCAGCGAGCCGCAGACAGTACAAGTAGTACGGCAAGGCGAGATAACGCCGTATATTTTTTATTTGGGCTCACTATACTGACCGCAGCAGCGCCGTTGCCACCTACAGCAGCAACAAAGCCCAAACCGCAGCACAAGAGCAGGCAAAACAACAAGCCGCCCACGAAGGCCGTCTGAAAGAACAAAACGACGGCAGCTACGAACACTATCTCAGCCTAAGCGACGCACAACGGCAGCAGGAGATGCTGGCCCATTCCCCCGCCTACGCCCAAGCTTACCAAGAAGCCCGAAGCTGGGGCGTAGGCGGCAGCAAAAGCCGTGCGCTTACCGCTGCCGAAACCCTGATTACCGGAGCATTGGGCGGCCAGGGGGATCTGCAGCTGGCGGCCAATACGTTGGCGCCGTATGCTGCAGCCGCCATCGGCAAGCGCTTCGGCCACGGTGAACACAAAAACGAAGCCGCGCAAGCAATCGGCCACTTTATGCTCGGTGCCGCCTTGGCCTACGCCAACGGCGCCGACCCGCTGGCCGGCGGCAGCGCCGCCGTTGCCGCCGAACGTGCGGCCGGGTATCTGGCCAAACAATACGACGACGGCCATACCGCGATTGACCCGATAACGGGGAAATTCAATCCCAACCTTCTGCCCGAGCACATCAAAGAAGAGATCAAAGCGCAGACTGGCGTAATCGCTTCGGTGGTCGGCGCCGCCGGAGGCAGCCTGAAAGGGGGGAGCAAAAGCAGCACCAACGGCACCAACATCAATGCCCTGTTCAATGCGCAGGTAGGGGGCGTGTTGGGGCAGAATGCGGTGGAGAATAATGCCCTAAACCGTTTGGACGGATTCACACCCGGCGAACGAAGCCTGAGAGCCAGAGCAGATAAGATCTACCAAAACAATCCAAAGGGCAAAGACCTTTACATCCGCTCTTACGAAGCCTATGAATTAGAAGCATCCTATCTGGCAGCCAAAGAGATTGTTGTAGGCACATGGGAGGGCATACGCCACCCGTGGGACAATACCATTGTTCCATTGGCCGAAGCCGTTTCCAGTCCCGTGCAAACAGTCAACAAAGTTGTGATGTCCTACGAAAACTGGAAAGCGGTTCGCGACGAAGCATATATCAACAATCCGCAACTTGCAGGCAGAATGGACGCAATGTTTGATGCCCGGATTGGAACCAATGCAGCATTTATGGTTGTCAGCGGCGGGACGGCATCTGCCATTGTCCGCTCGCGTGCCGCCGCAAAGGTAGTGAAGAGTGCCGGGAATTTAAGCAAAAACGGCAAACTCAAATTCGGGCCAAGCAGTCTGTCGTCTTCGGCATTGAAAGTGCCTGTTCCTGTTGTTAGGGAAATAGGAGATATCTCTCAAAAAGTTATGACTCCTATTGGTTCCGATGCTACATACACAGCTAAACAAGTAATGGATAATTCGGGAAAATTTATTAAGAGAACGAATACTCGCGGAGGAGTGCTTGTTCAACCTAATCAGTCAGTAACTTGTGGACAACATTCATGTGGTATGCTTTTAAACACACTAAAACGAAACGTTCCTTTATATGATTTATTAAAGATATATCCGCCAGATGTTCTAGGAAAAGGAAGTTCCCCTGCGCTATTGCAAAGAATTTTAAAAGATAATGGTATAAAATCTTCCTATAATAGAAATGTAAATATTGAGCATACTGCCAAATGGTTTAGTCATGGAAAGCCCGCTATTGCAATAGTCAAAACCTCTCCTGTGGAGAGACATGCTGTTGTTATTGATGGAATCACTCAAAGGGGAGGAAAAACTGTAGTGGCAATCCGTGATCCTGCAGGTTATCCCAATGGTGGATTGTATTATGAAACTATTCAGTCATTTAAAAATAGATTTACTGGCGAAATAATTAGGATTACAGAATGAAAAAAGAATATATTCTATCAATAAAACATGATATGAATGAAGTGCTTGTTTATTCATCCTTCAATGAGAAAGAGGTATTATTTTCTGGGAATGAAGAGCAGGCATTACGATTATCTAATTATTTAGCTCACGTTATAGGAAGTGATGAATACTGTATTTGGTATCAATGCGAAGTTTCAAAACTAAATAATTTTATGGTAATAACTATACAGGATGGAATAGGGTTGGACACGAGAGTTCAAATTGAGATTCAAGAAACATCAATTAGAAAAATTGTAACTGAGTGGATTGAATAAGCAAGTCTAGCCAACAAGGCGCCGTCCTCTTGTCCGTCGAAGCCGGCTTCGGCTTTAAAACCGCCGGCAAGGAACAAAACCAAAACTACCGCCAAAGCCGGCAAAGCAGCCTGAAAGCCGGCGGCGACATCAATATCCGCAGCCGCGAGGGCGACATTACCGTCCAAGGCAGCAACATTACTGCGGGCGACACCATCCGCCTCGATTCCGCGCGCGACATCCGGCTGCTCTCCGCCCAAGACAGCCAACATCAGGACGGCAAAAACCGCAATGCCGGCGTACAAGTCGGCGTCGGGGTTTCCGTCGGTGCGCAAACCGGTGTCTATATCTATGCCGAAGCGGCCTACGGCAAAGGCAAAAACCGCACCGACAGCCAAACCCATCAAAACACCCTGCTGCAATCGGACAAACTGCAGCTCAGCAGCAAGGGCAATACCGTGTTGAACGGTGCCCAAGCCCATGCCCGACGCATCGACGCCGATGTCGGCGGCACCCTTTATATCGAAAGCCCGCAGGACACTGTCGAACAGGAGAGCAAACAAAGCGGCGGCGGCATCCGCGCCCAAGTCGCGCTCGGTACCGCATGGAGCGTATCCGGCAACTACAACCAAAGCAAAGCCAGCGGCCACAGCCGCAGCGTCAGCAGCCAAAGCGGTCTCTTTGCCGGCGAAGGCGGCTACCACATCACAGCCGACAGCGTCCGGCTCAAAGGCGGTGCCATCGCTTCTGCCGCAGACAAAGACCACAACGAACTGACCGCCCGCAGTTTCAGCTTTGAAGACCTCCGCAACGAAAGCAGCTACAGCGCCAGCAGCATGGGCATCGGTGCCGGTTATGGCGGCAGCCTGAAAGGCAGCGACGGCTTCAATCAAAGTGCCTTCGGCCGTGCGTCCCAAACCGCCGGCCAGAACATGAATAAAGGCTTCAACTACAGCCCCACCCTGCCGCAACATGAAAGCGGCAACAGCCAAGGCTATACTCGCTCCGTACTCAGCGAAGGCAACATCACCATCGGCGGCAAAAAAACCAGTGCCCGCGCCCTCGGCATCCATACCGATTCGGCCACTGCCCATCACGGTGCCGACAGCGTTCCCGATCTGCAAAACCTACTCGACAAACAGCAAACCATTGCCCAATCGACTGCCGCCATCCACAGTGCCGTCGGCACCTATAGGGGCAACCGTGCCAAAGCGGCAGCCGAAGAGCTGGAAAAACAACAGGCCGCTTACGAAGGCCGTCTGAAAGAACAAAACGACGGCAGTTATGAGCAATATGCCGGTAAAAGCGACAGCGAACGGCTGGCCATGAGGCTGGGGAACGCGAAGTATGCCCAAGCTTACCAAGAAGCCCGAAGCTGGGGCGTAGGCGGCAGCAAAAGCCGTGCGCTTAGCGCCGCCGAAACCCTGATTACCGGCGCATTGGGCGGCCAGGGGGATCTGCAGCTGGCGGCCAATACGTTGGCGCCGTATGCCGCAGCCGCCATCGGCAAGCGCTTCGGCCACGGTGAAAACAAAAACGAAGCCGCGCAAGCAATCGGCCACTTTATGCTCGGCGCGGCCTTGGCCTACGCCAACGGCGCCGACCCGCTTGCCGGCGGCAGCGCCGCCGTTGCCACCGAACGCGCAGCCGAATACCTGGCCAAACAATACGACGATGGCCGCACTGCCATCGACCCGATAACGGGGAAATTCAATCCCAACCTGTTACCCGAACACATCAAAGAAGAGATCAAAGCGCAGACCGGTGCGGTTGCTTCGGTGGTGGGTGCGGCGGGTGGCAGCCTGAAAGGCACGAACAGCAGCAACGGAGCGTTGTTTGATGCGCAGGTTGCCGGGACGGTCGGGCAGAATGCGGTGGAGAATAATGCTGCGGGGAATAGTACTTCTGCTGTTACACGGATGCAGAGTAGAGCCGCAACATTAGAAAACTCAGTCTATGCAATGGATTTTTTTGGTCTCCTTTGGGGAAATGTCCCAGCTATTGCTGCCGAAGCCCAAAAAGTATCCAGAGCAAGGATGGATCATTGGAATGAAGAAGCCCGCAAATACCTGCTTAAAGAACATGGTATCAATGTTCCATTGATAGAAGTAATGGAAAATGTCAATGGAGTGGGGGTCATACGTCAAGATACCGAACGAAATTATAAAAATCTTCGGGCAGCGCTGGATAAAGCCAATAGACTGAAAAAAAATACTCAAGCTGCCACTTCTGCAACCCCCACCAACCGTGGGCGTATAGGCAGCAAACTCATTGGAAACGGGATTTCATTAGATGCGCCCAAATCACAGCAGAAAACGGTGGATAAGATCAAACAGGGTTTGGATAAAGACGGAAAGCTGACCGAGCAAGTGGTTAACGCTTGGGCAAAAGAAATGGGCTGGCAGGTCATTCCCGGCGGCAAATACGGCAGCAACAACGGCTTTGACCATGTTTTTGTCACACCCACCGGACAGGTTGTTTTGGGGGACAGCAAACAGATCGTGAAAAATGCCATGCATCTGATCCCCAGTGCGGCAGGCGGGCATATGCAAATGAGTGACAATTGGGTAAGAACCGTTATTGGTAAATTGCCAAAAAATGACCCGACTATACCTATTTTAAAAGAAGCACTGCAAAATCGTACATTGTATAGGAGTGCTGTGGGCATAGACAGGAATACAGGAAAAATTACTCTTGTTCCCTTATACTTCCCCACTCAACAAATAAACAAACCGAAGAGGTAAACCAGCATGAGTTTTATGTGCAGTAAAAAATGGTACGACCATATCAGCAGCATCGTTATCGAGTACGCCGAAAGTTTCAACCAATACCTTTCGGGTAAAGGCGATCCTGATATTGCAAACAGTCTTTCATATATTGACGAGCGCAAAGGCTCCCCCTTTGCAGCCATGTCGATTCTGAAACAGCCGGTGGATGCGGCCTGCGCCCACGCATTGTGGGCGGAGCGCGACCTGCCCAAATTCAAGCGCTATGCCTACCAGCTGGGCAAGCTCGAAATCTTAAGCAGTATGGGCTGGAGTTATCCTGAGCCGTTTTTCCTGTGTGCCGAAACCCCCAATGTGGCCAACCCGCTGTTTGTGATGCTGATGAGCGACAGCCCCAAAATCCGCTCCTTCCTGCTGCGCAATATCGATTTAATCAGCAACGATACCGAAGAGTTTGCCGACCGCTACGATTTGAACCGCCAGTTGAAGTACAACACCCTGCTGATGCTGGAAGGCACGCAGTTGGAACGCTTGGAACGGCGCAGCCTGAATGTGCTCGAAAACCAACAGCAAAGCAAATGGCTGCAACTGCGGTGCGAAGACTTCCTCTTCTTCTTGGCCTTCGCCCGCCAAGATCCTGCTGCTATGCGGCAGGCGCTCGATCCTTTGTTTGAAAAAAAACGCGCCCGTCAGGCAGCCAAAGAAACCCTCAGCTATTTCGATTTCTTCTTGCAGCCGCAAATCGTGATGTACGCCAAAATTGCCGCAATTCACGGCTTTGATCTGGGTATTGACCATGAAATCGCCCCCAAAGAAGCCATTGCCTATGCGCCGCTGCCTGAAGGCGAATACCAAGATCCCTTCGACTTTATGCGTGCCTACGATTTGGACTTCCCTTACGAATACCTGCAAAACTGGGTGGATTACTACACCGGCCAAACAGATACTTTGGGTTTGCCGCCGCTTGCGAATGACGAATAGAGTTTAGGATTAAGTTGCTGTGTGTTTACATCGCAGGCAGCCTGCCCCCTTTTCCCGTTTTCAGGCTGCCTTTCCCCGCCCCCGCACACACTACGGATACCCCCGCCATGAACGAACACCGCCATAAAACCGTCTTCAACCGCACCTGCGGCATCCTGATGGCCGTAGCCGAGACTGCCATCGGGCAGGGCAAAAGTTCCGGCGAGCGCTCAAGCGGAGAAGCCGGTGGCGGTAACGGCAGCCTAAAAACCCATTCAGGCAGAGACCTTTGCAAAAAAGCCCTTCCCTCGACAACCGAAACCCAAACACAGGTTTTCGGCTGTTTCCCCCCAAAAATCACTCCTGATTCTACCCAAATACCCCCTTAATCCTCCCCAGATACCCGATAATCAGGCATCCAACCGCCTTTTAGGCAGCAACAGGCACACTTAGCCTGTTGGCGGCTTTCAACAGGTTCAAACACATCGCCTTCAGATGGCTTTGCGCACTCACTTTAATCAGCCCAAAATAGGCTGCCCGCGCATAGCGGAATTTACGGTGCAGCGTACCGAAGCTTTGTTCGACCACATAACGGGTCTTCGATAAATACCGGTTGCGTTTGGTTTGCGTTTCCGTCAGCGGACGGTTGCGGTGGGCTTTGCGCATAATACCGTCTAACAACTGATGCTCTTCCAGATGTTGCCGGTTTTCCTCGCTGTCATAGCCTTTGTCGGCATAGACGGTCGTACCTTCGGGCAGTCCTTCCAACAAAGGCGACAGGTGTTTGCACTCATGGGCATTGGCGGGGGTAATGTGCAGTTTCTCGATATAGCCTTCCGCATCGGTACGGGTATGTTGTTTGTAACCGAGTTTGTAGAGGCCGTTTTTCTTTATCCAACGGGCATCTTTGTCCTTACTCGGTGTGGTTTGGCCGCTGACTTGGCCTTCTTCATCGACTTCTATAGCCTGACGCTGTTTGTGCTGGCAGTCTGAATAATGGTGGCATCAACGACAGCAGCGGATGCTTTCTCTATTTTTAAACCTTTTTCGGTCAGTTGGCGGTTAATCAGTTTGAGCAGTTCGGACGGGGTGTTGTCTTGCGCCAGCCAGTTACGGTAACGGCATAAGGTGCTGTAATCGGGAATGCTCAGTTCGTTAAAACGGCAAAACAGGTTGAAGTCGATGCAGGTAATGAGGCTGTGTTCGAGTTCGGGATCGGAGAGGCTGTGCCATTGTCCGAGCAGGACGGCTTTGAACATGGATAGCAGTGGATAGGCGGGACGGCCGCGGTGGTCTCGAAGGTAACGGGTTTTTTGACGATTTAGGTACTGTTCGATCGGTTGCCAATCAATCACCTGATCCAACTTCAATAGTGGGAAGCGGTCGATGTGTTTGGCAATCATGGCTTGTGCGGTTTGCCGGAAGAAGGTGCTTATGAGAAATCCCCTAAATGTCTTGGTGGGAATTTAGGGGATTTTTGGGGGGATTTTGCAAAGGTCTCAGCCTGCACCATTCAAGGCTACCTGAAAATTCATTTCTAAAATAAAAGCTCATTGGTTCAATGCCGCCAATCTCGCCCGAACTTTTGCAGCCGCATCTACCGTGCTGTTACCAACGATAACGTTTTGCTTGTCGTCGAAATACTGCACGGCAGGGAGGTCGCGCAGGAAGCCGTCAATATCCTGTACTGTCAGGGAACGGCCGTGCATATCCCAGCCGACATTGAGGGCGCGTCCTTTGACGGCAGCCATGCGGTCGTGCAGATGGCCGTAGAGGTGGTATAGGCCGTGGTGGATGCCGTCCCATTCATATAAGGGATAGTGGCACAAAATCGCGGTATTGCCGATTTCGGGCAGTTTGAGCCGCAGGTATATAGATGGCGGACGAGAGCAACGGATGGCCGTCGGCTTTGCGCGTGTTGAGGAAATGTGCTTCGTTTTGCCGAATCAGGTAGTCGTGGTTGCCGTAGATCAAATGGCGTTGCCCGTTAAGCCGTTGCAGCACGGCTTCGATGTGTGCGGGCTTTTTGGCAAAGCAGACATCGCCGAGGTTGTACACAGTGTCTTGCGGGGTAACGACGCAGTTCCAGCAGTCGATCAGGTATTCGTTCAGCTCCTCGGCGTTATCGCTTTGCAAGCGGAATTGCGGGCAGTATCGGGCGATGTTAGGATGGGAGAAGTGCCAGTCGGCTGTGAAATAGGTTTGAGGCATGGGATATTCGGTTTCTGGTCATCTGACAATGAAAAATAAGGTGCAGGCTGCTTTAGAGGCCGTCTGAAACGGGGTTGGCGCGATAAAAAGCAGCCTGCACTTTTTGCCTACCTATCTGCCGGTCAATACCAACCGTCGGCAGAAGGCTTCCCAATCGGCAAGGGGTACAACGCGTGTGCCGTCTGCCAACGGGTGTACATCGGAAGCGCAGGCAGTGCGCCAATAGATGTAAAACGGAAGTTTGGCGATGTCGGCTTCCGATACGGCAGGGGCATTATCCTATTCTGGCATATGCACAATCGGCAGGCCGAAATAACTGTATTGGCCGTCTACGGCTTGGTTGTCTGTGTGGTCGGTTTGGCAGCGGTGTTTACCGGTACGGACAAACCGGCGGCAGAAGGCGTTCCAATCGTGCAGGAAAATGGCGGCTTGTCCGTCTATCAGGCTTTGGGCGGAACCGATGCTGCTGTCCCGCCAAAACGGGTAAAACGGCAATTCGGCGATGTGGCGCTCCATGACGACTGGGCAATCGCCCTGTCCTGCCGGCCGCATTACCGGAACGCCGAAACAAGCGGTTTCAGGCAAGGCATGTGCAGGCTGCATGAAGGCGTTTTGCAGGATAACGGCCGCTTCGGCAGGTTCGATACCCAAACTATCTATGGCAGGCTGTAAGGTTGCAGGCAGGTCGCAAAAGCAGCCTGCACCTTCCGGCAGGCAATACACCGAGTTGTGCGTATGGGCCAGTGGTACCGCCCATCGGGTAACGGGCGAAGTGCGGATTCGGCTGCCTGCGGCAAAGCGCCTCGACCCGTCTTGGGCGACCGTGCCGTACACCACAGCATACTCGGATTTACCGGGCGTGTGGTAGCGCGTGAAGGTCCAACCAGCCAGTACGCAAGTGGATATCGTACAGTCGTAGACATGTGTTGATTGGATGATATGAGCGGGGGTGTTTGGCATGGGTTCATTCCTGAAATGGCGAGGGTTAGACAACCACAGTCATTGCGGGGTATGCAGATTGCCTGAAATTTCGCGTTACACTTCAATCGCGCTCCTGTTCCGATAATCAGTTTGGACAATTATTTTTTTGGAATACCTTTGGGATTAATGATCATGCAGCAGTCTTAAATTTTTGCATACATGGCCGCGTGCTTATCTCCTGCAAGACGTGAGCGAGGCTGAGCAAATCCATATTGTTAACAAAATAAAGATTTAGTGGAGACTACTGCAAGTTGGGGTGTGGGCTTGAGCAGAAAGTAGTTCAGTACAATAGTGTTTGACGCGCCATTAAACTGCTATATCTCTCCGGCCAGAAGAAGTAGATGTTGACGAAAATTGTTTTCTACTCTACCCATCAAGAAGTTTAATAGGTATGAAGAGATTGTCTGAAAATTGATTTTCAGACGATCTTTTGTAGAGACTACTATAGTAAAAATAATTTACCTTACATCCTATAAATTACCTACGTTGACGGTTAACAGCAATAAGAGGTTTATTTAGTGTATCTTGTGTCATCCCATGCATATATGCATTATATTGCCATACAATAAATTGCTGTTTATATCGCTCATTAATTTCTTCCAAGCGTTGTACCTGAGCTTTTAAATTCTTAACTTGCTTTTGCAGATAATCCATTGTTACATTCGGTTCTGGGTTAGCTTTTGCTTTTTCTTTAAGCTTTTGTTTTTGTTTGCTAAATGTCTCTTGTATATCTGGATAATTAGCTAGTGATTGTCTTTCAATGCTTTTAACATTCAATAATTCTGAAACTTTAGAACAAAGTAAATCCCATGTTAGTTTATCTTCCCAAGTCTTAATCATCATGATGATATCTTCTAAATTTTCTTCTGTAACAAGAATTTTTGGCATACTATAACTCCATTAGTCTATATAACTCATCGTCTAATTTAGCTGTTTCTGGTTTTTGAATATCTATATCCATTCCTTTTTCTTGTAAAGCTAATTTAACTGGAGAAGGGTCATACTCATCAGGCATTCGTAATAACGATCCATTTGGGATTTCACTATTTTCTAAGAATTTAATTTTAGTTTTTATATGTGTTAATCTCCACCATAGGTTACTTATCCAACGATCTGCTCCAAAAACACCTATTCTATGGTGTTCTTTCGCTTTACTTAAGGGGCTGTACTAGATTAGCAGATATGTTACCCTCAAAGTATGAAGATAACACACTGCAAATTAAAGAAAAAAGTACAGAAAGAACTGCTCCGTTTTTTTGTGCTGGAAGTTACCGCCCGTTCTGCCGCCGATATTTTGGGTATCCATCCCAATTCGGCAGCACTGTTCTACCGTAAAATCCGCACGGTTATCAATTATCATTTGGCCTTGGCTGCCGATGAGGTTTTTGGAGGGCTCTATTGAGCTGGACGAAAGCTATTTCGGCGGACGACGTAAAGGTAGACGTGGTCGCGGTGCAGCAGGAAAAGTGGTTGTCTTCGGCATTCTGAAACTCAACGGACGGGTCTATACTGTTGTCGTAGATAATGCCAAGTCTGAAACGTTACTCCCTGTCATCAAAAAGAAAATCATGCCGGACAGTATTGTTTATACCGATAGTCTGAGCAGCTACGACAAGTTGGACGTGAGCGGTTTTATTCATTACCGCATCAACCATTCCAAGGAATTTGCAGACCGTCAAAACCACATTAACGGCATTGAGAACTTTTAGAATCAGGCAAAACGCGTCTTGCGAAAATACAACGGAATCGATCGCAAATCTTTCCCGCTGTTCTTGAAAGAATGCGAATTTCGATTTAACTTCGGCACACCGTCTCAACAGCTTAAAATCCTGCGGGATTGGTGTGGAATTTAGGGATAATCTAGTACAGCCCCTAAGGTAAAGCTTTCTAGCAGCAATGCAACTGATTTATCAACTCCATAATAACCATACTCATGCCATGAGAGCAAAAAACCTTTTAGTGCACCTAAATACCATTCATGATCTTTTCCTAATTTATTTTTCCAATCCAAGATTATTGGCACGTTAATATTTTCCAATCTAGTTGAAATTACTAATCGTTGGAACTGTTGGTACATGTGAGATACGTGATAACTTGAATATTTTTCGGCATATATTGCTAATGTCTTTCTAAACCCTTCTAATGTTTTTTATTAATTCCTAATATATGTTTAGAAAAATTAATCTTTATTTCTTTGCTTATATGCCAAGAATTTTCCCTTTCATCAAATACATATCCATCTCTAGATTGTCTAATAATTTTATTATGATTCATAATCATCAACCTTTTTCTGAAACTCAATTTGAAGTTCTAATAATATCTTGTTAGCTTTTTCTCTAATATAACGTTGATTATAGAAATTACCTGATTTTTCTGACGTATGCCCCATGAGATGCTGTCTTATCTTTGCCTCTTTTTCAGAGGAGATAAAATCTTTATGGGAAGAATCATGATTTAAATTTTTATTATTCTTATCCACTTTTCGTGAAAAATATAAGTTCCATTCATGACGAAAAATATGCGGATGAATAATCGAGAATCTTGGATCTACCTTTTTCATCATTGGTACAATAACGTTATCAAAAGAACTTGTACTAATTGGACTCCCTTGAGTTTTTCCTTTTCGATGAGTTACAAACAAATATGGATGTGTATTCGCATTGGGAACTTTAGAACGATAATTCATAATATAATCATTAAGGAGTTGAGCTATCTTTTGTGATATTGGCAAGCGCCTTTCTTTAGTTTTACTAACTGCCTGAATTTTTCTTGTATCAAATTTATCATCATGCGTTCGCTTTATTGTAACTGATGGTTTAGCAGTCCCTATATCGATAAATGGTATTTTAAGTGATAATAGTTCTCCCCTTCTAATTTCTAATTCTTTCAGTAAGATAAACATTAAATGGTTTCTTTTTCTTATTCCGATATCTTGAAACGGATTATTAGGATTTGAAAAGTTTGCAATAGACATAAACTCATCTAACAATCCATCGGGTAACTCACTTTCTGGTTTTATAGATAATGCTTTATGATTCTTAGGTCTTACTCCTTTAATTAGCATAAGTAATTTTTTTAATTTCTCAACATATTCGTTAGATGTACTTATTACTTTAGATAGAAATAAAATGTATTCTGAAAACGTTGTTAACCTATTGTATTGGTGACTAAGGGATACAGACGGGTAAATATCAATAAATTGAGTTCGACCTTTCATTAACACACTTTTTTTCGTACTAATTACATTCTTTTGCTTTTTTACATTTAGTCTCATATGTTGAATAAGCGATTCTAATTGATTTTCTGTTAAGAGTATCTCTTTATGAATTAGATCACTAATAACAAGATTATTCTCTTTTTCCCAGCTCATTAACCATTGTATGATTCCTAGTTTATTTCTAATGGTATTTACTGCGGATTGATTACGTAGTTCTACTGTCACCCATAGGGTTGAATAAAAATCAGGTATACCAGTTTTCTCATTAACTAACAGAGAAAAGCGTTCTCCATTTGAAAACAGGATTGTTTCTAGTCTATACATATCTACTAAATTTACAGAGTTTATATATAAATACTAACAAATAAGATAACAAACGTTAAAATAAGTGTAAAAAAAGAGAAACCTTGTTATATAAGGTTTCTCTAGGTTTTAATAATTTATTTTTTACAAAATTCAAGTATATAGAATTCAGAACGGGATATCGTCGTCAATATCCTCAACCGGTATGGCATGGGCTGCGGGAGCCGGTTGGCGGCGCGGCGCGGCAGGTGTTTCTTCGGGTGTTTCTTGGGGATAAGACGGGGCAGCAGGAGAAGCTTGCTGCCTTTGCGGCGCAGAACGTTGGTAGCCCTCCTGACTCTGACCATAACCTTCCTCGTAAGGCGCGCCGCCGCTGTTTTCATTGCGCCCGCCCAACATTTTCATTTCGTTGGCGACAATATCGTAAGCGGTGCGTTCGATGCCGTCTTTGCCTTGGTATTTGCGGCTTTGGATTTTGCCTTCCAAATAAACCAGCCCGCCTTTTTTGAGGTATTGGCCGGCAATTTCCGCCAGTTTGCGGTACATCGTGATGTTGTGCCACTCAGTACGCTCTACACGTTGGCCGTTGCGGTCGTTCCATGTTTCGCTGGTAGCGACTGAAAAATTGCAGACGGCTTCGCCGTTGGGCATATAGCGCACTTCGGGATCGCGTCCGAGGCGGCCGATAAGGATGACTTTGTTCAATGACATTTTTTAAACTCCTGTGATGATTTTTTCAGCGGCAGCCTGATCGAAACCCTTCTGCAACACTTTGAGATAGACGGTCTGCCTGTCGAAACTGAAACCGATGTCTTCCACGCCTTCGAGTTGCGACAAGGCGCATTGCAAACCGTCCTGATTGCCCTGCCACACGCCGCCGACAGGGTAACTGAGGTTTTTGACGGGCTTGGGCGCGGGCGATAAAACGGCAATTACCAGCCACAGCAGCATCAATATGCTGCAAAAGGCAAACACGCCGGAAAAGCCGTATTTTTGAAACAGCAAGCCGCCTGCCGCGCCGCCGGCAAACAGTCCGAGCGACTGCATCGTGTTATACACACCCATCGCCGTACCCTTCAGGTCGGACGGCGCGATTTTGGAAACCATAGACGGCAGGCTCGCTTCCAACACATTAAAACCGATAAAGTAAACAACCAAATAAGCGGTAATCAAGCCTACCGAGCGCATACCGGACAGCAAACCGAGCTGCGCCGCCGCGATGCAGACGATGCCCAAAACAAAAACCTGTTTGAGCTTGTTGCGCGTCTCTCCGACGATAATCAGTGGAACCATCACCACCAAGCCCGTAATGGTCGAGGGCAGATAGACTTTCCAATGCTGTATTTTTTCCAAACCGAGCTGGGTCATCGCGAAAGGCAGCGCGGTAAACAATGCCATTTGCGCGGCGTGCAGGGCGAAAATGCCGAAATCGAGCGTCAGCAGCCTACGGTTTTTCAAAACTTCGCCTATGCGCGAAGGCTGCGCCTGCGTATCTTCGTGCAGCTTGGAAACCTCCGGGTCGGGAGTCATCCACGCCACCACGCCGATACTGGCGACGGTTAACATACCGGTCAGCAGAAACAAGCCGCGTACGCCCACCGCGTCGGCAATCACAGGGGCAACGACGAGGCTGACCGAAAACGTCAGACCGATACTCAAACCGATCATCGCCATTGCGCGGGTACGCACGCCGTCGCGTGTCAAATCCGCCAGCAGCGCGGTAACCGCCGCACTGACCGCTCCCGCACCCTGTATGGCGCGTGCGGCGACCAGCATGGGCAGCGTATCGGCGGCGGCGGCAAGGAAGCTGCCCGCCGCAAACACAATCAGCCCGACATAAATGGTTTTCTTGCGCCCGAATTTGTCGGAGGCGATACCCAAAGGCAGTTGCAGCAATGCCTGCGTCAGCCCGTAAATGCCCATTGCCAGCCCGACCAGCGTTTTGTTGCCTTCCGCGCCGGGCAGCGAGGCGGCATACACCGCCAATACGGGCAGCACGAGGAACATACCCAGCATACGCAGCGCGTACACGCCGGAAAGCGTCGTACTGGCGCGCCATTCGTGCGGAAACATTTGGATGCGGTTGTCTCTTGCCATAAATAATTTTTCAGACGGCATTAACAGTTGCAATGCCGTCTGAATTTCCAATAAACAGATTTCGGATTATACAGGATTCGCTACGTTTCGGTTGCAGCCCGGATTCAAAATCAGTGCCACTGCCAGCGGTTGCGCCATGCACCCAAAACGGCATTCGGATACTTATTGCTGCCGAGGCTGCCATTAAAACGGGCAAGTGCGCGAACGATGTTGCCTTTTTCAAGGTTCTGGTAATGGCGCAAAATCGTGCAGCCGTAACGCAGGTTGGTACGGATGTCGAACAGATTGTGCGCCGGTTTGCCGATGTAGTTTTTCCAAAACGGCATAACCTGCATCAGGCCGCGCGCACCGACTCCACTGATTGCATACTGGCGGAACGCGCTTTCCACCTCAATCAGCCCCAACACAATCTGCGTATCCAAACCGGCGCGGCTGCTTTCATACTGGATATTGACCAGCAGCCTGCGCCGCTCCTCCTCGTCGGGGACGAACCTTGCCAAACGTGCCGACATCGCGGACAACCAACGTTCGCCCTCTTTCGGATTGTCGAACACCAGCCTCGGCGGATTGACGCTGCCGACGGAACTCCTCATCACGGAAGCCACATCGTCGGCAAGCGTTTCTTCACGTTGCGCGCCGGCTTGTGCCAGCGGGCTGAGCAACAGCGCGCCGGCGGCACACAGCAGGCGGCGTCGGTACGTGTTGACGGATAAATTATCGGTCGTTTTGTTCATAGGGAATGGGGCGCGTCCGGACGTTTCAGACGGCATTAAATATTCAAACAGACATGATTGCTTTCAACGCGAAAAACCGCGCGCAAAATCTAAGCACGGCATATCGCCCTGCCCTTTTCAGGCAAATCTCGATTTTACCGCTCTCAAGAACGCTTGTCCAAACAGGCACAGGCAACACCGCCCGGGCATTTCCCGTTTTCACCGGCTATCTGTCGTCCGGATTGTGCAGCAGCACCATCAGCGCATCACGCTTTTCGGGCGGCAGCAGGCGGAAATATTTCAACAGCAGAGCTTCTTGCGGCGAAGCCGCACCTTCCGTTCCGGAGAGCCTGCCGTGGCGCAGCCATTCCGCGCTGGTATCCAGCCATTTTGCCAGTGTCTCGATTTTATCCGGAGTCGGAATCGACCTGCCGACCAGCCAATGGTGGAACGCCTGCGTACTGACAGGCTGATTGGGATGGCGCAGGTTGAAGCGGTTGGCGAGGCTGGCATTGGACAGCTCGTCCAAACCCGCGAGGCGTATTGCTGTTTTCAAACGTTCACTGAAATCGGTTTTATCTTGTTCGGTATGCATAATGGCGGATTATGAATAGCCGACTGTTGCCTTATTTAAACAGAATAATTGATAGTATTAACAATTTAGTTGTCAGTAAAAGTAAATATGGGCATAATAGGAAGCGGTTTACACAACCATAAATTTATTTACTTAATTTCTGAAATTTTGGGGATTTATGATGACTTTGAACAAAGTTTTCGCATTGAGCATGATTGCCTTGAGCTTAGCGGCTTGCAGCAGCAACGGTACTGCCAACAACGGCAACAACTCTTTAGTTTCCGGTCCGGGCGTGGCAACACAAGGCGCGGTTGTTACTTCTTTTTACAGCGTAAAAGAGGATGTAAGGAAAGATGTCAACAGTTGGGCAACCCAAAAGGGGTTCAAACCTGGAGAGGTTGAGTTGGCATCAGTTACCCTGCAGGTTGGCAGCGTCTCCTCCAAGGGCAGCAATATCAATTTGTTTGATGTCGTACCGGCACAAAACAAGGTTCAAAAAGTAGATACTGTAACCACGGCACGTGTTAAAGCCGGCGGGGACAATTACGAGCTGATTTCAAAAGGTCGGGCACATATCTACCGTCAAAATTATTCTTTGATTGCCGGTCTTTCCGAACGGGAAAGAATCGAAAAAGACCCATCCGGTATCGAGAGAAGCTTGCGTGCCGATAAGGACGTTGATTTGGTTGT
Source organism: Neisseria sp. Marseille-Q6792 (assembly GCF_943181435.1). The sequence goes on from NZ_OW969598.1 coordinate 844,285, forward strand.
GAAAGGTTCTGCTACCAAAATCCTGCCAGCTGCGGGCAAATTTAGCTACGCAGGTATTGCAACCGATGGCGAAAAACAAGGTGCTTTGTCTTATATAGTTGATTTCGAGAAAAAAAACGGCAAAGGCGAAATTACCGGAATCGGCGAAACCGACATCACTCTGAGTGAAGCGCCTATCAAAGAATTCAGCCATACCAACGAATTCGATAACACAGTAATTAAGGGACAGGGCATCGAAGGTTCTAATTACAAACTCGGCTTCTTCGGTCCTAACGCAGAAGAAATCGTCGGTGCGGTTACTCAGGGTACAAATAGCATCGGCTTTGCCGGCTCCCGTTCGCATTAATCCCGCCTGATACAAATGCCGTCTGAAACCGGAAACGGTCTTTCAGACGGCATTTCGACCATTTGACTGCGCGGTTTGCCCGTCCGGTCCCTTGCCCTGAAACTGTTTGACTTATGAAAAAATTTGCTTTGCTTCTTTTGTCCGTACCGGCGGCGGCCGTTGCCGAAACGTCCGTTTTACCTATACCCGTGTCGAAACAGGTGTTCGTGGACGGCAAATTCGACGATAGGATAGTGCCTGCCGAAAGGCTTGAAAGGGCTGACGAAACGGAAATTCCGGTTCTGCCGCTTGCTTCCTATGCCCCATCTTTTGACGAACAGATCGACAATGCCTTCCGCCTGTTGCAGCGTGCCGCGCCGAAGCGGGCTGCCGCGCCTGTTATTGCGTCTGTCGGCAAGGCAGAAGAGACCGAAATCAAGCCTGTGGCAACACATAAGAAGTTTTCCAACGAGGCGGCTTTCGGTACGGGTGCGTCCGTGCCGTCTGAAACCGTTGCAGCCGGAGAAGCCGCCGAAGCCGTTTCAGACGGCAATGCCTCTCTTGCGGGTTTGGAAGAGCAGATCAACCGCGCCGTCGTCGCCCGAGATTGGGACACGCTGCAAACGCTGTTGGAAAGCTATCGCGCCCTGCCGGATTTCAATCCGGTTCTGCACGATTACGCACTGGGCGGTTTGCGCCGCAGCCAGTTGCGCCATAACGAGGCGGTGGCTTTGTATCGCGGCATTTTGGCGCAACAGCCCGATTTGGCGTATCCGCGTTTCGATTTGGGTGTGATGCTGTTTGAAAACAAACAGTACCGCGAGGCGAAGGCGGAATTGGAGCGGGCGAAACCCGATTTGCAGCCACCGATGCAGCAGCTTGCCGACCGCTATCTTGCCGCCATAGACAAGGCTCAAGGCTGGAAGCCCGATGTGTCGCTGCAATACGAGCAGACGGACAATGTGAACAACGCTTCGTCCGAAAAAACGATTGAATTTGCAGGAAAAAGCTGGACAAAAACCGTCGACAGCCTACCGCAAAAGGCACACGGTTTGCGCTACGGCTTGGGCGTGTCGCGCGAAATCAATGCGGGCGGGCATCATTTCCTCTACGGCGACATCAGCGGCGGCGGCGTGCACTATTGGGATAACAAAGATTTCAGCGAACAGAGCCTGCGCCTGTCGCTCGGCTATAAAAACCGTTCAGTAACGCGCTCGTTCGGCATCGTGCCGTTTATCGAGCAAAACCTCTTAGGCGGCAGCCGATACAATTTCGTCGGCGGCTTCAATGCCGATTTCTCCCAACGCTTGAGCGAACGCTGGCGGCTGACACTAAACGCGGGCAATATGTGGAAGCGTTATCAGGAAGACCGCACAGCCGCCCGATACGACAGCCATATGCCGCTGGCGGGTGCGACGCTAATGTATTCCGCGCCGAAAGACTGGCTGCTTTACGGCGGTGCGGACTGGTCGCACGACATGACGAAAGAGGCGGAACAGGCTTCCGTCCGCAAGGGTTTGCGTGTCGGCGCGGTCAAAACGTTCGACGGCGGCTTGGGTCTGCGGGCAAACCTGCGCTATACACGCAGGACGTTTGACGCACCCGGGACCATTGTGTACCGCTTCCCGCGTAAAGACCACGAATATCAGGCAAACCTGTCGTTGTGGCACGACAAAATCTCTTGGAAGGGATTTACGCCGCAACTCAATTTCCGCTATCTGAAAATCGACAGCAATATGAAAAGTTTTTACACACGCAAAAACATGCAGATTTTCATGAGCGTGGAAAAGGATTTCAAATAAGCGCAAAAATGCCGTCCGACCGTTTTTCAGACGGCATTTTTTGCTGTCGGAAATATACCGTCGGCAACATCTGTGAGCAGAATCAAAAACAGCGCATCATTTATTGTCAACGCCCGCGCCGTCAGAGTAACATTGCGTTTTTCCCCCACCGGTATCCGCCATGACCACCAATCCCGCAAACGTCCTTGCCTCCGTCGATTTGGGTTCTAACAGTTTCCGCCTCCAGATTTGCGAAAACAACAACGGACAGTTGAAAGTCATCGATTCCTTCAAACAGATGGTGCGCTTCGCCGCCGGACTGGACGAACAGAAAAACCTGAGTGCCGCCTCCCAAGAACAGGCTTTGGACTGTCTGGCAAAATTCGGCGAACGCCTGCGCGGCTTCCGTCCCGAGCAGGTGCGCGCCGTGGCAACCAACACATTCCGCGTTGCCAAAAACATCGCGGGCTTCCTGCCCCGTGCCGAAGCGGCATTAGGTTTCCCCATCGAAATCATCGCCGGGCGCGAAGAGGCGCGGCTGATTTATACCGGCGTGATCCACACCCTTCCCCCCGGCGGCGGCAAAATGCTGGTTATCGACATCGGCGGCGGTTCGACAGAATTTGTCATCGGTTCGACGCTGAATCCCGACATTACCGAAAGCCTGCCCTTGGGCTGCGTAACCTACAGCCTGCGCTTCTTCCAAAACAAAATCACCGCCAAAGACTTCCAAGCCGCCATTTCCGCCGCCCGCAACGAAATCCAGCGCATCAGCAAAAATATGAGGCGCAAAGGTTGGGATTTCGCCGTCGGCACATCGGGTTCGGCAAAATCCATCCGTGATGTGCTTGCCGCCGAAATGCCCCAAGAGGCGGACATTACCTACAAAGGAATGCGCGCCCTCGCCGAACGCATCATCGAAGCCGGTTCGGTCAAAAAAGCCAAATTTGAAAACCTGAAACCGGAACGCATCGAAGTTTTTGCCGGCGGACTTGCCGTGATGATGGCGGCGTTTGAGGAAATGAAACTCGACAGGATGACCGTAACCGAAGCCGCCCTACGCGACGGCGTGTTTTACGATTTGATCGGGCGCGGTTTAAACGAAGATATGCGCGGACAAACGGTTGCCGAGTTCCAACACCGCTACCACGTCAGCCTCAATCAGGCGAAACGCACCGCCGAAACCGCGCAAACCTTTATGGACAGCCTCTGCCACGCCAAAAACGTTACAGTTCAAGAGCTTGCCTTGTGGCAACAGTATCTCGGACGCGCCGCTGCGCTGCATGAAATCGGTTTGGACATCGCCCACACCGGCTATCACAAGCATTCCGCCTACATCCTCGAAAACGCCGATATGCCGGGCTTTTCACGCAAAGAACAGACCATACTTGCCCAACTGGTCATCGGTCATCGCGGCGATATGAAAAAAATGGGCGGCATTATCGGCACCAACGAAATGTTGTGGTATGCCGTTTTGTCCCTGCGCCTTGCCGCCCTGTTCTGCCGTTCGCGCCAAGACCTGTCTTTCCCGAAAAATATGCAGTTGCGCACGGATACGGAAAGCCACGGCTTCATCCTGCGTATTGACAGTGAATGGCTGGAACACCACCCCCTGATTGCCGACGCATTGGAATATGAAAGCGTCCAATGGCAAAAAGTCAATATGCCGTTTAAAGTTGAAGCCGTCTGACCTTTACAAACCAAATGCCGTCTGAATGATGTTCAGACGGCATTTCCCTATCCACAACACCCAAAAAAACCGACTGCCTTGTATCTACGACAGCAGACGGGTCGATTTGCCACTCCAAACAAAAACCTTATATATTGCACCCCAGTTAAGGGAGTGTAAAATTTGATTGAAATCCCTTGACAAATTCGATTAACCGATATTTAAGAGGGGTCTAAAATGTCATTCCAGCAGGAACTTCAAATAAACCAGACGGCAGACGCGAAGCGTCCGCCGCTTCCTTGTCTAAATAGTAACAACTGCATTGACACAGAAAACCCTAATCAAAACAACACCAAACAAACCCCCGCTTTTTACGAAAAATTCGCCAAAACAGACCAAAATCTAAACGAGTTTTCTACCTCGTACAAAAAATCTTCACATGCCTTAGAGCTAAACGTAAAACAGTTCATTGAAACGTTTGGAATCGAAAAGTGCGGATTCCTTACACTCACTTTCGCCGACGACGTGCAAGACGTTAAAGAGGCGAGCCGCCGCTTTCACAGCCTCCGTACAAACTTTCTTAAAAAGCATTTTGAAAACTATATTTGCGTATACGAACGCATGAAAAGCGGTCGTATACATTTTCATCTCATCGTAAACACACGCCAAGACATCCGCCGTGGTCTGAATTTCAGACAAATCCAAGCCCGTAATTACACAAGTGCCAACAAAAACCTGAGCCAACTATGGCAAGTTCTTCGGGAAAACATGGAAAAGTACGGTTTCGGGCGTTCCGAACTGCTGCCAGTCAAAACCAACAGCAAAGGACTTGCGCGATATGTCGGCAAGTACATTGCAAAACACATTAACAGCCGTCTGCCCGAAGACAAAGGCTACCGCCTTATCCGTACAACAATCGGCAAAAAACAATTGTGGAAGATTGCGACAAGCAATTTTTCGTTTGTATCGGAGGGTTCGCGCAAATGGCGCGAAAACCTCAAAAATTGGGTTTACTGCATTGAGCCGCTGATTAAAGCGCATGTAGAACTTTTTTACGGAATCCAACTGAAACCCATGAACGAAGAGAACTACTTATATGCGCGGCAAATTCAGCCGACCCGAATAAGACCGAGCAAGTCTTTCCATAACCCGCGTACATGGTGCAAACCATCCCGTCAAAGCAGAGCAGGACTTAAGGCATAGATAAAGCGGCAACCGGATGGCTGCCGCTTTTTTGTAAAGATGATCGGTACCGATTCACTCATTCTTACATCAGAATCACAATACATATGGAGCACCTAAATCCCCTATTTCTGCAAACAATTCCCCGACCATCTCCATCAGGACAGAAAACTTGTTGCAGCCACCTTCCTGAAAGGGCTTGGAAAACTCAAATGCATTATGGGATTTTTGAATACCTCAATAATGGCGGCGGCGGAAATAAAACATCCCCTCACTGTCGATTTCCAGCACATAGCGTCCGTTCTGCACGGCGGCATATCCGCTTTTCCCCGTCTGGTAAGGTTGCAGTGCGGCATGCGAGACCAGGTAATCCGTCAGCTTCCCGCCGTCTTGCGCGACATTGTCCACCAGCTTGGCAAACAAGGTATGACACACGCCGTTTGCCGCCCAACCTGCCGGACCGCCCTTATCGTCGGTTTCCATGCATTTGCCGCTGATGACTTCCAAGTCGTTGGGATGCTTGCCGATCAGTTGCAACACATTCTGTTCCGACAAGCCCTCAATCGGATAAGTCAGCTGTTTTTTGCCTTCAGCCGTTTTTCCTTCTTGCACCCCGCCCAGAGCCAAACCGGCAATCGCCGTATTGTCGATATATTTGACTTTGAAAACCGGTTTCGGCGCACCCTGCACTGCATTTTGCGGCTGTTCCGCCGTATTTTCGGATTTACCGCAGGCGGCAAGCAGCAGGCAGCCGCTTAACACGACAAAAGATGTTTTAAGCATTCCACACTCCTGATGGTTTCAAAATGCCGTCTGAAACACGGACAATGGATGTTCAGACGGCATGGGTTTATTTCAAAGGACGGATACCGACCGCATCACGTACCTTATTCAAAAGTTCGCGCGCTTCTTTGCGCGCTTTGGCCGCGCCTGCCTGCAGGATGTCTTCGATTTGCGAAGGATTGGCGGTCAGCTCGTTGTAGCGTTCGCGCGGTTCTGCCAGCTCGGCGTTGATTTTCGCCGCCAAAAGTTTTTTGGCTTCGCCCCATGCCAGGCCTTCGGCCAGCATTTGTGTGAACGCTGCTGTTTCAGACGGCATGGAGAAGGCCTTGTAGATTTCAAACAAAGGGCTTTCGTCAGGCTGTTTCGGCTCGCCCGGCTCTTTCATGTTGGTGATGATTTTGTTGACCGATTTTTGGGTTTTCTTGTCGTTTTCCCAAAGCGGAATGGTGTTGCCGTAGGATTTGGACATTTTGCGTCCGTCCAAGCCGACCAAGAGTTCGACGTTTTCGTCGATTTTCACTTCGGGCAGGGTGAAGAGTTCTTGGAAGCGGTGGTTGAAGCGGCCGGCAATGTCGCGCGCCATTTCGACATGTTGGATTTGGTCGCGTCCGACGGGAACTTCGTTGGCGTTGAACATGAGGATGTCGGCAGTCATCAGAATCGGATAACTGAACAAACCCATTTCCACACCGAAATCAGGATCTTCCTGATTGTTTTCTGCATTTGCCTGTACAGCGGCTTTGTAGGCATGGGCGCGGTTCATCAAACCCTTGGCGGTGATGCAGGTCAGAATCCAGTTCAATTCCATCACTTCGGGAATGTCGCTTTGGCGGTAGAAGGTGGTGCGCTCGGGGTCGAGTCCGCAGGCGAGCCATGTGGCGGCAACGGCTTGGGTGGATTGGTGAATCATCTCCGGCTCGTGGCATTTGATGATGCCGTGGTAATCGGCGAGGAAAAGGAAGGATTCGGTATCTGGGTTTTGCGCCGCGCGGACGGCGGGGCGGATGGCGCCGACGTAGTTGCCCAGATGCGGGATGCCGGTGGTAGTTACGCCGGTCAGAACTCGTTTTTTGCTCATAAAAATGTCCTTACGGCATCAATGCCGTCTGAAAGGGAATAAAGATGCGCCGATTATACCCGATTCACAATATTTGTTCAGACGGCATCGGACGCTTCCCTATTGGAGAGATTAAGTTATACACACAAATTAAAAAATTTATTTCAATCATATTCAACAAGATAAGCAATTAAATCTGAAAAGTTAAAATCTGACGCTTGAGTTATCCACAATTATGCACATATAGGCTTCGACAGCGGACATTTTGAAAAGGAAACGAAAATGCGATACGACAAATTAACCGCCAAATTCCAACAAGCCCTTGCAGAAGCTCAGAGTTTGGCGTTGGCTGCGGACAGCAGCTATCTGGAAGCGGGCTTTGTACTGAAAGCCCTGCTTGACGACCAAAACAGCGGAGCCGCCGCGCTCTTGGCTCATGCGGGCGTGAACGTGCCGCAGGTGAAACAGCGTTTGCAACAACATTTAAGCAGCTTGCCGAAAGTATCCGGTCAGGGCGGCGACATTCTGCCCAGCCGCGAATTGCAGGCGGTGTTGAACCTGATGGATAAAGCCGCAACCAAACGCGGTGATGCCTATATCGCCAGCGAACTTTTCCTGCTTGCCTTGGTGCAGCAGAACGATGCGACCGGCAAAATCCTGAAAGAAGCCGGCGCGACCGAACAAAACATTAATGCCGCGATTGACGCGGTACGAGGAGGACAAAACGTGAACGATGCCAATGCCGAAGACCAACGCGATGCTCTGAAAAAATACACGCTCGATCTGACCCAGCGCGCCCGCGACGGCAAACTCGACCCTGTTATCGGTCGCGACGACGAAATCCGCCGCGCGATTCAGGTATTGCAACGCCGTACCAAAAACAACCCCGTGCTGATTGGCGAACCCGGTGTGGGTAAAACCGCCATTGTCGAAGGTTTGGCGCAACGCATCGTCAACGGCGAAGTACCCGAATCCCTGCGTAACAAACGCCTTTTGGTTCTGGATTTGGCGGCATTGATTGCCGGTGCGAAATACCGCGGCGAATTTGAAGAACGCTTGAAAGGCGTGTTGAACGACTTAGCAAAAGACGACGGCAACACCCTGATTTTCATTGACGAAATCCATACTTTGGTCGGCGCGGGCAAAACCGACGGCGCGATGGACGCGGGCAATATGCTGAAACCGGCTTTGGCACGCGGCGAATTGCACTGCATCGGTGCGACTACTTTGGACGAATATCGTCAGTACATCGAGAAAGATGCGGCACTCGAACGCCGTTTCCAAAAAGTATTGGTCGGCGAGCCAAGTGTAGAAGATACCATCGCTATTTTGCGCGGTTTGCAAGAGCGTTATGAAATCCACCACGGCATCGACATCACCGACCCTGCTATCGTTGCCGCAGCGGAGTTGAGCGACCGCTACATTACCGACCGCTTCCTGCCTGACAAAGCGATTGATTTGATTGACGAAGCTGCCAGCCGCATCAAAATGGAGCTGGACAGCAAACCTGAGCAAATGGATAAACTTGACCGTCGCATTATCCAGCTCAAAATGGAAAAAATGCACGTTGCCAAAGAAACCGATGATGCCAGCAAAAAACGTTTGGAACTGATAGACGAAGAAATCGACGGTTTGCAAAAAGAATACGCCGATTTGGACGAAATCTGGAAAGCAGAAAAAGCCGCCTCGTCCAGCACCGCCGACATCAAGAAACAGATGGACGACATCAAAGTCAAAATCGAACAAGCCAAACGCCAAGGCGATTTTGCCCGCGCATCTGAGCTTGAATACGGCGAGTTGCCGAAATTGGGCGCGCAGTTGCAGGCGGCGGAAAGCAACCCCGACGGCAAAAAACAAAACAAACTCTTCCGTACCGAAGTCGGCGCGGACGAAGTGGCCGAAATCGTATCGCGTATGACCGGCATCCCCGTATCCAAAATGATGGAAGGCGAACGCGACAAACTGTTGAAAATGGAAGAAGTATTGCACCGCCGCGTGGTCGGACAGGACGAAGCCGTGCGTGCCGTGTCCGATGCCATCCGCCGCAGCCGCTCCGGTTTGTCCGATCCGAACAAACCTTACGGCAGCTTCCTGTTCCTAGGCCCGACCGGTGTGGGTAAGACCGAATTGTGTAAGGCATTGGCAGGCTTCCTATTTGACAGCGAAGATCATCTGATTCGTATCGATATGTCCGAATACATGGAAAAACACGCCGTTGCCCGCCTCATCGGCGCGCCTCCGGGCTATGTCGGCTACGAAGAAGGCGGCTACCTGACTGAGCAAGTGCGCCGCAAACCGTACAGCGTGATTCTTTTGGACGAAGTGGAAAAAGCCCATCCCGACGTGTTCAATATCCTGCTGCAAGTATTGGATGACGGCCGTTTGACCGACGGACAAGGTCGAACTGTGGACTTCAAAAATACCGTCATCGTCATGACTTCCAACATCGGCAGCCAGCACATCCAACAAATGGGCACGCAGGACTACGAAGCCGTGAAAGAAGTTGTGATGGAGGATGTGAAAGAGCATTTCCGTCCTGAAATGATCAACCGTATCGACGAAGTGGTCGTGTTCCACGGACTGGATCAGGCCAATATCCGCAGCATTGCCAAAATCCAGCTTAAAGGTTTGGAAAAACGTTTGGAAAAACAAAACCTGCGCCTGACTGTTTCAGATGCCGCTCTGGACATCATCGCCCAAGCCGGTTTTGACCCGATTTACGGCGCACGTCCGCTCAAACGCGCCATCCAGTCGGAAATCGAAAACCCGCTGGCAAAAGCTCTGCTTGCCGGAAACTATGCGCCCGAAAGCGAAATCAGGGTGGAAGCCGACGGCGACAGACTGAAATTTGCCTGATTCGTTCCTGCTGTTGAAAATGCCGTCTGAAACGGGTATCTCCGTTTCAGACGGCATTTTTTATCAGAATCCTACTGATGGTAGGTTTGCAGGAATCTTGCCAGCCTGCCCACCGCCTCTTCAATCTGATGGACGTAAGGCAGCGTGACAATGCGGAAATGGTCGGGTTTGATCCAATTAAACCCCGTTCCCTGTACCAGCAGGACTTTTTCGCGCACCAGCAAATCGTAAACGAATTTCATATCATCGTGGATACGGTACATTTCGGTATCGATTTTTGGGAACATATACATCGCGCCCATCGGTTTGACGCAGGACACTCCAGGTATCTGGTTGACCAATTCCCACGCCCTGTTACGCTGTTCCAAAAGCCGCCCGCCGGGCAAGATGAATTCGTTAATGCTCTGATAGCCGCCCAATGCCGTCTGAATCGCATGCTGCATCGGCGTATTGGCACACAAGCGCATGGACGAGAGCATATCCAAACCCTCGATGTAACCTTTTGCGTGATGTTTCGGCCCGTTGAGCACCATCCAGCCTTGGCGGAATCCGGCTACACGGTAGGCTTTGGACAAACCGTTGAACGTTACCGTCAAAAGGTCGGGGGCAAGCGCGGCGATGTGGTGGTGAACCGCGCCGTCATAAAGGATTTTGTCGTAAATCTCGTCGGCAAAGATAATCAGACCGTGTTTGCGCGCCAGTTCGGCGATTTCCAACAAGATTTCCCTGCTGTACACCGCGCCTGTCGGGTTATTGGGGTTGATGACGACGAGGGCTTTGGTTTTGGGCGTGATTTTGGCTTCCATATCGGCAAGGTTGGGAAACCAGCCGTTTTCTTCGTCGCACAGATAATGGCGTACCGTACCGCCCGCAAGCGTTGCCGCCGCCGTCCACAAGGGGTAGTCGGGCGCGGGAATCAGGATTTCGTCGCCGTCGTCGAGCAACGCCTGCATAGACATCGTAATCAGCTCGGACACGCCGTTGCCGATATAGACATCGTTTACCGTAATATCGCGCAAACCTTTGGTCTGATAGTAGTGAACAATGGCTTTGCGGGCGGAATACAGCCCTTTGGAATCGCAATAGCCTTGCGAAGTCGGCAGGTTGCGGATGACATCGACTAAGATTTCATCAGGCGCTTCGAAGCCGAACGGCGCAGGGTTGCCGATATTGAGCTTGAGGATTTTATTGCCCTCCTCTTCAAGCTGAAGGGCTTTTTTATGTACAGGTCCCCGAATGTCGTAACAGACGTGATCGAGTTTTGCAGACTTGGGAAATTTATCCATGATGTGTTCCGTTATTTTTGGTGATGGATGGAAATGTACTCTTTTTAACTTCGAATTTAAAGCATCAAACCGAGATTTTCAGGCTTTTCACCTGCCCTCTTTGCGCCGTTCGCTGACACTTTTCCCGCCTATGCCCCAGTTATCGGTATCCACTTCGTCAATCACGACAACCGTTGTTTCGGGATTTTTACCCAATACACGACCCAACAATTCCGTTACACCTTGTATCAGCTCCGCCTTCTGCTCCGTACTCGGCGCTTCCTTACCACCGGTTACTTTAATATTGACATAGGGCATCTTTTCTCTCCATTCAAAAAATTTGCCATCTTATCAGACAAGCCCGTTACACCCAACCGGCTTTTTAATTTCTCAAAAACCATATATCAGACAATAAGTTATTTATCAGCACCGAAGCCCAAGCCTTCTCCGACACCACCGACGGCAAAGGCGAAGTGGACATCATCCCCTTGCGCCAAGGCTTCTGGAAAGCCAATGTCGAACACAAAGCCGACTTCCCCGATCAAAGCGTGTGCCAAAAACAGGCGAACTACTCGACTTTAACCTTCCAAATCGGCCATTCTCACCATTCATTCCGCCCGCACAAAAATGCCGTCTGAAGGCTTCAGACGGCATCCTTTGTTCAAACATCAATACCAACCGCGCAGCTTCATCGCTTTTTCAACACGACGGATACTCATCATATAAGACGCGGTTCGCAAATCGACATCATACTCTTGCGCCAAGTTCCAAATATCGCGGAACGCACGGCGCAGGACAACGGTTTCTTTCTCTTGAACTTCGTCAAACTCCCAGTAGTAACCTTGCAGATTCTGTACCCATTCAAAATAAGATACCACCACGCCGCCGCAGTTCGCCAAAATATCGGGCACGACCAATACGCCGTTTTGACGCAGGATAACGTCGGCTTCGGGCGTAGTCGGGCCGTTTGCGCCTTCAACCACGATTTTCGCGCGGACTTTACCAGCGTTTTCGGAAGTTAGTTGGTTTTCCAGCGCGCAAGGGGCGAGTACGTCCACATCCAAAGCCAAAAGTTCGGCGTTGGTAATTTCTTTGCCGTAACCGGCTTCGTTGGTGATGAAACCTTTTTCTTGGAACTCTTTAAACAGAGCTTCCATATCCAAGCCGTTTTCATTGTAGATAGCAACGTCAACAGTAGATACGGCAACGACTTTCGCGCCGGATTGATGCGCGTAATAACCTGTGTGATAACCGACATTACCGAAACCTTGAATGGCGTAAGTGGCACCCTTCACGTCTTTGCCCAGTTTTTCCAAAGCTTGGACGGCGGCGAGGTTCACGCCGTAACCGGTAGCCTCGGTACGCGCCAAAGAGCCGCCGAACTCAACCGGTTTGCCGGTAAATACGCCCGGTGCAGAATGTTTCACCACGTTTTCATAGGCATCCACCATCCAAGACATGATTTTGCCGTTGGTGTTCACATCAGGTGCGGGAATATCGATTTTCTCGCCAATCAGCGGAGAAATGGCTTCGGAATAAGCGCGTGCGATACGTTCCAGTTCCGCTTCGGAATAATCGCGCGGATCCAAGGTAATGCCGCCTTTGCCGCCGCCGTAAGGAATACCGGCCACGCAGCATTTGATGGTCATCCAAATCGACAGAGCTTTGACTTCGTCCAAATTCACACCGGGATGGAAGCGCACGCCGCCTTTATAGGGGCCGACGGCGTTGTTGTGTTGCGAACGGTAACCGGTAAAGGTTTTAACCGTGCCATTGTCGAGTTTGACAGGAAAGGTAACTTCCAAAACGCGCTTCGGACTTTTCAGGATTTCATAAACAGCCGGATCGGTTTTCAGTTGGTCACAGGCGGTTTTCACCTGTTTGCGGGCGATTTCAAACGGATTGAGGGTTTCTTTTACAGCAGCATGAGACATTTTGCTTCCTTTTCACAAAGAGAGGTTCGGAATGGAACAAGCCATCAGGTTCGCAACTATAACCAATTTCCCGACAAAATGTAATAGCGTGTAGTCGGAATCAGCCCGATTTGATTAATCTATATATGATTTTATTTCCCAAGCCGCACGGAATCCGTCTGAAAAAAGCAGCACACGCACCCGAAAAGCAAATGTCCAATTAAATAAAGATATAAACATCCTTTTATTTTTTAAAAATTTAATTGGAACATCGACGGGATTTGCACACCTTATCCGACTCCGTTCCGAAATCCGAAAACACCGCCTGCAAAACCTATTGCGATTGTTAACAATCCATACATTAGAAGCTCTGTGCAAACAATGTTAAAATAAACTATTGCAATCTACAGAAAGCCAAACTATGAATGCTGCCATCGAACATGTCCAAGCTGTTGCCTTTGACTTGGACGGCACACTGTGCGATTCCGTCCCCGACCTTGCCGCCGCCGCAGAAGCGATGTTGGAACACCTCGGTATGAAACCGCTGCCTGCAAAAGTGGTCGAAAGCTATGTGGGCGACGGCATCGGCAAACTGGTTCACCGCGTCCTCACCAACGACCGCGACCGCGAAGCCGATTCCGAACTGTGGGAAAAAGGTTTCGTGTTCTATATGAAATACTACCGCGACCATTTGAGCGTCTTCACCCGCCCCTATCCCGAAACCGAAGCCGGGCTGGCATTGCTCAAATCTTTAGGCATCCCGCTCGCCGTCGTTACCAACAAAAACGAAATCCTTGCCGCCGAGCTTCTAAAACAACTGGGACTCGCCGACTATTTCAGCCTGATACTCGGCGGCGACAGCCTGCCCGAAAAAAAACCCAGCCCGCTGCCGCTGCGGCACGCTGCCGAAGTGTTGGGCATCGATACTGCCAATATGATTATGGTCGGCGACTCGCGCAACGACATCATCGCTGCCAAAGCCGCCGGCTGCCTGAGCGTCGGCGTTACCTTCGGTTACGGCGATATGACGCTGCTCTCGCAAGATGATGCGACCCGTCCCGACTGGATTATCGGCTCGCTGCCCGAAATTTACGAAAACCTGCAACCGCAGGAAAATAAAGAAGAGTAGGCATTCGGACGGCACGCTATGCCGTCTGAAACCTGCCGTACGCCGAAACCGCCGCCATGAAACCGCAAAAATCCCTACGCGCCCGCGCGATGGACATCCTCTCGCGCCAAGAAGTCAGTCGCCTCGGGCTGCAGCGCAAGCTCGCCCCCCATGCCGAAAGCGAAGAAGAGTTGGAAAACGTCTTGAACGAATTTTCCGAACGCAACTGGCAGTCGGATTTACGCTATGCAGAAGCCTATATCCACAGCAAAAGCCGCAAACACGGCTCCCTGCGCCTGAAACAAGCCCTGGCTCAACAGGGCATAGACGAAGAGACAAGCCGAAAGCTGCTTCCGGACAGGTTGAGTGAAAAACAAACCGCCATGGACGTGTTGCGTAAAAAATTCAAACATCCGGCCGCCGACCTTAAAGAAAAACAAAAACAGGCACGCTTCCTCGCCTATCGCGGTTTTGATGCCGATACCGTTCAGACGGCATTGAAACATGCCTGGGATGACGGCTGGGAGGAAGACTGCTGAACTGAATCCTTGAATCTTTTTACATGACGGCGTAACCTTACCTCCATTTCCAACTTTTCCGATTGAGAATAAAATGTCCGAACAATCCGAGAAAAATCACAACCCACTTCTTGAAGATGAACGCAAAAACCCAGTTTACCGTATGGGTCAGGCAGTTGCCGGATTCATGCTCGTCGTTTGGGCCGCCGTATTGGCACTTGTGTTTTTCCTGGTCTTCCGTTTTTGGCTTTCCTAAACAAAATGCCGTCTGAAACCTTCAGACGGCATCGGCAGCCCATTTCGGCAGGCTATCCCATCATAGCTTTTTTTAGCTTGAATTCCACTTTCCCATTCCCTAAAATTTTTCCACACCCATTTCAAAATACCCTTTCTTAAAACAGGTACACTATGACACAACAACGCCAACTGCCTTCCCACGAACTCATTATGTCCGAACTGATGATGCCGGACACCGCCAATTTCAGCGGCAACGTACACGGCGGCGAACTCCTGCTCCTGCTCGACCAGGTTGCCTATTCCTGTGCCAGCCGTTACAGCGGCAACTATTGCGTAACCCTTTCAGTAGACAAAGTCCTGTTTAAAGAACCTATCCATGTCGGCGACCTGGTTACTTTCTACGCCAGCGTAAACTACACGGGGCGTACCTCTATGGAAATCGGCATCCGTGTCGAAGCACAAAACATCCGTACGGGAGAAATCCGCCATACCAACAGCTGCTACTTCACCATGGTTGCAGTCAAAGACGGCAAACCCGTTCCCGTACCGCCACTGGAAATCCTGACCGACCGTCAACGCTGCCGCTACGAAAAAGCCAAAAAACGTAAAAACATCAGCCTGCAAGCCTCTGAAGACATGTCCTGCGGCTGCTGACGGCGGCATCCGAAACAGGCATATAGGCTGGTTATCGCCGTCAACCCAAATTATCCTCAAATAAAATGCCGTCTGAAAAGCTTTCAGACGGCATTTTTAGCCTGATTTCAAACAGAAAGTCAGAACGCGATATAGCTGTTCGGGTTAACCGGCTTACCGTTTTGCCGAACCTCGAAATGAAGCTGTGTTCTGGAAGCATCGGTATTGCCCATCAAGGCAACCTGCTGCCCGCGTTTAACCTGCTGACCCTCTCCGACCAGCAATTTTTGGTTGTGTCCGTATGCGGTCAGGAAAGAAGAATTATGCTGAACGATAACCAGGTTTCCATACCCCCTCAAACCGGAACCGGCATAAACTACTTTGCCGTCTGCCGCCGCCAAAACAGGCTGTCCCGCATTTCCTGCAATATCAACACCCTTGTTGCTGCCTCCGAAATCGGCAATCACTTTGCCTTGCGTCGGACGCTGCCAAACAATGCCGCCGACCGAACGCGTACCGGATGACGAAGAGGCAGAAGCCTGTGAAACAGCTGGCGCAGGAGCAGAAACTGCTTTATTTTCTACAACAGGAGCGGCAGATTGCGTCGCTGTTTGTACGACAGGTTGCGCAGCAGGCTTCACTGTCGGCTGTGCAGCGACTTGTGCGGCGGGCCTACTTTCTGCGACGGCGGTTTTTGGTGCGGTATATCCTGCCGGTTTGACCTTTACGACCTGACCGATGCTGAGCGTATTATCCGCCATACCGTTCCACGCACGGAAATCGTCTTGAGAGATATGGTAGCGTTTGGAAATGTTGTACACCGTGTCGCCGCGCACAATAGTGTGCGTCGCCGCGTTGATGTCGACGGGTGCATAAGAAGGAATATATGCACCCGAAACCGCCGGAGAAGGCGGCACATAAGCAGGAGGCGTATAAACCGGCGTACTTTGCACCGGCGGCACATAAGGTGCATCGTTGGCAGGAGCAGGACTGTACGGCGTTGCGCCATAAGGGTTGTTGTAAACCGCCGCAGACTGTACAGCCTGCATTCCTGAATTTCCTGCAATGACGGGGGCAGGCTGTTGGGTGGCACAACCGCCCAACAGTGCGGCAACGGAGGCACAAGCTGCCAAAAGTGTCGTTTGTTTCAACATAAGATAACCTTCATGTTCCGATATATAGCCTGAATGCGCTATATCATAATAAAAATGCGCGTTCTTCTCAAGCGCAAAGCCCATCCGCCTTTGAAGAAAGGATTAGTCCGCATGCCAAAAAGCCACCGTATCCGCCATCTCCGAATAAGCGGTCAGGTCAATTTGCAGTGGCGTTATGCTGATAAAGCCTGCCGCGCATTCTCCGAAATCCGTTCCCTCTTCATTATCGGAAACCCTGCCGACCGGACCTATCCAGTAAATCTGCTCACCACGCGGATTTCGCGACGGTACAATACTCTGCTCGTGATGCCGCCTGCCCAAACGGGTAATCTTAATTCCCCTGATTTCATCCGGGGCGACGGCAGGAATATTGATATTCCACAAAACCGGCGAGGAAGGCGGATTCTTGAAGAAATGCGCCAACACCGTCCACACAGCCTTCTCTGCGGTTTCCCAATAGCGTCCCGAACTGTCATTCAAGGAAAAAGCCAATGCGGGAATACCCATCAGATAGGCTTCGGTTGCTGCAGCCACCGTTCCCGAATAAAGCGTGTCATCCCCCATATTCGCGCCACGGTTGATGCCTGAAAACACAACATCCGGCTTGAAGTCAGACAAGGCGGACTGACCGACATGGATACAGTCGGTCGGCGTACCGTTGACATAGTAAAAACCGTTTTGCGCCTGCTTCATCTCCAAAGGCCGATCCAACGTCAGCGAATTGCTGACACCACTTCTGTCGCGCTCCGGCGCAACCACCCTGACATTGGAGAATTCTGCCGTTACACGCGCCAAAATGGCAATGCCTTCGGAAAGATAGCCGTCATCATTGGAAATCAAAACATTCATTTCTTATCCTGAATCATTCTTCGGAGAGTTTGGTAATCCTGACCCGTTCGATGCGCTGTCCTTCCTTCTCGACCACTTCAAACCGCCAGCCGTGAAAATCGGCAAAATCTCCGACATCGGGAATATTTTGCAGCTCTTCCATAATCAACCCTGCAACCGTATGGAAATCGGCATCTTCCTCCTGCTGCGGCAAATTAAGTTGAGGGGCAAGTTCGACATATTCTAACGAACCTTCCACCGTCAGGCTTTCGTCGGGATTTTCTTGAACGGACGGCTCTTCTTCCCGTTCGAATTCTTCAGGGAAATCGCCGGCAATGGTTTCAAGCAGGTCTTTCATGGTTGCCATACCCAATACTGCACCAAACTCGTCTACGATAAGGGCGTAATCCGCACTGCTTTGCCTAAAGAGCTCGATTGCCCCCAGCGCAGTGGTACTGTCGGGCAATACGAGCGGTTGGCGCAATGCCGTCTGAATGTTGAGTTCCCCTGTTTCGAGCAGTTGGGCAAGCAGGTCTTTTTTATTGACATAACCCAACGGTTCGTCAACACCCGCCTTACCGACAACAAGCAGGCGGCTGTAAGGCGTATTTTGCAGTTGGGCATACTGTTCTTCCCGGCTTTGGGAAATGTCCAGCCGCTCGATGTCGCGCCGAGGAATCATGATGCCCGGAATCGGACGCTCGGCAAGCGTTAAAACACTGCATATCATCGATTTTTCGTTTTCTTCAAAATGGGCGTCGTCTTCGGCTTCATTACCCGCTTTGGCCAGCACGCTCTCGCGTATACCCATCATACCCAAGACATTTTCAGCAGTCCGTTTACGCCAAGAGCTGCTGATATAGTCGTTCTTACGGCTGTTCCTCTGTGAAATCTGGTTAAACAGTTCTATCAGGATGGAAAAACCGATAGCGGCATAGAGATAACCTTTAGGGATATGGAAATGGAACGCTTCTGCAATAAGACTGAAACCGATCATCAACAAAAAACCAAGGCAAAGCATCACGACCGTAGGGTGTCTGTCGACAAATTCGGTCAAGAGTTTGCTGGCGGAAATCATTACAGCCATCGCGACGACCACCGCACCCATCGCCACGACGATATGGTCAACCATCGCCACCGCAGTAATGACCGAATCAATGGAAAATACAGCATCCAGTATCAGGATTTGTACGACCACGCCCCAAAACGACGCATGTTTTTTCTGGCTGTCGGCAACGGTAAAACGGTTATGCCCTTCAAGGCGTTCATGCAATTCGGTTGTGGCTTTGTACAGCAGGAAAATGCCGCCGGCAAACATAATCATGTCCTTACCGGAAACAGAAAGGCTGCCGACTTGGAACAGAGGCCGGGTCAGCGTGATGATATGTGCCATAAAGGCAAGCATGATGGTGCGGATAACGACTGCCAACCCCAGGCCGGTAATCCGTGCACGATCCCGCTTTGCGGGTTTGACCTTATTTGCCAAAATCGCTACAAATACCAGATTGTCTATCCCAAGGACAACTTCCAAGACCAAAAGTGTGGCAAAACCTATCCAAGTATGCGGTTCTGCCAACCAACTGAAATCCATGATTTTTGTATTCCTTAATGTTCCAACGCAGAAAGGCAGCCTGAAACGTTCAAGCTGCCTGAACAAACTGCATACGCAAAAAACAGCAGACGGAACAGCCGCCCTGCCCGCAGTATTTCATATATACGCATACCTTCCGTAAAAACGGGACGCACAGTTTAACATCTCATATATGCAACGGCAAAACAAGCCATGCCGTCTGAATCGGATTCAGACGGCATGGGAAGCTACTTGGAAATAAAACCGTCTATCGGCGCATAACCTTGAGCATTTCCCTGCTCATCCATCACCACAATCCAATCTTTCTGCCTGCTGCTGGTAAAAGGCAGGTAATACCAATCTTTATCTTCAGAAATACCTGCCTGTTTCAAGATATGGGCGACCGTGGTCTTTCTTGCATAAGCCAGTTCTTTCAGGGGTTTCATCGCCTTACGTATCCTCTCCGCCTCTTGTTCGGAATAAGGCAGCCACTGATCCGGACGCATGCTCGGCTCTATGCCCTGCAACGACAACTCCAATGATTTGTTTTGCTCATCCGCATCGGAAGGTTCTTTCAGCGCAACCCGGCGGATGCCGGACAACGACAGGCTCTGCAGCCCTTCCGGTGCCTTGTGCAAATCCTCAACCACCACTTCGGCGGCGGTAACAATATTAATCCTGTCTTTTTCAAAAGCCTCTATCACAGGACGCGCCAAAGAAACGCTGTGCAAACCGTATACCAATGCTGCAAACTGAATCATACCGATCAAAGAGAAATCAACCACGCGCTCTTTGATTTTCTTTTTCGGACTGGCCAATATCAGCGTCAACAGGGGTCCGCATACAATATCGACAGCCACCACCAGCTTATAAAGCGACAGTCCTCCCGTCAGCTCGGCATAAGGATAAGGATACCAAACCTTAAAAACCAGCAATGCCGCCAGCCCTGCAACCGATAGGCTGATTAAGAGGTGCCAGCCCGCACTTTTCAAGGCAAAACGCCATCTCGAGACTGTTTTTCCGTTTTCCATCATATCTTAATTCAAATCAAAAATAACCGTAAAAACAGGGCGCATTGTACAACAGATAAAGACTGCTTAAAATGCGGCACCGTCTGAAAACCTGCCGTTCAGACGGCATCCTTCACCCGACATCAATGCACAAATACTTCAATTCCAGATATTCGTCCGCACCGTATTTGCTGCCTTCACGTCCCAAACCGCTGCGTTTCACGCCGCCGAAGGGTGCCGCCTCATTGCTGATTAAGCCCGTATTGATGCCGACCATGCCGTATTCCAAGGCTTCGCCGACACGCCATTGACGGGCGGTGTCGGAGGTGAAAAGGTAAGCTGCCAAACCGTATTCCGTATTGTTCGCAGCCTCGATAACTTCGGCTTCGGTTTCAAAACGGAACACCGGACACAAAGGCCCGAAGGTTTCCTCGCGAGCTACCGCCATTTGCGCCGTAACTCCGCTTAAGACAGTCGGCTCAAAAAACGTTCCGCCCAAGGCACTGCGTTTGCCGCCGGTCAGGCAGCTTGCGCCTTTAGCGAGCGCGTCAGCAATGTGCTGCTCGACTTTTTCCACCGCTTTTTCCTCAATCAGCGGCCCTTGGTTCACGCCTTCATCCAAGCCGTTGCCCAATTTGAGCTCGGCTACTTTTTCACTCAATTTGCGGCAAAATTCGTCGTAAATGCCGGATTGAGCGTAAACGCGGTTGGTGCAGACGCAGGTCTGACCGCTGTTGCGGAACTTGCTGGCGAGCGCACCTTCGACGGCTTTGTCCAAATCGGCATCGTCAAACACGATAAACGGCGCGTTGCCGCCCAGTTCCAAACTGAGTTTTTTAATGTCCGCCGCGCTGTCGGCAAAAATTTTCGCACCGACTTCGGTTGAGCCGGTAAAGCTGATTTTGCGTACAGTCGGGTTCGTAGCAAATTCATGGCTGATTTCCGAAGCACTGCCGCTGACAACAGGCAACAAATCCTGCGGTACGCCCGCTTCATAAGCCAGCACGGCCAACGCATACGCACTCAAAGGTGTGAGCGATGCAGGTTTGACAATCATCGCACAGCCCACCGCCAAAGCAGGTGCAGCCTTACGTGCAATCATCGCAGATGGGAAGTTCCACGGTGTAATCGCCGCAGTAACACCGATAGGCTGTTTCAACACAACCAGTTTTTGCGACGCTTTCACACTCGTCAACACATCGCCGTCAATCCGCCGCGCCTCTTCCGCAAACCAGCGCACAAACGAAGCCGCATAATCAATTTCGCCGCGCGCCTCGGTCAGGCTTTTGCCCTGCTCCATCGTCATCAGGCGCGCCAGCTCTTCTTTGTTTTCCTTTATCAGAAAATACCAACGCCACAACACATCGGCGCGTTCCAACGCGGTTTTTGCCGCCCATAATTTTTGCGCTGCAGCTGCCTTTTGAATCAACAACTTGAGGCCGTCTGAACGGGTTGTGCGGACAAACGCCAAAGTCTCGCCCGTTGCTGGATTATCGACTTTGATGCCGTCTGAAACCGGGGAAAAGGAAATATCGGGATGCTTGATTAATTGGTAATATTCGTTCATTTCGTGTCCTCCAGTATGCGGAATAACCGCTTTCAAATGCCGTCAATCTCGCGGACATTATCATCTTCATATTCCAAAACTGCAAACCCTTCCGATGCCGTCTGAAGCATCCGACCGGGCAGCGCAACATCCGGTCGGTGTCTGAATATGGCGCGGGCGCAATCCCTGTCGTTTAAGAAAAATACTTTTTATACGATAGTAATCTTTAGAAAGAAAAGTAATGCAGCCCTTTGATGGGGTGCAATATATAAGGAGCAAAGATTGCAGTTACAAGGTGTGGTAGAGTATGGTAAAAATCGAAACATTACAGTCAAAATTACGGAGATCAAATAATGATTTTTAAACAGGATCAAAATTATTGGGCAGTTTTTGATGCTAATAAAGAAGCTCTGATTGTTCAAACATGTTCAGGTTTGGGGTTAACGGCAATAGACCACCTATATCCCCCCCATATCCTGCCATTGGATACCGACAATGAAACTTTAGGCACGACGGTCTTGCAAGCGTTGGCAAACAGCAGGACTTTCGTTTATGACAGTCCAGAAGACCAAGATTTTTTTGATACCGAAAAATTTCGGCAACGCTATGAGGATTGGGTTGCCAAGCTATGCGGGAACTTGGGCTATAAAACCAGACGCGCCCTATTTAAAAACATGATGAGCGTGGATATTTGGCTGCACAACGGCCGCCTGAAAATCAGCCCGAGCCGCCATGTCAAGCTGGAAGCGTGGGATGCCATTGATGCAGACGATGTAATTTTATCATTGGATAACAGCCCTGAAGAAATCGGAGCAGGTTTAAAGTTGGCATTGAGCCGCTGCCGATAGAATAAACCCGGAACAAAACGAAAAACAATCCGCCCCACCCGAAAACCGCCCGAAAAATCCGGACGGCGGTTCAAACAGGCTGCCCCGTTTAACGGATACGACAGGAGGTTTCAACAACATTGCCGTACGCATCTGCAAAGCCGAAAAAGGCTTCGCCACCTTTCTGATGCCACTCGGCCCCATGTCCGAACAGACCGTTTTCTGCAGTATAACGTTCACCTGATGCAGCAACGGCGGAAGACAAAACAGCACGTTTGTCATCCAAACGTAATTCAACCTTTCCGCTGCCTAGCTGACGGACATGTACGGACAAACCGTTCTCACATGAGAATACCCCATCTGAAATCTGAGTAACCGTATGTTGAACAGGCTGCATAGAATCGTATCTGCCATGATGATGAAGTTCAGGCGCGGCACAAGCAGCAAGAAGTAAAACCGATACGGCCGGTGTAAAGAATTTGATATTCATGAAAACTCCTCAATAAGAAACAAAATATAAATTACCGCCCTGATTCCTTACCGACGGCTGCACCATACTATAAACAGATTCTCTTCTAAACAAGCCGGATAACCCGAATTTACCCAAAGTCCATGAATATACAGATTATATAATCCATCTTTAACATTCTGATATTACCATTCTGTCTGCCTATGCCTTCCGAATACGCAATCCCCCTCCCGTCACTCCGGCATAAATGTAAAATTCCCTCAAATAGCAGGTAAAAACTATTATCACAGTGTCAACTTGCGTTAAAATTACCCACACTGTTCAGTGCTTTTGCACATATTTTCCCATTCCGTTTTTACGCGAAGGTAAGAATATATGCTCTGCTAAACCCACTGTCTCAGCCACTTTATCAATCAGTCAAACTCCGGTTTGTGTCGGCATCGGATTACGGGTAGACAACCGTTACCTGTCCGCTCCGACATATCCCGACAGTATGAGATAAGGATTAATTCCATGAAATCACTCAAAACGTTCCTCATTTGGGGTATTGTGGTTTTGGTCGGCGTAGCGTCCTTTACCACTTTAGCCCTCAGTCGGGGCGAGCAGGTCAGCGCGGTATGGATGGTTACCGCCGCCGTATCGGTGTACTGCATCGCTTACCGTTTTTACAGTCTCTACATCGCCAAATATGTGATGCAGCTTGATCCGAACCGCCTCACGCCCGCCGAGCGGCACAATGACGGTTTGGACTATGTGCCGACACACAAAGGCGTATTGTTCGGACACCACTTTGCCGCGATTGCAGGCGCAGGCCCCTTGGTCGGCCCTGTACTGGCTGCGCAAATGGGTTACCTGCCGGGTACGCTGTGGATTATCTTCGGCGTAGTGTTCGCCGGTGCGGTACAAGACATGATGGTTTTATTCGTCTCCATGCGCCGCGACGGTAAGTCTTTGGGTGATATCGTCAAACAAGAACTCGGCACCGTGCCGGGTGTGATTGCGTCCATCGGTATTTTGATGATTATGGTCATCATCATGGCGGTGTTGGCGCTGATTGTGGTGAAAGCACTGGTTCACAGCCCTTGGGGTACGTTTACCATTGCAGCAACTATGCCGATTGCGCTGTTTATGGGTATTTACACCCGCTATATCCGTCCGGGCAAAATCGGCGAGATTTCCATCGTCGGCTTTATCCTGCTGATGCTGGCCGTAATTTACGGCGACAATGTGGCGCAAAGCTCCATCGGTCACTGGTTTGACCTTGACGGCATCCAGCTCACCTGGGCGATTATGATTTACGGTTTCGTGGCTTCCGTATTGCCGGTATGGCTGCTGCTGACTCCGCGCGACTATCTCTCTACCTTCCTGAAAATCGGTACGATTGTCGCACTCGCCATCGGTATCCTCATCGTAGGTCCTGCGCTGCAAATGCCTGCCGTAACCCACTTTATCGACGGTTCCGGCCCTGTATTCTCAGGCGCATTGTTCCCATTCTTGTTCATTACCATCGCCTGCGGTGCGGTTTCGGGCTTCCACGCGCTGATTTCCTCCGGCACTACGCCGAAAATGCTGGAAAACGAAACCCACGTCCGCATGATCGGTTACGGCGGTATGTTGATGGAAAGTTTCGTAGCCATTATGGCACTTGCCGCTGCCGCATCGCTCGATCCCGGCGTGTACTTCGCCATGAACAGCCCAGCCGCCCTGATCGGTACGGATGCTAATACCGCCGCCGAAGTGATTACCACCAAGCTGCAATTTCCTGTCGATGCGGCAACCCTGTTGCACACCGCTAAGGAAGTGGGCGAAAACACCATCCTTTCCCGTGCAGGCGGTGCACCTACCCTCGCAGTCGGTATGGCGCACATTATGAGCCGCCTGATTCCGGGCGAAGCCATGATGGCGTTCTGGTATCACTTCGCCCTGTTGTTTGAAGCCTTGTTCATCCTGACCGCCGTCGATGCCGGTACGCGCGTCGCACGTTTTATGATTCAAGACTTGGGCAGCATCTTCTACAAACCTTTCGGCAACACCGACTCCATCCCCGCCAACCTGATTGCGACCTTCTTCGCCGTGGCATTGTGGGGCTACTTCCTCTACACCGGCGTAACCGACCCGCTGGGCGGCATCAACTCGCTCTGGCCTTTGTTCGGCATCGCCAACCAAATGCTGGCGGGCGTAGCCTTGATTATGTGCGCCGTGGTGCTGATTAAGATGAAACGCGACCGTTATGTTTGGGTGGCACTCGTTCCCGCCGTCGGCGTACTGTTTGTAACCTGTTACGCCGGTCTGCAAAAACTGTTCCACAGCGACCCGCGCGTCAGCTTCCTCGCTCATGCCGGCAAATACAGCGACGCATTGGCTAAAAACGAAGTCCTTGCACCCGCTAAAGACATCGGCGAAATGGCGCAAATCATCTTCAACGACCAAATTAATGCCGGTCTGACCATCCTCTTCTTGTCGGTTGTCGTGATTGTCGCCGCGTACGGTTTGCGTACCGCCCTCAAAGCACGCAAAGTCGGCTGGCCGACCGCCAAAGAAATCCCGGCGGTGTACCGCGACGGCAAACAGCCGGAGGCACAAAGTGAAGCATAAGCTCGCGTCTTGGTGGAAAACCATCAAGCTGACGGCAAACTTGATGGCAGGCGTGCCCGATTATGAAAACTACGTTGCACAACAACGCAAACATAATCCCAACGCCCCCGTGATGACCAAGCTGCAATTTCAAGACTACTGCCGCAAGCGCCGCTGCGGCGCAAACGGCGGACGCTGCTGTTAAGCCTGCTTGAAACAAATGCCGTCTGAACGCCACTTCAGACGGCATTTTATGCTGAAATCCAGCCCCGCAAGCCAAACGATCGCCATATCGGGCAGGTTCGTCCGTCGGCAAACCGTGTTTTCTCCGCACAAAAATAACCATACGGCACAGTCAGTGTGTTGCCCCTTTCCGCCCCTCTGTTGCCGCCGCCCCGAAAGGCGGATTTGCAACCCTTAATGAAATGCCGGTAAACAAACCATGAAAAACCTCATCGCCTTCAACAAACCCTATGGCGTTATCTGCCAATTTTCACCGCACGAAAAACACAAAAGCCTCAAAGACTTCATCGATCTGCCCAGCTTCTACCCCGCCGGACGGCTCGACACCGACAGCGAGGGGCTGCTTCTGCTGACCGACGACGGCAGACTTCAAGCACAAATTACCGACCCCAAATTCAAACACCCCAAAACCTACTGGGCGCAATTGGAGGGCGTACCCGACGAAAACCGATTGGAAAGCCTAAGAAAAGGGATAGACTTGGGCGATTTCGTTACCCGTCCGGCAACCGTCCGCATCTTGAAACACGGCGAAGCAGATTCGTTATGGGAGCGCATCCCGCCGATACGCGTCCGCAAAACCGTTCCCGATTTTTGGATTGAAATTACCATTTCTGAGGGCAAAAACCGCCAAGTCAGGCGAATGACCGCCAAGGCGGGCTATCCCTGCCTGCGTCTGATCAGAGTGGCAAGCGGCAGACTGAAACTGTTTGATTTGGATTTGAAACCCGGGGAATGGATATACGCTCCGTTTAAGCCATAAAGCCGCACTGCCCTGCCATTATCCTTTTGCCCCTGCCACTTACCGCTTAACGCTTAAAACAATTAGTAAAGCAAGGGCTTATTCTAATTATCTAAGACGGCCTCAAATTTTTTACCGATTGAAACATCTTTAATCACGATGAGCTACAAATTTTAAAAGCAGAAATGGTTTTCTCCATCGGGAGGATTAAAAATATGCTGTCCGAACGTTCAGACGGCAGACAAAACGGCACTGCCCGATAAAGGCAGTGCCGTTGTCCGTTTCAAACCGTAAAACATCAGCCCAAATCAAAGGCTTTATGCAATACCCTGGTTGCCAGTTCCATGTATTTTTCATCAATCAATACGGAAACTTTGATTTCGGAGGTTGAAATCATTTGGATGTTGATGCCCTCTTCGGCGAGCGTGCGGAAGATTTTGGCGGCTACGCCGACGTGCGAACGCATACCCAAACCGACTGCGGAGACTTTGCACACGGTGTCGTCGCCGTCGATAGAGGCCGCGCCGATACTGTCTTGGCGTTTCGACAGGATTTCCAAAGTCTGTTTGTAATCGCCGCGCGGTACGGTAAAGGAAAAATCGGTTGTGCCTTCGCTGCCGACATTTTGGATAATCATATCGACTTCGATGTTGGCATCGGCGACCGCGCCCAAAATCTGATAGGCAACACCGGGTTTGTCGGGTACGCCGCGCACGTTGATACGGGCTTGATTTTTATCGAATGCGATACCGGTTACGGCGGCTTTTTCCATGTTGTCGTCCTCTTCAAAGGTAATTAAAGTGCCGTTGCCGCCATCTTGCAGGCTGCTCAGTACGCGCAGGCGCACTTTGTATTTTCCGGCAAATTCTACTGAACGGATTTGCAAAACTTTCGAACCGAGGCTGGCTAGTTCGATCATTTCTTCAAACGTTACCGTATCCATGCGGCGCGCTTCGGGTACAACGCGGGGGTCGGTGGTGTAAACGCCGTCTACATCGGTATAGATTTGGCATTCGTCTGCTTTGAGGGCTGCGGCGAGCGCAACGGCGGAAGTGTCGGAACCGCCGCGTCCGAGCGTGGAAATATCGCCTTCGCTGCTGATGCCTTGGAAGCCGGCAACGATGACGACTTTGCCATCGGCGAGGTCGGCACGCATTTTTTCGTCATCAATGCTTTCGATGCGGGCTTTAGTGTGGGCGGTATCGGTTTTGAGGGCGACCTGCCAGCCCGTGTAGCTTTTGGCATCCACGCCGATGTCTTTCAACGCCATTGCCAAAAGGCCGATGGTTACTTGTTCGCCGGTAGCTAAGACGACGTCCAGCTCGCGCGGATCGGGATGCTCCTGCATTTCGTGCGCCAACGCAACCAGGCGGTTGGTTTCGCCGCTCATGGCGGATACGACGACGACGATGTCGTGTCCTTCGGCGCGGGCTTTGGCGACACGTTTAGCCACGTTTTTGATGCGTTCGGGCGAGCCTACGGATGTGCCGCCGTATTTATGTACGATTAACGCCATGTTTCGTGCTTTCTTGTGTAGGGTTGGTCGGGCAGCATGGTTTGCTGGAAAAGGGCTTATTATTACTATTTTTTATACAGAGTTCAAGAACGGGCAAAGATTTCTCCGACCCTTTCCGAAACCTGCCCTGCAAATGCCTGTTGTTTCATATTGCCGACAAAATGCCGTCTGAACGGTTTTCAGACGGCATACGGACAATAATTAAGCAACGGACAATGCATTTTGCTGATATCGCACCAGCTCTCTTATGCCTTGTTCGGCCAATCCGATCAGTTTGCCCAATTCTTCCAAACTGAATGGCGCGCCTTCCGCCGTTCCCTGTATTTCGATGATTTTTCCCGATGCGGTCATCACGATATTCACATCACTGTCGCAACCGGAGTCTTCGGGATAATCCAAATCCAAAAGCGGCACTCCGTTCACTACGCCTGCGGATACGGCGGCAACGGCTTCGCGGATGGGATTTTCGGTCAATATGCCGTCTGAAAGCAATTTTCCGACGGCGATTTGCAACGCGACGAACGCACCGGTAATCGAAGCCGTGCGCGTGCCTCCGTCCGCCTGAATCACATCGCAGTCAATCAAAATTTGTCGTTCGCCGAGTTTTTCCATATCCACGACCGCGCGCAGCGAACGCCCGATCAAACGTTGGATTTCCTGCGTGCGCCCGGACTGTTTGCCCGCCGAAGCTTCGCGGCGCATACGCGAAGCGGTGGACGCAGGCAGCATCCCGTATTCCGCCGTTACCCAGCCTTGGTTTTTACCGCGCAAAAACGGTGGGACATTTTCATCCACGGAAGCGGTACAGATAACTTTGGTATTACCGCATTCAATAAGACACGAACCGTCCGTATGCGGCAGGAAATGAGGGGTGATTTTGATATCGCGCAGGCTGTCGGCGGCGCGTGAGGTGCGGATGTAATCAGGCATACTGCCCTCCCGTTAAAAACAGATAAATTAAAAAGCCTTAAATATGAAAAATCACATTTAAGGCCTTCAAACTGAAAATTTCTACGCCTCTTCGGCTTTGCTGCGGATAATCAAAAGCGGCAGGTGGCTTTGGCGCATTACCGTTTCGGCGAAACTGCCCATCAAAAGGTGCATCAGCCCGGTACGTCCGTGCGTGCCCAACACCAGCAGGTCGGCACCGTTTTCATCGGCATAATCGACCAAATCCTGCGCCATTTCGCGCGCACCCTTATTGGCAACCAGCAGGTGTTTGACGGTATTTTCCACACCCAGTTCCCGGGCGGTGCGCTCGGCGGCATCCAAAACCTCGTTGCCTTGTGCAATGGCTGCTGCCTCGTAACTCTCGTGTTGCAAAAATTCAGGGGCAAGTGCCATATATTCGGCAGGATTGGCAACGTGCACCAAAGTCAAGCGCGCGCTGTTGACTCCTGCAAGTTCGGCGGCATGTTTCAGGGCATTGATGGAAGTTTCACTGCCGTCAACGGCAACGACCAGATGTTTGTACATATCGTATTCTCCTTTTGCACCGCCTCGCGGTGCCGTCTTGTCGGATGGGCGCAGGGACAGTTTGCGCCGTTTCATTATAGACCCGCCGTCGGGCTTTATACAACAGCCGAACAGCCTGACTGCTTTCCAGTATAATATGCCGCTTCCGTGCAGTCAGGCATTTTTTGCCGGCTTTCGTTCACTTTTTGATTTGACGCAATCTTGCAGGATTCGACCATGTCCGACAACGCTTTGACCTCTTCGCGACGCTTCGGCGGCATCGCCAGACTCTACGGAGACTCTGCCTTGGCGCACTTTTCACAGGCACACGTCTGCGTGGTCGGCGTGGGCGGTGTCGGCTCGTGGGCGGTCGAGGCTTTGGCGCGGACGGGCATCGGACGTTTGACTTTGATTGATTTGGACAACGTTGCCGAATCGAATGTCAACCGCCAGCTGCACGCCCTGACCGGCGACTTCGGCAAAGCAAAAGTTACCGCCTTGCGCGAACGTATTACACAAATCAATCCGCAATGCGAAGTATTTGAAATTGAAGATTTCGTTACCGAAGACAATTTGGACGAAATATTCGGCAGAAGCTTCGATTTCGTCATCGACGCGATCGACCAAATGCGCGTCAAAGCGGCAATGGCGGCTTATTTTGTGAAAAACCGTCAGCCTTTTATCATCAGCGGCGGCGCGGGCGGACAGAAAAACCCCGCCCTGATCCAAACCGCCGACTTAAGCCGCGTAACCCACGATCCGCTGCTTGCCAACCTGCGCTACACCTTGCGGAAACGCTACGGCTTCAGCCGCGATACTAAGGAAAAAATGCGCGTGCCCTGCGTGTTCTCAACCGAAAACATCGTACCGCCTCAATCGGGCGCGGCGTGTTCTGCCGATACCGCACCGCAGGGCTTGTCGTGCGCCGGCTATGGCGCAAGTATGCTCGTTACCGCTTCGTTCGGACTGTATTGCGCACAGGCGGCGGTGGAACACATCGCAGGCAAAAAATAAGCAATGCCGTCTGAAACAGGATTCAGACGGCATTTGAACAAACGCGGCAATCAAGCTGTCGGTTCAGAAAAACCAGCATCAGCACGCCTAAAACCGTATTCACAACCTGCTCCTTTTCAAAACATTTGCATTTAAAAGCCGTTATAATGCCGTCTGAACATCTGCCCGACCACCTTATGCGTGAATGCCGGCAGATTGTTTTCTTTTGTAAACTTATATTAAAATCCACTTACCGATTCACGCCATGCCGCCCATCCCTGCCCCATCCGCACCATCCGAGCACACTGTCGCATGGGTATTCGGTCAACCCGTTACCGATTTGCCCCAGGATTTGTTTATTCCGCCCGATGCATTGAAAGTCGTATTGGGCAGTTTTCAAGGCCCTTTGGATCTGCTGCTGTATCTGATCCGCAAACAGAATATCGACGTACTAGATATTCCGATGGTGAAGATTACCGAACAGTATCTGCACTATATTGCCCAAATGGAAGCCTACCAGTTTGATTTGGCGGCAGAATATCTTTTGATGGCGGCAATGCTGATTGAAATCAAATCGCGCCTGCTACTGCCGCGTACCGAAGCCGTCGAAGACGAAGAAGCCGACCCGCGTGCCGAGCTGGTGCGCCGCCTGTTGGCTTATGAGCAGATGAAGCTGGCGGCACAAGGGTTGGATGCGCTTCCTCGTGCGGGCCGGGATTTCGCATGGGCATACCTGCCGCTGGAAATTGCGGTCGAAGCCAAGCTGCCCGAGGTTTACATCGCCGATTTGACGCAGGCATGGTTGGGCATTCTTTCTCGGGCAAAACATACGCGCAGCCACGAAGTGATCAAAGAAACCATCTCCGTGCGAGCGCAAATGACGGCAATCCTGCGCCGTTTGAACGGACACGGAATATGCAGGTTTCACGACCTGTTCAATCCCGAACAGGGTGCGGCTTACGTGGTCGTCAACTTCATCGCACTGTTGGAGCTTGCCAAAGAAGGATTGGTCGGAATCGTACAGGAAGACAGTTTCGGAGAAATCCGAATCAGCCTCAATCATGAAGGGGCGCATTCAGACGGCATGAACGGGACAGAAACACCGGATTGACCTATTTAAAAAGGAACATGATGACAAGCAAACAAAACCAGGCCTCATTATGGGCGGTCGGACTCATGCTGTTTGCCCTGTTTTTCGGCGCAGGCAACCTCATCTATCCCGCGTATCTCGGCCAACAGGCAGGAGAAAACTGGCTGATTTCCATGCTCGGCTTCCTATTGACCGGAGCAGGCTTGCCGCTATTGGGCGTAATCGCCATCGGCTACTCGGGTTCCCGTGATGTCGAAGCACTCGCCTCGCGTGTCGCACCCTGGTACGGCATAGCGTTTGCCGCCTCCCTCTACCTTGCTATCGGCCCGCTGTTTGCCATGCCTCGGACGGCGACGGTTTCCTTTGAAATCGCCGTTTTACCGCTGATCGGCAATCTTTCCCCGAATATGGCTCAGGCAGTATTCAGCCTGTTTTTTTTCGGGCTGACTTACTGGCTTTCGATGTCTCCGGGCAAATTGGTTGACCGCATCGGAAAAATCCTGACGCCCGCACTCCTGCTGACCATCGCCGTATTGGTCGGTTATGCCGCACTCAACCCCATCGGCGCACCGCTTGCCGCACAAGGCGATTTTGCCCTCCGACCGATGATTAAAGGCATTTTGGAAGGCTACGGCACGATGGACGCCCTCGCCTCACTCGTATTTGCCATTATCGTTATCGACGCCGTCCGCGCCATGGGTGTCGACAACCGTTCGGACCTGCTGAAAACCACCGCCATATCAGGCCTGATGGCTGCAGGCTGCCTTGCTGCGGTTTACCTGCTGATAGGCTATATGGGGGCGACCAGTGTGGCGGGAATCGGTTTGCAGGAAAACGGTGCGCTGGTATTGTCGAAATCGGCACAATACTATTTCGGACTGGGCGGCAACCTGCTGCTGGGCGTTATCGTACTGCTAGCCTGTCTGACCACGGCGGTCGGTCTGGTTACCTCATGCGCCGAATATTTCAACCGCCTCTGTCCGGGCATTTCCTACAAAACCTTCGTCATCATCAATACGCTGGTTTCCATTGTCTTGGCAAACAAGGGTCTGTCAGCCATCCTGCAGATTTCCGTCCCCATGCTCATGCTGCTTTATCCGCTGACCATCGTACTCATCCTGCTGACCCTGACCGACAGGCTGTTCGGCGGTAGCCGCATCGTCTATTTCTGCACCATGATGCCTGCACTGGCGGTCGGTCTGCTCGATGCATACAAAACCGCCTTCGGTTTCAGCGAAACGGCAGCAAAAGCCATCGACAAAGCCCTTCCCCTATACAGCATAGGACTGGGCTGGATTATTCCCTCTTTAACTTGCTTTGCCTTAGGCTGCCTGCTCAATGCGGCCGTAAGGAAAAAATCCTGAAACCATGCCGTCTGAAAGACCTTCAGACGGCATTTTCGGTACACAGGGCAAATGTGATGTGTTCTAATACGTCCTAAGCCGCCACCAGAAACTGGGAGAACCGCCGCATGACAGGCATCATACATTCACTTCTTGACACCGACCTCTACAAATTCACTATGCTGCAAGTGGTTCTGCACCAGTTTCCGCAGACACACAGCCTTTACGAATTCCGATGCCGCAATGCCTCAACTCCCTATCCGCTTGCCGATATCAAGGAAGACTTGGAAAAGGAACTTGACTCACTCTGCCAACTGCGCTTTACCCATGACGAACTCGGCTACCTCCGCAGCCTGCGTTTCATTAAAAGCGATTTTGTCGACTATCTCGAACTCTTCCAGCTCCAACGCCGCTTTGTTGAAGTCGGCACCGATGCCGAAGGCCGTCTGAACATCCGTATCGAAGGCCCCATGATTCAAGCGATGTTCTTTGAAATCTTCATCCTTGCCATCGTCAACGAACTTTACTTCCGCCGCCTGGAAACCCCTGCGGTCATAGAAGAAGGCGAACGCCGGCTTCAAGCCAAAGCCGCGCGTCTGAAAGAAATAGCCGCCACACAGAATCCGGACGATCCGCCCTTCCTGATTTCCGACTTCGGCACACGCCGCCGCTACAACCTCCCATGGCAGAAACACGTCATCCGCACCCTGCTCGAAGCCGCCCCCGGCATCGTACGCGGGACCAGCAACGTTTATCTCGCCAAAAAACTCGGCATTACCCCCATCGGCACCATGGCGCACGAGTTCCTGCAGGCATTCCAGGCCCTCGACGTACAATTGCGGAATTTCCAAAAAGCCGCGCTCGAAAGCTGGGTACACGAATACCGCGGCGACCTCGGTATCGCATTGACCGACGTGGTCGGCATGGATGCCTTCCTGCGCGATTTCGACCTTTATTTCGCCAAGCTCTTCGACGGTTTGCGGCATGATAGTGGAGACCCCTACGAATGGGGGGACAAAGCCTACACGCACTATAAAAAACTCAAAATCGACAGCCGAACCAAAATGCTGACCTTCTCCGACGGACTGGATATCGACCGATCTTGGGCTTTGCACCAATATTTCAAAGACCGCTTCAAAACCAGTTTCGGCATAGGCACCAACCTAACCAACGATATGGGGCATACGCCTTTGAATATCGTGTTGAAACTGGTCGAGTGCAACGGTCAGTCCGTCGCCAAGCTCTCCGATTCTCCCGGAAAAACCATGACCAATAACAATACCTTCCTTGCCTACCTGAGGCAGGTATTCGGCGTTCCCGCCGTACAAACATCCTAGTCCCCGGCAACAATCCCACAATTTCTATTGCTGCCGTACAAATTCTTTTAAAATACCGCCTGATTTGAATTTAACCGAAAGACCGAACTTCATGAACCTACACCAAACCGTCGAACACGAAGCCGCCGCCGCCTTTGCCGCTGCAGGCATCGCCAACAGCCCTATTGTTTTGCAGCCGACCAAAAACGCCGAACACGGCGATTTCCAAATCAACGGCGTGATGGGTGCGGCGAAAAAAGCCAAACAAAATCCGCGTGAATTGGCGCAAAAGGTCGCCGAAGCATTGGCCGACAACGCCGTGATTGAAAGCGCGGAAGTAGCCGGTCCGGGCTTTATCAACCTGCGTCTGCGCCCCGAATTTCTCGCGCAAAACATTCAGACGGCCTTGAACGACGCGCGTTTCGGCGTGGCGAAAACCGCCCAACCGAAAACCGTCGTTATCGACTATTCTTCGCCCAATCTGGCAAAGGAAATGCACGTCGGTCATCTGCGTTCCAGCATCATCGGCGACAGCATTTCGCGCGTGTTGGCATTTATGGGCAACACCGTTATCCGCCAAAACCACGTCGGCGACTGGGGTACGCAGTTCGGCATGTTGGTCGCTTATTTGGTCGAGCAGCAAAAAGACAATGCCGAGTTTGAGTTGGCGGATTTGGAGCAATTCTACCGCGCCGCCAAAGTGCGCTTTGACGAAGATCCCGCCTTTGCCGACACCGCGCGCGAATACGTCGTGAAGCTGCAAGGCGGCGATGAAACCGTATTGGCATTATGGAAACAGTTTGTCGATATTTCGCTCTCGCACGCCCAAGCCGTTTACGACACGCTGGGCTTGAAGCTGCGTCCCGAAGACGTGGCGGGCGAATCGAAATACAACGACGATTTGCAAGCCGTGGTCGATGATTTGGTTCAAAAAGGTCTGGCGGTCGAAGACGACGGCGCGAAAGTCGTATTCTTGGACGAGTTCAAAAACAAAGAAGGCGAACCCGCCGCGTTTATCGTGCAAAAACAAGGCGGCGGCTTCCTTTATGCTTCCACCGACTTGGCGTGTTTGCGCTACCGCGTCGGCACGCTTCATGCCGACCGCCTGCTGTACGTCGTCGACCATCGCCAAGCCCTGCACTTTGAGCAACTCTTTACCACTTCACGCAAAGCCGGCTATCTGCCGGAAAACGTCAGTGCGGCATTTGTCGGCTTCGGCACGATGATGGGCAAAGACGGCAAACCGTTCAAAACGCGCAGCGGCGACACCGTGAAACTGGTCGATCTGCTGACCGAAGCCGTCGAGCGCGCCACCGCTTTGGTGAAAGAAAAAAATCCCGAATTGGGCGCGGACGAAGCAGCGAAAATCGGCAAAACCGTCGGCATCGGCGCAGTCAAATACGCCGACTTGAGCAAAAACCGCACCAGTGATTATGTGTTCGACTGGGACGCCATGCTCTCGTTTGAAGGCAATACCGCCCCCTACCTGCAATACGCCTACACCCGCGTGCAAAGCGTGTTCCGCAAAGCAAGCGAATGGGACGCAACTGCGCCAACCGTTTTGACCGAACCTTTGGAAAAACAACTAGCCGCCGAGCTTCTGAAATTCGAAGACGTGCTGCAAAGCGTGGCGGACACGGCGTATCCGCACTACCTCGCCGCCTACCTCTACCAAATTGCCACCCTGTTCAGCCGCTTCTACGAAGCCTGCCCGATTTTGAAAGCCGAAGGCGCAAGCCGCAACAGCCGCCTGCAACTGGCGAAGCTGACCGGCGACACGCTGAAACAAGGCTTGGATTTGCTAGGTATTGATGTGTTAGACGTAATGTAAAACCGCACCGCCCGATTGCGGACAACAGCCCCGCAATCAACCGGCGGACCATCCTCATCCGAATCTGAAAAAAGCGGCGCGATACACCGTATCCGCCGCCCCTCCCAAAATGCGAAACAGACAAACGCCAAGCAAGCAAGCAAGCAAGCAAGCAAGCAAGCAAGCAAGCAAGCAAAAAATTATAACCCCCTTCCTGCCGACGCACGCACTTTCCGCGCGGCGCGTTCCCCTTTTCCCGCCCCTCAAACCCGCCTTTTCTTCAGGCAGGGTTTCAGCCCGCCCCCTTTCCCTGTTTTCCTTTCCCCGACGCGCGCGCGCGACCCCTGCCGCACCGTGCCGCATTTTCGCGCCCGGACGGCATCGGTCTGTCATCCGGTTCTCTGTTTTACATACCCCTGTTTCAGAAAGAAATGCAGATGTTTCAACACACAGGACGACATATAAAGCACCGCCCTATGTGTTGCCCTGATTTGGAAGGGGTTACGCCTCCCAAATAAAGTCTGATCCTGCCGCCCCGAAGGACAGATGTCCGAGTGGCGAAGTTTCAACCGAAAAGGAAATACGATGAATATTCACACCCTGCTCTCCAAACAATGGACGCTGCCGCCATTCCTGCCGAAACGGCTGCTGCTGTCCCTGCTGATACTGCTGGCCCCCAATGCGATGTTTTGGGTTTTGGCACTGCTGACCGCCACCGCCCGCCCGATTGTCAATTTGGACTACCTTCCCGCCGCGCTGCTGATCGCCCTACCTTGGCGTTTCGTCAAAATTACCGGCGTATTGGCGTTTTGGCTGGCGGTTTTGTTTGACGGGCTGATGATGGTGATCCAGCTTTTCCCTTTTATGAACCTCATCGGTGCTATCAACCTCGTTCCCTTCATCCTGACCGCCCCCGCCCCTTATCAGATAATGACCGGGCTATTACTGCTGTATATGCTGGCGATGCCGTTTGTGTTGCAGAAAGCCGCCGCCAAAACCGACTTCCGACACCTTGCCGTCTGCGCTGCCGTCGTGGTGGCAGCCGGCTATTTCACCGGCCATTTGAGTTACTACGACCGGGGGCGGATGGCCAATATCTTCGGCGCAAACAACTTCTATTACGCCAAAAGTCAGGCGATGCTCTACACCGTCAGCCAGAATGCCGACTTTATTACCGCCGGCCTGGTCGATCCCGTCTTCCTCCCCTTGGGCAATCAGCAGCGTGCCGCCACGCATCTGAACGAGCCGAAATCTCAAAAAATCCTCTTTATCGTCGCCGAATCTTGGGGGCTGCCGGCCAATCCCGAACTTCAAAACGCCACTTTTGCCAAACTGCTGGCGCAAAAAGACCGTTTTTCAGTTTGGGAAAGCGGCAGTTTTCCCTTTATCGGCGCGACGGTCGAAGGCGAAATGCGCGAATTGTGCGCCTACGGCGGTTTGCGCGGGTTCGCACTGCGCCGCGCGCCCGACGAAAAATTTGCACACTGCCTCCCCAACCGTTTGAAACAAGAAGGTTACGCCACCTTTGCGATGCACGGCGCGGGCAGTTCGCTTTACGACCGCTTCAGCTGGTATCCGAGGGCGGGCTTTCAAGAAATCAAAACCGCCGAAAACCTGATCGGTAAAAAAACCTGCGCCATTTTCAGCGGCGTGTGCGACAGCGAGCTGTTCGGCGAAGTGTCGGCATTTTTCAAAAAACACGACAAGGGACTGTTTTACTGGATGACGCTGACCAGCCACGCCGACTATCCCGAATCCGACATTTTCAACCACAGGCTCAAATGCACCGAATACGGCCTGCCCGCCGAAACCGACCTCTGCCGCAATTTCAGCCTGCACACCCAATTCTTCGACCAACTGGCGGATTTAATCCAACGCCCCGAAATGAAAGGCGTGGAAGTCATTATCGTCGGCGACCATCCGCCGCCCGTCGGCAACCTCAATGAAACCTTCCGCTACCTCAAACAGGGGCACGTCGCCTGGCTGCACTTCAAAATCAAATAACAACAATGCCGTCTGAAAGCATCAACAGCCTTCAGACGGCATTTTGCAGACAGGCCGACCCCCTCCAAGCCCACTTTTTCATCATTTCCGATAAATTGCTTTGTATAGTGGATTAACAAAAACCAGTACGGCGTTGCCTCGCCTTAGCTCAAAGAGAACGATTCTCTAAGGTGCTGAAGCACCAAGTGAATCGGTTCCGTACTATCTGTACTGTCTGCGGCTTCGTCGCCTTGTCCTGATTTTTGTTAATCCACGCAGGTTTGCTGTTTTTCTTTACACGCCCAAATAAAAACCTTAGAATTGAATTAACGGTATTTGTTGAACGCTATGAGGGGCCGGACAATTTTGTCAGGGAGGCATAGCAGACAAATACCGTTTTTCATTTGCGCTCAAATCCGTGATCATAGTAGCGTCTGCTGCCGTCCTTATAATGTTTGACAACCATAATCACCCCCTTATAAGAATCCAAAAATCCAAAATCACAGGAAGTTATCAAAAAAAACAGAAACCATCCGCCGTCATTCCCGCGAAAACAGGAATCCAGAAACCCAAAGCCACAGAAATTTATCGGAAAAACCGAAACTTCTCCGCCGTCATTCCCGCGAAAGCGAGAATCCAAAGCCACGGGAATTTATCGGAAATAACTGAAACTCCTCCGCCGTCATTCCCGCACAGGCGGGAATCTAGGTCTGTCGGTGCGGAAACTTATCGGATAAAACGGTTTCTTCAGATTTTACGTTCTGGATTCCCACTTTCGTGGGAATGACGGGATGTAGGTTCGTAGGAATGACGTGGTGCAGGTTTCCGTATGGATGGATTCGTCGTTCCCGCGAAAGCGGGAATCCGGAAACCCAAAGCCACGGGAATTTATCGGAAAAACCGAAACTTCTCCGCCGTCGTTCCCGCGCAGGTGGGAATCTGGAAACCCAAAGCCACAGGAATTTATCGGGAAAACCGAAACTTCTCCGCCGTCATTCCCGCACAGGCGGGAATCTAGGTCTGTCGGTGCGGAAACTTATCGGATAAAACGGTTTCTTCAGATTTTACGTTCTGGATTCCCACTTTCGTGGGAATGACGGGATGTAGGTTCGTAGGAATGACGTGGTGCAGGTTTCCGTATGGATGGATTCGTCATTCCCGCGAAAGCGGGAATCCAAAGCCACGGGAATTTATCGGAAATAACTGAAACGCCGCCGCCGTCGTTCCCACGCAGGCGGGAATCTAGGTCTGTCGGTGCGGAAACTTATCGGATAAAACGGTTTCTTCAGATTTTACGTTCTGGATTCCCACTTTCGTGGGAATGACGGGATGTAGGTTCGTAGGAATGACGTGGTGCAGGTTTCCGTATGGATGGATTCGTCATTCCCGCGAAAGCGGGAATCCAGATCCGGAAACTGCAGAAATTTATCGGAAATAACTGAAACTTCTCCGCCGTCGTTCCCGCGAAAGCGGGAATCCAAAGCCACGGGAATTTATCGGAAAAACCGAAACTTCTCCGCCGTCGTTCCCGCGCAGGCGGGAATCTAGGTCTGTCGGTGCGGAAACTTATCGGATAAAACGGTTTCTTCAGATTTTACGTTCTGGATTCCCACTTTCGTGGGAATGACGGGATGTAGGTTCGTAGGAATGACGTGGTGCAGGTTTCCGTATGGATGGATTCGTCATTCCCGCGCAGGCGGGAATCCAAAGCCACGGGAATTTATCGGAAAAACCGAAACTTCTCCGCCGTCGTTCCCGCGAAAGCGGGAATCCGGAAACCCAAAGCCACAGAAATTTATCGGAAATAACTGAAACGCCGCCGCCGTCATTCCCGCGCAGGCGGGAATCCGGAAACCCAAAGCCACAGAAATTTATCGGAAATAACTGAAACTCCTCCGCCGTCATTCCCGCGAAAGCGGGAATCCAGATCCGGAAACTGCAGAAATTTATCGGAAAAACCGAAACTCAAAAACAACGGAAACCGAACGGACAGGATTCCCGCCTGCGCGGGAATGACGGCTCATACATCACCCCAAAAAATTGAAACCAAACAGATGAAATTCCCGCTTGCGCGAGGCCGACAGATGCCGTCTGAAAAACTTTCAGACGGCATAGGGCGTTTTCTCTTTGAATGTAAATTTGCCACAAAAAAGCTGCCTCAAATGAATACCGGGGCAGCTTTCTGTTGATATGACCCCAATCAGCGGTGTTGCGGATTGTAACGTTTTTCCAAACGCAGGAATATCCAGCCTAAGAAAGTCGTCATCAGGAGATAAATCAGGGCGACGGTGTAAAGCGGTTCTTCATAAATCGAATACCGGCCCGTAATCGTTTTCTGAACATAGGACAACTCCGGCACGGCAATGACCGACAGCAGCGAGCTGTCTTTCAAGAGCGTGATGAATTCGCTCGCCAAAGGCGGCAGCATACGGCGCAATGCCTGCGGCAGAATCACATAGCGCATCGCCTGCGGATAAGTCATACCCAAAGAACGCGCCGCCTCCATCTGCCCTTTGTCTATAGACTGGATGCCCGCGCGGAAAATCTCACAGATATACGCCCCCGAGTTGGCGATCAGTGCCAAAGAACCGGCAATCAGCGGGCCGTATCCGCGACGCAGCTCGACTGCCGCCTCGCCGCTGACCAAAATGCCGTCTGAAGAATTGACGAAAAACAGAAACCACACATACGCCCAAATCACAATCTGCACAAACAGCGGCGTACCCCGGAACAGGGTAACGTACAACAGGGAAAACTTACGCAACGCCCACGCCAGCACGCGCATCGGCACACCGGCTTTTTCCAAGTGAATCAGGCGCGCCAATGCCAAAAGCAACCCCAATACCGAACCGCCCGAGGTCGCCACGACCGTCAGCCCCAGTGTCGTCAGTGCGCCATAAAGGAACATCCAGCGGTATTCGTAAATAATGTCAAAACGAAAATCCATATAGTGTCCGTATCAAAAACCGGCGAAACTGCCGCCGTTTCAAAATAATCCGCCATTTTACCGTAAAAACCGCCGCCTGAACTTTTTTATTGCGGCAGACGGCGGTTGCGCGTTTCCGCAAAAATGCCGGACGCGCGGTTTTCAGACGGCATTTGCCGTTCAAAGCCGTGCGGTGTCTTTACCAAATGCCCAACCATTCGCCCACGGCATCCGTCCAATCCTTATTGCCCCCGCCGCTCCTGCCTGCCCGGCGGTACGCCCAC
The DNA here is from genome assembly GCF_943181435.1 of Neisseria sp. Marseille-Q6792. The sequence continues at coordinate 885,288 of NZ_OW969598.1, forward strand.
GGCGCTTGCGGATTTTTAGCTTTCCACAATCCTTTGCGTTCCCTTTCCGCCTGAATTTGAGCGTCGGCATAGTCGGCAAAATCCGCCTTATCCTGCTGTTCTTTAGCATAACTTTTATAATGCCACGCCGCCCCATCCTGCACCTGCATCAGGTTCAAATCGGTTTTGCCGACAGAAACCTGCGCCACTTCGCGCTGATAGCGGTCGGTATCGAACACGCGCACGCTGACTTTCCTGCCTTCCGCCGCCGCGCGCAGGTTGTCGCGCGAACGCGTGCCGTAAGCCTGCTTCATCTCCGGCGCATCGATATACGCCATACGGATTTTGTGTTTCGCGCCGTCGCCGTCGATGACGTGCAGGGTGTCGCCGTCATAGACTTTGGACACCGTGCCTGTGTAGCTGCGCCCGGATTTCGCCGATACCCGTCGGCGAACGGGTGTTTCATACCTACCCGCACCCTCCTCTACACCCAATTCATTCAGTACGGCAATACCGGTACGGACAAGCTCGCTGTCGTATCCCGTATAACCCAACGCACCCAAAAGCGACAGGGCGACGGGAAGCCATTTCATGATTTTTTTAATCTGCATATTTTTCAAATGCCGATGCCGTCTGAACATATCGGAACCGGATTTCAGACGGCATCTTAACGTCAGGATTACCCTTGGCAGGGATAGATGACTTTCGCGCCCTCTTCCGTACCTAAAATCAACACATCGGCGGCATCGCGGGCGAATATTCCGTTTTCGAGCACGCCGGTGATTTTGTTGATTTCGTCTTCCATCGTCAGCGGTTTGTCGATATTCAAGCCGTGGACATCGACGATTTGGTTGCCGTAAAACGTGGTGTAGCCGATACGCAGTTCGGGCTGTCCGCCCATGGCGAGCAGTTTGCGCGAAACAAGGGAACGCGCGCTTTCGACGACTTCCACGGGCAGTGGGAATTTGCCCAAACGTGAAACATATTTGCTTTCATCCGCAATGCAGATGAATTTTTCGGACGCGCTGGCGACGATTTTTTCGTTGAGGTGCGCGCCGCCGCCGCCTTTAATCATTTGCAGGGCGTGGTTGACTTCGTCCGCACCGTCGATATAGACCGCCAACCCCGATACTTCGTTCAAAGAAACGACGGGAATATCATATTGGGCAAGCAGTTCGCTGGATTTTTTGGAAGTAGATACCGCGCCTTTGATTTTTTTGCCGCTTTTGCCCAAGGCTTCGATGAAAAAGTTGATGGTCGAGCCGGTACCGATGCCGATGTATTCGTTTTCGGGTACGAATTCGACTGCTTTTTCGGCGGCGATGCGCTTGAGTTCGTCTTGTGTCGTCATATTTTTGTCCTTTGGGAAACCGTATCAACAAACAGCCGCCATCTTAACATTTTTTTGCACGTCCTGCCCGCCGCGTTCAAATCCGTACCAGCAATACCGCCGCCTGCGCCTCTATGCCTTCCATCCGTCCGAGATAACCGAGTTTTTCGTTGGTTTTGCCTTTGATGTTGACGCACGAAATGTCTATGCCCAAATCGGCGGCGATGTTGGCACGCATTTGCGGAATGTGCGGCGCGAGTTTGGGTTTCTGTGCAATCACGGTCGTATCGACATTGGCCGCCTGCCAACCCTGCGCCTGAACGCTTTGATACGCCGCACGCAAAAGGGCGCGACTGTCCGCATCTTTGAACTCTGCGGCGGTGTCGGGGAAATGGCTGCCGATGTCGCCCAAACCTGCCGCGCCGAGCAGCGCGTCGGTAACGGCGTGCAACAGCGCGTCGGCATCGGAATGTCCGAGCAGCCCTTTTTCAAATGGGATTTCAACTCCGCCGAGTATCAGCTTTCTGCCTTCGGTCAGTTGGTGGACATCGTAGCCCTGTCCGATACGGATGTTTGTCATCGTTTGTGTTCCTGATGTTTTGAATTGAAGTTCAGACGGCATTGAGCAGCAGCCTGACGATGTATGCGTCCTGCGGCTGCGTCAGTTTCAAATTGCGCGCGTCGCCCTGTATCAGTAGCGGACGCACACCCAATTTTTCCACGGCGGACGCTTCATCGGTAATGCCTTCCAAGTTTTCCGCAGCCAATGCGTGGCACAGCAGCCCGGCGCGGAAAAGCTGGGGCGTTTGCGCCTGCCAAAGCCCCGAACGGTCGACAGTTGCACTGATTTGTCCGCTTTCTGCGCGCTTGAGCGTATCGGCAACGGGAATTGCCAAAATTCCGCCTTCGGCAGCGTTGCCCGCCTGTTCTATCAACCGCGTCAGGGCTTCAGACGGCAGGCAGCATCGGGCGGCATCGTGTACCAGAATATTGTCGGTTTCCGCCGCCAAACCGGTTTCCAACAGTTTTGCCACACCGTTTCGAACAGTTTCGGCGCGGGTCTGTCCGCCGTTTTTCCACACCCGAACCTGTGGAAATGCCGTCTGAACCTTATCGGCAAACGTGTCTTCTGGCGAGACGACAACGACGGTCAAATCGACGGCCTCATGCCGTTCAAAAATCCCAATCGTATGTTCTAAAATGGTTTTGCTTCCGATTTCGACATACTGCTTGGGTTTGTCCGCACCGAAACGCGCCCCGATGCCCGCAGCGGGAATCAGGGCAATATTTTTGCGTTTCATGCGTTTTCCCCGCCGTTTTCAGACGGCACGGCTTCCTTACGCCAAATACAGGCTTCGCCCAAGCCGTCCAAATATTGCCCGTGCTCCGCCAACTCGTTTTCGTCCGCCCTGATGACTTTCAGTTTGCCGCTGCGTTTGGTTTCGGTATGCGCCACGGGTTTGGTTTCCATTTTTTCCTCTGCGGCCTCCCCCATCAAGTCGAACTGCTGGCGTGTCATGGCAAGATAGACCTCGCCCAAAAGCTCGCAGTCAATCAGCGCGCCGTGCAGGACGCGCTTGCTGCGGTCGACGGAAAAACGGTTGCACAAAGCATCCAGGCTCGCTTTCTGTCCGGGAAACATTTCGCGCGCCATCGCCAGGGTATCGGTAACGGTACAGCCGAGTTCCTCGACAGTCGGCAGCCCCATCCGGCGGAACTCCATATTGAGGAAGCCCACGTCGAATTTGGCATTATGGATAATCAGTTCCGCACCACGCAGAAAATCGGCAATCTGCCTGCCGACCTCTGCAAACGGCGGCGCGTTTTTCCCTTCCAAAACCTCTATCGTTAAACCGTGGACGCGTGCCGCCTCTTCGGGCATATCGCGCTCGGGGTGGACATAGAGGTGTAGGTTTTTGTCGGTCATTTGGCGGTTGACCATTTCCAGACCGGCAAACTCGACCAAGCGGTCGCCGCCGTCGGCATACAGGCCGGTGGTTTCGGTATCGAGGATGATTTGGCGTTGAATCATATCTGCTTCTTTCTTCAAATTTTCCATCTGCTGACTATTTTTTAGGCAGCGTATTTTTCTGTTTTCATTTCAATGCACAAACCCACTTATTCACAGTGTGTTCACAACATTGGACAGGCGGATTGTGTATTGCGGGGACGATTTTTTCAGACGGCATTCAAGGTTTTTTCCTGATTGCCGCCGCGCCTAAAAACCGCCTTTCGCGCTTAATCAAAAATACCGCCAACGGAATATTGCCCAAGGCGACAATCAGATACAGCAGTGAAATGCTGTCAAACAAAAACAGCAGTAGCGCACTCAAAACGGCGGCGGAAACCATAAAGATACCGTTAATGATATTGTTGGCAGCAACAGCGTGGGCACGGAAAGTTTCACTGCTGGCGGTTTGCAGCCAAGTATAGAGCGGGACGGAGAAGAAGCCGCCGAAAAAGCCGATCAGCATCATCACCAGCATGACGGGGTATGCCCATCCTTGCGACAGGAACCAGAAAATGCCGTTCAGCCCTTCAAAACGATGACCGTGCGTCAGCCATACCAAAACCAGGCCACAAACCGTCAAACCGAACGCACCAACCGTTACCCAAGCCAACATCAGCCGTTCCCTGCTGAACTTGGCACACAGTACCGAACCGGCTGCAATACCGATGGAGAACAGGGCAAGCATCAGGTTGAAAACATTGTCGTTGCCGCCCAAATGGATTTGGGTAAAGGTCGGCAGTTGCGTAGTATAGACCGCGCCGACAAACCAAAACCACGAAATACCGATAATGGCGGTAAAGACGGGTTTGTACCGCACCGTTTCACGAAGCAGGGATTTTGTACCCCGGACAATATTCCACTCGATTTGGGTATCGGCAGCTTTGGCGGGTACGGACGGCATAAACAGGCTGCTGATCGTCCCTCCGACGGCGACCAGCAAAACCAGTATCCCGACAATACAAGGCGGCGCGCCGGCAACCGCTGTTCCCAAAATCTGACCGAACAGGATGGCGACAAACGTACCGGATTCAATCAGGCTGTTTCCCATCATCAGCTCGTTGCCGTCGAGATAATCGGGCAGGATGGCGTATTTCAGCGGGCCGAACAGCGTCGATTGCGCGCCCATGCAAAACAAACAGAGCAAGAGTAGCGGGGCAGACTGGATATAAAACCCGTATGCCGCCACTGCCATAATGATGATTTCCAGCACCTTGACCCAACGTGCCAAAACAGCCTTGTCGAATTTATTGCTCAACTGTCCCGACAGTGCAGAAAACAGGAAATACGGCAGGATAAACAGCAATGCCCCCAAATTCAACATCTGTCCTGCAGGCAGGAAGCCGTTTTTTCCCAAACCGTAAAAGCTGATCATCACAAACAGCGCGGTTTTGAACACATTGTCGTTGAACGCGCCGAGAAACTGCGTGCCGAAAAGCGGGGCAAAACGGCGGCTTTTGACCAATCCCAAACCGCCTTTTTTAGCGTCCATCGTTTTCCTTCTCTTTTTCAATCAGTTTACTTGTTGAATCATCATCCATCAGAATGCGGTGCGCAGGCCCTTCCAAGTCGTCAAACTGTCCGTTTTTACCCGACCACCAAAAAAACCAGCCGATAACAAATGCCAAAATAATGCTGATAGGCACCAGAATAAACATACTTTCCATCACACCGCTCCGGTCAGGTCGGTCAGAATAAAAGTCTGCCCCGACACGTTCAAATACTCATTGCGTAAAGTCCCTACAGCCACTTCGTCAAAAAACAGCTCGATACGGTCTTTGACGACACGCCAATATTGGGGAACTTCCGTCTGGGCAAACGGCGAAAGGACATGGTTGCCCGCCCCATCTTCCAATTTAACGGCAAAACGTCCGCTCTGCGGCCGCACCTCCGATTCATTGTCGGCAAGCAAAACAAAGAAGCCTATATGCTGTCCCGATTGGTCATGAATACTGAAATAATGCATAAATTCCCCACCCGCCTTTTTTCAGACGGCATCAACTAAAAACAGGGCGAATGTACCAGCTTGAACGGGAAAAACGCAAAGAATCCTCTCCGCAACCTTGAAAAATACCGGCATCCCGCATATTTTCCCTTCCCCATCAAAATACCCAACTTCCGCCATTTTCACGCAAACGCCCGATTAAGCCAAGCAGCCGCAACGGTTTTTTGATAAAATAACGCGTTTTTATTCATCAACCGTTTCAGTCGGCCCCACTACTTTCCCGTCAAGGAAAGCAAAACGGATTCGGCACGGGACTTGGTTAGTATCCGGGTCCGACCCCCATGCCGTCTGAAACTTTCCGGAGTTAGAAAATGTCCCAAAAATTAATCTTGGTTTTGAACTGCGGCAGCTCGTCCCTCAAAGGTGCAGTCTTAGATAACAATAGCGGCGAAGTCCTGCTCAGCTGCCTTGCCGAAAAACTCAACCTGCCCGACGCGTACATCACATTCAAAGTAAACGGCGAAAAACACAAAGTCGACCTGTCTGCCAAGCCCGACCACACCGGCGCAGTCGAAGCCCTGATGGAAGAACTCAAAGCCCACGGCCTCGACAGCCGCATCGGTGCCATCGGCCACCGCGTCGTCAGCGGCGGCGAACTGTACAGCGAATCCATCCTCGTTGACGACGAAGTCATTGCCGGCATCGAAAAATGCATCCCGCTCGCCCCTCTGCACAACCCCGCCCACCTCTTGGGTCTGCGTGCCGCACAAAGCATTTTCAAAGGCCTGCCCAACGTCGTCGTTTTCGACACCGCCTTCCACCAAACCATGCCGGAACACGCCTACAAATACGCCATTCCGCAAGAATACTATGAAAAATACGGCCTGCGCCGCTACGGCGCGCACGGTACCAGCTACCGCTTCGTTGCCGACGAAACCGCACGCTTCCTCGGCAAAGACAAAAAAGACCTGCGCATGGTCATCGCCCACCTGGGTAACGGCGCATCCATTACCGCCGTCGCCAACGGCGAATCACGCGACACCAGCATGGGTCTGACACCGCTGGAAGGCCTCGTAATGGGTACGCGCAGCGGCGACATCGATCCTGCCGTATTCGGTTTCCTAGCCGATAATGCCGACATGTCCGTCAAAGAAGTAACCGAGATGCTGAACAAAAAATCCGGCCTGCTCGGTTTGTCCGGCCTGTCCAACGACTGCCGCACTATCGAAGAAGAATCCGGTAAAGGCCATCCCGGCGCGAAACTCGCCCTGGACGTCTTCATCTACCGCCTCGCCAAATACATCGGCAGCATGGCTGTGGCTGCCGGTGGTCTGGACGTACTCGTCTTCACCGGCGGTATCGGCGAAAACTCCGAAATCATCCGCGAGCGCGTACTCGGCTACTTGGGCTTCCTCGGTCTGAAAGCCGATCACGAGGCCAACCTGAAGGCACGCTTCGGTAACGCAGGCGTAATTACGACTGCCGACAGCACGGCCGTTGCCGTTGTGATTCCGACCAATGAAGAATTGATGATTGCACACGATACCGCTCGCTTGAGCGGTTTGTAAGATTCAATCCGCACGCAAACTGCCTCTGGAAACAGAGGCAGTTTTTTTCTACCCTAATGCCCAAACAATACACACTTGATAGCTTCAAGGTATCGGCACTTAGTCGTGGAACATCTATGAGAGTTAGAGACTGGTTGAAAAATAAAAATTTTAATGAACAGTATCAATACGGTATTAAAGCTCTTGAACGATTTGGTTAGAAATTTTAGGAGTAGGAATATGAAGTTTAATAATATATCTCAAGCTATTCAGTATTTTGAAAAGTATTCTGATATACATGGAAAAGCAACGTTGGAAGGAAACTACAAATTAGCTAACAGTAGCTATAAGAAAATAGTTAGTGCTAAAAATTATCTTCTTTCTATTGATAAAATAGATAGTTTAGAAGTCTTGTTACATAGCAAGTCAAGCTCCGTCATAAATTGGGCTGCAAGTTATTTATTATTTAGTAAAAATTTTTCAGAAATTAGCCAAGAAAAATTAGCAGAAATAGCTAATACTTCAGATATATTTGGACTTGATGCCGAGACTATTTTAAGTGAATGGAAATCAGGTAATTTAAGCTTAGAAAACTAAGAAAACGGCTTAGCGTATAACCGTTTCCGTTACTATAATCCTGAAACGGCTTGTTACCTAAATTCTGATCCGATTGGATTAGAAGGTGCTAGCACGCCGTATTTTTATGTCCAAAATCCTTTAGATTTTCTTGATCCATTTGGCCTAAAATGTATTAAAAATTCGGCACCCATTCAAACCGTGCAGCTGACTACTTTTTAATCAACCCGTTATTTTCTATAAAATACATATTCTTAAGATAGTTATCCACAAAAGGTACACACACCGGCAAACACTTCCTGTGTTTACTCTTGACTGCTTATTTTTCCATCAATTATTTTTTCTGCTTTATTTTCAAATGACAAACCGGCTTATACACAAAATTTTCACATCTTCAGGCGGTTTCCATGTGTATAGCGGGCATTGCCCTGTCAAATAAAATGCCGTCTGAAATTTCAGACGGCATTGTAAAAATCGGATTAACGGTTCCGTTCATACCACTCGATAAACTTGTCTGCTTTGACAAACCCCAACAGCGGTTCGCTGTGGCTGCCGTCCGCGCGGACGACAAATACACCCGGCGGCCCGAACAATCCGTATTCTTTCAATAATGCCTGATGATCCGGCGTGTTGGCAGTTACATCGATTTGGAAGAATCGTCCCATATCGACTGCCTGATGGACTTCCGGCTGATTGAGTGTATATGCCGCCATTTCTTTACAGGAAATACACCAGTCCGCATAAAAATCCAAGATAACCGGTTTATCGGGATATTCTTTCAATGCATCCGCCATTGCAACTTTCAGTGCCGCAACATCGGTAAACATTTTTCCATGTTCGGCAGGGTTACCTGCTTCAGACGGCGGATTGAGCGTCAGAAAATGGTGAAGTGCAGTCGTTTTCCCATTTGCACTCTGCCAGCCAAACCATGCGCCGCCTATCAACAATACGCCTCCAAATGCATACGCCGCTGCTTTCAGACGGCATTTCTGCTTGCGTCCGTTACCCAAAAGCATAAAGGCCGGAACCAGCATCAAAAGGGTGTAAAGCACCACTACCAGATAATAAGGCAGATGCGGTGTGGCAAGATAAACCGCTACAGCCAAAAGGATAAAGCCGAAAGCGTATTTGATGGCATTCATCCAGTCGCCGGCTTTAGGGAGGATGTGTCCGCCGAATGTACCGATAATAATCAGCGGTACACCGGTACCGAGTGCCAAGACATAAAGTGCCAAACCGCCGAGGACAGCATCACCCGTCTGACCGATGTAACCCAAAGCAAATGCCAGCGGCGGAGCGACACACGGGCCGACAATCAGTGCGGACAATATGCCCATTACGAAAACGGATACTATCTTGCCGCCGGAAAGCCTGCTGCTTTGATTCTGAAAATATGACTGTACGGCATTGGGCAGTTGGATATTGAACATGCCGAACATGGACAACGCCAATATGACCATTAAAGCCGATGCCGCCAACACCACCCAAGCCTGCTGCAACCATACGGTCAGCAGCGCGCCCGTCAGTCCGGCAACAATACCGACCAATGTGTAAGTCAACGCCAACCCCTGAACATAAACGACAGTCAATGCCAATGCCCGCGCCTTGCTCGCCTTTTTATCCCCGACCACGATGCTGGAAACAATCGGAAGCAAAGGATACATACAGGCGGTGAAGCTCAGGCCCAAACCGGCGAGAAAAAACGCCAAAAGATTGGCGTTGAGCGTATCCCAAGACAGTTTGAAACGGCTGCTGTCCGGAGTATTTTTCGGACTTGTAGAACGCTCACCGTCTGAAGGTTCTTTTTGCAGGAACCGGTCTTTTGCCGATACAGGTTCATCACTCTGAACCTGATAAACACCGTTGCCGGAAATGTCGAGTTCCGTATCTACAGGCGGATAGCATACACCTGCTTCCGCACACCCTTGATAGGTCAAGACCAATTTATACGGCTTGCCGACAGGTTTGGTATATGGGAAGGCAACCAGAGCCTCTTGATGAAAAACCGTCTGTTTGCCGAAAAACTCATCTTCTTTTTCCTCGCCCTTGCCAAACGAAGGCTGACCCAACAAACCTGCGGGATCGGTTTGCGCGATAATTTTTGCCTGATACATATAGTATCCGTCGGCAATCTTGAAGCGGACGTTTACACCATCATCCGTCACGCTGACCTGAGGCACAAATGCCTTTTCCGGCGGTAACAAATCGTTCGCGTCCAGCGCAAAAGCCTGACCGCACAAAACGAAAAATAAGGTAAAAAAGTAAATCAGTTTTTTCATAACTAAGCCCGTTTCGGACAGATAAGTTTCCGACATTATATAGGGTGCGGTTGACTGCTGAATTTAATTTATGTAAAACCACCATTGATCAAACCTATAAACACCCTACCTGATAATACGCCATGTATGATGTAAATACACACGATGTCCGCCGATTTTTCGCCAAAGTATGGGAACACCGCCTCCGCCCGTTACAGCTGAGTGCATTAGAGCAAAAGGCTCTTCGCATTATCGAGGCACACCCCGAATACCACCGTTACCTCGAACATATCGAAAACCATCTGGATACCTGCTGGCTGCCGGAAAACGGAGAAAGCAACCCGTTTCTTCACATGTCGCTGCACCTTTCCATCCAAGAACAGGCAGGCATAGACCAACCGCACGGGATACATGCTATCCATAAAACATTGTGTGCCAAAAACGGCTGGCTCAAAGCCGAACACGACATGATGGAGGCCTTGGCAGAAACCTTATGGACGGCGCAACGCTACGGAACGGGATTGGATGTCAACGCCTACATGACCAGGTTACGCAGGCTTGTCGGCTTGGGGGCTGAAGACAATGCCAGACCCAACCCTCACGAAATCTCCTAGGAGCATCGAACCGGTTACAATATGCCGTCTGAAACCGAACAGACCTTTTCAGACGGCATATCGGTTTGAATATGCCGCCTTATCGCCATACCGCACGTTTCAACATAATCAGCCAATCTTTCTTGTCCAAAAGGGGACGCTGGGCAAACACATCATATCGACACGCATCCAGTTTCTGCAAAATCATCTGCGCACCCAACACAATCATACGAAGTTCCAAACCGATACGCCCCTTTAATTCCTTTGCCAAGGGGGAACCGGCCCTCAACATACGGAATGCGCGTCGGCATTGGAAGGCCATCAGACGTTGAAACGCCGCATCCGCCCTGCCTGCCGCAATCTGTTCTTCAGCAACACCAAATTTCAGCAAATCGTCCTGAGGGATATAGACACGCCCTTTACGCCAATCGACAGCCACATCCTGCCAAAAATTCACAAGCTGCAAAGCCGTGCAGATACCGTCGCTTTGCGCCACGCTCACCGCATCTGTTTTTCCGTATAAGGCCAACATGATGCGTCCGACAGGATTGGCAGAACGCCGGCAATAATCGACCAGTTCGCCGAAATTTTCATACCTTGTTTTAACCACATCCTGAGAAAATGCAGAAAGCAAATCATAAAACGGCTGTAAATCCAAACCAAACGGTCTAACAGCCTCGGCATCCAATCGGGCAATCAAAGGATGTGCAGACTGTCCGCCGGATGCCAACACATCCAACTCGCGCCGCAATACGTCCAAATTTTCCAACCTCTCCTCAATCGGAAAATCTCCCTCATCCGCCATATCGTCCGCAGTCCGTGCAAACGCATATACAGCATGGACCGGCTTTCTTAACCTGCGCGGCAAAATCAATGAGCCGACAGGAAAATTCTCATAATGCCCAACCGACATAATTTAACCCCCATACGGAAAAATGCCGTCTGAAACGGAGCAAACCATTTTCAAACGGCATCCAATATCGACAAGTTGCCGGCACATCAATGATGGTGATGACCGTGCGGGCCATGGACATGTCCGTGTGCGATTTCCTCATCAGATGCATCGCGCACACTTTCAACCGTAGCCTTAAAACGGATTTTCATACCGGCCAAAGGATGGTTGCCGTCCACTACCGCCTTTCCGTCGGCAACATCGGTTACACGGTAGATAATAACTTCGCCGGTTTCCGGATCGTCAGCTTCAAACATCATGCCGACTTCGACCTCCACAGGGAACACGCCGACATCTTCGATACGCACCAAATCCGGCTCCTGCTCGCCGAACGCATCATCTGGCGAAAGCACCACATCTACCGTATCGCCGACATCCTTGCCGTGCAACGCCTCTTCCACCAAAGGGAAAATACCGTCATAACCACCATGTAAATACACAATCGGTTCTTCAGTCTTATCCAGAAGCTGATTGTTGACATCATACATTTCATAATGCAGAGAAACGACGGAATTTTTCACGATAGCCATATTTATCCTTTCGGGAACAGCAGATTGATTACAGGCGAATTCTAACACAACCCTCTCCCCCGTCGATTACCATTAACCTATTCACAGACTATTCTCCGCCTGTCAAAATGTAAAGTTTTGTTATTTTATTATTATGTTGTTTTTGCGCAACATGGAATAAATACCGCTCTTTTCATCCGCCACTCCCCCTGTCATGCCCCGATAAATCATACAACATACTGAATTATATCAATCTATATAATATTCCTGACCATCAGGCTTTCAATGAGGCAGTTGTTTTACAGGATTTATCACTCTCCCTACCTAAAAACTTTTCATTCAATCTTTACTTAGCATTTTTTACGACATTGCAATCCCTTATTTCATGGTGCATAATTACGCGAAATTCAGCAATGAATTTCCAACCCAGTTTGTAGTACGGTCAATGAAGACCGGTTTGTTTCAATAATTTAAATTGATTTTAAAGGTTACTAAAATGAAAAAATCCCTGTTTGCTGCTGCTTTGTTGTCTTTGGCTCTGGCCGCCTGCGGCGGAGAAAAAGCTGCTGAAGCTCCTGCTTCCGAAGCTCCTGCCTCTGAGGCCGCTGCTTCTGAAGCTCCTGCTTCCGAGGCTCCTGCCGCTGAAGCCCCTGCTGCCGAAGCTGCTGCTTCCGAAGCTCCTGCTGCTGAAGCTCCTGCTGCCGAGGCTGCTGCTTCTGAAGCTCCTGCTTCTGAAGCTGCAAAATAAGCATTTTCTGCTTGCAAAAAAGCAGGATACTTTGCGTATCCTGCTTTTTTAATTTTCCAGACGCATTTAATCCTATTTCTCAATCTCCACTCTTTTTCCCAAAAACATGATTGACCTGCATACCGAATTTTCCCAACTCCTTCCGGCAGACGAAATCATTGAGCCTTCCCCGATACTTTTAAAAGATCAACGCAACCGTTTTACGTCTGCACCAGACATCATTTTGCAGCCGCGCAGCGTTGAAAGCGTTCAAACCATAATGCGCTTTTGCCACCAACACCATATTTCGGTAACTCCTCAAGGCGGCAATACCGGTTTGTGCGGCGCGGCAGTATCGGAAAACGGCGTATTGCTGAACCTTTCCAAACTCAACCGCATCCGCAGCATCAATTTGTCAGACAACTGCATAACCGTCGAAGCAGGTTCCGTACTCCAAACCGTCCAACAGGCAGCCGAAGCCTCAAACAGGCTGTTTCCACTCAGCCTCGCCAGCGAAGGCTCGTGCCAAATCGGCGGCAACATCGCCTGCAATGCCGGAGGTTTGAACGTATTACGCTACGGCACAATGCGCGACCTGGTTATCGGTTTGGAAGTCGTCCTCCCCAACGGCGAACTGGTTTCCCATCTCTATCCCCTGCATAAAAACACCACCGGCTACGACCTGCGCCATCTGTTTATCGGCAGCGAAGGCACACTGGGCATTATCACTGCAGCCACGCTCAAGCTGTTTGCCAACCCCTTAGACAAAGCAACCGCATGGGTCGGCATACCCGACATCGAATCCGCAGTCCGCCTGCTGACCGAAACCCAAGCACACTTTGCCGAACGCCTATGCAGTTTTGAGCTGATCAGCCGTTTTACTGCCGAGTTGTCCTCCGAATTCAGCAATCTCCCCCTGCCGACACACTCAGAATGGCACATCCTGCTTGAATTGACCGATTCACTGCCAAACGACAGCCTTAACGGGCAACTTGCCGAATTCCTATATGAAAAAGGCTTTACCGACAGCGTATTGGCACAAAGCGAACAAGAACGTATCAATATGTGGGCGTTGCGCGAAAACATCTCCGCATCGCAACGCAAACTGGGCACCAGCATCAAACACGATATTGCCGTCCCTATCGGGCGCGTTGCCGACTTTGTCCGCCGGTGCGCCAAAGATTTGGAACAAAATTTCAAAGGCATACAAATCGTCTGCTTCGGACATCTGGGCGACGGCAGCCTGCACTACAATACTTTTCTGCCCGAAATCCTCAGCAATGAAGTCTATCGTTACGAAAACGACATCAACAGCACAGTCTATTGCAACGTTCTTGCCTGCAATGGTACAGTTGCCGCAGAACACGGCATAGGTATCATCAAAAAACAGTGGCTGGACAAAGTACGCACACCTGCCGAAATTGCCCTGATGAAAAGCATCAAACAACACCTTGATCCATATAACATCATGAACCCGGGCAAACTTCTTCCATAAATAACTGATTCAAAATGAAATTATAGGAAATATCATGGGAATGACAGCAACCTATCAACTGGTCGATAATGAAAAACTGGCTTTGCTTAAAAACACCGATACCGAATGGCAAGAATTGTTTGAAGAACTGGAAGATTTAGAGGATGAGGCTGCCGTCTGCCTCGACATCGATAAAATGTGGGATGTTTTGCATTTTGTACTGACCGGAACAAGTGCAGAAAATCCCTTAAAGGGCAATCTGTTATCCGAATCAATCGTCGGAACGGCACCCATTTCGGACGACGACGGATACGCCGCTTATATCGAATCCGCCCAAATCCATGAAATCATCTCAGCTTTGGAAGGCTTCGACATAAAAAGCGCAATGGAGCATTTCAGTATGCAGGTGTGCAAAGAGCATCATATCTACCCCGACATTTGGGATTATGAAGATGAAATTGATGATATAAAAGAAGAAATTACCGACTACTTTTACAAAATCGGCAATTTTTACAAAACCGCCCGGCATTCAAATAGCAATGTACTGGTCAGCATTTACTAAATATATTTCAAACACCACGGAAACTTTAATGAAGACAAAGTACGGAATCGCACTCAAGGAAACCTAGGTATTTCAACCTGGGAGACCATCATGAGTAAAAGTTACAGAAAACACCCCTTTTCCCCTATAACCACGGCAGTCAGCGAAAAACAGGACAAACGCCTTGCCAACCAGAAATTACGGAGAATAGCGCGCGAATGTCTGAAACAAGGAAAAGAACCACCCCACCATATCAGGGCAATCAGCAACGTTTACGATTTCGCCAAAGACGGGCATTTCCGTTTTTCCGCTTCCCGTCATCCGCATCTTTTACGCAAATAGAAAACAGGGCAACCGCCCTGTTTTTCCGTTTCGTATTTCAACACCATTGTTCAAATGCCGTCTGAAACCGCATCCCCCCATCAGCGCGTATGCTTAATCAACCGCTGTTTTTCACGTTTCCAGTCGGCTTCCTTCATACTCTGTCGTTTATCGTGCTGTTTCTTACCTTTTGCCAAACCGATTTCCATCTTGATTTTTCCGCGCAAAAAATGCAAATCCAGCGGCACAATAGTGTAACCTGCACGTTCGGTTTTGCCGATTAATTTGTTGATTTCCGATTGTTTTAACAACAGCTTGCGCGGGCGCGTGGCATCAGGTTTGATGTGTGTCGAAGCCGTAGGCAACGCGGTAATATGGCAGCCAACCAGATAAAACGCATCTTTTTTCCAATAAATATAACTCTCTTTAAGCTGTACGCGCGCGGCGCGGATTGCTTTGACTTCCCAGCCTTCCAATACCAAACCGGCTTCAATCCGGTCTTCAATAAAAAAATCGTGAAATGCTTTTTTATTATTCGCAATAGCCATAAACACCCCTATCAATAATCAGCCGCCGCCGGGCAAAATTAGAAAACAAAAACATCATACCGCCTCTTCAACCGCCTGCACAATCTTCTCGGGATACAGCCTGTTGAGGCAGTCTGTATGCCCTAGTGGACATTCTCGTTTGAAACAGGGCGAACATTCCAAGTGCAGGCTGACGATTTTCGCCCTGTCGCTCAAAGGTGGCGTATGCGTCGGGCTGGAAGAACCGTAAACCGCCACTACCTTTCTGCCCAAAGCTGCCGCCAAGTGCATCAGCCCGCTGTCGTTGCACACGACCGTGTCCGCCAACGACAGCAAATCCATTGCCTGCGACAAATCGGTCTTTCCGCATAAATTCACACATATGCCGTCTGAAAGGCGGTTGATTTCCTCGGCAATTTCATCATCTTTTTGCGAACCGAACAGCCAAACCTGCCAACCCGCCGCCGAATAATGTTTGCCCAACTCGGCAAAATGCTTTGCCGGCCAACGCTTTGCCGGTCCGAATTCCGCACCCGGACAAAAAGCCAAAACAGGCTTTCCAATATCCAAGCCAAAGGTTTCGACAGAAATTTTCCTCTGCCGTTCATCAATGGAAAACTTAGGAAATCCTGAACACCCGTCAAAATCTTTCTGACTCTGATGCGCAAGAGCCGTATATCTATCCACCATCAAAGGCAGACGTTCCTTATCCAGCCTGCGTATATCGTTCAACAGAAAATAACGGCTTTCGCCGACATAACCCGTCCTTTTGGCGATACCCGTTGCCAACGCGATGATTGCCGATTTCAAAGAACCGGGCAACACGATAACCTGATCGTATCCGCGCCGCCCCAAATCCCTGCCGACCCGCCAGCGGCGTTTCAACTCCAACGCACCGTGTCCGAACGGATTCTCAAGAATTTCATTCACTTCCGGCATACGCTCGAACACCGCCATCGACCACTTCGGCGCGAACACATCAATCGTGCAACCTGGATGAAGTTCCTTCAAACGGCGGAACAAGGGCTGGGTCATCACGCAGTCGCCTATCCAACTGGGGGAAATAATCAGGATTTTGATGGACATAACAAGAAACCGAAATCAGACAAGCAGAATTTTACCGCGAAACCGTTGGAAAACCTATCTTGCCGCATTCCGAACACCGGACGTGCAAATATGAAAAAGCCTGAACAATCATGTTCAGGCTTTAGAATTTTGGCTCCCCGACCTGGGCTCGAACCAGGGACCTGCGGATTAACAGTCCGTCGCTCTACCGACTGAGCTATCGGGGAATGGGGCGTATTATAGCGTCCGGAAAAAATGTGTCAATCCTTAATTTTGGAAAAATGGGCGACAAAACGACAAGCATATGAATCAGAAAGACATTAAGACCGATGCCTTAAAAGGATTGCCGTTGTATGAATTTCCACAGCCGTCATCACACCATATTTAAGCCCGATGAGCCGTTCTGCATTTCCCCGCTTAAAACAATGCCGTCTGAACTTCGTCGCGTTCCAAAGCCAGTAAAAACTGTTTGCGGTTCAACCCACCTGCGTAGCCGGTCAGTTTGCCGTCGCTGCCGATGACGCGGTGGCAGGGAATCAGAATGGACACCTTGTTCTGCCCGTTGGCGGCGGCAACGGCGCGGACGGCTTTGGGGTTGCCCAAACGCTGCGCCTGCTCCTTATAACTGCGCGTTTCGCCGTAAGGAATCGCCAAAAGTGCGTCCCACGCCTGTTTTTGAAACGCCGTACCAATCATTTCCAAGGGCGTGGCAAAAGTTTTCAGACGGCATTGGAAATACAAGTCCAATTCCTGCCGCAAAAGTTGCGTCCGCTCATCCTCCCGAAACACAAACTGCCCGCGCAAGGCTTTTTGGACGGCGGTAATTTCCTGCTCCATATGCTTCTGCCCGACAAATTCCAGCAGACACAAACCCCTACTGCCGAACACCGCCAGCATCTCGCCCAAAGGCGTGGCAATGGCGGCGGAGGTCAGTTCGTTCAAGCTGTCGGGATAACGCGCTTCCAACAGACGGATGGCTCGGTGGATGCGGACATATTCTTCGGGCGTGCAGCCGATACAGTCGATAAAATCCTGCTCGAACTGCTTGGCTTCGTGTTCCGTCAGATTGGGATACGGCATAACTTCGCACTCAAAAACTTGGGTTTCGAGCCAATGGCGGATTTCATCCCATTTTGACGGCAGATTGTTTAAGGAAGGCAGGGTAATCATTCGTTTGCTCCGTATCTCTATCATGGATTTGACGGCAAAATTCCCAATTTTCGCCATTCCCGCACGCTGATGCAGGAACGGGCTACGACGTAAATCTTGAGGGTTAGGTTGCGGCAATGCCTAAATATTCGATATTTCTAAAGCCTCAGGGAAAGGAATGTTTCAACACACAGGACGACACATAAAGCGTCGCCCTATGAAAAATTTCAGACGGCCTTCAAAGGCTCGTCTGAAACCACGATTTTTGCATTTGCGCATTTCGGCACATCATCCAACCGTTTCGGCACATTCCTGCCGCCGTTGACAGCCTATAATGAATCCACTTATTCATCAAGCAAAGGAATCATCTATGCAAACCCGCATTCTCTCCGCCGTACTGCTGGCTTTTTCAACCGCTGCCTTTGCCGGGGGCGCATTCACGCTGCAATTCGACAACCCGTCCGAAGACGGCGGCTTCACGCAAAACCAGCTTTTGAGCGCGCCTTACGGATTTGGCTGTTCGGGCGGCAATGCTTCGCCCGCGCTGTCGTGGAAAAATCCGCCCGCCGGGACAAAAAGTTTCGTCCTGACCGTTTACGATAAAGACGCGCCGACCGGCCTGGGCTGGATGCATTGGGTGGTCGCCGACATTCCCGCCGATGTCCGCCGCCTGCCCGCAGGCATTACCGCGCAAGGCGGCAGGCTGCCCAAAGGCGCGCTGCAAACCCGCACAGACTTCGGCACGCCGGGCTACGGCGGCGCGTGTCCGCCCGAAGGCAGGGAACACCGCTACGAATTCACGCTCACCGCGCTAAAAGTCGCCAAGCTGCCGAACATTACCGCCGAATCCACACCCGCGCTGGTCGGCTTCTTCACTAAGGCAAACAGCTTGGGCGAAGCAAAATTCACGGTCGAACACCGACGCTGACCTGCCCCGTGCGCCGATATGCCGCCTGCTCCGCTTCCGAGCGGACCGCCGACGGTACGCAACCGAACCGCTCTTTGAAGCGCGCGCTGAAACGGGACGGGCAGTCATAGCCGACCGCGCCGGCAATCTGCGCCACCGGCCATTGCGTAACCTGCAACAGCGTCAGCGCGCGCATCATGCGCACATCCGTCAGCAGCGTACGGAAATTCGTATCCTGCCGCGCCAACCGCCGCCGCAACGCGGCTTCGCTGCAATTAAGCCGCTGCGCCAGCATCGCCGACGACCAGTCCGCAGCCATATCGGCGGTAATCAGTTTGCGGATTTGCCGCATCAGGTTGACGCCTTCGTACACGGTAAAACCGATGCCGTCATGCTGCAACCACGCCAACACGCCGCAAAGCGCGGCCTCCGCCGCATTGTGCGGCACTTCTTCATCCGCCAGTACCGCAGCCGCATAATCAAACGCCGCGTTCATCCGCCCGGGATGCGGCAGCTTCACCGCATCGCACACTGCCTGCGCCGTCCCGTATTGTGCGGCAAACCTTTCTACGGTTTCCTGTTCGAAAGCAATCCATTGCGCCTGATAGAGGCCGTCTGAATCGGGAATATTGATGACGTCAAACGTCTGTCCGCCTGCCAACGCGACCGCCTCACCCGCCGCAATCCTCAATTCGCGCCCCACCCACCGCAACTTCTTACATCCGCGCCGCACGATAAGCACAGCCGGTTCATATACCGCCACGCTGCGGTACAAGGCGGTATGGTGTTGCACGATGCCGCCTAAAGCACCCAATCGTTCGCGCGTATGAAAGTAATTTGACGGCACGGTTATATTCCTCAATGGTTCCAACACACAGGGCTGCACATAAAGGCGCAGCCCTGTTTACCCTGATTTGGAAGGGGTTACTTCCCAAAAAATAAACCAAAATTCTACTGTCCTGAAAGGCCGGGTTTCAACCATATTCCATCGGCGTGCCTGCAATTTGCTCCCTCCCCTGTAGGGGAGGGTTGGAAAGAGGGTAAAACGGGGCAGATACAGGCAATATGTCCGTTGCTGACCCAATGCCCTCTCCCTAGCCCTCTCCCACGGGAGAAGGAATGGATTGCCGTTTAAATAAATCGCCCTACATAAAAATCAATGCGTTATCTCAAACTCACGTTAGGTCTAATCAAATGGTCGGATATCCGTATCCGACAGCCCATCTTCTTTTCAGACGGCCTTTTCAGCCAACAAGCGCGCCAATATCCCCTCATACACCGCCGACAGCTTCGGAATATCGTCCAGCCGCACGTTTTCGTTGATTTGGTGGATGGTGGCATTGGACGGGCCTAATTCGATGAGTTCTTTCGCAATGGCTTTAATGAAGCGTCCGTCCGAAGTGCCGCCGGTGGTGGACAATTCGGTCTCTACGCCGCAGGTTTCGGCAATGGCGGCGCGTGCCACGTCGGTCAGTTTGCCCGCGTGGGTCAGAAAGGGCTGGCCCGAACACGACCACTGCAAATCGTATTGCACGCCGTGTTTGTCCAAAACGGCGTGGACGCGTTGTTTCAGCCCTGCTTCGGTGGACTCGGTGGAGAAGCGGAAATTGAATTTGACGCTCAGCTCGCCTGGAATGACATTGGTCGCGCCTGTGCCACCGTTGATATTGGAAATTTGAAAGCTGGTCGGCGGGAAGTATTCGTTGCCTTCGTCCCAGACTTCCTGCGTCAGCTCTAACAAGGCCGGGGCAAAAGTATGCACGGGATTGATTGCCAAATGCGGATAGGCAATATGGCCTTGCTTACCTTTGACGGTCAGGTTGCCCGACAGCGAGCCGCGTCGGCCGTTTTTAATCATATCGCCCAATTTGTCCACAGCGGTCGGTTCGCCGACGATACAGTAATCAATCAACTCGCTGCGCGCTTTCAATACATCGACGACTTTGGTCGTACCGTCCAGCGCGTTGCCCTCTTCGTCGGAAGTGATCAGGAGCGCGATGCTGCCTTGATGGTCGGGGTGTTCGGCAACAAAGCGTTCGCAGGCGGTAACGAAGCAGGCGATGCTGGTTTTCATGTCCGCCGCGCCGCGCCCGTATAATCTTCCGTCGCGTTCGGTCGGCTCGAACGGGGGCGAATCCCATTTTTCAACAGGGCCTGTCGGCACAACGTCGGTATGCCCGGCAAAACAGACGACGGGAGCTTTCGTGCCGCGTCGCAACCAGATGTTTTTGGTGTCGCCGAAATGGAGTTCTTCAGCTGCAAAACCGATTTTGTGCAGGCGTTCGGCAAGGAGTTTTTGGCAATTTTGGTCATCCGGCGTAACGGACGGGCGGGAAATCAACGCTTTGGCGAGTTCTAGGGATCGGATTTCGGTCATTTTTCGGCTTTTCTGTTTGAGATGCCGTCTGAACGGAGTTTCAGACGGCATTTGATGTTGAATGGAACGGGCTAACGATAGCGAAGCGGGTTCTTCAGGTCAAGCACCATGACACGCTTCGTAAAGCGGCAGCAAATCTTCCACCGTTTCCGCTATCCATTTCACGACATCCTGCTTGCCCAAATCGTCGCGTTCGATGTGTTTGCCGATGCAGAAAAAGTCTTCGTCGTTTTGCAACCTTCGGTCGGATTCATTTTGCTGCGCGACGGTGCGGTAGTCGTCGTATTCGCTTTCCGCGCCGTGCCACATATCGAATGCGGCGTATTTGTCGGTATCGAAATCATCCAGCCAGCGGTTGTATTCCGGCAGTGCAATCGGCGACACGTCGGCTTTGTAGCAGTGCCAATCCAAGCTGACGCTCAAACGGCGGCGGTTAAGTAGTATCGACAGGATGGCAGCAGAGTTCTTGTATTGGGCGTATTTGAAATAGGCAAAGAAATGGGCGCGCACCTGCCAGCCGTTACACCAGCGTTCGATATGCGGCGGGGCGAAAGGTTCGCCCAATTCGGCGGCAACCTGCTGTATCAACTGCTGCCATATCTGCCAGTTTTCCTTGTAATCGGCTTTGATTTGCGGAATGCTTTCGGGCTGGTATTTCTTGAGCTGGGCAAACTGGAAAAACGGGATATTGAACAAATCGCAGCTTTTCGGGGTCAGCATGGTTGGCTTCCTTTTCAGACGACGTGGTTGTGTTACGGGGGATACTGAGGCCGTCTGAAAATCTGTTTTCAAGTTTTCAGACAACCTTTGTTTGAAGAAACGGCAATCTGCAAACGACCTTATCTGCGCCTGCGCGCCGCCATGATTTCGCCGATTTCGGTCAGTTTTTCTTTTGGGATAAAGGTGTTGCCCATATCAAACAGCGGCTCTTCAATCGCCAAATGAACATCATATCCCGCCACAAAACGTTTGAACGCTTCCGCATCGGGAACATAAGCATTGTCTGCTTCGAGCTTGGCAAATTCGGCGGAAACAGCCGCCCAGTTGTCGTGCAGCCCGATATGTTGGCGCAAAAGCTCGTCCACACCTTCACGTGCTTGCGGCGCATATTGCAGCAGGAGCGGGAAAAAGTTTTCTTCTTCGTCTTCATGGTGCAGCGGCGCGGCAACATTAAAATACTGGGCGATTTGGCGGATGGTTTGCAAAACAATCTGATTGCAGCCGTTTTCGGCGATATAGTCCGACAGCATGGCGACTTGTCCGCAGAAACGGCGCACTTTGCCGTGGCAGGCATACAGCATTTCAATCGGTTCGGCAAAGGTAACGCTTTTGGTTTCAAACGGATTCATGGTTTTTAGGTTTTATTCTTAAATTAACGTTTCCAGATTATAACAAAACAGCCTGCACAAGGCAGGCTGTCTGTTTTCAAGCTTTAGACGGATTAGTCAACCAAAGTAACTTTACCGTTCATCAAAGCACCGTGACCTGGGAAGGTACAAGCGAATTTATATTCGCCGCCGGCCAATTTAGCAGGATCCAGAGTCAGGGAAGCTTCTTCGCCGCCGCCAATCAGTTTGGTGTGGGCAACAACGCGTGCATCATCAGGTTTAACATAATCGGTATCGGCAGCACCTACGCCGTCTTTAAATACGCCGTCCATGTCTTCAGCTTTGGCAATCACGAGGTTGTGACCCATGCTGGCTTTGGGTTGCGTACCGGTATGTTTCAGAGTGATGGTGAACTCTTTACAAGCCTTGCTGACTTGGATGTCTTTGGTGTTGAACTGCATATTGTCGTTGGCTTCAACAGTAGTTGCACAGTTGCCGGCGGCAGGTGCGGCTGCGGTGTCAGCCGGTGCAGCCTCAGAGGCCGCAGGTGCTTCGGCAGCAGGAGCCTCAGAAGCTGCAGGAGCCTCGGCAGCAGGTGCGGCAGGTTCTTGAGAGCAGGCAGCCAAACCGATAACGGCAGCAGAAATCAGAGCCAGATAAGCTTTCATAACAAATCTCCAATTGATGAAATTGTGTTAAATTTTACGAAAATTAAAATGCAACCGATATTAACAAACCTTAAAAAAGCATGGCAACGATTGCATAAACAGATGTCTCAGTACGGTATTTTGCTACAAACTTTACTTGAAATCAAAGCCTGTTTATAAGTTTACACCAGTTTACCCAAAAACCAAGAATACTCACCTTAAGACTATGTATTTAGTATTAGGTTAACCACCATTTTACTTCGAGAATTAACTTAAATTTACAATTTCCGAAAGTAAATTTTATGCACCGTGTTTCCTGACCAATTCCGCCAAAGCTTCTGCCAATTCAGGATGTCGCTTTTCCAGCTTGGCTGCTGCCGAATCAAAACTTTCCAATGCAGCTTTGCTCAAGTGTAAATTATTCGTTTTCGGTCGACTTTCCGGCTTCGGTACAACCTTAACCGAAACAGACCGTATTGCCTCATCCAAACCGGCCAATTGCGGCAGAACCGACGGCACAATCATCTTCAAACGCGATGCCGCCATATTGTTTGCCGCCAAAAGGACAAGTTCGCCGTCTTCAATACATGCCGTCTGAAAGTGCGGATGCAGATTAAGGGGAAGCAATTTTTTTACCGCAGCATCCAAACGCCGCCATTTCTCCGCCTGTTTCAAAAGCTCCGAAAGCAGTGAATCCTGCCTGCCCAGATGTTCCAGATTCATAAAACCCACACCCCGAAAGATTGAAATACCGCAAACGCGCCTTTATTTCAGACGGCATTAGCACTTTACGCAACCGCTTGTGTTAAAATTACGTTTTCGCCCACTATTATATCAGGCGTAGGAATTATTCATGCTGACAAACATCGCTAAGAAAATTTTCGGCAGCCGCAACGATAGGCTGCTCAAACAATACCGCAAATCCGTTGTCAAAATCAACGCACTCGAAGAACAAATGAAAGCCTTGAGCGATGCGGATTTACAGGCCAAAACAGCCGAATTCAAACAACGCCTGGCCGACGGACAGACTCTGGACGACATCTTGGTCGAAGCCTTCGCCGTCTGCCGCGAAGCATCCCGCCGCGTGCTCGGCATGCGCCACTTCGACGTGCAACTGATCGGCGGCATGGTGCTGCACAACGGTAAAATCGCCGAAATGCGTACCGGCGAAGGTAAAACCTTGGTCGCCACCCTTGCCGTCTATCTCAACGCACTTGCCGGCAAAGGCGTACACGTCGTAACCGTCAACGACTACCTTGCCTCACGCGATGCGGGCATCATGGAGCCCCTCTATAATTTCCTCGGCCTTACCGTGGGCGTGATTATTTCAGACATGCAGCCGTTCGACCGTCAAAACGCCTATGCCGCCGATATCACCTACGGCACCAATAATGAATTCGGCTTCGACTACCTGCGCGACAATATGGTTACCGACCAATACGACAAAGTGCAGCGCGAATTGAATTTCGCCGTCGTTGACGAAGTGGACTCCATCTTAATTGACGAAGCGCGCACCCCGCTGATTATTTCCGGTCAGGCGGACGACAATATCCAGCTCTACCAAATCATGAACACCGTTCCGCCCCACCTCGTCCGTCAAGAGACAGAAGAAGGCGAAGGCGACTATTGGGTCGACGAAAAGGCACATCAGGTCATCCTGAGCGAAGCAGGTCACGAACACGCCGAACAAATCCTGACCCAAATGGGGCTGCTGGCAGAAAACGACTCACTGTACTCGGCGGCAAATATCTCCCTGATGCACCACCTTATGGCTGCCCTGCGCGCGCACTCACTGTTCCACAAAGACCAACATTACGTTATCCAAGACGGCGAAATCGTCATCGTTGACGAATTTACAGGCCGTCTGATGTCCGGCCGCCGCTGGTCCGAAGGCCTGCATCAAGCCGTGGAAGCCAAAGAAGGCGTGGAAATCAAACGCGAAAACCAAACGCTTGCATCTATTACCTTCCAAAACTATTTCCGCCTGTACACCAAGCTCTCCGGTATGACTGGTACGGCAGATACCGAGGCTTTCGAGTTCCAAAGCATCTACAACCTCGAAACCGTCATTATCCCGACCAACCGCCCCGTACAGCGCAAAGACTTCAACGACCAGATTTTCCGTTCCGCCGAAGAAAAATTCGAAGCCGTCGTCAAAGACATCGAGGAATGCCACAAACGCGGGCAGCCCGTCCTCGTCGGTACGACCAGCATCGAAAACTCCGAACTGGTCTCCCACCTTCTGCAAAAAGCCGGACTGCCGCACAACGTCCTCAACGCCAAAGAACACGAACGCGAAGCCCTGATTGTCGCCCAAGCCGGTAAAGTCGGTGCCATTACCGTCGCCACCAATATGGCGGGACGCGGTACGGATATCGTTTTAGGCGGCAACCTGAAGCACCAAACCGATGCCATCCGCGCCGACGAAACCTTGAGTGACGAAGAGAAACAGGCACAAATCGCCGCACTCGAAAACGGCTGGCAGGCAGAACACGACAAGGTTATGGAAGCAGGCGGCCTGCACATCATCGGTACGGAACGCCACGAAAGCCGCCGTATCGACAACCAGTTGCGCGGACGCTCCGGCCGTCAGGGCGACCCCGGATCCAGCCGTTTCTACCTCTCGTTTGAAGACCCATTGCTGCGCCTCTTCGCGCTCGACCGTGCCGCCGCCATCCTCAACCGCCTTGCACCCGAACGCGGCGTCGCCATCGAACACAACCTGCTGACGCGTCAAATCGAAGGCGCGCAACGCAAAGTCGAAGGCAGAAACTTCGATATGCGCAAACAGGTTTTGGAATACGACGACGTCGCCAACGAGCAACGTAAAGTCATTTACAGCCAACGCAACGAAATTTTAACCAGCAAAGACATCAGCGACCTGATGAAGGAAATCCGTTTTGATGTCATCGGCGGACTTGTAGACATATATATGCCGCCGGACAGCATGGAAGAACAATGGGACATTCCGACTCTGGAAAACCGTCTGGCTGCCGAATTCAGACTGCACGAAGACATTCAGTCCTGGCTGAAAGCAGACAATACAATTGACGGTCAAGACATCAAAGAGCGCCTGATCGAACGCATCGAAAACGAATATGCCGCCAAAACCGAACTGGTCGGCAAGCAGGCAATGGCTGATTTTGAGCGCAACGTGATGTTGCAGGTCATCGACAACCAATGGCGCGAACACCTCGCCGCTATGGACTACCTGCGCCAAGGCATACACCTGCGCAGCTATGCCCAGAAAAATCCGAAGCAGGAATACAAACGCGAAGCCTTTACCATGTTCCAAGACCTGTGGAACGGCATCAAATTCCATATTGCCTCCCTGCTTACTTCGGTTCAAATCGAACAAAACCCTGTCGCGGCGGTTGAAGAGCAACCCGTCGGCAACATCCAATCTATCCATTCGGAATCCCCCGATATGGAAGAACTTTTGGGGCAATCGCAAACCGATCTGGTTACCGAAGCCTTTAATCCCGATGGGACGGATTTCAGCCCCGAAGCCTTGGAAGCGCGGGGGCAAATCGTCCACCGCAACGACCCCTGCCCCTGCGGCAGCGGTTTGAAATACAAACAATGCCACGGCAAATTGGCTTAAGCGTTTGAACGCAAATGCCGTCTGAACATCCGGTTTCCGGCTTCAGACGGCATTTTGCCTGAATCACCGTATCCGACCGACAATCCGAAAACTCCCGATTTGATACCGTCCAAACTAAAAACAGGCATCCGCCCCGCCAAACTATGATTCCATCCGACTTCATTGACGAACTTCTGGCCAAAACCGATATTGTCGACATCATCGACGAACAGGTCCCGCTGAAAAAAGGTGGGGCGAACTATATGGCGTGTTGCCCGTTCCACAAGGAAAAAACACCGTCGTTTTCGGTCAGTCCGACCAAGCAGTTTTATCATTGTTTCAGTTGCGGGGCGCATGGTTCGGCGATTGGTTTTGTGATGGAACATCAGGGGCTGTCGTTTCCCGAGGCGGTGCAGTTTCTTGCCGACCGCGTGGGCATGGTTGTGCCTAAAGTGCGTGGGCAGAACGATAATCCCGAAGTCCGTGCCGAACGCAAGAAAAAACAGCAGACACTGGAGGAAACGACGGCTGCGGCAGCTGATTTTTATGCGCAACAGCTAAAATTCAATCCGGCGGCGAAGGCTTATTTGGACAAGCGCGGTTTGAGTGCGGAAGTTATCGCGCATTATGGGTTGGGCTACGCGCCCGACGGTTGGCAGCCTTTGGCGCAAGTGTTCCAACCGTATCCGAATACCGCGTTGGTGGATACGGGGATGGTGATTGACAATGAGGGGCGGCATTACGACCGCTTCCGCCATCGGATTATGTTCCCTATCCGCAATCCGCGCGGGCAGGTCATCGGTTTCGGCGGCAGGGTGCTGGACGACTCCAAACCCAAATATCTAAACTCTCCCGATACACCTTTGTTTGACAAAGGGAAAAACCTTTACGGCTTGTATGAGGGGCGTGCTGCTGTAAAAGAGGCAGGACGGATTTTGGTGGTCGAAGGCTATATGGACGTGGTCGCGCTGGCACAGTTCGGCGTGGGCTACGGTGTGGCGGCCTTGGGCACGGCGACAACAGCTGAACACGTCAAAATCCTGATGCGTCAGGCAGACAGTATTTATTTCTGTTTCGACGGCGACAACGCGGGACGGAAAGCGGCTTGGCGCGCGCTGGAAAACGCGCTGCCGCAGTTGAAAGACGACAAATCACTGCATTTTTTGTTCCTGCCGGAAGAACACGACCCCGACAGTTACATCCGCGCCTACGGCAAGACGCAATTTGAAGACGCGCTGTTGAATCAAAGCAAGCCGCTGTCGGAATATTTCTGGGAACACCTTTCAGACGACCTCAATCTCAATACGCAGGAAGGCAAGGCGGAATTGGTGAAAACCAGTTCGCCGCTTTTGGCGCAAATCACCGCGCCGGCATTGGGTTATTTGTTGAAACAACGGCTTAGCGAACTGGTCGGCATCGATCCCGACAATCTCGCGCAACTGCTCGGACAGGAAGCGCCGAAGCGGCACGTCAAACAAAAAAACTACAAACTGCCCCCGATTTCCGTCAAGCAGCCCGTTATGCCGACATTGGTGCAACGGCAAATCCGCAGCCTCTTGATAAATCCGGATTGGGCTGCATATATAGATCTGCCCGATTATTTGGCATTGGACGGCGATTTCGCCTGCCTTGCCAACCTTGCCGAATCGATTAAAAGCCATGCCGCCGTACCCGAAACCGCTCAGGTTTTAGAGTATATGCGCGGCTCGCCTTACGAAGAAACGATAAACCGAATCTTCTATTCAACGCACCAGTCGGAAGAAATGAACAGCAGCAGTGAAGAAGATTGCGAGAATTTCCAAATCGGCATGAAAAAACTGCTCAATGAGTTAAAATACAGCCAAATTGAAGCATTGAAACAAAAAAGCCTAAAATCGGGCTTAGGTGAAAGTGAAAAAAAACTTTTGTTGTCACTATTGACCGCAAAACAGAACTGACCGGCAAAATACGCCGTCCATAAACCGTCATGCCGTCTGAAAAGTATTAGGCACAGCTGCATAATATACCGGCAGAACATCCGATTAGACAAACTTTCAGACGGCATCAGAGTACCCTACTCTGCCACGCCTTCAGGTGCGTTCAAACGCAAACCGTCGGCACCTTACCAACAGAAAGCAGACAATGTCCAGAAACCAAAATCACGAAGAATATCAAGACGACACCCGTCCGTTAAGCATTGAAGAGCAACGCGCGCGCCTGCGCCAGCTCATCATCATGGGTAAAGAACGCGGCTACATCACCTACTCCGAAATCAACGACGCCCTGCCAGACGATATGTCTGATGCCGACCAAATAGA
Organism: Neisseria sp. Marseille-Q6792; assembly: GCF_943181435.1. The sequence continues at coordinate 913,928 of NZ_OW969598.1, forward strand.
CAACATCGTCAGTATGATTTCCGGTTTAGGCATCCAAGTTACCGAACACGCCCCCGATGCGGAAGACATATTGTTAAGCGACAATGCCGCCGTTACCGACGATGATGCTGTTGAAGAAGCCGAGGCCGCCCTTTCCAGCGCAGATTCCGAGTTCGGCAGGACGACCGACCCCGTCCGTATGTATATGCGCGAAATGGGACAGGTCGACCTGCTGACCCGCGAAGACGAAATCATCATCGCCAAAAAAATCGAAAACGCCCTGAAAAATATGGTTCAGGCCATCTCCGCCTGCCCGGGATCCATTGCGGAAATCTTAGAACTCATCGAAAAAATCCGCAAAGACGAAATCCGCGTCGACGAAGTCGTAGAAGCCATTATCGACCCGAATGAAGTATTGCTCAACGAATTGGGCTTGGGGCACTTGGAAACCACAGTGCCCGAGAAACCTTCCAACGACAATTCGGATGAAAACGAAGACGACGAAGAGTCGGAAGAAGATGCGGATGAAATCTCGGCAGCCAATCTCGCCGAATTGAAACAAAAAGTCATCGGCCACTTTGCCCAAATCGAAAAAGACTACAAAAAAATGATCGGCCGTTTGGAAAAACACCACAGCCGGCACAAAGACTATCTCGCCTACCGCGATGCCATCGCCAACAAACTTTTGGAAGTCCGCTTCGCCACCCGCCAAATCGACAGCCTCAGCAGCAGCCTGCGCGGAAAAGTAGAAAACATCCGCAAACTCGAACGCGAAATCCGCGATATCTGCCTTGACCGCGTCCATATGGAACGCGACTATTTCATCCAAAACTTCCTGCCCGAAATCACCAATCTGCAATGGATTGAAGAAGAAATCGCCAAAGGCAGGGTCTGGAGCGACGCACTCGACCGCTTCCGCCACGCCATCCTCGAAAAACAAACCGAGTTGGCGGATATGGAAAAAGAAACCCGCATTTCCATCGAAGAGTTGAAAGAAATCAACAAAAATATGGTGTCGAGCGAAAAAGAAACCGCAGCCGCCAAGCAGGAAATGATTCAGGCAAACTTGCGCCTCGTGATTTCCATTGCCAAAAAATACACCAACCGGGGTTTGCAGTTCCTTGATTTGATTCAAGAAGGCAACATCGGCTTGATGAAGGCGGTCGATAAATTCGAATACCGACGCGGCTACAAATTCTCCACCTATGCAACTTGGTGGATCCGTCAGGCGATTACCCGCTCGATTGCCGATCAGGCACGCACCATCCGCATTCCGGTGCATATGATTGAAACCATCAACAAGATGAACCGCATCTCGCGCCAACACCTTCAAGAAACCGGCGAAGAACCCGATTCCGCCAAACTTGCCGAACTGATGCAGATGCCTGAGGACAAAATCCGTAAAATTATGAAAATCGCCAAAGAACCGATTTCCATGGAAACACCTATAGGCGACGACGACGATTCGCACTTGGGCGACTTTATCGAGGATGCCAACAATATTGCGCCGGCTGATGCGGCAATGTACACCAGCCTGCACGAAGTAACCAAAGAAATACTCGAAAGCCTGACACCTCGTGAAGCCAAAGTCTTACGTATGCGCTTCGGTATCGATATGAATACCGACCACACGCTGGAAGAAGTCGGCAGACAGTTTGACGTAACCCGCGAACGCATCCGCCAAATTGAGGCAAAAGCACTCCGCAAGTTGCGCCACCCGACCCGCAGCGACCGCTTGAGAAGCTTCTTAGACAGTGAAGACAGCAAGTTGTAAACCAAAAAAACCGCAGGTTCAAAATACCTGCGGTTTTTTCTTACACAATAAACAACGCTTCCACATACCCCACACTCCTATCCCGTTTTCCCAACAATTCCGGCTGGCAAATCTCCATCAGCGAGCAGGCTTTGCAGCATTTGCCGTAGTTGGGCGGCGGGGTTTGGCCGCTGTTCAGGAGTTCGCGCACAGCGGCGATGGTGGCGAGTGTTTGGGCACACAGGTCGTCTGAAAACACGACAGAGACGCAGTGGCGGGTTTGCATATACCACAGTGCGCCCTCAGAGGACGGTTTGCCCCGTCATTTCTTCCAAACACAAACCTTGGGCGCAAAGCTGGATTTCGTCCATCGGGTCGGGTTTGGGTTTGCCGCGTTTGTATTCCACGGGTTTCAGACGACCTGTTTTCGTATCCACTTCCACCAAATCCAACGCGCCGCTGATGCCCAATTTTTCCGCCGACACATGCACCGTCCGCTCAAAACGCACACCCTTGCGCGTTTCCGGCTCGCCCGAATCTTTGCCGCAATGATATTGCGCGCAATCGGCACGGGATTTTGCTCCGACACCCGATGCTGCGCCCGACGCAGCAGCACATTGCCAAAACAAAAAATATGCCCGATAGAATGCACCGGCAACTGCGCCACCTTCTTACGCTCCTGCTCTACCACCAGCGTTTCCCGTTCCTTATGCAGATAGCTGCCTTGGGTGGTGATATAGAGCGTGTTTTGCAGTTTGCGCATGGGGAAACTCCTTGGGATTTGACCGCAGTTGTGGATTAGTGGAAACATCCAAATAGTGACTTATGTATAAAGTATTAAATGATTAGTGGAATATCCCAAGAAGTCCATTTTGATATACAGAAAGATCTATTCATACAACGAATAGATGTATTAAACATAAATAAAACTCTTGCGCCATTTAACATTTCCCACTGTTTCGCGGGACCAGGAACACTATTTGGATTATCATCATGAATTTTTTGGATTTCTTTAATTAAATAATCTTGAACATTCATAATATCTGAGAAATCAATTAAAGCATTATCGTAAAGTATTTGATTGAAGTCCCCATTTTTAAAAGATAGTATATTTCCCTGAAGAAGCTTTCTAAAAGTATTCCATTCATACATTGATATACCATTCTTAGTACACATATCAAGATTCTCAACAGAATGTAATAATATAAATCTACAATTTCTTTCTATGTCTAGCTTAGTAATAATTTTTTTACCCAATCTAGATACAAGACGATCTTTAACTCCTGTGGTTGATATTTTTGATCTTAGATGACATAACTGTTCAATGCCATGATTTAGCGACTCATTTCTACAATACTCGTTAAATTCATCTCTAAGAAATGGATGTGTTGTAGTTATTCTGTGTTTAATTTGACAGAAATAAACTAGATCAGATACCTTGTCATAAATAATCATATCTGCATCATATTTTTCTTCTGGATCGTTTATACCATCTGTTACAACAAATCGATTACTATTGAGTTTATCCTTCAAATACTTTTGAATATATCCATTCTCAAACCATTTGCCTATTTTTTTCATATTAGTCAAATAACCAGATAAAACAGTTATAATTGCAAACTTTAAATTAATATTATTTACTCTTATTTGATTGTTGTTTAATTCAGTTGCTATCCTATCATGCTCATGTACTCCTAACTCATCCATAAGTTTAAAAAGAAATTTAATTTCATCTCCAGAAAATCCGAATTTATGCAATTTATCCTTATCAATAATTACTTGTTGATTAAATACATTCTCAACGTCGTATTGATCAATATCATTCTGAAAAGATAGAAAAGAAGCTATTTCAACCAAGCCCCTCATATCTGAAAAAATCTTACTATCACTTAAATCCAAATTTTTTATATAATCTGGATGAAAGCTTATATACTTATCTAATACTATATCTACAAAACCTTGGAATAGTTCAGAATCTCTAGAATCTATATTATTGCTAATTTCCTTTCTAACAATCAGATCAGAAAGATGACTTTGTTGAGTAAAATATCGAGAAAACCAAATCATTTTATAAGAGGCTAGATATTCTTTCTTTATTTTATAATTCCCATTATCACAAACTTCTATAACCCCTAATAAGATATAGAAAATAAATTCACTAAAAGAATAAAAAGCATAAATATCAACTATTTCCTGATATGATAATTCATTCCGGTCAGGAAAATTATTTTTAACTAAATCTTCCTTTATCCTTTCTCGATAATTATCGGCTATCAATCGGGAATTATCTATAATTTGCTTACTTCCCTTATCATTTAATATATACGATTTAATTTCAAAACTCTCAACTCTCCTATTAATAAAGAAACTTTTGTATCCTAAACTGGCTAAAGCATACTTTTTAAGCGCACATAATACTTTTGCTAAATTACTCGGAAGATATTTTCTAATGTCTGTTTCTGAGATATTAATAGGATTGTTAATAAGTGATAAAATAAACAATCTTTTGTCCTTATCCATCTCATTCAAATTATTCATTAAACATTCAAACCAATGCATATTCTAGCTCCTAGCATTAAATAATCAGATAAGTCGAATGGTTGATTTACTCAAACAACCCCTCCACATACCCCACACTCCCATCCCGTTTCGCCAACAACTCCGGCTGACAGATTTCCACCAGAGAACAGGCTTTGCAGCGTTTGTTGTAGTCGGGCGGCGGGGTTTGTCCGCTGTTCAAAAGTTCTCGCACGGCGGCTATAGTTGCGAGGGTTTGGGCGCGCAGGCCGTCTGAAAACACGACGGGGACGAGGTGGCGGGCTTGCATATACCACAGCGCGCCCTCAGAGACAGTTTGCCCCGTCATTTCTTCCAAGCACAAGCCTTGGGCGCAAAGCTGGATTTCATCCACCGGGTCGGGTTTGGGCTTGCCGCGTTTGTATTCCACAGGTTTCAGACGGCCTGTTTTCGTTTCCACTTCCACTAAATCCAACACGCCGCTGATACAAAGTTTTTCCGCCGACACATGCACCGTCCGCTCAAAACGTACGCCCTTGCGCATTTCCGGCTCGCCCGAATCCACCCGCTCATGCAGCGCTCTGCCCTGCGCGGTCAAATAGTTCTCCGCCCACGCCTGCTCGTTATGAATCAAGGCACATTGGCACGGACAGAAGGCGTAGTGTTGCAGGGCGGAAAGGGGAATCAGGCGCGTGTCCTGATTTTCTTTTTCTACTTCTGCAATACAAGCGGTCATCTTTTCAGACATTTTTACAAATATTCTTCCACGCTCACGCCATTCAGGCCGTCTGAAACCACGCTGATTTTGTAATCGCCAAAACCGCTGGCCGGAGTACCGGATTCGCCGTTTAGGCGTTCAACTTTTACAGCATCAAACAGTTTATGTGTAGGCTGGCTGCCGAGCGCGCTGTCGTGTTTGAAAACAATCAATTTGCGCGCCGCCATTTCGCCACGGGCGGCGGAGCGGTCGTGTTCAAACATCAACGTCAAGGCTTGCCAGAGTTTGGCTAAGTCGTCATCTGAAAAACCGGTTTTGACGGCAAGGTTGGCGGAGATAAAGCCATGCACGCGGTAGAGCGCGTAAGGGACGATGTATTTGCGCCCCATAGTGCGTTCTTTTTCCAAGTCTTTTTCATTGGTTACCGCCATGCGGGTGATGGAAACTTCCAGCGGCACAATCGGGTCGATGGATTGGGCAAACGCCAGTTGTACCGGGCCGCGTACTTGTCCGCTGTTGACTTCGGTGGTCATCACAGTGCCGAAGGTGCGGATATCGAAGAAGTTTTTACACATCCAAGCGGTAATATCGCGGGCTTTGGCTTCGTCTTTGGGCAGTTTTTTGGCTTCAGATTCAATGCCGAGTGCTTCATAAGCGCGTTTGTTTTGCAGGTTTAACACGCTTTTTTCTTTCACGTAGATTTCGTAACCGGCTTCGTTTTCGCTGCTGATTTCTACAAAATTACGAATTTTGCGTTTTAAGCAGACATCGGTTACCAAACCTTTACTGGATTCAGGATCAAGACGCGGCATATTACCCGCATCGGGATCGCCGTTGGGGTTGCCGTTGGTAACATCAAAAAAGTAAACAAATTCATAGCGGTTTTGAATGGCAGACATTTTCTGGCTTCTTAGTTTTCAATGGTTTCAGCGGTTTCTTTTTTAGCAAAATAGCTTTGTTTTTGATGGTAATAGCCGATGGCGAAGCGGCCTTGCTCGTCAATGCTCAAATGGTGCGGAAAGGTTTCGGGCAGTTTGGCAATAATTTCGCCCAAATCTTTATCCAAATTCACCGCCATACCGGCTTTGTCTTTACGCAAGCGCGACAAATGGTGTTTTGCACCCGACAAAAGGCGCGGAAAAACCGAAAACGGCACGGCGGAGGCAGAGCCGTAATAGCGGTCGGCGATGCTGGCGTTTAATTCGCCCAACGCCTGATATTGGATGCGCTCTAACACAGCAAACAGCCGCCCTAAAAGATAGGCGCGATTCGGGTTTTCATTGTTCAAACTCATAGGAACTCCTTCTTCGATAAAACCTTTTCTAAAACGCCGCTCTAATACGGCTTTCATCATTGCCACGCGCAAGCCGTTTACGTCGCCGTCGGCGCGGATTCGGGTAATCAGTTGCGACAGCAAACTCATAGGATACGGCGTGCCACAAATCACGGCGCGGGTCATTTCTCCTGCCAAAACGGGCGAGATGTTTTCGCTTTTGCCCAGCACGGCAGTTTGCAATAAAAGTCGCCAAATAGACGGCGGCATTTTCCACGCGCAAGGTTCAAGGGCTAAATCTTGCCAATGCTGCGCCAAATTTTCCGCCAACTGCCCAAAGGTGGTATCCAGCCAAAACCGAACAGAAATCCGCGCGGCATTGGGGGCAAGCCCCAAGATATAAAAACGGGTATTGGGAGAGAGTTCGGGCGCAATTTCTTGCAGCGGACGACCTTTGCCCATTTGTTCCAATACGTTGAAAACTTTGGCGCTTTCTTGTTCATCATCCGGTGGCGTAAATACATGCACGAAAAAGTCTTCGGCAGCCTGCGCTGTGGCGTTATCATCCGCTTCCGCCCAAAAGACCGTACTGGCATCGCCGATGGTCAAACAGTGATTATTTTCGCGGCGCAAGAGATAATTCAGTGCTGTGGTGTAGCAAAGGCGGATTGTTCGGAAACGGGGGCATTTGCACCTTGCTCTTTGCCAAAAGAGGCAAAGGCTTCTTTGTTAAACAAGATAATCGAGCCGCCCGAGCTTTGCCCGCCAAACACGCCTTTAATCGCCGGATGCAGCCGTGCAATCGGGGCGGTGTCGCCACTAATCAGGCACAAACTCTCGAGTGCTTCATCGCTTTTCAGGTAGCCTGCCCATAAGGTTTGCGCGGCTTCGCGTTTATGGATAAGTGCGGTCGGTTTTTCAAGAGAAAATGCGATGTTGGCATCGAGCATTTCGGCAGGCAGATTTTCGGCAGCGAAATGTGCAGGCTGCCAGTTTTGCAGAAAACGGCACAAGGCTTGCAAGCCTTCGTCTTCGCTGTTTTGCAGTAAATCGAGATGGTATTGCTTGAAGGCATCAAAAGTTTTTTTCAGACGACGTAAACGGTTTTTCTTTCGCTTCGGCTTTGTTTTTATTGGCTTCCACGCCAAGCGCGTAGGCGGTTTTATCCCACAAAAAATTCGGTTTGATACCCGACGTGCGTTTTTCAGGGCGCGGCACACTCATCAGCTTCGGTTGCGGCTTTTTATCGGCAGTCAGATTCGGCACAGCGGTTTTCAGACGGCCTTCTGTATCCAGCACCAAAATCCAGCCGATTTTTTCCTCGCTAAAGCCATAAGGCGGCACTTTCGGGTTGCCCATTTCATCGGTTTCCGCTGCCAAACGGCGGTAATAGCGGGCAAGGGACGCAAGAATCATGCTTTTACCTCCTCGGCGTAAAACGGCGGTACATCAATTACGCTATCTTTCATTTCCGCGCGGAAAAAATGTGGCGTGTTGCCGTGGTCAAAATCAATATCGTGCAACATCCAGCCTAAATCGCGGTTTGCCTCGCTTTCCGATAACGCCGACAGCGGCAACGGCTCGCCCTCGTCAATCAACGCAAAATCGGCAGGAAATTCACGCACGCCCAAACAAGGCTGCTGAAAACATTGCCCCTTTTTCGCACGGCGTTTGAACATCTCGATATGCTTGGTAACGGTCTCATCCGCCCCCGCTTTTGCCGTTAGTACCGCATGGGCTTCAATCACATACGCCACGTCTTTAAGCACCGTCACCGCGCGTTGCTGGCGGTCGTCTTCAATCAGCGTATATAAATCGGCAACGCTCTTACGCTTCATCGCGCCGCTGACCTTACCCGCCGAAATCTTGCCGCCCAACTCATTGCGCCGCACCGACTCAAACCGAATCGGCTTTAACACATAAATCCGGTCAATCACCCACCGAATCGCCGGCTTCCAATGCACCGCCGCCAAAATCCCGCGCGCCGCCGACGGCGTGATGACATCATAAGACACCCGCTCCACCTTCATCTCCGGACGGGTAAAACAGGCATAATCGCCCCAAACGTATAGGCGGATTTGGTTTGCCATACAAATTGAGACCTTTGCAAAAAAGCCCTTCCCTCGACAGCCGGAACCTAAACAAAGATTTTCGGCTGTTTCTCTCCCCCAATACCTCCTGATTTTACCCAAATCTCCCCTTAATCCCCCTTGGATACCTGATAATCAGGCATCCGGCCGCCTTTCAGGCGACAGCAGACACACTTAGCCTGTTAGCCGCTTTCAACAGGTTCAAACACATCGCCTTCAGATGGCTTTGCGCACTCACTTTGAGCAAACCAAAATAGGCTGCCCGCGCATAGCAGAATTTACGGTGCAGCGTACCGAAGCTTTGTTCGACCACATAACGGGTCTTTGATAAATATCGGTTGCGTTTGGTTTGCGTTTCCGCCAGCGGACGGTTGCGGTGGGCTTTGCGCATAATACCGTCCAACAACTGATGCTCTTCCAGATGTTGCCGGTTTTCCGCACTGTCATAGCCTTTGTCGGCATAGACGGCCGTACCTTCGGCTATCCCTTCCAGCAAAGGCGACAGGTGTTTGCACTCATGGGCATTGGCGGGGGTAATGTGCAGTTTCTCGATATAGCCTTCCTCATCGGTACGGTATGTTGTTTGTAACCGAGTTTGTAGAGACCGTTTTTCTTTGTCCAACGGGCATCGCTGTCTTTACTCGGTGTGGTTTGGCTGCTGACTTGTCCTTCTTCATCGACTTCTATAGCCTGACGCTGTTTGCTGCCGGCAGTTTGAATAATGGTGGCGTCAATGACGGCGGCGGATGCTTTCTCTACTTTTAGGTTTTTTTTCGGTCAGTTGGCAGTTAATCAGTTCCAGCAATTCGGACGGGGTGTTGTCTTGCGCCAGCCAGTTACGGTAACGGCATAAGGTGCTGTAATCGGGAATGCTCAGTTCGTCAAAACGGCAAAACAGGTTGAAGTCGATGCGGGTGATGAGGCTGTGTTCGAGTTCGGGATCGGAGAGGCTGTGCCATTGTCCGAGCAGGACGGCTTTGAACATGGACAACAGGGGATAGGCGGGACGGCCGCGGTGGTCTCGAAGGTAACGGGTTTTTTGACGATTCAGGTATTGTTCGATCGGTTGCCAATCAATCACCTGGTCCAACTTCAATAGTGGGAAGCGGTCAATGTGTTTGGCAATCATGGCTTGTGCGGTTTGCCGGAAGAAGGTGCTCATGAGAAATCCCCTAAATGTCCGGGTGGGAATTTAGGGGATTTTGGGGAGTTTTGCAAAGGTCTCAAATTCCTTAACACACAGCCGCCCGAAGGCGGCTGATCATCACGTTAAATTAACAACTCTAGTTTCAATCCACACATTTTATAATGTGATATATTAGCCTTCTTTAAATTTTATATTTAAATTATTTGGTAATAGTAGCTTTCGCAAAGTTAGTAAGTATTTGAGTACTAGGATGTGCAGACAAGCTAACTAATTTATTTGTGAGAGCTATTGGAAGTAAGGAATTTTCATACATATCGCAATGTAATGATTCAATGACGCTTAAAATCTTATGTAAATTAGGGATGTCATTTTCATCAGGATTCTTTTTTAAATCTTTAACTGGTAAGGATGCTACATACATTTGACCAAATTTAGTTTTAAAAATAATTTTGTGTCCATAATATGAAGTACTAGCATAAGGTCTATTAGCATCCTCATGTCCAGGTGAAATATAAGAATAAATATATTTGTCGTTTAGAATTAAAATAGAACCATTTTCCATCTTACTTTGAATTTGAGATGCGTGTTCAACAAATGCACCACTCTTTTCCAATCCAATCAAAAACAAATTGTGATTTTCAAATAACCAATTATTCAAATCCAGCATAAGTCGGTGCATTCCTGCTGTTACACCAAACCATCCAGTTGGTCGATCAAGGATAAAGATGGTTTCATTAAGAGTTTGGCGATTTTTATCCAATAAACTCCTAATAATATGCAAAAGCATGAGATGCTCTACTAATCCCGTAACGTACCCACTAATACCAGATGCACCTAAATCATCATCTATAATTTCATGTAATCTGAAAATATCACTCAGATATATATCTCCATCATTTGATGAGAAGGTATAATTTTGCATTTCATTTTCTTTTAAAAGAACATTTCTAGTATCGGAATTACAAGGGTGAGAAGCTAAATTCCAATGTTTTTCCTCTACCCCCCTATGGTGTTTATACCTATGAAACACAAACCATGCTAAGGTATCCAATAAACTACTATTTTCCCCCATATTTTCTGATTTAAGAAATTCAAATAGACTTCTTCTTACCGAACTTGTTAGTGAGGAGCAATCTTTTCTTTTTACACCTTTAGTACATAGCGGCAATTTAATCCGAGCAATATTCCTTAATTTTTGCATATCTTCAGGGGCTATATGCTTCTGCTGCTTCATATTCTTTAAATCTTCTGTTTTAAAATATAAAGCTCCAAATTGAAAAAAATGTAATGACGCACTTGGATATCCTATTTTCAGTGGTATTTCAGTATATCCTCCATCGATTGCAACAACATGCTTCAAGGAATATTCACAAGAATTATGAGGAACTGTTAAACTTGATATCGATACCTCAGGCAAAACATCAGGTATATAAAAATTACTCAAAGCTGACTGCACAACCTCATCGTTTATAATATGATGATGAGATGATTTGCTTGCTTTTTCAAAAGGTTTTTTTCCTACGCTAGAGTAGCTCATAATTATCCCAGTCTATTTGCCAAATTTATCTATTTGAACAGGTACAACAAATGAATTTGAGTACGTTTTTACTCTTACAAAGCCTTTATCTGTATTTTGGCTAAACCGAATTAAACTATCGCTAAAGTCACTAAAATCATAATATTTTCTCAATTCTTTGATTTCATCTTCATTATTAAGATGAGAAATAAACCAGTTTTGAGTAGCTTTCAAAATATTACTGCTGATAGAACTAACTTCCTGAGTAGCATATACCAAACCTAAATTTAATTTAGCGCCTTCTTTTGCTAGTCGATTATAAATTTGGCTTAAATTCTTATCGTCTTTTTTAGGAAAAAGGTTATGTGCCTCTTCAAAATAAAATTGAATGAAATTATTAGGTTGAGCATTAGTAAATCTATTCATAGAATCTCTGAAAATACGACGTGTAATTCTCTCTGAATACATTCTTTGTAATTCTTCATCCCCGCTAGATAAATCAGCAATAACAATTTTTCCTTGACGAAGAGCTTGTAAAATATCATCCTCAAAAGGTGTCTGAGATTTATCGGTATGCTGAGTAACAATTGGTCGTAAATTCAAATAGCCAGTTCTATCTATTGAACCACCTGAGCTACTCTTTCTGGTTAAAATCACTAACAAAGCTTTTAACTCATCATCAGCCCATTCCTTACGGTTTTTTTGTTTATACTGCTCACATTCTTTTGAAGAATCGTAGGAATCCCATAATGCGCTCCACCATTCGGTTGCTAGATCTAACGATATACCTGCATTCAATGTCTGTGAAGTTACTCCTGTTATTTTAATTTCTTCTAATAGATCTTTATTTACAGAAAATTTTACTGTCTCAGTTTCTGGACATCTAAATCCTGCTGCTTTTAGAATACATTTATAAACCGATAATCTTCTATCATATCTAGTTTTAGCAGAGTGATCGGAGTCATAGTTATAAGGCTTTTCAAGCATTACTGATTTAAAATTAACCATATATTTTGATGTATCATCTGCAATTAATGGATATGATTTAATCAGTTCAAAACCAGCTTCAATCTCATTATAAAAATTAACCTTCATAACCTTAAAACCGTCTTTTTCCACAATAGAATAACGATCAGTTTTAGCTTGATATATATCAAAGATAGCCGTTCCCTCGTCTTGAAGGTTGGCATTGGCATATTCACCATTAATATCAAAAATAATCTGTCCAATAGGATATTTAGGTGCTTCGCCTACAAATTGCTTTAAAATCTCTTCGGGACTTTCATTCTGTTTATCTAACTGATATTGAGCTAATTTACTCATCTGTTCATTAGCCTGAATAATCTTTTTAATACTATTAGATTTACCAGTACGAGTCATACCAAATAAAGCAGTGCGTTTTCCTGCAAAATCTTTTGCTTGTATATAAACAGGAATATCTCCAATATCATTATTAAATCTTTGGCTTGAGCTATAACGGATAGAACCTATTCGAATATCACCAATTCCTCCAGGTACGCTATTTTCTCTGTAATTAGCAATTAAACCTAAAATTTCATTTGATGGTTTAATTACTGAATAATTATGAGCAGCATAGAAATTTTCTACATCAGCACCAAATCTCAAATTCTTTTCAGAATCTAAATAAAATGATCCCAAAATAGAGCAACGTAATCCAGAAAATCCAAATTCATATCTGGAATATTCATCTAACTGACTTTGTTTAGTGTTTCCAGTTCGAATATGATCCTTATAATAATCAACCATAGAACTTACTATGTCTTTATCCGTTGGAAGTTCTGCTGGTTCAATAACTCTCAATAGCAAAGCCTCTTGAAGGTTATCCTTTCCTGGATCACAATCATAATATGCTAAAAGAAAACATCCTTGTGGAACCCCGTTTGCTCGTTCCTTCCATGCATCAGCCATTAGAATTGAACTACTTGTATAAGAAATCTTAAAAGGTCTGCCTACAAATATACCTGTATCCCAACTCCAATTTCCATCAGATTCAATTTTACGTTTAAATAAATTAATATTTGCAATACTTGATGAAATACTCAACATTATTTATACCTCTTTATAACTCAAAATAGGGTCTTCAAATCTAATTTTAGCCTGCTCTATATAACTCTCTTGAAGCTCAATAGAAATCCAATTTCTGTTTAATAGTGCAGCTGCAAATCCTGTGGTATTGCTTCCAGCAAACGGGTCTAAAATCAAATCTCCTTCATCTGTTAAATATTGAATAAAAAAGTTTACAAGGCCAATGGGCATTCTTGCTGGATGAACTGTTATGTTATGTCTTTTGCACTCCCTATGAAAAAAATCGTTCGATGCTGAATTAGAGAAAGAAAAGGCATTAGGTAACCTAGATTTTCTATTTTCATCAATACTTTCTATTTCAAATAAATTGTGAGAAATTGCACCACCTCTATCATTTAGGAAACTTTTCTCCCCAATACTATGTTCCGATGGTCTCTTTCCTGCATTATAATACCCCCTTTTTAATAAACTTTTCATAGCTTCACTGTAGGGTCTTAGTACTTTTCTGTTATCAGCTTTTGGATAGTCTGTTTTTGAAAACCACCATACATGTGTGTAGCTATCAACAGTACGAAGAGGATTAACTGTGACCCATTGTGCAGGAGAAGGTAATCGAGAAGGGTTATAGCAAACAAATTCTTGTATAAGTCTTAAATTTGTCCCTGCAGATTCTGCAATAGACATTAATGCCTTCAAAGCCAACAAGCTTTGAACGGGTCTACCAGGCTCCCAACTATTACCTAATTCAACAACTAATGAACCATCATCAGCTAATTTTTCAGCTAGCAATGGAGTCAACTCTTTAATCCAATTTAAATATTCTTCTCCTGTTTTATTACCATAACTCTTCTTTTGATTAAGAGGATAAGGAGGGGAAGTAATGATTAGATTTACTTTGCCATTTAAATTGCTAAATGATTTACTCTGTAAAAGATCAAGAGAATCGCCTAAATATAAAGCTCCACTTTTTCTTTCGAAAACTTTGGAGGTATTTCTGGGGAATTTATTTTTTTTCATAACATTTTTTATTTAACTTATTACATTTAAAAAAATTTTGGGAGGTATGATAGCCTTTTTCTCACATTATATCGATTCTATAGATGTTAATTTAGAATATCAAACTCTCCCCCTTCAAAAACGCCGTATCCTCCCAAGAAAGCCCAGCCACGTCATCATACAAATCCAGTCCAATCAGCGTATAAAACTGTTTGCCAAAGTTTTTCTCGTTAATCGGTTCGATGAGTCCTGCTTTATATAAAGCGGCGAGGGCTTTTTCGGGGATTTGGACGGTGTAGGGTTGCAGTTTGCGTAAGAGCCCGCCAATGTGGTCAGCATGGTGCAGGCTGCTAATGAGGTTTTCGGCCTTACCATCGAACGGAATAATCAGCGGCTGCATATGGCTTTCGATCATGCGGAATTTGTCGGCGATGGTTTAGAATGGGAAGCAGCGGCACAGGCAAAGTTTCGGGTAGCTTGATTTCTTGCAGCCATACGCTATCGAGTTCCGGAATATCTTTGCCGAATTGCAACGCCAAACGTTGTTTCAAGGTGTTGCGGTTATCACCCTCGCCCGCACCGTTCGCCAAACCGGCATGGTGTCCCGCAATGCAAAACGCCATGAGCTTGCCGATAGCAATGCTGCCCCAACACTCAAAAGCGATTTTTGCCCCGGCGGTAGAATGGTCGACAGACCTGCTCCCGCCATTTAATCTAGCCTGAAATTCAAGCGAGTATTTTCCTAAATCGTGTAGTTGCCCGGTGTGATAAGCAATGTCTTGCGCGTCGAAAACTTGGGCAAAATTTGCAGCCGAATTGCCGACATTTTGGGCGTGAGATTGAAGGGTTTGCCAGCGTTCGTAAGGCAAAAGGTTGCAGAATTGGCCTTGGGCGGAATGAGCATAATAAACCTTCATCTAAACTCCTTATTTTTACAATTAAATTTTGATATTCCAAATATATCAACTCAAAACCATCATCCCCATCAAACTAAGCAAAATTGATTTTTAAAGCTATTTCCTGTCAAAACCGGACTTGCACGACTATAAAAACAATAATCTTGAGTTTCACGCCCTGCTTAACAATATTCAGTTGGTCAATATAGTGGATTAAATTTAAATCAGGACAAGGCAACGAAGCCGCAGACAGTACAAATAGTACGGCAAGGCGAGGCAATGCCGTACTGGTTTAAATTTAATCCACTATATCAGATAAAACCATAAAATTAAATTGATGACTTTTATAATCCCCGATTTGCAAAAATGCCGTCTGAAAGTCTTCATTCAGGCTTTCAGACGGCATTTTGATCATCAAGTAACGCTTTATCAGGCTTTTTTATTGTTCAACGCGGCTTTGACAAACGCGGTGAACAAGGGATGCCCTTTGCGCGGGTTGGAAGTGAATTCGGGATGGAACTGGCAGGCGAAGAACCAAGGATGGTTCGGCAGCTCGATGGTTTCAACCAAGCGTTCGCGTCCGGCGGATACGCCGCCGATGACCAAGCCTGCTTTTTCCAACTGAGGAACATAGTTGTTGTTGACTTCGTAGCGGTGGCGGTGGCGTTCGCGGATGTGTCCGCTGCCGTAGATTTTGGCGGCGAGGCTGCCTGCTTTCAATTCAACCTCTTGCGCGCCCAAACGCATGGTGCCGCCCAAATCGGCGGATTCGTCGCGGGTTTCGACGCTGCCGTCGGCGGTTTGCCATTCGTCAATCAGGGCAACGACGGGGGCGGCGCATTTGAGGTCGAACTCGGTGGAATTCGCGCCTTTCAAGCCTGCCACGTCGCGGGCGTATTCAATCAGCGCAATCTGCATACCGAGGCAGATACCCAAGTATGGCACGTTGTTTTCGCGGGCGTAGCGCACGGCGGCGATTTTGCCTTCCACGCCGCGCGAACCGAAACCGCCGGGAACGAGGATGGCATCCATATCTTTGAGCATAGAAACGTCGCCGTTATTTTTCTCGATGCTTTCGCTGTCAACAAAGGTGATTTGTACGTCGGTTTCAGTGTGAATACCTGCGTGTTTCAAGGCTTCAATCAATGATTTGTAGGATTCGGTCAAATCAACATATTTGCCGACCATCGCGATTTTGACGGTATGTTTCGGATTTTTGACGGCGTGGACGATTTTTTTCCACGCGGTCAAATCCGCCTGTTGCACGTTAAGCTGCAACTGCTCGGTAATGATGTTGTCGATGCCTTGGTCGTGCAGCATTTCGGGGCATTCGTAGATGCTGTCCACGTCGTAGCTGCCGACAATCGCACGTTCTTCCACGTTGCAGAACAAGGCGATTTTGCGGCGTTCGTCCGCAGGCATTTTCCTGTCCATACGGCAAATCAGGATGTCGGGTTGCAAACCGATGCTCAACATTTCTTTAACGGTATGCTGGGTCGGCTTGGTTTTGATTTCGCCTGCGGCGGCGATGTAGGGAACGTAGCTCAAGTGGGCGAACAAGGTGTTGTTGCGTCCCAACTGGCTGCGCATCTGGCGGATGGCTTCCAAAAACGGCAGCGATTCGATGTCGCCGACCGTGCCGCCGATTTCGACAATCGCCACATCGTAACCTGCCGCGCCTTCATGGATGCGGCGTTTGATTTCGTCGGTAATGTGCGGAATGACTTGAACCGTGCCGCCGAGATAGTCGCCGCGGCGTTCTTTGGCAATGACGTTTTCGTACACCTGCCCCGTGCTGAAGCTGTTGCGGCGGGTCATCGTGGAATCGATGAAACGTTCGTAGTGTCCCAAGTCGAGGTCGGTTTCCGCACCGTCGTCGGTTACGAACACTTCGCCGTGTTGAAACGGGCTCATCGTGCCGGGATCGACGTTGATATAAGGATCGAGCTTGAGCATGGTAACGTTCAAGCCGCGCGATTCGAGGATGGCGGCAATAGAAGCGGCGGCGATACCTTTACCCAGTGAGGAGACAACGCCGCCGGTTACGAAAATGAATTTGGTCATGATGGAATACCCATGTTGGAATGCGTGATTTTAACGTGAAGCGCGCGGTTCTGGCAAACGGACGGATGCCGTCTGAACGGTGGACGGCTGTTTTCAGACGGCATCTTTTCTTTATTTCCCAGTACTTTGCCGCAACTCGCGGCGCAGGATTTTGCCGACGTTGGACTTGGGCAACTCGTCGCGGAATTCGATATTTTTCGGTACTTTATATGCGGTTAATTCGGTGCGGCAAAAGGCGATAAGTTCTTCTTTCGTCAAAGACGGGTCTTTTTTGACGACGAATACTTTTAGGGCTTCTCCGGTTTTTTCGTCGGGAACGCCGATACAGGCGACTTCCATCACTTTGCCGTGATGCGCGATGACTTCCTCGATTTCGTTCGGATAAACATTGAATCCGGAAACAACGACGAGGTCTTTCTTACGATCGACCAGCTTCAACCAGCCTTTTTCGTCCATCACGGCAATATCGCCGGTTTCCAAAAAGCCGCGCGCGTCTATGGCTTTGGCGGTTTCTTCGGGGCGGTTCCAGTAGCCTTGCATCACTTGAGGGCCTTTTACCCACAATTCGCCCGGCTGCCCGACGGGGACTTCTTTGCCGTTTGCGTCGCGCAATTCTACTTCGGTGGACGAGACGGGCAAACCGATGCTGCCGCTGTATGATTCGATGTTTAAGGGGTTGCAGCACACGCCTGGGCTGGCTTCGGTCAGACCGTAGGCTTCGACAATAGGCGTACCGGTGATTTTTTTCCATTTTTCGGCAACGGCTTTTTGGGTCGCCATACCGCCGCCCAAAGTCAGCCGCAATCCTGAAAAATCGACTTCGGCAAAATCAGGACGGTTAACCATCGCGTTAAACAGTGTGTTCACGCCGATAAATACGTTAACCCGCTGTTTTTTCAGTTCGCCGATAAAGCCTTTCATATCGCGCGGGTTGGTAATCAGGATGATTTTCGAGCCGGCATTGGCAAAAATCATCAGATTCACGGTTAAGGCAAAAATATGGTACAACGGCAAGGCGGCGATAACGGTTTCTTTGCCCTCGCGCAATTGGTTTTTAATCCATTCTTTCGCCTGAAGCATATTGGCGCAGATGTTGCCGTGACTCAGCACTGCGCCTTTGGCAACACCTGTCGTGCCGCCCGTGTATTGCAACAGCGCGGTATCTTCGCGGTTTAATACGACAGGTTGGAAAACGTGCTTTGCCCCCTCTTTCAATGCCGTCTGAAAGGAAACGGTTTCCCGAATACGGTATTCGGGAACCATTTTCTTGATTTTTCGGATGATGAAATTGATCAGCGAACCTTTAAGCAGCCCGAACATTTCGCCGACGGAGGCGACGATGACATGTTTGATCTGCGTGCGCGGCAGCACCAGCTCCAGCGTGTTGGCGAAATTTTCCAAAACGATGATGGCGGTCGCACCGCTGTCTTTCAGCTGATGCTCCAACTCGCGCGGTGTATAGAGCGGATTGGTGTTCACCGCCACCAAACCTGCCTGCAAAATACCGAAAAGGGCAATCGGGTATTGCAATACGTTCGGCATCATAATGGCAACACGTTCGCCGCGCGGCAGCTTGAGGACGTTTTGCAGATAAGAGGCGAAATCAGTCGCCAGTTTGCCGGTTTCGGCATAAGTCAGCGTTTTGCCCATATTTTGAAAAGCGGGCAGCCTGGCAAATTTTTCCACGCTTTGGCGGAATACATCGCTGATGGAATTGTATTGCGTGATATCGATTTCGGCACTGACGCCCTTCTCGTAGCTGTCTAACCAGATTTTTTCCATAATTTTCGGTCTTTAAAGTGGAATTGAGCGGAACAATGCCGTCTGAAAACCGTTTCAGACGGCATAAGTTTTATCGTGTGATGATGACAGGCTTGTCGGTCGATTGGATGATGCCGCCGCCCAAACAGATATCGCCGTCGTACAGCACGGCAGACTGACCCGGCGTAACCGCCCATTGCGGTTCGTCAAACACCAGCTCGGCGGTTTCATCATCCAAATAGCGCAATTCGCAAGGCGCGTCCGCCATACGGTAACGCGTTTTGCAGGTGTAGTGCCCTTCTTTCGGGCGTTCGGGCAGCGTGAAACTCAAATCGTTCATCACAAGGCTGCGGGTATAGAGCAGCGGATGGTCGTGTCCTTGCACGACAATCAGTTCGTTTTTCGTCAAATCTTTAGCCGCAACAAACCACGGTTCGCCCGCGCCGCCGATGCCCAAACCTTTGCGCTGACCCAATGTGTAAAACATCAGCCCGACGTGTTCGCCGACGGTTTTCCCTTCGGGCGTAACCATTTTACCGTTGTCGGTCGGCAGGTATTTTTGCAGAAACTCGCGAAACGGGCGTTCGCCGATGAAGCAGATGCCCGTGCTGTCTTTTTTGGCGGCGGTTGGCAGTTTGAACTCGGCGGCAAGGCGGCGGACTTCGGGTTTTTCCAAACCGCCCAACGGGAAAATCGCGCGCTCGAGTTGGAAAGGCTTGAGGCGGTAGAGGAAATAGCTTTGGTCTTTGTTTTGATCCAAACCTTTGAGCAGGTAATGCACGCCGTTGCGGACTTCTTTGCGCGCATAGTGTCCGGTGGCGATGGTATCCGCGCCCTGCCCTACGGCGTAGTCCAAAAAGCATTTGAATTTGATTTCGGCGTTGCACAACACATCCGGATTCGGCGTGCGCCCCGCACTGTATTCCTGAAGAAAATAAGCAAAGACTTTGTCTTTATATTGCGCAGCGAAATTAACGATGTCGATATCGATGCCGACAATATCGGCAACGGCGATGGCATCAAACGAATCCTGTTTGATGCTGCAATATTCGTCGTTGTCGTCGTCCTCCCAGTTTTGCATGAACACACCGCGCACTTGATAACCCTGCTGCTTGAGCAGGGCGGCGGTTACGGAAGAATCGACACCGCCGGAGAGCCCGACGATGATATTGGAGGGGTTTGCTGTCGTATTCATGCGCAGGATGGCTTGGAAACGGCGGTTTTTAAAAGCAGATTTTAACACATTTTAAAGGCGGTCATAAAAATGCCGTCTGAAAGCCCGGGCTTTTTCAGACGGCATTTCAAATATTTTCAGCAGATTAGTGCTGATGCGCTTCGCCGTGGTGATGACCGTGGTCCATTGCCGACATCGGCGCGGTTTTGACTTCCAGTTGGACGGTTTGTGCTTTGGCGTTTTTAAATTTCAGGGTAACGGGAATCTTGTCGCCCTCTTTTAATTGTTTTTTCAAACCCATAAACATGACATGATAGCTGCCGGGTTTGAGTTCGGTAACGGATTTCGCCTCCAAAGGCACGCCGCCTTCGACTTCGCGCATCCGCATCACACCGTTATCATTGATATGGGTATGCACTTCGACGCGGTCGGCAACAGGGCTGCTTCCGCCGAGCAAAAAGTCTTGTTTGGCTTCGTCGTTGTGGATTTTCATGAACGCGCCGCCCATTTTCATACCTTCGACGGTGGTGCGCGCCCAGCCGTCCTCAACGTGGATTCCGGCGGCGGAAACCGCGCCTGCCAAACCTGCCATCATCACGGCTGCCAATAGTTTTTTCATCTTCCTACTCCTTAAATGTCAAACGAGGATGCGCTCATCTTACAAACAAATACCGTTCGGAAATTTGATATAGATTAAGCGAATAATAAATACTACATACTAATCCTAAAGGGTTACAAATCCTGCTGCAAGCGTTTTACCCGAACAGGGCGGACAGCCAAACCGCCGCTAACATCAGCATCGCGAACAATTGTGCGGCAGAACCTGCGTCTTTGGCGCGTTTAGCCAGCTCGTGTTTTTCAGTCGAAGTATGATCGACGGCGGCTTCGACGGCAGTGTTGAACAGTTCGACAATGACCGACACAAAAGACGCGATAATCAACGGCAGGCGGAGGGACGTTTCGGAAACCCAAAAAAATGCCGCGCACACCAGCAGCGCGTTCAGCCACAAAACCTGACGGAATGCCGCTTCGTAACGGTAGGCGGCGGCAATGCCGTCTATCGAATAGCCGAATGCGTTAATAACGCGCCTGATGCCGCCTTTTCCTTTTTTTTCTGCCGCGTAGGAGGAAGGTTCCATCGGTATCCTTTCAAAATGTTCTCAATATAGTGGATTAACAAAAACCAGTACGGTGTTGCCTCGCCTTAGCTCAAAGAGAACGATTCTCTAAGGTGCTGAAGCACCAAGTGAATCGGTTCCGTACTATTTGTACTGTCTGCGGCTTCGTCGCCTTGTCCTGATTTTTGTTAATCCACTATATATACCGTCTGAAAACGGGGCGGCGGGGTGTCCGTACGGTATTAAGCGCATCCCTGCCGGCTGAGAGAAAACCCTGCCTGCCCGATCAAACCAAGCGGTTGTGAAGCAAAAGCCTTTCAGACGGCATCGGTTTAACGTACCGACCACGCGGCAACGGCATCGGCAAACATTGCCGCCACATCGAAACCTTTTTGTTTCATAATTTCTTGGAATCCGGTCGGGCTGGTTACGTTGACTTCGGTCAGGTTGCTGCCGATAACGTCCAAACCGGCAAGTAGGATGCCGCGCCGTTTAAGTTCGGGGGCGAGCGTTTCGGCAATTTCGCGGTCGCGTCCGTCCAATTCCTGCGCCACGCCGCGCCCGCCTGCCGCAAGGTTGCCGCGTGTTTCGCCGTTTTGCGGGATACGCGCCAAAGCATAGGGCACGACTTCGCCGCTGATAATCAGGATACGTTTGTCGCCGTGGACGATTTCGGGAATGTAGCGTTGCGCCATAATGGTACGGGAATCAAGCTGCATCAGGGTTTCGAGGATGCTGCCAATGTTAGGGTCTTTTTCGGTCAGGCGGAAAATGCCCATGCCGCCCATGCCGTCGAGCGGTTTGATGATGATGTCCCCGTGTTCTTTCAAAAATGCGCGGACATCGGCGGAACGGGTCGTTACCAGCGTGGGCGCGGTAAAGCGGCTGAAGTTCAAAATCGCCAGTTTTTCGTTGAAGTCGCGCATCGCCTGTCCGCTGTTGAACACTTTCGCGCCCTGCTGTTCCGCCAGCGTCAGAAGCTGTGTGGCGTAGAGGTATTGCATATCGAACGGCGGATCGGTACGCATAATCACGGCATCAAATGCTTTCAATGCCGTCTGAACTTTGTCCGCCGCTTTAAACCATTCATGGTCATCATCGTTTTTTGCACCCGAAAATTCAAATGCCGATGCCTGTGCCGTTACCAAACCGCCGTTTACAGACAATCCGCTGCTCAAGGTATGAAACAGCCGCCAGCCGCGTTTTGCCATTTCCCGCATCATCGCGTAGGTGGTGTCTTTGTAGGTTTTGAAACTTGCCATCGGGTCGGCGATAAAGAGGACTTTCATCATATTTCCTTTCCGGTGTGCCGAATGTGCCGCATTTCGCGGGTAAAGGAGAAATGCCGTCCGAACAATATTCAGACGGCAAGTATGGGTTTTTACTTAGGCTGCCAAGAATCTTTCAGCGTTACCGTGCGGTTAAACACCGGCGTGTCTTTGCTGTGGTCTTTGCGGTCGGTAACAAAATAGCCGATACGCTCGAACTGCCAACGGCTTTCTGCCGGCAAATCTTTCGCGGCAGGTTCGGCGTAGGCGGTGATTTCCTTGATGGATTCTGGATTGAGGAAATCGGTAAACGGCAGGTAGTTGCCGTCTTCGCCGCGCACGGCATCCGGACGCTCGACGGTAAAGAGTCGGTCGTACAGGCGGACTTTGATTTCGGCGGCATGTTCGGCGGACACCCAGTGAATCACGCCTTTAACTTTACGGCCTTCTGGATTTTTGCCCAAGGTGTCGTGGTCGATGCTGCATTTGAGTTCAAGCACATTGCCTGCCTCGTCTTTGACGACTTCATCGCACTTGATGACATAACCGTGGCGCAAGCGTACTTCGCCGCCGGGAATCAGGCGTTTGAAGCCTTTGGGCGGATTTTCGGCAAAGTCGTCCGCCTCGATGTAGATGGTTTGGGACACGGGGATTTCGCGCTCACCCATTTCCTCGTGGTTCGGATGGAACGCGGCACGGCGGCTTTGGGTTTTGCCGGCTTCAAAGTTGGTCAGGGTCACTTTGAGCGGGTTCAACACCGCCATCAGGCGCGGGGCGGAATTTTCCAACTCTTCGCGAATCGCGCCTTCCAACACGCTCATATCGACGATGTTTTCAGATTTTGAAATACCGGCGCGTTTGGCAAACAGGCGCAGACCTTCGGGCGTGTAACCGCGTCGGCGCATACCGGAAATGGTCGGCATACGCGGATCATCCCAGCCGGAAACGTGTTTTTCCACAACCAACTGATTCAATTTCCGTTTGGAGGTAATGGTGTACAAAAGCTCCAAACGGGAAAACTCGTATTGGCGCGGACGTGTGGCGTGCGGCGCGGGGATGTTGTCCAACACCCAGTCATAAAGCGGGCGGTGGGCTTCAAACTCAAGCGTACACAAGGAATGCGTGATGCCTTCGATGGCATCGGAAATGCAATGCGTGTAGTCGTACATCGGATAGATGCACCATTTGTCGCCGGTGTTGTGGTGATGGGCGCGGCGGATACGGTAGATGACGGGATCGCGCATATTGATGTTGCCTGCCGCCATGTCGATTTTCAGGCGCAGGGTTTTGCTGCCGTCTGGAAACTCGCCGTTTTTCATGCGTGTGAACAGGTCGAGGTTTTCTTCGATGCTGCGGTCGCGGTAAGGGCTGTTTTTGCCTGCTTCAGTCAGCGTACCGCGGTATTCGCGCATTTCTTCGGGCGTTAAATCATCGACATACGCTTTGCCGTCTTTGATCAAACCGACGGCGTAGTCATAAAGCTGGTCGAAATAGTTGGAAGCAAAACGTGGCTCGCCAGCCCAATGGAAGCCCAACCACTCGACGTCTTCTTTGATGGCATTGACGTATTCGTCGTTTTCTTTTTCAGGGTTGGTATCGTCAAAACGCAGGTTGCACAAGCCGTCGTAAATATACGCCAAACCGAAGTTCAGGCAGATGGATTTGGCGTGTCCGATGTGCAGGTAGCCGTTGGGTTCTGGCGGGAAACGGGTTTGGATGGCATTGTGTTTGCCGCTTTTGAGGTCTTCTTCGATGAGGGTGCGGATGAAATGGTTGTCCGCGAATTGGTCTTTATTGAGCATGGTTTTCTTCAAATGGATGGTTTCAGATGGCATAAATATTATCGGGATGCCGTCTGAACGGTTTGGGAATGTGTTTATTGTACCCGACTTGCAGACTTTGACATAGCGTTCAGACGGCATCGGAAACCAAGCATTCCACACCTGCCTCTTTCAGCATCTTCTGCATGGCGGTATCGGGCAATCGGTCGGTAAATACTTTGTCAAACGCCGTAATGTCGCCAAGCCGGACCAACGCGTTGCTACGGAATTTGCTGTGGTCGACACCCAGGAAGCAGACGCGCGCGTTGGCAATCATCGCCTGCATGACGCTGACTTCCTTGTAATCGTAATCCAAAAGCGAACCGTCGCTTTCCACACCGTGCGTGCTCATCACGGCATAATCGACTTTGAACTGGTTGATAAAATCGACGGTCGCCACGCCGGTAATACCGCCGTCCAAAGGTCGGACGACTCCGGAAGTGATAATGACCGTATAATCCGTACGTGCCGAAACGATGGAGGCGACGTGGATATTGTTGGTAATAATCCGCAGGCTGCTGCGCCGCTTTACCAGCTCCGATGCCACGGCTTCCATGGTCGTACCGATACTGACGAACAACGATGACTCGTCAGGAATATGTTCCGCAATCAGCCGGGCAATGGCATTTTTTTCATTTTGACATTGAATCTGGCGGTTTGAAGGCAGGCTGTCTGACAGGCTTCCATTTGATGATGCGCCGCCGTGGTAACGCTTCAACCTGCCGCTTTCGCTCAATTCCTGAATATCACGGCGTATCGTCTGCGGTGTAACTTCCAATCTGGCGGCAAGATCGTCAACCGTCATAAACTGATATTTTTGGACAAGGCTCAAAATTTGTCCGTGCCTTTGAATTTTCAGTTTCATATGTTTTTATTTCATTTCCTACGAATGCCGATTTTACCGCGTTCAACCCAAAGCGGAAAACACCACCATCAGAAACGGGGCGGCGATATTGACCACCACGCCGAAGCTGACCGCTACCGGCACGACTTCCAAACCGCCCGCACCCTGAATCACGGGCAATGTAAAATCCATACTGGTCGCACCGCCAACCCCCACCGCCGCATCTGGAAAACGCTTCATCAGCAGCGGAATAAATGCCAGTGCAAACAGCTCTCGTGCCAAATCGTTCAGCAGCATGATGCTGCCCCATACCGCTCCGTAAGCCTCGGTCATGACCAAACCCGAGAGGGAATACCAACCGAAGCCGGAAGCCATCGCCAACCCCTTCGTCCACGACACACCGTCTGCCGATGCGGCAAACAGCAGCCCGCCTGAAAGAGATGAAAGCATAAACCAGACCGACAGCCGGATGCCCCTGCGGTTGACCAAAACCTGCCGCAACGATACGCCGCTGCTTTTGAGCTGTACGCCGATAAGGAACACCAGCAGCATCAGACAATACATGCCCGCGCTTTCAGACGGCATCCAAATATCGCGCATCAATTTGCCGAACACAAAGCCGAACACCACGCATCCGAGCTGCCTCACACTGCCCGACACACCGACTGAAACACCCTTCCCTTTCCCATTCGGCCGCCACGGAAATAACTTTCCTAAAACTGCCAAGACAAGCAGGTTTGTCCCTACCGTACAAAAAAACAACCATAAGGTCGTCAGTGCGATATCGTCCAACTGCGTACCCAAGTTTTCCACGCGGGCAAGCGATACACCGATTAGCAGCAGCACGGCATACACCAAAACCGACAACATTCTGTCCAACACGCTCAGATAAGGTTTGGGAACACGGATAAAAAATCCGGCGAACATTGGTACCAATACCGAAATCAATGTCATCAGGTTGTCCATCTCCTGCCCTCCTTTATTGCCGCATGATATGTGCGGCTTAAAAATTGCCGTCTGAAAATTGTAGATACTCGCATCCATATTTCAGACGGCATCAGGTTCGCCATTAAAAAACCGCCTGAACATCTGATTCAGACGGTTCTCTCGCCATCATGCATTCAATCTTCCAAAGTCTTTTCCAAACGCTCCATGCATTTGCCCAAATGTTTGCGTAGAATCTTGACCACCCTGTTCCGCTTACCCGCCAGCAGCAGGTCGAGGATTTCCCGATGTTCGGAATGCGTGTGCGTATTGATTGCGTGCTTTTCCTTCCGGTGCACGCCCGCCACGGCGACAATCAGGGAAGATCGCGCGCACAGCGTGTTCATAATATCAAACAGCACATCGTTGCCCAACAACCGGGCCAGTTCGACATGAAACGCATTGGACAGGCGGTTCCAACCCACGCGGTCGCCTTTTCCGGATGCCTCCTCTTCGCGCTCTATCATCGCATAAAGCGGTTTGAGGCGCGTTTCCAAATCAGGCAGCCCGGCAAGTATGTTTAAAATCATCGTCTCCATCTCAATGCGCGCATTGAACACATCACGCATCTCCTTCAGGTCGGGAACATGAACAAACGCACCCCTGTTGGGCTGTAAATCGACAATCTTATCGTGCGCCAAAAGTGACAACGCGCCCCGAACCGTATTTCGCGAACACACCATCTGACGGCAAAGCTCGGATTCGGTCAGCTTCTTACCCGGAAGCAGCATATGGTCGGTAATACCGTCCAAAATACGTGCGTAAACACGGAAAAGTTCCGAATCGTGCCGCTCTTCAAGAATCAGGGAAGAAGTTGTAGGCGCATGGATAATGCTGTCGTTTTCAAGGTTCATGATATCTCCCGTATTTTCACGCTTTCAAAAGTTTCTTAAGATATAATTAAAAATTGTTGACAATCTTAAATCAAGGCTGCACAATGTGCAGACAAGGCCAAGTGTTATAAAGGCTGGTAGAGAGAGAAAGAAGCAAGCAGATATATTCGGGGGTGTAGCCTGAATATATCTGCTTTTTTATGCACTTCCGACTTATCCGCCATTCCTTTTCCTTTCAGACGGCATCGGATATTTTCCTCATGATGCCGTCTGATGCTTATTTCTCCGCCTCGACAGTTTCAAAACTGTGGGTAATCTTTGCCGCTTTGCCCAACATAATCGAAGCCGAACAGTATTTTTCGGCAGACATCTGAACGGCGCGCTCAATGGCCGATTCTTTCAAATCATGCCCGATTACCTTGAAATGGATGTGGATTTCGGTAAACACGCGCGGCGCATCGTCTGCCCGTTTCGCCGTTACCGTCGCCTGGCAGTCAATAACTTTCTGACGCTGTTTTTCGGCAATCATCACAACATCGATACTCGAACAACCCGCCACGCCCAACAGCAGCATCTCCATCGGGCTGGGTCCCCGCTTGACCGCACCTTCTGCCGCCGCACCTTCCATAACGACACTGTGCCCACCTTCAGTCGTACCGACAAAACACATCCCGTCTATCCATTTTGATGTAATCTGCATGATAGAGTTCCTAAAAATAACATTAAAGCCGCCGTTTATATGGCATTATTGCAAACAATTTCAAGCGGTCTATACAAAAAACCAAAAAAGGCGGCAATCTTCCTTCTAAAGCCTGCCTACTGTCTGATCGGCCGACCGTTGATTTGCGCCGACTTAAGTTTCAATGTATAGGTCTTGCCGTCGTCGGTGTACCCGATTTGTGCCGGAATATTATGCAGGGACGGCGCAAAGAAATAAGTTACCGTATCATCCCCCCTTCTGACATGATATTTGACAATCTCGGTTTCCACGCCGTCTATACTGTATCTGCCTACACCTGTTTTATTCAGGCCTCCGACGGGATACAGTTTTTTACCGTTGGTAATTTTCAGACCAGAGGGAAGTTTCGCGTCGTTTGCCGCCAGCTGCCATGCCAATGTGAATAAATCCATAGCCTTGGGGCTTTGCTCGGTTTTACTCTCTCCGGCTTTGCCGTAAGTTACGCTACCGTCGGCGAACTTGGCTTCCGCATATAGTTTTCCGCCGCGTATATCTTTGTAGTAGGCAGGATGCAGTGTATTGCCGCTAACCGTACCTCCTGATTCGAAACGGATATTGTACAAAGGTACTTTGATCGTTGAAACGATTTTGTAGCCGTTGCCGCTACGCGTAAACACCATAGTGGCAGGAATGCCGTAACTGCCCGAATAGTGCAGCGTGGCAGACTGGGGCAGCTCTGCCGCATACGCATACGGTAATGCGGCAGATAAAATGACGGCTGAAAATATATTTTTAAGAGGCTTCATCATTTACTCCCGTTCGGTTCATGCCAGCAAGAAACAAGCGGCATCCACACTTTCCTTTTTCTTCACACGGTTGCCCTCGATACTCAGGCGGCCGGCGGCAAAATCGGCAACGGCTTTCGGATAAAGTTTATGCTCGACAGCTAAAACCCGTGCGGCAATATCGTCTGCCGTATCACCATCAAGTATCGGCACAATCCCTTGCGATACAATCGGGCCGCAATCCAGCTCGGCCGTAACGAAATGAATCGTACAGCCAGCAACGCGGCAACCTGCCTCCAAAGCGCGTTCGTGCGTATGAAGTCCGGTAAATGAAGGCAGGATGGATGGATGGATGTTCATCAGCCTGCCTTCGTAATGGGCGCAAAACTCGGGGGTCAGAATCCGCATAAAACCTGCCAAAACCACCAAATCGGGTTGATATGCGTCGATTTTTTCCATCATGGCCGTATCGAAGGCAAGTCGTGATTCAAAGTTTTTATGATTCAGGCTATCGGTCGGAATACCCTGACCGGCCGCCCATTTCAGTCCTTCCGCCGTTTCGCTGTTGCTTAACACGGCAGCAATACGAACGTTGGGAATAGCAGCATTGACGATGGCCTGCATATTGCTGCCGCGTCCGGAAATCAGGATGACGATGTTTTTCATAATGGTGCGCTTTTGAAAGGGATGCCGTCTGAACCGCTGTTTGGTGGTTTCAGACGGCATTTGCCGTAAAAATGCCCGAAAACCTGTTTCGGGCAAGGGTTCGGACTTAATTTACTTTTTTGATGTCGACTTGAGCCGGCTGTTGGGCAGACGCATTTCCGGGTGCACCAACCTTAACCAGTTTCACATCAAATACCAAAGTAGAGTTCGGACCGATTTTTTCGCCCGCACCCTGTTCGCGGTAGGCAAGGTTGGACGGGATGTAGAACGTGGCTTCGCCGCCTTCTTTCAGGAGTTGGACGCCTTCGGTCCAACCCGGTATCACTTGGCTTAACGGGAAGGTTGCCGGACCGCCGTTGGCTTTGCTGCTGTCGAATACGGTACCGTCAATCAGGCGGCCTTCGTATTCCACGGTAACGATGTCGTCTTTTGTCGGCTGTTTGCCTTCACCCTGTTTGGTGATTTTGTACTGCAAACCAGAAGCAGTAGTCTTCACGCCGTCTTTGGCGGCATTTTCCTTCAGGAAGGCTTCGCCTTTTTCTTTGTTGGCCTTCGCATCCGCCTTGTGTTTTTCTACGGCTTTAGCCTGCTGCTCCTGCAGGAATTTCATCATCACTTCCTGAGCCTGCTCTTCGGTCATTTTGATTTCTTTGCCGTCATACATTGCCTGCATGGCTTCGGTAAAGACTTTCAAATCGATTTCCGCACCCTGCTCCTTCATTTGCTTCAGGGAGCGTCCGATGTCCACACCCATAGCATAGCTTGCCTGCTGCATGGTGTTGCCGATTGAAGAAGTATCGCCCTGCGCGGCAGAAGCTGCGGCAGGCTCGGATGCGGATGATGCGGGTACGTTTTCTTTTTTGCCGCAGGCAGAAAGTGCCAAAGTGGCGGCAAGGGTTAATGCGCTGATTTTGAAAATTTTGTTCATAATAGCTCTTCGCTGTTAATAAGGTCGGAAAAATGGGATTATAGCCGAGTTTGAATCAAATAGAATCAAAGCTGTTTAAATTTTGTAAGCATGGCGGCAAGACAGCATTAACCCCTCCCGCCCATGCCGTGGTGTTCGATGTGGAAACCGCTTCGGCGGTAGGCGGCAAAGCGTTCGCGCGCGTCAGCGAGATCTTCCAAGCTGTTGCCGACGATTTCCAAGATACGTTCCGGCAATACGGGCGCAGCATTCCAAAAATCATCCGATAAATTAAGAACCGTCATATTTTCCGCAATTTTAGGAATCCTATCGCCGGCCGCCAACAAAACCGGCGTATCCGTCGGCATCGGATACTCTGTTGTCCAGACTTCATGAGGAACAAAACTTTCCGTTTCATATTGCCAGAGTGTTTTGTCCAATTCTTGAACCTGCCCGAACGAGTCTGACCACACCAGCACCCTACCCCCGTCTCGGATAGCGCGCGCAATCAACCGACAGGTAAAAAGGGGGACTTGGTCAACATGGGTATAAAAGGTAACTTTCGGCATATTGTTTGAGCATTTGACAGGATGATGCCGTCTGAAAGGCTTCAGACGGCATCATGATACCATTAAAGATTCCGCAGATAGTTCAGCAGCAAGGGAACGGGGCGACCGGTCGCGCCTTTTTCGCTGCCGGATTTCCATGCCGTACCCGCGATGTCGAGGTGCGCCCACGGGTAGTCTTCGGTGAAGTAAGACAGGAATGTTGCGGCGGTAATCGTGCCCGCGCCGGGTGTGCCAATATTGGGGATGTCGGCGAAATTGGATTTGAGCTGGTCTTTATAGGTTTCAAAGAGCGGCAGCTGCCATGCTTTATCGTCCACGTTGCGGGAAGCGGCCAGCAGACTGTCAACCAAATCCTGATTGTTGCCCATCAAGCCGCTGACGTCATGACCCAAGGCGATGATGCACGCGCCGGTCAGGGTGGCAACGTCGATAACGGCTTTGGGTTTGAATTGTTCGGCGTAAGTGAGCGCGTCACACAAAATCAGACGGCCTTCGGCATCGGTGTTCAACACTTCGATGGTCAAGCCTTTCATGCTTTTCACGACGTCGCCCGGTTTATTTGCCGCGCCGGAAGGCATATTTTCACAAGTGGCGACGACGGCAATCAGGTTAATCGGCAGTTGCAGTTTGACGGCGGCGCAGAAGGTGCTGATGACGGTTGCCGCGCCGCACATGTCGAACTTCATTTCATCCATGTTCAGGCCGGGTTTTAGGGAAATGCCGCCGGTGTCGAAGGTAATGCCTTTGCCGACCAAGACGACGGGCGCGGCTTCTTTGTCAGCCGCACCGAAATAGCTCAGCTCGACCAAATAAGGGTCTTCGACGCTGCCTTTGGCGACCGACCAGAACGAACCCATGTTTTCTTTAATGTAGTCTTTTTCAATGATTTTGGCGTGTGCGCCCAGTTTTTCGGCTTCGGCTTTGGCGGTGCGCGCTAAAAATTCGGGCGTGCATTCGTTGGGAGCGGCATTGCCCAAATCGCGGCAGAGGTTTTGTCCGTAAACTTGCGCTTCGGCAACGCGCAGTGCTTCTTTGACAGCGGCTTCGTATGCGGTATGGAACACGGCGGTTTCAAATTTTGCGGGCTTGGCTTCTTTTTTGTAGCGGTCGAAACGGTAGGCGGCATTGCCGAACGCAATCGCAAACGCTTCGGCAACGGCTGCTGCCTGCGCCTCATCAAAGGCGTGAACGTCCACATTGACCGTTTCTTGATTTTGCGCCCATTTGGCGGCTTCGGCTGCGGCCTTGTTCAGCGCGGCGCGGTCGGTTTTTTCGAGGCGGACGACGGCGACTGCCTGCAAACCGTTGTCCGTCGGGATTTTGGTGTCGGCAAAATTCTGACCCTCTTCCAAAGCAGAGAAAAGCGCATGTGCGGCGGTGTTGTGCTCAGGTGCTTTGTCGGCACAGACAAACAGCAGCGCGCCTGCCTGCTGTTCCTGCAAAATTTCGGTTTTTGTGCTAAATTCCACGTTTATTCTCCTGATTGAGATGGTTTCGGGTAGTTTCAGACAACCCTTTGCATCAAGAGGCCGTCTGAAAACGGTTGGAAAGATTGTACTCCATTTGAGAGGTCGTCTGAAACCTTGCGCAGACAATCCGCCTGCGCCGAACCGCTTACCGCTCCTAGCCGCGATTCTATGATTTACCAAAGAAACTTTATTAAAGAACTTTCCTTTACCGCCGTCGGCATCTTTGTCGTCCTTTTAGCGGTGTTGGTCTCCACGCAGGCCATCAACCTGCTCGGCCGCGCAGCCGACGGGCGCGTCGCCATCGATGCCGTGTTGGCCTTAGTCGGCTTCTGGGTCATCGGTATGACGCCGCTTTTGCTGGTTTTGACCGCGTTCATCAGCACGCTGACTGTGTTGACCCGCTACTGGCGCGACAGCGAAATGTCGGTCTGGCTCTCCTGCGGATTGGCATTGAAACAATGGATACGCCCGGTCATGCAGTTTGCCGTGCCGTTTGCCATTTTGATTGCCGTCATGCAGCTTTGGGTGATGCCGTGGGCGGAACTACGCAGCCGCGAATACGCCGAAATCCTCAAGCAGAAACAAGAATTGTCTTTGGTGGAGGCAGGCGAGTTCAACAGCTTGGGCAAACGCAACGGCAGGGTTTATTTCGTCGAAACCTTCGATACCGAATCCGGCATCATGAAAAACCTGTTCCTGCGCGAACAGGACAAAAACGGCAACGACAACATTATCTTCGCCAAAGAAGGCAATTTCTCGCTGAACGACAACAAGCGCACACTCGACCTGCGCAACGGCTACCGATACAGCGGCACGCCCGGACGCGCCGATTACAACCGCGTTTCCTTTCAAAACCTCAGCCTGATTATCAGCACCACGCCCAAACTCATCGACCCCGTTTCCCACCGCCGCACCATCCCGACATCCCAGCTCATCGGCAGCAGCAACCCGCAACATCAGGCGGAATTGATGTGGCGTATTTCCTTGACCGTCAGCGTTTTGTTGCTGTGCCTGCTTGCCGTGCCGCTTTCCTATTTCAACCCGCGCAGCGGCCATACCTACAATATCCTGATTGCCATTGGTTTGTTTTTGGTTTACCAAAACGGGCTGACCTTCCTGCGCAATGCCGTGGAAGACGGCAAAATCCATTTCTGGCTCGTACTACTGCCCATGCACATCATCATGTTTGTGATTGCCGTCGTTCTGCTGCGCGTACGCAGTATGCCCAGCCAGCCCTTCTGGCAGGCGGTTGGCAAAAGTCTGACATTGAAAGGCGGAAAATGAACCTGATTTCACGTTACATCATCCGCCAAATGGCGGTTATGGCGGTTTACGCCCTCCTTGCCTTCCTCGCTTTGTATAGCTTTTTCGAGATCATCAACGAAGTCGGCGATTTGGGCAAAGGCAGCTATAACGGCACAACCATGGCGCAATACGTCCTTATGCAGATGCCCGCGCGCGCCTACGAACTCATGCCCCTCGCCGTCCTTATCGGCGGACTGGTTTCCCTCAGCCAGCTTGCCGCAGGAAGCGAACTGACCGTTATCAAAGCCAGCGGCATGAGTACCAAAAAAATATTACTGATTCTGTCGCAGTTCGGACTGATTTTTGCCCTTGCCACCGCCACACTCGGCGAATGGATCGCCCCCGTCCTCAGCCAAAAAGCCGAAAACATCAAATCCGCCGCCATCAACGGCAAAATCAGTACCGGCAATACCGGCCTTTGGCTCAAAGAAAAAAACAGCATCATCAACGTGCGCGAAATGCTGCCCGACCATACCCTGCTGGGCATTAAAATCTGGGCGCGCAACGACAAAAACGAACTGACGCAGGCGACGGAAGCCGAATCCGCCGTTTTAAACAACGACGGCAGTTGGCAGTTGAAAAACATCCGCCGCAGCACACTTAGCGAAGACAAAGTCGAAGTCTCCACCGCAGCCGAAGAAACCTGGCCGATTGCCGTCAAGCGCAACCTGATGGACGTATTGCTCGTCAAACCCGACCAAATGTCCGTCGGCGAACTGACCACCTACATCAGCCACCTCGAAAACAACAACCAAAACACCCAAATCTACGCCATCGCCTGGTGGCGCAAATTGGTTTACCCCGTCGCCGCCTGGGTGATGGCGCTCGTTGCCTTCGCCTTTACGCCGCAAACCACGCGCCACGGCAATATGGGCTTGAAA
Source organism: Neisseria sp. Marseille-Q6792 (assembly GCF_943181435.1). Next base: position 947,986 of record NZ_OW969598.1, read on the forward strand.
CTCTTCGGCGGTATCTGCCTCGGTTTGCTGTTCCACTTTGCTGGCAGGCTCTTCGGGTTTACCAGCCAACTCTACGGCGTCCCGCCCTTCCTCGCCGGCGCACTGCCTACCATAGCCTTCGCCCTGCTCGCCGTTTGGCTGATACGCAGGCAGGAAAAACGTTAAAAACATGCCGTCTGAACTTCTTTTCAGACGGCATTCGTTTTCATTGACATGTCCATACCGACAGATAGCCAAGCTCTATTATATCGGGCAATATAACAGTTCCATTTTTGTTAAAACTGGTCTATGATAGCAATGTAAATATTGTTTACAATCTTTAACGCAAATCATTTGCAACAGACAGAAGAAAAACAGAAAAAAGGAACAAAGAGATGTTAGAAGCCTATCGTAAAGCCGCCACCGAGCGCGCCGCCCTCGGTATCCCCGCCCTCCCTTTGAACGCGCAGCAAACCGCTGATTTGGTCGAGCTGCTGAAAAACCCGCCCGCAGGCGAAGGGGAGTTCTTGGTCGAACTGCTTGCCCACCGTGTTCCACCCGGTGTGGACGATGCCGCAAAAGTCAAAGCCTCATTCCTGGCTGCCGTTGCCGAAGGCAGCGCGTCCAGCCCGCTGGTTTCCCCCGAATATGCGACCGAACTCTTAGGTACGATGCTTGGCGGTTACAATATTCACGCCTTAATCGAACTCTTGGACGAGGACAAACTCGCGCCAATCGCTGCCAAAGGCTTGAAACATACGCTTCTGATGTTCGATTCTTTCCACGACGTTCAGGAAAAAGCCGAAAAAGGCAACAAATACGCGCAGGAAGTTTTGCAATCTTGGGCGGATGCCGAATGGTTTACCTCACGCGCCAAAGTTCCCGAAAAAATCACCGTTACCGTCTTCAAAGTTGATGGTGAAACCAACACAGACGACCTCTCTCCCGCGCCCGACGCATGGAGCCGTCCTGATATCCCTCTGCACGCGCTGGCCATGCTGAAAAACCCGCGCGACGGCATTAATCCTGACAAGCCTGGCGAAGTTGGTCCGATTAAACTGTTGGAAGAACTCAAAGCCAAAGGTCATCCTGTTGCTTACGTCGGCGACGTGGTCGGTACCGGTTCTTCACGCAAATCCGCGACCAACTCCGTCATTTGGCATACCGGCGAAGACATCCCGTTCGTACCGAACAAACGCTTCGGCGGCGTATGCCTGGGTGGCAAAATTGCGCCAATTTTCTTCAATACTCAAGAAGACTCCGGCGCGTTACCGATTGAAGTCGATGTTTCCGCGCTGAAAATGGGCGATGTCGTCGATATTCTGCCTTATGAAGGCAAAATCGTGAAAAACGGCGAAACCGTTGCCGAATTCAACCTGAAATCCCAAGTATTGCTGGATGAAGTGCAAGCCGGTGGCCGTATTAACCTGATTATCGGTCGCGGTTTGACTGCCAAAGCGCGCGAAGCCCTGAAACTGCCTGCCTCTACTGCATTCCGTCTGCCTCAAGCACCTGCTGAAAGCAAAGCCGGTTTCACGTTGGCTCAAAAAATGGTTGGTCGCGCCTGCGGTTTGCCGGAAGGCAAAGGCGTGCGTCCGGGTACTTATTGCGAACCACGCATGACGACTGTCGGCTCGCAAGATACTACCGGCCCGATGACTCGCGACGAATTGAAAGACTTGGCTTGCTTGGGCTTCTCAGCAGATATGGTAATGCAGTCTTTCTGTCACACCGCGGCTTATCCGAAACCTGTCGATGTCAGAACCCATAAAGAACTGCCTGCCTTTATTTCTACCCGTGGCGGCGTGGCTCTGCGTCCGGGCGACGGCGTGATTCACTCATGGCTCAACCGCCTGCTGCTGCCCGATACCGTCGGCACCGGCGGCGACAGCCATACCCGTTTCCCTATCGGTATTTCCTTCCCTGCCGGCTCCGGCTTGGTTGCCTTTGCCGCCGCAACGGGCGTAATGCCGCTCGATATGCCCGAGTCCGTACTGGTACGCTTCAGCGGCAAACTGCAACCGGGCGTAACCCTGCGCGATTTGGTAAACGCCATTCCGCTGTACGCGATTAAACAAGGTTTGCTGACCGTTGCCAAAGCCGGTAAGAAAAACATCTTCTCCGGCCGCATTCTCGAAATCGAAGGCCTGCCCGATTTGAAAGTGGAACAAGCCTTTGAATTGACCGATGCATCCGCCGAACGCTCCGCCGCCGGCTGTACCGTGAAGCTCAACAAAGAGCCGATTATCGAGTACATGAAATCCAACGTCGTGTTGATGAAAAACATGATTGCCAACGGCTATCAAGATCCGCGCACTTTGGAACGCCGCATCAAAGCCATGGAAAAATGGCTGGCAAATCCCGAGTTGCTCGAAGCGGATAAAGATGCAGAATACGCCGCCGTGATTGAAATCAACATGGACGACATCAAAGAACCGATTATCGCCTGCCCGAACGACCCGGACGACGTATGCTTCATGTCTGAACGTTCCGGCACCAAAATCGACGAAGTATTCATCGGTTCGTGCATGACCAACATCGGCCACTTCCGCGCTGCTTCCAAACTCTTGGAAGGCAAGAGCGACATCCCCGTCCGCTTGTGGGTAGCACCGCCGACCAAAATGGACGCGAAAGAGTTGTCCGACGAAGGCCACTACGGTGTGCTCGGTCGTGCAGGCGCGCGTATGGAAATGCCGGGTTGCTCATTGTGTATGGGTAACCAAGCCCAAGTACACGAAGGCGCAACCGTCATGTCCACTTCGACCCGCAACTTCCCGAACCGTTTGGGTAAAAACACCTTCGTTTACCTCGGCTCGGCAGAGTTGGCGGCGATTTGCTCCAAACTGGGTAAAATCCCGACCGTTGAAGAATACCAAGCCAACATCGGCATCATCAACGAGCAAGGCGACCAAATCTACCGCTATATGAACTTCAACGAAATCGACAGCTACAACGAAGTAGCCGAGACCGTGAATGTTTAACCGGAGCAACCCCGTGATATAAGGGGTTGGTAACCATGCCGTCTGAAAGTTTTTCAGACGGCATTATAATATTCTGCCAATCTCCCCTTTTAACGGGCAGTATAATGTAATCCTCCCCATCCGCCATACAAGGCAGACGATAATATGAACCTGAAAAACCGCCATTTCCTGAAACTCTTAGACTTCACGCCGGAAGAAATCACCGCTTACCTCGACCTTGCTGCCGAATTGAAAGCCGCCAAAAAGGCAGGGGGCGAAGTGCAGCGGATGAAAGGAAAAAACATTGCCCTGATTTTTGAAAAAACATCCACGCGCACACGCTGCGCGTTTGAAGTTGCCGCGCGCGACCAAGGGGCGGGAGTGACTTATTTAGAGCCGTCTGCCAGCCAAATCGGGCACAAAGAAAGCATCAAAGACACGGCGCGCGTCTTGGGCAGGATGTACGATGCCATCGAATATCGCGGCTTCGGTCAGGACGTGGTCGAAGAATTGGCGAAATACGCCGGTGTGCCCGTATTCAACGGTCTGACCAACGAGTTCCATCCCACTCAAATGCTCGCCGACGCGCTGACCATGCGCGAACATAGCAGCAAACCTTTGAACCAAACCGCGTTTGCCTACGTCGGTGACGCGCGTTACAACATGGGCAATTCCCTGCTGATTTTAGGGGCAAAATTGGGAATGGACGTGCGTATCGGAGCACCGGAAAGCCTGTGGCCGTCTGAAGGCATTATCGCCGCCGCACACGCCGCCGCCAAAGAAACTGGAGCAAAAATTACCCTGACCGAAAACGCGCATGAAGCCGTCAAAGGTGTCGGTTTCATTCATACTGACGTATGGGTCAGCATGGGCGAGCCGAAAGAAGTCTGGCAGGAACGCATCGATTTGCTGAAAGATTACCGCGTTACGCCCGAACTGATGGCGGCATCGGGCAATCCGCAGGTCAAATTCATGCACTGCCTGCCCGCCTTCCACAACCGAGAAACCAAAGTCGGCGAATGGATTTACGAAACCTTCGGGCTGAACGGTGTGGAAGTTACAGAAGAAGTATTCGAAAGCCCCGCCAGCATCGTGTTCGATCAGGCGGAAAACCGTATGCACACGATTAAAGCGGTAATGGTCGCGGCTCTGGGCGACTGACAGAACTGTACCTGTTTAAATTCATCCGCAACACAGATGCCGTCTGAACACGATGTTCAGACGGCATCCATATAAAAACTGCCTACACGATGTGTAGGCAGTCCCGTTTGAAAACAATCAGTTTTTGTCTTGGTCAACCAATTTGTTGGCAGTAATCCAAGGCATCATGGCACGCAGTTGTGCGCCGACTTTTTCAACTTGGTGGTCAGCATTCAAACGGCGGCGGGCAGTCATAGATGCGTAGTTTACATTACCTTCTTGGATAAACATTTTCGCATATTCGCCGGTTTGGATGCGTTTCAGGGCGTTACGCATGGCTTCTTTGCTGGAAGCATTGACCACTTCAGGGCCGGTAACGTATTCGCCGTACTCCGCATTGTTGGAAATGGAGTAGTTCATGTTCGCAATACCGCCTTCGAAGATTAAGTCGACGATTAATTTCATTTCGTGCAGACATTCGAAGTAAGCCATTTCAGGTGCATAACCTGCTTCAGTCAAAGTTTCAAAACCGGCCTTAATCAATTCGACCACACCGCCACACAACACCGCTTGTTCGCCGAACAGGTCGGTTTCGGTTTCTTCGCGGAAAGTGGTTTCAATCACACCGCCTTTGGTGCCGCCATTAGCAGCCGCATAAGACAGGGCAATATCTTTAGCTTTGCCGGAATTGTCTTGGTAAACGGCGATCAATGAAGGAACACCGCCGCCGCGTTTATATTCGCTGCGTACAGTATGACCCGGTCCTTTAGGAGCAACCATAATCACGTCCAAGTCGGCACGCGGAACGATTTGGTTGTAATGTACGTTAAAACCGTGCGCAAAAGCCAGCGTTGCGCCTTCTTTCAGGTTGGCGGCAACTTCGGCATGATAAACGGCAGGCATGGTCTCATCAGGCAACAGCAACATAACCACATCGGCTTCTTTAGTCGCATCTGCAACGGTTTTAACAACATGACCAGCGGCTTCTGCCTTCTTCCAAGAAGAACCGTGACGCAGACCGATGACTACGTTTACACCCGAGTCTTTCAGGTTGGCTGCGTGTGCGTGGCCTTGTGAACCGTAGCCGATGATGGCGACAGTTTTGCCTTTAATCAGAGACAGGTCGGCATCTTTATCGTAATAAACTTGCATTTGATTTCCTTTGAATAAAATGAGTTCCGGCTTTGTGTTGAGAATGCCGGACGGTTGGATTAAGGGTAAAGGGTTAAACGGGGATCTCTTCCATCAAAACAATTTCGAGCGCATCGGTTTTGCCGTCGATGGCTTTAACGAAACCTTGAAAATGTTCGCTGGCATTGTGCGCATCGATGGCAGCCTGAGACTTCCAGTTTTCGACGAAAACGAAACGGTTTGGCTTGCCGATTTCCTGATGCAGGTCGTAGCTGATGTTGCCTTCTTCCGCGCGGCTGGCTTTGACCAGGCTTTGGAACAAGGGTTTCAGCGTTTCCGTGTATTCGGGTTTGACGGTAACCAGTGCAACGATTTTAATGTTTGACATCAATCTCTCCTACCGCTTTGTTTTTCAGACGGCATATTGCCGTCTGAAAAACGGCGGTATTAAATTTTCAAGATACGCTCGCCACGGCCGATGCCGGCTGCGCCTGTACGTACGGTTTCCAGAATCTGAGCGCGTCCGACAGTTTCGAGGAAAGAGTCGAGTTTGTCGGTTGAGCCTGTGATTTCGATGGTGTAGCTACGGTCGGTTACATCGATGATGCTGCCACGGTAGATTTCTGTCAGGCGTAAAAATTCGTCGCGGTCTTTGCCAACGGCGCGGACTTTTACCAGCATCAATTCGCGTTCGACAAAACGACTTTCGTTCAAATCAACCACTTTAATTACCTCAATCAATTTATTGAGTTGCTTGGTGATTTGTTCGATAACATGCTCGTCGCCATGAGTAACGATGGTCATGCGTGAAAGCGTTTTGTCCTCGGTCGGAGCTACCGCCAAGGAATCGATGTTGTAGTCTCGAGCGGAGAAAAGACCGACCACGCGGCTCATCGCGCCTGATTCGTTTTCCATCAGAACAGATAAGATATGTCGCATTGTCGTTCTCCTTACGCTTTCGGGTTTTCGCGCATATGCGGCGGCAGGACCATTTCGTCCAAACCTTTACCGTTGCCGACCATGGGCAGCACGTTTTGTTTTTTATCGGTCAAGAAGTCCATAAATACCAGACGGTCTTTTTGTTTGACCGCTTCCAACAGCGCGCCTTCAACATCGGATTTTTTGTCCACGCGGATGCCGATGTGTCCGTATGCTTCCGCCAATTTGACGAAATCAGGTAGAGAATCGAAATAGGTTTCCGATTCGCGGTTGCCGTAGTACAGCTCCTGCCATTGGCGAACCATGCCGAGGTAGCCGTTATTGAGGGTAACGACGTTCACCGGAACTCGGTATTGGAAACAGGTGGACAATTCTTGGATGTTCATCTGAATCGAACCTTCGCCGGTAATACAGAACACATCTTGATCAGGAGCGGCAAGTTTCGCACCTATTGCATACGGCAAACCTACGCCCATCGTGCCCAATCCGCCGGAGTTAAGCCATTGGCGTGGGCGTTCAAACGGATAATATTGCGCCGCGAACATTTGGTGTTGCCCTACATCCGAAGTAATGATGGCGGAGTTGTTGGTGATTTCGGCAAGTTTCTGTACGACGTATTGCGGCTTGATGATTTCGCTGTCGTTGTCAAACCACAGGCAGTTGCGCGAACGCCATTCTTCGATGCTTTTCCACCATTTGTCTAAAGAATCGGGAGCAGGGGTCGTATCTTGCTTGCCCCACAAGCCGATCATTTCGGTCAACACGTTTTTCACGTCGCCGACAATCGGAATATCGACTTTGACGCGTTTGGCAATGCTGGACGGGTCAACATCAATATGAATGACTTTTTTGGCTTTTTCAAAGAATTTGGACGGAACGGATACGACACGGTCGTCAAAACGCGCACCCACTGCCAACACGACATCTGCGTTTTGCATGGCGAGGTTGGCTTCGTAAGTACCGTGCATACCCAGCATACCCAAGAATTGTCGGTCACTTGAAGGATATGCGCCCAGCCCCATCAGCGTACCGGTACACGGTGCGCCCATCATGCGGACGAATTTTGTCAGCTCTTCCGAAGCATTGCCCAATACCACGCCGCCGCCGAAATAAACAACCGGACGTTTGGCAGAAGCCAACATTTGAACGGCTTTTTTAATCTGCCCGATATGACCTTGAACAACGGGTTGGTAAGAGCGGATAAAGATATCTTCCTGCGGATAGCTGAATTTCGCCATCGCCTGAGTTACATCTTTGGGAACATCAACCACAACCGGACCGGGACGGCCGCTGGCGGCAATTTGGAATGCTTTCTTGATGGTCTCGGCAAGCTCGTTGACATCGGTTACCAAGAAATTATGTTTGACGCACGGACGGGTAATACCGACCGTATCCACCTCTTGAAACGCATCCGTACCGATAAGCGAATTGCCGACTTGTCCGCTGATAACCACCATCGGAATCGAATCGCTGTATGCAGTGGCGATGCCGGTCAGCGCATTGGTAACTCCCGGACCGGAAGTAACCAGCGCGACACCGACTTTACCGCTGACGCGCGCATACGCATCTGCCGCATGTACCGCCGCCTGCTCGTGTCGGGTCAGAATGTGCTTGAATTTATTGAGTTGGAAAATAGCATCGTAGATTTCGATGACTGCGCCGCCCGGATAGCCAAAAACATACTCTACGCCTTCGGCTTTGAGACTTTGCACTATGATTTGTGCACCTGATAATTGCATAACGACCTCTTTTATATGGTTTCAAACCAATAGGGACAAACTGCTTTACCACAGCACCTGTAATGCAATTCCGCCAAGCAGCGATTTAGGGTACGCGCATTGAGGGAACACGGTAACAGACAGATCATCCAATCAATTGGGAAGAAACACAGAGTTTATGAAATGAAAGAGCGTCAACGATAACGCAAACTGAAGATTCAGGCAAGGAAAAATCTTTTACTTTTTAACATTAAATATCTGTAAAATTATTATATTATGATTTATATGAATTTTTATAAATCAGAGAAACAGCAAACAACCAATACATTGTTGACATTTTACACTCCCATATCGAATACAAAGAACGTACATTACCCCCTACTTTAACAGATTAGCCATTCTTTATTTAGCAGCCTTCACAGTATATTTCCGGAGGTATTTTCAGATTGCGTCTGCAAGACAGGTTGATTCAATTATACGGAAACAGATAGGATTAGATGATTATAGATACAAAACCACATGAACACTTTATCTGCTTTGACTGTGATTTACGGTACGGAGTACGATAGACAAAAAAATAACCGCTCTAAAAGCGGTTGTGGTGCCCAGGGTCGGACTCGAACCGACACACCTTGCGGCGGGGGATTTTGAGTCCCCTGCGTCTACCAATTTCGCCACCTGGGCTGGTGAAGAAGCTGCCATTATAATGGCTTTTAAAACTCTGTAAACCTTTTTTTTAATTTTTTTTACTAATTATTATTTACTATTTGATTCTAAAGATAATTAAACCATGCCACATCTATACCGCAATCTAAGAAACCTACTGAATAAAAATTATGCCGCATTAACTCTGATGACCACTGCCATACTGCGGTGCAAAAAATACTACATTTAATCTAATAAACGCGTTAAGATGGAAACATTCAAGTTCTGTACGAATTCGGTTGTTTATATTTATTAGGATATTGTCATGCTTTCTATACCACGTTCCTTTCTGCTGAGTATCTTCGCCCTTGCATCGCTTGCCGCCTGCAAACCTCAAGAAAACAATGCGGCACAAGCCACTGCATCTGCCGCATCTGCTGCATCTGCTACCGAAAACTCGCCGAAACCGCAAACACGCGGCACAGATATTCGCCAGGAAGATATCGGCGGCGACTTTACACTGACCGATGGCGATGGCAAACCGTTCAGCCTGAGCGACTTAAAAGGTAAAGTGGTGATTCTGTCTTTCGGTTATACACACTGCCCGGATGTCTGCCCGACCGAGCTGCTGACATACAGCGACACACTAAAACAACTTGGCGATCAGGCTAAAGATGTGAAAGTCGTGTTCGTCAGCATCGACCCCGAACGGGATACGCCTGAAATCATCGGCAAATACGCCAAACAATTCAATCCCAACTTTATCGGACTGACTGCGACCGGCGATCAAAGCCTGCCGGTTATCAAACAGCAATACCGCGTGGTTTCTGCCAAAGTCAATCAAAAAGACGATAGCGAAAACTATTTGGTCGACCACTCTTCCGGCGCTTATCTGATTGATAAAAACGGGGAGGTAGCGATTTTCTCTCCTTACGGAAGCGAGCCGGAAACCATTGCCGCCGACGTAAGAACCCTGCTCTAAATGTAACCGTATGCCGTCTGAATCACAAAACCGTTCAAACGGCATCATCATTCCAAGATATTAAGGTATTTGCATACCATACCAGATAGTTCACCAGCCATCGCCTTGTCGGTAAAGCAGCTTCGTAATCGGGATTCCGCCCAAAACTTACGCGCAATATCCAGAATAAACGTATATCGTTTTGCACGATAAGGTGTCTGCGTCAACCTTGCCAAACTTACAGCCTGACGAGGTTTGTGCCACCCGACGGGTCAAATGGCATAGTTTTGGATTTAGTTTTCTGCGATAACACGCCAAAGGTAAAATAAGCATTGCCCGAACCTGTTACCCGTATCTTTAAAGGTTTGGATGGCGCATGGTTTTCTTCAGACGGCATTTCTGTTTTTTCCCACAACCATAACGGAGGACGATATGGATACTGAGGACAAAGGTTTTTCTGAAAGCGCACAGGCCGCCTTGGGTAGCGGTACCAACCGTTTTTACGTGTACTGCCTGACCGATTTGAAAAAAGGCAAAGTACTGTATATCGGTACAGGCTGTGGCAACCGTATTTTCGAATTTGACCATTTCGACGCACCTACGGCAAAAGCCGTATCCAAATGCCGCAAGCTCGGACGCTTTATCTTGGCCCATCACCTAACCGAAAGTGAGGCACTGGTCGCTCAACAATCTCTGATTGCGTTTGCCCGCAGCATTTGCGGTAAAAAGCTGAAGAACCTTGACGGTTCGATACAAGGCATCCGTACCGAAGATTGGGAAAACCGTTTCGGCTTCGAGCCGGCAGATGTTGGCAAACTGAATCCGGACGGTCTGATTTTGGCAGTCAAACTACCTCAAGCCGCAAACCGTAACGAATCTGCCGCAGAACGTGAAAATCGGGCACGCGGCACTTGGACGGTTGCCAAAGATTTGGTCAAGAAAGTGAAATATCTCATCGGTATTGATACGGATTCGGACAACGCGGTCGTATGTGCCTATAAGGTAGCAGGTTTCGAGACGGAAGAGACCGTCAGAAACGGTAAAACCCTGACTGCCTACCGCTTTACGTTTACCCAAGAAAAGGATGTTGCCGAAACATTAGGACTGCAGCAGAAATCCCTGCCGGGATTAAAATTTGCCAACGGCTCGGATAAAACCTATATCCGCCCCAAAAACATATGATCGTAGGTTCTGCCTTCAAAAGGAACCGGATACCGTAATCTTCCGCATTTCTACCTTGCAAAATCAGAAGCAGGCTTTTCAGACGGCATCGGAGCCTATAAGATTACAGAACACTACAAACAAAGGAGCAGATACATGCCTGTAAACGAATATACACAAATCGGCTGGATAGGTTTGGGTCAAATGGGCAACCCCATGGTAACACGGCTTTTGGACGGCAATATTGAAGTCGGCATATACAACCGCTCGCCCGGGAAAACTGATTCCCTTGCCGCCAAAGGTGCAAAGGTCTATGGCAGCACCATCGAACTTGTCCGCGACTATCCCGTTATTTTCCTAATGGTCTCCGACTATGCCGCCGTGTGCGACATCCTGAACGGAGTCCGCGACGGATTGGCCGGCAAAATCATCGTCAACATGAGCACCATCTCCCCGACCGAAAACCTCGCCGTCAAAGCACTTGTCGAAGCCGCAGGCGGACAATTTGCCGAAGCCCCAGTTTCCGGTTCGGTCGGTCCGGCCACCAATGGTACGCTGCTCATTCTGTTCGGCGGCGACGAAACTGTTTTAAACCCGTTGCAGAAAGTGTTTTCCCTTGTCGGCAAAAAAACCTTCCACTTCGGAGAAGTGGGCAAAGGCTCGGGCGCGAAACTCGTCTTAAACTCGCTCTTAGGCATTTTCGGCGAAGCGTACAGCGAAGCCATGTTGATGGCTCGGCAGTTCGGCATCGATACCGACACCATCGTCGAAGCCATCGGCGGCTCGGCAATGGACTCGCCCATGTTCCAAACCAAAAAATCCCTGTGGGCAAACCGCGAATTCCCGCCCGCCTTCGCCCTAAAACACGCCTCCAAAGACCTCAACCTCGCCGTCAAAGAGCTTGAACAGGCAGGCAACACCCTGCCCGCCGTCGAAACCGTTGCTGCCAGCTACCGCAAAGCAGTCGAAGCCGGCTACGGCGAACAGGACGTTTCCGGTGTTTACCTGAAATTGGCAGAACACTGATTGCCTTTTACAAACACAATGCCGTCTGAACATATTTCAGACGGCATTTTTATCGCCCCACGCTAAATAAAAAATAGGGAGCAAATATGTGGAAAATGTTGAAACATATAGCCCAAACCCACCGCAAGCGTCTGCTCGGCACGTTTTCTCTGGTCGGACTGGAAAATCTTTTGATGCTGGTGTATCCGGTGTTTGGCGGCTGGGCAATTAATGCCGTAATTGCGGGGAAGGTGTGGCAGGCGTTGCTGTACGCTTTGGTTGTATTTTTGATGTGGCTGGTCGGTGCGGCGCGGCGGATTGCCGATACGCGCACGTTTACGCGGATTTATACCGAAATCGCCGTGCCGGTTGTGTTGGAACAGCGGCAGCGGCAAGTCCCGCATTCAGCAATATAGTGGATTAAATTTAAACCAGTACGGCGTTGCCTCGCCTTGCCGTACTATTTGTACTGTCTGCGGCTTCGTCGCCTTGTCCTGATTTTTGTTAATCTACTATAACTGCGCGGGTTGCCCTGTCGCGTGAGTTTGTCAGCTTTTTGGGAGAACACCTGCCGATTGCCGCGACATCCGTCGTATCCATATTCGGCGCGTGCATCATGCTGCTGGTGCTGGAATTTTGGGTCGGCGTGTCGGCAGTGTGCATACTTGCGTTGTTTTTATGGCTTTTGCCGCGTTTTGCCGCCATCAGCGAAAACCTGTATTTCCGCCTGAACAACAGCTTGGAACGCGACAACCACTTTATCCGAAAAGGCGACGAGCGGCAGCTGTACCGCCATTATGGACGGTTGCGCGCCTGCGTGTGCTGATTTCCAACCGCGAAGCCTTCGGCTATCTCTGCGTCGGCGCAGCGATAGGTATTTTATTCGGCTTTGCTTTTGTGATGATGACACTCAAAGGCTACGGCAGCGCAGGGCATGTCTATTCGGTTAGCACTTATCTGTGGATGTTTGCCATGAGTTTGGACGACGTACCGCGATTGGTCGAACAATTTCGATCTGGGAGCTTATAGAGTATATCTACTTCATCATAACGAGCGGCGGCCAAAGTACCCACGACATCATAGTCAAACTCTGCCGTATATGTCCCTGCCGTGAGTCTTTGGTTTGCACTCAAAGTCGTGTGGCAGCACAATAGATCGAGTAAGAATGCCCCAAAAACTAAAGACAAGAGCCTCTTCCTGCAAAAGCTATAATTGGAACGATGTGCGAACAATACTATAGTAAAACTCAGCATGCTTTGCAGGACACCTCCTGTATACTTTCTCATTGAGAAATGCTTTGAGTGTATTATTTCAGCCCTTTAAGTCGTTGATTCTAGGTTGATATGATCTCAATATACTCTTTGTATTCTAAGGGGATAGGTAGATTAAACACCAAATCCTTTAGAGGGTCTACATTTCTCCCCATTTTGTAACACAAATATAGCCGTTCATTAAGCTCAGCATAGATTCGTACATTCCTCAATTCATAGCTATTAATCGTTTCTAAATCGTCTCTATTTATTGACGCAATGATATCTCGTTCATTGTATTTCCCCGAGGAAGTATCTACTTCAAAGAGTCTACCCCCACCATCTCCTATGATAAGAATTTTCTTTTCGTTTGGTGTTCCTTCCCAGAGCGTAATCCATCTACTTCCCATACCTAAGGGGTCTATCTTACGCTTTGGAGAGATATAGTTCTCAATCCCCTTAATATTCTGCCTGAAGATATTGCTGCTTTTAATGAATTGACGAGCAACAGTGGCGCAGAAAAGAATAGGAACTTGGGTTAAGTCTACATCATCCCAATTGTTATCAGTGTTAAATAGATTGAAAAACAGGAGTTCAGCCTTCCCTATCATCTGAGCGAGCACATACACCCTAGTTTCTCTTGATTCATCCTTTCGTTTAGTCTCAATGCTGATAACTTGATTATTCCTCCACCTTATTTCTGTCATATTTCTCATCTTAGTGAATTCCTTTGGTTTTCAGATGTTCATCAGCTGCAGCTAAGTACTTATCGCGATATTCCAATTTGAAAGACATCGGACAACGGATAGAGTGGTCGGAACGGAACATCAAAGCCGGAACTTGAAAAATGCCGTCTGAACACGCTTCAGACGGCATTTCCATCCGTTCGGCAAACTACATCACATCCGCCCGCCGGTTGACAAGTTTGGCAAACAACTTTTCAACAGAAGCTTCCGCCTGCAAACCAATGCGCTGGATCAGACTTTGCTTCTCCTGATATTTCACTTCGATAACCTGTTTGTTTTCAAACGCTTTCAACAACAAATCATCACTAGTTGAAATTTCGTCAATCAAGTTCAACGCCAACGCCTGCCGGCCGAACCAATGTTCACCCGTCGCTATTTTTTCAATATCCAACCCGGGGCGGTTTTCACTGACAAACTGCTTGAACAACTGATGCGTTTCCTCCAGTTCCTGCCGGAATTTCTGTTTGCCCTTTTCCGTATTTTCACCCATAAAGGTAACCGTGCGCTTAAATTCGCCCGCCGTCATCACATCCACATCGATATCATGTTTTTTCAACAGGCGGTGAATATTCGGCACTTCCGCCACCACGCCCACCGAACCGATAATAGCAAAAGGAGCGGAAACAATTTTATCCGCCACACACGCCATCATATAGCCGCCGCTTGCCGCCACCTTATCGACAGCAACAGTCAACGGAATATTACGTTCGCGCAAACGCCTAAGCTGCGAAGCCGCCAAACCGTAACCGTGAACCACGCCGCCCGGACTTTCCAATCTGAGCAGAACTTCATCTTCAGGCTTGGCAATCAAAAGCACCGCCGTAATCTCATGACGCAAGGATTCTACGGCGTGTGCATACAAATCACCGTCAAAATCCAACACAAAAAGGCGGGATTTTTGCGTTTCGGCAGATTTCTCCCCACCCTCCTTCAAACGCTTTTTCTCTGCTTTGGCTTCCGCCTTTTCCTTTTTCTTTTCTTCTTTTTCCTGATGTTTTGCCTCTTCCCCGCTTAAAAAGAATGCTTCAAACGATTGCCGCTGTTTTTTATAATTTTCCGAAAAATCCGTCAGTACGACACTGCCGCTTTCCGACTGTTTCTTACTCTGTACGATAGCCAACACAATCAGCGCAATTGCGCCGAACACGGTAAGCAGTTCGAGCAGGAAAATACCGTAATTCAGTAAAATTTCTTTCCACATTGATTGGATTTCCTCTTGTTCAGGCATGAACATGTCAATATTGCCCATCCCCGTCCGACAGATAAAAAAATAACCGCTTGGAGCGGTATTGTTATTTTCAGCTTGGTGCCCGGAGCCGGAATCGAACCGGCACGGGATGTTTAGTCCCGACGGATTTTAAGTCCGTTGTGTCTACCTATTTCACCACCCGGGCATTTGTGAAAGGTGGAGGCGGGGGCGCGGATTTTAACCGGCCTATATGAAGATTGCACTCCTCATAGCATAAACACTCTGCCACCCCGCCATAGTACGATAATGGAGGCGAGAGTCGGAATCGAACCGGCGTAGACGGATTTGCAATCCGCTGCATAACCACTTTGCTATCTCGCCTAAAACTGGCTTAATCTAAAAATCTGGAGCGGGAAACGAGTCTCGAACTCGCGACCTCAACCTTGGCAAGGTTGCGCTCTACCAACTGAGCTATTCCCGCGCGTTCAAACATATCGGTTTTTGGAGCGGGAAACGAGTCTCGAACTCGCGACCTCAACCTTGGCAAGGTTGCGCTCTACCAACTGAGCTATTCCCGCGTTGATACGTTTGAAATAAAACTTGGAGCGGGAAACGAGTCTCGAACTCGCGACCTCAACCTTGGCAAGGTTGCGCTCTACCAACTGAGCTATTCCCGCAATGATTGCGGAAGAATGAAATTTTTGGAGCGGGAAACGAGTCTCGAACTCGCGACCTCAACCTTGGCAAGGTTGCGCTCTACCAACTGAGCTATTCCCGCCCGATTTCATTCTCCAATATCGAAGAGACGCAATTATTATGGATTCTGTTTTTGCCGTCAAGCTATTTTTATGTTTTTTTTCAGGCGATTTCTTTCCACGCCATTTTCAGATAATACAGCATCGACCAAACCGTCAGCAAAGATGCGATAAACATCAATATGTTGCCGATGAATGCGAGGTTAAATCCATAAAAATCGGGAAAATTCAGCAGCAGCAGGAAGATTGCCAGCATCTGCGCGGCGGTTTTGAATTTGCCGACGGTGGCGACGGCAACGCTGCTCCTCTTGCCCATTTGCGCCATCCATTCGCGCAATGCGGAAATAGTGATTTCCCTACCGATGATGATCATGGCAAACAAAACATAGGTCCGATCGAGTTTGACCAGTAAAAGCAGCGATACGGCGACCATCAGCTTGTCGGCGACAGGGTCGAGGAATGCGCCGAAATCCGAGGTCTGTTTCCACAACCTTGCCAAAAATCCGTCAAACCAGTCGGTCAAGGCGGCAACGGCAAAAATGACGGCGGCGGCAACATTGACTGCTTCTTCCGAAAACCATGAGAAAGGCAGGTAAAAAAGGGCTGTCAGGACAGGAATGAGCAAGACCCTCAACCATGTGAGGAAGATGGGGAGATTCCAAGGCATCGGTTTTCTCTGTGCAGACTGTAAAGTTGTAATTATAGCGGTTATCCTCATAACCCAAAACGTAAAATTTCCGCATAGTCATTCCCCCCGCCCCGCCAATCTGTTTTCACATTCTTTTCAAACGCAGGAAAATGGCGGGCAATAAAAGCAAAATACCCAGTTTCAGGCTGAAAATGGCAGGTTGTGCCAACACTTCGATAAGGCGGTCTTCCGGATGTGCGAACTCCTTATTGGTATGGATACTGCCACTGTTGCGGTATTCCAACAGAACGCCGTTTAAAAAACCTTTGCCGACGGTGTCGCTTAAAACAATCTTAACCTGCCGCGCCCTGATGACTCTGCCGATATTGTCGCCTGTACACAAATCGTCGAACCCGTAGCAGGAAAGTCGGTAATGTTGCCCGTCTGCATTCAGTTTGATTGCCCGTCCGCTGCGGTTGGGTGCGGTAACGGTCAATTCTGCATATTCGAATGTTTTTTCTTGTTCGTGAAATGCCGTCAGGTAAGGTGCAATAAAAACGGCGGACAACAGCAGACAGCTTATGGCGGCAAACCATACCCAGCGATAATATAGTGGATTAAATTTAAACCAGTACGGCGTTGCCTCGCCTTGCCGTACTATTTGTACTGTCTGCGGCTTCGTCGCCTTGTCCTGATTTAAATTTAATCCACTATATTTCACGCTTACCCCTTGTTTCTCAAATGCCGTCTGAAAAAACGGCTGCATATGTTGTCTGCAAAATATCGGGAAGCATAACAGACAAAATGCCGTCTGAAATGTTTTCAGACGGCATTTCTTATCCAAAACGGATTATTTTTGCGTTTCAACCGCTTCCAATGCACGCAGGGCATAAGTGTAAGCGGCACCCGCATTCAGGGCAATGGCGGTTGCCAATGCACCTGCGATTTCGCTGTCGGTCGCACCGGCTTTGGCGGCTGCGGCGGCGTGAACACTGATGCAGCTCTCACAACGTGTGGTAATGGCAACGGCGATGGCAATCAGTTCGCGCGTTTTGGCATCTAATGCTTCGGCGGCGGCGGCCTGTTCCAATGCGCCGTAGGCCTGCAGCATTTTAGGATGCGCCTTACCCAGCTCGCCGAATGATTTTTTAACCAATGCGGTATGTTCTTTCCAATCTTTAAACATTTTCTTTTCCTTTCTCTTGCGTTTAACCCTGATACGCGCTTGCGTATCTGTTTTTGATGTGCGTATTATTGCAATTATTCAGTTGTGTTTCTCGTTTAATCATCTCATTTTATGGTTCAAAAAGATTTATGGATATTCTCGACAAACTGGTTGACCTGGCCCAACTGACGGGTAGTGTGGATGTACAGTGCCTTTTGGGCGGACAATGGTCGGTACGGCATGAAACCTTGCAGAGCGAAGGATTGGTACACATTGTTACATCGGGCAGCGGCTATCTCTGCATCGACGGTGAAACTTCCCCGCGTCCGGTCAGTACGGGGGATATTATATTTTTCCCGCAGGGATTGGGGCATGTCTTAAGCCACGACGGAAAATACGGAGAAAGTTTACAACCGGATATACGCCAACACGGCGCGTTCACGGTCAAACAGTGCGGCAACGGACAGGATATGAGCCTGTTTTGTGCCCGTTTCCGCTATGATACCCATGCAGATTTGATGAACGGGCTGCCGGAAACCGTTTTTCTGAACATTGCCCATCCGAGTTTGCAGTATGTGGTTTCAATGCTGCAACTGGAAAGCGAAAAACCTTTGACGGGGACGGTTTCCGTGGTCAACGCATTATCGTCCGTCCTGCTGGTGCTTATCCTGCGCGCCTATCTCGCACAGGATAAGGATGTCGAACTCTCGGGCGTATTGAAAGGTTGGCAGGACAAACGTTTGGGACATTTAATCCAAAAGGTGATAGACAAACCGGAAGACGAATGGAATATCGACAAAATGGTGGCGGCCGCCAATATGTCGCGCGCACAGCTGATGCGCCGTTTCAAAAGCCAGGTCGGACTCAGCCCGCACGCCTTTGTGAACCATATCCGCCTGCAAAAAGGCGCATTGCTGCTGAAGAAAACCCCGGATTCGGTTTTGTCGGTCGCACTGTCGGTAGGCTTTCAGTCGGAAACACACTTTGGCAAAGCATTCAAACGGCAATATCACGTTTCGCCGGGTCAATACCGGAAAGAAGGCGGGCAACAATAAAATCTGAACCTTAAAACGCAAATGCCGTCTGAAAATACTTTCAGACGGCATTTGCGTACCGTATCATTTTAACGGCTGCATCTTCATCACTTCCAAGAGGAAATTGGTAAATGCGGGATTATTGGGTTTGGCATCCATATTTTTCCAACGCTGCTGCCAGCCGCGCAAGGCATTCTGAATATACAGCTTGGACTGTTCCGTATTGATTTCGCCGCGCTGACTGTCTACCGCCGAACGCAGGTAGATTTCATACATACTGTCATCAACGGCATTGCGTCCGACCAGGCGTTTTCTGAAATTGTTCAGATATTGCGCGGCCTGAACCTTGGTCATTTTACCGATACTCACCTGATAGCTCAGGCGCGTCGCCTCATCACGGATTTTGGAAACGTCCGTCCAATGCGAAGGGGCGAGGCGGAAACCTTTTACAGACGCTTCCGCCGGAACGGTATTAATCGGCCTGACAGGGATTTCGGTCAGGGTGGGCACATAAACAGTTCCGCAGCCGGACAGGGCGGCCGCGATGGGGATAAGGGCAAGATATTTTTTCATACCCGCCATTATAAGCAGGTTTGCCCTGAAAAAACAAATTGTTCCGAAAAAACGGGGGTTCGGCGGGATTGCGCGCGCCCGAATCCGCCGCCGCAAACCCTGCCGCAAGGTTTACAATTTGACCTTTTTATCGCGACAAATATTATATGGATACCGCAAAAAAAGACGTTTTGGGTTCCGGCTGGATGCTGGTGGCGGCGGCCTGCTTCACCATTATGAACGTATTGATTAAAGAGGCATCGGCAAAATTTGCCCTCGGCAGCGGCGAATTGGTCTTTTGGCGTATGCTGTTTTCAACCGTTGCGCTCGGTGCTGCCGCCGTATTGCGTCGGGACACCTTCCGCACGCCCCATTGGAAAAACCACTTAAACCGCAGTATGGTCGGGACGGGGGCGATGCTGCTGCTGTTCTACGCGGTAACGCATCTGCCTTTGGCAACCGGCGTAACCCTAAGCTACACCTCGTCGATTTTTTTGGCGGTATTTTCCCTCCTGATTTTGAAAGAACGGATTTCCGTTTACACGCAGGCGGTGCTGCTCCTTGGTTTTGCCGGCGTGGTATTGCTGCTTAATCCCTCGTTTCGCAGCGGTCAGGAAACGGCGGCACTCGCCGGTCTTGCCGGCGGCGCGATGTCCGGCTGGGCGTATTTGAAAGTGCGCGAACTGTCTTTAGCGGGCGAACCCGGCTGGCGCGTCGTGTTTTACCTTTCCGCGACAGGTGTGGCGATGTCGTCGGTTTGGGCGACGCTGACCGGCTGGCACACCCTGTCCTTTCCATCGGCAGTTTATCTGTCGGGCATCGGCGTGTCCGCGCTGATTGCCCAACTGTCGATGACGCGCGCCTACAAAGTCGGCGACAAATTCACGGTTGCCTCGCTTTCCTATATGACCGTCGTTTTTTCCGCGCTTTCGGCGGCGTTCTTTTTGGGCGAACAGCTTTTTTGGCAGGAAATACTCGGTATGTGCATCATCATCCTCAGCGGCATTTTGAGCAGCATCCGCCCCATTGCCTTCAAACAGCGGCTGCAATCCCTGTTCCGCCAAAAATAAAAAATGCCGTCCGAACATCCTTCAGACGGCATATCGGGCTTTATTTCCCCGCCTTCACATCCTGCCACTGGCGCACCATAAACTTCAATGCCGCCGGCCGGATGGGAACCATAATAAAACTGTTTTTCAAATCTTCCCCGCTCGGGAAAATCGTATTGTCGTTTTTAAATTCGTCCTCCATCAAATCGCGCGCCGGCTTGCTCGAAGGCGCGTAGGTAACGAAATTACCGTTTTTCGCCGACACTTCCGGGTCGAGGAAGTCGTTGATGTATTTGTGCGCGTTGGCGACGTTTTTCGCATCTTTCGGAATCACGAAAGAATCCACCCAAATCCCCACGCCCTCTTTGGGCATCATCACGCGGATTTTTTCCTTGCCGCCCGCTTCTTCAGCACGGCGTTTGGCAATATTCAAATCGCCGCCGAAACCGATTGTTACGCAGGTATCGCCGCGCGCCAAATCATCGATAAAGCCGGACGAAGTGAAGCGTTTGATATTGGGGCGGTTTTTCTTGAGCAGGGCGGTTGCCTCCCTGATGTCTTCCGTATTGCTGCTGTTCGGGTTTTTACCCAAATAGTTCAACACCATAGGATAAATTTCCGCCGCGCTGTCTAAATAACTGATACCGCATTGTTTGAGTTTGGACGTGTATTCGGGATCGAACACCAAATCCCACTGGTTGTCCGGCAGCTTGTCCGTACCCAAAGCCTTTTTCACGCGTTCGGTATTGATGGCGAAGGTATTTGTCCCCCAATAAAACGGCACGGCGTATTCGTGGCCGGGATCGACCCCGTCCATCAGCCTCATCATTTCGGGATTGAGGTGTTTATAATTGGGAATCAGCGACTTATCGATTTTCTGATACGCACCTGCCTTAATCTGCCTGCCCACAAACGCATTGGACGGCGCGACAATGTCGTAACCGGATTTTCCGGTCAGCACCTTGCTTTCCAGCGTTTCATCGCTGTCGTACACATCATAAGTAACCTTGATGCCGTTTTTCTTTTCAAAATCGGCAACGGTTTCCGGATCGACGTATTCCGACCAGTTGTAAATTTTCAATACGTTTTGGTTTTCCGCCGGTGCCGGTTTTTCGGCAGGCGGTTTGTCCGAACCGCCGCAAGCGGCAAGCAGGAGGGCGGTTAAAACAGCGAGTGGCAGATGTTTGGTCATTATCATTCCTTGCATATCGGGTTGGAGAAAGCGGCCATTATAGCCGATATTGGGAACAGGGCTTCAGACGGCATTCAAAATCCCGCAATGCCGTCTGAAAGCCGCCGCTTCCATAGCTAGAAACAGGGATTTGCGGTAAGATACCGCCGTTCGTTTTCCCTGCTTTTACCATGACAAGACATTTGAGAGATATTGAAAAAATTATGAAAACCTCCGAACTGCGCCAAAAATTCCTAAAATTCTTTGAAACCAAAGGTCACACCGTCGTCCGCTCTTCCAGCCTCGTGCCGCACGACGATCCGACCCTGCTGTTTACCAACGCGGGCATGAACCAGTTTAAAGACGTATTTTTAGGTTTCGACAAACGCCCGTACAGCCGCGCCACCACCGCGCAAAAATGCGTACGCGCAGGCGGCAAGCACAACGACCTGGAAAACGTCGGCTACACCGCCCGCCACCACACCTTCTTTGAAATGATGGGCAACTTCTCCTTCGGCGACTACTTCAAGCGCGACGCGATCCACTTCGCTTGGGAATTCCTGACTTCCCCTGAATGGTTGAACATCCCCAAAGACAAACTCTTGGCGACCGTTTACGCCGAAGACGATGAAGCCTACAACATCTGGTTGAACGAAATCGGCATGCCGTCTGAACGCATCGTCCGCATCGGCGACAACAAAGGCGCGAAATACGCGTCCGACAACTTCTGGCAAATGGGCGACACCGGCCCTTGCGGCCCTTGCTCCGAAATTTTCTACGACCACGGCGAAGAAATCTGGGGCGGCATTCCGGGCAGTCCTGAAGAAGACGGCGACCGCTGGATCGAAATTTGGAACTGCGTATTCATGCAGTTCAACCGCGACGAACAAGGCAATATGAATCCGCTGCCTAAGCCGTCCGTCGATACCGGCATGGGCTTGGAGCGTATGGCCGCCGTCATGCAGCACGTCCACAGCAACTACGAAATCGACTTGTTCCAAGACCTGCTCAAAGCCGTTGCCCGCGAAACCGGCGCGCCGTTCAGTATGGAAGAACCCAGCCTGAAAGTCATCGCCGACCACATCCGCTCCTGCTCATTCCTGATTGCAGACGGCGTATTGCCTTCCAACGAAGGACGCGGCTATGTCTTGCGCCGCATTATCCGTCGCGCCGTGCGCCACGGTTACAAACTGGGTCAAAGCAAACCATTCTTCCACAAACTGGTGGCCGATTTGGTTAAAGAGATGGGCGATGCCTACCCCGAGTTGAAAGAAAAACAGGCACAAATTGAAGAAGCATTGAAAAACGAAGAAAGCCGTTTTGCCCAAACTCTGGAAACCGGTATGGCTTTGTTGGAAAACGCATTATCCAAAGGCGGCAAAACACTCGACGGCGAAATCATCTTCAAACTCTACGATACCTACGGTTTCCCATACGACTTGACTGCCGACATCTGCCGCGAACGCAATATCGATTTGGATGAAGAAGGCTTCAACCGCGAAATGGAAGCCCAACGCGCACGCGCACGCGCCGCCCAAAGCTTCAAAGCCAACGCCCAACTGCCTTACGACGGTCAAGACACCGAGTTTAAAGGTTATAGCGAACGCCAAACCGAAGCCACCGTGTTGGCACTCTACAAAGACGGCGAGCAAGTCAACGAATTGAACGAAGGCGACAGCGGTGCCGTCGTTATCGACTTTACCCCGTTCTATGCAGAATCCGGCGGCCAAGTCGGCGACGTCGGCTATATCTTCGCAGGCGAAAACCGCTTTGAAGTACGCGATACCCAAAAAATCAAAGCGGCCGTATTCGGACAATTCGGCGTACAAACTTCAGGCCGTCTGAAAGTCGGCGACAGCGTTACCGCCAAAGTGGACGACGAAATCCGCAATGCCAATATGCGCAACCACAGCGCGACCCACCTGATGCACAAAGCCCTGCGCGATGTATTGGGCGAACACGTCGAACAAAAAGGCTCTTTGGTTACCGCCGAATCCACCCGTTTCGACATTTCCCATCCCCAAGCGGTAACTGCCGAAGAAATCGCCGAAGTCGAACGCCGCGTCAACGAAGCCATTTTGGCCAACGTTTCCGTCAACGCCGCCATTATGAGCATGGAAGATGCCCAAAAAACCGGCGCCATGATGCTCTTCGGCGAAAAATACGGCGACGAAGTACGCGTACTGCAAATGGGCGGTTTCTCTACCGAATTGTGCGGCGGCACACACGTTTCACGCACCGGCGACATCGGCCTCTTCAAAATCATCAGCGAAGGCGGTATTGCCGCAGGCGTACGCCGTATCGAAGCCATCACCGGCCTGAACGCACTCAAATGGGCGCAAGAGCAAGAACGCTTGGTTAAAGACATCATTGCCGAAACCAAAGCCCAAACCGAAAAAGACGTACTGGCGAAAATCCAAGCAGGCGCGGCACATGCCAAAGCATTGGAAAAAGATTTAGCCAAAGCCAAAGCCGAACTCGCCGTCCACGCAGGTGCCAAACTCTTGGACGATGCAAAAGACTTGGGTTCAGCCAAACTCGTTGCCGCCCAAATCGAAGCCGACGCAGCCGCCCTGCGCGAAATCGTAACCGACCTGACCGGCAAATCAGAACAAGCCATCGTATTGCTCGCCGCAGTAAACGACGGCAAAGTTTCCCTGTGCGCAGGCGTATCCAAAGCCCTGACCGGAAAAGTGAAAGCAGGCGATCTGGTTAAATTTGCGGCCGAACAAGTCGGCGGCAAAGGCGGCGGCCGTCCTGACTTGGCACAAGCCGGCGGTACAGATGCCGACAAATTGCCAGAAATGCTGGTAAGCGTGGAAGAATGGGTAAAAGCCAAACTCGCGTAATCCCTCCGCCGCAAGCAAAATGCCGTCTGAACGCCCAAGCCTTCAGACGGCATTTTTCCGCAAACAAAAATCTAATTTTGCGTAGGGTGGGCTTCAGCCCACCGTTTTTTTTATTTTTGATTGTTGATTGGTGGGCTGAAGCCCACCCTACGGTTACTAAAATCCCGTCATTCCCGCGCAGGCGGGAATCCAGACCGTTCGGTTTCGGTTTTTTTGGCTAGTGCCGCAACATTAAATTTCTAGATTCCCACTTTCGTGGGAATGACGGCGGAGCGGTTGCTGTTTTCCCAATAAATGACCCCAACCTAAAATCCGTCATTCCCATGCAGGCGGGAATCCAGAACGCGGGACGGCGGCAATATTCAAAGGTTGTCTGAAAATTCAGAGATTCTAGATTCCCGCCTTCGCGGGAATGACGGTGGAGCGGTTTCTGCTTTTCCGATAAATGACCCCAACCTAAAATCCGTCATTCCCGCACAGGCGGGAATCCAGACCTGTCGGTGCGGAAACTTATCGGATAAAACGGTTTCCCCAACCCCGAGTCCTAGATTCCCACTTTCGCGGGAATGACGGCGGAGCGGTTTCTGCTTTTCCGATAAATGACCCCAACTTAAAATCCCGTCATTCCCGCGCAGGCGGGAATCCAGAACGCGGGACGGCGGCAATATTCAAAGGTTGTCTGAAAATTCAGAGGTTCTAGATTCCCACTTTCGTGGGAATGACGGCGGAGCGGTTGCTGTTTTCCCGATAAATGACCCCAACCTAAAATCCGTCATTCCCATGCAGGCGGGAATCCAGAACGCGGGACGGCGGCAATATTCAAAGGTTGTCTGAAAATTCAGAGATTCTAGATTCCCGCCTTCGCGGGAATGACGGTGGAGCGGTTTCTGCTTTTCCGATAAATGACCCCAACCTAAAATCCGTCATTCCCGCACAGGCGGGAATCCAGACCTGTCGGTGCGGAAACTTATCGGATAAAACGGTTTCCCCAACCCCGAGTCCTAGATTCCCACTTTCGCGGGAATGACGGCGGAGCGGTTTCTGCTTTTCCGATAAATGACCCCAACTTAAAATCCCGTCATTCCCGCGCAGGCGGGAATCCAGAACGCGGGACGGCGGCAATATTCAAAGGTTGTCTGAAAATTCAGAGGTTCTAGATTCCCGCTTTCTCGGGAATGACGGCGGAGCGGTTTCTGCTTTTCCGATAAATGACCGCAACCTAAAACTCATCCTTCCCGAGAAAACAGAAAAACAAAAACCTAAAATCCCGTCGTTATCGCGAAAGCAGTTGCTACGTTTACCGTCAAAAATGCCGTCTGAACGCCCAAGCCTTCAGACGGCATTTTTTATTTCAAACCCTTACAGGTAGAATTTTTCGATGACTTTCAGGTTGTCGTCTAATTTGTACACCAGCGGCTGACCGGTCGGGATTTCCAAACCCATAATGTCTTCGTCGGAAATGCCCTCGATGTGTTTTGCCAGCGCGCGCAGGGAGTTGCCGTGCGCCGCTACCAAGACGCGTTTGCCGCTCAAAATCGCGGGGGCGATTTGGTCTTCCCAAAACGGCAATACGCGATCCAGCGTTACTTTCAGGTTTTCGCCGTCGGGGATAACATCGGCAGGCAGATGGGCATAGCGGCGGTCTTTGTGTGCGGAAAACTCATCGTCTTTGTCCAAAAGCGGCGGCAGGGTGTCGTAGCTGCGCCGCCAGATGCGGACTTGCTCGTCGCCGTATTTTTCGGCGGTTTGTTTTTTGTCCAGACCTTGCAGTTGTCCGTAGTGGCGTTCGTTCAGCCGCCACGTTTTGATTTGCGGCACGAACAGTTGGTCGGATTCTTCCAAAACGATGTTGCAGGTCTTAATCGCGCGGGTCAGGACGGATGTGAAGGCGATGTCGAACTCATAGCCGTTTTCTTTCAGTTTTTTACCGGCGGCAGCAGCCTCGGCAAGCCCCTGCTCGCTCAGCTTCACGTCGCGCCAGCCTGTAAACAGGTTTTTCGCGTTCCATTCGCTTTGTCCGTGGCGGATAAATACCAGTTCCATATCGTCTCCAATGCGTGAAAGTGGGAAAACGGTATTTATAACATATTTTCACATTTCCCGTATTTTGATTCAGATTTAGACACGGTGCCCACTATGGTTTGCCGTTTTGATTTACAATAATGTCCTTTGCTTTACATTCCGCATACACAATGAATACGCAACCGCACGCTTCCCATACCGATTCCAATACGCTGATACTTGGTCAATACGCTGAACGCGCCTATCTCGAATACGCCATGAGCGTGGTCAAAGGCCGCGCGCTGCCTGAAGTTTCAGACGGCCAAAAGCCCGTGCAGCGGCGTATTTTGTTTGCCATGCGCGATATGGGTCTGACGGCGGGCGCGAAGCCGGTGAAATCGGCGCGCGTGGTCGGCGAGATTTTGGGTAAATACCACCCGCACGGCGACAGTTCTGCCTATGAGGCGATGGTGCGCATGGCGCAGGATTTTACCTTGCGCTATCCCTTAATCGACGGCATCGGCAACTTCGGCTCGCGCGATGGCGACGGGGCGGCGGCGATGCGTTACACCGAAGCGCGGCTGACGCCGATTGCGGAATTGCTGTTGTCCGAAATCAATCAGGGGACGGTGGATTTCGTGCCGAACTACGACGGCGCGTTTGATGAACCGCTGCACCTGCCCGCCCGTCTGCCTATGGTCTTGCTCAACGGAGCGTCAGGCATTGCAGTGGGCATGGCGACCGAGATTCCGTCGCACAATTTGAACGAAGTGACGCAGGCGGCGATTGCGCTGTTGAAGAAACCGACGCTGGAAACCGCCGACCTGATGCAGTACATCCCCGCGCCCGATTTTGCCGGCGGCGGTCAAATTATCACGCCGGCGGACGAATTGCGCCGGATTTACGAAACCGGCAAAGGCAGCGTGCGCGTGCGTGCGCGTTACGAAATCGAGAAACTGGCGCGCGGGCAATGGCGCGTGATTGTGACCGAGCTGCCGCCGAACGCCAATTCCGCCAAAATCCTTGCTGAAATCGAAGAACAGACCAACCCGAAACCGAAAGCGGGCAAAAAGCAGCTCAACCAAGACCAGCTTAATACCAAAAAGCTGATGCTGGATTTAATCGACCGCGTGCGCGACGAGTCCGACGGCGAACATCCCGTGCGCCTTGTATTTGAACCGAAATCCAGCCGCATCGATACCGATACCTTCATCAACACGCTGATGGCGCAGACTTCGCTGGAAGGCAATGTGTCCATGAACTTGGTGATGATGGGGCTGGACAACCGCCCTGCGCAGAAAAACCTGAAAACGATTTTGCAGGAATGGCTGGATTTCCGCGTCGTAACCGTAACACGCCGTCTGAAATTCCGTTTGAACCAAGTGGAAAAACGGTTGCACATCCTCGAAGGCCGTCTGAAAGTCTTTCTGCACATCGACGAAGTGATTAAAGTCATCCGCGAGTCAGACGACCCCAAAACCGACCTGATGGCGGCGTTCGGGCTAACCGAAATCCAAGCCGAAGACATTTTGGAAATCCGCTTGCGTCAGTTGGCGCGTTTGGAAGGTTTCAAACTCGAAAAAGAATTGAACGAATTGCGTGAAGAACAAGGCCGTCTGAATATCCTTTTGGGCGACGAAAGCGAAAAACGCAAGCTGATTATCAAAGAGATGCAGGCGGACATGAAGCAGTTCGGCGACGCGCGCCGCACGCTGGTGGAAGAGGCCGGACGCGCCGTGCTGACGCAAACCACCGCCGACGAACCCATCACGCTGATTCTGTCGGAAAAGGGCTGGATACGCAGTCGAGCCGGACACAACCTCGATTTGAGCCAAACCGTGTTCAAAGAAGGCGACCGCCTCAAACAAACCCTTGAAGGCCGCACCGTTTTACCCGTCGTCATCCTCGATTCATTGGGCAGAACCTATACGCTCGATGCCGCCGAAATCCCCGGCGGACGCGGCGACGGCGTGCCGGTTTCATCCTTAATCGAGCTGCAAAACGGCGCGAAACCCGTTGCGATGTTGACAGGATTGCCGGAACAACATTATTTATTATCGGGCAGCGGCGGCTACGGCTTCATCGCCAAGTTGGCTGATATGGTCGGGCGCGTGAAAGCGGGTAAAGTGGTCATGACCGTGGACAGCGGCGAAACCGTTTTGCCGCCGGTTGCCGTCTATGCTTCTTCGCTGATTAACCCCGACTGCAAAATCATTGCCACCACCAGTCAAAACCGCGCCCTCGCCTTCCCCATCGGCGAGTTGAAAATTATGGCGAAAGGCAAAGGACTGCAAATCATCGGATTAAACGCCGGCGAATCGATGACGCATACCGCCGTTTCTTCCGAGCCGGAAATCCTGATTGAAAGCGAAGGCAGGCGCGGCGCGGTGCACAAAGACCGCATCCCCGTCTCCCTGCTTGAGGCAAAACGCGGCAAAAAAGGCAAACTATTACCCATATCGGGCAGCCTGAAACAGCTTTCTTCCCCGAAATAAACCCGACTCTGCACATACTATGGTAATTTCCAATACCCGCGAACTTGAGAAACTCAAAGACCGGATTCCCAATCTGATCAACATCGCCCGCATCGCCATCGTCCTCCCCCTACTGATTATGCATATCTTCGGGCTGGAGGTCAGCGGGCATGAAAACCTGCACGCCTCATGGACGACATGGGCGTTTTACTTGTGGCTTGCCATTGCCTGCTGGCTGATTTTCTTTTCCACCCTCAATCCGCAATGGCAATGGCAGGCTTTGAGGATACCGAGTTTCAGTGCCGTGGCCGACATCACGATGATCGGCGTGCTGACCTACCTGTTCGGCGGCATCGATTCGGGGTTCGGCATCCTGATCCTGCCCTTCGTGGGCAGCTCCTGCCTACTCAGTTACGGGCGTTATCCCCTGCTCTATGCCAGCTATGCATCCATCCTGCTGATATTCAACGCCCTTGCAGACAGCAATATCAATATGTATCCGCTGATTCTGGATGCAAAAACCGTCACCAACACCTTCGTCCTCGTAGCCGGCTCCTATTTCGTCGCTATGATTGCCTCGCTGTCGGTCAGATACATCGACCGTGCCGGCAAACTTGCCCATGAAAACCACGTCGCCTACCGCCGCATCAGGGGCTTGAACCAAATCGTGCTCAACCGCGTTCAGGAAGCGGTCGTCGTCATCAACGTCGAGCATCAGACCATACTGTTCAATAAAAAGGCAAAAGATCTGCTCCCCATGCTTGAAATCGGACAGCATACCGCCCTGTTCGACCCTATTACCGTTTTATGGGACAAGGCCTCTTCGCGAACTTTCGAACGCAATATCGACACGCCCGCCCTGACCGCCCGCATCCGCGCCGTGCCGATGAACAAAGAGCAGAACAAGCTGCTCATCCTCTACATCCGCCCGCAAAGCGAAATTCAGGCAGAAGCCCTGTCCGTCAAACTTGCCGCACTCGGACAACTGACCGCCAACCTCGCCCACGAAATCCGCAACCCCATGTCCGCCATTCGCCATGCAAACGACCTGTTGCGCGAAAATGCAGAGGAAGAAGAAACCGACCCATTCAAGGTCAAACTTTGCGAAATCATCGACGGCAACGTCCGCCGTATCGACAAAATGCTCGAAGACATCTCCTCGCTCAACAAACGCAACAAAACCGAACGCGAAGCCATCGACCTGATGCAGTTTTGGATAGGCTTCAAACAGGAATTCCTGCTCAACAATCCCGATGCCGTCGGCTGCATCCGCCTGGATATGCAGGGCAATCACCTGACTGCCTATTTCGATTCCGCCCACTTGAGGCAAATTATGTGGAACCTGTGCAACAACGCATGGCGGCACAGCAGCAAACGTAACGGCTCGATTGCCGTCACCATCCGCCCCGCGCAAAAAAACACCATCAGCATCCTGTTTGCCGACGACGGCGGCGGCGTTCCGCCCGAAGTGCAGGAACACTTGTTCGAACCCTTTTACACCACAGCAAAAAACGGAACCGGCTTGGGACTGTATGTCGCCCGCGAACTGGCACACGCCAACTTCGGCGATTTGACCTACCTGCCCGAAGCCAAATGTTTCGAACTCGCATTACCGGAAAAAAGCAATGACTGAACTGCAACATCCCGTCCTCGTCGTCGATGACGAAACCGATATCCTCGACCTGATGGAAATGACCCTGATGAAAATGGGGTTGCGCGTCCATACCGCGTCAGGCGTTACCGAAGCCAAAAACAAGCTCGACAGCCAACGCTATTCGCTCGTCCTGACCGATATGCGTATGCCGGACGGCTCGGGGCTCGAAGTCGTCCAACACATCAACAGCCGCCTGCTCGATACGCCGGTTGCCGTCATCACCGCCTTCGGCAATGCCGATCAGGCACAGGAAGCGTTGCGTTGCGGGGCGTTCGACTACATCCAAAAACCCATCACCCTCGCCCGGCTGCGCTCCCTCGTCAAATCGGCAATTTCCGTTTCCGAAAACCAAAACAAGATTCCCGAACCGCCCGTTCAGACGGCATCCCCCGTTTCTTCCCCCATGCCGTCTGAAGCTCCGAAACCTGCAAACGCGATACCGACGGCACCGCCCGTTTCCGCCGCCCTTCCCTATGCGGAACCCGATATGCCCCGCCTGCTCGGCAGCTCTCCGCAGATGGTCGAAGTCCGCCACCTCATCCGCCGCCTCGCGCCCGGCAAAGTACCTGTCTATATTTCCGGCGAGTCCGGCACAGGCAAGGAACAGGCGGCGCGCACCATACACGAACTGTCCGACCGCGCGGACAAACCCTTCGTCGCCGTCAACTGTGGCGCGATTCCCGAAAACCTGATGGAAAGCGAATTTTTCGGCTACCGCAAAGGCAGCTTTACCGGTGCCGACAAAGACCATGCCGGTTTCTTCCGCCATGCCGACGGCGGGACGCTCTTCCTCGACGAAGTGGCCGACCTGCCCCTTTCCATGCAGGTCAAACTCTTGCGCGCAATTCAAGAAAAAGCCGTGCGCCGTATCGGCGACGCGACCGAGCAGCCCGTCGATGTCCGCATCGTCTGCGCCACCCACAAAAACCTCGAAGCCCTTGTCGAAAGCGGCGCATTCCGCCAAGACCTGTATTACCGACTCAATGTCGTCAGCCTCAATATGCCGTCCCTGCGTGAAATGCGCGAAGACTTGAAGCTGCTCATCCCCTACCTCCTGTACAAACACAGCCACAACAACCGGCCTTACACACTCTCCCCCGCCGCACAACAGATGCTCCTGAATTACAGTTATCCGGGCAATTTCCGCGAACTCGAAAACATCCTCGAACGCGCCGTCGCCCTGTGCGTCGGACATACCGTGCAAATCGACGACCTGCAAATCCAAGATGTGCGCCACAAACTCGTTCAGTCCGAAACCGCCGCCCTCGCCGCCGATACCTTGCCGTCTGAAACAGCCGCCGCACCGTCCCGCCTTCTCCCATTCGACCCCGATACCATGCAGATACAGGACTATCTCGACAAAATCGAACGCGACATCATCGAACAAGTTCTCAAACAAACCGAAGGCAACCGCACGCAGGCCGCTAAACGCTTGGGCATCAGCTTCCGTTCCATGCGCTACCGGATGGAACGCCTCAACATCGGCTGACGGCAAAACGGCATCCGCACCATCTCCGCCCACCCGAAAAAATGCCGTCTGAAACAGCACGGAAAAGCGGGTACCGCCCCTTGCTTCCGAACAAACAAAACTGCCATGACCGACATCCTTATTGACAACACCGCCACCGAAACCGTCCGCGCCCTGATACGGGCATTCCCCCTCGTACCCGTTTCCCAACCGCCCGAACAAGGCAGCTACCTCCTTGCCGAACACGATACCGTCAGCCTCAAGCTTGTCGGGGAAAAAAGCAGCGTCATCGTCGATTTTGCCTCGGGAGCCGCACAATACCGGCGCACAAAAGGCGGAGGCGAACTCATCGCCAAAGCCGTCAACCACACCGCGCACCCCACCGTTTGGGACGCGACCGCAGGATTGGGGCGCGACAGCTTCGTCCTCGCCTCGCTCGGGCTGTCCGTTACCGCCTTCGAGCAACATCCCGCCGTCGCCTGCCTGCTTTCAGACGGCATCCGCCGCGCCCTCCTCAATCCCGAAACGCAAGACACCGCCGCACGCATCAACCTCCATTTCGGCAACGCCGCCGAACAGATGCCCGCACTTGTTCAAACACAAGGCAAACCCGACATCGTCTATCTCGACCCCATGTATCCCGAACGCCGCAAAAGTGCCGCCGTCAAAAAAGAAATGGCCTATTTCCACCGGCTCGTCGGCGAGGCGCAAGATGAGGCCGTCCTTCTCCATACCGCCCGACAGACTGCAAAAAAACGCGTCGTCGTCAAACGCCCCCGCCTCGGCGGATTGCTTGCAGGGCAAACCCCCGCCTACCAATACACCGGCAAAAGCACCCGCTTCGACGTTTACCTGCCCTACGGAGCGGACAAGGGATAACGCCCATAAAACAAGACACCGAAAAATTTGCCGTTCTTATGCAAACGAGAAACCGGTTTTTGCGTTTCGACTGTTTTGGATAAGTCATCACACCTTAAAGTTTGTCATTCCCACGGAAGTGGGAATCCGATTCGTTCAGTTTTATAGTGGTTTAAATTTAAACCAGTACAGCGTTGCCTCGCCTTGTCGTACTGCTTGTACTGTCTGCGGCTTCGTCGCCTTGTCCTGATTTAAATTTAAACCACTATAGTTGTTTTCGAGTTTCAGGCAACTTCCAAACCGTCATTCCCACGGAAGTGGGAATCTAGAAATGAAAGGCAACAGGAATTTATCGTAAATGACCGAAACCGAACGGACTAGATTCCCGCCTGCGCGGGAATAACGGGGCGGAAGGATGCCGTCTGAAATTCCGTCATTCCCACGAAAGTGGGAATCTAGAAATGAAAAGCAACAGGAATTTATCGGAAATAACCGAAACCGAACGGACTAGATTCCCGCCTACGCGGGAATGACGGGGCGGGAGGATGCCGTCTAAAATTCCGTCATTCCCGTGAAAACGGGAATCTAGAACTTCTGATTTTTCAGACGACTTTTGAACATTGCCGCTACCCAATGATTTGGATTCCCGCCTGCGTGGGAATAACGGGGCGGGCGGATGCCGTCTAAAATTCCGTCATTCCCGTGAAAACGGGAATCTAGAACTTCTGATTTTTCAGACGACTTTTGAACATTGCCGCTACCCAATGATCTGGATTCCCGCCTGCGTGGGAATAACGGGGCGGGCGGATGCCGTCTGAAATTCCGTCATTCCCGTGAAAACGGGAATCTAGAACTTCTGATTTTTCAGACAACTTTTGAACATTGCCGCTACCCAATGATCTGGATTCCCGCCTGCGTGGGAATAACGGGGCGGGCGGATGCCGTCTGAAATTCCGTCATTCCCGTGAAAACGGGAATCTAGAACTTCTGATTTTTCAGACGACTTTTGAACATTGCCGCTACCCAATGATTTGGATTCCCGCCTGCGTGGGAATAACGGGGCGGGCGGATGCCGTCTAAAATTCCGTCATTCCCGTGAAAACGGGAATCTAGAACTTCTGATTTTTCAGACGACTTTTGAACATTGCCGCTACCCAATGATCTGGATTCCCGCCTGCGTGGGAATAACGGGGCGGGCGGATGCCGTCTAAAATTCCGTCATTCCCGTGAAAACGGGAATCTAGAACTTCTGATTTTTCAGACAACTTTTGAACATTGCCGCTACCCAATGATCTGGATTCCCGCCTACGCGGGAATGACGAGGTTTCAGGTTGCTGTTTTTTATGGAAATGACGAGATTTTAGATTACGAGAATTTATCCGCTCCTCCGTCATTCTCACGGAAGTGGGAATCCGATTCGTTCAGTTTTATAGTGGTTTTCGAGTTTCAGGCAACTTCTAAACCGTCATTCCCACGGAAGTGGGAATCTAGAAATGAAAGGCAACAGGAATTTATCGGAAATAACCGAAACCGAACGGACTAGATTCCCGCCTGCGCGGGAATGACGAGGCGGGAGGATGCCGTCTGAAATTCCGTCATTCCCGTGAAAACGGGAATCTAGAACTTCTGATTTTTCAAACGACTTTTGAACATTGCCGCTACCCAATGATTTGGATTCCCACCTGCGCGGGAATGACGAGGCGGGAGGATGCCGTCTGAAATTCCGTCATTCCCGTGAAAACGGGAATCTAGAACTTCTGATTTTTCAGACGACTTTTGAACATTGCCGCTACCCAATGATCTGGATTCCCGCCTGCGCGGGAATGACGATGTAAAATTATCCGGGATTCAAAAAGACAAGCTTTCGCGTCCGTGGGAATGACTGCGGAAAGATGATTTTTATAGTGGATTAACAAAAATCAGGACAAGGCGACGAAGCCGAAGACAGTACAAATAGTACGGAACCGATTCACTTGGTGCTTCAGCACCTTAGAGAATCGTTCTCTTTGAGCTAAGGCGAGGCAACGCAGTACTGGTTTTTGTTAATCCACTATATTTTGTCATAAAAATCCGCACCTTAATCAGTTGGCGGTTAAATCAAACTTTTAAGGTGCAGATTACTTTTTATGATTTCAGACGGCATTTTGACAGGCCGCAAATCTATTTCGGCAATACCAAAAACTTAATCAATAACTCTTTGAACACAAAACCGAACACGCCCAAGCCCAAGACCAAAAACAAAATGGCGATGCCGAATTTGCCCGCTTTAGACTCCTTGCCCAAATTCCAAACGATAAAACCTAAAAAAATAATCAAGCCGGTCAGGCAGATTTTCAACGCCCAATCGGCAAAAACCGCTTCATCCATATTTTTTCCTATTGTTGATGTGTATGCCATACGCGATAAGGGTTTCAGACGGCATTTACCGTGTTTTCCTGCCAATGCCGTCTGAAACACGCAATCAGCGTGCGAGTGCCTGTTTCAAATCGTCGATCAAGTCATCGACGTATTCCAAGCCGACCGACAGGCGCACCAGTCCCGGGCGGATGTTGGCGGCGAGTTTTTCTTCGGGCTGCATCCTGCCGTGCGTGGTTGTCCACGGATGGGTGATGGTCGAGCGCACGTCGCCGAGGTTGGCGGTGCGGGAAAAGAGTTCCACGCCGTCCACAACTTTCCACGCCGCTTCTTGATCGGCAACTTCAAAGCCGATGACGATGCCACCGCCGTTTTGCTGTTTGCGGATAAGCTCTGCCTGCGGATGGTCGGGCAATCCGGTGTAATACACGGCTTGAACCTGCGGCTGCGCTTGCAGCCATTGCGCGATTTTCAGGGCGTTGTCGAACTGTTTTTCCATACGCAGCGACAGGGTTTCCACGCCGCTCAACAACTGCCACGCATTAAACGGCGACATCGCCAGCCCGCAAGAGTTGCAGTAAACGGCGACCTGCGCCATCAGTTCTTCCGAACCCGCCAACACGCCGCCCATCACGCGTCCGTGTCCGTCTATGGCTTTGGTCGCGGAGGAAACGGAAATATCCGCGCCGTGTTTCAAAGGCTGCGAGCCGACGGGCGACAGCAGGCTGTTGTCCACCACCAAGAGCGCGCCGATGCCGTGCGCCAATTCCGCCAAGGCTTCCAAGTCGGCCACTTCGCCCAAGGGGTTGGACGGCGTTTCCAAAAACAGCAGTTTGGTGTTGGCTTTGACCGCGGCTTTCCATTCGTTTATATCAGTCGGCGACACGTGGCTCACTTCGATGCCGAATTTGGTAACGATGTTATTGATAAAGCCGACGGTCGTGCCGAACAGGCTGCGGCTGGAAACCACGTGGTCGCCCGCCTGCAAAAAGGTAAAAAACGCCGCCTGAATCGCGGACATACCCGTCGAAGTGGCGACCGCGCGTTCCGCACCTTCCAAAGCGGCGATGCGTTTTTCAAAGGCGGCAGTGGTCGGGTTGGCGGTACGGGTATAAGTGAAGCCTTTGATTTTTTTTGAAAACAAATCGGCAGCGTGTTGGGCGTTGTCCCACATGAAGCTGCTGGTCAGAAACAAGGCCTGATTGTGTTCGCGGTATTCGGTTTGTTCTTTGCCGCCGCGTATGGCGAGCGTTTGTGGATGGAGTTTTTTGCTCATCGGTAATTCCTCGGTTTTGTCCGTTCAAAAACGGGGTGCGCGCCCGTTGTTTAATTTATTAATATTTTGCGCCTGTTCCATAAGGCTTTCAAGTCGGATGAGAATGCAAATGCCGTCTGAAACGGCTTTCAGACGGCATGGCAATCAGCGTTTGTATTTTAATTCGTACTTGATGTCGTTGAGGATTTTGCGGACATCGTGTTCCAACACGTCTTCGACTACCGCACCCGCCTGCTCGTGCAGCATTTGCTGGAGCTGATAAGTAAAGAGTGCCATCTGCTTTTGCACCGCCGTTCGGATGATGCCGTTGACGGTATCGGTCAAATGTGGGCGCAGGCGTTTGATCAGCCGTTCGGTCAACTCCTGTTCGGACAGGCAGAACACTTCGCGTCGGTTGACGGCTTTCGGATTCAGAATATTGATTTGGACGGGCATCAACGTTTCTTCCTCATCGTTCTCCCCGTTTTCCGAAACCGCCTGCTCCTTCATGCCGGACTCTGCCTCGTCGGCGTTTTCCCCGCCCTCAATCTGTGCAGTTTCAAATTCGACACTGTCTTTTTTTGCATTGAACCAGATTTTCCGCTGCGATTCGATGTGTTTTTCTGAAACCGACATTTGCAGGGAAGCCTGTGCATTGAGCCAATTTTCCTGAAGAATGACCATCGGGTCGGTTTCGACTTCTTCTCCGCAATCGGCAACGGTGCTGTTGTGTTCCTCCTGCCATTTCTTCAGATACGCCTTTAACACACGATCTCGGTTTGCATCGTCCAATTTCGGTATCGGCTCTTCCTTTCCGACTTCAGAGGGTTTGGTCAGCGGCGCATAGGCAGGCGCGGTATTCATACGGCGCGTCTGACGCAGGTTTTCCAGGCGTTTTTCCCAATTCGGCTCTTTATCCTGATTGTTTGTATCCATTTTTTCGGCTTCCGGTTCTTGTAGTGGATTAAATTTAAATCAGGACAAGGCGACGAAGCCGCAGACAGTACAGATAGTACGGAACCGATTCACTTGGTGCTTCAGCACCTTAGAGAATCGTTCTCTTTGAGCTAAGGCGAGGCAACGCTGTACTGGTTTAAATTTAATCCACTATAATCTTTGCAGGCGAGCAAACCCGCGCATAAAGCGCAGTTTGATATAATGGCGCATTTTAACAGATTCATAAGGATCCATCATGAGCAGTATCGAACAGCGTTTGGAATATCTGGAAGAGGCGAACGACGTGCTGCGTATGCAGAACCACGTCCTGTCCACCGCCTTCAAAGCCCTGATCCGCGCCCTTCCCGCAGACACCGCCGAAGTCGCGGTCGAGTCGATTCAGCTTGCTTTTGAGGACGCCTTGGCAGAATTGAGCTATGAGGACAGCCCGCATACGGATTTGTTCCACGACGTTACTTATGCGTTTTTCCGTGAAAAAGAACGTTAATTTTGTGTTAAACTGATTTTTTAGGCTTTTTGATTACCGAAAGGAATTTTGATGAATATGAAAAAATGGATTGCCGCCGCCCTTGCCTGTTCCGCACTCGCGCTGTCTGCCTGCGGCGGTCAGGGCAAAGATGCCGCCGCGCCTGCCGCCAACCCCGACAAAGTGTACCGCGTGGCTTCCAACGCCGAGTTTGCTCCCTTTGAATCTTTAGACTCGAAAGGCAATGTCGAAGGTTTCGATGTGGATTTGATGAACGCAATGGCGAAGGCGGGCAATTTTAAAATCGAATTCAAACACCAGCCGTGGGACAGCCTTTTCCCCGCCTTGAACAACGGCGATGCGGACATCGTCATGTCGGGCGTAACCATTACCGACGACCGCAAACAGTCTATGGACTTCAGCGACCCATATTTTGAAATCACCCAAGTCGTCCTCGTTCCGAAAGGCAAAAAAGTATCTTCTTCCGACGATTTGAAAAAGATGAACAAAGTCGGCGTGGTTACCGGCTACACAGGCGATTTCTCCGTATCCAAACTCTTGGGCAGCGACAATCCGAAAATCGCGCGCTTTGAAAGCGTTCCCCTGATTATCAAAGAATTGGAAAACGGCGGCTTGGATTCCGTAGTCAGCGACAGCGCGGTCATTGCCAATTATGTGAAAAACAACCCGGCCAAAGGGATGGACTTCGTTACCCTGCCCGACTTCACCACTGAACACTACGGTATCGCGGTACGCAAAGGCGACGAAGCGACCGTCAAAATGCTGAACGATGCGTTGAAAAAAGTACGTGAAAGCGGCGAATACGACAAAATCTACGCCAAATATTTTGCCAAAGAGGACGGACAGGCCGCAAAATAAGCCCCGTCTAAACAAAATGCCGTCTGAAACAGTTTCAGACGGCATTTCTCATAAGAAACAGAGAGCGCACCGATTTCAAATAAAACCGCATATACCATCCTCTGAATAAGGTTCATTCATATCTTTCCCAACCATGCCGTCTGAAAACACGAAATAAGATATACGGGCAACTTTGCTCATCCGACAAACTATTGTAGACTACGCCCAATAGCTTGGAAATTCCCGTAAAATAACGCCGCTGGTACTGAAAATCAAATTTGGGGCAAGCCCGTAATAAAACCTGCCTTCTGCTGTTTCGCCATGTCGGCAAAGTTTAAGCCGTAAATCACAGGCTTGAAACCGGCATCGCGGCAGGTCATTAAAATCAGAATATTATCATTTTTACATTGCCTTACCATATAACTGCCGGCACGATTACATTTCAAATGAACAATCCACGCCATACGTTTTAAAACAACAACCAAACCACCTGCTACCATAACTTTGAAAAGGAACACAATCATGACCGTCATCAAACAGGAAGACTTTATCCAAAGCATTTGCGATGCCTTCCAATTCATCAGCTATTACCATCCGAAAGACTACATCGACGCGCTTTATAAGGCGTGGCAGAAGGAAGAAAATCCTGCCGCCAAAGACGCGATGACGCAGATTTTGGTCAACAGCCGTATGTGTGCGGAAAACAACCGCCCCATCTGCCAAGATACCGGTATCGCGACCGTCTTCCTCAAAGTCGGCATGAACGTCCAATGGGATGCGGATATGAGCGTGGAAGAGATGGTTAACGAAGGCGTGCGCCGCGCCTACACTTGGGAAGGCAACACCCTGCGTGCGTCCGTCCTCGCCGACCCGGCCGGCAAACGTCAAAATACCAAAGACAACACCCCCGCCGTCATCCACATGAGCATCGTGCCGGGCGACAAAATCGAAGTAACCTGCGCGGCAAAAGGCGGCGGCTCTGAAAACAAATCCAAACTCGCCATGCTCAACCCTTCCGACAACATCGTCGATTGGGTATTGAAAACCATCCCGACGATGGGCGCGGGCTGGTGTCCTCCCGGCATCTTGGGCATCGGCATCGGCGGCACGCCCGAAAAAGCCGTGCTGATGGCGAAAGAATCCCTGATGAGCCACATCGACATCCAAGAATTGCAGGAAAAAGCCGCGTCCGGTGCAGAATTGTCCACCACCGAAGCCCTGCGCCTCGAACTCTTTGAAAAGGTCAACGCGCTGGGCATCGGCGCGCAAGGTTTGGGCGGTCTGACCACCGTGTTGGACGTCAAAATCCTCGATTACCCGACCCATGCCGCTTCTAAGCCGATTGCGATGATTCCGAACTGCGCCGCCACCCGCCACGTCGAGTTCGAATTGGACGGCTCAGGCCCTGTCGAACTCACACCGCCGCGCGTCGAAGACTGGCCCGATTTGACTTACAGCCCCGACAACGGCAAACGCGTCGATGTCGATAAGCTGACCAAAGAAGAAGTCGCCAGCTGGAAAACCGGCGACGTATTGCTGTTGAACGGCAAAATCCTCACCGGCCGCGATGCCGCACACAAACGCCTCGTCGATATGCTCGACAAAGGCGAAGAATTGCCCGTCGATTTCACCAACCGCCTGATTTACTACGTCGGTCCCGTCGATCCGGTCGGCGATGAAGTCGTCGGCCCCGCAGGTCCGACCACCGCCACCCGCATGGACAAATTCACCCGCCAAATGCTCGAACAAACCGGCCTCTTGGGCATGATCGGCAAATCCGAGCGCGGCGCGGCCACCTGCGAAGCCATCGCCGACAACAAAGCCGTGTACCTCATGGCAGTCGGCGGCGCGGCATACCTCGTGGCAAAAGCCATCAAATCCTCCAAAGTCTTAGCGTTCCCCGAATTGGGTATGGAAGCCATTTACGAATTTGAAGTCAAAGATATGCCCGTAACCGTCGCCGTGGACAGCAAAGGCGAATCCATCCACGCCACCGCCCCGCGCAAATGGCAGGCGAAAATCGGCATCATCCCCGTCGAATCTTGAGGCGCAATGCCGTCTGAACGCAAAATCTGCCTTCAGACGGCATTTCCGCCCCCGGTTGCGGTACAATCCCCCATTTCATCACCCGGCGACCCACACCGTGAAAATCCTCATTTTAGGCAACGGGCAGGTAGGTTCTACCGTCGCACAAAACCTTGCCGCCATACCCAACAACGACGTAACCGTTATCGACATCGACGAAAAAGCATTGCAGGAAACAGGCAGCCGCCTCGATGTCCAAACCGTTTTCGGCAACGGCGCATCCCCCTTCACATTAGAACGCGCTGGTGCGGAAGATGCCGACTTGCTGCTCGCGCTCTCCCGCAGCGACGAAACCAACATCGTCGCCTGCAAAGTTGCCGCCGATCTGTTCAACATCCCCGGCCGCATCGCGCGCGTCCGTTCCAGCGAATACCTCGAATACCTCAGCCCCAAGCTCGAAAACAACGAAAACGGCAGCCTTTCCATATTCGGCATAACCGAAACCATCAGCCCCGAACAGCTCGTTACCGAACAGCTTGCCGGTCTGATAGACTGCCCGGGCGCATTGCAGGTTTTACGTTTTGCAGACGACCGCGTGCGAATGGTCATCATACAGGCGCGGCGCGGCGGGCTGCTCGTCAACCGCGAAATCGCCGACATCGCCCAAGATTTGCCCGACGGGGCCGACTGCCAAATCTGCGCCGTTTACCGCAACAACCGCCTCATCGTCCCCACGCCGCAAACCGTCATCATCGAAGGCGACGAAATCCTGTTTGCCGCCGCCGCCGAAAACATCGGCGCGGTCATACCCGAATTGCGCCCCAAAGAAACCAGCACCCGCCGCATTATGATTGCCGGCGGCGGCAACATCGGCTACCGCCTCGCCAAGCAGCTCGAACACGCATACAACGTCAAAATCATCGAATGCCGGCCGCGCCGCGCCGAATGGATAGCCGAAAACCTCGACAACACCCTCGTCCTGCAAGGTTCGGCAACCGACGAAACCCTGCTCGACAACGAATACATCGACGAAATCGACGTATTCTGCGCCCTGACCAACGACGACGAAAGCAACATTATGTCCGCCCTTTTGGCGAAAAACCTCGGCGCGAAGCGCGTTATCGGCATCGTCAACCGCTCAAGCTACGTCGATTTGCTCGAAGGTAACAAAATCGACATCGTCGTTTCCCCCCACCTCATCACCATCGGCTCGATACTCGCCCACATCCGGCGCGGCGACATCGTTGCCGTCCACCCCATCCGGCGCGGCACGGC
The DNA here is from genome assembly GCF_943181435.1 of Neisseria sp. Marseille-Q6792. The sequence goes on from NZ_OW969598.1 coordinate 989,659, forward strand.
GGAAGCCATCGAAGTCGTCGCACACGGCGACAAAAAAACTTCCGCCATCATCGGCAGGCGCATCAGCGGCATCAAATGGCCCGAAGGCTGCCACATTGCCGCCGTCGTCCGCGCCGAAACCGGCGAAACCATTATGGGACACCATACCGAAACCGTCATCCAAGACGGCGACCACATCATCTTTTTCGTCTCGCGCCGGCGCATCCTGAACGAACTGGAAAAACTCATCCAAGTCAAAATGGGCTTTTTCGGATAAACCGCCCCATTCCGGACACATTGCCGCCAAGCGGTATGGAAGCAGAAATAATGGCAGGGCGGGCTTCAGAAACAATGGTAGGGTGAGCTTCAAAAACAATGGTAGGGTGGGCTTCAGCCCACCGCTTCAGACGGCATCCGCCCTCCCCGTCATTCCCGCGTAAGCGGGAATCCAAACCATTGGGCAACAGCAATATTCAAAGATTATCTGAAAGTCCGAGATTCTAGATTCCCGTTTTCACGGGAATGACGAAAAGTGGCGGGAATGACGAGGTTTCAGACGGCATCAAATGCCTTGTCAGGCTTCAGACGGCATCGTCCACCCTCCACCGTCATTCCCGCGCAGGCGGGAATCCGGTTTGTTCGGTTTCAGTTGTTTTTGGGTTTCGGGTAATTTCCAAATCGTCATTCCCGCGCAGGCGGGAATCCAGACCTTGGGGTAGCGGCAATATTCAAAGGTTATCTGAAGATTTAGAGATTCTAGATTCCCGTTTTCACGGGAATGACGAAAAGTGGCGGGAATCCAGACCGTCGGGTAGCAGCAATATTCAAAAACCCGTCATTCCCGCGCAGGCGGGAATCCAGACCTTAGAACAACGGCAATATTCAAAGGTTAGCTGAAAATTTAGAGATTCTAGATTCCCGTTTTCACGGGAATGACGAAAAGTGGCGGGAATCCAGACCATTGGGCAGCGGCAATATTCAAAGGTTATAAAAAACCCGTCATTCCCGCGCAGGCGGGAATCCAGACCTTGGGACAGCGGCAATATTCAAAGGTTAGCTGAAACTTTAGAGATTCTAGATTCCCGCTTTCGCGGGAATGACGAAGAGTTGCGGGAATAATGGAAAGCTATGGGAATAACGAAGGGTTAAAGTAATCACGGGATGGTGTTCGCGGGAATATAAATTTAAATAATTCAAAAGGGTATCATATGCAGCCTGCGGTTTATATTTTAGCAAACCAACGTAATGGCACGTTATACATTGGCGTTACATCTGATTTGGTGCAACGTATTTACCAACATAGGGAGCATTTGATTGAGGGATTTACATCACGGTACAACGTTACTATGCTGGTTTGGTATGAACTGCATCCTACGATGGAGAGTGCAATTACTCGGGAAAAACAGTTGAAGAAATGGAACAGGGCTTGGAAATTGCAACTGATTGAAGAAAATAATGTTTCTTGGCGGGATTTATGGTTTGATATTATTTAGCCCGTCATTCCCGCGCAGGCGGGAATCTAGACCTTCGGGCGACGGCAATATTCAAAGATTATCTGAAAATTTAGAGATTCTAGATTCCCGTTTTCACGGGAATCCGGCCCTTGGGATAGCAGCAATATTCAAAGGTTATAAAAGACCCGTCATTCCCGCGCAGGCGGGAATCCAGACCATTGGACAGCGGCAATATTCAAAAATTATCTGAAAGTTTGAGGTTCTGGATTCCCGTTTTCACGGGAATGACGAAAAGTGGCGGGAATGACGGGAATGGCGAAGTTTCAGACGGCATCATCCACCCTTCGCGCCGTCATTCCCGCGCAGGCGGGAATCCAAACCATTGGGCAGCAGCAGCCTTAAAGGTTATAAAAGACTCGTCATTCCCACGAAAGTGGGAATCCAGACCTGTCGGCACGGAAACTTATCGGATAAAACGGTTTCTTCAACCCTACGCTCTAGATTCCCGTTTTCACGGGAATGACGAAGGGTGCGGGAATGACGAGGTTTCAGACGGCATCAAATGCCTTACGGCATCGTCCCCCACCGTCATTCCCGCGCAGGCGGGAATCTAGACCTTCGGGCGACGGCAATATTCAAAGATTATCTGAAAGTTTGAGATTCTAGATTCCCGTTTTCACGGGAATGACGAAAAGTGGCGGGAATGACGAAGTTTCAGACGGCATCGTCCCCCACCGTCATTCCCGCGCAGGCGGGAATCCAGACCTTGGGGTAGCGGCAATATTCAAAGGTTGTCTGCAAATTTAGAGGTTCCAGATTCCCGCTTTCGCGGGAATGACGAAAAGTGGCGGGAACCCAGACCGTCGGGTAGCAGCAATATTCAAAGGTTATAAAAGACCCGTCATTCCCGCGCAGGCGGGAATCCAGACCTTAGAACAACGGCAATATTCAAAGGTTAGCTGAAAATTTAGAGATTCTAGATTCCCGTTTTCACGGGAATGACGAAAAGTGGCGGGAATCCAGACCGTCGGGTAGCAGCAATATTCAAAAACCCGTCATTCCCGCGCAGGCGGGAATCTAGACCTTCGGGCGACGGCAATATTCAAAGATTATCTGAAAGTTTGAGATTCTAGATTCCCGTTTTCACGGGAATGACGAAAAGTGGCGGGAATCCAGACCGTCGGGTAGCAGCAATATTCAAAAACCCGTCATTCCCGCGCAGGCGGGAATCCAGACCTTGGAGCGGAGGAAATATTCAAAGGTTGGCTGAAGCTTTAGAGATTCTAGATTCCCGTTTTCACGGGAATGACGAAGTTTCAGACGGCATCGTCCACCGCCGTCATTCCCATCTCGGACTGTCGGACAGCGGCAGTTTTTAAAGGTTATAAAAGCCCCGTCATTCCCGCGCAGGCGGGAATCCAGACCTTAGAACAACAGCAATATTCAAAGGTTAGCTGAAGCTTTAGAGATTCTAGATTCCCGCTTTCGCGGGAATGACGAAAAGTGGCGGGAATCCAGACCTTGGGATAGCGGCAATATTCAAAAACCCGTCATTCCCGCGCAGGCGGGAATCCAGACCATTGGATAGCGGCAATATTCAAAGATTATCTGAAAGTTTGAGATTCTAGATTCCCGCTTTTGCGGGAATGACGAAGAGTGTGGAAATAACGAAAAGTCGTGATAACGGCGTGCGCGGATGCCGTCTGAAACTCCGTCCCCCGCCCCAACAAAAAAACCGCCCCAATCAACAAATCCCCCCGACAAAAAAACAATCCGGAACGCGTCTGACCGTTCCGGATTGTTTTCAGGCGCATCCGCGCATCAGAACATACTGCGCACGCCCATATTGACCTGCCAATTCTGACGCATCTTGTGCATCGAAGACCTTTGCGCCTCAAAATAAAGCTGCCGTCCGTTTTCGGCATTGCGGCGCACCACGCCCAAGCCGTATTCCAACCAGCCGCCCCGGTGTTTGAATTCCTCCACGGCAGAGCCGTTGAACCTGTGGCGGATCGTGCCGATAAACTCGCGTTTGTACATCAGCTTGCCGTAGATATTCAGCCTGCCGCCGTCCAAACCGTCCACGCCCGCCCGAAAGCCGAACCGCCCCATCAGGCTGCGGAAATTGTCCGTCTCAGTAGACAGCCCGTTTGACAGCGAAAAGCCGTAGCCGCGCGTAAACCAGTAAGACAACTGCCCTTCCGGCTGCCACCAATAGGTTTTGCCGCCGTCTTGTTTTTCCATCCGCCTGCCGACTTCGGCGGAAAGCATATAGGCATTCAGGCGCGCCTCGTTCGATTCGACCCGTTTACCGACGTAATTGGTCAACCCGTAGCTGCCCTTATATCGGGCGATGTTGGCGACCAAATCATAATAAGCCCTGCTTTTCCTGTTGAACCAGGTGGAATAAACGCCTGTCGCCCTGCCGTAGATTTTGCCGCTTCCGGCGTAGTCTTCGGAAGCGTAGGACGATTGGAGATGGCGGAACATCAGCCCTTTGTAATGAATCCATTTGTCGCCGAACCCCGTCCGGTTGAAGCCGCCGGCAAAGCCCCAATAGCGGTTGCCGTAACCGCCCACGCGGTAATCGCTGCTGCTGCCGACGAATTTTCCGCCGACGCGTTTGAGCCAGACATTGTTGTCTTTCTGCGGCGTTTCGTCGGCGTGGATTTCGCCCATACGCTGCACCAGCGTTTCATCGGAAACCGCGTTCAACTGATATAACGCCTCGCCGAAAAGGACGCTGCTCGATGCGCCAGGCGTCAGGGTGGCCGGGTAGAGGTAGAAGTCCCGCTTACCGTCTGCGGAAATATTGACATTTTTGGAAGCACCCGACTCGCCCAAGGTAAAACACCATCCTCCCTGTTCCGTACAGCGGACATTCAATTTGTATGATGCTTTATTGTCTTCTTGATTGCCCTTGTTTTCGACCAGTTTCAAAAATTCCCTGCCCGTCGTTTTTGCCTTGGCATCGTCCGTATATTCGATGATGTGCGTCCCTTCGCTGCCTTTTCGGGTAATCAGCTTGTCCGATTCGCCTTTGACGATGTCGCCATACATTTTGAACACGCCGCCATCGCCCTTGAGCTTGCTCACAGACACTTTGACGAATTTATTGCTGTTGCTAAATTCGACCTGCGCGTCTTCCGACAAATCCAACTCTTTCAGCATTGAATCATTGGTAACCCTCCAGCGCGCGCCGTTGCTCATTTTGAGGTTGACGGTATTTTTTGTTTTGTCGTCGATAATGCTGTCTTTAAGCCAACCGTTTTCATCGAAGAAATCTTCAGATCTTTTGATTTCTTCTTCGAGTACCGTAACCTTTTCTGTGTAGCGTTCTTTTATATATTCTATTTGATTTTTTTTGGTCTGAATGCTCTTTTCTTTCAGTTTTACTTGTCTTTCTAGTTCTTTTCTTTCACTTTGTTTGTCATTTTCACCTAATTCAGCCAATTTTTTATTTAGTTCAGCCAATTCTTTATTTAGCGCATCCAATTCTTTATTTCGTTTATTCAAATTTTCATTTTGCCTGGGCAATTGTTTCCGTATTGAATCCAGCAGTTTCTTTTTCTTTTCAATCGACTCTGTATCGGGGGCTAATTCATATCCGTCCGCATCCACGGTTACGGAGAACATATCTTTCCCTTTGGCAAAGCTCTTTTTCCCGATATGGGCTTCCCCTTCAAAATAAGAATCTTTGTTGGCGAGGTTTACGCTCACGCTGCCGCCGTTGTAGGCGAAAATATCGCCTTTGATTTTGACAACCTTGTCTTCCCCGCCGACAATCTCGACTTTGCTGTTTTTCCCGTCAATCGCAAACGCGCTGCCTATACTTTTGGGTCTGCCTTGCCCGTCATAAACCGGCGTTGCAACGATATCGACATTCCCACGGAAAATCGCTTCCATTTTGGAGCCTTCCGGAATCTGCTTCTTATGGCCGACTCTTCTGCTTGAATAGAAGCCAAAACCGTTGTTTTCCGCCTCTTCCTGTCCGTTCCTATCGATTTTAATGTTTACATCGCCCTTGAACTCCATCGTGGTGATGCTTGGAGAAGCGTTGTTGAGGTTGATGCCTGATTTATAATAGTGGTTGGCGGTAATGCCTTGTCCTCTCTCTTTTCCTGATTTGATGTTGATATTCAGCGTCGAGCCTTCTTCGGAAACAAAACGATATTCTCCCACTTTTTCACCATTATTAAACAATAGGATACCGTCGTTACTAGAGTTGGCATTTGAGTCCGCATCTACATTGATGGTGTTGCGCCCTTTAAAGGTAAGCGTCGCCGGCGCCAAGCTTTCGGATTTACTCTTATCATCAGACAAAATGCCGACATTCGCGTTATGGGCGGCTATGGTTACGTTTTCAAAAGTAACGTTATTTTCGCCCTCATAGCTTTGATCCGCCAAGATCACCGCGCCGATATGATTCGGATTCAATGTGTACCTGTAACCTTTTTTATTTATATTTTCTCCAATCGAGTTATTGTCAATCGTCGGCGAGGCATCGGCAGAGCCGTCTGCCAATTTGCCTTTTATCGTAATGTTATTCGTACCGCCGTTAGCGGCAATGATAAGGGAATTTAAGGGTTTGACTTCGGTTTCGCCATCGTAGGTGTAGTTGTTCTCTTGCCCTCCTTGTGCGAGGACGAGGGTGTATTTGTCTTCTTTAACGATTGTTCCTTTATTTACGTCCGCCCCTTGAGCGTGCATAGAAGCGGCCGCGAAGCCAAGTAAGATGCATTGAACTGTCTTCTTTTGTTTCATTAGTTTTCCATTTTGCGAGTATATAATTTTTATTATTATATGCTTAAATCATTGACACGCAAAAAAAAAAAAAAAAAAAAAAAAAAAAAAAATACAATTAATTTGTTGATATTTATATATTTTATATATAAAAATTAGCGGAAGTTTACATTTTTTGCCGTTGATTTTACGCAATAGGCTTGACAAGTTTCCGAAGCCTTGTAAAATAGCGCACCTTCACGCGCCCATCGTCTAGAGGCCTAGGACACTGCCCTTTCACGGCGGCAACCGGGGTTCGAATCCCCGTGGGCGTGCCAATTCAAAAACCTGCTTGTTTCAAGCAGGTTTTTTTATTATGAGTTGTCATTCTCGCAATTTTTCGTCATTCCCGCAATTTTTCGTCATTCCCGTGAAAACGGGAATCTAGAGCGTAAGGTTGAAGAAACCGTTTTATCCAATAAATTTCCGTGCCGACAGGTCTGGATTCCCACTTTCGTGGGAATGACGGTGGGCAGATGCCGTCTGAAACTTCATCATTCCTGCAATTTTTCGTCATTCCCGTAACCCTTCGTCATTCCCGCGAAAGCGGGAATCTAGAACTTCTGAATTTTCAGACGACTTTTGAATATTGCCGCCGCCCCGAAGGGCTGGATTCCCGCCTGCGCGGGAATGACGATTTGGAAATTACCCGAAACCCAAAAACAACTGAAACCGAACACACTGGATTCCCGCCTGCGCGGGAATGACGGGGCGGGGCGATGCCGTCTGAAACTACGTCATTCCCACAACCCTTCGTCATTCCCGCGAAAGCGGGAATCTAGAACTTCTGAATTTTCAGACGACTTTTGAATATTGCCGCCGCCCCAAGGGCTAGATTCCCACTTTCGTGGGAATGACGGGGCGGGGCGATGCCGTCTGAAACTCCGTCATTTCCGCAGCTCTTCGTCCTTCCCACAAAAGCGGGAATCTAGAACCTCTGAATTTTCAGATAACCTTTGAATATTACCGCTGCCCAATGGTTTGGATTCCCACTTTCGTGGGAATGACGGTGGGACGATGCCGTCTGAAGCGGTGGGCTGAAGCCCACCCTACCATTGTTTCCGCTTCCATACCGCTTGGTGGTATTTTCTTTATATCGTAGGGTGGGCTTCAGCCCACCGTTTTTACCGTTTCCACCAATCCCGCCGTTTCCACCCAAACCGATAAATGTAACCCCGCATCCGAAGGCATCGGGAAACCGAGGATTGGAGTAGGCAGGAACGTCCGCCTGACGCGGTTTCCGAAATGGCGGTATTGGCGGGGGCGGTGGGAGTTGGTTGGGTTAATTGGGTGGCGGGAGTGGTGGGCTGAAGCCCACCCTACAGCCCACCCTACGATGCCCCCCGCCGCCCTGCCCTGTGCCTTGTCCTGCAATACGACATATAATGCACCACAAACCCCGCGCTGCGGTTTTCAGACGGCATCGCTGTGCTTTTTTTACAGGCAGTAGCCCTTTTTATCGGACGCAATATTAAGGAGGAACAAATGAAAAGCTCTTTTGTGCAAACGCTTACCATCGCCGGTTCGGATTCGGGCGGCGGTGCGGGCATTCAGGCGGATTTGAAAACGTTTCAGATGCGCGGCGTGTTCGGAACGTGCGTCATCACCGCCGTTACCGCGCAAAATACCTTGGGCGTGTCGGCGGTTCATCTCGTCCCGACCGAAACCATCACCGCGCAAATCCAAGCAATCAGGGAAGACTTCGACATCCGCGCCTACAAAATCGGTATGCTCGGTACGGCGGAAATCATCGAATGCGTTGCCGACAAGCTGAAACACTGCAGCTTCGGCAGGCGCGTACTCGACCCTGTGATGATTGCCAAAGGCGGTGCGCCGCTGTTGCAGGATTCCGCCGTTACAGCACTGACGCGCCTGCTGCTTCCCGATACGGATGTATTGACCCCCAACCTGCCCGAAGCGGAAGCCCTGACCGGCGTGCATATCGAAAGCCGTAAAGATGCGGAACGTGCGGCAAAAATCCTGCTTGATTACGGTGTCAAAAATGTCGTTATCAAAGGCGGACATTTGAACGGCAGTGCAAGCGGACGCTGCACGGATTGGCTGTTTACGCAAAATGAAACGCTGGAATTGGACAGCCCGCGCTTTCCGACCGCCCACACGCACGGCACAGGCTGCACGTTTTCTGCCTGCATTACCGCCGAGTTGGCAAAAGGCTCGGACGTTTGCGAAGCCGTACAGACTGCCAAGTCCTACATTACGGCGGCAATCTCAAACCCTTTGGAAATCGGTGCGGGACACGGGCCGGTCAATCATTGGGCGTATCGGGACTAACCGTAAAAATGCCGTCTGAAACAAAATGTTCAGACGGCATTTTTGAGGATTATTCAGGCTTTTTCGCCAGCATGGTTACAAATTTAAACCGTATCGGATTGCCGTTTTCGTCTTTGGCGTGCATCGCGCCCAATTCTTCTTTATATTCGACCAGCTCCCAATCCCGATAATAATCCTTCAGCTCCCCCTCTTTAAATTTGAAGGGGAACGGCATCGGACAAGGGAAATCCGCCGTATCCATTGCCGATACAATCAAATTGTACCCGCCAGCCGCCGTATGCGCCTGCATATCGGCAATCACGTCGGGTACGCGCTGCGGCATCAAGAACATCAGCACCACTGTTGCCACAATATAATCAAATTCGCCCTGTAAAGCGGCGGCGTTCAAATCATATTCCAGCGTGCGGACGTTCAAACCCTCTGCCTCTGCCAGCTCCGCCACGTTTGCCAAAGCAGCCGGATTGTGATCGACTGCAGTAACTTCAAATCCCTTCAAGCCGAGGAACAGCGCGTTGCGCCCCTGCCCGCAGCCCATATCCAACGCCCTGCCCGCCGGTACGGTATCCTGTGCCGCCGCGACCGCAGAATGCGTGGCACTCATGCCGTATTTTTTGTGAAAATAGTCTGCCGCCGCGCAATACATCGACAAGCGGATTTCGGCATCGTCCGTTTTCGGTTTGACCGAAAACACCTGCTGCGGCGCAAACACGCAATCGCCGCTTTCCGCCGACCAAACCTCTGCCGCCCCGTCCTGCGTGCGGACTTCGACATCGCCCTGCAACACATTCAGGCAGACCCATTCCCCTTCCTCAGACGAATAACCCGACAACAAAACTTCCGGCAGGTTTTCCACTTTCCATACGGGCATTTGCCCGAAACAAAACAACTCGCCACTTTGACCCACTATCCGCTCCTTCATATTCAAAAATAAAGTTGCACATTATATGCCTATTTCAATCCGCCGTAATCTTTCAGACGGCACGGCGCGCAAACCGCTTATAATCACGCCGGACACCACACAAAGGCACAATAATGGATAAAACCGTTTACCTTTACACCGACGGCGCGTGCAAAGGCAATCCCGGCGCGGGCGGCTGGGGCGTATTAATGCGCTACGGCAGCCACGAAAAAGAACTTTTCGGCGGCGAAGCGCAAACCACCAACAACCGTATGGAGCTGACCGCCGTTATCGAAGGGCTGAAATCGCTCAAACGCCGCTGCACCGTCATCATCTGCACCGACTCGCAATACGTCAAAAACGGTATGGAAAACTGGATACACGGCTGGAAGCGCAACGGCTGGAAAACCGCCGCCAAACAGCCCGTCAAAAACGACGACTTGTGGAAAGAACTCGACGCGCTGGTCGGACGGCACCAAGTCAGCTGGACTTGGGTTAAAGGACACGCGGGACACGCGGAAAACGAACGCGCCGACGATTTAGCAAACCGTGGCGCGGCGCAGTTTTCCCGACTGCCGCTCCGACAAGAAAATGCCGTCTGAAACCGCTAATGGGCTTTAGACGGCATCGTCCTCCAGCGTCATTCCCGCGCAGGCGGGAATCCAGACCATCGAGCAACGGCAATATTCAAAAGCTGTCTGAAAATTTAAAAGTTCTAGATTCCCGTTTTCACGGGAATGACGAAAAGTTGCGGACAGCAGAGGAATGACGAGGTTTCAGACGGCATCCGCCCACCCCGTCATTCCCGCGCAGGCGGGAATCCAGAACGTCGGGCAACGGCAATATTCAAAAGCCGTCTGAAAATTTAAAAGTTCTAGATTCCCGCTTTCGCGGGAATGACGAAAAGTTGCAGGAATGACGGAGTTTCAGACGGCATCCGCCCTCCCCGTCATTCCCGCGCAGGCGGGAATCTAAAAACCCAACGCTGCAAAAATTTATTTAGAAACAACTGAAACCGCTCTGCCGTCATTCCCGCGCAGGCGGGAATCCAGACCGTCGAGCAACGGCAATATTCAAAAGCTGTCTGAAAATTTAAAAGTTCTAGATTCCCGCTTTCGCGGGAATGACGAAGAGCTGCAGGAATGACAGAGTTTCAGACGGCATCCGCCCGCCCCATCATTCCCGCGAAAGCGGGAATCTAGAACATAAAATCTAAAGAAACCGTTTTACCCGATAAGTTTCTGTGCCGACAGACCTAGATTCCCGCCTGCGCGGGAATGACAGGATTTTAGGTTTCTGATTTTGGTTTTCTGTTTTTGAGGGAATGACGGGATTTGAGATTGCGGCATTTATCGGGAGCAACAGAAACCGCTCTACCGTCATTCCCACGCAGGCGGGAATCCAGAACGTCGGGCAACGGCAATATTCAAAAGCCGTCTGAAAATTTAAAAGTTCTAGATTCCCGTTTTCACGGGAATGACGAAAAGTTGCAGGAATGACGGAGTTTCAGACGGCATCCGCCCGCCCCGTCATTCCCGCGCAGGCGGGAATCCAGAACGTCGAGCAACGGCAATATTCAAAAGCCATCTGAAAATTTAAAAGTTCTAGATTCCCGCTTTCGCGGGAATGACGAAGAGCTGCGGGAATGACGGGATTTTAGGTTTCTGATTTTGGTTTTCTGTTTTTGAGGGAATGACGGGATTTGAGATTGCGGCATTTATCGGGAGCAACAGAAACCGCTCTGCCGTCATTCCCGCGTAGGCGGGAATCCAGACCGTCGGGCAACGGCAATATTCAAAGATTATCTGAAAGTTTAGAGGTTCTAGATTCCCATTTTCACGGGAATGACGAAAAGTTGCGGACAGCAGAGGAATGACGAGGTTTCAGACGGCATTGGGGGCTTTGTCGGGCTTCAGACGGCATTGTTCTCCCGCCGTCATTCCCGCGAAAGCGGGAATCTAAAAACCCAACGCTGCAAAAATTTATTTAGAAACAACTGAAACCGCTCTGCCGTCATTCCCGCGCAGGCGGGAATCCAGACCGTCGAGCAACGGCAATATTCAAAAGCTGTCTGAAAATTTAAAAGTTCTAGATTCCCGCTTTTGCGGGAATGACGAAGAGCTGCGGGAATAACGGACAATGGGCATCAGGCGGCATCTCTTGCCTGCCGCTAAAACAGTTTGCCGCATCACTGTTCAAATGCGTCCGATATGTTTCAACACACAGGACGACACATAAAGCACCGCCCTATGTGTCGTCCTGATTTGGAAGGGGTTACACCCCCCTCCCAAATAAAGTCTGATCCTGCCGCCCCGAAGGACAGATGTCCGAGTGGCGGGGTTTCAACCGAAAAGGAAACACGATGAAGTGGTACAATTAGCGGCAATGCGGACAGACAAATTAAACTATAGTGGATTAACTTTAAACCAGTACTGCGTTGCCTCGCCTTAGCTCAAAGAGAACGATTCTCTAAGGTGCTCAAGCACCAAGTGAATCGGTTCCGTACTATTTGTACTGTCTGCGGCTTCGTCGCCTTGTCCTGATTTTTGTTAATCCACTATATCAGAAATTGCCCTACCGTTTTTTAAACACTTTCAGGAATAAGGAAAAATGACCGCCCAACCCTGCCCCATCTGCACGGCACAAGATGAAGATATTTTGCTGCAAACACCTAAGCTGCGCGTCATCGCCGTCCATAACGATAGTGGTTCGCCTGCATTCTGCCGCGTCATTTGGCGTAAGCATATTGCCGAAATGACCGACCTTTCGGCAGCGGAACGCGGCGAATTGATGGAAATGGTGTACAAAGTCGAAGCCGCTATGCGCCAAGTGTTCCGGCCGGCAAAAATCAACCTCGCCAGCTTGGGCAATATCGTGCCGCACCTGCACTGGCATATTATCGCCCGCTTTGAAAACGATGCGACTTTCCCCGCGCCGATTTGGGTAAACCCCGTCCGGAAACACGGTATGACCCTGCCGCAAGATTGGACGGAACAGCTTAAAAAGCTGCTTTAAGCCCGCCAATGCCGTCTGAAACCGTATGAAAGGGAAATTATGACCGAACCGACCTCCCGCCGCCGTTTTCTGAAAACCTGCACCGCCGCCGCAGGCGCGGGACTGCTCCAGGCTTGCGGTACTGCGCCTGCTTCAAACAATGCCCCATCCGCGCCCTCTCACCCTGTTGCGAAAGCCCGAACCGTGTACCCCGAACCACCACGCCATTCTAATTCTGCCGACAATCTTCTGCGTATTGTCGCCTCCTCAGGCTTTGCCGAAGACATCAACCGCGTCAATACTGCATTGACCCGCCTTTACAATGCCGGTTTTACCGTAACCAACCAACAGGCGGGCAGCCGCCGCTTCCAACGGTTTGCCGGTACGGATGCACAACGTGCCACCGATTTCCAAGATGTCGCTTCCGGTCGCGTTGCTATGCCGAAAGTCCTGATGGGTTTGCGCGGCGGTTATGGTGCGGCACGCATTCTGCCGCATATTGATTTTGCCTCGCTCGGCGCAAGAATGCGCGAACGCGGTACGCTGTTTTTCGGCTTTAGTGATGTTTGCGCCGTCCAGCTGGCACTCTTGGCAAAAGGCAATATGATGAGTTTTGCCGGTCCGATGGCATACAGCGAATTCGGCAAACCCTCCCCCAGCGTGTTTACGATGGATGCCTTTATCAAGGGGGCAACCCAAAACCGCCTAACCGTTGATGTTCCTTATATCCAACGCGCCAATGTCGAAACCGAAGGCACGTTGTGGGGCGGCAACTTAAGCGTCCTCGCCTCGCTCGCCGGTACGCCTTATATGCCCGACATCGACGGTGGCATTTTGTTTCTCGAAGATGTCGGCGAACAGCCCTACCGCATCGAACGTATGCTCAATACGCTGTATCTTTCGGGTATTTTGGACAAACAACGCGCCATTATTTTCGGCGATTTCCGTATGGGCAATATCCGCGATGTATACGATTCGTCTTATGATTTTTCTACTGTGGTCAACCATATTTCGCGTACGGCAAAAATTCCTGTGCTGACAGGTTTCCCGTTCGGACATATTTCCGACAAAATTACTTTCCCGCTGGGTGCGCACGCCCGAATCCGTATGAACGGAAACGGCGGTTATTCGGTCGCGTTTGAAGGCTACCCCACACTCGATGCGTCCGCCCTGACTTTGGATACTCTGCTCCCACCGCCGAATTTGCCTATCTTCCCCGAAAGCGGTGTTGCCGATATTTCGGAATAAACCCGCAAACGGACAAATGCCGTCTGAAGCCTTCAGACGGCATTTCCCTGTAAAAAAACCGCACCTGATGGCAGGTGCGGTTTCAATTTTCAGGCTAAAACTTATTTGTCTCGGCTGAATACGATTTTAGTGGCTTGGATGGCGACACAGATTGCACCGCCGATAAAGATCAAGTCGGCGGCAGTACGAACCCAGCGCAGGGTGTCGAGGATTTCCATTTGCAGGAACTCTTCGCTGCGGGCATACCACAAACCGTGAGTAATAGAGGCATATGCTTGAATAGCACCGACAGGCAGCAGGCTGATAACAATCATGCCGACCAGACCGCCATTGAGCAACCAGAAGCCCCAAGTCATCAACTTGTCGTCAAACTGCGCGTTCGGTTTCAAATAACGGGCAACCAGCAATACGAAGCCCAGAGCCAAGAAACCGTACACACCGAACAAGGCGGCGTGCGCGTGAACGGCGGAAGTATTCAAACCTTGGATATAGAACAGGGAAATCGGCGGGTTAATCAGGAAACCGAATACACCGGCACCAATCATGTTCCAGAAGGCGACTGCAACGAAGCACATCAGCGGCCAACGCAAACGTTTCGCCCAATCGGACAAGTGTTGGTAAGACCAGTGTTCGTATGCTTCACGGCCCAGCAATACCAGCGGTACTACCTCCAAAGCGGAGAAGCAGGCACCGATTGCCATAGAAGCAGAAGTAGAGCCGGAGAAATACAGGTGGTGCAACGTACCCGGGATACCGCCCAGCATGAAGATAGCACCTGCAGCCAAGGTAGAAGCAGTAGCGGTACTACGGCGGACAAAGCCCATGTTGTAGAAGATAAATGCGAAGGCAGCGGTAGCGAACACTTCGAAGAAACCTTCCACCCACAGGTGAACCACCCACCAGCGCCAGTATTCCATTACGGCAATCGGAGATTTTTCGCCATAGAACAGGCCCGGTGCGTAGAACACACCGACACCAACCATGGAAGCAACAAAGATTGCCAGCAGGTTTTTATCCACGCCTTTTTCTTTAAAGGCAGAGATAGTGCAACGCAACATCAGGAACAGCCACAACAACAGACCGACCATCAACAGGAGTTGCCAGAAACGGCCCAAATCAAGGTATTCGTAACCTTGGTGTCCGAACCAGAAATTAAATTCGGGGGGAAGGATGTGCGTCAACGCAAAGAAGTTACCTGCGTAAGAACCGCCGACTACGATGAACAGGGCGATGTACAGGAAGTTCACACCGGCACGTTGAAACTTAGGATCTTTACCGCCGTTCACAATCGGAGCCAAGAACAGACCTGCTGTCAGGAAACCGGTTGCAATCCAGAAGATGGCAGATTGAAGGTGCCAAGTACGGGTCAAGGCATAAGGGAACCAATCGGACATTTCGAAGCCCAGTGCTTCGTCAATGCCGTAGAAACCTTGACCTTCGACGGTATAGTGCGCAGTCAGACCACCCAACAATACTTGTACCACAAACAGGGCAACTGTCAGGAATACATATTTGCCCAATGCTTTTTGCGAAGGAGTCAACTGAACCTTAGAAATAGGATCTTCAGCCGGAACTTCCACTTCTTCGTGTTTGGTCAGGAAAGAATAACCCCACATCAACAAACCGATGCCCATCAACAGAAGAACAACGCTGGTGAATGACCACATATAGTTTTCAGTAGTCGGCACATTGTTGATCAAAGGCTCGTGCGGCCAGTTGTTGGTATAGGTAAAGGTTTCGTTAGGACGGTTGGTCGAAGCAGACCATGAAGTCCAGAAGAAGAAGTTGAACAGTTTTTCACGTGCCTCTTGACTTGGCAATGTATTGTTTTTCATTGCAAAGTGTTCACGAGTGGTTTGCAGCTTAGGATCGTCGCCATAAACACCGTGGTAGTAAGGCAGGATGCTTTCGATAGCTTTTACACGCGTATCGCTGATGACAACGGAACCATCTTCTTTCACACGGCTTTGATTACGGTATTCGTCAGCCAAGCGTGTTTTCAAGACAGCTTGTTCCTCAGGGGAAACTTCATTGAATTTTTTGCCGTAAGTCTGTTGCGCAGTCAAATCCAACCATGCAACCAACTCACGATGCAGCCAGTCCGCAGTCCAGTCCGGAGCCTGATATGCACCATGACCCAGAATCGAACCGACCTCCATACCGCCGGTACTTTGCCATGCAGACTGACCTGCCAAAATATCGTCTTTCGTCATCAGAACCTTGCCTGATGCAGAAACGACCTGTTCAGGGTAAGGCGGGGCTTTTTTATAAACCTCGCTGCCCATATAGCCAAGAATGGTAAAGCATACCGCCAGAACGGCAAACAGCAAGTACCATAGCTTCTTGTACTGTCCCATTTTTAGAGCTCCTTTTGGTAAAAGTGGTTGTTTAAAATTCACAGAATATGAATGTTAAAGATTGTAGCACGGTTTACCGCACAAATAAACATTTGTTCAAACAAACTCACATATAAAACAAATACATATATGATAATGACTATCATTATTCTTTAGTCGGCAACTACCCTGCCTTTGCCTGATTTGCCGAAGCCCTTAAGCAAATCAGCTTATTTATTGTAATTTTTAGTAGTTATAAAGTATTAGAAGTATCATTTTAAGTTCATATTTTATGAATTATTTGACTTAAATCAAAATACCTGTAATGGGGCAAACGCATAATCACGCCAGTTCTTAACCAATCTCCCTACTTTTCTTACAAAAGGAAAACATTATGAAACGCCAAGCATTAGCCGCAATTATCGCTTCCATGTTTGCTTTAGCCGCCTGCGGTGGCGAACAAGCTGCTCAAGCCCCTGCCGAAACCCCTGCCGCTTCCGCTGAAGCTGCAAGCTCCGCTACACAAGCTGCCGCCGAAACTCCGGCAGGCGAACTGCCCGTTATCGATGCGGTTACCACCCACGCTCCCGAAGTACCTCCTGCAATCGACCGCGACTACCCTGCCAAAGTCCGCGTGAAAATGGAAACCGTCGAAAAAACCATGAAAATGGACGACGGTGTGGAATACCGCTACTGGACATTTGACGGCGACGTTCCGGGCCGCATGATTCGCGTACGCGAAGGTGATACCGTAGAAGTCGAATTCTCCAACAATCCTTCTTCTACCGTTCCTCATAACGTTGACTTCCACGCAGCTACCGGTCCTGGCGGCGGCGCGGCAGCCTCCTTCACTGCTCCGGGCCGTACTTCTACATTCAGCTTCAAAGCCCTGCAACCCGGTCTGTATATCTACCACTGCGCCGTTGCGCCCGTCGGTATGCACATCGCCAACGGTATGTACGGTCTGATTTTGGTTGAACCTAAAGAAGGTCTGCCGAAAGTGGATAAAGAATTCTACATCGTTCAAGGCGACTTCTACACCAAAGGTAAAAAAGGTGCACAAGGTCTGCAACCGTTCGATATGGATAAAGCCGTCGCCGAACAACCTGAATACGTTGTATTTAACGGTCACGTAGGTGCTATCGCCGGTGACAACGCCCTGAAAGCCAAAGCAGGCGAAACTGTACGTATGTACGTTGGTAACGGCGGTCCTAACTTGGTATCTTCCTTCCACGTAATCGGCGAAATCTTCGACAAAGTTTATGTTGAAGGCGGTAAACTGATTAACGAAAACGTACAAAGCACCATCGTTCCTGCAGGTGGTTCTGCTATGGTTGAATTCAAAGTAGACGTACCGGGCAGCTACACCTTGGTTGACCACTCCCTCTTCCGCGCATTCAACAAAGGCGCGTTGGGTCAATTAAAAGTAGAAGGTGCAGAAAACCCTGAAATCATGACCCAAAAATTGAGTGATACTGCTTATGCCGGTAACGGTGCAGCTCCTGCTGCTTCCGCTCCCGCAGCTTCTGCTCCGGCAGCCTCTGCTCCTGCAAAAAGCGATTACTAAATTGAACGCCCATTTTTAGGCAAACGAACCACTGCCGCCGTACTTAATTACGCACGGCAGTGGTTTTTTAATAATCAATTTTTTCACTTCGAAAGATTGATTCTTCAGACGGCATTCAAAGCTTTCGTTTAAAATACTGCCTGAAAAATCAATTTTAACCGTCTGTCAGGAGGCTTGATATGAAGTACATCCGGTTATTTTTTCTCTGTACGGCACTCATCAGTACCAATGCGGCAGCTACCGAAATGGTCAAAATAGAAGGTGGGAGCTACCGCCCCCTCTATCTGAAAAAAGATACAACCTTAATTAAAGTCAAACCTTTCCAACTTGATAAATATCCTGTTACCAATGCTGAATTTGCAGAATTTGTCAAAAATCATCCCCAATGGCAAAAAGGCAAGGTCAGTTCCAAACAGGCGGAGCCTTCTTATCTGAAACACTGGATTAAAAACGGCAGCCACAGCTATGCACCAAAGGCAAGCGAGCTGAAACAGCCCGTTACTAATGTTTCTTGGTTTGCCGCCAACGCATACTGTGTTGCACAAGGCAAACGCCTACCGACTATTAACGAATGGGAATTTGCCGGACTTGCCTCTGCTACTCAAAAAAACGGCTCCAACGAGCCCGGTTATAATCGCACTATTCTTGATTGGTACGCAGATGGCGGACGAAAAGGCTTGCATGATGTCGGCAAAGGCCGACCGAACTACTGGGGCGTTTACGATATGCACGGTCTGATTTGGGAGTGGACGGAAGATTTCAACAGCAGCCTGCTTTCTTCCGGAAATGCCAATGCGCAAATGTTTTGCAGCGGCGCGTCTATCGGGTCGAGCGACTCGTCCAACTATGCCGCCTTCCTCCGCTACGGTATCCGTACCAGCTTGCAATCCAAATATGTCCTGCACAACTTAGGCTTCCGTTGTGCCGGTCAATAACTTTTTTAATTACCAAAGCAGCTTTGGCGGTACTGAAAAGTACCGCCGTTTTTTTATCTGTAACATTACAACCTGATTTGCAAAATATTCCCGACCTTATTTACACCAAAACAATCCAATAAAAATTTCCGGCTTTGAGGAAAGCTTGCCTAATGCTTTTCAGAACAGATAAATTTTAGGAGATACGCCATTAAACATACTCAGCATGTTGTAATTATCCGGCATGGCTGACTTATCTGATCAGAAGGTCAAAGTTTCACCAAGTACCCAAAGAATCATATCTTAGGATATCGTTTGCATCACTCCGACAAACACAGCACATATTCTGCGCAAAAACATAAAATCTTTCGATATTACGAATTTTCCAAGCCCCGATTTAAAGCAACTATTGCCTTAGCAGTTTAATTTATCAACAGTCTGACCGGAGAATCACGATATATCCTTATCTTCCCTTGCCTACCCGGTATCGCTAATAGCATTCAAACATGGAAAGACACCGTAAATTTTATCCGCTATATCAAGCACCTTATAGATCCAACTTGAGGATTTCAAATAAGATGCCGTCTGAAAACCTTCAGACGGCATTTTATTTGAAATCCTGTTTACCAATAGCTGACAAACTGTTCCAAATCCGTATTTTTGGGCTTATGTATTTCTTCTGTCGGCGATCCCACCATCATCAATCCGATAATTTTATCCTTATCCGCACACCCGAAAGCCTGACGCAACAAAGGGCTGTTGATCCACATTCCTGTAATCCACACATTGTCGAAACCTTGGGCAGTTGCCGCCAGCTGTAAAGCATACGCCGCACAACCTGCTGTCAGCATCTGTTCCCACTCCGGTTTCGGCTTCGCCACTTCTCGGTTCGGAGCAAACGTTACCCCTATTACCATTGGCGCCATATTACCCACTTTTTCAGCCTTTTTCATCGCATCGTCGCCGAAATTCAATTCGGTAACCGTTTGCTTCAACACATCGCGAAAACGTTGCAATCCTAGCTCGCCTTGGATGACGGTAAAATGAAAAGGACGCATATTTCCATGATCCGGAACCTGCGTTGCCGCCTGCAATATTTGTTCCAACTGTCCGGCATCAGGAGCGGGTGCCGCCAATTTTTTTGAAGAACGCCGTGTAATCAAAAGCTGCAAAGCATCCATATAATCGTTTCTCAAATCATTTCGGAAAGTGGTTTATAACACAAAGCATCCGGCAATGCCATTACACCGCATGACCGGGAAAAATAATGCCGTCTGAAAACGCATTCAGACGGCATCTCAAAATCAGCCGTAACGACGTTGGAAATCACCCATAAAATCTGCCAACGCCCTCACACCTTCCAGCGGCATTGCGTTATAAATACTGGCCCGCATCCCGCCGACAGATTTATAACCCTTCAACAGACACAAACCTTGCAATTCAGCCTCGAATACAAAACGGCGGTCAAGTTCCTCATTGCCCGTCTGAAACACAACATTCATTTTAGAACGCGCGTTCGGACGAATACGGTTGATATAAAAACCATCGCTGCCGTCTATTGCACCATACAAAATTTGCGCCTTCAGATGATTGATTTTTTCAATTTTTCCCACGCCGCCTTGCGCCAACAACCAACGGAACACCAGCCCCGACATATAAATCGAATAAGTTGAAGGCGTATTGTACATACCGTTGCGTTCGATATGGGAACGATAGTTGAACACATCGGGAATATTATCGGGACAGCGGTCCAACAGGTCTTCTCGAACAATGACCACAGTAACACCTGCCGGCCCGATATTTTTCTGGGCACCCGCATAAATCAGCCCGTAATCGGCAACCTCAAACTCACGCGACAAAATCTCACTGGACATATCGCATACCAACGGCGGCATGCCGTCTGAAAGGCGCGGCACTTTACCGTATTGCAATCCATTGACGGTTTCATTGACGACAAAATGAACAAAGGCAGAATTCCTGTCCACATCCCATGTTTCCGGTTCAGGCAAATCCAAATAATCGAACTGCTCTCCACCGTGTGCCGCCAAGCGGATTTCCGTATCCGTCAACCGTCCCATCTGCTCATAGGCAATCCGGCTCCAGTTACCCGTTACCACGGCATCCGCAGTACGGAAGCCATGTGCCAAATTCATGGCCACCATATTAAATTGAGTTGTCGCCCCACCCTGTAAAAACAATATCTTATAATTTGAGGGAATCTTCAGAAGCCGCCGCAGATCCTCTTCCGCATGATGCAGGATACTCAAAAACATCTCCGAGCGGTGGCTCATCGCCATGACTGGAAAACCGGTTCCGTTGTAGTCCAACATTTCCTGCTGTGCCGTCTGCAAAACCGCTTCAGGCAACGCCGCAGGACCGGCAGAGAAATTGTAAATCGGATAAAGAGACATAATACGGCCCCGAACTGTCAGAAATAAACCGCCCCGATTTTAGGCTTGGGATAATCTTTATGCAAGGCAAGAAAACACGCTCCCAATCAGCAACAAAATAAAGAAATGAAATCAATATATTGATTTTTAATGATTTAAATATCTGGACATAAAATTCCGACACAATTTTGTCAACAATATCAAGCTCACCCCTCAAACCGGCATTACCAAAATCATTTGTTTGAAATTGGAAAACACAAAATAAATCAACACTTTCATTTTTCCATAAAACAGGTTATAATCGTGCCAATTTTTCAATCCTAACGAAAAATGGCCTCTCGGCCATTTTTTTATTATGTACCTAGGGAGCAGCATGAATATTCAGACCATCCTCGAAAAAACCCTGCCCGGCTTGGGCTATGAACTGGTCGATTTCGAACTGACCGCTCAAGGAACGTTGCGCGTATTCATTGATAAAGAAGGCGGCATTACCGTCGAAGACTGCGCAACCGTCAGCAACCATTTGAGCCGTTTGTTTATGGTGGAAGACATCGATTATAAAAATCTGGAAATTTCCAGTCCCGGACTCGACCGTCCTCTGAAAAAAGCCGCCGACTTCGTACGCTTTGCCGGTCAGCAGGCAAAAATCAAAACCCGCCTGCCGATAGACGGTCAGAAAAACTTTATCGGCAAAATCGAAGGTTGTGAAAACAACACTGTTACCGTTTCCTTCGACGGCAAAACCGTGCAAATCGAAATGGATAATATCGACAAAGCCCGCCTGCGTCCCGAATTCAAATTCTAAAACACAACAATATTGGAGATTTTCAAAATGAGTCGTGAAATATTACAGCTGGCAGAAGCTCTGGCAAGTGAAAAAAATGTTGACGCGGAAGTCGTATTCCAAGCCTTGGAATTCGCACTCTCTAGCGCAGCCAAGAAAAAGGCAGACCGCGAACACATGGATGTCCGCGTACAAATCAACCGCGACACCGGCGAATACCAAACCTTCCGCCGCTGGCTGATTGTGGCCGATGAAGACTATACCTACCCCGATATTGAAAAAACCATCGAGGAAATCCAAGAAGAAATTCCCGGCACAACCATCCAAATCGGCGAATACTACGAGGAGCAGCTGCCTAACGAAGGTTTCGGCCGCCAAGCCGCGCAAACCGCCAAACAAATCATCCTGCAACGTATCCGCGATGCCGAACGCGAACAAAACCTGAACGAATTTCTCGCCGTCAAAGAAGACATCGTTACCGGCACGGTCAAACGGGTAGAACGCCATGGCATCATCGTTGAAATTATTGCCGGCAAACTGGATGCACTGATTCCGCGCGACCAAACCATCCCCCGCGAAAACTTCCGCAGCGGCGACCGTATCCGCGCACTTTTCCTTCGCGTGGACGAAATCGGCAATACCGGCCGGAAACAAGTCATTTTGAGCCGTACCAGCGGCGACTTTCTGGCCAAACTCTATGCCAACGAAGTCCCCGAAATTTCAGACGGCATGTTGGAAATCCGCGCAGTCGCACGCGACCCGGGCCAACGCGCCAAAGTTGCCGTCAAAGCCAACGACCAACGCATCGACCCGCAAGGCACCTGTATCGGCGTACGCGGTTCACGCGTCAATGCCGTCAGCAACGAATTGTCCGGCGAACGCATCGATGTCGTCCTCTGGTCTCCTGAGCCTGCCCAATTCGTTATGGGCGCACTCTCCCCTGCCGAAGTCAGCCGTATTGTCATCGACGAGGAAAAACATGCCGTCGACGTCATCGTTTCCGAAGATCAACTTGCGCTTGCCATCGGACGCGGCGGTCAAAACGTTCGACTGGCATCGGAACTGACCGGCTGGCAGCTCAACATTATGACTTCCGCCGAGGCAGACGAACGCAATGCGGCAGAAGATGCCGCCATCCGCCGCCTGTTTATGAATCACTTGAACGTGGACGAAGAAACTGCCGACGTACTGGTTCAGGAAGGTTTCGCAACATTGGAAGAAGTCGCCTATGTTCCTGCAGCCGAACTGCTTGCCATTGAAGGATTTGACGAAGAAATCGTCGATATGCTCCGCAACCGCGCCCGCGATGCCATTCTGACCATGGCGATTGCCGCCGAAGAAAAACTGGGCGAAGTATCCGATGATATGCGCAGCCTGGAAGGTGTGGATGCCGATATGCTGCTCAAACTCGCCGAAGCCGGCATTACCACACGCGACGACTTGGCAGAACTGTCCGTCGATGAGCTGATTGAAATTACCGGTGTCAATGAAGAAACCGCAAAAGCCGTCATCCTGACCGCACGCGAACACTGGTTTACCGAAGACAAATAAAGGGGGTAAAGATGAGTAACACAACCGTAGAACAATTTGCCGCCGAACTGAAACGCCCGGTCGACGACCTGCTGAAACAGTTGAAAGAAGCCGGCGTCAGCAAAACCAGCGGCAGCGATTCCCTGACACTGGACGACAAACAGCTTCTAAACGCCTACCTGACCAAGAAAAACGGCAGCAACGGCGGTACTATCAGCATCCGTCGCACCAAGACCGAAGTCAGCACCATCGACGGCGTAAAAGTTGAAACACGCAAACGTGGACGCACCGTCAACATTCCATCCCCTGAAGAGCTGGTAGCGCAGGCAAAAGCCTCACAGGTCCAAGCACCTCCGGCTCAGGCAGAAAAAACGACGGAAGATGCGGCCAAAGCAGAAAGCGAATCTGCCGCACGCGCAGAAGCACGCGCCAAAGCAGAAGCGGAAGCGGCAAAACTGAAAGCGGCAAAATCCGGCAGCAAAACCAAGCCTGCCGCTCAGGAAAACAAAACTGCCGAAGACATGCCGAAACCCGCCTCCGACAAACCCAAACCTGTTGCAGGAAACAAAGCAGCTCCTTCCGACAAAGTACCGTCCGGGAAAACAGCCGAATCCACACCGAAACAAGATAAAGGCAGCAAAGGCAAAGAAGCAAAAAAACCGGCAAAACCGGTCGAACCCGCCATCCCGCAGCCTGTAGTCAGTGCGGAAGAACAGGCGCAACGCGATGAGGAGGCGCGTCGTGCCGCAGCGTTGCGCGCACATCAAGAAGCCCTATTAAGAGAGAAACAGGAACGTCAGGCACGTCGTGAAGCCATAAAACAACAAGCAGAGCAACAGGCAAAAACCTCACCGGAAACCAAAACCGCGGGGCAGCGTACAGCAAAACCCGCTGAAAAAACGCAGGCTGCCGCTTCTGCAAGCGAAAACAAACCCCTCAATCCGTCAAAAGCAAAAAAAGAAGACCGCTACAACCGTGATGACGAAGGCCAGGGCCGCAATACCAAAGGCAAAGGCGGTAAAGGCGGACGTGACCGCAACAATGCGCGCAATGGCGACGACGAGCGCGTACGCGGCGGCAAAAAAGGCAAAAAACTCAAACTCGAGCCGAACCAACACGCCTTCCAAGCACCAACCGAACCCGTCGTTCATGAAGTTTTGGTTCCCGAAACCATTACCGTTGCCGACTTGGCGCACAAAATGGCCGTTAAAGGCGTGGAAGTGGTCAAAGCCCTGATGAAGATGGGCATGATGGTAACCATCAACCAATCTATCGACCAAGACACTGCCCTGATTGTGGTGGAAGAACTCGGACATATCGGTAAACCTGCCGCTGCCGACGATCCCGAAGCCTTCTTGGACGAAGGCGCGGAAGCAGTGGAAGCCGAAGCATTGCCGCGTCCGCCCGTCGTTACCGTCATGGGACACGTCGACCACGGCAAAACCTCGCTGCTGGACTACATCCGCCGCGCCAAAGTGGTACAGGGCGAAGCAGGCGGCATTACGCAGCACATTGGCGCGTACCACGTCAAAACGCCGCGCGGCGTGATTACCTTCTTGGACACCCCGGGCCACGAAGCCTTTACCGCCATGCGCGCACGCGGTGCGAAAGCAACCGACATCGTGATTCTTGTGGTTGCCGCCGACGACGGCGTGATGCCGCAAACCATCGAAGCCATTGCACATGCCAAAGCGGCAGGCGTTCCGATTGTGGTTGCCGTCAATAAAATCGATAAAGACACTGCCAACCCCGAACGCATCCGTCAGGAACTGACCCAACACGAAGTTATCCCCGACGATTGGGGCGGCACCGTACAGTTTATTGACGTATCCGCCAAAAAAGGAACGAACATCGATGCATTGCTCGAAGCCGTCTTGCTCGAAGCCGAAGTCTTGGAGCTGACAGCTCCCGTCGATGCGCCCGCCAAAGGCATCATCGTCGAGGCGCGCTTGGACAAAGGCCGCGGTGCGGTTGCCACCCTCTTGGTACAAAGCGGTACGCTGAAAAAAGGCGATATGCTGCTGGCCGGTACGGCATTCGGCAAAATCCGTGCGATGGTTGACGAAAACGGCAAATCCATTACCGAAGCCGGCCCGTCCATCCCCGTCGAAATCCTCGGCTTGTCCGACGTACCGAATGCGGGTGAAGACGCGATGGTATTGGCGGACGAGAAAAAAGCGCGCGAAATCGCCCTCTTCCGCCAAGGCAAATACCGCGACGTGCGCCTTGCCAAACAGCAGGCGGCGAAGCTGGAAAATATGTTCAACAATATGGGCGAAACCCAGGCCCAATCTTTGTCGGTCATCATCAAGGCAGACGTGCAGGGCTCTTACGAGGCTTTGGCGGGCAGCCTGAAAAAACTGTCCACAGGCGAAGTGAAAGTGAACGTGTTGCACAGCGGCGTGGGCGGCATTACCGAATCTGATGTCAACCTTGCCATCGCTTCGGGCGCGTTCATTATCGGCTTTAACGTACGTGCAGATGCTTCTTCACGTAAGCTGGCCGAAAATGAAAACGTGGAAATCCGCTACTACAACATCATCTACGATGCCATCGACGACGTGAAGGCGGCGATGAGCGGCATGCTCTCTCCCGAAGAGAAAGAACAGGTTACCGGTACGGTCGAAATCCGTCAGGTCATCTCCGTTTCCAAGGTCGGCAATATTGCAGGCTGTATGGTTACCGACGGCGTGGTCAAACGCGATTCCCATGTCCGCCTCATCCGCAACAACGTGGTCATCCACACGGGCGAACTGGCTTCGTTGAAACGCTATAAAGACGACGTCAAAGAAGTCCGTATGGGCTTTGAGTGCGGTCTGATGATTAAAGGCTACAACGAAATCATGGAAGGCGACCAACTCGAATGTTTCGACATCATCGAAGTTGCCCGCACCCTGTAATTCCTTTGCAAATAAAATGCCGTCTGAAGCGTTCAGACGGCATACGAAACGGGTTCTGTATCATACAGAACCCGTTTTTTGTCGCAAATCGGCTTCAGCGGCCCTCCTGCCTTATCCCGATTTGAATCTGACTTGCCATACAAACAGGCTTCAGACGGCATTATAGTGAATTAAATTTAAACCGGTACAGCGTTGGCTCGCCTTGCCGTACTATTTGTACTGTCTGCGGCTCGCCGCCTTGTCCTGATTTAAATTTAATTCACTATATTTTCCCGACAGGCGGATTTGAAGTTTCTCCACATATCCGGCGCGTTCGGCGCGGCTGGTTTCGGGGCGGTGCGTATTGAGCGACGACCATTTCCAATGACTGCGGGCTTTGTTGAGTTCGGGCGGGAGTCTGGCGGCGTCCCATGGTGCTTTGCGGCTGTTCAACTCGACTTGCGATTGCGCCGCGTGGCCGCGCGTTTGCAGGACGTGGAGCAAATCGAGGGCGCGGGCGGCGAGCAGGGTCAGGGTTTCAGGGTCGGTGTGCAAGGTTTGGCGGCCTGCGAGTTTGTCGGAAATGGTGCGGGTATTGGGCAGGATACCGCCCAAAAAGCCGCCGATTGCCGTACCCAATCCGAGCGAGCCGCCGAGTGTGGCGATGTCCAGCCCCAAACCGATGAGCGCGCCGGTTGCCGCGCCCGTGCCGGTGCGGATGCCGTATTGTTTGAGCAATTCGCTGTCGAACGGGTCTTGGCGGAAGGCTTGCGGCATCCAGTCGCCGCCGTCGATTTCGCTGTGGTAGAAACGGTAGAGGGCAAACAGCCGCTGCTGCATCTGCCGTTCGAGTTGGCGTATTTCCGCCTGCATGGTTTGCAGCACGGTGGCGGTATCCTCGTTTTCGTCCACTTCCTGCCTGAAAGCGGCGGCATCGAGCAGGAAATCGGCGATTTCGCGGCGCGCTTCTTTGTCCAGACGCGTCCATTCGCGGCGGCGGGTGGCGGTCAGGCGGTCGATGACTTCATGCTGCGGCAACATGGTGGCGAGTTTATTCCATAAATCCAATTCGCCTTCAAAATCGAAGGCGACGGTGTCAAACCCAGAGAAAACGTGCAAGTTTCTCCGCGCCAGCATGGTTGTCCATGCTTCGGGAAGCTGCCCGCCGGTAAAGTTGAACACGGGCATGACCGGCTTGGCGCACCATGAAAGGATGGTCAATTCATCCCGATATTTGTCGAGGACGGGTTCGCGCGCGTCGATGACGTACAACGCCATGTCGCTTTGCAGAAGCTGCCGCAGCACTTTGGCTTCTTGGTTGAAATCATGATGCGCGCCGTGGCTGCCGAGAAACTGTTGCAGCCGCTCGATACCGTCTGAACGCGTATCCGTATGGGTTTCCAGCCATTCCAAAACGCCGCCCGCGTCTTCAAGTCCGGGCGTGTCATACAGGAAAACCAGCATGTCCGCGCCGTCGCTGATGGCGGCTTCTTCGACATAGCGTGTGGTTGATGGGGCGTTTCTGACTTCGCCGAAACCGCTGTCGCGCAACAGAGTACGAAGGAGCGAGGTTTTGCCGGTGTTGGTGTGTCCCACGACGGCGAGGGAAAGGGGTTGTTTGCTCATGATGTTTTTGAAGAATGGATTTTCAGACGACCTTTTTTCAGAATGGCGGCTTAACAGAACATTTCAAGTGAGTTTATTGGTCTTTCAAACGACCTTCCTGCGCCGCCCTGTCGGGTTCCAGCCACGCCGCGCCGTACCCTGACAGCGCATTGCGCCAATGTTCCAATGTCTCCGACAGGCCGTCTGAAAGCCCCTGTTCCGCCAAAAGCTGCACCACCGCGCCGCCCTGCGCCGCTTCCGAGAGTCGGACAATCTGCCGCAACACGCCGCGGTCGGGCACAGTTTGAGCGCGCACGCCGATAAGCAGTTGCGCCGGTTTCTGCTTCAACTCCGCTTCCAGTGCGGCAACCTGTTCCCGATTGGCGGCAACGCCTTTATCCAGCCATTCCTGCGCCAATCTGCCCGTAAACCATGTGCCTTCGTGCCATTCGGTTTCCAGCATGACCGCCCATTTCGGCGCATCGTTCAAGACGATTTTCGGCGAAACGGCGGACACGGTTTCGCGGCACGTATCCGCATCGACAATTTGCGTCTGCCAGCGGCGGATAACCGCCTGATAATAGGGTTTTTCCAAATCCAAGCCGTTTTCACTTGTTTTCAAAAGGATTTTACACACTACCCAAGCCAAGAGACGCGGCAGGATGCCGTAGCAAGCTATGCTGCCGACCAACAAGCCCGACCACGCGCGCGCATCGGCGATATTGCCGTTCAGACGACCTTCAACTACCGCCCGCGCATCGGGGACAGGGAAACCGAGTTTCGACGGCAGCCATGCCAACATTTCCACCAGCCGTACCGAAGACGAATCGCCCAACAGCGTGCTTTCCCAGTTGAACGTATATTGCCGCACCAAAAGCAGCAACAATACCGACACCAGCATTCCGAGCAGCGTGCAGAGCCACAGGCTGTGCGACGTTGCGCCTATTTTCCAACGTACCGAAGGTTGCCGCCACTCGTCCGCATACAGCCGCAACACCGCCTGATTTACAGGGTCTTTGCCCCGAAACCACGTCGCCGGACTGCTGAAAAACCGCCCCACTTTCACGCGCAGGAACAACGTTGCCAACCATACCGCCAACATCAGCGTATTCATGCCCAACACGCCCGCCAAAATCAGGAAGAAATTCAGCCCTTGGCTGTCCATCAGAAGATACGCACCGGAAAAACCGGTAAAAAATGTAAACATCGCTGCTGCCAGCCACAACCAGAACGACCCCGCACGCACACGTTCCAACGTGTCCCGCAGCATACGGTTCCTGTCGATCATCTCCGCCCGACGGATGATTTTTTCCTCCGTACTGCCGTCCACACGGCGCAAAGCCTCCGTCGCCTGCACGGGATCGCCGCTGAAAATAAAACTGCCTTCTTCCAAAATACGGACCAGCTCAACCAGTTTTCGGGATGGATTCAACATAAAATGCCGTCTGAAAATAAAAAAACAGATTTTAACACACGCATTTTCAAGAATATTCACAGTGTAGGCAAAGAGTAAATCCCACACAGAGGCAAAAGTATCGGCGTAAACTGACTGCCTCTACTTTCCCGAAAGATTGTGCGATGTATACAGGCGAACGCTTCAATACTTACAGCCATTTGAGCGGTTTGATTCTGGCGGCGGCAGGTTTGGTGCTGATGCTGCTGAAAACCATAGGACAAGGCGACGGCTACCGTATCTTCAGCGTATCGGTTTACGGCATCAGCCTTCTTCTGCTCTATTTGAGTTCCTCGCTGTACCACGGAATTGCAGCCGGAAAACTGAAAAGCATTTTGAAAAAAACCGACCACTGCATGATTTATGTGCTGATTGCCGGAAGCTACACACCGTTTGCACTGGTTTCTTTGAGAAACGGGCCGGGCTGGACGGTATTTTCACTGTCCTGGCTGCTGGCGGCTGCAGGAATCGCACAAGAACTCACTATCGGACGGAAAAGCGAAAAACGTCTGCTGTCTATTGCGATTTATATCGTAATGGGCTGGATGGTCTTGGCGGTAATGAAATCCCTGACAGCCTCACTCCCGCCGGCAGGACTGGCTTGGCTGGCGGCAGGCGGTATGCTGTACAGCGTCGGCATTTACTGGTTTGTAAACGATGAAAAAATCCGACACGGGCATGGAATCTGGCATCTGTTCGTATTGGGCGGCAGCATCACCCAATTTGTCAGCGTGTACGGTTATGTAATCTGAATGCCGTCTGAAAAGCAAAACCTCCCGATCCTGAAGATTGGGAGGTTTTCTGTTTGCCGGACATCAACCCTTGTCGTGGAACTCGTGGAATTCATACTGATAGGACAAATCCCGACCCGCTTTTTTCTGTGCCAAATAATCATCATAAATGGCGCGGATTTCCTTACGCAGCAAGAACAGGGCAATCAGGTTGGGGATAACCATAAAACCGTTGAACATATCCGACAGACTCCAAACCAAATCGACTTTGCCGAGCGTACCCAAAACAATGGCAAGCAGAACCAATGCGCGATAGATGCCCAAGTGTCTTCCCCTGAAAAGAAAACGGATGTTGGACTCGCCGAAATAATACCAGCCGATAATGGTCGTAAAGGCGAAGAAGGTCAGACACACGGCAAGCAATTGCGAACCGAAGCCCGGAAATGCCTTGTTAAAGGCAAATTGAGTAACCGCCGCGCCCTGTTCTCCCGAAAGGTTGGCATCAGTCAGCAGGATAATCAATGCCGTAGCCGTACATACCAAAATCGTATCGATAAACACACCGACAAATGCCGCCATACCTTGCTGCACAGGATGCTTCACATCAGCGGTTGCATGTGCATGCGGGGTAGAACCCATACCTGCTTCGTTGGAAAACAGACCGCGCGCCACGCCGAAACGTATCGCTTCACGCATACCGATACCTGCAGCACCGCCCAAAACGGCTTCGGGATTGAAGGCGGCGGTAAAGATGTGGTTGAACATCGGCACAATATGGTCGGAAAATTCAAACAGGATAACGACGGCGCACAAAATATAAACAACCGCCATAAACGGCACGACAAACTGGGCAATATTGGCAATACGGTTCACGCCGCCAATCACAACCATGCCCGCAAGGACGGCAAGCACAATACCGACTGCCAAAGAAGGCACATCAAATGCAATGGTAACGGCAGAAGCAATGGAATTGGCCTGTGTCGCATTACCGATAAAGCCCAATGCGATAATCAACGCAATGGAAAAGAAACCGGACAAAAAACGCGCCGCGCCCCTGCCGATTTTCGGAGTCAGACCGTGTGTAATATAAAACGCCGGCCCGCCGATGTATTTGCCGTGGCTGACGACGCGGTATTTCTGCGCCAGCAGTGCCTCCGCAAAAATCGTGGACATCCCCAAAACGGCAGAAAGCCACATCCAAAAAATCGCGCCTGGCCCGCCTGCGGTAATGGCGGTCGCCACGCCAGCGACATTGCCCGTGCCGATTTGCGCTGATACGGCAACCGCAAGTGCCTGAAACTGCGATAAAGACTTATCGTCTTTATCCCTTTTGGCAAACAAACCGCCGAATACGGATTTAAACCCCGCGCCAAACTTCAAAATCTGTGGCGCACCGAGATACAGCGTAAAAAACAGGCCGATACCCAAAAGGGCATAAATCAGCAGGTAGTCCCAAAGAAACCGATTGACTGTACCCACCAGAACAGACAATATATTTTCCATAAAATAAACCTTATCTTACGATTAAAATGACTGCTTTCCCAAAGACATTCCAATAAGGAAACACGGCGAGCAGACCGTATTTGCCGCAACAGATGCCTTCAATTGTCAACAATCGGGGAGAAGCTGTGCCATCATACCGTAAAATATCGTTAATTAAAATATTTCTTTATTTTTAAGCGGAAAGTGGAGGAAATCGTTTTCAGACGGCATCGACAACGGCACAGCATAAAACAGGATATTTTGGGTACTTGCAACTTATGTTAAAATGCCGACCGTAAAAAATCTGACAAAAACAGATTAATTATTTGAAATAAGAAAGGAAATTTATGGCAGGCCATAGCAAGTGGGCGAATATCCAGCATAAAAAAGCCCGTCAGGATGCCAAACGCGGCAAAATCTTTACCCGTTTAATCAAAGAAATCACCGTTGCGGCGCGTATGGGCGGCGGCGACCCCGGTGCCAACCCGCGCCTGCGCCTGGCTTTGGAAAAAGCAGCCGAAAACAATATGCCCAAAGACAATGTGCAACGCGCCATCGATAAAGGTACGGGCAACTTGGAAGGCGTGGAATACATCGAGTTGCGCTACGAAGGCTACGGCATCGGCGGCGCGGCTTTGATGGTGGACTGCCTGACCGACAACAAAACCCGCACCGTTGCGGACGTGCGCCACACGTTTACCAAAAACGGCGGTAACTTGGGTACCGACGGCTGCGTGGCGTTCAACTTCGTGCATCAGGGCTATTTGGTATTCGAACCCGGCGTTGACGAAGACGCGCTGATGGAAGCGGCTTTGGAAGCCGGTGCGGAAGACGTGGTTGCCAACGACGACGGTTCCATCGAAGTCATTACCGCGCCAAACGATTGGGCGGGCGTAAAATCCGCTTTGGAGGCAGCAGGTTACAAATCCGTTGACGGCGACGTTACGATGCGCGCCCAAAACGAAACCGAACTCTCCGGCGACGATGCCGTCAAAATGCAAAAACTGATTGACGCGCTGGAAGACTTGGACGACGTGCAAGACGTTTACACTTCCGCCGTATTGAATCTGGACTGATACGCAGCACAGCAGACATACAATAAAATGCCGTCTGAACCTTTCAGACGGCATTAATTTATTTAGCCCTTGCCCACGCCCACCAAACCGTCAGGACAACCGCCAGAAAATACGCCACGCTCCAAACAGGCAAAGCAACCCCTAACAGATAATCCGGTTCGGCACAATTTCCGAACCCGCGCACAACAGGCTCGAACCAATCAAACAAAGGCCAGCCCTTCAATCGAAACGTCCACGGCGCACCGCATGAAGGAGCCGTACCCGGCGGCAGCGACTGCAGCCACAACTGATATGCCGCAACAGCCGCACCCGTAACGGCCGGAATGCTGATAAAGACAGTACCGAACAAACCGCCTGCCCTTCTTCTTGGTCTGCACATCAGGACAATTGCCGCACATAATGCGGTTGCCAAGACGCACAACCGCTGGCTGATACACAAAACGCAAGGCTCCATACCCAAAACATACTGTGCCGCCAAAGAACCGGCAAATGCACAGACCGAAACGGCAAACAGCAGCCAAACGGCTTTTCTAAATAACGGGGTCATTTTCTCAACACACCAATCAAAATACCGATATGCCGATTTTGCTGGATATATCCCGAGATGGCAAGGGACGAATCGACACCGGCGCAGGTGCGGACGATTTCGGTTTTCCCCGATATGCACAAAACCTGACAAGGGACAAAACGGCGATTTGCCCACACAATGCCCACAAAAAATACATCTGGAGGATTTGAATTTCGGCAAACTTAGCGAATCAAAAGCATCAGCTGATAAAGAAAAATCAAAAGTTTATTTTAATGAAAGCATATGATTTTTTTGAATAAGCGGATTGACGGGTTTTTGAAGGAATTTGTTACCGGATAGCCATCGGGCAAGTTTTTTGCAAAATTTGAATTGGTCGGGTAAATTTTCAAAAAATAATTGACAGCAGATAAGAAACGGCGGATAATTACCGCCGTTGAGTTGCTTGATGCAGCTTGATTTTTCTCCTCTATTTCTCCTTTGTAGACTTGGCACACATTCAACCGGATGTGTGCATTTTTTTATCTCCGCTTTTTTGAAATTTAATTACTTTTATTGTTTGAAATTCTATTCTTTAAGAAATTTAACAAGAAAAACGCTTGCTTTTTGACCGGAAAAGCTGCATAATTTACCCCGTTAGCTGGTTCGAGTAGTCAGTTAATAGTTTCTCCTCTATTTCTCCTTTGTAGACTTGGCGCACATTCTATTGAATGTGTGCATTTTTTTATCTAAAACGACAACCTGCCATACGTTTTGTTGTTATATTTCATTCAGGTGTCAAACTGCATAGCCAGCCTGAAATATTCAATCCAAATCCAACACCGTATTTTCTTTGACTTCTTCCATCACGACATAACTCCTGCTCTCAGATGCTGCAGGAAGTTGTAACAAAATATTGCCGAGCATATCGCGGTAAGCCGACATATCGTGTAAGCGGACTTTAATCAGATAATCATACTCCCCCGATACCAGATGGCACTCCATAATCTGCGGTATTTTCAATACTTCCTTTTTAAAGTCTTCAAAGATATTGCCCGACTTGGATTGTAATTTCAATTCGACAAAAACCAATAAAGGTTTGCCCAGCAGGTGGGGATTGAGATGGGCGTGATAGCCGGAAATATAATGCTCCCGCTCCAAACGGCGTACCCTCTCTGTAACGGGCGTGGTGGACAAGCCTACCTTCTCGGCAAGCTCCGTCATCGGGATGCGGGCATTCTGTTGAAGGATCTTAAGGATGCGGAAATCGATTTTATCTAGTTCTTTCATTTGGATTGCCTTGTATTTATTATTGATTTTAACAAATAGAGTATATAGTGGATTAACAAAAACCAGTACGGCGTTGCCTCGCCTTGCCGTACTATTTGTACTGTCTGCGGCTTCGTCGCCTTGTCCTGATTTTTGTTAATCCACTATATATTTGGGAAAGCGATTATATCAGGAAAAGCAAACCGCCTTCCTACCTGAAAACTGCTGCTCCGGCTTGAAGACACAAGGGTCTTTAATATTTTAAAAGCCTTGCCGTTGGATTATAATTCCCTAATTGATTTCTTAATTTTGCTAATAAACACTTGTTTGGTAAGGAATGAATTTATGCGCCCTTTGAACGTGCAGATCAGGTTGGGCAACCTTAGGCACAATTATCAGATTTTGAAGGAAATGCACGGAGGCAAGCTATTGGCGGTAGTGAAGGCCGACGCATACGGACACGGTGCGGTCAGATGTGCTTTCGCGCTGGCAGACTTGGCAGACGGCTTTGCCGTGGCGACAATCGACGAGGGAATCAGGCTGCGGGAGAGCGGCATTACCCATCCGATTGTCCTTTTGGAAGGCGTATTTGAAGCATCAGAGTACGAAGCGGTCGAACAATACTCGCTCTGGCCGGCAGTCGGAAACCAATGGCAACTTGAGGCTTTGCTTTCCCACCATTGGAAAAAACCTGTCAAGGTCTGGTTGAAAATGGATTCGGGGATGCACCGTACCGGTTTTTTCCCTCATGATTACGCTTCGGCATATGCGGCATTGAAACAATCGGAATATGTGGACAGTATTGTCAAGTTCTCGCATTTCTCCTGTGCGGACGAACCCGAAAGCGGCATGACGGAAATACAGATGGAAGCATTCGATTTGGGTACAAAAGGGCTGGAAGGCGAAGAAAGCCTTGCCAATTCGGCGGCTATTTTGAATATCCCCGAAGCACGCAGGGATTGGGGGCGCGCGGGCTTGGCGTTATACGGCATTTCCCCGTTCGGAGGCAGCGATGACAGGCTGAAACCTGTGATGAGGCTTTCAACCCGTATTTTCGGCGAACGCGTTTTACAGCCGCACTCCCCTATCGGTTATGGCGCAACATTTTATACCAGTAAATCTACGCGGGTCGGCCTGATTGCCTGCGGTTATGCGGACGGTTATCCGCGCCGTGCCCCAAGCAATTCCCCCGTCGCCGTCGACGGTAAATTGACCCGGGTCATCGGCAGGGTCTCTATGGATATGATGACCATCGAGCTGGACGCTTCGCAAGAAGGTTTGGGACACGAGGTCGAACTGTGGGGCGATACGGTCAACATCAATACCGTTGCCGAAGCGGCCGGAACCATCCCTTACGAATTGATGTGCAATATCAAACGTGCAAAATTCACTTATATCGACTAATCGAGTCCAAACGAAAATGCCGTCTGAAGCCTTTCAGACGGCATAAATGCGTTTTGACAAAATCAGTAAAAGCATTGCCAAATAGAAAATACTGATAATGCCCACAATCTGAAACCCCATCCTTCCCGCAAAAACGGAAAATCAAAATCAGAAACCTAAAATTTCGTCATTCCCGCGCAGGCGGGAATCCGGTTTTTTGAGTTTCCGTCATTTCTGATAAATTCTCGTCGTTTTTCATTTCTAGATTCCCGCATGCGCGGGAATGACAAAATTAAAGTTTCAGAATTTATTTGAACAACAAACTAGATTCCCGCTTTCGTGGGGATGACGGCGGATAGGTTTTGTTGTTTCGGATAAATTCCTGTTGTTTTTTGGTTTCCAGATTCCCACCTTTAAAAGAATGACGTAAGAAAGCAGAAATAAGGACACAGGGATTTTTTAAATTTGCAATATTCTTTTCTAAAGACATTTTACCCAATGCCCATAAACAAAAATGCCGTCTGAAGCCTTTCAGACGGCATTTCCCCATCAAAACCGCAATCAGTTTTTCATCGATTGAACCGGAGCCGGGATTCTGCCGCCCCGGTTGACGAACACTTCGCACGAACCTTCTTTTACCGGCATTACAGGCGCGTAGCCCAACAAGCCGCCGAACTCGACGCTGTCGCCGACGGTTTTACCCGTTACCGGAATAATGCGCACGGCAGTGGTTTTGCTGTTGATCATGCCGATGGCGGCTTCGTCGGCAATGATGCCGGAAATGGTGTACGCGGGCGTGTCGCCGGGAACGGCAATCATATCCAAGCCGACCGAACAAACGGCGGTCATCGCTTCGAGTTTGTCCAGCGTCAGCACGCCTGCTTCGGCGGCGGCAATCATACCTTCATCTTCCGAAACAGGGATAAATGCACCGCTCAAACCCCCGACCGCGCTGGAAGCCATCATGCCGCCTTTTTTCACGGCATCGTTCAGCAATGCCAAGGCAGCCGTCGTGCCGTGCGTACCGCAGACGCTCAAACCCATTTCTTCAAGAATGCGCGCCACCGAGTCGCCGACGGCAGGGGTCGGCGCCAGCGACAAGTCGAGAATACCAAACGGGATATTCAGCATTTTCGAGGCTTCTCGACCGATGAGTTCGCCCACGCGGGTAATTTTGAAAGCAGTTTTCTTCACGACTTCCGCAACTTCGGTCAATGTCGTTGCATCTGAATTTTCCAACGCGGCTTTTACGACACCCGGGCCGGAAACGCCGACATTAATCACAGCATCCGCTTCGCCTGAGCCGTGAAACGCGCCCGCCATAAACGGATTGTCTTCCACCGCGTTGCAGAACACGACGATTTTGGCGCAGCCGAAACCTTCGGGCGTGATTTCAGCAGTGCGTTTGATGGTTTCGCCTGCCAGCTTGACCGCATCCATATTGATACCGGCACGCGTGCTGCCGATATTGATGGAGCTGCACACGATATCAGTAGTCTTCATCGCTTCGGGAATGGAGCGGATTAACACCTCGTCTGAAGGCGACATGCCTTTTTGTACCAGCGCGGAAAAACCGCCAATAAACGACACGCCTATCGCTTTGGCTGCCTTGTCCAAAGTCTGCGCCACGCTGACATAACTGTCGGCTTTGGTTGCCGCCGCGATTTGGGCAATCGGCGTGACGGAAATTCGCTGATTCACAATCGGCACGCCGTATTTAGCGGAGAGATGTTTCGCCGTCGCCACCAAGTCTTTGCCGACCGTGGTGATTTTGTTGTAAATGTTTTGGTTTAACACGTCGATGTCGGTGCTGATGCAGTCGTGCAAATCAATGCCGATGGTAATGGTGCGCACGTCAAAATTCTGGTCGGCTACCATGCGGATAGTTTCGAGGATTTCGTTGGAATGGACTTGGGACATTTTTGGGGATTCCTTGTTGAATGGGTTTTATTTGGTGCAGGCTGCCTGTGATTTATTTTTGTTCTGAGACATAATGCGGTGTTTCTTCTACTGCGGCAAACAGTTTGCCGTCCGCATCCCATAAGGGTTGGCGGCAGGAATCGCAGTATGCCGCTTCGTGATTAGCATACGGCGGCGGCTCGCTTATGGCCAAATCCCATGCCGACAGTTGACCGCAGGAGGAGCAATCGACCGTATATAAGATGAAATTTGCCGCTTTGTTCAGACTTTGGAAGGTCCAAAAATCAGACTGGATTCTTTCCAAACTTTTACATGCGTTGCTCGGAACAATAAACACAGTGTAGTCATCGCTGCCGCTTTCCAAAAACATCAACCGCATTTTTTGCCGTTTGAGTTTGCCGTCGAAATAATCGAAGGCAAAGGGCAGAAAATTGCCGCTTTCCCAATCTTGGCCAAATTCTTTATCGAATTTTTTATATAAATCATCAGGTTTTACTTTTAGTATTTCTTTGCCGAATGCTACCAAACGCTCATTGACAAATTGATAAAGCTCACCCTGCCCACTCTCCCCTTTCCAATCTAAAAAGAGAAAAATACGGTTTTGATACAGGGCTTCTCGCAATATTTCGTTTTGAGAAGCTGATGGCAGCAGCGCAGTATATTCGTTTTCGGTAACAATTTTTTGCAGTATTTTTTCGGGTTTCATGGAAATATTCTCGTATTTTGGTATTTTGAAATGCAGACTGCCTGTATTTCCTTTTGCTGGGATTTGTTTTTACCGCCCAACCACTACCGCAACATCTACCGCCCAAGCCGTTTGACAAGCACAAACACAGGAAGCGACAGCAAAAACGCCAAAAATCCGTGCTCCACGCTCTACACTTTGAACGACACGGGTATCACTTTGTTATCGATCACGATTTGGTAGCGTGCAGTCATAAAAGCATTGGCATCTAATCGGTTATTTACGTAAAACAGCTCGAACGTGTCGGGTGGCAGGCAGGTCTATTGTAGATATACGCCTTCACGGTCGCGCAACACAGTATCTTCCGCGCACTAAAGTTTCGATGCTTTTTCACCGGTTCAGAGGTTGGCGCAGGGTTATCATGGTGGAACTCCTTCTTTTCAGTCAGCCTGAACGGCCGGTAACGATGGTATCTCTGCCCTGTTCTCCAACACATTCAAAGCAGCCTGCACTTTGAAAACTAGAGTGCAGGCTGCTTTTTTCAGATTCGGTGCATGGCTTGAAAAATTTCTTCGTTTTGCATACGGATATCAAGCGCGAGTTTTTTGCTCTCTTCCGCAAACAAATCCAAAACCTCTTGACGCGATTTGGTGCATTTTGAAGTGTCCACCAAAATAATCATGGTAAAAAAATCGTCCATCAGCTGTTGGCTGATGTTGAGAATATTGATTTGGTTTTCCGCTAAAATTTTGGAAACGTCGTACACAATGCCCACACGGTCTTTACCGATGACGGTGATGACTGAATTATTCACGAAGCTTTCTCCTTGCAGATATTCATTAAAAGCCAAAATTATATACCACTGCTAAATTTTCAAGAAACAATGCCATCAATCTGCACATATAAGAATGCCGTCTGAAATATATTTCAGACGGCATCAAATTTAGGGTTCGATTAAATAACCATCCTTATCCCACTGGGTCTTCCTAACCAACTTATCATCCTGATAAACAGCTTCGCTCTTTTTAGAACCATCTTCATACCACTCTAAGACTACTCCATTACGTTTATGATGATGGATAGACAGTTCCGAGAGTAATCGACCACTTTCATCCCATGTCAGAATCTTGGCTGGCTCATCATTAACCATGACCATTTCCGTTTTGATATTGCCATCAGCATACCATTGTTTCCATACGCCGTTTGCCTTATTTTGTTTAAACTGAATTTCGCTTTCCTTGCTGCCATTACGGTAATAGCGGTATCCCGTACCCTCACTCAAGCCATTTTTATAAGGCATAACTGCAGATTTTTTACCGTTCGGATACCAGTTGACCCATTCACCATCCGGTTTACCCTTACTGAAACTTCCCGTCATCTTTTTTTGACCATTAAAATGCCACAAAATCAACATGCCATTTTGCAGGTTAGGTACAAAAGATTTAATTTGTGTTGAAGCAACAATATAAGGTTCGGAATATTTCTTCATCGACGGATAATAAAAATCCTGAGCATGAGCAATACCAGACACCACACTATATTGCCTGATATAAGCCGCAGATGACATCGTTGCCGTCAGTTTCCCATGCTGATTAAAATAAACTGAATAAGTCTGCGCCGACAACGTAGCCGAAAAACTCAAAAGTACAATTGAAAATACAATCCGATATAACGTTTTCATTACAATAGCAATATAAAAATCAAAAAGTAAAACAATTAACTTATAAACAATATGGTAAAGGATTTATCAGCCAACCGTCAAACCCAAGACAACACATAGTAAAAAATGCCGTCTGAAAACAAATCGTCTTCAGACGGCATTTCCCCTTCAACTCACTCTTCACCCAATAACTGTTCACGCGTCAACAGGAAAACAAAACCATCTCCTCCACTGGTTTCCAACCAAGTAAAAGGCAACTCCGGATACGCTGCTTCTAATACATCCCTGTTATGCCCGATTTCTACCAACAATACACCTTTAGGATTCAGAAACTTTGCTGCATTCAGAAGAATTTGTCTGGTTGCATCCAATCCGTCCTCACCACTACCCAATGCCAATTCCGGTTCATGTAAATACTCTTCAGGCAAAGCCTCAACCGACTCCGCATCCACATAAGGCGGATTGGAAACAATCAAATCATAAGTACCTTCCAATCCTTCAAACAAATCCGTATGAATAAGCTGGATGCGTTCTTCCAAACCATAATCTTCGACATTAATCCCTGCCACTTCCAAAGCATCCAAGCTCACATCAACCGCATCAATCTGCGCATCGGGATAGTGATGCGCCATCTGAATTGCGAGACATCCGCTTCCGGTACAAAGATCCAAAGCATTATGCACCAACTCATCGTATTCTATCCAAGGACGAAGTCCGTCACCCAACAATTCATAAATAAAAGAACGAGGTATGATTACGCGCTCATCCACATAAAAATCAAACTCTCCCTGCCATGCCTGCTGCGTCAAATAAGCAGCAGGAATATGTTCAACGGCGCGTCGCTCAATAACCGCCAACACTTTCTCTTTTTCAGCTTTAAGTAATTTTGCATCAAGATAGGGATCAAGAACATCCAAAGGCAAATTTAACGTATGCAAAATTAAATAAGCTGCTTCATCATGAGCATTATCACTACC
This sequence comes from Neisseria sp. Marseille-Q6792, assembly GCF_943181435.1. The sequence goes on from NZ_OW969598.1 coordinate 1,030,452, forward strand.
ATGACCAAAAGAAAGTCCCTCTTCATTAAAACGACTGACTGCAAAACGCAAAATATCACGGATAGTCGTTAATTCCTGTACCGCTTGAATAAACATAACATGAACCATTTCACATATAAACATCTAGAATTATAGCAGAAACAACAACTATGCCATTTTAAATCACCAAATAGCATTTAATCCGTACATTCAAATACAAGAAGCTGCTGAAAACATCAAACAACAATAAAAGCAGAATAAAGTTTTATTTGACAAAACATCCTTTCCTCTAGAAAAGGATAACACACTCTAACCTTTTATTTATTATTCTCATTCCTTCTAAATATCCTCAATATTTCTGAATATCCCCGACATTTTTTCCGGGCAAAGCAAAAACCCCCGGATATCCGGGGGTTTTCTGAATGGGTGTTTGGCAGTGACCTACTTTCGCATGGAAGAACCACACTATCATCGGCGCTGAGTCGTTTCACGGTCCTGTTCGGGATGGGAAGGCGTGGGACCAACTCGCTATGGCCGCCAAACTTAAACTGTTACAAATCGGTAAAGCCTTAATCAATATATTCGGTAATGACTGAATCAGTCAGTAAGCTTTTATCTCTTGAAGTTCTTCAAATGATAGAGTCAAGCCTCACGAGCAATTAGTATGGGTTAGCTTCACGCGTTACCGCGCTTCCACACCCCACCTATCAACGTCCTGGTCTCGAACGACTCTTTAGTGTGGTTAAACCACAAGGGAAGTCTCATCTTCAGGCGAGTTTCGCGCTTAGATGCTTTCAGCGCTTATCTCTTCCGAACTTAGCTACCCGGCTATGCAACTGGCGTTACAACCGGTACACCAGAGGTTCGTCCACTCCGGTCCTCTCGTACTAGGAGCAGCCCCCGTCAAACTTCCAACGCCCACTGCAGATAGGGACCAAACTGTCTCACGACGTTTTAAACCCAGCTCACGTACCACTTTAAATGGCGAACAGCCATACCCTTGGGACCGACTACAGCCCCAGGATGTGATGAGCCGACATCGAGGTGCCAAACTCCGCCGTCGATATGAACTCTTGGGCGGAATCAGCCTGTTATCCCCGGAGTACCTTTTATCCGTTGAGCGATGGCCCTTCCATACAGAACCACCGGATCACTATGTCCTGCTTTCGCACCTGCTCGACTTGTCGGTCTCGCAGTTAAGCTACCTTTTGCCATTGCACTATCAGTCCGATTTCCGACCGGACCTAGGTAACCTTCGAACTCCTCCGTTACTCTTTGGGAGGAGACCGCCCCAGTCAAACTGCCTACCATGCACGGTCCCCGACCCGGATTACGGGTCTGGGTTAGAACCTCAAAGACACCAGGGTGGTATTTCAAGGACGGCTCCACAGAGACTGGCGTCTCTGCTTCTAAGCCTCCCACCTATCCTACACAAGTGACTTCAAAGTCCAATGCAAAGCTACAGTAAAGGTTCACGGGGTCTTTCCGTCTAGCAGCGGGTAGATTGCATCTTCACAACCACTTCAACTTCGCTGAGTCTCGGGAGGAGACAGTGTGGCCATCGTTACGCCATTCGTGCGGGTCGGAACTTACCCGACAAGGAATTTCGCTACCTTAGGACCGTTATAGTTACGGCCGCCGTTTACTGGGGCTTCGATCCGATGCTCTCACATCTTCAATTAACCTTCCAGCACCGGGCAGGCGTCACACCCTATACGTCCACTTTCGTGTTAGCAGAGTGCTGTGTTTTTAATAAACAGTCGCAGCCACCTATTCTCTGCGACCCTCCAGGGCTTACGGAGCAAGTCCTTAACCTTAGAGGGCATACCTTCTCCCGAAGTTACGGTATCAATTTGCCGAGTTCCTTCTCCCGAGTTCTCTCAAGCGCCTTAGAATTCTCATCCTGCCCACCTGTGTCGGTTTGCGGTACGGTTCGATTCAAACTGAAGCTTAGTGGCTTTTCCTGGAAGCGTGGTATCGGTTACTTCGTGTCCGTAGACACTCGTCGTCACTTCTCGGTGTTAAGAAGACCCGGATTTGCCTAAGTCTTCCACCTACCGGCTTAAACAAGCTATTCCAACAGCTTGCTAACCTAACCTTCTCCGTCCCCACATCGCATTTGAATCAAGTACAGGAATATTAACCTGTTTCCCATCGACTACGCATTTCTGCCTCGCCTTAGGGGCCGACTCACCCTACGCCGATGAACGTTGCGTAGGAAACCTTGGGCTTTCGGCGAGCGGGCTTTTCACCCGCTTTATCGCTACTCATGTCAACATTCGCACTTCTGATACCTCCAGCACACTTTACAATGCACCTTCATCGGCCTACAGAACGCTCCCCTACCATGCCGGTAAACCGGCATCCGCAGCTTCGGTTATAGATTTGAGCCCCGTTACATCTTCCGCGCAGGACGACTCGACCAGTGAGCTATTACGCTTTCTTTAAATGATGGCTGCTTCTAAGCCAACATCCTGGCTGTCTATGCCTTCCCACTTCGTTTACCACTTAATCTATCATTTGGGACCTTAGCTGGCGGTCTGGGTTGTTTCCCTCTTGACAACGGACGTTAGCACCCGCTGTCTGTCTCCCGAGGAACCACTTGATGGTATTCTGAGTTTGCCATGGGTTGGTAAGTTGCAATAACCCCCTAGCCATAACAGTGCTTTACCCCCATCAGTGTCTTGCTCGAGGCACTACCTAAATAGTTTTCGGGGAGAACCAGCTATCTCCGAGTTTGTTTAGCCTTTCACCCCTATCCACAGCTCATCCCCGCATTTTGCAACATGCGTGGGTTCGGTCCTCCAGTACCTGTTACGGCACCTTCAACCTGGCCATGGATAGATCACTCGGTTTCGGGTCTACACCCAGCAACTAATCGCCCTATTAAGACTCGGTTTCCCTACGCCTCCCCTATTCGGTTAAGCTCGCTACTGAATGTAAGTCGTTGACCCATTATACAAAAGGTACGCAGTCACACCACTAGGGTGCTCCCACTGTTTGTATGCATCAGGTTTCAGGTTCTATTTCACTCCCCTCCCGGGGTTCTTTTCGCCTTTCCCTCACGGTACTGGTTCACTATCGGTCGATGATGAGTATTTAGCCTTGGAGGATGGTCCCCCCATATTCAGACAGGATTTCACGTGTCCCGCCCTACTTTTCGTACGCTTAGTACCACTATTGAGATTTCGAATACGGGACTATCACCCACTATGGTCAAGCTTCCCAGCTTGTTCTTCTATCTCGACAGTTATTACGTACAGGCTCCTCCGCGTTCGCTCGCCACTACTTGCGGAATCTCGGTTGATTTCTTTTCCTCCGGGTACTTAGATGGTTCAGTTCTCCGGGTTCGCTTCTCTAAGTCTATGTATTCAACTTAGGATACTGCACAGAATGCAGTGGGTTTCCCCATTCGGACATCGCGGGATCATAGCTTTATTGCCAGCTCCCCCGCGCTTTTCGCAGGCTTACACGTCCTTCGTCGCCTATCATCGCCAAGGCATCCACCTGATGCACTTATTCACTTGACTCTATCATTTCAAGAACTTCTTTGACTTCGTTTACCTACCCGTTGACTAGGGAAGTAAACTTGAAATTCCTACTTTGATAAAGCTTACTGCTTTGTTGTGTCTTAATCCTGCCTTTTGTGTTTCAGGATTAAGTCGATACAATCATCACCCAAATACTGTGTTTGTTTTCTTTTCTCTTGCGAGAGATTTTTACCCTTTGCAAAGGGTAAAAATCAAAACAAACTCATTGTCTTTGTTTGTTGATTTCGGCTTTCCAATTTGTTAAAGATCGATGCGTCGTTATTTTACTCCGCAAATCAAAATAAGTTGCTATAAAATATAAAAGTACAAATAAAATAAAAGCAACTGGATTACTTTGATTTGCAAAGTTTTGGTGGAGGCAAACGGGATCGAACCGATGACCCCCTGCTTGCAAAGCAGGTGCTCTACCAACTGAGCTATGCCCCCGTTATTGGTGGGTCTGGGAGGACTTGAACCTCCGACCCCACGCTTATCAAGCGTGTGCTCTAACCAGCTGAGCTACAAACCCGGATTCTCTTCTTAAGCGAACCTTGCCTTCACTCAAGCTTCTTCCGCATCTTTTCAGTTTACCGATAAGTGTGAATGCCTAAAGCCTCTTCTTTCTCTAGAAAGGAGGTGATCCAGCCGCAGGTTCCCCTACGGCTACCTTGTTACGACTTCACCCCAGTCATGAAGCATACCGTGGTAAGCGGACCCCTTGCGGTTATCCTACCTACTTCTGGTATCCCCCACTCCCATGGTGTGACGGGCGGTGTGTACAAGACCCGGGAACGTATTCACCGCAGTATGCTGACCTGCGATTACTAGCGATTCCGACTTCATGCACTCGAGTTGCAGAGTGCAATCCGGACTACGATCGGTTTTGTGAGATTGGCTCCACCTCGCGGCTTGGCTACCCTCTGTACCGACCATTGTATGACGTGTGAAGCCCTGGTCATAAGGGCCATGAGGACTTGACGTCATCCCCACCTTCCTCCGGCTTGTCACCGGCAGTCTCATTAGAGTGCCCAACTGAATGATGGCAACTAATGACAAGGGTTGCGCTCGTTGCGGGACTTAACCCAACATCTCACGACACGAGCTGACGACAGCCATGCAGCACCTGTGTTACGGCTCCCGAAGGCACTCCTCCGTCTCTGGAGGATTCCGTACATGTCAAGACCAGGTAAGGTTCTTCGCGTTGCATCGAATTAATCCACATCATCCACCGCTTGTGCGGGTCCCCGTCAATTCCTTTGAGTTTTAATCTTGCGACCGTACTCCCCAGGCGGTCAATTTCACGCGTTAGCTACGCTACTGAACAATCAAGTTGCCCAACAGCTAATTGACATCGTTTAGGGCGTGGACTACCAGGGTATCTAATCCTGTTTGCTACCCACGCTTTCGAGCATGAACGTCAGTGTTATCCCAGGAGGCTGCCTTCGCCATCGGTATTCCTCCACATCTCTACGCATTTCACTGCTACACGTGGAATTCTACCTCCCTCTGACACACTCTAGTCACCCAGTTCAGAACGCAGTTCCCAGGTTGAGCCCGGGGATTTCACATCCTGCTTAAGTAACCGTCTGCGCTCGCTTTACGCCCAGTAATTCCGATTAACGCTCGCACCCTACGTATTACCGCGGCTGCTGGCACGTAGTTAGCCGGTGCTTATTCTTCAGGTACCGTCATCAGCCGCTGATATTAGCAACAGCCTTTTCTTCCCTGACAAAAGTCCTTTACAACCCGAAGGCCTTCTTCAGACACGCGGCATGGCTGGATCAGGCTTGCGCCCATTGTCCAAAATTCCCCACTGCTGCCTCCCGTAGGAGTCTGGGCCGTGTCTCAGTCCCAGTGTGGCGGATCATCCTCTCAGACCCGCTACTGATCGTCGCCTTGGTAGGCCTTTACCCCACCAACTAGCTAATCAGATATCGGCCGCTCGAATAGCGCAAGGCCCGAAGGTCCCCTGCTTTCCCTCTCAAGACGTATGCGGTATTAGCTGATCTTTCGATCAGTTATCCCCCACTACTCGGTACGTTCCGATATGTTACTCACCCGTTCGCCACTCGCCACCCAAGAAGCAAGCTTCTCTGTGCTGCCGTCCGACTTGCATGTGTAAAGCATGCCGCCAGCGTTCAATCTGAGCCAGGATCAAACTCTTATGTTCAATCTCTAACTTTTTAACTTCTGGTCTGCTTCAAAGAAACCAACAGGACAATGTTCAAAACATTATCTTGTCTGTCTTTCAAACAGTGTGAGGCTCAAGGCACTCACACTTATCGGTAATCTGTTTTGTTAAAGAGCGTTTGAACTGCTTCATCACCGCCGTTTCGTCAGCAGCGAAGAAGCGAACTATACGCTTGAAGACGTATACGGTCAATACTTTCAGCGGGATTTTTTCGGGAAATGTTGTCATATCTCTGTCGGATAAGGTTTTTTATTTCTGCCAAATGCTGCACCACCCCCAATAATCCCTTCCTCCCCTCCTCTGACTGGTGCGCCTTTGTGAATATGCCGTCTGAAACTCGGGGATTCAGACGGCATTTTGTATCCAAAACGGTAACTAATGTATCCGTACTTTGTTATAGAATGGCTGCTGTTTTTCTTCGTAATTTAGAAATTGTCAAAATGGGCAAACATATTCTTTTAGGTGTAACAGGCAGTATTGCAGCGTATAAGTCTTGCGAGTTGGTGCGACTGCTGAAAAAACAGGGGCATTCGGTTACGGTGGTTATGAGCCGCTCGGCAACTGAATTTGTTTCTCCGCTGACTTTTCAGGCTTTGAGCGGCAATCCCGTTCTGACCGACACGCACGGCGGCAACGGTTCAAACGGCATGGAACATATCAACTTAACCCGGAATGCGGATGTTTTTCTGATTGCGCCGGCAAGTATGAATACCGTGGCAAAAATCTGTAACGGCGTGGCAGATAACCTACTGACCAATCTGGCAGCCGCACGGAAATGTCCTCTTGCCATCGCTCCCGCGATGAATGTGGAAATGTGGCTCAACCCTGCCAACCAACGGAATATCGCACAACTGGTTTCAGACGGCATTACTGTCTATATGCCAGGCTCGGGTGAACAGGCTTGCGGAGAAAATGGTATGGGAAGGATGCCGGAGCCCGCAGAATTGCTGGACCTGCTTCCGGATTTATGGACACCGAAAATTTTAAAGGACAAGAAAATCTTGATTACCGCAGGTGCGACATTTGAAGCCATTGACCCTGTCAGGGGCATCACAAATATTTCCAGCGGGAAAATGGGCGTGGCTTTGGCGCGGGCGTGCCGTGCAGCCGGTGCGGAAGTCAGCCTGATTTACGGGCAACTTCAAACCGAACTGCCTTTCGGTATATCCAATACGGTTCAAACCGTCAGCGCTGAAGATATGCATCGCGCAGTGCATCGTTTGATTGAAAAACAAGATGCTTTTATTTCTGTTGCCGCCGTCTCAGACTATAGGGTTAAAAACAGGAGTACTCAAAAATTCAAAAAAGATAAAAATGCCAATCCGTTATCTATCGAATTAGATGAAAACCCTGATATTTTGGCGTCCATTGCCTCATTACCGAACCCTCCTTTCTGTATCGGTTTTGCCGCTGAAACGGAGAATGTATTGACATATGCACGAGAAAAACGCATTAAGAAAAAAATACCAGTGATCGTTGCCAATGATGTTTCAATCGCTATGGGCAAACCGACCAACCGGATTACCATTATCGGGGACGACGGGGAACTGTCTTTTCCCGAAACAAGTAAAGATGAAGCGGCAATGCGGATTGTTGAAAGGCTTGCCGTATATTTGAACAAATACGGGACAGATGAGGGCAGCTACTAAAGATTTATGGAAAACTATTGAACGTGAACAAGTGCTCAAAAATCAATTTACTTCCGAATTCTTCACTAACACTTGGTCAACAGTTAGAAAGATATTTGAACAATGTTCTGAAAGCAACAAACCCAGAAAAGGCGCCGAATTATAAAGAAATACCGAAAAAGGATGATGGAACTCACTCTGGAATTGTAAATAGAACCACAAAACCCATGTTCACAGGAGGGAAATAATTGAGAAAATTTTTTGTCACTGCAGCAATAATTATATTTACTATATTATTTAATAAATATGATCAACAGAATTGCATGAAAAAAATAATTTTTATAAATAATAGAGTTCACTTGTTTAAAACTCAGAAAGGAAGATACCCATCTAATTTAAGCGAGATTAATATTTATCCACATGAAATTTTAGGATGTAATTTTTTTAGCTATAACGTGCCTGGCTGGGGGAATTGTAATTACATATCGTATAACCACGGACACTATATTTTAAGTATAGATAGTGTTTTCAATGGTTGTTTAACAGAGTCTGAAGACGAGTCTATTTATTTAAACTCAGGGAGATATGATTTCTAAAAGAATGAACAAATAACGAAGATTAAAGCAGGAAATGAAAAAATTCCTGGTTATACATGGCATCATAATGCACAAAGCTCTCCTAATAATATGCAGTTAATTCCTAATAGTATTCATAACGCTGTTAGGCATACCGGTCAAAAATCGTTAAAAAAAGATCAGTGAACATGGAAAAACTATCAATATCATCAGGTGAGGGATTGGTTCTAATAAGAACAATTCAACAATTTGCTGAAGATATAGGGGTTGTTTTTCCTGTTTCATATGTATCACTTCTTAGCAAACATGATCATTTATACCCTAAAGAAAATATTTTCAATTTTGTCAATCAATACGGTGAAAATGATGAAAGAGACATTTCATTTTTAGGGTATAAGCAAAATTTAGGCTATGAAGATATTTATAGCTATTCATGTATTGATGATGAATATGGGTATGCAAAAAAAGTGATTGCTTTTGGGATTTCAGCTAATGGCGATTATATCTGTTTTGATTACAGAAAATGCAATGAAAATCCATGTATCATTCTGATGTATCATGATGATTTTTATGAAGATGAGAATGGAGATACGAAAATGGTAACTAGCCATATTGCAGATAGTTTTGATGCCTTTTTGGATATGCTGTATGAACTTTCAGATTAAGTGTGTAAGTTGAGTTGAAAACCCAACTAAATTAAAAAGATCGTCTGAAATCAGCAAGCCGTAGTCCATATGAAACCTAAACTCAACAGGTAGGATGTGTGCGAAACGCACGTATGCGGCTCTCAAGGTTTGAGCAAAGAGGCCGTCTGAAACAATAAATACGGTTTCAGACGACCTTTCTTTCAACAAGTAGCTACAGCAATCAGACAAAAGCAGCCTACCACCACACCCATATCAGCAGCACGACCGGCAAAACGATTATCCGAAGCGGCGGAGATACCACCCTCAAAGGTGCGCAGCTTATCGTCAAAAGCATACAGGCAGATAAGCAATTGAACGGATAAACCATAAAACGGGTTGCCTGTTAATCAAAAGGCAACCCGTTTTACCTGCTTCAACTTCTGATGACTTTGCGGATATATGGAATACTATGCAGATTTTGAATAATCTGATTCAATTGATCCAAATTCTTGACTTTCAATAAGAATTTGAATTCGACAAAACCTTCCGTTCCCGACTGGGATTTAGACGGTGTTTCGACCGACTCGATGTCTGCACCGGAATCGGAAATCGCTTGCGCCATTAATGCCAACAGGCCGTGGCTGTCTTCCGATTGGACTTGAAGCCCGACACGGTAGTTCTGCCCGTTCATATTTTCCCAGTCTGCATCCAGCTGCTGTTCGGGATCGGACTTCAACAACGTCGGGCAGGTATCCCTATGGATAATCATGCCTTTTCCCTTAACCAACAGCAAACGGATGGAATCGCCGGGAACAGGGTGGCAGCACTCTGCAAAATGAATATTCCCGCTTTCCTGCCCATCGACTTTAATGGAACTGAGCCTGACCTCGCTGCCGAAATGCTCCCCTGCCAACTCGGCAATATGCATGGCAACATAAACGGGCAGGGTATGGCCCATACCGACGTTATACAATACTTCTTCAAATGAAGTCTGTTTGTCGTTGAGATCGGCAAGGTATTTTTCTTTGATGCCGTCTGAAAGCAGGACATCTTTGGGCAGCAAACTGGACAGGGCTTTTTGTAAGAGGCTCTCTCCCAAAACGACCGCATCGTGCCGGTTAAGGTTTTTAATATATTGGCGTATGGCACTGCGCGCCCTGCCTGACACGGCGAAATTCAACCATGCAGGATTTGGTTTAGCATGTTCGGATGTAATAATTTCGACGGAATCGCCGGTTTTGAGCTTCGTACGCAACGGCATCATGATATTGTTGATACGTGCGGCAACGGTTTTGTGCCCGATATCGGTATGCACCGCATAAGCAAAATCGATAGGTGTTGCACCCTTGGGCAATGTTAGGATTTTTCCTTTTGGCGTAAGGATATAGATTTCGTTTGGAAACAAATCTACCTTGACGTGTTCGAGAAACTCAATGGCATTGGCACTGCTTGCCTGCAAGTCTAAAATGTTTTTCAACCATTGATTGGTGTGCAGCACTGCCTGATCGACCGTTTTGGAATCTGATTTATAGCTCCAATGTCCGGCGATTCCACCTTCGGCAACAGCATCCATTTCCCTGGTACGTATCTGCACTTCAACCGGCAAACCGTAAGGCCCGACCAAAGTAGTATGCAAGCTTTGATAACCGTTGCTTTTCGGAATAGCGATGTAGTCTTTAAACCGTCCGGGCTTGGGCTGATAGAGATTGTGCAATGCTCCGAGCGCAGCATAACATGCAGGAATACTGTTAACGATGACACGAAAACCGTAAATATCCATAACTTCGGAGAAATGCAGTTTTTTTTCTAACATTTTCCGATAGATGCCGTACAGGTTCTTTTCCCGACCCTTGATTTTGGCTTCTATGTTCGCCCCTACCAAACGCTGGCTGAACGCACGCAAAATCTTTCCAACAACATCCTGCCTGTTTTTCCGACTCTTATCCATCGCCTTTTTCATGGTTTCATAGCGATTGGGATGGAGATTCTGGAAAGATAAATCCTGAAGCTCTTGATATGCATTATTCAAACCTATACGGTTGGCAATTTGCGCATAGATTTCAAGGGTTTCTTTTGCAATACGGCGACGCTTGTCCGGACGCATCGAACCGAGTGTCCGCATATTATGCAGACGGTCGGCAAGTTTAACGACAATCACGCGTACATCTTTGGTCATTGCCAAAATCAGTTTGCGGAAACTCTCCGCCTGATGCTCTGCATGATCTTCAAATTTGAGTTTTTCAAGCTTGGACAGACCGTCCACCATTTCGGCAATCGTATTACCGAATCTTGCTGCCATCTCCTCTTTCGTAACGCCTGTATCTTCCAGCACATCGTGCATTACACCCGCACAAAGACCCTGTACGTCCATATGCCAAACCGCAAGCTGTGTCGCAACAGCAATCGGATGCGTAATGTATGGTTCGCCACTTTTCCGGGTTTGTCCGTCATGAGCGTGAAATGCATAGGCAACGGCCTTTTCGAGCTCAACCTGTTCTTCAGGCTTGAGATAGGAAGCGGTACGGAAAAGCAGGGTACGTGCTTCGGCAGTTAAATAGTCGTAAGGTGCGGTGGGTTGTGGGACAGGCATTTCAGACGGCTTTCGGAACATATTTTATTTTTCGTTTCAAACCGTCGGACTGCACGGCGGCAGAATGTGCCGACGTGCGTTTCCGGCAGAATTTATTTATTGCGCGTCAACAGCTCCGTACCGATATGCCCGGCGGCGATTTCCCTTAAGGCGGTAACGGTCGGTTTGTTATTGCGGACATCGTCCACAAGCGGCGTGTTGCCGTTCTCAAGCTGGCGGGCGCGGCGGGCCGCTACCAATGTCAGGTCAAAATGGTTGGAAATTTTTCCGGTACAGTCTTCGGTGGTAATACGTGCCATATTATTTGCTTTCTTTCAAAAATATTTAAATTGGGAAACCGAGTATTTTCGCGGTTTTTTAGGAATTTTCCAACAAATCTGCAATAAATCCCAGTTGCCGCGACCTTTTCAGACGGCAGGCATTCACAATATGGAGCAAATCCTCCTCCGCCCGCGCCAAGTCGTCATTGACCACGACAAAGTCGAACAATACAGACTGTTCGATTTCATGCCTTGCCTTCGACAGCCTCCTTTGGATAACTTCCCGACTGTCCGTCCCGCGTCCGTTGAGGCGCGCGGCAAGTACGTCGAAAGAAGGCGGCAGGATAAAGATGCCGACGGCTTCCGGCAGCGCGTCGCGAACCTGCGCCGCGCCCTGAACGTCGATTTCCAAAATCACGTCATAGCCTGCCGCCGCCAACGCATTCACGCCCTCCGCGCTTGTGCCGTAATAGTTGCCGAATACGTCTGCGTATTCCAAAAAAGCTTCCTGCGCGATAAGCGACTCAAACTCTTCTTTGGAAACAAAGTGATAATGTACGCCGTTTGCTTCGCCTTCACGCGGCGGGCGCGTCGTGTGCGACACGGAAACGCGCAAACCGTTATGGTTTGCCAACAGCCGCGACACCAGCGTGGTTTTGCCCGTGCCGGAAGCGGCCGAAATGATAAAGATGTTGCCTTTTCGATAAGCGGACATATTTTTTACCTGTATATTTTCCAGCCGATTGTATCACAACGGACACTCGGTTTCCTATTTGCCGATGCCCATATTTTGCCGCTATTGTTTTGATTGATTTGGCAAGCGGCAGGCTGACGGCTACAATATGGCGTTAAAAACATCAAACATGGAACACACAATGCTGGTTCATCCCGAAGCTATGAGTGTCGGCGCGCTTGCCGACAAAATCCGCAAAATCGAAAACTGGCCGCAAAAAGGCATCTTATTCCACGACATCACGCCCGTCCTGCAAAGTGCGGAATACTTCCGCCTTTTGGTTGATTTGCTGGTTTACCGCTATATGGATCAGAAAATCGACATCGTTGCCGGCTTGGACGCACGCGGCTTCATTATCGGCGCGGCACTCGCCTACCAGCTCAACGTCGGTTTCGTACCCATCCGCAAAAAAGGCAAGCTGCCTTTTGAAACCGTATCGCAAAGCTACGCGCTCGAATACGGGGAAGCTGCGGTGGAAATCCACACCGATGCCGTCAAACCCGGTTCGCGCGTGCTGCTGGTCGATGATTTGGTTGCCACGGGCGGCACAATGCTTGCCGGACTGGAGCTGATCCGCAAACTCGGCGGGGAAATTGTCGAAGCCGCCGCCATTTTGGAATTTACCGACCTTCAAGGCGGCAAGAATATCCGTGCAAGCGGCGCGCCCTTATTTACCCTGCTTCAAAACGAAGGCTGCATGAAGGGCTGAAAACCGACCCTGCCGTCTGAAACCGGCAGGGTTGTTATGATGCGTTCAAATCACGCCCAAATCTTGCAAGCCCCTCAACACGCCGTCTTCATCAACGCCGGGGCAAACATATTTCGCCGCTTCTTTCGCTGCCTGTTCCCCGTTACCCATTGCCACGCCGAATCCGACTTCTGAAAGCATTTCCACATCGTTCAAACCATCGCCGAACGCCATCACGTCTGCCATTTCCAAACCCAATGCGCGCACCACGCTTCTGATGCCGTCTGTTTTCGACGCGCCCGCAGGCAGCAGATCGACCGCTTCCTCGTGCCAGCGCACCGTTTTCAAGCCTTCCCGTTCCACAATATCCGACCAGAGCGGCATTTCGTTTTCCTCCGCAAACACCAGCATCTGATACACCGGTTTGCTTGAGAAATAATCCTTATCGGCAAAAAAATCGCTGGCGATATGCTGCAAGGCGCGGCACACGCATTCCGACAGCGCGGACACCGCAATCCCCTCTCTGCCGACAAACGCATAATCCATGCCCAAGCCATCCAAATGCGCGCAAACCCTGCCCATCAAACCGGCATCCATCGGTACTTCGCGCACAGTTTTACCGTGCAGCAGCGCAAACTGCCCGTTTATCGTTACCACGGCATCCATTCCCGTTTCCGCCATCATGTCCCTGACCTTTTCAGGAATCGTCGCCAAAGACCGCCCCGTTGCCAACGCCGTCAATATGCCTTTGCCGCGCAAAGCCGCCACCGCCGTTTTCACGGAAGGACGCAAGGTATCCGTATATTTTCGGTATAGCGTATCGTCAATGTCGAAAAACACGATTTTGGTATTCATCATATTCTCTCTCGCACTCAAACTGCCGCATTGTATCCCAAGCAGGCAAATACTTGATAAATCCTTATAAATTTCCCGTCAAAATTGACCGCGAACACGAAAAGGCGGATAATCCGCCCATCTTCAAACACCCTTCAGACGGCATTTGCAGCAATGCCGTCTGAAACATTTCTACAAAGCACACAAATCATGAAAGCACCCGAACTCTTATTGCCAGCAGGCGGTCTCGAACGTATGCGCGCCGCCTACGACTACGGCGCAGACGCCGTTTACGCCGGCAGCCCGCGTTACTCCCTGCGTGCCCGCAACAACGAATTTGCCAAACTCGACGTCCTCGAGCAAGGCATTAAAGAAGCGCACGAACGCAACAAAAAATTCTTCCTTACCGTCAATACGCTGCCGCACAACTCCAAACTCAAAACCTTTGTTTCGGATATGGAGCCCTTGATTGCCATGAAACCCGACGCGCTGATTATGGCGGATCCGGGTTTGATTATGACCGTGCGCGAAAAATGGCCGGAAATGCCGATCCATCTGTCCGTACAGGCCAACACCACCAACTACTGGGGCGTGAAATTCTGGCAGAACATCGGCGTCGAACGCATCATCCTGTCGCGCGAATTGAGCATGGAAGAAATCGCCGAAATCCGCCAAGAATGCCCCGACATCGAACTCGAAGTCTTCATCCACGGCGCATTGTGTATCGCCTACTCCGGCCGTTGCCTGCTCTCCGGCTATTTCAACCACCGCGACCCTAACCAAGGCACCTGCACCAACTCCTGCCGTTGGGATTACAAGGTTCACAATGCCACGGAAAGTGATGCGGGCGATGCCCAGCTTCTGCAAGGTTTTAACTTTGAAAAAGCCCAAGAAGAAGCCAACCAAAACTTCGAAGGCATCAACGGTCAAAAACGCCATCCCTACGCCGACAAAGTTTTCCTGATTGAAGAGTCCAACCGCCCGGGCGAAATGATGCCGATTATGGAAGACGAACACGGCACCTACATCATGAACTCTAAAGACCTTCGCGGCATTGAAGTGGTTGAGAAACTGGCCAAAATCGGCGTGGACAGCCTCAAAGTCGAAGGCCGTACTAAATCGCTCTATTATGTTGCACGCGTGGCCCAGTCCTACCGCAAAGCGATTGACGATGCCGTTGCAGGCCGTCCGTTTGATTACAGCCTGTTGAGCGAACTCGAAGGCCTCGCCAACCGCGGCTACACCAGCGGCTTCCTCGAACGCCACCAAACTCAGGATTACCAAAACTACCTGACCGGCCATTCCATCGCCAAACAAAGCCAATATGTCGGCCACGTTACCGAAATCGACGCTGAAGGTTGGGCAACGGTGGAAGTCAAAAACCGCTTCGCCGTCGGCGATTCACTCGAAATCATCCACCCGAGCGGCAACCAAACCATCAAATTGGAACAAATGACCCGCAAAGGCCAACCTGTCGATGTTGCCCCGGGCAACGGCATTCAGGTCAAAATCCCAAATATGCAGGGCAAAGAAAAAGCCCTTATCGCACGCGTGTTGAACCCCTGAGCCACAATGCCGTCTGAAACCTGTTTTCAGACGGCATTTTGTTGAATCTTACGGTACAATGCTAATGATTTCCCACAGCAAACAAGGACATCCGACATGAAAAAAATCCTCATACTCTCCGCCGCCGCCCTGATGCTGGCTGCCTGCCAATCCGGCCGCGCGCCTAAAAACGCGCACACGGCATCCGCCGGCACACCGGCCGGAGAATCATGCAAAGTCATCCGGGGCGACACCGCAGGAAGCGGCAAAAACATCATTTACCGTTGCAGCAACGGTCAGGCGGCAATAAATGCAGCCATTGCAGACGGCGTATTGGAATCCGGGATTCCCGTCAGCTTCGGCGGCGGCGGCGTGCCGGTTGCAAACGGCAGGAATCTGGTTACACGGCAAGCAGCAAACGGCGTAGGCAAATCCGACTCCGAAGCCTGCGAACGCGCCTTAATCAATGCCGCCCGCAAATTCCAGCAGACCGCAGGCAAACTCGGCGGACGCAGTGTTACCGGCTTCCAGAGCTACTTCGACAAGCAGCCGCTGCAAGGCGGGCAATACGACTGTCAGGCAGGCTCGTTCCACGTCCGCGTGGTCATGCGCGCCAATGTCGTCCGTTAACATATCGGCAACCAAAAAATGCCGTCTGAAACATTTTTCAGACGGCATTTTTAATCCTGCAACATTACCCCCTGCCCGAGTTCGGATACTGTATCAATATAAAACCCCATCACACAGATTTACGGTAAAAAACCGTCCGAATGAGTTCTTGAACAAAATTCGGACGGCTTTAATTTTCAACAAGGCAATTAATCCAATAATACCGGATTAAAACTTCCATTCCAGCGATACGGCGTAATTGCGACCCGGAGCGTAGTAGCGTTCCAAGCCCTGGGCTGCTGATTTAGTATTCGATACGCTTAAAGAGTTAATAGTCGATCTCGGATTGATGCCGCGCAAGCTGTCCCATGTATGGTATTTCCGGTTAAACAGATTATAAACGCCCGCCCGCAAAGTCATACGTTTTACCGGTTTGTAGTAGCCGAATACATCCACAACAGTTGCCGCTTTATTCAACCAACGGAAGTCGATTTTATCGTCACGATACTGCAAGGCAACAGCACAACCATCTGTTTCCTCACCTGTCCAAGGATCGAGTTTATAGCTTGTGCAATAGCTCTTTTGTTCAATTACTTGGGCATCTTTGGCTTTTTTCCTGCCCATATAGCTGACACGGGAGAAAATACCCCAACGCTCATCAGGAGACTCATAATCGAATCCAAGCACCAACTTCAGCGGCTGGATGGACAGCATACTGCCGCGATTGCCGGACAATTTGCCTTTGCTGTAACCCAATGCGCCGGATAATTTGAAACCTTCCGGCACGGGCATTACTTGATGTAGGTTCATCTCTCCTTTAAGTTCAATTCCCCTCACCCTTGCTTTATCGACATTGACCATTTGCTGACCGATTTGGGTAAGCGTAGCACCGCAATAGGTCGGATCCGTATAACAAGCATACCAATCACCAGCAAATGGATTGGGAACTTGGAAGGTATGTTCTTCTTCAAACAGGAAATTACGGTAACGGGTTTGATACAGGCTGAAATCCAAAGACCCCTTGTCGTTTTTACCATGCAGCGACAATGTTTGATTCAGGCTGCGTTCGGCTTTCAGCGACGGATTCGCTATCCAGTGGCCATACACGCTGGTATAAGTAAAATACATTTCCGATGCTGTCGGCACGCGATGCCCCGTATTGATTTGGTAAGCAGCACGCCAAGTATCATTCAAGCGGTAGTCCAAACCTAAAACACCGTTCCATGTATTAAAACTTCTTGCGGCCGGGTTGCCGTCATTAACACAGGTACTCAGACAAGGCGTATCTGGCTTGAAAGCCTGCGGTTTTACCTTCTCATAGTCGTAGCGCACGCCTGCATTTACAGATAACTTGTCGCCAAAAGCGATTTTATCCTGCAATGAAAAACCGATTTGATCCGTTTTCATCGGACGCATAATGGTGTAATGTTTACGGTCAGTTATATTGCCTGTTGAATTAAAATCTAAATCATCATTTACATTTTCAAAGTCGCGGCGACTGGCAAAAGTCTTAAACGATAATCTGTGTTCACCTTTCCACAGTGAGAAAGGCTGGCTGTCTAAACGGAAGGATAAACGCTTGTATTTGGTATCCATATTCCGCTCGTCTCTATCAGCCATAAAGCCGTTGTGATACTGATAACCTGTGCGCCAATCTCCGGTACGAACCATATCACCTTTATAGTTTATCGCCCCATTGCGGGTCTTCTGATAGTCCAAATCCGTGCGCAGCAAGGAAAGGATGGAAGAGTCGGGCGTATATTCGTGGTTCAGATTAATGTTGCTGCGTTTCTGTACGTCGTCCGCTTCCCGCCAATAACTTGTCAGGGAGTAAGTTTTTTCATAAGTGTAATTGCTGTTATTTTGCCCATTAACAGAAAAGCCAAAACGGTGTGCATCAACCGGTTGCCAGCCTAATTTCACCAAATAACTGTGATTATTGTGTTTGGATGGATCTGGATGAATGCGTGCCGAGCCACGCTCTGCCTGATCCTGTTTATCCAATTCGTCTGACCCTACAAAATCAACGACATCTCCGCCTCTGCTTTTCATTTCGTGCCCGTGTCGGCGGGAATACAAAACCACGGCATCAAAAACATTGCCCGCATAGCCGAAACCTGCGGTATTCGCCCACTCTCTGTTTTTACTTGCGTAACCGCTGCGTAGAAGCGCACCGAAATTTTGTTCCGGCAAAACAATATCCCGCGCATCAAGCGTGCGGTAGTTGACGTTGCCACCCAAAGAGCCGCTACCACTTTCAAATGAATCTGCACCTTTCGTAATATCCACACCCTTAACCAACTCGGTATCGATGCTTAAACGGGAATTATTGAAGTTGCCGTAACGTGCATAAAGTGAATTTTCCTCCGAACTGGGCAATGCCACGCCGTCGATACTGATACCGACACGGTTGTCTTCTACCCCACGCATGGCAAAACCTTTCATACGGCGGCCATCATCGGATACACCGACATCGGGAGAATAACGCACCAAATCACGGGTATCTCGAATCATTTGCTCTTGAATGGTTTTAGCCTTTACTCGTTCCACAGCCGCAGGCGCATTGCGCCAACCTTTAACGCGCACTGCTTTTACCTCTGCCTTAACAGGCGTGGTTTCAGTTGCAGCTTCATCTGCCGCAAAGACCGGATTGCCGAAAATACTGCCAACCAGCGCGGCAATAGGGAGCATTTGTAATGGTTTCATATTATCAACTCAAAATGTAATGGATTATTCATCCGTCGGTTAGCGCATAATAGATTTTCTGATAATCATTAATATTTAATAAGACAGTAATCCATGCAAACAAAGCCGCGCCGTGTAATTAAAGGTCCCTGCAAACAGCTATGCCGAGACCTTGTTTCTTTGATGCAATTATTTTTTAGTGCCTGTGCGGCATCATACCTTCGGGGGCTTCGGCATCGGCTGCCAAGCCGAAGGTTTCGCGCAACACGACTTTATAGAATGCAAAGGCTTCGCGCGCGCCTTGGATGGCTTCGGCTTCGGCTTCGGGAGTCAAGTTCAAAGCGTTCAGGTGTTCGACGAAGGCGCGCCAGTGTTTGCCGCGACCGTCTGGATGCGGAGCGAGGTGGCGCGCGCCGTGTTCGCCGTTGTAATCGAGTTTTTGCGCGTGTTTGAACAAAAACGCCGCGCCCAAATTAGATCCTTCGGCGCAATAAAGCCAGCCGATTGCTTTGTTGCCGGTTTCATGCGGCAGTGGTTTGCCGTATTCGTAAGGTTTGTCACCCAAATCTGCAAGGTCTTGCGTTACGGCATCGTATCGCGCCATGTATTCCAGCTCGGGAATGGCTTTGTTTAATTCGGCATCTTTATAGATGTGGTCGACGGCCTTGTGGAAAACGGATTGGAGTTTCAAAAATTTGATGTAGTTTTCTTTGCTGACAAACGGTTGGACAAACATAACGAGATTATCCACGCTGTCGTGAACCGCCGTGGTATCCGCCTTCAGGCGTTTGGCAAACGTCAGGGCTTGATTTTCGGTTTCACTCATATTTTTTCCTTTATCGATAAGTGGTAAGGATGGCAATACGGGTAAACTCCGTATTTGCCTGTATACTCGACATACAAAAATAATAAATAAAATTTATTATCATATAATTTTGGAATATATATCATTTGCGTTATATGTTCAAGCAGATGTCTTACTATCATTTACAGAGATAGCGTTTTATAAAGGGATTCGATAATCAGGTAGGTAGCCGCACAAAGAATATTTCTACTGCATAGCGGTTTGTTTATACGGTTGCCCATGCCGGTTTTGCATCCTGATTGGGCGTATCGCCTTTTTTTCCTTTATAATGCCGCCACTTATATTTGCTACTTTCCCGATGAAGCCGTTTGCCGAAAATATCCCCCACAGCCTTCGCGGCAGCTGCCGCGACGAAACCCTGCCGCCGCATACGGTAGATTGCCCGGAATGCGGCTGCCGTGTGGATGTGCCGCAATTGGACAGGGGAGAGGCAGCGTTCTGTCCCCGTTGCGGACACAAACTCTTCAGGGTGGGCAGGCATCCTTTTTCCGGCCCGCCCGCTTATGCGGCGGCTTCGCTGATTTTGATGGCGTTTGCTTACGGTATGACGTATATCGAGGTCGGGATACCGGGTGCGGCATCCGTCCTTTCGCTGCCCGAGATGATGCGCCTGATGGTGTTTCAGGATTATGGTTTTTTGGCCGAAGTGATGTTTGTGCTGACCTTCGGCGCGCCGGTTCTGTTTCTGCTGCTGTGCCTGTATGTCTATGCCGCGCTGATACGGAAACGGGTGTATCCTGCGCTGCGTTTGGCAACGCGCGTAATGGTGCGCTTGAGGCAGGCGATGATGGTGGATGTATTTTTTGTTTCCACTCTGGTGGCGTATATCAAGCTCTCGTCTGTGGCAGAGGTTCGCTTCGGGCCGGCGTTTTATCTGATGTTCGCGCTGTCGGTTATGCTGATTCGGACTTCGGTATCCGTTCCCCAGCATTGGGTGTATTTTCAAATCGGGCAGCTGACGGGGGATAATGCGGTTCAGACGGCATCGGAAGATAAAACCTGTTGCAGCCGCTGCCTGTATTTCCGCGACGGTGCCGAATCCCCCTGCGGCGTGTGCGGCGCGGAACTGTACCGCCGACGGCCGAAAAGTCTGAGTATTTCGTCGGCGTTTCTGACGGCGGCGGTTATTTTGTATTTCCCTGCCAATATCCTGCCGATTATGATTTCGTCCAATCCTGCCACCACGGAGGCCAACACTATCCTTAGCGGCATCGCTTATATGTGGGACGAGGGCGACAGGCTGATTGCGGCGGTTATTTTCAGCGCGAGTATTTTGGTGCCGGTGCTGAAGATTGCGGCAATGTCGGTTTTGATTGCGTCCGCCCGCTTCGCTTTGCCGGCGGGCGCAAAGAAATTGTCGCACCTCTACCGCATCACCGAAGCAGTCGGTCGCTGGTCGATGATTGATATTTTTGTGATTATTATTTTGATGTGTTCGTTCCACACTTATGCCGCGCGCGTCATTCCGGGCAGTGCGGCAGTCTATTTCTGCCTGGTCGTGATTCTGACGATGCTGTCCGCCTATTATTTCGACCCGCGCCTGCTTTGGGACAAACGCGCTTCAGACGGCATTGCTTTCAACGAAACGGAAAAATATGACTGACAACAACCCTCCTCCAAACGGACACGCTCAAGCACGCGTCCGCAAAAACAACACCTTCCTCTCCGCCGTCTGGCTGGTCCCGCTGATTGCGCTGATTGCCGGTGGCTGGCTGTGGATTAAGGAAATCCGCAACAGGGGGCCTGTGGTTACGCTCTTGATGGACAGCGCGGAAGGCATTGAAGTCAACAATACGGTCATCAAAGTATTGAGCATCGATGTCGGACGCGTTACCCGAATCAAACTGCGCGACGACCAAAAAGGCGTGGAAGTAACCGCCCAACTCAATGCGGACGTATCCGGCCTCATCCGCAGCGACACACAGTTTTGGGTGGTCAAGCCGCGTATCGACCAAAGCGGCGTAACCGGTTTGGGTACGCTGCTTTCGGGTTCGTACATCGCTTTTACACCCGGCAAAAGCGACGAAGTAAAAGACGTGTTCCAAGTGCAGGACATTCCGCCCGTTACCGCCATCGGGCAAAGCGGGCTGCGCTTGAATTTGATTGGTAAAAACGACCGCATCCTCAACGTCAACAGCCCTGTTTTGTATGAAAACTTTATGGTCGGGCAAATCGAAAGCGCGCATTTCGACCCGTCCGACCAAAGCGTGCATTACACCATCTTCATCCAAAGCCCCAACGACAAACTGATTCATTCCGCCAGCCGTTTTTGGCTGGAAAGCGGCATCAATATCGAAACTACAGGCAGCGGCATCAAACTCAATTCCGCCCCTCTGCCTGTCCTGCTGTCGGGCGCGATTTCATTTGATTCGCCGAAAACCAAAAACAGTAAAAACGTCAAAAGCGAAGACAGCTTCACGCTTTATGACAGCCGCAGCGAAGTTGCCAACCTGCCTGACGACCGCTCGCTATACTACACCGCGTTTTTCAAACAATCCGTGCGCGGACTGACCGTCGGTTCGCCTGTTGAATACAAAGGGCTGAATGTCGGCGTGGTTTCCGACGTTCCTTATTTTGACCGCAACGACAGCCTGCACCTGTTTGAAAACGGCTGGATACCCGTACGCATCCGCATCGAGCCTTCCCGCTTGGAAATCAATGCCGACGAACAAAGCAAAGAACATTGGAAACAACAATTTCAGACGGCCTTAAACAAAGGCCTGACCGCCACCATCTCCAGTAACAACCTGCTGACCGGCAGCAAAATGATTGAGTTGAACGATCAGCCTTCCGCCTCGCCTAAGCTGCGACCGCATACCGTTTATGCAGGCGATACCGTCATCGCCACACGGGGCGGCGGTTTGGACGACTTGCAGGCCAAATTGGCGGATTTGCTGGACAAATTCGGCAAACTGCCTTTGGATAAGACGGTTGCCGAATTGAACGGCTCGCTTGCCGAGCTCAAATCCGCACTCAAATCTGCCAATGCCGCCCTAAGCTCCATTGACAAACTGGTTGGAAAACCGCAGACGCAAAACATTCCGAACGAGCTGAACCAAACCCTGAAAGAATTGCGTCAAACCCTGCAAGGCGTATCGCCGCAATCGCCTATCTACGGCGACGTACAAAATACGCTGCAAAGTTTGGACAAAACCTTAAAAGACGTTCAACCCGTCATTAACACTTTGAAAGAAAAACCCAACGCGCTGATTTTCAACAGCAGCAGCAAAGACCCTATCCCGAAAGGAAGCCGATAATGCGCCTTTTCCCGATTGCCGCCGCCCTGACGCTTGCCGCCTGCGGTACTGTGCAAAGCACACAATATTTCGTGTTGCCCGACAGCCGCTACATCCGTCCTGCAACGCAAGGCAGCGAAACCGCCGTCGAAGTCCGTCTTGCCGAGCCGCTCAAACGCGGCGGACTGGTCTATCAAACCGACCCCTACCGCCTCAACACCGCACAAAACCACGTTTGGGCAGACACCTTGGACGATATGCTCGAAGCGGCGTTGAGCAATGCATTCAACCGTTTGGACAGCACACGCACCTTTGTTCCTGCCTCACGCAGCGGCAGTACCGAAAAATGGACGGTCTATATCGACGCATTCCAAGGCAGCTACACGGGCAAAACCCTCATCAGCGGCTACGCCGTCCTACCCGACGGTACGAACAGACCCTTCCATATCGAAACCGAACAGCAGGGTGACGGCTACGCCGCTATGACCGCCGCACTCGAACAGGGACTGAAACAGGCGGCGCAACAGATGGTCGAGTAAACCGTGAACTATTGCGAATTTGCCGCCTCACTTCCCGAAAACACCGATAACCCGAACAAACATTACCACGACACCCAATACGGTTTTCCGATTGAGGACGACAATGAATTGTTTGAGCGGCTGGTGTTGGAAATCAATCAGGCAGGATTGAGCTGGACGCTGATGCTGAAGAAGCGGCAGGCGTTTCAGACGGCATTTGAAGGTTTCGACATCGATACGGTCGCCGCCTTCGACGACACCGACCGCGAACGCCTGCTTGCCGACACGGGCATCGTCCGCAACCGCCTGAAAATCGATGCCGCCATTTTCAATGCACGGCAAATCCAAGCGTTGCAACAAGAATACGGCTCGTTCAAGAACTGGCTCGACGCGCACCATCCGCGAAGCAAAGACGAATGGGTCAAACTCTTTAAAAAACATTTCAAATTCGTCGGCGGCGAAATCGTCGGCGAATTTCTGATGAGTACCGGCTACCTCAAAGGCGCGCACGCCGAAAGCTGTCCGGTTTACCGTAAAACCCTGAAATACCACCCGAAATGGCTCGATGCCGTCTGAAAAACCAATGAACAGAAGAACCTTCCTCCTCGGTGCAGGCGCGTTGCTTCTTACCGCCTGCGGCAGAAAATCCGCCCGAACCCACGCCAAAATTCCCGAAGGAAGCACCGTACTTGCCTTGGGCGATTCGCTCACCTTCGGCTACGGCGCAAACCCCAGCGAATCCTACCCCGCGCAACTGCAAAAACTGACGGGTTGGAATATTGTCAACGGCGGCGTATCGGGCGATACGTCCGCGCAAGCCCTGTCGCGCCTGCCCGCGCTGTTGGCACGCAAACCCAAGCTTGTGATTGTCGGCATAGGCGGCAACGACTTTCTGCGCAAAATTCCCGAAGAACAGACCCGCGCCAATATCGCGAAAATCATCGAAACCGTGCAAAAGGAAAACATCCCCGCCGTCCTCGTCGGCGTGCCGCACATCACACTGGGCGCGTTGTTCGGGCATTTGAGCGACCATCCGCTGTATGAGAATTTGTCCGAGGAATACGGCATTCCGCTGTTCGGTGGCGCGTGGGCGGAAATTTTGGGCGACAACGATTTAAAGTCCGACCAAATCCACGCCAACGGCAAAGGCTACCGCCGATTTGCCGAGAAATTGTCCGATTTCCTGCACACTCAGGGATTCCGATAAACGTGCGCCCCATCCGTTGAAACACATCATTATGAAACAAGGCAAACGCACAGACGCTTCCCCGACATCCCGTCTGAGATGCACCGACTACGCCATACGCCCCCGAGAAATATCGGCCCTCCGGCTTTGGATGTGCAAGTCATTCTGCCGCTTCAGACGGCATATCCACGCAACACTATCTAAGGAGTAGGAATGAAACTATCTGAATTGTTCAACCCCAACGAATTTGCCGCGCGGCATTTGAGTTTCGGCGACGAAGCGGCGTTGCTTGCCGCTGTCGGCGAGAAAAGCATGGACGATTTTGTCGGCAATACCGTGCCGCAAAGCATCCGTATGCCGTCTGAACTCAATTTGCCCGAGGCTTTGACCGAGGCGGACGCATTGGCGAAATTGAAAGGCATCGCGTCGAAAAACGTGATCAACAAGTCCTATATCGGTTTGGGTTATTACCCGACCCGCGTGCCGAACGTGATTTTGCGCAACGTATTGGAAAATCCGGGTTGGTACACCGCCTACACGCCGTATCAGGCGGAAATTGCGCAGGGGCGTTTGGAAGCGTTGTTGAACTTCCAACAAGTGTGCATCGATTTGACCGGTTTCCCTGTGGCGGGCGCGTCTTTGTTGGACGAGGCAACTGCCGCGGCGGAAGCGATGGCGATGGCGCACCGCGTGGGCAAGGTGAAATCCGAGCGTTTCTTTGTGGATGCGCGCGTGTATCCGCAAACTTTGGACGTGATGAAAACCCGCGCCAAATATTTCGGCTTTGAACTGGTGGTCGGCGATTTTGCCCAAGCGGATGAAGGCGAATACTTCGGCGCGCTGTTCCAATACGTCGGCAAAGACGGCGACGTACAAGATTTGCAGGATGTTATCAGCCGTCTGAAAGCAAAAGGCACGATCGTGGCCGTTGTCGCCGACATCATGAGCTTGGTTTTGCTGAAGTCGCCTGCTGAATTGGGCGCGGACATTGCGTTGGGCAACACTCAACGCTTCGGAGTGCCGATGGGCTTCGGTGGTCCGCACGCTGCTTATTTCGCGTTTAAAGACGCGTTCAAACGTTCCGCCCCAGGCCGCATCATCGGCGTATCCAAAGACGCATCGGGCAAACCTGCCTTGCGCATGGCTTTGTCCACCCGCGAGCAACACATCCGCCGCGAAAAAGCGACATCCAATATTTGTACCGCACAAGCATTGCTGGCGAACTTGGCGGGCATGTACGCCGTTTACCACGGCCCTGAAGGTGTGAAACGCATCGCCAACCGCATTCATGCGCTGGCTTCTGCCTTTGCCGATGCGCTGGTTTCAGACGGCCTGAATGTGGTTCACAAAGTCTTCTTCGATACCGTTACCGTCGATTTCGGCAGCAAAGAAAAAGCAGACCAAGTGTTTGCCGCTGCTTTGGAATCGGGCTACAATCTGCGCCGCGTCAACGATACTCAAGTTGCGGCTGCATTCCACGAAACATCGGCATGCGAAGATTTGGTTGATTTGTACCGCGCGTTTACCGGCAAGGATACGTTCGCATTTGCCGATGATGTCAAAGGCCGTCTGAATGCAGAATTGCTGCGTCAGGACGATATTCTGCAACATCCCGTGTTCAACCGTTACCATACCGAACACGAAATGTTACGCTACCTGAAAAAACTCGAAGACCGCGACTTGGCGATGAACCGCAGCATGATTTCATTGGGCAGCTGCACCATGAAACTCAACGCGACTGCGGAAATGTTGCCGATTACTTGGGCGGAGTTCTCCGACATCCACCCCTACGCCCCCAAAGACCAAGCCGCAGGCTACCGCGAATTGCTCGCCGATATGGAAAACAGCCTGAAAGCCATCACCGGTTTTGACGCGATTTCCTTCCAGCCCAACTCAGGCGCGCAGGGCGAATACAGCGGTATGCTTGCCATCCGCCGCTATCAGGAAGCGCAAGGCGAAGCGCAGCGCAACATCTGTCTGATTCCCAAATCCGCCCACGGCACCAACCCCGCCACCGCCGCCATGCTCGGTTTGAAAGTCGTCGTCGTCGATACCGACGAACACGGCAACGTCAACATCGACGATTTGAAAGCCAAAGCCGAGCAACACCGCGACGCTTTGTCCGCCATCATGATTACTTACCCGTCCACCCACGGCGTGTA
The DNA here is from genome assembly GCF_943181435.1 of Neisseria sp. Marseille-Q6792. The sequence goes on from NZ_OW969598.1 coordinate 1,056,892, forward strand.
CGAAGAAGGCATCCGCGACATCTGCCGCATCATCCATGAAAACGGCGGACAGGTTTATATGGACGGTGCCAACCTCAACGCTCAAATCGGCATCATGCAGCCTGCCGAAGTCGGCGCGGACGTGTTGCACATGAACCTGCACAAAACCTTCTGTATCCCTCACGGCGGCGGCGGTCCGGGCATGGGTCCGATTGGCTTGAAAGCCCATCTGGCTCCGTTCGCACCAGGCCATGTGGTAACCGATATGCACAACGCCAGTGCCGATCAAACTGCCGTGGCTGCCGCAGCATATGGTTCTGCATCCATCCTGCCGATTACTTGGATGTACCTGACCATGATGGGCAAACAAGGCATGGAGCAGGCAACACGCTGGGCATTGCTCAACGCCAACTACGTCGCTAAACGCTTGAGCGAAGACTATCCGATTCTGTATACAGGCAAAAACGGCCGCGTCGCGCACGAATGTATTGTTGATTTGCGTCCGCTCAAAGCCGAAAGCGGCATCACAGAAACCGACATCGCCAAACGCCTGATGGACTACGGTTTCCACGCGCCGACGGTTTCCTTCCCTGTTGCCGGTACGCTGATGATCGAGCCGACCGAGAGCGAAAGTAAAGCCGAACTCGACCGCTTCATCGCCGCCCTGAAATCCATTCGCCGCGAAGTGCAGAAAGTCATCGACGGCGAATGGCCGAAAGACGACAACCCACTGGTGAATGCTCCGCACACCGCCGCAGATATAACCGGCGAATGGGCGCATCCGTACTCTCGCGAAGAAGCCGTCTTCCCGCTGCCCTTCGTGTGCGAACACAAATTCTGGCCGAGCGTCAAACGAGTAGATGAAGTGTATGGCGACCGCAATCTGGTTTGCTCCTGCTTGCCGACAGAAAATTATGAAGACTGACTGTTGATATCTTAAAAAATGCCGTCTGAAACATTTTCAGACGGCATTTTCATCAACGGCAAACCGGTTGCACCAATACACGTATCTCGACTATAACTTTATAGTGGATTAAATTTAAATCAGGACAAGGCGACGAAGCCGCAGACAGTACAGATAGTACGGAAAGGCGAGGCAACGCTGTACTGGTTTAAATTTAATCCACTATAAAACAAATGAGTTAAACCAATGTCCATACACCAGCTTTTTTATCATCCTACTTTTTATTCATCCGATCGGGCATTTCGAAGATAAAAAATCTATTCACACCCTTTGATGTCATTCCCATAGGGGCAAACAAATAAATTCCAATAAAAAAACGGAGCAGATACCTGCCCCGTTTTTATTTAATCCGAAATTTTAATCCGAATCTAGAATTTCGCACCGGATTGGTTGGCCATATAGTCAACAGCCGCTTTGACTTCGTCATCACTCAAGCCAGCGTTGCCGCCTTTTGCAGGCATCGCGTTAAAGCCTTCAAGGGCATGTTTATGCAAGGTTTCTTTGCCTTTTTTAATGCGGGGAGCCCAATCATCTTTTTTACCTATGCCGGGGATACCTGGAATCGCTCCGCCATGGCATGCCTGACAGGTTGCTTCGAAAACTTTCTTGCCGTCTGCACCGGCTGCAGGTGCGGCAGCACCTTTGTCTTCTGCCTTCGCTTCCGCCGGAGCTGCATTATCGGCAGGAGCAGAAGCTGTTCCTGAAGCGGCACTGTCGGCAGGCGCAGCCTCATCCGGATTCGGGAAAGAACCTCCGCTTTTATTCGCCATGTAGGTAATCGCCCGTTTGAGTTCCTGATCGGTCAGGTCTGCCGCGCCACCTTTTGCAGGCATGGCATTAAATCCATTGAGCGCATGTTGGAACAAAGTATCGAAGCCTTGCGCGATACGCGGTGCCCAGTCGCCATTGTGTTCCAGTTTCGGAGCGTTCGGCACATTGCTGTCCGCCGCGTGGCATTGGATACAGATTTTATTGAAAATCTGTTCGCCCTGGCGTTCGCCGACGGGGATACCGTCGCCCATCGTCAATTGTCCGACGGGCTGGATACGGGTCTGCGTTGCCGCCTCCGTAGTGGCATCGACATCGCCGAACGAGCCGCTGCCCGCCAGCTTAATCAGGAAATAAAGAACTGCAATAACAATAACGATACCGCTCACAAGGGTGAACAATGCAGAGCCTTGGGCTTTATTGTCGCGGAGTTGTTTCATTTGGTAGGCCTCGCCGTCAGGTTAGGTTGTGCTGTAAATTATAGTTTGGTATGTTAAACGCAATTAACAATATTTTGCTGGATTATACTGAATTCACAGGGTCTTTCCAATCACTATCATTGAAAATATGCAAAAAATCACAGGCAGCGTCTCTTTTAAGCAAATAATCCATTGAAAATACTTGCTTATCCCCAAACAAATATCCCTCATACCCCGCGCATCAGCCTGACGCCTCAAGATAAACTTTGCCAATTTGCAGAATTTACGTTAATCTTACGTTTTCCGCACCCATAGCTCAGTTGGAAGAGTGTCAGTTTCCGAAGCTGGAGGTCACAGGTTCGATCCCTGTTGGGTGCGCCAATTATAAAGAGGCCGTCTGAAAGATAAATATTTTTCAGACGGCCTTTTGATTTACTTCAAATTCTTATTTCAATACTTCGGCAAACGCATCGGCAACATAGGCGATATTCGAAGCATTCAGTCCGGCAACGCACATCCTGCCCGAATCCAGCAGGTAAACGGCAAATTCGTCGCGCAACCTGCGGACTTGTTCCACGCTCAACCCCGTGTAGCTGAACATGCCGCGCTGTTTGATGAAATAAGTGAAATCGCGATCGGGGATTTGCGCAGTTAAGACATCGTAAAGTTTCTGTCGCATGGCGCGGATGCGGTTGCGCATGACATAGACTTCGTTTTGCCACAAAGCGTAAAGTTCGGAGCTGTTCATCACATTGGCAGTGAGATACGCGCCGTGTGCGGGCGGGCTGGAGTAGATGCGGCGGACGATGAATTTGAGTTGTCCGAACACCAATTCCGCTTCTTCTTTATTCGGGCAAACCACGCTCAGACCGCCGACGCGCTCGCCGTAGAGAGACAGGTTTTTCGAGAAGGAATTGCTGACGAACAAGGGCAATTCCATTTCCACCGCTTTGCGGATGGCGTAGGCATCGCTGTCCAAATCGCCGCCGAATCCTTGGTAGGCAATGTCCATAAACGGAATCAGTTTGCGCGTTTTGATGATGTGCAACACTTCGTCCCATTGCTGTTCCGACATATCCACGCCGGTCGGGTTGTGGCAGCAGGGGTGTAGGATTAAGACGCTGTTTTCAGGCAGGGTGTTGAAAAACGCGGTCATTTCGTCGAATTTCACGCCGACGGTGGCGGGGTCGTAATAAGGATAAGTGCCGACCTCGAAACCTGCGCCTTCAAAAATGCCGCGATGGTTGTCCCAAGTCGGGTCGCTGACGTAGGCGCATGCTGCGGGAAACCAGCGGTGCAGGAAATCCGCTCCGACTTTGAGCGCGCCCGAGCCGCCCAAGGTTTGCACGGTAACGATGCGCCCTTGTGCGAGCGCGGAGTTGTCTTTACCGAACAACAAATGCTGCACCGCGCTGCGGTAAGTGTCCAAACCTTCCATCGGCAGGTAGGGCGACGGCGCAGGCGTGACGGCGCGGGCAGTTTCGGCTCGGCTCACGGATTCCAATACGGGCATTTTGCCTTCGTCGTCGAAATAAATGCCTATGCTCAAATTGACTTTTTCAGGTCGCGGGTCGTTTTTGAAGGTTTCGACCAAACTCAAAATCGGGTCGCCGGGATAGTATTCGATGTGTCGGTACATAGTCCTTACCTTTTGCTTTTTCCAAGGATTTTCTTTTTCAACAGTACGCCGCTTTCGATATGGTGCGTAAACGGGAATTGGTCGAACAAGGCGGCACGTTCGACCATATGGGTTTCCGCCAAGGTATCCAAATTAGCACGCAGGGTTTCGGGATTGCAGGAAATGTAGATGATATTGTCAAACTGCGACACCAGCTTCAAAGTTTCCTCATCGATACCGGCACGCGGCGGATCAACGAAAATAGTGGAAAATGCATAATCCGTCAAAGCAATACCACCCTCCTTAAGGCGTGTAAACTCACGTTTGCCGGTATAGGCTTCGGTAAATTCTTCGGCAGACAGGCGGGCGATTTTGATGTTGCCTATCCCGTTTGCCTCAATATTCCATTGCGCTGCGCCTACTGAAGTTTTGGAAATCTCGGTTGCCAAAACCTGTCGGAAATATCGGGACAGCGGCAGGGTGAAATTGCCGTTTCCGCAATATAGTTCGAGCAAATCCCCATCTAATCCTTCTGCTGCACCGCAGGCCCATTCAAGCATTTTCTGACACACGGCAGCATTGGGTTGGGTAAAACCGCCTTCAATTTGCCGATAACGGAAATCCCGGTTGCCGACCTTCAAAGTTTCCATTACATAGTCCTGTTTTAAAACGATTTTCTGCCCCCTACTCCGTCCGATAACGGCGATGCCCAACTGTTGCTGTAATGCTTGCGCCGCCTGTTGCCATGCGTCGCCGAGTTTTTTGTGGTAAATCATGGTAACCAGCATTTCGCCACTGAGCGTGGAGAGGAATTCGACGGCATACCAGCGTTTTTTGAGTTCGGGGGATTGCGCGGCGGCGGCGATCAGCTCGGGCATGAGGCGGTTGACGGCCTCGGAAGCTGCTTCAAAACGGTCGCAACGGATCAGGCTTGCCCCGCTAGCCTTTTGTCCTTTTTCAAACATGGCATAAAACATTTCCCCGCCTTCGTGCCAAATACGAAACTCGGCACGCATACGGTAATGTTTGTCCGGGGATTCATACACTTCCCACTCGGGAACATCCAAACCTGCAAAAAGGGTTTTAAGGCGGTCTTTTTTATCTTGAAGCTGCTGCGTGTAGTCGCTCATATCGCTATCCTGAAAAATCAGACCGGATTATAAGCCGATTCACTGCAAAACACGCAACTCCTTTACCGGCATATAACCCGTTTTCCTCCGGCTTTTATGCTAAAATCCGCTGTCTCCAACATACCGCCCACAGAGGGAAAACATGGCAGGCAACACTTTCGGACAACTCTTCACCGTTACCACATTCGGCGAAAGCCACGGCGCAGGTTTGGGCTGCATCATTGACGGCTGCCCGCCCGGATTAGAATTGAGCGAAGCGGATATCCAATTTGACCTTGACCGCCGCAAACCCGGCACCAGCCGCCACGTTACCCAACGCCGCGAAGCCGACCAAGTAGAAATCCTCTCCGGCGTCTTCGAAGGCAAAACCACCGGCACGCCCATCGCCCTCTTAATCCGCAATACCGACCAACGCAGCAAAGACTACGGCAACATCGCCCAAAGTTTCCGCCCCGGCCACGCCGACTATACCTATTGGCACAAATACGGCACGCGCGACTACCGCGGCGGCGGCAGAAGCTCCGCCCGCGAAACCGCCGCCCGCGTTGCCGCCGGAGCCGTCGCCAAAAAATGGCTGAAAGAAAAATTCGGCACGGAAATCACCGCCTACGTGACCCAAGTCGGCGAAAAAAAAATCCGGTTTGAAGGCTGCGAACACATTTCCCAAAATCCCTTCTTCGCCGCCAACCATAGCCAAATCGCCGAACTGGAACACTATATGGACGGCGTGCGCAAATCCTTGGATTCCGTCGGTGCGAAGCTGCATATTGAAGCCGCCAATGTCCCCGTCGGCTTGGGCGAACCCGTTTTCGACCGCCTCGATGCCGAAATCGCCTATGCCATGATGGGCATCAACGCCGTCAAAGGCGTAGAAATCGGCGCAGGCTTCGGCAGCGTTGTCCAACGCGGCAGCGAACACGGCGACGAACTGACCCCGCAAGGCTTCCTGTCCAACCATTCGGGCGGCATCCTCGGCGGCATCAGCACCGGACAAAACATCTGCGTCAATATCGCCATCAAACCCACCAGTTCCATTGCCACCCCGCGCCGAAGCATCGACATCAACGGCAACCCCGTCGAACTCGCCACCCACGGCAGGCACGACCCCTGCGTCGGCTTGCGCGCCGCGCCGATTGCAGAAGCCATGCTCGCATTAGTCCTCATCGACCACGCCCTGCGCCATCGCGCGCAAAATGCCGACGTTCAGGTTAATACGCCCGACATTACCCTTTCAAACAAATAAAAATTTAGCCAAAACACAGACTTTATAATAGAATATCGAGCATTGCCGTGCAGCCTTAGACGCACGGGTTTGTTTAGAGGAATGCAACTGAAATGATACAAGAAACCGCTTTGGGCGCAGCACTGAAATCTGCGGTCCAAACCATGAGCAAAAAGAAACAGACAGAAATGATTGCCGACCATATCTACGGCAAATACGATGTATTCAAACGATTTAAACCGTTGGCACTCGGTATCGACCAAGACTTGATTACCGCGCTGCCCCAATACGATCCTACACTTATTGCACGCGTCCTCGCCAACCACTGCCGCCGTCCGCGCTATCTGAAAGCCTTGGCGCGCGGCGGCAAACGTTTCGATTTGAACAACCGTTTCAAAGGCGAAGTTACCCCCGAAGAACAGGCAATCGCACAAAACCATCCTTTCGTGCAGCAGGCTTTGCAACAGCAGTCCGCCCAAGCTGCCGCCGAAACGCCGTCTGTTGAAGCCGAAGCAGCCGAATCTTCCGCAGCAGAATAAATCCCCAAACGAAATGCCGTCTGAAAACCGATTTGGTTTCAGACGGCATTTTTTCGTATGCGGCAATCACGGTTCAAATATCGAGTTCCGCCGTATCGCCTTCGCGTTCCATCCATGCGCGGCGGGCGGCGGCTTCGCCTTTTCCCATCAGTTTAACAAAGATGTCGCGCGTCTCGTCATCCGCGCCTTCTGGGATTTGTACCTGCAACAGGCGGCGGGTGTCGGGGTGCATGGTGGTGTCTTTGAGCTGGTCGGGATTCATCTCGCCCAAGCCTTTGAAACGGCTGATGGAATAGGCGGTTTCTCTAACGCCTTCTTTTTGCAGCCGCTCCAAAATGCTGTCGAGTTCGTTTTGGTCAAGGGCGTAGAATTTACGAGCAGGTTTGCTCTTTCCTTGTGCGTTGACATCGACGCGGAACAGCGGCGGCTGGGCGACGTAGATGTGTCCGTCGGCGATCAGTTTCGGGAAGTGGCGATAGAACAGGGTCAACAGCAAAACTTGAATATGCGAGCCGTCCACGTCGGCATCGGACAGGATGGCGATCTTGCCGTAGCGCAGGCCGCTTAAGTCGGGATTATCATTGATTCCATGCGGATCAACGCCGATGGCGACGGAAATGTCGTGGATTTCGGCGTTGCCGAAGAGCTGGTCGGGATGGACTTCGAAGCTGTTGAGCACTTTGCCGCGCAGGGGCAGGATGGCTTGGGTGGCTTTGTCGCGGGCGAGTTTGGCGGAGCCGCCAGCGGAATCGCCTTCGACGAGGAAGAGTTCGTTTTCGCGGATGTCTTCGCTTTCGCAGTCGGTCAGTTTGCCGGGTAGGACGGCGACGCCGCTGCCTTTTTTCTTTTCGATTTTTTTAACCGAACGCATCCGCGCTTGTGCTTGTCGGATGGCGAGTTCAGCGATTTTTTTGCCGAAGTCCACGTTTTGGTTCAGCCACAATTCCAAAGGGTCGCCCGATACGGTGGCAACGAGTTTCAGCGCATCGCGGTTAGTCAGCTTGTCTTTGGTCTGACCTTGGAACTGCGGGTCGAGGACGCGGGCGGAGAGGACGAAGGCGGTTTTGCCGAACACGTCGTCGCTTTGTACTTTCACGCCGCGCGGTAGGAGGTTGTGCAGATTGATAAAGTTGTTGACGGCGTTAAACACGGCTTGTTTCAAGCCCGCTTCGTGCGTGCCGCCCAGCGGGGTGGGGATGAGGTTGACGTAGCTTTCGTTGGCGCACGAGCCTTCTTCCAGCCAGGTCAGGGCAAACGCTGCGCCTTCGCCGATGCTGAAATCGCCATTGTGGTCGTCTGAAATGTAGTTTTCGCAGGAAAATAGCGGCACGGCTTCCTGCGCGTCGGCAATCAGGTCGGTCAGATAGCTTTTCAAGCCGTCTGGATAGTGCCAAGTTTGGGTGTGCGCTTCGTCTTCGCCTTTGACCGGACGGGTCAGGGAAACGCGCACGCCCGGCAGCAGCACGGCTTTGGCGCGCAGCAGGCGTTCGAGTTCGGAGATACTGTAATTCGGGCTTTCAAAATATTTTCCGTCCGGCCAAACGCGCACTTCGGTGCCGCTGTCTTTGACGGCGCATTTGCCCACTTCCGCCAACGGTTCGACCACGTCGCCGCCGGCAAACACGATGCGGTGGATTTTGCCTTCGCGTTTGACGGTTACCTCAAGGCGGGAGGAGAGGGCGTTGGTCACGGATACGCCCACGCCGTGCAGGCCGCCTGAAAAGGCATACGCGCTGCCGCCGTCTTTTTTGTTGAACTTACCGCCCGCGTGCAGACGGGTAAACACGAGTTCGACCACGGGTACGCCTTCGACAGGGTGCAGCCCGACGGGAATGCCGCGTCCGTTGTCGTGTACGGAAAGCGAACCGTCGTCGTGGATGCGCACATCGATTTCAGTGGCGAAACCGCCCAACGCTTCGTCCGCCGCGTTGTCGATGACTTCTTGGCAGATGTGGGTCGGGCTGTCAGTGCGAGTGTACATGCCGGGACGTTCTTTGACCGGCTCCAAGCCTTTGAGGACGGTAATGCTGGATTCGCTGTATTGGTTGTTTTTAGCCATAGGAATAATGTAAAGGCCGTCTGAAAGTATGAAAAACAACGCTTTCAGACGGCCTGAAAGCGTTTGGATTACAGGTTTTCTATTGGATTGCGACGGATAAAGTCTTCGTAGCTTTCCATGCCGCGCAGGAAGCGGGAAGAGAGTTCTTCCAATGCCCCCAAGTAAACGTCTCGTTTGAAATCAATTACTTCGTCAACAGGAGCCCAATATTGGTGCCAACGCCAACCGTCAAATTCGGGATGGTGGCAGGCGCGGAGGTTGACATCGCTGTCACGACCGACCAAACGCAAAAGATACCAAATCTGTTTTTGTCCGCGATAGGATCCGCGCCATTCGCGGCGTACCCAATTGTTCGGCACGTCGTAACGCAGCCAGTCGCGCGTCCGCCCGACGATTTTGACGTGTTGCGGCAGCAGCCCGACTTCTTCGTACAACTCGCGGTACATGGCGGTTTCAGGGCTTTCGCCCGGCTTGATGCCTCCTTGAGGAAACTGCCATGAATGTTCGCGTACGCGCTTGCCCCAAAAGACCTCGTTGCGGTTGTTGATTAAGATGATACCGACATTGGGGCGATAGCCTTCTCTGTCCAACACGGTGTCGCCCTCCGTTAAATTCAATCTTGGGATTTTCCCACAAATCGGACGGTTTTGACAAATCGGGCAATATGGTTCAAGCATGTCGAAACACAGACGGATTCGGGAAAATATCTTAAATTTGGTTTACAATAATACGTTTCAAATTAATTCGGGAATCAGACCATGTTAGATATCCAATTGCTCCGCAGCAACACCGCCGCCGTTGCCGAACGGCTTGCACGGCGCGGTTATGACTTTGATACCGCACGTTTTGACGCACTGGAAGAACGACGCAAGTCCGTTCAGGTGAAAACCGAAGAACTACAAGCCTCGCGCAACAGCATTTCCAAACAAATCGGCGCACTGAAAGGTCAGGGCAAACATGAAGAGGCGCAGGCGGCCATGGATCAAGTCGCTCAAATCAAAACCGATTTGGAACAGGCTGCCGCCGATTTGGATGCCGTTCAAAAAGAATTGGACGCATGGTTGTTGAGCATACCTAACCTGCCGCACGAAAGCGTACCTGCCGGTAAAGACGAAACCGAAAACGTCGAAGTCCGCAAAGTCGGCACGCCACGCGAATTTGACTTTGAAATCAAAGACCATGTCGATTTGGGCGAACCTTTGGGTTTGGATTTCGAAGGCGGCGCGAAACTTTCCGGCGCGCGCTTTACCGTGATGCGCGGACAAATCGCCCGTCTACACCGCGCGCTGGCACAATTCATGCTCGATACGCACACGCTGAAACACGGCTACACCGAGCATTACACACCCTATATCGTAGACGACACCACCTTGCAAGGCACAGGCCAACTGCCCAAATTTGCAGAAGATTTATTCCATGTTACCCGCGGCGGCGATGAAACCAAAACCACCCAATACCTGATTCCGACCGCAGAAGTAACGCTGACCAACACCGTTGCAGGCAGCATTTTGGACGAAGGCGGACTGCCGCTGAAACTGACCGCCCACTCGCCCTGCTTCCGCAGCGAGGCGGGTTCGTACGGCAAAGACACGCGCGGTCTGATCCGCCAACACCAGTTCGACAAAGTAGAAATGGTACAAATCGTTCATCCCGAAAAATCATACGACGCACTGGAAGAAATGGTCGGCCATGCCGAAAACATCCTGAAGGCTTTGGAACTGCCCTACCGCGTAATTACCCTGTGTACCGGCGACATGGGCTTCGGCGCGGCAAAAACGTATGACTTGGAAGTTTGGGTTCCCGCGCAAAATACCTACCGCGAAATCTCAAGCTGCTCCAACTGCGAAGATTTCCAAGCCCGCCGCATGAAGGCGCGTTTCAAAGACGAAAACGGCAAAAACCGCTTGGTACATACCTTGAACGGCTCCGGCTTGGCTGTCGGCAGGACGCTGGTCGCCGTGTTGGAAAACCATCAAAACGCCGACGGCAGCATCAATATTCCTGCCGCCTTGCAGCCTTATATGGGCGGCATTGCCAAGTTGGAAGTCAAATAAGCCTTAACCCTGAACATAAATGCCGTCTGAAACTTGGTTCAGACGGCATTTCCTTTAAACTTTTAAAACACGTCAGCCGTCGGCACGAACCGCATTGCCGCAATCGCCGGTCTGTCCGACCTCGCGGATATTGGACAGCGTAACTTCCGAAATATTACCCAACGCCTCTTCCGTCAAAAATGCCTGATGTCCGGTAAACAGCACGTTATGGCAGGACGACAGGCGGCGGAACACGTCGTCGGTAATCACATCGTTGGATTTGTCTTCAAAAAACAGCTCGCGCTCGTTCTCGTACACATCCATGCCCAATGCGCCGATTTTCCGGCGTTTCAACGCCTCAATCGCGGCAGAACTGTCAATCAGACCGCCACGGCTGGTGTTGATAATCATCACACCGTCTTTCATTTTGTCGAATGCCGCTTCGTTCAGCATATAGTGGTTTTCCGGCGTAGCGGGACAATGCAGCGTGATGATGTCCGATCGGGCATACAGCTCGTCCAACTCCACATATTTTCCGCCGAGTTTTTCCACTTCGGGGTTGCAAAACGGATCGTAAGTCAGCAGGTTCATACCGAAACCCTTTAAAATCCGCATCGTTGCGATACCGATTTTCCCCGTGCCGATAACGCCCACCGTTTTGCCATACATATTGAAACCGGTCAGACCTTCCAGCGAAAAATTCGCATCGCGGGTACGCTGATAGGCTTTGTGGATACGGCGGTTCAAAGTCAGCATCAGACCGACCGTATGTTCCGCAACCGATTCGGGCGAATAGGCAGGCACGCGCACGACTTTCAAGCCCAACTCTTCAGCCGCCTTCAAATCCACATTATTGAAGCCGGCACAACGCAACGCCACAGTTTTCACGCCAATTTGCGCCAATTTTTCCAACACGGGCCGGCTGCTGTCGTCGTTTACAAAAATACAGACCGCTTCCGCGCCTTCCGCCATTTTCGCCGTTTTCGCATCCAGCATGAAATCAAAAAACTCCAGCTCGAAGCCGAAATGCCGGTTGGCGCGGGTAAAATGTTCGCGGTCATAGCTTTTTGTACCGTAAATCGCAATCTTCATCAATATGTCCAGTTGTCGCCTATGGTTGAGAAACGGCATAATACACTGAATTCAAACAAATCAGTAGAATATGGCGGATTAAAATTGATTGCATGGCACGGCGAACGCAAAATGCCGTCTGAAACTTGGTTCAGACGGCATTTTTTACCCAAACACAAAACTCAATCGCCCATTGCCGCCAGAAGCTCGGCCTGATGCTCGGCAATCAGGGCATCAGTGATTTCTGCCAAATCGCCGTCCATCACAAAATCCAGCTTGTGCAGGGTAAGGTTGATGCGGTGGTCTGTTACCCTGCCTTGGGGATAGTTGTAGGTGCGGATGCGTTCGCTGCGGTCGCCGCTGCCGATGAGGGATTTGCGCTCGGCGGCTTCTTTGGCTTGGGCTTCGCGTTTTTGCGCGTCGTTCAGGCGGGCGGCGAGGACTTTCATTGCCTGCGCTTTGTTGGCGTGTTGGCTGCGTCCGTCTTGGCATTCGACCACCATGCCGGTGGGCAGGTGGGTAATGCGGACGGCGGAGTCGGTTTTGTTGATGTGCTGACCGCCCGCACCGGATGCACGGAAGGTGTCGATACGAAGGTCGGCAGGGTTCAACTCGATGTCTTCGAGTTCGTCCGCTTCGGGCATGACGGCAACGGTGCAGGCGGAGGTGTGGATGCGGCCTTGGCTTTCGGTGGCGGGGACGCGTTGCACGCGGTGTCCGCCCGATTCAAATTTCAAACGGCTGTACGCACCGAGTCCGACAATACGGGCGATGACTTCTTTATAGCCGCCCAATTCGCTTTCGTTGGCGGACACGATTTCGACCTGCCAGCGGTTACGCTCGGCGTAGCGGCTGTACATACGCAGCAAATCACCTGCAAACAGCGCGGCTTCGTCGCCACCGGTACCGGCGCGTACTTCGATAAAGATGTTTTTGTCGTCGTCGGCATCTTTGGGCAGCAGCAGTTTTTGCAGTTCGGTATCGAGCGTGTTGATTTTGGCTTTTGCCGCTTCGATTTCTTCGGCTGCAAAGTCTTTCATTTCGGGGTCGGACAGCATTTCTTCGGCATCCGCCAAGTCGCTTTGCGCCAGTTGATAGTTTTGGAATACTTCGACCACGGGGGTCAGTTCGGCGTGTTCGCGTGTGAGTTTGCGGTAGTTGTCCATGTCGGACGTGGCTTCGGGTTGCCCTAAAAGGTGGGTAACTTCTTCCAGTCGGTCGCTGAGTTGTTGTAGTTTTTCTAAGATAGACGGCTTCATAATTCTTCCATAACAAACGCCGCCTGAATGTTCAGACGGCATCAAAACGCGGTCATTATAATATATTTTCTGAATATTCAAAAAGATAATCTAGGGACGGAGCAGGCTGTCGGCATTGCGTTCCGTTATCGCGGCGATGTCCGCCGCGCCAACACCGCGTATCTGCGCGGCAATTTCGGCAATCCGAAGAATATTGGCAGGCGTATTAATCTCTTTTTTCAGCATAAACGGGCTGTCGGTTTCCAAGACGAAATCGGTGTCATTCAGGGTTTTGAGGGTTTCGCGTATTTTGCGGGCGTTCGGGTTGAGCAACAACGAACCGATGCCGATTTTGAAACCCAGTTTCGTCAACACGCGCGCTTCTTCCGCGCTGCCTGAGAAGGCGTGAACGATGCCGCCTTGGGCAAAGCCTGTCTGTTTGACGGCGGCGGCGATGTCGGCGGTGGCTTTGAGATTATGGATAATCACGCGGCGGCGCAGGGTTTGCGCGATGGCAAGCTGGCGGCTGAAGACTTGGATTTGCCGTTCGCGCTGCTGCGGCGTTTGGGTTTTATCGTAAAAATCCAAGCCGATTTCGCCGACCCATGCCTGCGGATAACGTGCCAACATCGTTTCCAGGCGGACGAAATCCCGCTCGGCAATGCCGTCTGAAAACCAAGGATGGATGCCGAGTGCGATATGGATGTTGCCCCAAAGCGGATTTTCAGACGACCTTTGAGCCAAATCCGCCACGTCCTGCCAATCCTGCGGGCGCGTCGCGGGAACGATAAACCGCTTCACCCCAACTTTCCGCGCTGCGGTCAGGATGTGCGGCAAGTTTTCGCGCAGGGCGGCATCGGCAAGGTGGCAGTGGGTGTCGGTGAAGTTCATTTCGATTTCACACTAACTTTAGTCTTACCAATTCTTTGTAAACATCTTCCTTACCCCAGCCTTGCGATACGGCGAGGGTCATCAGCGCGGTGGCGGTTTCGAGGTTGCATTTGCCGCCGTTGATGATACCCGAGTTGCGGAACGCATTGCCTTGCGCGTAAACGGCGGCGGTTTTGCCTTGTCGGACTTGGCTGATGTTGAGCAGCAGTTTGCCTTGCTGCGTAAAGTCTTGCACGGCGCGGATGAAACCTTCGTCTGCGGGCGTGTTGCCGTGTCCGTAGCTTTGCAGGATAAGGGCTTGGGCGGGAAGCTGTCCGAGTCCGTCGGCAAGTTCTTGGACGGCAAAGCCGGGGATAAGCGTGCGGACGGCGATTTTTGCCTGCGGATCGGGATAGCGGATTTTGAGGCCGTCTGAAACGGCTGATGCGTCTTGGGACGGGATACGAAGATTGTACCAGCCTTGAGTTTCATCCCATTCGGCGATGGCGCCGAAATGCGGATTGTCGAAGCCTGCAGCGGTTTCGGTGCTGACTTTGCTGCTGCCGACGGCGGGATACAGTTTGCCATCAAACGCGATAACGGTTTGTTTGAGCTTGAGGCTGAAGGCGGCAACGGCGGTGGAAAGGTTGCGCGGGGCATCGCTGTTTTCGGCAGCGTAAGGCCATTGCGAACCGGTCAGGACAATCGGTTTGCCCAAACCTTGCAGGGCGAGCGCGAAGAGGTTGGCGGTATACGCCATGCTGTCCGTGCCGTGCAGTATCAGGATGCCGTCGCATGAAGAGAGTTTGGCGGCAATGATGTTCAGCCAATCGCACCAGTGTTGCAGCGTAACGGAAGAGGAATCAATCAAGGGATTGCAGACGTGCCACTCGAAGTCGAGGCCGTCTGAAAAAGGGGAAAGGGCTTGGCTGACCAGTGCGGTATCGGGGCGCAGACCTTCTCTACTTTGGGTCATACCGATTGTGCCGCCCGTGTAAAGGACGAAGATTTTTTGTTTCATAGCGTTGTCGTACCGTCTGAACATTAATGATACGGCTTATTTAACTATATTTCGGACAGACTGGCAATTTGGCGGCGCGGACGGTTTTCAGACGGCCTTCAAATGAAAAAGCACCCAAGGGCTGTCGATATTTGATTTTCCAAGTGGATTTTTATAGTGGATTAACAAAAACCAGTACGGCGTTGCCTCGCCTTAGCTCAAAGAGAACGATTCTCTAAGGTGCTGAAGCACCAAGTGAATCGGTTCCGTACTATTTGTACTGTCTGCGGCTTCGTCGCCTTGTCCTGATTTTTGTTAATCCACTATATTCACGAAGCGTGAGACTCAGGACGGAAACCGCAACAAGGTCAGAGACCTTGCGAGAATTTCCAACGCATGAGATACCGCTTTGTGGATGAAAAAACACGGAAACTATTGAATATCGACAAGCTATTTAGGTGCTTGATTTTATTGTTTGCTTTGCGCGGCTTTTTTGGCTGCCTTGGCGGCTTTGCGTTGCGCCCGCTTTTCTTTCAATTTGCTGCGGTAAAACTGGATACGTTGGCGTTTTTTCCACCAGATCCAAGCAACGACGGCCGCACCTATACCCAAGATAACAAAAATACCCGATTGCAGGCTGTGCATTTTCGCCATCAGCCAATCGATGTTGTGCGCACCGTATTCGCCCAGATAAATCCAAATAGGGACGGAAATCAGCGCGGCCAGTCCATCCATAATGATAAAACGCAAGTATGAAACCTTGCGGCTGATACCGGCTGTAACAAATACGGCCGTTCTCAAACCGGGCAGGAAACGGGCGACAAATAAGACCCAGTTACCGTATTTGTCGAATTTTTCCTGAACCTGCTCATAACGTTTCGGCGTCATGATACGCGCAATAGGTTTGAACCTTAGGATTTTCTGCCCCCAAATCCGTCCAGCGGCGAACATGATGCCGTCCCCGACCAATACGCCGAGCATACCGACTGCAAACATAATATGCGGATTGGTATAACCCATACCCGAAATCACGCCGCCTGTTACCAAGGTCAAATCCTCGGGAATCGGCACGCCGAAACCGCAGATGACCAATACAAAAAAAACAGCCGCATAACCGTATTCGACAAAAAAGGCTTCTAAAAAAGCAAACATGGCGGATATTCCATTGTCGGAGATAAAAAGTCAGAACAAGCCGAAACATTTTCTGCGCGAAACGGCATTCTATCAAAGATTATGCCGTCTGAAAGCGGCAGGGGGCAGATTCGCGTGCCCGCCGCCCGTTCAGACGGCATTTAAACAGAAAACCGCCCGGTTCTGAAAACGGTTTTGCCTGATTTTGCCTAAATGCCGCCGATGGCGGCGGCGATACGTTCCGCCCCGTCGCGCGCCCAATCCGCCTGCCGCGCTTCAACCATCACACGCACGACGGGTTCGGTTCCCGAAGCGCGCAACACGACACGCCCTTTGCCTTCGAGTTCTTTTTCCACTTCCGCCAACACGGTTTTTGAGGCTTCCTGCCAGTTTTGCCCCTTGCCGATACGGACATTAATCATCGTTTGCGGATACGGCTGCCAGTCGGCGCAAACGGCGGCAAGGTCTTGGTTCAGCGTTTGCAATGCCGCCAAAACCTGCAAGGCGGAAATAATGCCGTCGCCGGTATTGTGTTTGTCCATACACAAAATATGGCCGCTCGCTTCGCCGCCGACGAGCCAGCCGCGCCGGTTTAATTGTTCCAACACATAGCGGTCGCCGACTTTGGCGCGGCAGAAATCCACGCCCTGCTCTTTCAAGGCGTTTTCCATCGCCATATTGGTCATCACCGTGCCGACCACGCCGCCGATGTTGACACCTTCGCCGGCGCGGGCTTTGGCGATGACGTAAATCAGGCTGTCGCCGTCGTAAACCTGCCCGTTTTTATCGACCATCATCAGGCGGTCGCCGTCGCCGTCCAGCGCGATGCCGTAGTCTGCCTCGTTTTGCAACACGGCGGCTTGGAGGGTTTTGGTATGGGTTGCGCCGCATTTTTCATTGATATTGTAGCCGTTAGGTTCGTTGCCGATGCTGACGACTTGTGCGCCCAGTTCGTGAAACACTTTGGGTGCGACGCTGTAAGCCGCGCCGTTGGCGGCATCGACGACCAGCTTCAGCCCGCGCAAATCGGAATGCGTAGGGAAGGTGGATTTGCAAAATTCGATATAGCGGTCGTCCGCGCCGTTGATGCGGCGGGCGCGTCCGAGGTGCGCGGACGGCTGTGTTTTCATTTCTTCGTCGATTTTGGCTTCGATTTCCAACTCGACTTCATCGCTCAATTTCACGCCGCCCTCGGCAAAGAATTTGATGCCGTTGTCGGAATAGGCATTGTGCGACGCGGAAATCATCACACCGGCGGACAAACGCAGCGCACGGGTCAGATAAGCCACGCCGGGCGTAGGCAGCGGACCGGTTTGGATAACGTTGACACCTGCGGCGGTAAAACCCGCCACCAAAGCGGCCTCCAGCATATAGCCGGAAATCCGCGTATCCTTGCCGATTAAAACGGTCGGTTTCTGGCCGGTGTCGTGCTGAACCAAGACCTGACCCGCCGCATAGCCGAGTTTCAATACAAAATCGGGCGTAATCGGAAACTGCCCGACTTCGCCGCGCACGCCGTCCGTGCCGAAATATTTTTTTGCCATCATTTGCTCCGAGCATGTGAACCGTTGTCCGAGATTATACAGTCAGTTTGTGCCTTGCTGTCTGCACCGTTGATGCCGTCTGAAGCCGCCCCGCCCTTTTCAGACGGCATAAAGTATGCGAACCGCTGTTTACAGATTGATGCCCAACGCTTCCCACACCTTCAACGCATCCGCCGTCGCCTTCACATCATGCACCCGCACGATTTGCGCGCCGCGCGCCACGGAAGCCAGCGCCGCCGCCACGCTGCCGTGTACGCGCGCCGCCGCGTCTGCCTCGCCGGTCAGCTCGCCTATCGTGCTCTTGCGCGACACGCCGACCAGCAGCGGCAAACCGGTTTCCGCCATCAATTCGGGCAAATGCCGCATCAGCGCGATATTGTGTTGCAAGGTTTTGCCGAAGCCGGAGCCGAAACCGGGGTCGAGTGTGATGCGTTGCGGTGCGATGCCTGCCGCGACACATTCCGCCGCCCGCGCCTTCAAATACCTTGCCACTTCGCCGACAACATCCTGATATTTCGGATTAATCTGCATGTTTTCCGGCAAACCCTGCATGTGCATCAGGCAAATGCCCGTATCCGCCTGACACGCCAGCAATTCGAGCGCGCCTTCGTCGGTCAACGCCGCCACATCGTTAATAATATCGATGCCGCCGAGTGCCAACGCTTTTTCCATAACCACCGTGCGGCGCGTGTCCAAACTGACGGGAACGCCCCACCCCGCCACTTCTGCCAATACAGGTTCAACCCGCGCCCATTCTTCTTCAGGCGAAACATAATCCGCACCTGCCCGCGTCGATTCACCGCCGATGTCGAGAATGTCCGCACCCTCTTTCAAAAGCCGTTCGGCATGCGCCAAAGCTGTTTGGGCGTTTTGCGAATACGCGCCGCCGTCGGAAAAAGAATCGGGCGTGAGATTCACGATACCCATGATTTTCGGTTTGTCCAAACCGATTTCAAACCGTCCTGCCTGCCAAACGCATCCGACCATATCCGTGCCTCCGGAATAAAAAGCAAATTATATGCCGTCTGAACAAAACTTGTCCATTTCAGACGGCATCGGTATTTCAAAAAAGTATCTTGCAGAATCCGTCGCCGTATGAAACATACACTGCCCCTGCAAACGCGGCAACACCCGCGATACCTGATCCGGCGGTATGCCTGCTTATGGGCATTACCCCTTTATACAAGATAATCCGCCCGCACAAAATAGGATTTCTACAAGCCGTGTTATACTGTGGCGTGTTTTACAGACTTTTCAGGCTATGGATTTATTATCGGTCTTCCACAAATACCGTCTGAAATATGCGGTAGCCGTGCTGACGATACTGCTTTTGGCGGCAATCGGGCTGCACGCTTCCGTATATCGCATCTTCACACCTGAAAACATCCGAAGCCGCCTCCAACAAAGCATTGCCCATACGCACCGGAAAATCTCGTTTGATGCGGATATACAGCGCAGGCTTCTGCCCCGGCCGACCGTCATCCTGAAAAACCTGACCATTACCGAACCCGGCGGCGACCGGACTGCCGTTTCCATCAAAGAAACCAAAATCGGATTGAGCTGGAAAAATCTGTGGTCGGATCAGATACAGGTTGAAAAATGGGTGGTTTCGGGTGCGGAACTTGCTCTGACGCGCGACGAGAAAGGCGTTTGGAACATCCAAGACCTGATCGACAACCCAAAACGCAAAGCCTCGGTAAACCGCATCATTATCGAAAACAGCACCGTCCACCTCGACTTCCTGCAAGAGTGGTTTACCCTGAAGGAAGTCCGCCTCAACCTGCAATCCCCCGTTTCATCGGGACAACAGTTTGAAAGTTCGGGCATACTGACAAGCGAAAACCTGTCTGCCTCATGGAAAAGCAAAGGGCTTTTCATTTCAGACGGCATCAATCCGCCCGAAATCTCACCGTTCCATTTCGAAGCCGAGACCGCTCTAAACGGGCATGGCATTACCGTTTCCACCACCGGCAACCCCACTATCCGTTTTAACGCTGGCGGAGCGGATGCGGCCAACCTCGGCCTGCGTGCCGACACCGCCTTCCACAACCTCCACCTGACCGCCCAAATCCCTACGCTGGCACTCAGGAACAACCGCATTAAAATTGAAACCGTCAACGGGACATTTACCGCTACCGCCGACGACGGGAATTTCCAATGGGGCGGATCGTTCAAACTCGATAAGGCCAACCTGCACTCCGGCATCGGCAACATCGGCAACGCCGAAATTTCCGGCAACGTCAAAACACCCCGCCTTCAAACCAACTTTTCCCTCGGCTCGCCATTGGTTTGGAGCCGGAACAACGGTCTGGAGGCGCCGCGCCTGCATGTATCGACCCTTCAGGATACCGTCAACCGCCTGCCGCAACCCCGTTTCATCAGCCAGCTCGACGGTTCGATGTCCATAAAAAACCTTCATCAGTGGCATGCCGAACTCAACGGTTCGTTCGACCGCCAAACCGTTGCCGCGAAATTCAGATACACACATGAAGATGCACCGCACCTGGAAGCCGCCGTCGCACTGCAAAAATTGAACCTGACCCCCTATCTTGACGACGTGCGGCAACAAAACGGCAAAATATTTCCCGACACCCTCGGCAGGCTGTCCGGAGATATCGAGGCCCACCTTAAAATCGGCAATGTCCAACTTCCCGGCCTGCAACTGGACGATATGGAAACCTACCTCCATGCCGACAAAGGCCATATCGCGCTCAGCCGTTTCAAGTCAGGGCTTTACGGCGGCCATACCGAAGGCGGCATCAGCATCGCCAACACTCGCCCCGCCACTTACCGCCTGCAACAGAATGCAAGCAACATCCAAATCCAACCGCTGCTGCAAGACCTGTTCGGCTTCCACAGCTTCAGCGGCAACGGCGATGCGGTCATCGACCTGACCGCGAGCGGCGAAACCCGAAAAGAGCTTATCCGCTCGCTTCAGGGCAGCCTGTCGCTGAATATTTCCAACGGCGCGTGGCACGGTATCGACATGGACAATATCCTGAAAAACGGCATTTCGGGCAAAACTGCCGACAGTGCCGCACCCAGTACACCCTTCCACCGATTCACGCTCAACAGCGAAATTTCAGACGGCATCAGCCGCCACATCGATACCAAACTCTTCTCCGACAGCCTCTATGTTACCAGCAACGGCTATACCAATCTGGATACGCAGGAATTGTCTGAAGATGTCCTTATCCGCAACGCCGTCCATCCGAAAAACAAACCGATTCCCCTGAAAATCACCGGTACGGTGGACAAGCCGTCCATTACCGTCGATTACGGCAGGCTGACCGGCGGCATCAATTCGCGCAAAGAGAAACAGAAAATCCTCGAAGACACCCTGCTGGAACAATGGCAGTGGCTCAAACCTAAAGAACCGTAAACACCCTGCGTACAAAAATGCCGTCTGAAACGCCCCCGCGCTTCAGACGGCATGACTTTTCCGACCGACCGTACCACATCGGAAACACAAGCCCCATATCTGTTTGGCTTGGTGTCGGCTGGCAATGCCGCCATTTGTATTTTCGTCAACCCGCAGCGATTTTTCGTTGCCGCATCAAAAACAAAGTATGTCGGTTATATAGTGGATTAACAAAAATCAGGACAAGGCGACGAAGCCGCAGACAGTACAAATAGTACGGAACCGATTCACTTGGTGCTTGAGCACCTTAGAGAATCGTTCTCTTTGAGCTAAGGCGAGGCAACGCTGTACTGGTTTTTGTTAATCCACTATATTTCACGACAGGGCATAGGCTGCCCATACTGAAAAGACAAACAAGAACGCGAACCAAAACCAACCGCCTATCGATTCGCCCATATCGGCAGAAAACGTCCGCCAATCCAAACATTCCGTGTTTCCATAATCTTCGACACGAAACAGACCCAAGCTCAAAACCGGCACAACGATACGTGCGGTCCGATGGGAAAAACGGCTTGGTTCCGCAAACAGCAATGCCGAACACATCAGCTCGAGTATCCAGTCCGCCACCGCTGCCAAAATCCTGACCGCCCATTTGAACAGTTCGTCCATGTGTCTTCCCCCCATGCCATCCTAAAAACCGGCCCAACCGACAAAAAACCAGCCACCAGCCGAATATCGACGACGCCGCAAGCAGTGCGGCGAACACCGACCATACCGAGACCGCCATCTTCCGCCGCAGCGACACGCGCCGCACATTCCGCCAGCCGCCTCGTTTCCAGGCGCGGTACAGGATTTTCAGCCGCCGTAATCCGTAACGGACAAAATCGCAGCTTGCCGCAAAAAGCCCAGCCACTACGCCCAACAAATCCGCCAACATACGCCTTTCCCAACCGTTTCCAAACAGACAAACAGAACGCGTCTGTCCCGCCAGACAATCGCCTTTCAGACGGCATCGGCTGCCTCGAAATTGCCATCCCAACACAAAACCACACAGGCAACACACAAATGCCGTCTGAAAATCCAAACGGCGGCATAGCAATGCCGCCCTGCAACCGTAGGGCGGCATTGCGTATCAAATTAACTTTCAATATATTGATTAAAAATAAAAAATACTCAATTATCGTCATTTCCGCCAGCGCGGGAATGACGACACGAGAAATCCTATTTGAATCTACTATAAGCCGAGTTCCCCCCAAATCCCATCAATCTTAGCCGTAACCGCAGGGTCTTTTTTAATCACCCGTCCCCATTCGCGGTCGGTTTCGCCCGGCCACTTGTTGGTCGCATCCAAACCCATTTTGCCGCCGAGTCCGCTGACGGGGCTGGCGAAGTCAAGATAATCGATGGGCGTGTTTTCCACTAAAACGGTATCGCGTACAGGGTCCATGCGTGTGGTTACCGCCCAGATGACTTCTTTCCAGTCGCGCACGTCCACATCGTCATCCACCACAATGATGAATTTGGTGTACATAAACTGGCGCAGGAACGACCAGCAACCCATCATTACGCGCTTGGCGTGTCCGGCGTATTGTTTTTTCATGCTGACCACCGCCATGCGGTAGGAGCAGCCTTCGGGCGGCAGGTAAAAATCGGTGATTTCGGGGAACTGCTTTTGCAAAAGCGGTACGAACACTTCGTTCAACGCCACGCCCAAAACGGCAGGTTCATCGGGCGGTTTGCCCGTGTAGGTGGAATGGTAAATCGGGTTTTCGCGCATGGTGATGCGTTCGACCGTGAACACAGGGAAATGATCCTGCTCATTGTAATAGCCCGTGTGGTCGCCGTATGGGCCTTCCAACGCGGTTTCGTTCGGATGGATGACACCTTCCAACACGATTTCGGCACGGGCGGGCACTTGCAAATCGTTGCCGATACATTTCACCAGCTCCGTCCGCGAACCGCGCAGCAGTCCGGCAAACTGGTATTCGCTCAAGGTATCGGGAACGGGCGTTACCGCGCCCAAAATGGTGGCGGGGTCGCAGCCGAGTACGACGGCGACGGGATACGGCGTATCGGGATTGAGTTTGCGGAATTCCTGATAATCCAGCGCGCCGCCGCGATGCGACAGCCAGCGCATAATCAGCTTGTTTTTGCCGATTAATTGTTGGCGGTAAATGCCGAGATTTTGGCGTTTTTTGTGCGGCCCACGCGTGACGGTCAAGCCCCACGTTACCAGCGGCGCAACGTCTTCCGGCCAGCAATGTTGAATCGGAAGTTTATACAAATCAACGTCTTCGCCTTCCCACACAATTTCCTGACACGGCGCGTTTTTCACCACGTTCGGCGCCATGCTCCAAATATCTTTCAGTAATGGCAGTTTGGAAAACGCGTCTTTAATGCCTTTGGGCGGTTCGGGTTCTTTCAAATACGCCAGCGTCTGCCCGATTTCGCGCAGTTTGGACACGCTGTCCGTGCCCATGCCCATCGCCACACGTTCGGGCGTGCCGAACAGGTTTGCCAATACGGGATAAGCGTAGCGCGTACCGTCGGGCTTAATCGGATTCTCAAACAACAACGCCGGCCCTTCGGCGCGCAGCACGCGGTCGGCGATTTCGGTCATTTCCAAATGCGGGGAAACGGGATGCGCGACGCGTTTGAGTTTGCCCTGCTGCTCGAGCATAGCGATGAAGTCGCGTAGGTCTTTGTATTTCATGTTTATCCTTTTTGTCCTTTTATCCTGAACAATCCGATTCGGATACCGCTCCTATCCTTGCCTGCGCTTCGGCATATTCTATGCCGTGATAAAAGTCGCGTACCAGCGGATGTTCGCCGCTTTGATGCAGTTGCAGCAAAGGGCGTTGGTTGTCGGACTGGGTAACGACATTGCAATGCAAACCGAAGGTGTCGGTTTCATAAGGGGGCAGCCAATTGCAGATCATGCCGAAATAAACGACGTTTTCCGGATTGTCGTGAAAGTGGCTTTGATAGTCGTTAAAACTCTTTTCGCTGACGGACACCCATACGCCGTATTCCAGCGTTTCCTGATGCCCGATAATCGGAATCGACAGCACCGCGCGGATAAAACGGTCGGTTTGGTCAGGATAGCGGATGATGCAGAAATCAGAATCGCATTCCGCTTGATAAGCAATGCGTTCTTCTTCACTGAGTTGATTATAGGGATAGGGGGCGGTAAAGCCGATTGCGGGCATATCTTCATGTTTTTCGCCGCAGGAAGTGCAAGTGTGCATAAGGTTTCAGACTTTCAAAACGAGTTTGCGGTAAAGCCATTCGCCGGCAAACAGCATCCCCATCAATACATAGGCAATCACGCCAGTATAAACCGCCCACCAATCATATCGCCCCAACCGGGCCAACAAAGCGGCAAGCGTCCCGTTGATTATAAAAAATACGCACCAAACCTGCGTTACCCGGCGGGTATAGCGCACGGCTTTTTCAGGCAGGTCGGGCTGTTGCAGCCGCGCGAGCCTTTCTATGACCGTCTGTTTGGCAAACAGGCTGCCGCCGAACACCACCAACATCATCAGATTGACGAGGACGGGATACCAATACATTGAGTCGCGCCGCCCGAACACCAATACTGCGGCAAAAAACAGTGTAATAAACAAAGCCGCATAACGCTGTTGGGGCAGTTTGGCAGTCAGGGCGCGCAGCAGCCACAACCCGCACATCGCCGCCGCCAGCCAAACAAACCAGCCCGCCTCCCTGCCGTAATACCATAAAGCCGGATAGGCAATGCTTAATACGGTCAGAAAAATATGTCCGAAAAAACCGGGTTTCATTTTGAATCCGCACAAATGTTTTCAGACGGCATCCGATAATAATATGCCGTCTGAAAAATAATCAGAGATGCCGCCTACCCCGCCTGAATCTTCAATACCGCCTGTACCACGTCGTTGACGGTGCGGACATTGCGGAAATCTTCAGCCTGCAGCTTGTGGCCGGTTTCGCGCTTGATGCGGTCAATCAGGTCGATGGCATCAATGCTGTCGATTTCCAAATCTTCGTAAAGGTTGGTATCGGGCGTAATCCGTTCCGGTTCGATTTCAAACAACTCGGTCAGGGTATCGCGCAACAACCGGTAGATTTCTTGTTCGGTCATATGTTTCATCCTTATGCTTGGCGGCTTTTGACAAAGGCGGCGAGTGTTTTGACATTGGCAAAATGTTCGCGCAAGTTCTCCTGCTCGCCGTCCAATCGGAAACCGAAATGTTTTTGCACCGCCAAGCCCAATTCCAACGCATCGACGGAATCCAGTCCCAGCCCTTCGTCGCCGAACAGCGCGTCTTCGCTGCCGATGTCGGCGGCGGTTATATCCTCCAAAGCCAAACTGTCGATAATCAGTTGCTTGATTTGGTTTTCCAAGTCGTTCATATGGTTTTCCTTGTAAAATAGTCCTGCAGATATTCATTCAGCCGCCGCGCCGCAATCGGCAACGGTTTCTCGGCGAGCCAGTCTTGGGGGAGGATGTCGTCTCCGACGGTAATTTCATACCGTATCCTTTTCGGGGGAATGCGGTACCACGGCTGCCCCTTTTTAAAATTGGGCGGATTCATTTTGATACATACGGGCGTAATCACTTCAGCATAGCGCAGCCCCAAAGAAACCGCGCCTCGGTGCATTTTTACCCGTCCGTCCCACCCCGTCCTCGTTCCTTCGGGGAACACCAGCAGGCTCTGCCCGCTGTCAAAAACCGCCTTTACCGTTTCCAGCATTGCTTCCGACTCTTCGTTCGGAATATAGCCCGCACCTTTAATCTGGCTGCTCATTGCCGGATTGTGCTGCAAATCTTTTTTCACGATGCAATTCATTTCGGGCACATGGCCGACAAGCAACACCACATCCAGCAAAGACGGATGGTTTGCCAAAATCAACTGTCCCGGGCGGTTGAGTTTTTCAACACCCCTGAACGATACCTCCAACACGCCCGACCATTTCAGATAAGCGACAAACAAACGCCAAGATGTTCCGATAATCCGACGCGCCGCCAATTGGCGGGCGACAGACCTTGAAGTGCCGTTTAAAGTGTAAGGCAGCAAAACCAATTTCATCATAATGCCGCCGACACCGAAAATCACAAATCCTAACCAAGTCGCCAAAAAACGGCGGCAATAATCCAATTTATCCATTCCGCTGCCACAGCCATTCACGATTGCGATATACCCGGCGGCATTCCCGACTGCCGTTCAGCAGAAAACGCACCCATTCCAAACCGCTCCAATATGCCTCGGGCAGCATACCGGCTTCAGACGGCATATCGTCCGAAGCAGACAAAGTCAGGCTGTAACGCGTCCCTTTGGTCAGAACCATCGCCAAAGCATAAGCAAACGGCGCGCGCGTTGCCGATACGGCATATCCTTCCGGCAGCGGATCGTCCGCCACCAAAACCAAAACCGACCCGCATCCCTCTTCCAACAGGGACGCCGCTTCCGCCAATGCCGTTTCCACACCGTCGGCACACACGGCCAATGCCGTCTGCTCGCTCATATCCTGACGCAATATCGACCATTGCCCAGCCGTTGCATTGTGCACCGACAAACCGAACGAAGTCGGCGACACGGTATGCGATTTCAACAGTTCCAACCACAAATCGAAACTGCGCGCCATTTCCCCGTCGTGCGAGGCATAAACTACCGGACTGCCGGGATGGGCGGAGGCAATGTCCCAAGCCGCGTCGCATACCAAACGCGCCGCCTTACTCAAACGGCGGCGCTGCATAGCGGGCAGGAACGGCAATTCCGGCCTGACATCGGGCAAACCGTCGACAAAATCCGGACATTCCGCCCATTTTGCCCACTGCGCCATATCGCGCATTTTGCTGCCCGAAACCCGCCAGTCGGCGATGTCGAAGTGAAACCGGCAAATAATCGGCAGCATAGTTTCTTTCAAAAATTTACACTGTGCCACATTCTAACCAAAGCCTATCTGCCTGACAATGCCGAAAGCCAAACGCATTTCTGCCCCCTTTCTCCGACAACGCTGCCTCTCGGCAAACCGCCGGAATTAGCCTGAATTTACATTTATCATTATAATGCCCGTATTTGCCAGCCTGCCGCCGCAATATATGGACACACTGCCAGAATGCCCGATTACCGACACCGCCTCCCTGCTGCCGCACAGCGGGCGTATGGTTCTGATAGACCGCATTACCCGATACGGCGATGATTTTGTCGAAGCAGGGGCGCAGATAAAACCCGACCACATCCTGCTGGTCGGCGGCATACTGCCCTACACGGCATTTATCGAACTGATGGCGCAGGCTGTCGGCGCATATGCCGGCATCCAAGCCCGAAAAAACGCACGGCCGGTCCGGCTCGGCTTCCTGCTCGGCACGCGCAAACTTGAAATCTTCGCCCAATCCGTCCCTGTCGGCACGCATCTGCTGGCAACGGCGCATATGTCTATTCAGGATGCCGGGGGAATGGGCGTGTTCGACTGCGAACTGCGTTGGACAGACGCGCCGGAAACTTCGTCCGGAACACTCCCTTCAGACGGCATTTTGGCACGCGCCTCACTCAACGTGTACAGTCCCGAACACCCTGTCAAAACAACTTAATGCCGTCTGAACAGGCACACACATACGGAGAACAACGATGACCGAAACCGTCCTGATTACCGGCTCCAACAGGGGCATAGGCAAAGCCGCCGCACTCGGTTTGGCGGAAGACGGCTTTGATATCGCCGTCCACTGCCGCAGCCGTCGCGACGAAGCCGAAGCCGTGGCGGAAGAAATCCGCGCTTTGGGCAGAAATGCGCGCGTGTTGCAGTTTGACGTGTCCGACCGCGAAGCCTGCCGCGAGATTCTGACCGCCGACATCGAAGCAAACGGCGCGTATTACGGCGTGGTGTTGAACGCCGGACTGACGCGCGACAATGCCTTCCCCGCGTTTTCAGACAACGATTGGGATGTGGTGCTGCGGACTAATTTAGACGGTTTTTACAATGTATTGCATCCGCTGGTTATGCCGATGATACGCCGCCGCAAAGCCGGACGGATTGTGTGCATGGCATCGGTATCCGGCCTGACGGGCAACCGCGGGCAGGTCAATTACAGCGCGTCAAAAGCGGGCATTATCGGCGCGGCAAAAGCTTTGGCGGTTGAGTTGGCAAAACGCAAAATTACCGTCAACTGCGTGGCGCCGGGTCTCATCGATACAGAGATTGTCGATGAAAATGTACCCGTCGAAGAAATCTTAAAGGCCGTCCCCGCCGCGCGTATGGGGCTGCCGGAAGAAGTGGCGCACGCGGTGCGTTTCCTGATGGATGAAAAAGCGGCGTACATCACGCGCCAGGTGATTGCGGTGAACGGAGGTTTGTGTTGAATACTAGAAGGGTCGCAATAACAGGCATAGGTGGCATTACCGCCTTCGGCCGGGATTGGCACAGCATACAGGCAGCATTCAAAGCCGAAAAAAACGCCGTCAAATATATGGATTGGCGCGAACGTTTCCCCGAATTGGAAGCGCAACTGGGTGCGCCGATTGAGGATTACGCACCGCCGAAACATTGGACGCGCAAGCAGCTCAGAAGTATGGGACGCGTGTCGTATTTGTGCGTCGATGCGGCGGAGCAGGCTTTGACGGATGCCGGTTTGCTCGGAGACGAAAGTATTACCGACGGACGGATGGGCGTTGCCTGCGGCTCTTCCAGCGGCAGCACCAAAGACATCGGCGATGTGGGCGAATTGTTGCTAACCGGCACGTCGCGCAACTTCAGTGCCAACACCTATGTGCGTATGATGCCGCACACCACCGCCGCCAATATCGGCATCTTTTTCGGGCTGAAAGGGCGCATCATCCCGACATCGAGCGCGTGTTCGTCCGGCAGCCAAGGCATAGGTTATGCCTACGAAGCCATCAAATACGGGCTGACCGATATGATGCTGGCGGGCGGCGGCGAAGAATTTTGCCCGTCCGAAGTGTATGTTTTCGACTCGCTTTATGCCGCCAGCCGCCGCAACGGCGAACCGGAAAAAACCCCGCGCCCATACGACGTAAACCGCGACGGTCTGGTCATCGGAGAAGGCGCGGGGATTTTCGTATTGGAAGAATTGGAACACGCCAAACGGCGCGGTGCGAAAATTTACGCCGAACTCGTCGGCTACGGTGCCAACAGCGACGGCAGCCACGTTACCCAGCCGCAAAAAGACACGATGCAGAAATGTATGGAACTCGCGCTGCAGGACGCGGGCATCACGCCTGACAAAATCGGTTATGTGAACGGGCACGGCACAGCAACCGAAAAAGGCGACATCGCCGAAACGCTGGCGACTGAAGCCGTGTTCGGATTTGTGCCCATCAGTTCGCAAAAAAGCTATTTGGGACACACGCTCGGCGCGTGCGGCGCGCTGGAGGCGTGGTTCTCGATTGAAATGATGAACGGCGGCTGGTTTGCACCGACCCTGAACTTGAACGACATCGATCCGCGCTGCGGCAAGGTAGACTATATTTTAAGCGGCGGCCGTGAAATCGAAACGGATTATGTGATGAGCAACAATTTCGCCTTCGGCGGCGTGAACACTTCACTGGTGTTCAAACGTTGGAAGGACGGATAAAACCGCACAATCCGATTACATCATATTGATTTAAAACGGAATAAAACAACAAACTGCCGCTTTCAGACTTCCTTGCCGCCTATCCGCTCGATATGGCAAACCGTCCGGACGGCATCCGTTCCGCAATACTGCCAATCCAATTCGGCAGCTCCGCGCCACACGCAGGCGACAACCGCGTCGCCGCACCAGATTGCGCTGACGGCGTGCCAACCGGTTCCGCCATCCGCGCGCAAGCCGCAAACCGCCGAACCGTCGGTCAGATAACCGACTTTCGCCATATCTTGCGGAAAACCCAAACCGCAGGCTTTGAGCAGTGCTTCCTTAATGCACCACAGGCGGTAAAAAGCCTCTGCCTGCCAACCGGAACGTGCCAAAAAAACCCGTTCTTCAGGGGAACAAACCCATTCGGCAAGTGCCTGAAAATTGCGCGGACGGACCGTTTCAATATCGACACCGCAAACCGTGCCGCCGTCGCAGACCAAAACCGCCGCCCGCCCTTTGCTGTGCGAAAGCGAACATATCTTGCCGCCCTGCTGCTTCAGGAAGCGGCTGACCCGCCAATCCGTCCGCCCTGCCAATTCCGGCGCGCGCAGCAAACGCGCCCTGTCCGCATCGTCCAGACTGGATTCCCGATAAGCAGCGGCGGCCGACGCATCGGCAAGGCGGCACTGCAATACTGTTTTATCATCCGGCACGACACCCTCCGTTCTGCCATTTGGAATATATGACCCGAATGTTTGACATCAACTTCTCCGACAATACGCCGATTGCCCTCGACCCGCTGTGGACCCGCGCCGATTTTATACGCACGGTACACACCCTGTCGTTCAAATTAACGCAAAACAACATCCGTTCGGCGGCATTGTGGTTTGACGATGCCGCGCTGTTCGCATGTGCATTGCTTGCCGTTTGGAATAGCGGCGGCAAAGCCCTGCTGCTGCCGAATACCGCGCCCGGAAACCTGACTTGGGCGGAATCCGCACAAATCCTGCTGACCGACACCGATATTGTTTCAGACGGCATCCGCGTTTGGCAAATGCCAACCCCTTGCGGCGGTATGCCGTCTGAAAGCCGCATACCGCAAGCATTGGACATCCCGCCCGAATCCGAAGTGCATTTGCGTACTTCGGGTTCCGGCGGGGAAGCCAAAACAATCGTCAAAACCGCCGCGCAAATCGAATCGGAAGCCCGCGCGCTGGCTGCGACAATCCCGTTCGGACGCGGCAAAACCGCCGTCCTCGGCAGCGTATCGCCGCAACATATGTACGGACTGACCTTCCGCTTCGCGCTTCCGCTGCTGACGGGGTGGACGATGATCCGCAGGCAAAACGCCTATCCCGAACTGCTGCTGTCGGCAAGCCTGAACGTGCCGTCCGATTATCAAAATGTCTGGATTGCCAGCCCCGCCCTGCTCAACCGTTTCGGCGAAAATCGGGATTGGGCGGCGTTAAACGGAAGGATAGACGGCATCGTTTCCGCAGGTGGGGAACTCCCCCCGGAAACCGCCGCCCTGTTGGAACAATATGCAGTCCGCCCTTATGAAGTTTACGGCAGTACGGAAACCGGCATCATTGCATCCCGCCAAAAACAGACCTTATGGCAACCGTTCCCCAACGTCTCCGTCCGCAATACCGGCAAATCGGTGGAAATATCCTCGCCGTGGACAAATGGCTTGCAATACATTGCCGATTGCATCGAAACACACGAAGACGGTTTTGCCCTGCTGGGCAGGCAGGACAGGATAATCAAATTGGCAGACAAACGCATTTCGCTCAACCAAATCGAACACGAATTACTGAAACACCCCTGGATTGCCGACGCACATTGCGCCCTGCATCCGGAACACGGACGCATTGCCGTTTGGGCGGCACTCGATACGGAAGGCATCACGGCGTGGCTGGAACAGGGGCGCACCGCCGTTATCGCCGCACTCAAGCAACACCTTGCCCAAACGCAAGACACGGCTGCCCTGCCGCGCTACTGGCGTTTTACAGACCGTCTGCCGCGCAACGGACAAGGGAAAATTACCGCAGCAGACTTTCAGACGGCATTGGCAGAACCCGCCGCGCCGCAATGGCACACCTTGCCGCCCGAAGGAAACCGGTTGCGCTATCAAACCCGCGTACCGCCGGATTTGCCCTATTTCGGCGGACATTTTTCCACCTTCCCACTCGTCCCCGGCGCAGTCGAATTGGAATGGGTACGCCGGCTTGCCGCACGGCACCCCTTCGGCAGGCAAAACATTATCCGCATCGAAAACCTGAAATACCAACAGTTTATCCGCCCGTATGACGACATTTCCGTAGAACTCGGATACGATGCCGATAAAAACAAACTGTCATTTAAAATCCAAAAACAGGATGCCGCCTGCGCCTCGGGGAAACTGGTATTCGACACGCCGCAGGACAGTCCCGATCCGGCCGCAAGGGAAGAACGATGAACCGCCTTCGCACAGGCAAATAAGATTACCGCCTTACCTTAATATAAATATGAACATCCTCGCCCTCATCCCCCATTACAACCACCCGACAACCGTCGGCACGGTCGCGCACGGCCTGCGCGCCTGCGGTTTGGACGTGTTGGTCGTGGACGACTGCTCGCGTCCCGACTGCATACCCGTTTTAGAAAATCTGGCTTCAGACGGCATCCGCGTCATCCGCCGCACAAGCAACGGCGGCAAAGGCGCGGCAGTACGCACGGGTTTCGAGGCGGCGGCGGAGCTGGGATACAGCCACGTCCTGCAAATCGACGCCGACGGGCAACACTGTTTGGACGACGTGCCAAAGTTCGTCCGTGCCGCGCAACTCAATCCCGAAGCCCTCGTCTGCGGTCAGCCGCAATACGGCGGCGACGCGCCCAAATCCCGATTGTACGGGCGCAAGATTACCGACTTTTGGAATATGGTTCATACCTGGTCGTCCGATATTAAAGACGGTATGTGCGGCTTCCGCCTTTATCCGTTGCCGCCTGCGTTGGCGGTCATACGCGGAGAATACATCGGCAACCGTATGGACTTCGATATCGAAATCCTGATCCGGCTATATTGGCGCGGCATCAAAACCATGTGGATACCCACGCCCGTCCGTTACGCCGCAGACGGCATTTCCCACTTCCGCGCCCTTGCCGACAACATCCTTATCAGCCAAATGCACACACGGCTGTTTTTCGGTATGCTCAAATGGCGTTGGCGCATCTTGAAAGGCGCATTCCGATGAACGGCGCATCCCGACACTGGGCGGAACAAAACGAACGCGGCAACCGCCTGTTCCTCAAGCTGACGGCGGTGATTGTCCGTTATCTGCCCCCTTTTTTAATGAAACCGTGTATTTGGTTTGTCGTCCTATATTTTTACCTGACCTCGCCCCGGGTGCGGAAAAACCTCCATACCTACCAAAACCGCCTGCGGCATACCTTTCCCGACGCTATGCTGTCTGAAAACCGCATATTCGCGCAGTTTTTGGCATTCGGTGAAGCCGTTTGCGACCGGTTTGCCGTATGGCAGCGCAAAATACGTTACGAAGACTTGATTATCGAAGACCCCGACAACCTGACCGCCGCCATGTATCAAAACGGGCGCGGGCAGATTTTTGCCTGTTCGCACCTGGGCAATACGGAAATCTGCCGCGCACTGGTTTCCCACCACCGGAATTTCAAACTCAACGTCCTCGTACACAGCCGCCACGCACAAATGTTCAACGAAGCCCTGCAACAGGCGGGCGCGGACAAAATCCAACTGATACAGGTAAGCGACTTGGACGCATCGCTGATGATGACGCTTAACCGGCGCATTGAAGCAGGGGAATGGTTGGCAATCGCCGCCGACCGCATTCCCGTCCGGGGCGAAAAAACCGTAACCGTCGATTTTTTGCAACACCGCACCGAAATACCCCAAGGGGCGTGGATTCTGGCATCGCTGCTGAAAACCAAGGTCAACGCGCTGTTTTGCATCAAACAGGACGGACGCTACCGCCTGAAACTTCGCCCTATGACCGACACATCGGATTGGACGCGGGTGGAACGCACGCAAAAAATCAAAGAATCCGCACAACATTTCGCCCGCATCTTGGAAGAAGAATGCCGTCTGAATCCGCTGCAATGGTTCAATTTTTACGACTTTTGGCACACGGAGCACCATCCCTGATGAACAAAAAACACATTTTCTGCCGCCACAGCCACATCATCCAAGTCCCATTTTTCGATGTCGATCCGATGCAGATCGTCTGGCACGGCAACTACGTCAAATACCTCGAAGTCGCACGCTGCGCCTTCCTCGACAGCATAGGCTACGGCTACGATGAAATGGGCAGGCGGGGCTTCAGTTGGCCCATCGTCAAAATGGACTTGAAATACATACGCCCCGCACGGTTCGGACAAACCATCCGCATCGATATGGCAATCGTCGAAATCGACACTTGCCTGCGTATCGACTACACTTTGTCCGATGAGCAAACCGGCGAAAAACTGACCCGCGCATCGACCACGCAGGCGGCAGTATCCCTAAAAACCGGAGAAACACAGTTCCAAACGCCGGAAAGCTGGCTCGAAGCCATACAGAGTCATCCGACTTTTCAAGCCACATAAGCCACCGTCCGTTTTCAGACGGCATTTTTACCCATTATTGCCACACCGACAGACAACCATGAAAAAACACCTGCTTGCCGCACTCCTTGCCGCAACCGCCCTTTCCGCCTCGGCATTTTCCACTGCCGAACTGACCCGGATACTGCAAAAACCCGACAACATCCAAGGCAGCTTTATCCAATACCGCCATCTGAAATCCCTATCCAAACCGATGGCTGCAACCGGAAAATTCGTATTGATGCCCAAACGCGGTCTGCTCTGGCAGATGCAAAAACCGTTTGCCGCCACCCTGCGCGTCCGTTCAGACGGCATCAGCCAATGGAACGGCAAAGGCTGGATAATGCCCGATACCGGAAAATTTTCCGGACAAAGCAGGCAAATCAAACTCTTTCTCGACCTGATCGGCGGCGATACGCAAGGGCTGGAAAAACAGTTTGACCTGAAACTCGAAGGGTCGGCGCAAAAATGGACGCTGCAACTCACACCGAAAACACTGGTGATGAAACAAATCTTCAACCATATCGACATCAGCGGGGACAACGTCGTACGCCGTATCGAACTACATGAAAAACAAGGGGACAAAACCGATATGCAGTTTAACGGCATAACCGTCGGCAACCCTCTGGACGAATTTGCCAAACAATCACTCTGACACCGTCCGAACCGCTATGATCCGCCTGATTTACACCCTGCTGATGTCGGCACTTGCCGTCTTTGTCTGTTACAGCATGACAACGCGCGATTGGCTGCAAACCGATTTAACCGAGCTGCTGCCCCAAAGCAGCCAAGATACCGTTTTGCAGGCGGCGGAACGCGCCGGCGACGCACAAATCAACAGTCAAATCATCCTGCTGGCGGGCAGCCCCCGACCCGAAACCGCATTTCAGACGGCATCGGAAATCGCCGACTTGTGGCGGCAAAGCGGGATATTTTCCGAAGTAAACAGCCAAATCAGCCCCGATCTTGCACAAATCCGCCAAGACATCGGCAGAATCAGCTTGGCGGTCTTACCCGAAGCCCAACGGCGTTTGCTGACCGAAAAACCTGCCGACTATTTCCGCCAACGCGCCGAAGATGCCGCCAACCCGTTTGCCGTATCCCCCCTGCCCTTAGATGAGGACTGGCTGGGTTTTGGGCGTTTCGTTGCCGGCAAAATCAATCCCCAAACCCGTCTGCAATGGCATCCCGAAAACGGTATGCTGTTTAATGAAGACAACGGAAAAACCTGGGTTTGGATACGCGCCAAGCTGCCCGATAACGCCCTTCCTCAAGATGCCTTGGCAAACCTGCTCCAAAAAACACAGACATTAGCATCCGACAGGCACGCCGAAATCCTGACCGGGGGCGGCGCACTTTTTGCAGCAGCCGCCAAAGCCGATGCCGAAAAAGAAAGCCGGATAATGGGTTTTGCCGGCATAACCCTGACCGTCGCCCTCATCTTGTGGGTTTTCCGCAGCGCGCGCACCTTTTGGCTGCTGCTGCCATCTGCCGCAGGCATGCTAGCGGGCTTGGCGGCAGCTCTGGCGGTATTCGGACATATTCACGCCCTGACGCTGGTTATCGGTACGAGCCTGATCGGGATGCTGGTCGATTTCCCGCTGCACTGGCTGACCCCGTCGGTATTCTCATCATGGCAGGCGAAACCGGCGATGAAACAGGTATTGCCCACCTTTGCCGTCAGCCTGCTGATTACCGTTTCGGGATACGCGCTGCTCTGGTTCACACCTTTGCCGGTTTTACAACAAACTGCCGTTTTCTCCGGATTTTCACTACTTGGCGCATTCGGCGCGACCATCTGCTGGCTACCGCCCCTGTTTGCCCGTTATCAGGCAAAACCCGTACCTTTTGCCGCCTTGAGTGCCATACTGGGCAGACATATCAAGAAACGGCTTCCCTCATCCTTCCGTTATCCCGCAGCAGTTTTCCTGATGGTTTTCGCCGCCGTCGGACTGTGGCGCAGCAACTGGCATGACGACATCCGCCAATGGGTGAATATGCCGTCCGGACTGTTGTCGCAAATACAAAAAATCGGCACATTGGGCGGAACCGATTTCAGCGGTCAATATTTGGTTGCCGAAGCCGCAAGCGAAGACGCGCTGCTGTTGAAAAATGCCGAACTGCGCCGCGCCCTCGCCCCCCTGATTCGACAAGGCAAACTGAAAGGCATCCAATCGCTGGATCAATTCATCCTGCCGGCAGCCGAACAAAACCGCCTGAAACAACATTTGCGCACCATTGCAGACAAATCCAGCAACTACCGCGCCCTGCACGAATTGGGCATTCCCGAAGACACGCTGAAATCCGCCCTGCTGCAAGCGGCCAGCACGCCTGCCCTCACGCTTTCAGACGGCATCGCCCTGCCTCTGGCGCAGGCTTGGAAACCCCTGTATCTCGGTGAAGTCGAACCGCACCGTTATGCCTCCGTTATCCGCCTGAACGGTATGACCGAACCGGAAACCGTCCGCAAAACGGCGGAAACCGTCCCGGGAATCAAATGGGCGGACAAGCGCGGCAGGCTCAACGAACTGTTCCGCCATACGCGCAATCAGGCGGCTTGGCTGAAATTGTCGTCTTACCTGCTGGCCTGGCTGCTGCTGTGGCGGCTGTTTGGCGCGCGGCAGGGTGGGAAAATCCTCGCCGTCCCCATTGCTGCCGCCATCGGCACTGTTGCCGTATTAGGTTGGCTGGGCATTCCCGTCAGCCTGTTTGCCATGTTCGGATTGCTGCTGGTTTCCGCCATCGGCATCGATTATGCCGTTTACGCGCTCAATGCCGGACACAGCACCGATGCGCGGCTGGGCGGTATGCTGCTTGCCGCGCTCACGACAGGCATCTCCTTCGTCCTGCTTGCCTTCAGCGGCACACCGGCCGTCGCCGCATTCGGCATGACCGTCGGCATCGGGGTCATATTGAACCTGTGGCTGGCAGCACGGCTGATGTACTCCGCCCCCGATACGCAGCATCCCAACCGTCAGCCGCCCTGCCGCCGTTTCCGCTTCAGACGGCATTTTTGAAAGGAACTTATGCGCCCGACCACGACCCTGCTTGCCCTATTGACCGCAAAACTGCTCGCCGCCTGCGCCCCATATGCCCTGCCCCTGCCCCAAACCCAACCGCGCCTTGCCCAAGACGTACAATGGTTCAAATGGGAACGCTACAATAAGGGGCAAGAACCGGTACAAACCGGCATACTGGCGGCCGAACAGCTGGAAGACGGCATCCGGTTTGTACAAACCGACATATTGGGCGCACCGGTTTCACGCCAGACTATCAACAGCGGCGGCTGGCAAAATGACGGGTTCGTGATGCCCAATATGCCGTCCCGCCGCCTGTTTGCCGCACTACTCCCGCTGATAACCGCCGAAAATACCGCTCCCCCCTATCCCGGCCTTAAACAGGCAGGCGGCGGCGCATCCTTCTGCAAAGAAGGAACATTGTTCCGCTACCGCAATCGGGACATATGGTGCGTCAACCATATTGGCGGACAGTTCCTGATTACCCTACCCGACCAAACCCGCTGGTCGGTTACACCGATTGAACCATTATGAACATACCTGTTTACCTCGGAAGTCCTGCACTCACCAGCGCGTTGGGCAGCGGACTGCACACCCACATCGATGCCCTGCTGTCCCCTTCTTCCAAACCGGCACTGACATTTTCATCCGGCCGGGTTGACGGCAAAAACCTTGCCTTCGGTATGGTAAAAGAAACCCTGCGCCCCTTTTCAGACGGCACGCCCGCACACTGCCGCAGCCGCACCAACCGGCTGCTTTGGCACACGCTCGAACAAATCGAACCGCAAATCCGCGCCGCCATACGGCGGTACGGCGCAAACCGGATTGCCGTCGTTATCGGCACATCCACCGGCGGCGCGGACGAAAACATCCCGATGTTCGAACAGGCAGTACAGGGAAAAGCCTGGCAAGACCTCACGTTCAACCAATGCCAACACCTTATGAACGCGCCTGCCGATTTCATTGCCGATGCTTACGGGCTGAACGGCCTGCGTTACGTCGTTTCCACCGCCTGCACTTCCGGCGCGCGCGCATTAATCAGTGCCGCACGCCTGCTTCGCGCCGGTATGTGCGATGCCGTCATCTGCGGCGGCGCGGACACACTCTCGCCGCTGACCGTCAACGGATTCGCCTCACTGGAAGTCTTGTCCCCAAACATTGCCAATCCCTTTTCCGCCAACCGCGACGGCATCAATATCGGCGAAGGCGCAGCCGTATTCATCATGACGCGCGATGCGGATTTTTCCGGCGGTATGCGGCTTCTGGGTTATGGCGCAAGCAGCGATGCCTACCATATTTCCACGCCGCGCCCCGACGCTCAAGGCGCAATTCTTGCCTTTCAGACGGCATTGCAACACGCAAACCTTGCGTCCGAAGACATCGGCTGGATTAATCTGCACGGCACCGGGACGCACCACAACGACAGTATGGAAAGCCGTGCCGTTGCAGCGGTTTTCGGCAACAATACGCCCTGCACGTCCACCAAACCGCAAACCGGACACACGCTGGGCGCGGCAGGCGCAATCGAAGCCGCGTTCGCGTGGGGCATTGCCGACCGGCAAAGCAATCCCGAAGGAAAACTTCCGCCCCAGCTTTGGGACGGGCAGAACGACCCCGACCTGCCCGCCATTAACCTGACCGGCAGCGGCAGCCGCTGGGAAACCGAAAAACGCATTGCCGCCAGCTCGTCATTTGCCTTCGGGGGAAGCAACTGCGTTTTACTCATCGGATGAAATAAGTTTGTCAATCCCACCGCTATGCTATACAATACGCGCCTACTCTTGACGGGTCTGTAGCTCAGGGGTTAGAGCAGGGGACTCATAATCCCTTGGTCGTGGGTTCGAACCCCACCGGACCCACCAATTCCCAAGCCCAGACGTATGTTTGGGCTTTTTTTCCGCCCTGTGAAACCAAAATACTTTGAGAAACCTTGATGATGAAAAAAGTCAGCGTATTGATTGTTGCTAGAAATGAAGCAAACCACATTCGGGAATGTATTGAAAGTTGCCGTTTCGATAAAGAAGTTATCGTTATTGACGACCACAGCACCGACAATACTGCCGAAATTGCCGAGGGTTTGGGTGCAAAAGTCTTCAGACGGCATTTGAACGGGGATTTCGGAGCGCAAAAAACATTTGCCATCGAACAGGCAGGCGGAGAATGGGTTTTCCTGATTGATGCAGACGAACGCTGCACGCCGGAACTATCTGATGAAATCTCAAAAATTGTCCAAACCGGCGATTATGCCGCCTATTTTGTCGAACGCCGCAACCTTTTCCCCAACCATCCCGCCACACACGGCGCGATGCGTCCCGACAGCGTATGCCGTCTGATGCCGAAAAAAGACAGTTCGGTGCAAGGCAAAGTACACGAAACCGTACAAACCCCCTACCCCAAACGCCGTCTGAAACATTTTATGTACCATTACACATACGACAACTGGGAACAATATTTCAACAAATTCAACAAATATACTTCCATTTCAGCCGAGAAATACCAAGAGCAGGGAAAGCCCGTGCGTTTCGTTAGGGACATTATCCTCCGCCCGATTTGGGGTTTTTTCAAAATTTATATCCTGAACAAAGGGTTTCTCGATGGGAAAATGGGTTGGATTATGTCCGTCAACCACAGCTATTACACGATGATTAAATATGTCAAACTATATTATCTGTACAAATCCGGCGGAAAATTTTAAATGGAAAAAGAATTCAGGATATTAAATATCGTATCGGCCAAGATTTGGGGCGGGGGCGAACAATATGTCTATGATGTTTCAAAAGCATTGGGACTGCGGGGCTGCACGATGTTTACCGCCGTCAATAAAAATAATGAGTTGATGCACAGGCGCTTTTCCGAAGTTTCTTCCGTTTTCACAACGCGCCTTCACACGCTCAACGGGCTGTTTTCGCTCTGCGCGCTTACCCGCTTTATCCGGAAAAACCGCATTTCCCACCTGATGATACACACCGGCAAAATTGCCGCCTTATCCATACTTTTGAAAAAACTGACCGGGGTGCGCCTGATATTTGTCAAACATAATGTCGTCGCCAACAAAACCGATTTTTATCACCGCCTGATACAGAAAAACACCGACCGCTTTATTTGCGTTTCCCGTCTGGTTTACGATGTGCAAACCGCCGACAATCCCTTTAAAGAAAAATACCGGATTGTTCATAACGGTATCGATACCGGCCGTTTCCCTCCCTCTCAAGAAAAACCCGACAGCCGTTTTTTTACCGTCGCCTACGCCGGCAGGATCAGTCCGGAAAAAGGATTGGAAAACCTGATTGAAGCCTGTGTGATACTGCATCGGAAATATCCTCAAATCAGGCTCAAATTGGCAGGGCACGGACATCCGGATTATATGTGCCGCCTGAAGCGGGACGTATCTGCTTCGGGAGCAGAACCATTTGTTTCTTTTGAAGGGTTTACCGAAAAACTTGCTTCGTTTTACCGCCAAAGCGATGTCGTGGTTTTGCCCAGCCTCGTCCCAGAGGCATTCGGTTTGTCATTATGCGAGGCGATGTACTGCCGAACGGCGGTGATTTCCAATACTTTGGGCGCGCAAAAGGAAATTGTCGAACATCATCAATCGGGGATTCTGCTGGACAGGCTTACTCCTGAATCTTTGGCGGACGAAATCGAACGCCTCGTCTTAAACCCCGAAGCAAAAAACGCACTGGCAACGGCAGCTCATCAATGCGTCGCCGCCCGTTTTACCATCAACCATACCGCCGACAAATTATTGGATGCAATATAAACCGCTTTCAGACGGCCTATGCCGTCTGAAAGCCTTTGATGCAACAAACCGCCAAATTATATTCATTCATTGGAAAGAAACACCCCGAATCCATCCTTCAAAATAAGAAAATCCCAATATCTCCCAATATTACGCAGCCTATTGGCAAAGTTTTGCAGCGTCTTCCCCGGCTTGTACTGCCGCATCAAGTGCTTTGTTACAATGTATAGTGGACTAAATTTAAACCAGTACAGCGTTGCCTCGCCTTGCCGTACTATCTGTACTGTCTACGGCTTCGTCGCCTTGTCCTGATTTTTGTTAATCCACTATACTACTTTCACATTTCTTAATAAATTTTATGAGTAACCATACTTCTTGGTCGTCCAAAATCGGTTTCGTACTTGCTGCGGCAGGTTCGGCCATCGGTTTGGGCGCGATTTGGAAATTCCCTTATACGGCAGGCACCAACGGCGGCGCGGTGTTTTTCCTGCTGTTTTTGATATTTACCGTCTTGGTCGCCCTACCCGTTCAGCTTGCCGAATTTTATATCGGGCGCACGGGCGGTAAAAATGCCGTCGATTCCTTCAGGGTTCTGCGTCCGGGCACGCAATGGCTTTGGGTCGGGCGCATGGGCGTTGCCGCCTGCTTTATTTTGCTGTCGTTTTACAGCGTGGTCGGCGGATGGGTATTGAATTATGTCGTCCACAGTTTTACGGGGGCAATCCATGCGGGAGCGGACTTTGAAGCCCTGTTCGGCACAACGATTTCCAATCCGGCAGGTTCGCTGTCCTATCAGGCACTGTTTATGCTGATTACGGTTTGGGTGGTCAAAGGCGGGATTTCAGACGGCATTGAAAAGGCAAACCGTTATCTGATGCCGGGGCTGTTTATCCTCTTTATTGCGCTGGCAATCCGTTCGCTGACGCTGCCGGGTGCAATGGAGGGCGTGTCTTTCCTGCTCAAACCGAATTGGTCGTACTTTAAAGCCGATACGATGATTACGGCTTTGGGACAGGCGTTTTTTGCCCTGAGCATCGGCGTTTCCGCCATGATCACCTACGCTTCGTATTTGGGAAAAGATCAGGATATGTTCCGTTCCGGCCATACGATTATGTGGATGAACCTCTTGGTTTCGCTGTTGGCAGGTTTGGTGATTTTCCCGGCGGTGTTCGCCTTCGGTTTTGAACCGAGCCAGGGGCCGGGATTGATTTTTATCGTATTGCCCGCAGTGTTTATGAAGATGCCGTTCGGTACGGTTTTGTTTGCGGTATTCATGCTTCTGGTCGTTTTCGCCACGCTGACTTCGGCATTTTCGATGTTGGAAACGGTCATTGCCTCAACCATTCGCCAAGACGAGCGCAAACGCAAAAAACATACTTGGCTTATCGGCACGGCTATTTTCATTGTCGGCATCCCGTCCGCACTGTCTTTCGGCATCTGGAGTGAGTTTAAGGTTTTCGGCAAAACCATTTTTGATTTGTGGGACTACCTTATTTCAGCGGTCATTATGCCGATTGGTGCTTTGAGTGTTTCCATCTTTACCGCCTGGATTCAGGACAAGCAGTCTGTGTTAAAAGATGCCGGATCGGGCAGCACCGTACCACGGGCAGTGCTGCTGCTGTGGCTGAATACCTTGCGCTACCTCGCCCCGATTGCCATTATTATTGTTTTCATCAATTCTTTGGGCATCCTTTAAAA
Source organism: Neisseria sp. Marseille-Q6792 (assembly GCF_943181435.1). The sequence goes on from NZ_OW969598.1 coordinate 1,099,442, forward strand.
GCCATCCAAACAGCAAAAATGCCGTCTGAAAGCCTTTCAGACGGCATTTTTGCTTCAGGTTCAGCCTATTTCGTTCAAAGTATTGTCCGGCATGACCAGCCAAACTTTAAGCCGCCTGCTTTCGGCAACCGACCGTATCAAAGGCAAATCCATAATGGAAAACGCCGTCGACAAGGCATCGGCAACCGCCGCATCATCCGCCATTACGCTGATGCTTTTATAACGAGGCGTACTCACGCCGGTTCGCGGATCGAACAAATGGGTAAACCTGCCCGCCTTGTCCATCACCGTCCCATAGCCGCCCGAAGTGGCAAACGCCTTGTCTTTCATCGTGATATTTGCCAACACGCCTTCTTCGTCGTCCGGATTGCGGATGCCGACATTCCAAGTCCGCCTGCCGTTTGTATCAAACCCCCTGATTTCGCCCATATCGGCCAGCGCGGCAGGCACGCCGTTTGCTTTAAGCAGCGCAACAACCTTGTCTGTGATATAGCCTTGCGCGATACCGTTCAAGGACAAACCCATACCCTTTTCGGCAAAACGGATTTCACGGTCGTCAAACGAGACTTTGTCGAAGCCGACCCGCTTCAGGGCTTCGTCCACGCTGTTTTGAGGCGGCGGTGTTTCCGCATCGGGATGGGCGGCAAAATAATCGGCATACAGTTTCCACAAAACCTGAACCGTCGGATCGAATGCCCCTCCGGTCAAAGTATGCATATCCCGACAAATGCTCAACAGTTCCAAGAAATCCGCCGGCGGCGAAGTCAGATAACCGTCACGGTTCAGGCGGCTGATCAGGCTGTCTTCACGGTAAAGGCTGAACATTTTTTCCAAACGCGCCACTTCCGCCAAAACCTTGTTGACCAAATCCGCCGCACGCCTGTCGTCCACACCAAACAGGCGTAGCTCCGCGCCGGAACCCAGCGCGACACCTTTCCAGAAAAACACATTTTCATTGCGTTTTTCATCTTTATTGCGTTTTTCATCATCGGCGGCAAAAGGATTCGGCAAAAAAGAAACCGCCGCGCCCGCCGCCGCAACGGCGGCAACTGTCAAAAAACGCCTGCGCCCGAAATGCCTGCCCATACCGCCTCCTAAACCGACACTGCCGCCTTGATATGCGGATGAGGGTCGTAACCTTCCAACTCAAAATCTTCAAACTTGAAGGCAAACAAATCTTTGACTTCAGGATTGATTTTCATCACAGGCAAGGCACGCGGTTCGCGTTCCAACTGCAATGCGGCCTGCTCGAAATGGTTGCGGTACAAATGCGCGTCGCCAAACGTATGGACAAACTCGCCCGCCTCCAATCCGCACACTTGCGCCATCATCATCGTCAACAGCGCGTAGCTGGCAATATTAAACGGCACGCCGAGGAAAATATCCGCGCTGCGCTGGTAAAGCTGACAGGACAGTTTGCCGTCAGTAACGTAAAACTGAAACAGCGCGTGGCAGGGCGGCAGTGCCATTTCATCGACCAAGGCCGGATTCCACGCCGACACAATCAGGCGGCGCGAGTCGGGGTTTTTCTTGATTTGTTCCACCACATTGGCGATTTGGTCGATATGCCTACCGTCGGGCGCGGGCCAGCTGCGCCATTGATAGCCGTAAACCGGGCCTAAATCGCCGTTTTCGTCCGCCCACTCGTCCCAAATGGAAACATTGTTGTCCTTCAGGTATTTGATATTGGTATCGCCTTTGAGGAACCAGAGCAGTTCATAAATAATCGAGCGCAAATGCAGCTTTTTGGTCGTCAGCAGCGGAAAACCTTTGCCCAAGTCAAAACGCATCTGATAACCAAATACGGAGCGCGTGCCCGTACCGGTGCGGTCTGATTTGTCCGTACCGTTGTCGAGGACGTGGCGCATCAAGTCCAAATAAGCCTTCATCATCATCTTTCATCAAATTAAACGGCGCATATTGTAACATTTCCGGCCAACGCCCGAGTCCGGACAAACGCGCAGGCCGCCCCGCCTGACGATAAAAACGCGAGTACGGTCAGACAGGATTGTTGACAATTTTAGTCCTTTTCCACAGTAAAACCCGGATGGAAAACAAAATTACCTTGATTGGAATCAAAAAATCTAGTTTAATTACTTGAAATAAAATTCCAATAATATTTTTATTTGCGAAATTAATTTATGATTATTGGTTTATTATCGGCAATAAACATCAAACATTGAAAATATGGAAAAAATAATGTCAACAATTTGTGCCAAATCGGGCTTGGCATCAGAAAAAAATAGGTTTATATTGCTACCTACAAATTTGTTTTCCCATTAGTACAATATCAACCAAAAGGAGTATCCAAATGACTGACTTGAACACCTTGTTTGCCAACCTCAAACAACGCAACCCCAATCAAGAACCGTTCCATCAGGCGGTTGAAGAAGTCTTCATGAGCCTCGATCCGTTTTTGGCAAAAAATCCGAAATACACCCAGCAAAGCCTGCTGGAACGCATCGTCGAACCCGAACGCGTCGTCATGTTCCGCGTAACCTGGCAGGACGATAAAGGTCAAGTCCAAGTCAACCGCGGCTACCGCATTCAAATGAATTCCGCCATCGGCCCTTACAAAGGCGGCTTGCGCTTCCACCCGACCGTCGATTTGGGCGTGTTGAAATTCCTCGCTTTTGAACAAGTCTTCAAAAACGCGCTGACCACCCTGCCTATGGGCGGCGGCAAAGGCGGTTCCGACTTTGATCCTAAAGGCAAATCCGATGCCGAAGTAATGCGCTTCTGCCAAGCCTTTATGACCGAACTCTACCGCCACATCGGCGCAGACACCGATGTTCCGGCCGGCGACATCGGCGTAGGCGGACGCGAAATCGGCTACCTGTTCGGACAATACAAAAAAATCCGCAATGAATTCACTTCCGTCCTGACCGGAAAAGGTTTGGAATGGGGCGGCAGCCTCATCCGCCCCGAGGCGACCGGCTACGGCTGCGTCTATTTCGCACAAGCCATGCTGCAAACCCGCAACGATAGTTTTGAAGGCAAACGCGTCCTGATTTCCGGTTCCGGCAACGTGGCGCAATACGCTGCCGAAAAAGCTATCCAACTGGGCGCGAAAGTGCTGACCGTTTCCGACTCCAACGGCTTCGTCCTCTTCCCCGACAGCGGTATGACCGAAGCGCAACTCGCCGCCTTGATCGAATTGAAAGAAGTCCGCCGCGAACGCGTTGCCACTTATGCCAAAGAGCAAGGTCTGCAATACTTTGAAAACCAAAAACCGTGGGGCGTTGCTGCCGAAATCGCCCTGCCCTGCGCAACCCAGAACGAATTGGACGAAGAAGCCGCCAAAACCTTGTTGGCAAACGGCTGCTACGTTGTTGCCGAAGGCGCGAATATGCCGTCGACTTTGGGCGCGGTCGAGCAATTTATCAAAGCGGGCATCCTCTACGCCCCGGGCAAAGCCTCCAACGCCGGCGGCGTAGCAACTTCGGGCTTGGAAATGAGCCAAAACGCCATCCGCCTGTCTTGGACTCGTGAAGAAGTCGACCAACGCCTGTTCGGCATTATGCAAAGCATCCACGAGTCCTGCCTGAAATACGGCAAAGTCGGCGACAAAGTAAACTACGTCAATGGTGCAAACATTGCCGGCTTCGTCAAAGTTGCCGATGCGATGCTGGCGCAAGGTTTCTAAGCAAACGCCGCCGCCCCGCAAACAAAATGCCGTCTGAACCGCAAATGCTGTTCAGACGGCATTTCATTATTCGGGGCATTTCAAACCTTTTTCCCTGTGTTTGGATACCCGGCCGATTCCATCCGTTTGTAAGTGAAAATCCGCTTATTTCCGTTTGGGCGCAAACCGGCTCCATTGAATAAAAGGCTGTCCGATTGTTGGCGCGCTATGCCGTCTGAACAGCATTCACACCGCCCAATCCTGCACGCGCTTCAAATCGTTTTGCGCCAAAGTATCCGCGTGGCGGTTACGGCTCTGATATTCCCTGTCTTTCAATATGCTGCTCGCCACATAATTCAAATGAGCCTTTGCCGCCTCCGAAGCCTCGCCCGGTCGGCGGTTCGATATCGCCTCATACAGCACGCGGTGCTGCGCCATCAGTTTCGGACGCGGATCTTCTTCCTGATTCAGATAAATAAGGCTGCTGCGCGTCTGCCGGTACAGCATTTTCAACAAACCGCCCGACAAATGGCTGAACAGCAGGTTGTGCGCCGCATCGGCAATCGTCTGATGAAAGCTTACATCGGCTTCGCTCTGATGTTCCAAATTGCCGCTTTCGCACGCCTCCTCAAACTTTTCAAGCCAAAACCCAATCCGCTTCAAATCGGCATCCGTCCGGCGTTCTGCCGCCAATGCCGCCATACAGCCCTCGATGTGGCAGCTGAAATCAAAAACATCCTGTTCCCAATTGGAATGTTTGCCCAAAAGCTCCTGCCAACTTTGCAAAAAATCCTGCTGCGGCTTGACCGAAACATAATAACCGTCGCCCTGCCTCGCTTCCAAAACCTGACGGGCAACCAAAACATTCAATGCCGACCTGACCGACGGGCGCGAAACGCCAAACTCTTCCGCCAAAACGCGTTCGGGCGGAATCTTGCCCCCTTCCGCGTAAACCCCTTCCACGATACGGCCTTCCAATACCGACAATACCTGATCGCTGATTTTCTGCGGCCTTATCAATTTCATAATCGCATTCTCCTTCTATCGGTTTTCTGCCAAACTTTCTCCGAAATATAAATAAAATTGGACTGACCAACAAACATAAATTCTAATAATACAACACTCCCACCGTCAACCGCATTACAGGCCCAACATGGCAACCCCCTTCAGAACTACATTCAATTACATTTTTAAATAAAATACTATCTTGATTATTAAGGAATAAAATTAATATTCTTTTAAAAATCATCATTTGTATTGAAAAATATATTGACTGGTATATTAAAGTTTCGTAAAGTAGCGTCGTATTATCTTAATTGGTTTGACCAATTTTATTAATCATAAAAATATTTTCGGAGATGCTCAATTATGGAAACTTGGGTTCAAAACTACACGGCAATAGGAGGCAGCCTGTATCTGACAGCAGCCGCAGCCCTCTTGCCCATCATTTTTTTCTTCACTGCGCTGACCGTCCTGAAGCTGAAAGGCTATCAGGCGGGACTTTATACGCTGCTGATTGCGCTTGCCGTTGCCGTATTCGGCTTCGGGATGCCAGCGGGTATGGCGGTTTCTTCCGCGCTGTACGGCTTCGCTTACGGCTTGTGGCCGATTGCCTGGATTATCGTTACCGCCGTATTCCTATATAAAATTACCGTAAAAACAGGGCAGTTCGATATTATCCGTGCCTCCGTTATTTCAATTACAGAAGACCAACGCCTGCAAATGCTCTTGGTAGGTTTCTCTTTCGGAGCTTTCTTGGAAGGTGCGGCAGGTTTCGGCGCACCGGTGGCGATTACCGCCTCTTTGCTGGTAGGCTTGGGCTTCAATCCGCTCTACGCCGCCGGTTTGTGTTTGATTGCCAACACCGCGCCCGTGGCTTTCGGCGCGATGGGTATTCCCATCTTGGTTGCCGGTCAAGTGTCCAATCTCGACCCTTACCATATCGGTCAGGTAGCAGGCCGCCAACTTCCTATCCTGTCAGTCATCGTACCCTTCTGGCTGGTTGCCATGATGGACGGTATGCGCGGCATACGCCAAACTTGGCCTGCCGTTCTGGTTGCCGGCGTATCCTTTGCCACAACCCAATTCATTACCGCCAACTTCATCGGCCCCGAGTTGCCTGACGTTACCTCCGCATTGGTCAGCCTGATCTGCCTGTCTGCCTTCTTGAGAAAATGGCAGCCTAAAGAAATCTTTACATTCAACGGCATGAAAAAACCGTCCGAACGCAAAGCGGGCGAATACACTGCCGGACAAATCATTAAAGCTTGGTCGCCCTTTGCCATCCTGACCGTTTTCGTCAGCGTATGGACGATTAAGGGCGTAAAAGAGGCTTTGGGCGTTGCCACCATCAAATTCGACTGGCCGATGCTGCACAACTTGGTACAAAAAGCCGCGCCCATCGTCAGCGAACCGACACCATACGCCGCCGTATTCAAAATTGACTTCCTCGGCGCAGTCGGTACGGCAATCCTGTTTGCTTCCATCGTTTCCGCAATCCTGCTGAAAATGAAACCTTCCGAAGCCGTCGGCACTTTCTTTGAAACACTTAAAGAACTGCGCCTGTCCATCCTATCTATCGGTTTGGTACTCGGTTTTGCCTTTGTAGCAAACTATTCGGGATTGTCATCCATACTGGCGCTAATCCTCGCAGCGACAGGAACCGTATTCCCGTTCTTCTCACCGTTCCTTGGCTGGCTGGGCGTATTCCTGACAGGTTCGGATACTTCTGCAAATGCCTTATTCAGCTCTTTGCAGGCAAGTACGGCGCACCAAATCGGCGTTACCCCCGAGCTGACCGTTGCCGCCAATACAACCGGCGGCGTAACAGGCAAAATGATTTCCCCTCAATCCATCGCCATCGCCTGTGCGGCAGTAGGCTTGGAGGGCAAGGAATCCAACCTGTTCCGCTTCACCGTGAAACACAGCCTGATTTTCTGTAGCTTTGTCGGCCTTCTGACCCTCCTGCAGGCATATGTTTTGCCGTGGACACTGATTTTCTTTAACAAATAAAACATCCGTAAAAATGCCGTCTGAAACAGGTCATGTTTCAGACGGCATTTCTTTTGCACAGCCCATATCTTTCTTATTGATATATGTTAAAAAAAATATAATTCCCCTTTTAACATGCAAACTAGTCCTATATACTACTTAAGTAGTATTAACGTAAAACCTTCTATATAGAGAAACTGATATGAAAACTACCCACTTCCTACTCCTTCCCCTCGCAGCCGCGCTAAGTCAAGCATGGGCAGCCCCTGTTGCGGAAGAAACCGCCGAGCTCTCCCCCGTTACCGTTACCGGGACACAGCAGCAAAAAGCCAATACAGTCAAATTCAATCCTAAAGCCACCCTCCAGCCCCTACCGGCAGGGGATGGCGCAGACCTTTTACAATCTGTCCCCAACATGAGCATCATCCGCAAAGGCGGCAGCTCGGGTGATCCATTATTCCGAGGTTTGGGCGGCTCGCGCCTTGCCATCAACGCAGACGACCAATTCGTTTACGGCGGCTGTTCCAACCGCATGGACCCGCCTACTTCCTACATCCACCCAAGCACCTTTGACGAAGTTGTCGTAACCAAAGGTCCGCAAACCGTTACCCAAGGGATGGGCTTGATCAGCGGTTCGGTTCATTTCGTCCGTAAAGATCCTACCTTCCACGAACAACCCTACTCCTTCAACGGCAGCACCACATTGGGCAGCAGCGGCAGACGCGATGCCTCCTTTGAAGCAGGTGCGGGCGGCAAATACGGTTATGCCCGCCTCAATGTCTCACACAACGAATCCGACGACTATAAAGACGGGGCAGGCAACCGCGTACATTCCAACTTCAAACGCGACGGCCAAATGGTTCAGTTGGGCGTTACCCCGACCAAAAACACCACCATCGCCGGTACATACGAACGCAGCCGCGGTAAGGCTGCCTACGCCGACCGCATGATGGACGGCAGCAAATTCGACCGCGACGCATGGAATGTCCGCATCAGCCAACGCAATATCACACCCTGGTTGAGCGAAATCGAGGCACGCTACGGATCCAGCGAAATCGACCACGTGATGGACACCTACAGCCTGCGCCCCGTCGGTATGATGGGCAAGGCAGCCATTAACCCCAAACGCCGCACCGATACCGGCAATCTGAAAGCCACTTTCGATTGGGACAACGTCAACCTTCAAACCGGCATCGACTATATGCGCGACCGCCATACCGAACGATCAGGCGATGAAAAATTCACCGAAAAAGCATATGCTCCGACACAAAGCTTTGACCAACTGGGCGGCTTTGCCGAAGCGGCTTGGCAACGTACCGACAAGCAAAAACTGATTGCCGGTTTGCGGCACGACCAAGTAACAGGCACATACGAAGACAAGGCCGACTCCGATCCCCTCAAAAAAACCAAATATCCTTTGACTTCCGGCTTTTTCCGTTTCGAGCAAACAACAGGCAATACCAAATACTACGCAGGTTTAGGCATCGCCCAACGTGCGCCCGACTACTGGGAACGCAAAAAATCCGAAAACCTCCGCAAAGAAACCAACCGTCAACTTGATGCAGGGCTGATTTGGAACAGTGGAAATTGGCACGTCTCCGCCTCTGTGTTTGCAGGTAAAGTTGACGACTTCATCATTGTTGAGACAAAACCGATGATGATGCATCATGCCGCTGGCAGCACGACGGCACATAGCCATATGGCACACCATCACGCAGGACACTCTGGCCATACTCCGACGGCACCGGCAACAGGCGGACACCCCGGCAGCCATGCTCCGACAGCTCCGGCGACAGGCGGACACTCTGGCACACCGGCAGCAGGCGGACACTCCGGTCATCATCATGGTGCAGACTTAAGCGCGCGCAATATCGATGCCATCCGTCTAGGCGGCGAAATTGAAGTGAAATGGCAGTTTGCACCAAACTGGAGCATAGCCAGCAACCTAGCCTATACCTACGGTAAAAACCGTACCGATGGCAAACCGTTGGCACAAACACCTCCGCTCGAATGGAACAACACCCTTGCCTTCGACAACGGCAAATTCAGCGCGGGCGCATTGTGGAAAGTCGTTGCCAAACAAAACCGCTACGCCAAAGGACAGGGCAACATCATCGGTCAGGACATCGGCGCATCCGCAGGCTTTGGCGTACTTTCCGTCAATGCAGGTTGGAAATTCAACAAATACGCCACCCTGCAAGGCGGCGTGGACAACGTCTTTAACAAAACCTATGCCGAATTCGTCAGCAGAAGCGGAGGATTTGTCGATCCTGCCGCCGGCATCAAAACCACCCGCGTGAACGAACCCGGCCGTACCGCCTGGTTAAGGCTGCAAGCCAAGTTCTAAACGCTTGCATTTTAAAATGCCGTCTGAAACAGAGTCCGTTTCAGACGGCATTTTTTGTAAGATGTAACAATCCGACAGCACGCTAGCATTTCCTTTTGCCCCTCCTATAATGGGTTATAGTGGATTAACAAAAACCAGTACGGCGTTGCCTCGCCTTAGCTCAAAGAGAACGATTCTCTAAGGTGCTGAAGCACCAAGTGAATCGGTTCCGTACTATTTGTACTGTCTGCGGCTTCGTCGCCTTGTCCTGATTTTTGTTAATCCACTATAATATAAATACTTATAACTAGATAACTATATATATTTTGACAACAGTCAAACTAATCCTAAATAATATTTACACTAACTAGTATAATTACAACATTTTGCTAAAATCCTGCCGCCAAACCACCAAAAGGAAAAATCATGCATACACCCCCCCCCCGCCCTTCACGCACTGCGCTTGCCGTATCATCCGCACTCATGCTGTTATGCGCCGCGCACGTCTCCGCCGCAGACATTGCCGCCCTTCCGGAAATACACGTCAAAGAACTGGGAAAACAAACGGCTTCCAACTACACCATCCCCGCTTCTTCCGCCGCCACAGGCATCAAGCTGACCCAGCGTGAAACACCGCAATCCCTGTCTGTCATAACGGCAAAACAAATCGAAGACCAAGGCTTGGACAGTCTGCAGGACGTATTGAAACAAACACCGGGCGTGTTCCACAGCAAAATGGGCAACAACGTCTCCGGCCACAGCCAGTTTATTTCGCGCAGTCAGGCGATTGACAGCATTTCCGTAGATGGCGCGCCCAAATTCCTTTACGAGGGTAAAGCCATCCGCCGCAGTACCAACAATCTGGACAGCACGTTGTATGACCAAGTCGTCGTCGTGCGCGGCGCAAGCGGTTTGTCCAACGGCGGTATGGGCGAACCGGGCGGTACGGTTGCTTTGGAACGCAAAAAACCGACTGCCAAACCTGCCGTCAGCGTCGAAGCCGGTGTCGGTTCGTGGAAGCACTACCGCTTCGTCCTTGATGCCAATCAGCCTTTGAATGCAGACAATACCTTGCGCGGCCGCACTATTTTGGTCAGCGACCACGGCGGCGATTACCTGCCGAACACTTCGCGCCACAATCATACGTTCTACGGCATTCTCTCCTACGACATTGCCCCTCAGACTCAGTGGAATATCGGTACGGAAATACACCGTTTCCGCAATAAGGGCAGCTCGCGTTTCAGCTATCTGACGGCAGCAGGCAATAAGAAAAACGGTTTCATACCGTTTGAGGCTTCGCCGCGCAGCAATTCCTCGGCAAAATGGGCTTACGGCAAAGACACCAGTGCCGAAGTGTTCACGTCCCTCAGCCATGAGTTTGACAATGGCTGGAAACTGACAGGCAATTACAGCTATCTGGCAGGTAAAAGCGACATCGTTTCAGGCATTGCCGGTACATACGAAATCGATACCGACTACTCCGCGCTTTTCACTTCAGACCGCGACCGCAGCAAATACCGCGACCAGAATTTTTCCCTGATTTTGGACGGCGACTATCCGGCGTTGGGCCGCTCGCACGAATTTAATGCGGGCATCAGCTATCAGGACAACAAAGAAAACCTGTCTTTCTATGGAGAAGGCGAGTCGATGATTCCCGATTTGCGTAAATTTGACGGCAACATCGCCAAACCCGATATGCCGTATTCGCGCGACGGTTTTGCCGATATGAAAAACCTGTCGGTTTACGGTTCGACCCGTTTCAAACTGACCGACAAGCTGGCATTAATCGGCGGCGGACGTTTTGTAGATTGGCGGTACCGTTACAGCACTGAGCGCAACAAATTTGCTTACAGCAGCCACAAACAAAACGTTTTCATTCCTTATTTGGGCGCGACTTACGACATAGCCGACAATCTGACCGCCTATGCGTCTTACACCACCATTTTCCGTCCGCAAGTGCGTTACCTGACCAAAGACGGCAAACCGCTCGAACCGCAACGCGGCAAAACCTACGAGACCGGTTTGAAAGCCTCGTGGTTTGAAGGCCGTTTGAACGCTTCCGCATCCGCCTTTATGAACAAACGCGACCATTTGGGCGTGGTTGCAGGCAAATTCGCGAATGGTAAGGACAAATACTACCGTGCAGCCGACAACACTACAACAAAAGGCGTGGAACTCTCTATCGGTGGCCGCCTGAGCGACAAATGGCTGCTTAATGCTTCCTATGCGCGTTCCAAAATCAAAGACAGCGAAGGCAAGCAACTGCATCCGTCTTATCCCGTTCATTTGTTCAAACTCTTTACCGCGTATGACGTTACCGACCGTTTGAACCTGGGCGCAAACGTCAACTGGCAAAGCCGCAGCCACACGCTGGATGAATACCCGGCAAACATCAACCCTGCCACCGCAGCCGCATTGACCCAACGCCCCTACGCCACGCTGGATTTGACCGCGCATTACAAAATCGGTAAATCCACCCGCATCGGTTTGGACTTTGAAAACGTGTTCAACAAACGCTACCGCACGATGCCGGATATTCATGTTTACGGCACGCCGCGCAGCCTGACCGCAACCGTCAAACATACCTTCTAAACAGATACGGCCTGCCGTCTTAAAAGGCAGACCGGCACCGGAAACCGTTTTAAAGAAAGAAATGCCGTCTGAAACCTTATCGTTTCAGACGGCATTTTATTGCCTGGGCGGTTATTTGTCGGTTTGGGTATCCCGTTTCAATCCGCCGCCGAGCGCCTTGTACAAATCGGCAAGGTTTTCGGCGCGGGTCAGTTGTGCCGACAAAGCCGCACCCTCCGCCGAATAGCTGCTGCGTTCCGCATCGAGCAAATCGAGCGCGCCGGATACGCCGTGTTTGTAACGCAGGCCGACCAAGCGCAACGCTTCTTTAGAGGCACGGCTTTGTTTGCTTAAAGCGGCATAGGCTTTATCCAACTGCTCGCGCGCGGTCAATGCGTTTGCCACATCTTGAAATGCGGATTGGACGGCGGATTCATAGGCAACGATTTGTGCCTGTTGGCGCAGTTTTGCCACATCAAGATTCGCCTTGTTCGTTCCCCAGGTAAAAATCGGCAGAGTAATGGAAGGCGCGAACGCCCAAACGCCGGTGCCGCTTTTGAACAGCCCGCCCAATTCGGCAGAACCCGTACCGACGCTTCCGGTCAGGCGGATGGATGGGAAAAAGGCGGCGCGTGCCGCACCGATATTGGCGTTCGCCTGTTTGAGCGCGTGTTCGGCGGCGCGGATGTCGGGACGGTCGAGCAATACTTCGGAACTCAAACCGGCCGGCAGTTTTTCAACAAAAAACTGCTTGTCCAGCGGCAAACCGGCGGGCAGGTCGTCGGGTATCGGTTGGTTAATCAGGGTTGCCAAGGCATTGCGCGCCTGTTCGCGGCTGCGCGCGGCATGGGCATAATCGGCTTTGGCAGATTCAATCAAGGCTTCCTGCTGGCGCAGGGCGACGGCGGAAATCACGCCTGCCTTGTAACGTAATTCGGACAGCTTGTAGGTTTCCTCGCGCGTTTTCAAAACACGTTGCGCCAAAGACATCGCTTCTTCGGCATAACGTTCGTTGAAATAGGCTTTGGCAACGGTGGCAATCAGGCTCAAATGTGCCGCATCGCGATTGGCGGTGCTGGCGAAATAGCCTTGCAGTGCTGCCTCGCTGCTGCTGCGCACACGCCCGAACAGGTCGAGTTCGTAAGATGCCGCACCCAGTCCGACATTGTAGCTGCTGCTGACATTGCCGCCGCTCAAACTGCCTTGGCGCGAGCCGTTCGCATTGGCGGCAAGCGTGGGCAGAAGGTTGTTGCGCTCAATCATGTATTGTTTGCGGTAGATTTCGCTGTTCAATACGGCTGTACGCAAACTGGTATTGCGTTCGAGTGCGATGTCGATCAGCTTTTGCAGGCGCGGGTCGGCAAAATAGTCGTGCCAACCCAAATCGACGGCGCGGATGCCGCTGTCGGCAGTATCGTTTTTAAACGTTTCCGCAACTTCGACTTTAGGCTGCTCGTATTTGGGAATCATGGTACAGGCAGACAATGCAAAGGCTGCTGCAACAGAAGTCAAGGTGGTTTTCAATGTAGTATTCATAAAAAAGTCCCGATGCCGTCTGAAAATCGGCGGTTTTCAGACGGTATTTTGCTTAATATTGTTTATCGTCCGAACCGGTTATACCCGCTTCTGATGCATGTCTGACCGCCATTTCATGCTCGTGTGCAGTTTCTTTGAAGAATTTGCGCACCACCACATAGAAAAGCGGAACAAGGAACACGGACAAAAGCGTGCCGACCAACATCCCCCAGAATACGGTCGTGCCGATGGCGCGCTGGCTGGCAGAACTTGCACCGCCGGCAATATACAGGGGAACCACGCCCAAAATAAAGGCGAACGAAGTCATAATAATCGGACGGAAACGCAGGCGGGCTGCTTCCAAAGCGGCTTCGACCGCGCTTTTCCCTTGTGCTTGAAGGTCTTTGGCAAACTCGATAATCAAAATCGCATTTTTCGCACTCAAACCCATCACGGTAACGAAACCGACTTGGAAGTAGATGTCGTTGGCAAACGAGGGAACGCTGCCCAACAATCCTTCAAACAAATTGCGCCCGGTTACGCCCGCAGCCGCACCGATCAAACCCAACGGAATCACAAGGATGACCGCCAGCGGAATCGACCAGCTTTCATAAAGCGCGGCAAGTACCAAAAATACGGCTGCAACCGCCAAACCGTACAAAATCAGGGTTTGCGAACCGCCTTTTGCCTCTTCGCGCGACTGTCCGCCCCATTCGAGGCTGTAACCGCCGCCCAATTCGTCAACCATTTTTTGAACCGCCGCCATGGCCTGGCCGGTGGAAACGCCGGTTGCGGGCGAAGCGGACAGCTCCATCGAGGGATAACCGTTGAAACGGACGCTCTGTTCCGTACCGTTTTCCCAAGAAACAGTGGCAATGGTGGAAAGCGGCACAGACATACCGGATTTGTTCGGCACGGTCAGGTTCAAAATATCGGCAGGCTGCATACGGGCATCCCCGTCTGCCTGCACCATCACGCGCTGCAGACGGCCTTGGTTCGGGAAGTCGCTGACATAAGACGAACTCAGCGCGCTTGCCAATGCGGTGCGGATGTTGGCAAAAGAAACGCCTTGCGCCGCCGCTGCGGCACGGTTAATGTCGATTTTCAACTGCGGCGCGTCTTCCAAACCGCCGGCACGGACGGTACTGGGATTAAACAGTCCGCTGGTACGCATTTTTTGAATCAGCTCGTTGCGTTTCGCCAGCAATGCGGTATGACCGGTATTGTTGCGGTCTTGCAGGTTGATGGTCAGACCCGAACCGTTGCCCAACTCCATAATCGGAGGCGGAACGATGGCGATGCCGAAACCGTCTTTAAGCGTCCCCATCATCATACCCGTCAGCTTGCCGGCAACCGCAACGGCATCGCTGCCGGAGGTTTTACGTTCGTCCCAATCCTTAAGCATCGCAAAACCCATCGCCATATTCTGGCCGCTGCCCGAAAAGCTGAAGCCGGAAACGGTAATGATGTTTTCAATTTCAGGAATGCTTTTTGCCAATTGTGTAACTTGCGCCAGCGTCGCATCGGTACGCTCTTTGGTCGCACCCGCAGGCAGTTGCACGCTGACCATGACGAAGCCTTGGTCTTCGGTCGGCAAGAAAGAAGTCGGCAGGCGCATAAACAGGAATACGCCCACAACCGCCAAGCCGATATAGACAACCATCATGCGCAAAGTCTTGCGCAATACTTTGGCAACCCAGCCTTCGTAGCCGTGTGTCCAGTTGTCGAATTTTTTGTTAAACCAACCGAAGAAACCTTTTTTCTCTTCGTGATGCCCTTTCGGGATGGTCTTCAACATCGTGGCACACAAAGCAGGTGTGAGTGTCAGCGCAAGGAAGGCGGAGAAGGCTATCGATGCCGCCATCGTCAGGGCAAACTGTTTATAGATATTGCCCGTCGCCCCGCTGAACATAGCCAGTGGAACGAATACAGACATCAAAACAGCAGTAATACCGATTACCGCACCGGAAATCTGACCCATTGCTTTTTTGGTTGCAGCCTTAGGCGGCAGGCCTTCACCCGCCATAATGCGCTCGACGTTTTCAACCACCACAATCGCGTCATCGACCACGATACCGATGACCAAAACCATCGCAAACATCGTCAATACGTTAATCGACATGCCCATATAAGAGATGAAGGCGAAACCGCCCAACAGGGAAATCGGTACGACGATGGTCGGAATCAGCGTATAACGGATGTTTTGCAGGAAGAGGTACATTACGACAAACACCAGCACCATCGCTTCGATTAAAGTGTGAATCACTTTTTCAATCGAAATTTCGACGAATTTGGAAGTATCGTAAGGGGTTTTCCAGCTCATACCTTGAGGAAAGTATTTTTCCAACGTCGCCATGCGTTCTTTAACCGCCTTTGCCGTCGCCATCGCATTACCGCTGTTGGACAGCATCACCGCCATACCGGTGGTATTTACACCATTCAGACGGGTTGAGGAAGAATAGTCTTCCATACCCAATCCGACTTTCGCCACATCCTTCAGGTAAACATTAGAACCATCAGTATTGGCACGGAGGATAACGTTGCCGAATTCTTCGGCCGTACTCAACTGCCCTTGCGCCGTTACGGTAGCCGTAACCGTCTGTCCCTGAACAGCGGGAAGCGAACCGATGGAACCTGCGGAAATCTGGATATTCTGCGCCGACAGCGCGCTGCCGATATCGGCAAACGACAAATTGTAGTTCTGCAGTTTCTTAGGATCGACCCAAATCCGCATCGCGCGTTGCGCGCCGAACAGGCGTACCTGCCCCACGCCTTCGATACGCTGCAACTCGGGAACGATATTACGCTGCGCGTAGTCGTTCATCTCTTCGGTTGACTGCACATCCGACGACAGCATCACAATCATCAAAAAATTGGAACGCGCTTTGGATACGGTCACGCCGTATTGCTGGACGGTAGCAGGCAACATGCTCAATACTTCGGAAAGCTTGTTTTGCACCTCCACCTGAGCCAAATCTTCATCGGTTTCAGGCGTAAAGGTCAGGCTCACGCTGCCGCTGCCGCTCGAATCGGCGGAAGTGGTCATATAGTCCAAACCTTCCACGCCGTTCATATTCCGCTCGATAACGGAAAGTACGCTGTCTTCCATCACTTGTGCGGATGCACCCGGATAAGTAGCCCTCAGGGTAATATTCGGTGCGGCAACAGACGGATATTGCGAAACAGGCAAGCTTTTAATGCCGAAAATACCCGCCGCAATAATGAAAATCGAAATAACCCACGCAAAAATGGGGCGGTCGATAAAAAATTTAGCCATCGATGCCTTCCTTATTTCGCTTCAGAAGCAGGTTTGGCTTCAGATGCCGTCTGAACGCCGGCTTGAGGGGCAGAGGCTTGGTTTTCAGACGGCATCCATTCTTTAGGCGTTACCTTTTTCGCACCCGTCATACCGGCGATACTGATGCCTTCCACAACCACCTTGTCCCCGTCCTTCAGACCGGACGTAACAATCCAATTCGCGCCCTGCTGTTGGGCGACCGTTACCTCGCGTGGTTCCATGCCGCCTTGGGCGTTCACAATCATCACGGTATCTTTCGCACCGCGCGTTACCGCCTGCTGCGGAACGATGAATGCATTATCCACCGCCACTTGATCCATCAGCACGCGCACATACAGGCCGGGCATCAGGATATTCTGATCGTTCGGTACGGCGGCGCGCAGGGTAATCTGACCAGTCGATTCGTCAACGGTCGGATCGGCAAACAGCAGGCGGCCTTTTTCAGGATAAACCGTGCCGTCGTCAAATTTGATGCTGACCGCAATCGCACCGTCTGCCGCCAGCAGTTTGCCCTCGGCTATCTGCCGGCGCAGTTTCATCACGTCGGTCGCAGACTGGGTAACGTTCACATACATCGGATTGGTTTGGCGGATGGTGGCTAAAACAGTTGTATCACCCGCATTCAACAGCGTACCTTCGGAAACTTTGGACTGACCGATAAAGCCGGAAATCGGCGCGGTAATGCGCGAACGGTTCAGATTGATGCCGGCGGATTTGATTGCCGCCTGCGCCGCTTTAACGCCTGCTTCGGCAGAACGTTTCGCCGTTACCGCCGCATCGTACTCTTGTTTACTGATGGCATCGGCGGCAACCAGCGGTTTGTAACGCGCCAAGTCGGCATTGGCTTTAGCGAGGGTCGCCTGCGCGCTGGCTAATTGGGCGCGCGCGCTTTCCAGACCTGCTTCATAAGTGGAACTGTCGATCTGATACAGCGGCTGTCCGGCACGGACATAACTGCCTTCTTGGAACAGGCGTTTTTGGATGATGCCGCCAACTTGGGCGCGGACATCGGCAGTACGCAGCGATTCCAAACGCCCCGGCAACTCGACGGTCAACGCAACGGTTTGCGGATGGACGGTTACGACACCGACGACGGGCGCAGGGGCTTCCCGACCCGCAGGCTGCCCGCCCTGCGCCGCGTCTCCGCCTTTACCGCAAGACGACAGTGCCAATGCAACGGCGGCAGCCAACGCGGCCGCACACATCGCCTTAGAAGCATAAAAAGCCATTGTTTATCCTATCTGTATGATTTTATTAAAGGATTTTAGATTTAACAGAAATTCCCGTTTCAAAATACAAAACCGCCTGCTTCGGCATCCCTGTATTCAAACGGGTTGCAAAGCAGGTGGGTTCGGCACTTCGGCACTGGGAAACTGTCTCAATTTCAGGGGTGTTATTATACATACACGATTGCACGGATACAAAGTCTTTTTTATAATCCCAACCGTCAAACCGCGCCGGAACGAAACCGCCATTATGAGAAAAACCAAAACCGAAGCCTTGAAAACCAAAGAACACCTGATGCTTGCCGCCTTGGAAACCTTTTACCGCAAAGGGATTGCGCGCACCTCGCTCAACGAAATCGCCCAAGCCGCCGGCGTAACGCGCGGCGCGCTCTATTGGCATTTCAAAAATAAGGAAGACTTGTTCGACGCGCTGTTCCAACGTATCTGCGACGACATCGAAAACTGCATCGCGCAAGATGCCGCAAATGCCGAAGGAGGTTCTTGGACGGTATTCCGCCACACGCTGCTGCACTTTTTCGAGCGGCTGCAAAGCAACGACATCCACTACAAATTCCACAACATCCTGTTTTTAAAGTGCGAACATACGGAACAAAACGCCGCCGTTATCGCTATTGCCCGCAAGCATCAGGCAATCTGGCGCGAGAAAATTACCGCCGTTTTGACCGAAGCGGTGGAAAATCAGGATTTGGCTGACGATTTGGACAAGGAAACGGCAGTTATCTTCATCAAATCAACCTTGGACGGGCTGATTTGGCGGTGGTTCTCTTCCTGCGAACGTTTCGATTTGGGTAAAACCGCCCCGCGCATCATCGGGATAATGATGGACAACTTGGAAAGCCATCCCTGCCTGCGCCGGAAATAATCAAGCCTTGGTAGCAATGCCGTCTGAAAACCTTTTTGCTGTTTTCAGACGGCATTTGTCTTTCTATCCTGTTATGCTTTTTCTATGCTGCTCCGGCCTCTTCCCTTTTTTCCGCTGCGGCAAGCGTGTCGGCAAGCAGGCGGACGAGGTTTTCAAACAGGGGCTGTTCGAGTGGTTCTTCCCCTCCGCCGAAAACGAGGGCAACTTCGGTATAGTCTTTCTGCCCTTTGCTGACTTTGCTGCCGTAATAGGCGGTTTGGGCTTTTTTCAGTGCCGCATCCCAATCCGTTTTTTCGGCCAATGTTTCGGCGGCGGCAAGCAAAGTCTTGGCAAAAAACGGCAGCGGGCGGTTTTGTCCGATATTAAAAAATGCAATCCATTCCGACAATAGCTGCAATGCCCTGTCTTGCGCGATTTCCGCCAATACTTCTGTTTCTCCGGATCTGACGATAAAGGTTTGCCGCGTTTCGGCTTCAGACGGCATGACGGCGCAAAATATCAGGTGTTCCAACAAAAAAGCCACACGTTGCGGCGCGTTGGGTTTGCCGTAGGCGTAAAACACCTGTCCGCACCGGTACAACCTGCCCAAGCTGCCTTTCAGGATTTGTCCGTCCGACGGTATGGCGTATGAAAGCGGTGGCAGTTTGGGGCTGTTTAAAACCGCCGTATCGATTTGTTTGGCGGCAAGTTGGAAAGACTGCTGCCAAAGTCTGCCCAACTCTCCCGACGGCAGCAGGCTTTCCGCCCCGATGCGGGCAGCGGTTTGAGAAAAATCTTGTCCTTCGCGGCGCGCCTCGATATAGATTTCGGCGATTTGCTCGGCATGTTGCGGTTCGAAGGGCTCGGCCGGTTCCCAGGCTTCGCCGATATGGGGTTCGCTCCACGCAAGCTGCTGCTGAAGCCATACTTTGACGGGGTTGCGCCAGAAACGGATAAATTCGTCCTGTCCGATTTCGGCAACAGGTTCGGCGTTTTCTACGGATTGGTCGAAAAAGGGTTGCGGCGGTTCGGGCGTTTGTCCGAGCGCGGCGGCGTAGTCGGTACGCGTGCCGAATATGCCGTCTGAACGTCCGCCTTCTTGGAAATATCGGCGCGAGAAGGCTTGCAGCGGATGCTGTTCTATCCAGTTTTGTGCAAGTTGGCGGCTGCCGATGCCCGCCATAGCGGCAACGGTATCGATGAGTTCGCCCAACAGCGAAGACGGGGCAAGCTCTTCGTCTTTGCGGATATCGCGCCCGATGTAGGACAAATACAGGATTTCACGCGCGCTGATGAGAGCTTCAAGGAACAGGTAGCGGTCGTCATCGCGACGAGCTCGGTCGCCTTTGGCGGGATGTTTGGCAATCAGGTCGAATACGGCGGCTTTGGTATTGCGGGGAAAATCTCCGTCGTTCAAACCCAACAGGCAGATGACTTTGAACGGCAGGCTGCGCATCGGCACCATACTGCAAAAAGTGATGCCGCCGCGTAAAAAGCCTGCCTCACTTTCGCTGTCGAGGAAGCGGCGGATGTGGCGGATGACGGTTTGTTGCGGCAACTGTCCGACGAACCCAGCCAGAGTACTCTCTTCCTGCCATTTGACCCATTCGTTTTCGAGATTTTGGACTGCCTTTTGGTCATCGGCTTCGGCTTGGAACAATATTTCAAGCAAATCCCGGCAACGCGCCACCCATTCGCCGACCGTCGCAGGTTGCCGCCATATCCGTACAATATCCGACAGGGTTTCGAGGAAGGCGGCAAAACGTCCGAACATGGCGGTTTGATTCACGTCGGCATACCACGCGCTGACATCCTGCCACATCGGATTGCCGCCTTCGGGCAGCATCCAGCCCAATATCATGCGTTCTACCGCCTGCCTCCAGGTGAACAGCTGATCCGTGCCGCCGCGCATTTCTCCGTCCAAACCCCAGTGAACGTTCAAATCGGCAACCATATCGTGCAAAAGCGGTAAATCGTCCTCAGTCAGTCCGAAACGACGCAACACGGGCGCGGTTTCTAAAAGCACAAGCACTTTATCGACTTCAAATCGGCTTTCCAACAAGTCGAACAGGCATGACAAAGCATGAAACAGTGGTTGGCGGCGGCTGATTTTCACGTCTGACACGGAATACGGCAATGCCTGCGCACCGGGCTGCGCCTGTCCGAACACGGCTTCGATAAAAGGCGTATAGGATTCGATATTCGGGGTTAATACGGCGATATCGTGCGGCTGCCAATCGGGATGTTCATGCAGAATTTTCAACAGCTTGTCTTTGAGTATCTGCAATTCGCGCAAAGGGCTGTGTGCCGATACGATGCGTATCGAGCCGTCGCCCGTGTTGACGCTTCCCGCCGTTTCAGACGGCATTTTCAGATTTTGAATATCGGTTTGCAGGGCGTGCAAAAGCGTATCGCGCCCGCCTTCTTCAAATACCGGCGTTTCTCCTTCTATTTCCATTTCGTTCAAAAAGTCGAAAAAGTCCCGCCCCTGCTTGCCCAATGAGGCGAGCAGCGGATGCCCTGCCTGAGTTAAATCGGGATCGCCGCTGCCTTTGAGGATTTGCGCCGCTTCGATGACGTTGCCCCAATACATCCCGCTCGGATTGAGTGCAAACACGAACACGTCGCAATATTCGGACAGCTTGTGCAAAAGCTGAAGATACATCGGCGCCATCGTGGAAATGCCGAACACGAAA
Source organism: Neisseria sp. Marseille-Q6792 (assembly GCF_943181435.1). The sequence goes on from NZ_OW969598.1 coordinate 1,120,552, forward strand.
TAACGCTCGGGCAGCTTATCACTGCTCAAAGATTCCAACAGCTTTTCCCACAACGCGACACGGTGCGGCGCGCTCTGCCTGCCGTCGTCGAGGTAACGCCACAGTTTGGACTGCCAGATTTCATCGTCGCCCAAACCGAGCAGCCTGCCCTGCTGCCAAGCATCTATCCACTGGGGACGATACACGAGGTATTGGTCGAATATGTCTGCAAGCTGGCCAGCAAGCTGATAATCTGCCGATTCGCCGCTGCCTAGATAGTCTTGCAGCACATTCCTCACATCTTCAAATTCTGCCGTATTCCGGAATGCCTCGCTGCGGAACAAATCCAGCAGCCGCCAGCGCATGACTTCGGGTGCAAACGGGCTGAGTTCCGGAATGCTGGGAATCAGTTTTTTCATCAACTTCCACGTCAGACCGGCAGGCAGGCTGAACGACAAATTCGCCGCCACGCCCAAATCGCGGGCGAGGCAGGTGTTGAGGTAGCGGCGCATCCCCTGACTCTGCACAATAATCTGTTCGGGCTGTAAAGCCGATTTCAGCGGTTTGACTTTTTGAATGTGGGCAAACAGTGCCGCCAGCGTTTCAAGACGGTTGGATTGATACAAATAAAACATGATTTCAAACAGAAGCTGTGGTCAAGTATTCGGGATTATATAGCCTTTCCCCCGCCCGCCTTCAAACAAAATGCCGTCTGAACGCTTCAGACGGCATCGGGTCATTTAAACCATCTCCTCAAAACAGGAATCCGCGACAGCAGCAAGGTATCCAGCAGCCAAATCACGGCAATGGCAAGCAGCGCGGTCGGGAAGATCAATGCGATTGCCAATAGCGGCAATGCCATCATCCACCAAACCGGCAGTTTGACTTTCTGTGCCGGCGGAACCATGCCCACCGCTCCGGTCGGACGGCGTTTCCACCACATCACGCAGCCGCTGATACTGATAAAAATCACGGCAAGGCAGAACAAGACGTTTGCCAATACGCTCCACCAACCCAGAGTACCCATATGCAGCGCAATGCTTGCCGCCATGAATTTACCGAACGGGTTGTAATCGTCAAAGCGGATGTCAGCAAGAATTTTTCCGCTGTACTGGTCGATATGCACCGTGCGATCGGCAAACGGACTAATCATATCGTAACTCATAGAGTCTTGCGACAAAGTCCATACGCCGTCCTCGCCTTTGGGCAAATTCAGCTGATAACGCCCTTTGAAACCGATTTCCCGCGCAAAACGGTCGACGGTTTCCAATGTCATTGGCTCGTCGGGGTTAATGCCGTCTTTGCCCACAGTCGTCCCTGAAACAGGCATAGGCGTAAGCTCCAAAATCCACGGCACTTCTTTAACCTTGCCGTCATTCAATACCTCGCCGTGGGTCGGCACGACTGAAACAGGGTTCGGTTCGACACCCCATTTGCCGGCCGGGAACTGACTCCAAGCCTGCACGAACTTGCCGCCCCAAATACCTGCCCAAGCAATTCCGGACAGACAGAACAACAGCAAAATCAACGACACCCAAGTTCCAAACGCGCCGTGCAGATTCCGCCACCAAGAACGCGCCCTGCCTTTTGGCGGCAGCAGCATCGCCTTGATGCCGCGCCGTTTCACCCACCAAAGGTACAAGCCGCTGACAACCATAATAATGGTCAGTGAAGCCGCCGTTTCCAAAAGATAATCGCCTGCCGCGCCGAGCATCATATCGCTGTGGATTTCATCCATCGTGTGATACCAACCATGATTGCGCGGCATGGTGTTGACCACTTGTGCCGTATAAGGATCGACCGCGACCATCGTTGCCTTGCCCTCATTGTTGACACGGAACACGGCAACCATATCATCGGCACGCGGTGCAATATATTGGACGACGGACGAAGTCTCCGGATTAACGGCACTGCGTGCCGCTTCTGCCTGAACAGACAGAGGTTGTACCGTTGCCTGCGGCACAACATGAATCCGCTCGCCCTCCTTGCCGGTAATATTGGCAAACAGCAGCATACCCAAACCCGTAACGGCAAGCAGGGTCAAGAAGGGCATAACCAACAAACCGGCATAAAAATGCCATCTCCAAACGGTCAGATAACGCCGGTTATTCTGCTGACCGGCTTCAGTTTTGATTTGTGTATCCATTAATCGTCCTTTTGAAATTAGAGTTATCGTGATGATGCGCGATTATAAATAATAAAGACTAATTCTTTATGACTAAAATCAATATTTTTTGCAACATATGAAAAAAGATTCCATTTTGAAGAAACAAACCTATATGCCGTCTGAAAGCATCAAACAATGCTGTCCGACACCCAACTGCACCATTCTTTAAACCATACAAAAATATCAGTCGGTCTGACCGCTTAAGCATCAAAATTCCCACTTTCAGACGGCATAAATCAAAAACAGGATTTCCATTCAAAATAAAAAATCCGGATTCGATATGAATCCGGATTTCTGCATCCGACAAAGTCGGAAAACAACGGTTAGAATTTGCCGCCTGACTGGTTGACCATATAGTCAACCGCAGCTTTAACCTCATCATCGCTCAAATCGCCGCGACCGCCTTTTGCGGGCATCGTATTGAAACCTTCGATTGCGTGTTTGTGCAATGTGTCCTTACCTTTTTTGATGCGGTCGGCCCAATCGGCTTTGGTGCCGACATGGGGAATACCCGGAATCGCATTGCCATGGCAGGCGGCACAAACGGTTTCATAAACCTGTTTGCCGTCTACTTTGGCAGCAGGTGCGGCTTTTTCCTCGGCTTTAGGTTCTGCTGCGGCAGGTTTAGCTTCAGAAGCGGCTTGTGCTGCTTCTGCAGGAGCAGATGCTGCGGGTTCTGCTGCCGGTGCGGGAGTCGGTGCAGGCTCGGCTTTTTTCACCGGAGCTTTACCGTCTTTATTGGAAAGACCCCATACATAAGCAGTCATAATATGCAGTTTGTCTTTATCCAAGAAATGTCCCCACGCGGGCATTTGGCTGCTACGGCCGTTGGTAATGGTTTCAATAATGGATTTTTGCGTACCGCCCCACAACCACACGTCATCAGTCAGGTTCGGACCCAAACCTTGGATACCTTGTCCCTTATCGCCGTGGCAAGTGAAACAGTTGGCAGGCGGACCGCTGAATAAGGCTTGTCCGCGTGCAGCACGTTCCTCATCATACTGGCCTTTGGGTTTTGAAAGAGACATCACATAATGCGCAACGTCTTTTACGCCTTCCTCACCTAAAGCAGGACCCCATGCAGGCATGGTAGCAACACGGCCTTTTTCAATGGTCTCGTGGATTTTATCGGGATCACCTCCCCACAACCAATCGCTGTCGGTCAGATTCGGAAAACCTTTAGAACCTTTGGCATCAGAGCCGTGGCACTGGATACAGTAGGTATTGAACAGGTTTTGGGCGATTTGCTTGGCCTGTGGGTCTTTTGCCACTTTTTCAATCGGCATATCCGCAAACTTGGCATACAGTTTGCCGTATTGCTCATCGGCTTTTTTGACCTCTTTTTCATATTGGTTGTGGCTGGTCCATTTCAGCAGGCCTTTGTAGTCGCCGACACCCGGATACATAACCAGATAACCGATACCGAACAGCCATGTCAAAACATACAGCCAAAACCACCAGCGCGGCAGCGGGTTGTCGTATTCGGCAATACCGTCCCACTCATGGCCTGTAGTTTGTACTTCTTCGCCCTTCTTCGGGCGTTTGACAACATTTTGAGACAGCAGCAGCCAAGCCAAAGCGATAAAGCTCAGTAAGACAATAACTGCAATATATATATTCCAGAAGTTACTGGTAAATTGGGATGTTGTGTTCATTGTTTTGCTCCGTTATCACAATATTAACGGTTTTCGCTTTTCTTATCTTGCGCATCTTGGTTTTCATCAAAAATGCTGTTTGCGGCATCATCGTAATTTTTCTTATTCCGCCTGTTGAAGACGATATAGAGTACCAACAGGAAGCAGATAAAGATCCATACCGTGAAAAGAGCGCGAATACCGTTAATATCCATGATGTTACCTTACGTTTTTCAAAGCCAGACCCAATCCTTGCAGATAGGCGACTACAGCATCCAGCTCGGATTTGTTTGCCAAAGCCTCAGGTGCTTTCGCAATTTCCTCATCACTGTAAGGAGTACCTACTTTACGCAAAGCCTTCATGTTGGCAACAGTTGCATCGACATCGACTTTATTGCGTGCAAGCCATGGGAATGCCGGCATATTGGACTCAGGCACGACATCACGGGGATTCAGCAGGTGGATACGGTGCCATTCGTCGGAATAGCGGCCGCCCACACGTGCCAAATCAGGACCGGTACGTTTGGAACCCCATTGGAACGGATGGTCGTAAACCGATTCCCCGGCAACAGAGTAATGACCGTAACGCTCGGTTTCCGCACGGAACGGACGAATCATTTGAGAGTGGCAGTTGTAACAGCCCTCACGGATGTAAATATCGCGTCCGGCAACCTGCAGGGCATTGTAAGGCTTCACGCCCGGTGCCGGCTGTGTTGCCGCCTTAGTAAAGGCTAAGGGCACAACTTCAATCAACAGACCGACACTGACTACAAGCAGGATAAACACAATCAGGATGCCGATTTTTTCTTCGGCCAATTGTTGTAATTTCATTTTGGTAGCCTATCTTCCTTAGTATTTTAGTGGTGCTGTGTTTGGGGAACCGCAGGGATTTCAGCATCGACTGCTTTACCACTGATGGCTGTGCGGTACACGTTGTACGCCATAATGCACATACCACTCAGATACAATAAACCACCTGCAAAACGAATCATGTAATAAGGCATGGTACGTTTTACGGATTCAACAAACGAATAAGTCAAAGTACCATCATCGTTCAAAGAACCCCACATCAAACCCTGCATTACACCGGCAATCCACATAGCAGCGATATACAGTACCACACCGATGGTGGCAATCCAGAAATGTGCTTCTACCAGTTTGGTGCTGTGCATCTGTTCTTTACCGAAGAGGCGAGGAATCATGTAATAAACAGAACCGATAGTTACAAAACCTACCCAACCCAATGCACCTGCATGAACGTGCGCGACAGTCCAGTCCGTATAGTGGCTCAATGCGTTGACCGTTTTAATCGACATCATCGGACCTTCAAAGGTAGACATACCGTAGAAGGACAGGGAAACAATCAGGAATTTCAGAATTGGGTCAGTACGCAGTTTGTCCCACGCGCCGGACAAGGTCATAATGCCGTTAATCATACCGCCCCAAGAGGGTGCGAACAGAATCAAGGACAGAACCATACCCAAAGATTGCGTCCAGTCAGGCAGCGCAGTGTAGTGAAGATGGTGCGGACCCGCCCACATATAGGTGAAAATCAACGCCCAGAAGTGAACGACAGACAAGCGGTAGGAATAAACAGGGCGACCTGCTTGTTTGGGTACGAAATAGTACATCATACCCAAGAAGCCGGCAGTCAGGAAGAAGCCCACGGCGTTATGCCCGTACCACCATTGAACCATAGCATCAATCGCACCGGAATAGACGGGATACGACTTCATCAAACCTGCCGGGATGCTGATGTTATTAACGATGTGCAAAAGTGCGACCGCCAAAATAAAGCCGCCATAGAACCAGTTGGCAACATAGATATGTTTGATTTTACGTTTGGCAATCGTACCGAAGAATACGATGGCGTATGCAACCCAAACCAAAGTAATCAGAATGTCGATCGGCCATTCGAGCTCGGCATATTCTTTACCTTGAGTCCAACCCATAGGGAAGCTGACAGCAGCGGCAACGATTACCGCCTGCCAGCCCCAAAAGGTAAATGCCGGCAGCCAGCCGCCAAACAGGCGGGTATTACAAGTACGTTGGACAACGTAGTATGATGTGCCGATCAGGCCGCAGCCTCCGAATGCGAAAATAACCGCATTGGTGTGCAGCGGACGCAGACGACCGAAGTGAAACCAAGGACCGATGTCCGATAAATCAAGGGCGGGAGCAAACAGTTGGGCAGCTACGATAACGCCGACCAACATACCCACGATACCCCAAACTACAGTCATGATAGCGAACTGGCGCACCACTTTGTAGTTGTAAGTTTGTGTGTCCATGAGAGTCTCCATGAATTATGGGAATAAAAATTTTTTATCCTGCCCACCTTTGCGACCTCTTAAGGTACAACTTGGGCAAGCGTAATTTTTTCTAAATTTAACATATCTGCCTTATTACGCCAAGCGGAATTACATTCCCACCGCCGGAGTGCCTATTTCTTAATTTGTTTTTTATTATATATAAATCATATTGTTATAATAAATTATAACCCGTTTGACATTGCTTTGTTTTTCAAGCCCCCTTTTTTATAACACTTTATTGATGTAGATTAAGCTGCATTTTAAAGACATTTTATCAATAATATTTAACGATATATTTAATAGCCATGATTAATTATAAAATCACCCCCTCCCCTCTAGACCATGAATGGCACATCCTGCTGACATTCACACAAGATGATGATTTTCCAATAGAAATAAGCCTCCCGAACTGGACTCCCGGCAGTTATCTGATTCGGGATTTTTCCCGCCACATTACATCTATCGATGCATCCTGCAACGGTGTGCCCGTCCGACTCGACCAAATTGCAAAAAACCGCTGGCACGCTGCCTCCATACGCGGCGAGTGGCAAATCTGCTACACCGTATATGCATTCGATTTGTCGGTTCGAGGTTCTTTCCTGTCTACGGAACGAGGTTTTTTTGACGGATCGTGCCTGTTTTTGAAAGTCGAAGGAACGGAAACGCTGCCGCACCGCTTGGAATTGACGGGCATTCCACCCGAATGGCGTATTGCCACAACACTGCCGGAAACAGGGAGGTTTGTCTTTCAGACGGCATCTTATGCCGAATTGATTGACCGCCCTGTCGAGATGGGCTTGATTGAATTTTTAAATTTTGAGGCGGCAGGCATTCCGCACACGATTGCCCTAAGCGGCATCTATCCCGACTTCGACCACAACAGGTTGATTTCAGACCTCAAGAGAATCTGCGAAACTGAATTGACAATGTTTTCCTCCCCTGCCCCGTTTCAAAAATATTTGTTCCTGCTCCACGTCGGTGACCATATTTACGGCGGTTTGGAACACGCCGACAGCACTGCCCTACTCGCCGACCGCCACAGCCTTCCGCCGTACGGTATGACCGATGCCGACGATGCCTACACCACATTGCTCGGACTTTTCTCCCACGAATATTTTCACGCGTGGAACGTCAAATCCATCAAACCTGCCGCGTTCGCCCCTTATGACCTCGACAAAGAAAACTATACCGAACAACTATGGGCATTCGAAGGCATTACATCCTATTACGACGATTTGTTTTTGGCACGCAGCCGCACCATCTCGCCCGAATCTTATTTAAACCTGCTGGCACAAGGTATTACGCGCGTACAACAAACCCGCGGCCGTTTGAGGCAGACCTTGACGGAATCGAGTTTTACCGCGTGGAACAAATTCTACAAACCGGATGAAAACAGCCCCAACGCCATCGTCAGCTACTACCAAAAAGGCGCGCTTGCCGCATTGTGCCTTGATTTGCTGATACGGAACAAAAGCGGCGGCAGACATTCTCTCGATACGGTAATGGACAAACTCTATCGGGAGTGGAGGGACACACACTCGGGTATTCCGGAAAAACACTGGCAAATCCGCTGTCAGGAAATAACCGGCTTGGATTTGGAAGATTTTTTCCAAAAAGCGTTATACAGTACCGAAGATTTGCCGCTTGCCGAATGCCTGGCAACCGCAGGCGTGGGACTGACCTTCCTACCACTTCCCCGACAACACGGCGGCGGATACGCGGAACACATCTGCCCCGTCCCACCGACAGGCGATTTCGGCGCACGTTTCAAACAAAACGCCGACCACATCGTCCTGACCCATGTCTTCAACGGCGGCAGCGCGGAATCTGCGGCACTGTGCCCGCAAGACAAAATCATTGCTTTAGACGGTTATGCCTGCACCGACTTTGCCGCACAATGGGCCCGATACCACGTCAATGCAAGAATCAATATCCACTTCTTCCGTGCAGGCATATTGCGTCAAACCGTCTTGACGGTTCAGGCAGCGGCGGCGGATACTGCCATCCTACATATCACAGACCGGAACCTGTTGGAAAACTGGTTGTTCGGTTAAACTTTCAGACGGCATTGCACACAAAATGCCGTCTGAAAACCAACCGCAAAACAAAGGAAATAAAATGGCGATTCTAAAACTTGACGAACATCTCTACATCTCCCCACAACTGACTAAAGCCGATGCGGAACAAATCTCGCTACTGGGTATCAAAACCGTCGTCTGCAACCGCCCCGACCGCGAAGAAGAATCGCAGCCCGACTTCGCCCAAATCAAACAGTGGTTGGAACAAGCAGGCGTTACCGGATTCCATCACCAACCCGTTACCGCACGCGACATCCAAAAACACGATGTCGAAACCTTCCGACAACTCATCGGACAAGCCGAATATCCCGTCCTTGCCTATTGCCGAACCGGTACGCGCTGCTCCCTCCTGTGGGGCTTCCGCCGGGCGGCAGAAGGTATGCCGGTTGACGAAATCATCCGCCGCGTAGAAGCGGCAGGCGTAAATTTGGAAAACTTCCGCAGCCGTTTGGGAGACGCAGCGGTCAAACCATAAAACCGACCGATACAAAAATGCCGTCTGAAAGGCTTTCAGACGGCATTCGTTCAAACGTCAAACTTTATTGCGCCTTGGTTTCGGTTACAAAACCGATTTTGGTAATCCCTGCCTGACGGGCGGCCTCCAACGCTTTGTTTACATAATCGTATTCCACCGCCTTGTCTGCCGCAATTGCCACAATCACGTTTTCATTCTGCTCCTTGGCAGCTTTCAGACGGCTTTCCACTTCCCCGATTTCCACTTTGCTTGCAGAATCTCCGCCGACATAATAACCACCGTTTGCATCAATCGTCAGGCGCAAGGGATCTTTAGGCTGTTTATCCTGCTTGTTTGCCTGCTCGGACGCGGTCGGCAATTCCAAAGGAATGGAATGCGTCAGCACCGGCATGGTAATCATAAATACAATCAGCAAAACCAGCATCACGTCCACCAACGGCGTAACGTTGATGTCGGACATCGGCGAGTCATCGCCGGAATTCATCGAACCGAATGCCATTTCATTAATCCTTTTGGTTCAACAGGCGGACATGCAAATCATGCGCCATCGCATCCAAATCCTGAGTCAGCGTCTTCGCACCGCGATTGAGGAAGTTGTACGCCAACACAGCAGGAATCGCCACAAACAGACCCGCCGCAGTAGAAACCAATGCCTCGCCGATCGGACCGGCAACCGCCGCAATACTCATCTGTCCGCTTTGTCCGATATTGATCAGGGCATGGTAAATCCCCCAAACCGTACCAAACAGGCCGATAAACGGTGCGGTCGCACCGATGGAGGCAAGCGCGGTCATACCATAATCAAAGCGACGCATAATCTGGGCCATACTGTTGCGAATTTGAATGACCAAATACTCGTTCAACGGCAGCGCCTGAGCCAATTTGGAAGCTTCATTTTGACGGTAGTTGCGGTACGACTGCAATGCCTCTTGCACCAGTTTGGACAGGGGAGCGTCAACGGCACGCACTTTTTCAAGCGCATCGTTCAAAGACAAAGTATTGCTCATATGCTGCTTAACAACCGTATTGCCTTTGCGAGCCTGATACAGCTTAATGCTGCGTAAGACAATCAGACACCATGTTACGATACTCATCAGCAACATCAACACAAACACACCGATCAGGACGACATCGCCTGATTCAAACACTAATTTCAAATCCATAATGATTCCAAAACTGATAAAAACAAATCAAAAATCCAAGCTGCCGCAAACTGCCGCGACAACAGCCTAATTCAATTCAAATTTAACGGGAACTTTAAACTCCGTCCAAGCATTGGCTTGAAAATGCCCGTTTTGCGCCGCCTTGCGTGCTGCATTATCCAAACGGGAAAAACCGCTGCTTTTCACCACTTTGACGGACTCGACATGACCGCCCGGAGATACCATCACACTCAGGACAACCGTACCCTGTTCATCGTTTTCCATAGAAAGCGTAGGATAAGGCGGTCGCGGAATACTGCCGTTGGCACGCAGGGGATTGCCTTTACTGCTGCCGGCACCTGTTCCGCCGCCGCTGCCGCCGGTTCCTTCCCCATGCTCGCCTTTGGCTCCGCCGCTGCCTTTACCGCTGCCTTCTCCGCGCCCCGTTCCGTCACCTTTGGTACCGGTTCCCTTACCTTCTCCCCCGCCGTGCTCGCTGCCGGCTTTGGCGGAAGTATTGCCGGGATATTCGGCAGGTTTTTCAGACGGCTTCTCTACCGTTTTCTCAACCGGTTTGGGAGTCGGCTTCACTTCCGGCTTAGGCTCTGGTTTCGGTTTTTCTTCGGGTTTCGGCTTTTCCTTGGGCTGCTGAATATCTGCATCCGCCTTTTTTGTAACCACCGGCTTCAAAACCGGTTTGGGCGGCTCGACAGGTTTGGGCTGCTCAGGCTCGGGTTGCGGTTCGGGCGCGGCAGGCGCGCCTGCGCCTTCGGGTGCGCCGTCCCCTCCGCCAAAGTCGCCCAAATCGACAAATTCAATAACATTGCCTGACTCTATCACGGGCAGCTTGTGCGCCTGCCAGAGCAATGCCACCATTCCCAAATGCAGCAGTGCGACGGAAAACACGACTGCGGGGGTTAAAATTCGTTCTTTATCCATAATTCGGGCATAATAATAGCAACAATTCCTATTTGCAACCTATTTTTATTATTTACCTTTATCTGAATACTGTTTTCATATTATTAAAATCCATATTAAAACAATATGTTATGACAAATTATCAGATACCGGCAGACAAACGGAGCGGATCTGCCTGTTTTCCCATTCCAACAAAATCGGGTTAAATGATATATTGCCCCCTTCATCCGGCAGCCGGTTACGGCTGCGTACCACCTGTTTTAAAGGAAAATCATGTTTCGGAATTTTGACTTGGGCGTATTCTTGCTTGCTGTCCTGCCCGTACTGCTTGCCATTACCGTCAGGGAGGTGGTACGCGGCTATACGGCGCGCTACTGGGGAGACAACACTGCCGAACAATACGGCAGGCTGACACTGAACCCCCTACCCCATATCGATTTGGTCGGCACGGTAATCTTTCCGCTGATTACGTTGATGTTCACACCGTTTCTATTTGGTTGGGCACGTCCTATCCCTATCGATTCGCGCAACTTCCGCAACCCTCGCCTTGCCTGGCGTTATGTTGCCGCATCCGGTCCGCTGTCGAATCTGGCAATGGCGTTTTTGTGGGGGCTGATTTGGGTATTGGCCCCATTCATCGGCGACGCATACCAAATGCCGCTGGCAAAAATGGCAAATTACGGCATCCTGATTAACGCCATTCTGTTCGCGCTCAACATCATCCCCATCCTGCCTTGGGACGGCGGCATTTTCATCGACACCTTTCTGCCGACGAAATATTCGCAAGCGTTCCGCAAAATCGAACCCTATGGGACGTGGATTATCCTGCTACTGATGCTGACCGGGGGTTTGGGTATGTTTGTCACCCCTGTCGTACAGCTGGTTATGATACTGGTTCAATCCCTCATCGGATGGTTTATTTGAATTGGTGGTTTTCGGGCGGTACCGCCGTATTTGCCAACCACAGAAAAACGCAGCAAGGCTTCCCTGCCTGCTGCGTTTTTCTGTTTTACAATGCCCTGTCAAAATAAAGCGGCACGCCTGATTTTTCACTCATCGTCATCAGATAACCTATCACCTTTTGAGGCCATTCGATTCCCCGCACTACGGTCAGGTTGCGCAAAATAGGAAAAACCAAAATATCCTCCATGCCGATTTCTCCGTTTATGCCGTCTGAAACTTCATGTATCAGACCGTCCAAATCGTTCAGATCTTCATGGATGCGGTCAAGATATTGGGCGGTTTTATTCAGGTTGGCAGAAAAGCTTCCGATGTTTTTCTCTTTTTTGTCTGTAAAATATTTAACTGCTTCGGCAGTAGCGAACTCGGGCAGACCGATTTTAACAGTACGCGGCTGAACCAGTTTATTGTTGTAACTGCCGACTTTGTCCAGCCATGCCTGTATCTCGGGGCGGACTTCGTCTTTCAGACGGCCTTCTCGGTCGAAATGGCGCACAATGTCCAAACTCTCGCCCATAAACGAACCGTTCTCTCTTTCCAGGATGGGCACTTGTTTCGCACCGATCATACCGATCGGCGTTGCCTCGTCGTCGTTTGCCAGCACGGCTTCTTCAACGTCCGCGCCAAACAGCCCGGCAGCCATCCGCGCACGCACGCAAAACGGGCAATGGTCGTAAATATACAGTTTCATCAAAATATTCCTCGTCAACCTGTCGGTACCGGCTACCTTAACACCCCGCTCCGCCCGAAACAAGTTTATAGTGGATTAAATTTAAATTAGGACAAGGCGACGAAGCCGCAGACAGTACAGATAGTACGGCAAGGCGAGGCAACGCCGTACTGGTTTAAATTTAATCCACTATATCTTCCCGCCTATGCACCGTAAATAAATAAGCTGTTACAATAAACTCGTTTTTATCGGAACGGAAGACCCCATCATGACCGCCATCAGCCCGATTCAAGACACGCAAAGCGCGACCCCGCAAGAATTGCGCGAATGGTTCGACAGCTACTGCGCCGCGCTGCCGGACAACGATAAAAAACTTGTCTTAGCTGCCCGTTCGCTGGCGGAAGCACATTACCCCGCCGATGCCGCCACGCCGTATGGCGAGCCGTTACCCGACCACTTCCTCGGTGCGGCGCAAATGGTCCATGAACTCGACCTGCTGCCCGATGCCGTCGCCGCCACCCTGCTTGCCGACATCGGACGCTACGTTCCCGATTGGAATCTCTTGGTTTCCGAACGCTGCAACAGCACCGTCGCCGAGCTGGTCAAAGGTGTGGACGAAGTGCAGAAACTTACCCACTTCGCCCGCGTAGACAGCCTCGCCACGCCGGAAGAACGCGCCCAGCAGGCCGAAACTATGCGGAAAATGCTGCTGGCGATGGTTACCGACATCCGCGTCGTGTTAATCAAACTGGCGATGCGTACGCGCACCCTGCAATTTTTAAGCAACGTCCCCGACAACCCCGAAAAACGCGCCGTTGCCAAAGAAACCCTCGACATCTTCGCCCCGCTCGCCAACCGCTTGGGCGTGTGGCAGCTCAAATGGCAGCTCGAAGACCTCGGCTTCCGCCATCAAGAACCCGAAAAATACCGCGAAATCGCGCTGCTTTTAGACGAAAAACGCACCGAACGCCTCGAATACATCGAAAACTTCCTCAATATCCTGCGTACGGAACTGAAAAAATACAATATCCACTTCGAAGTCGCCGGCCGCCCGAAACACATCTACTCCATTTACAAAAAAATGGTGAAGAAAAAACTCAGCTTCGACGGCTTGTTCGACATCCGCGCCGTGCGGATTCTGGTTGATACCGTCCCCGAGTGTTACACCACACTGGGTATCGTCCACAGCCTCTGGCAGCCCATCCCCGGCGAGTTCGACGACTATATCGCCAACCCCAAAGGCAACGGCTATAAAAGTTTGCACACCGTCATTGTCGGCCCGGAAGACAAAGGCGTGGAAGTGCAAATCCGCACCTTCGATATGCACCAATTCAACGAATTCGGTGTCGCCGCCCACTGGCGTTACAAAGAGGGCGGCAAGGGCGATTCCGCCTACGAACAAAAAATCGCCTGGTTGCGCCAACTCTTGGATTGGCGCGAAAACATGGCGGAAAGCGGCAAGGAAGACCTCGCCGCCGCCTTCAAAACCGAGCTTTTCAACGACACGATTTACGTCCTGACCCCGCACGGCAAAGTCCTTTCCCTGCCCACAGGCGCGACCCCCATCGACTTCGCCTACGCCCTGCACAGCAGCATCGGCGACCGTTGCCGCGGTGCGAAAGTCGAAGGGCAAATCGTGCCGCTGTCCACCCAGCTTGAAAACGGACAGCGCGTCGAAATCATTACCGCCAAAGAAGGGCATCCTTCCGTCAACTGGCTCTACGAAGGCTGGGTCAAATCCAACCGCGCCATCAGCAAAATCCGTGCCTACATCCGTCAGCAAAACGCCGACACCGTGCGCGAAGAAGGCCGCGTCCAGCTCGACAAGCAGCTTGTCAAACTCACGCCCAAGCCCAACCTGCAAGAGCTTGCTGAAAACCTCGGCTACAAAAAACTCGACGACCTCTACACTGCCGTCGGACAAGGCGAAATTTCCAACCGCGCCATCCAAAAAGCCTGCGGCAAGTTAAACGAACCGCCGCCCGTGCCCGTCAGCGAAACCACCATCGTCAAACAGTCCAAAATTAAAAAAGGCGGCAAAACCGGTGTGCTCATCGATGGCGAAGACGGCTTGATGACCACGCTTGCCAAGTGCTGCAAACCCGCGCCGCCCGACGATATTGTCGGCTTCGTTACCCGCGAACGCGGCATTTCCGTACACCGCAAAACCTGCCCCTCTTTCCAACACCTCGCCGAACAAACGCCTGAAAAAGTGCTGGACGCAAGCTGGGCGGCGTTGCAGGAAGGACAAGTGTTCGCCGTTGATGTCGAAATTCGCGCCCAAGACCGCTCAGGGCTTTTACGCGACGTATCCGACGCGCTCGCCCGCCACAAACTCAACGTTACCGCCGTGCAAACCCAGTCCCGCGACTTGGAAGCCAGTATGCGGTTCACGCTCGAAGTCAAACAGGTCAACGACCTCCCGCGCGTCCTCACCAGCCTTGGCGACGTCAAAGGTGTATTGAGCGTTACCCGGCTTTAAATACAAAAATGCCGTCTGAAAGCCGGATAACGCTTCAGACGGCATTTTGATTGCCGGTTTTTTATCCGGCCTACCAGACAGTACTCGCACGATTTATATCTAAATAATCAATACCCGCTTCATCGAATTTCGTTTCCAATTCTTCTACCGAATGAGTATCTAGAAAAAGCCTCTCTTGATGAGTAATCGGCAATAACCAGAAAAATCGGACATTATCCATATATTCCAACTCTTGCCCATAAGGATAAGGCAGAGAAATCAGAAAATGCCAGAAGGATGATTGTCCAACCCACGGTCTGCCGATATTGACAGTTTTCCCTAATTGAAATCGATCGGGATAATGCATACTTGCCGATGCCAGCATCGCCAAGGTCTCAATATGTTCGGGCGTTTCAAATGGGCTGACGATAAAAAACTCCTATCCTAAAAATGAGCCTATCCCAGAGCTGACATAGACCTAGGGCTCATCTTCATGATTAGGAATCACTTGGAAAACTTGGAAATCGGGAAGTTCTTCAACAATCCTCCCTAAAGTCCAAGTAAATCCTTTAATATCATGATGTTTCCAAAATTTTTGCAAGTGAGATAAAACAGTTTGGTTATAGTCCATGCTTTTTAGCCTGTTTTCAAAGGTCGCCTGAAACCTGAAACAAGGTTTTTCAGACGGCATTGACCGTTTGAAGAAGGTATTTACCAAACAAACGGTTTCCGATTCATATCTGAAAGGTTGCCAACTTCATTATCCAGCAAGAACCGTTCAAAAGCATTCCAACCCTTTTTTTCTACCAATTCTGCTTCCTGTTTATACAAGGGGACAAGCAAAGGGAAAACGATATTGTAGTGTTCGCCATAACAGACTTGGAAATCATCGTCGAAATAAAATGGGGCGGAAACATACAGTGCGTCCATTTTTGTTGAATCAACAATGCTTCTGGGCAAATAAATAACCTGCCCTCGAAGAAGAATTTTTTTGTTCTCAATGATGGTTTCTGCCAACCATCTTAAAAATGGGAAAATCTGACTTTCATCATATTTTAAAGAACATACAAAAAGTATTTCAAATCTGCTTTTATAATTCAGATCATGTTTGCTTAACCCTAAAGTAATATAAGTTTTTAAATCCCTGTTAGGGGAAGAGGGAATAGCTGCGATATTTAATTTGTACTGACTTCCCGAATCGCTTTGCGAGCCATGAGAAATAGTGCCTATATATTTTTCAATATGATTAATCATATTTTTCTTAGCTTCCCATCGCTGTATCGAATAATCATAGACCAGATTGAGACAAAACGCCTTGTTCCCATTGATAGAAAGCCCGTCTGAAAAGTAAAAGCGTTTCAGACGGACTACGTTTGCCGACTATCCGACCCACTTTATTATCCAATGAGATTCTTGCAGATATTCTTTTAATATTTCTAAGTTTTCGACCCAGTCATCGTAACTGTCAAATGATGAGAATTTGTCATTTGAAGATAACAGTATCAGAAATCCACCGGTATTTTCCTGGTCATCAATAATTTTTATGAATTTTTCTTCAGGATTGCCCCCATTCAGGATAACCCCCAAAGTATTGAATTTTATTTCCATAGACATCCCCTAATCTTTAATGGGAATATGGTTATTTGTTAGTGGTTTTTTCTTATTCGGGTCTATCCTTTCCAAATGGATATGAGGTACATTTGGTGCATGATTTCCCTCTAAAGAGTTGTTATCAATTCTAAATTGCCTTGTGCCTGCTTTGTTCCGATAAACGCCGCTACCTGATTTACCAATTTCTTTATATTCGGAGCCTAAGTATTTAATTCCAGCATCTAAGGCTTCATCAGAAGATAAAGTATGCTTACTTGTTATATTACCTCTTTGAGTATTGGTTTCATTGATAACAGCATTAATTTTTCTTGGAGATTTTCCATACGGACAAGAATTATGAACCCAAACCCCTTCCGTCTCCGCCTGATTGCCCTTGACGAAGTAAGTATGCCAGTCGGCAACGGTCAGATTGTAGGCTTTGAGCGGTTTTGGTTTAACGGTAACGCTTTGAACGGTCTGCTCTGCACCGCTTTCGGATAACAGCCTGATTCCCGCCTTTAAGTCTTCCGCCTTAATCCATTTGCCGTCCGAATAAAACGGATGGATGCGGTTGGAAATCAGGGTTTGGCTGTTGCCGATGCCGTCTGAAAGCCGGATATCGCTTCAGACGGCATTTTGATTGCCGGGTTTTACTATTTTTTGTTGTAATAATCAAATTGCACGTTGACTATGTCTTTCTCGGTAAAAATATAACGGAGCATTGTTTTAAGCCTTTCATAACGTTCATTAATTCCTACGCTATCAGGTAGCCAAGGGGAAGCTTTAATTTCAAAAAGTTTCCAATTTGGAACCATTAAGAAATCAATAATGGTACCGATTCCAATGACAACATATCTTGGTATATCCATCGGATAAGGATATTTTTTTCTAACCTCAATTAAATCATTCTCCAACTTCCAATATTCTTCATCATCCCACACCCCGTCATCATACCATTTGCCAATAAATGAATTTTCGTCATACCCCTCAAAATAAGGAACGTTTCTTATAATGTCCTTGAACTCGCACATAATAATTAATCTCCAATACGATTGATGTTTTTTCAAAGCCCGCTACGCTGCCCAAGCCGCCGATGGCGGCGAATTTGCCTTCGGTGGGCAAGGGGGCGATGTTGCGCATCGCGGCTTTGTCTATGGCATAGCCTGTTCCGTACAGCAAGCACAGGTTGGATTAAGATTCGACAATCTGTTTGGATTGACAGAAAGGTCGTCTGAAAAATCGATTACGGTTCTCAGACGACCTTTTATTGTCGGGTTCTCAACCCAACCTATGCCTGCCATTAATGTTATTCATCGTAGTAAGGTTCTGTTGAATAATTGTCTTTGCCTCCGGCAATGATAGTAACAACTTTCCCTTTTGCTTCCCATGCTTGTACTCCTATTTCATCAAAATCATAGATATATGTCGGATAAGATTCATTCGATAAATAACATTTATCAACATCGTTTAACTTGGGATAATGGAAAAGTTGTTTAAAATTTTCAAAATTTAGACCTATTATATTAACGCCCATAAAATATAACTCCTGATAACAAAATATAGAAATAATTTTGTTTTTTTCGACGGAAATGTAGTTACACACACATTTTGTCATTATTTCGCTACCATTTTGTCATTGCGCAATGACAAAACTGCTGCAAAATCATAGAATATGCTGTTTGCAAATTTCATCACCACATTCATGATGTGTCTTATCGATTTCAATCAGTTGTTTTGATGTTAGATAATTATTCTCCACAGCATTCTGTGCATTCAGGCTGTCTTGTGTGGCATTCGTGCTGCTATTGTCAATCGCTGCACCCGTTGCCGCTCCGAGAAGGTTTGTTATTGCGCTTACGGTTTCTTTCCGTTCCGCCGTCAATGCGCTACCGTCTATTTCTCCATACAGCCAGTTGCTGATTACTGGCACAGCTGCTTGCGCACCGCCTGCGTTAATAGCTCCTGCTAGGGCATTATTGTCTCCTGCCGCTGCAATCGATGCACCCAATACCGCATGAACTAAGATACGGGCAGATGGGCCTTCGGTATTTTTACTTTTGAAGTATTGCCCAATCTTACTTATAGGAGATCATGGGCGAAGCAGTTGCCACTGCAATACCTGCCGCGCTTTGTGTCGGTGCGCTTAATTCTGTGGCTATGCTGTTGAGTAGCACTTGTCCGCACTGCCAGTTGGCAATTTGGCTGTCGTATTCCGTTTGGCTGATTTCACTTTTTTCCAGTTGTTTTTTTAACCGTCCAGATGTTGATTGATTTCAGTGTTGGCTGCCTGAATAGGCGGTGGTGTCTGTTGCAGTTTCCGTGTACGCTTTGGCTTGGATTTCGGCCGTCCGCCCGGATGCATTTGCCGATCACTTGTGCACCTCTGAGTGTGGTGCCACCGCTTCGGATGACGGTTTGGCTGCCCTTGTCGCCAATATGGGTATGCCGGTGGGTGTGGCTTTCGCCATCGCCCCGGCCTTTGCCAATATTGCCGCCAACACTAATGCCTAAGTTTGCGCTATTGCCCAACTGCGCGACAGCCCTGCACCGGAAGCCTGCAGTGGGTTTTACCGCCGGCATGAATGCTGCTGTTGCTACGGTAGTCACTAAAGCGCGGCTCGGTTTCCACAACGGGCGTTCGGGAATGATGAACAGGAAAAGTAATGAGGGAGGTGGGATAAGGCAGTTCATGGGGAACTTTGTCATCGTGTCCACATGAATTTACATTTGAATTAATTCGCACTTAATTTAAATGTGTTTTTAACTGTGCTTTATTTAAAGGCAATGAGAATGTGAAAGTATCGGACCAATCCCAAAGCAGCCTGCACTTTCGAAACGGGATGCAGGCTGCTTTGGGGATTTCATAACCGTTTCAGCCTGCTTTATTCCGCAAATACCGTTTCCAACCCTAACCCGCTCTCTTTCACCAAGCGCAAATAAGCCAGCATGAATTTATACCGTGCTTGAGCCAGTTTCTGTTCTGCTTGGGCGACTTCCTGCCGCGCCCGTATTACTTCCAGCCGGTTGCGGATGCCGTATTGTTGGCCGGTTTCGGTCGATTTCAGTTTCAAACGGCTGCTTTCCAAAACCCGTTCTTGCGCCATGATTTGGTAACGCGCCGCACCGCTTTCGGTATAAACCTGGCGTACAGCGAGTTTGATGTGCCGCTCGGTTGCGGTCAGCTGTGCTTCGGCGGCCCCGTATTGCGCTTCGGCTTCATAGATTTTGCCCGACAATTCTCCGCCGGTATAAAGCGGCAAATTCAACTGTACGCCGACGCTCATCCCTTTGCCCCGATAGTGGTAGTCATTATTCTGCGCAGATGAAGTGTAGAGGTTATTCTGATAGCCGACATGGGCAGAAACGGTGGGATAGCGGCTGTTCTGTGCTGCCCGAAGCGCCTGCCCGCTGCTTTGCAGGGCAAGCTGCTGCATCCGGTATTCATGATTGTTGGATAAGGCAATGCGCTGCCATTCATCCAGACTGCAACGTTCCAGCTTGGGCAGATAGCGTGCCAACAGATTGGCGGTATCTATGGCCTCGATTTGTTTGCTGTCCAGGCCGGTGTAGTCGTTCAACTGGTTTTCATAGGTTTGTTTCTCAGCCAATACGGCGATTTCTTGGGCCAGAGCATTGTCGTAACCGGCTTTGGCTTCGTGAATATCCAGCGCGGTGGCAGCACCTTTATTGAATAAAGCCTGCGCCTGCCTTACCTGCTGGGCATAAGCCTCTTTTTCCGCCGCATGGGCGGCAACGGTGTCTCGGCTGAGTAAAACGTTGAAATAACTTTCGGCAACTTTCAACAGCAATTCTTCGCGTGCCGCATCGAAACGCTGTTCTGCAGCCTGCGTATCGAACCTGCTTTGGCGGTATTGTGCAAATTTGGCAGCGTCAAATAAGGTTTGTCCCACCTGCACGCTCCATCCCTGTGTTTCGCGGGTGGAAGAAATCGATGGCGGCTGGCGCTGGTAGCTGGCATTGGCGGATACATGGGGAAGGAATGCGGCCTTGGCCTGTTGTTGCCGTGCGCGCACTGCATCACGCTGGTAATGGGACGCTTGAAAATCAGCCGAATGTTGCTGCGCCGCCCGCCATGCTTCAGGCAGCGTAAAAGCCGAAACTGATGGGGAAAGGGATAGTGGCAAGGTAAAAAGTGAAACGGGTAGGATATATTTGGAAAAATAGGATTTCATAGCCGAAAATAGTTCATGTTGCAAATAGGGCGTCAGTGTCAGGCAAACGGAAATACCGTAATCTTGCATTATCATTAGATTGGGCAATGTCATCCGGGCAATGGTTTCAGGCAGTCTGCATGTCCGAACCGGCGAATAACAAATGCCCAGTACGGATCCGCCTATCGCTCCCTAAAGCTTTCGTCCAATTTGGTTTGCAGCGGGCTTAACAGATAATCCAGCACCCGCCGTTTACCCGTTTTAATCTCCGCCGTGACATTCATGCCCGCCGTCAGATTCATTGCTTTGCCGTCAATATTCAAGGTATGTTTGTCCAGCGACACCACCGCCGTATAAACCAAGCCCAACTGTTCGTGGCTTACCGCATCATGGCTGACACTTTTCACCTTGCCCGTCAGATAACCGTAGCGCGTATAGGGAAAGCTCTCAATCTTCACTACCGCATCCTGTCCCTGTTCCACAAAACCGATATCTTTGTTCAATACCAAAACTTCCACGTCCATTTTGTCGTCATCGGGCGCAACCACCATCATTTTTTGGGCAGCCTGCACCACACCGCCCACCGTATAGGTGGCCAATTCCTGCACCGTGCCGTCCGCAGGCGACTGTATTATCATCAGCTGCTGCCGCTGCTTTGCCTTATCCGTTTGGCCGCGGTATTGGTCAATCTGTTCGTTTGCCTGGCGCAGCGCATCCAGCGTATCGCGTTTCAGGTTCTGCGTATTCAGCACCCGATTCTGCTCCGCCTGTGCAATGGCCGCCTGAATCTGCCTCATCTGACCGCGCGTACTTTCCAAATCGTTCCAATTGCTGACCGATTTGCTCTGCTGCTCCAAAAACGCATGTTCCGAAATAAAATTGTCGGCCCGCAAACGGCGGTAGTCTGCTGTTTTCTGCTGCTCGATCGCCCCCACCGAAACCAGCTTCTGCTCCTGCGCCTTGGCCGACTGCAATTCCGCCTGATGGCCTCGCAAAGCCGACTGCAATTGCGCATCCTGCGCCGCCCATGCCTGATACTGGTTCTGCGCCAACACCTGCGCCGATTGCACATCGGCATCGGAGAGACCTAAAGACCGTGCTTGCGCCATATCGATATGCGGCACGGTACGGCTTTCCAATGCCGCCAATACCGCTTCATAACGCAGTTTGGACAATTGGGCAGCCTGCAAAGCCTGCTCCGACTGCACCACATCGCTGTCTGTTCCCACAGCCTCCAGTTCCGCCAGCGTTTCTCCCTGTTTCACATGCTGCCCGTCGCGCACATGTACCGCCTTAACCACCACCGTTTCCAGCGGCTGGATGGTTTTGCTGCGCCCGCCCGACACCGTTTTGCCCGAAGCCGCCGCCACAATATCGATTTTGCCGAACCAGGACCACAACAAAGCCAAAAGCGCAAACGCCATAATAAAACGCGCCGCCCATTTCGGAGCGGCAGAGACCGGCGTATCGGTCAGTTCCAAATGCGCGGGCAAAAACGCCAGTTCTTCCGCCGTGCGTTTGGGCGGTTCCAACTGGTCGCGCACCGCCCAAACATTGCGCCATACGGTAATGTAGCGGGAAAGAAAGGATTTCAGGGCGGAGAAAAACATAACGGGTATAACCTTGGCAATATAGAAACAGGAAACAATATAAATATGTAAAGGAATTTTAACGGAAAGCGCGGCAGCTGTTAAGGGAAAGGCGGGAATATTGACAAAAAATATCCAAGTCGTTACAAATATTCATTATTTTACTGCGTAACGCAACGCTGAAGCGCAGGCTGCTTTTGAGATGCGGCAAGGTTCGACAAAAAGCAGCCTACACTCCCATCCCCCGCCTTCTACCCGTTCTGTAAATCATACAGATAGCGGTAATATCCGTTCGGCTTCGCCAGCAATTCCTGCTGTGTTCCCGCTTCCACAATCCTGCCTTTATCCATGGCAATGATCCGGTGTGCCGTTTTAACGGTGGACAGACGGTGGGCGATAATCAGCACCGTCCGGTTGGCGCAAATGGCCTGCATGTTCTGCATAATTGCCCGTTCACTTTCATAATCCAGCGCGCTGGTGGCTTCGTCAAAAATCAGAATGCGCGGATTAGTGATTAACGCGCGGGCAATCGCAATACGCTGCCGCTGTCCGCCCGACAAGCCGGCCCCTTGTTCGCCCACCACGGTGTCGTAGCCTTCCGGCAGCTCCATAATAAACTCGTGTGCGCCCGCCAGTTTGGCTGCTTCGATAATGCGTTCCAGCGGCATACCCGTATCCGTCAGCGCGATATTGTCGCGTATGCTGCGGTTGAGCAGCACATTCTCCTGCAAGACCACGCCGACCTGCCGCCGCAGCCAGGCAGGAGCGGCCAAAGCCAAATCGTTGCCGTCCACCAACACCCGTCCCTGCTCCGGTACATACAGACGCTGCACCAATTTGGTGAGTGTGGATTTGCCCGACCCCGAACGTCCCACAATCCCCAGCACTTCCCCCGCCCGAATCCGCAGGTTCAAATCCTGCAAAATCAGCCTGCCGTCCGCCTTATAGCGGAAATCGACATGTTCGAACGTAATCTCCCCCCGGATATCGGGCAAAGCCAAACGCGAAGACGCATTCTCGGTCGGCGCATTCAGAATATCCCCCAAACGCGCCACCGAAATCCCCACCTGCTGGAAATCCTGCCACAACTGCGCCAAACGGATAACAGGCGCCGCCACCTGTCCCGAGAGCATATTAAACGCAATCAGCTGCCCCACCGTCAGCTTGCCCTCAATCACCAGCCGTGCGCCAATCCACAACGTCGCCACCGTCACCAGCTTCTGAATCAGCTGCACCCCCTGCTGGCCGACCACCGCCAACTTCGTTACCCGAAATCCCGAAGCCACATAAGCCGCCAACTGATTGTCCCAACGCTGCGTCATCTGCGGCTCCACCGCCATCGCCTTTACCGTACCCACCGCAGTGATGCTTTCTACTAAAAACGACTGGTTGTCTGCATTGCGCGCGAACTTATCGTTCAGACGCGTCCGCAGTATCGGACTGATAAATGCCGACCAAAACGCATAGGCAGGCAACGAAGCCAATACCACCCAAGTCAGAGTGGAGCTGTAATACCACATCACCGCCAGAAAGATAAACGAAAACGCCAAATCCAACACCGAAGTCAGCGCCTGACCGGTCAGGAAATTGCGAATCTGCTCCAATTCCCGCACCCGAGCCACCGTATCACCCACTCGTCTGTGCTCGAAATAGGATAAAGGCAGGGAAAGCAGATGCCGGAACAAACGCGCGCCCAATTCCACATCAATACGTGAAGTCGTATGTGCAAACAGATACGTCCGCAAACCGCCCAACACAATCTCAAACAGCGACACCACCAACAAAGCCACCGCCACCACATCCAAAGTAGAGAATCCCCGATGTACCAGCACCTTGTCCATTACCACTTGGAAAAACAGAGGCGTAATCAGCGCAAACAGCTGCAACACCACCGACACCACCAATACTTCAAAAAACAACCGGCGGTATTTGATTACCGCCGGAATAAACCAGGTAAAGTCAAACTTTGCCAAACTGCCCAATACCGAAGCGCGGGAAGCAACCAATATCAGTTTGCCCGAATATCTGTTAGAAAATTCGGCAAAAGACAATACCGCAGACTTATTCGTAGTTAAATCCTGTATTAGATAT
Organism: Neisseria sp. Marseille-Q6792; assembly: GCF_943181435.1. Next base: position 1,144,790 of record NZ_OW969598.1, read on the forward strand.
TGGGCATGCTCACCCCCACCGTCTGTTTTGGCCAAAATAAAATGGTTGCTGTCATCACACCATACCAATGCGGGTAAAGCCACCATAGCCAAACGTTTGACAGGCTGGCGTACTACCTTTGCCTTCAATCCCAAAGATTTGGCGGCTAACAGCCATTGCGTTTCATTTAAATCACTTTGTGCGGAAGCACAGAATTCATGCTGTATATCGGCAGGATTGGCGGCAATGCCGTGGTAATGCGCAAGAATAATAAGGGCGGAAAGGGCGGGGAGAGGTGTGGGTACGGCGGTCATGATATTGAGATTGAATAACGGGTAACAAAAAATATACCAAAAATAGCAAAACAAATTGTAAGGATACGTATAGGCTTTGTAAAGGCAAATTGTGAAAAAAGCAGTTTTTTAAACGAATGAAACGGCTTCGGGCTGAGATATATGCTGATGCCCTGTTCTTCCCGTATTTCTCGTGTGTTGTCAAAGTGCAGGCTGCTTTGAAATCGGTATTGCCATCTATGAACCACCACTTTGCTTTATTTCAGCGGGCTTGAGATGTGTATAAGAATATTGTTTTGAATAAATTTAAAAAAAATAATAATCGTTATTGAAGATTTTTAAAGGAAAGAGTAGAGTGCCAATTCTATGAAGCAATACGGTGAGTAACAATGAAAATATCTACTGCTTGGGTATAGAGCATATTTCACAACCCGTAACTATTCTTGCGGAAACAGAGAAAAAAGTTTCTCTTCTATCTTGGATAAATATATTTACCCTCAGTTTAGTTAAGTATTGGAATTTATACCTAAGTAGTAAAAGTTAGTAAATTATTTTTAACTAAAGAGTTAGTATCTACCATAACATATTCTTTAACTAATTTCTAAGCTTGAAATTATGAGACCATATGCTACTACTATTTATCAACTTTTTATTTTGTTTATTGGGAGTGTTTTTACTATGACCTCATGTGAACCTGTTAATGAAGAGACAGATCAAAAAGCAGTAAGTGCGCAACAGGTCAAAGAACAAACCAGTTTCAACAATCCCGAGCCAATGACAGGATTTGAACATACGGTTACATTTGATTTTCAGGGCACCAAAATGGTTATCCCCTATGGCTATCTTGCACGGTATACGCAAAACAATGCCACAAAATGGCTTTCCGACACGCCAGGGCAGGATGCTTACTCCATTAATTTGATAGAGATTAGCGTCTATTACAAAAAAACCGACCAAGGCTGGGTGCTCGAACCATACAACCAGCAGAACAAAGCGCACTTTATCCAATTTCTACGCGATGGTTTGGACAGTGTGGACGATATTGTTATCCGAAAAGATGCGTGTAGTTTAAGCACGACTATGGGAGAAAGATTGCTTACTTACGGGGTTAAAAAAATGCCATCTGCCTATCCTGAATATGAAGCTTATGAAGATAAAAGACATATTCCTGAAAATCCATATTTTCATAAACTTTACTATATTAAAAAAGGAGAAAATCCGGCGATTATTACTCATCAGAACTATCATAGGTATGGAGAGAACGATTACAGCACTAGCGTAGGTTCCTGTATTAACGGTTTCACGGTACGGTATTACCCGTTTATTCGGGAAAAGCAGCAGCTCACACAGCAGGAGTTGGTAGGTTATCACCAACAAGTAGAGCAATTGGTACAGAGTTTTGTAAACAATCCAAGTAAAAAATAATTTAAAGGATCTTATTATGAATGAGGGTGAAGTTGTTTTAACACCAGAACAAATCCAAACCTTGTATGGTTATGCTTTCCGTGGCGATACCTATGGCGGTTGGCGTTATTTGGCTAATTTGGGTGACCGTTATGCGGATGATGCTGCCGCAATTGTCGGTAAGGATACAAACTTAAATGGTTTGAATTTATGGATGAAAAAAGGTGTGGAAAACCTATGGGATGATACGGTCGGTAAAAAGACCCGTTTAGAGAAATTTGATCGGGTTGCACTGCAACATTTCAGCCAATATGTAGATCTAATTAATGAAAATAATGGTAGATTACCTAACACTAGTGAAATTGAGAGAAGTTACTATAAAGCCGTTACCGAAAATGGTGTTTCTTCTAGTGCAGCTATTGATTTAGTTATTAATCGTTCACTTCCGGATATGGCGGATGGTTATTGGGCATTAGGTTTGGGGATAGAAGCCGAACGTATCCACAATGAGCAAGCAGTAAATAATCCGAACGGTAGCGAATGGGATAATAGAAAGCAGTTAATATCTGCTTTAGATAAAGGATTTGATGGATCTTTTAAAGAGAAGCATTTTACTTTTTTACAATCTGTGATGATGGATCTAACAAAGTTAGGTGTTGAATATACAATAGATGGTTGGCAAAAAATTGGAGATTGGGGTAATGGGATAATCAATGATTTATATAAAAGTGTTGTAAAAAGAGAGTGGACTGGAATATTTGAGATCGTTAATAATAACATCAAGCAAGGAAATGAAGCTTTTAAAAATGAAATCAATAGCTTGGTTCATGATATGAAAGCTGCTGGCAAGGAATTTGGAGATGACTTAAATACACAGTGGAATAATCTCACTCAGGCTGCCGAAATAATCTATAATGACATAGTAGACAATACTAGTCAAGGAATAGAAAAAGGTGTCAAAGCCATTAAAGAATTGTCTGAAAAAATGAAAAATGCTGCTTCCGATTTGGCTGACGGTTCAGCAGAGAAAGCTAAACAAGTAGTGGAAGATTTGGCTCAAGCCGCCAAAGAAGCATACGAAAATGCCAAATCCACAGCCGAGAAGGCTGCTCAAGCAGCTCGAGAATTTTTTAAGGGCTTGCCCAGTTTTAAAGATCTGGCCGAAAAATTTAGAGATCTGTTCCCAAATCCGGAAGGCTGGATCGATGATGGTCACCAATGTTTAGCTCCTTGGGTTAAAGAAACTAAAAAACGCAATGGCAAATATCATGTCTACGACCCCCTTGCCCTAGACCTAGATGGCGACGGTATAGAAACCATTGCTACCAAAGGCTTTGCAGGTGCATTGTTCGACCACCGCAGCCAAGGCATCCGCACCGCCACCGGTTGGGTTTCTGCCGATGACGGTCTGCTTGTGCGCGATTTGAACGGCAACGGCATCATCGACAATGGCGCAGAACTCTTCGGCGACAACACCAAACTGGCAGACGGCTCTTTTGCCAAACACGGCTATGCGGCTTTGGCCGAATTGGATTCAAACGGCGACAACATCATCAACGCGGCAGACGCCGCATTCCAAACCCTGCGTGTATGGCAGGATCTCAACCAAGACGGCATTTCCCAAGCTAATGAATTGCGTACCCTTGAAGAATTGGGTATTCAATCTTTGGATCTCGCCTATAAAGATGTAAATAAAAATCTCGGTAACGGTAACACTTTGGCTCAGCAAGGCAGCTATACCAAAACAGACGGTACGGTTGCACAGGCGGGCGATTTGCTTTTGGCCGCCGACAACCTGCACAGCCGCTTCAAAGACAAAGTGAAACTCACTGCCGAACAGGCAAAAGCTGCCAATCTTGCGGGCATCGGCCGTCTGCGCGATTTGCGCGAAGCCGCAGCATTGTCCGGCGATTTGGCCAATGTATTGAAAGCCTATTCTGCTGCTGACACCAAAGAAGCCCAGATGGCATTGTTAGATAGCTTAATTCATGAATGGGCGGAAACCGATTCGAACTGGGGCAAAAAATCGCCAATGCGACTTTCAACCGATTGGACGCAAACGGCTAATGAAGGTATTGCACTGACACCATCCCAAGTAGCACAACTAAAAAAGAACGCTTTAGTTTCCCTTTCTGATAAATCTAAAGCAGCTATTGATGCCGCCCGCGACCGCATTGCCGTGCTTGATGCCTACACGGGGCAGGATTCCAGCACACTCTATTACATGAGCGAGGAAGATGCGCTTAATATCGTCAAAGTAACCAACGATACATACGACCATCTCGCCAAAAACATCTACCAAAACCTGTTATTCCAAACCCGTTTGCAGCCATATTTGAATCAAATCAGTTTCAAAATGGAAAATGATACGTTCACTTTGGATTTTAGTGGTCTTGTTCAAGCATTCAACCATGTCAAAGAAACTAATCCGCAAAAAGCTTTTGTGGATTTGGCCGAGATGCTTGCATATGGCGAATTGCGTTCTTGGTATGAAGGCCGAAGACTAATGGCCGATTATGTGGAGGAGGCAAAAAAAGCAGGTAAATTTGAAGATTACCAGAAAGTGTTGGGTCAGGAGACCGTTGCATTATTAGCTAAAACATCGGGTACGCAAGCAGATGATATCCTGCAAAATGTAGGCTTTGGTCATAATAAAAATGTTTCTTTATATGGTAATGACGGCAACGACACTCTGATCGGCGGTGCCGGCAATGATTACTTGGAGGGCGGCAGCGGTTCGGATACTTATATCTTCGGCAAAGGCTTCGGTCAGGATACGGTCTATAATTACGACTACTCTACCGGACGCAAAGACATCATCCGCTTTACCGATGGCATTACAGCCGATATGCTGAATTTTACTCGGACTAGTAACGATCTCCTTATCTCGGCAAAAGACGGCAGTGGACAAGTGACTGTTCAGTACTATTTCCAGAACGATGGCTCAGGAGCTTACCGTATCGACGAGATTCATTTCGATAATGGCAAAGTACTGGATGTTGCCACTGTCAAAGAACTGGTACAGCAAACCACCGACAGTTCGGACAGATTGTATGCCTACCAATCCGGAAGTACCTTAAATGGTGGTTTAGGCAACGACACCCTGTACGGTGCTGATGGGAATGACCTGCTGAATGGTGATGCAGGCAACGACAGTATCTACAGTGGCAATGGCAATGATACGCTCAATGGAGGAGAAGGCAACGATGACCTGTACGGCTATAATGGTAACGATGTACTGAATGGTGGCGAAGGCAATGATCATTTGAATGGCGAAGATGGTAACGACACTCTGATCGGCGGTGCCGGTAATGATTACTTGGAGGGCGGCAGCGGTTCGGATACTTATGTCTTCGGCAAAGGCTTCGGTCAGGATACGGTCTATAATTACGACTACTCTACCGGACGCAAAGACATCATCCGCTTTACCGATGGCATTACAGCCGATATGCTGAATTTTACTCGGACTAGTAACGATCTCCTTATCTCGGCAAAAGACGGCAGTGGACAAGTGACTGTTCAGTACTATTTCCAGAACGATGGCTCAGGAGCTTACCGTATCGACGAGATTCATTTCGATAATGGCAAAGTACTGGATGTTGCCACTGTCAAAGAACTGGTACAGCAAACCACCGACAGTTCGGACAGATTGTATGCCTACCAATCCGGAAGTACCTTAAATGGTGGTTTAGGCAACGACACCCTGTACGGTGCTGATGGGAATGACCTGCTGAATGGTGATGCAGGCAACGACAGTATCTACAGTGGCAATGGCAATGATACGCTCAATGGAGGAGAAGGCAACGATGACCTGTACGGCTATAATGGTAACGATGTACTGAATGGTGGCGAAGGCAATGATCATTTGAATGGCGAAGATGGTAACGACACTCTGATCGGCGGTGCCGGTAATGATTACTTGGAGGGCGGCAGCGGTTCGGATACTTATGTCTTCGGCAAAGGCTTCGGTCAGGATACGGTCTATAATTACGACTACTCTACCGGACGCAAAGACATCATCCGCTTTACCGATGGCATTACAGCCGATATGCTGAATTTTACTCGGACTAGTAACGATCTCCTTATCTCGGCAAAAGACGGCAGTGGACAAGTGACTGTTCAGTACTATTTCCAGAACGATGGCTCAGGAGCTTACCGTATCGACGAGATTCATTTCGATAATGGCAAAGTACTGGATGTTGCCACTGTCAAAGAACTGGTACAGCAAACCACCGACAGTTCGGACAGATTGTATGCCTACCAATCCGGAAGTACCTTAAATGGTGGTTTAGGCAACGACACCCTGTACGGTGCTGATGGGAATGACCTGCTGAATGGTGATGCAGGCAACGACAGTATCTACAGTGGCAATGGCAATGATACGCTCAATGGAGGAGAAGGCAACGATGACCTGTACGGCTATAATGGTAACGATGTACTGAATGGTGGCGAAGGCAATGATCATTTGAATGGCGAAGATGGTAACGACACTCTGATCGGCGGTGCCGGTAATGATTACTTGGAGGGTGGCAGCGGTTCGGATACTTATGTCTTCGGCAAAGGCTTCGGTCAGGATACAGTCCATAACTACCATGTGGATAAAAACTCTGACACTATGCACTTTAAAGGATTTAAAGCAGCAGATGTTCATTTTATCCGTTCCGGAAGTGATTTGGTGCTTAGCGCTTCTGAACAAGACAACGTACGTATTTCCGGATTCTTCTATGGTGAAAACCATCGTGTAGATACATTTGTCTTTGATGATGCAGCTATCAGTAATCCAGATTTTGCCAAGTATATTAATGCTGGCAATAATTTGGTACAGTCTATGTCTGTGTTCGGTTCTAATACTGCTGCGACAGGAGGAAATGTGGATGCCAATACACAATCCGTACAGCAGCCGTTATTGGTAACGCCATCTGCATAAGGAGCCTAATCACATTCATGGCTTAAACTGAAAAACAGCAATCAAGTTTATTTTGATTGCTGTTTTTCTTAATATTGGAATAAGGGTCGTATTTTAATTAACCTTAATCGGTGCACTTCTAGCAATAATTATAGTGGATTAAATTTAAACCAGTACAGCGTTGCCTCGCCTTGCCGTACTATCTGTACTGTCTGCGGCTTCGTCGCCTTGTCCTGATTTAAATTTAATCCACTATAATATGACTTTGCGGCCGTTTTGCCATTGCGTAATAAAACGGTGGGGAAGTGATGATAAAACGTGTATGTAACTATATCAGACGGCATCGTTTTTTCTGTTTGACGGCCTCAATCCAAAATCTTGCCGACGATTTCGCCCACGTCTTTCGACAATCCCTCCTGCGCCCAAATGCGCTGCAATTCTTGTTTCACCAAGTTTTTGCGGTGCGGCTCGAGCTTGTTGCAGAGGTTGAACGCCTGCACCAAACGGGCGGCAACCTGCGGGTTGAAGCGATCGATTTCGATGACTTTGTCGGCGATGAAGCGGTAGCCGCTGCCGTCTTCTGCGTGAAAATGCGGGACGTTGCGGCTGAAGCTGCCGATGAGCGAACGGGCTTTGTTGGGATTTTCGAGACTGAATTTCGGATGCTGCAAGGCGGTTTGAACCTGTTGCAGGGTGTCGCTGCGGCGGCTTAAGCCGACGAGGGCGAAATATTTGTCCATCACCAGCGCGTCGTCTGAAAACTTGTCGGCAAACTGCGCCAGCAGGCGGTTGCGCGTATCGCTTTCGTTGCCGTTGACGGCAGACAGGATGCCCCATTCGTGGGTCATGTTTTGCGCCATTTCGCCGTATTTTTCGGCAACGGTTTCGATGTGCGCGGGGTCGGCGCGCAGGACGAAGGAGCGGCAGACATTGCGCAGCGTGCGCCAGCCGGCGGCTTCGGGGCTGTACTCGTAGCTTTGGTTTTCCTGCTTCGCCGCCTGACAGTTCAATTCGTGCCATTTCGACAGGAAGTGGGCGGCAAGTGTATCCAACAAGGCTTCGCGCGCCTGATGGTAGCGCAACGGGTCGATGTTTTCCGTGCCGTCCCACAGTTCGGCTTCAGACGGAACGCCCAAAAGCAGGGCTTTGAAGGCGTTGTCCAAGAGGTCGTCTGAAATGACTTTTTCGACAGCGGCAAGCAGTTTTTCGTGTTTCGGCAACCCGATGCCGTCTGAAAGCGCGGCAAGGTTGGTGGCGACGGCGCGGCGGTAGAGCGTTTGGGCGGCTTCCCAGCGCGTGAAGGCGTCGCTGTCGTGGGCGAGCAGGAGCAGCAGGTCATCGTCGCTGTACGGATAGTTCAGATGCACTGGCGCGCTGAACCCGCGCAGCAGTGAGGGAACGACGGCTTCGGTTACGCCTTCGAGCGGGAAGGTCTGTTCGGCTTCGGTCAGCAGCAACACGGCTTCGGTCGCGCGTTTGCCCTGATAATCGAATGCCACCGCTTCACCGTTGCGGTTCAGCAGCCCGATTTTGACGGGAATCATCATCGGCTGTTTATCCGCCATATCGGGCGTGGGCGGCACGGTTTGTTTAATGGTCAACTCGAAAATATTGTTTTTCAGACGACCTTCCGCTTCCAAAACGGGCGTGCCTGCCTGACTGTACCACAAGGCGAACTGGTCGAGATTGATGCCGTTCGCGTCCGCCATCGCCGCGCGGAAATCGTCGCAGGTCACGGCCTGGCCGTCGTGGCGTTGGAAATAGAGCTTCATGCCTTTTTGGAAGCCCTCTTCGCCGAGCAGGGTGTGATACATACGCACCACTTCCGCGCCTTTTTCATAAACGGTCATGGTGTAGAAATTGTTCATCTCCTCATAGCTGGCGGGGCGCACCGGATGCGCGGTCGGACCCGCGTCTTCAGGGAACTGGTGCTGGCGCAAAAGGCGGATGTTTTCGATGCGGCGCACAGCGCGGCTGGCGCGGTCGCCGGAAAATTCTTGGTCGCGGAACACGGTCAGCCCTTCTTTCAGCGAAAGCTGGAACCAGTCGCGGCAGGTCACGCGGTTGCCCGTCCAGTTGTGGAAATATTCGTGTCCGACCACGGATTCGATGCCTTCGAAATCGGTATCGGTGGCGGTGCAGCTGTCGGCGAGGACGAACTTGGTGTTAAAAATGTTCAGCCCCTTGTTTTCCATCGCGCCCATATTGAAATCGCCCACGGCGACAACCATGAAAATATCCAAGTCGTATTCCAAACCGAAACGCGTTTCGTCCCACTTCATCGCGTTTTTCAAGGATTCCACGGCAAAGCCGACCTTGGGCTTGTCCGCCTCGGTGGTGTAAAACTCGATTTTGACGTTTCTGCCGCTCATGGTGGTGAAACGGTCTTCCGTGACCGCCAAGTCGCCCGCGACCAAAGCAAACAGATAGCTCGGCTTGGCAAACGGGTCTTCCCATTTCACCCAATGGCGGCCGTCTGAATACTCGCCGCCGTCGATTTTGTTGCCGTTGGAGAGCAAAACGGGATAGCGTTTTTTGTCCGCGACGACGGTGGTCGTGAACTTGGACATCACATCCGGACGGTCGATGTAGAACGTGATTTTGCGGAAGCCCTCCGGCTCGCACTGGGTAAACAGATTGCCTCCGGAAGCATACAGCCCCATCAGCGATTTGTTTTCCGCCGGCAGGATTTCGGTTTCCACTTCAACGGTAAAGCGTTCGGATGGCACGCCTGCAATCGTCAGCGTCTCGCCTTCCAACACATAATCCGCCGCCGCCCCGTTAATTTTGACGGACAAAAGTTTCGCCGAACCGTCCAACACCAGTGGCTCTCCTATCCTCTGTGGCTCGACCGTCAAACGGGATTTCACGACGGTTTGCGGTTCGGCAATATCGAAATGCAGGTCGGTTTCGAGAATGCGGTAGGCAGGCGTTTGGTAATCTTTCAGATAACGGACGGTTTTGCTCATTTTTTTCTTTCAATATTGTTTGGTTTGACTGGAAAAGGCTTCAGACGGCATGGGCGCATCCCGCGTATGCCGTCTGAAGCCGCAACGGCGGCACGGGCGCGCCGCCGGACAACCGGTTTGAATTTCAATCTTTATTCCCACGCGCGGACAAACTCTTCCCAATGCGGCTTTTCCCCGACTTGTGCGGACAGGTAATTCCGCATCCGTTTGATTTCCATTTCGTATTCGTCCGCATCCAGCCTGCCGCTGACCAAGCAGAAACGCAGGTACATCAGATAAGTGTTTGCCGCGTCGGTTTCGCAATAATTGCGGATTTCCTTCAGCCTGCCCGTATGGAATGCCTCCCACACCTTGCTGCCGTCCATACCCAGCTTGCCCGGAAAACCGCACAGTTTCGCCATATCGTCCAGCGGCACGTTTGCCCTCGGCTGATAAAGCGCGAGCAAATCCATCAAATCGCAATGACGTTGGTGGTAACGGCTGATGTAGTTGTTCCACTTGAAATCGCGGCTGTCGCCGAAATCGCCGTCGCCCATATCCCAATAGCGCGCGGCGTTGATGCCGTATATCAGGGAGCGGTAATGCAGTACGGGCAGGTCGAAACCGCCGCCGTTCCAACTGACCAGCTGCGGCGTATGTTTTTCCACCAACTCGAAAAATTTGGCGATAACCACTTCCTCGCCGTCGTCCGCCTCGCCGATTGTGCCGATATGGATTTTGTCCTGCCCCCAACGCATACAGCACGAAATCGCCACAACCTGATGAAGATGATGCTGCATAAAATCCCCACCCGTCTGAGCACGGCGTTTCTGCTGGGCAAACAGCACCACTTCATCGTCGGGCAGCGATGACGGCAGCTCGTACAATGTTCGGATACCCTGCACATCGGGTACGGTTTCAATATCGAAAGCCAAAATCGTATTCATGGCAGTACCTTGCATTCAAAAACAGACTTGCGCCTATTGTGTCATTAAAAGGCCGATAAAAAAAGAGGCAACCCCCCACAGGATTGCCCCAATACCTCAAATCAGAGATTTACGCTTCACAAACAATACAGGCTTCCGCCTGCGGCTTTGCCCGCGTAGCTCAACTCTACGCCGACAAACTTTCGTTTCACCGTTTCCGATGAAACGCCAACCAGTCATAAAACTGACCGGCACATCCTTTCAGACGGCATTTCTTGGCTACGTCTGTAATTTCATGTAGCGAAATGTACGCCATTTTTTACAGTTTGCCAAGCATTTTTTACAAAACGGATATAGAAACGTTTATTTTATAAAATAGTGAATTTTTTGATTTTTTAGATTAAAATTCTAATAATCTATTTAAATCGATACTTAATTTTATAATATCTATATATTTGACAATATATTTCTCAAGATGGTACCGAGCAAAATAACGGTTATTGAATGGTAATTTGCAACATTTTGTTTTTAAAGGAAATTAATTTTAATATATTAACCATATCGATAGAATATATTCATTGATTTATCATGTATTCTCCAAATTTTCTTTGAAATCTATTTTTAAAATCAAAAAATATTATTTTTTAGACACTTAAAATAACAGCAATTATTAAATGCTTCTGTTTATATAATTCAATTTTTCGCATTTAAAAAAACAATCGCAAAACTCAATTTTCCCTTAATAGTTCATTATGTAGTTTCGTGTAGTTTATAAAAATCCTGTACACCTTCCGGACGGGTTTTAAAACGCTTGTGCAGCCAAAAATATTGTTCCGGATGTTCGCGCACCCTGTCTTCGATAAAACGGTTCATGCGCTGCGCGTCGGCCTGCGCATCTTCACTCGGAAAGGATTCCCAAGCAGGGTAGAAATGCAGTGTAACCGTATTGTCTGCCTCGCGGACGGGGATGGCGGGTATCACTTTGGCATTTGCAAGCGCGGCAATGCGGCTCAAGCCGGTAATCGTTGCCGTCTGAATACCGAAAAAATCTACAAAAACCGAATCGTTGCGTCCGAAATCCTGATCGGGCAGATACAGAAACGGCGCGCTGCTTTTGCGGAACTGTTTGACGAGGGCACGCAGCCCTTCAGTACGCCCGATAAGGAAAACGTTGTGATAGCGGTTGCGGCCTTTCAAAATCTGTTCGTCCAATATCTTGTTTTTTTGATGGGAATACATACTGATCAGCGGGACATCCTGATTAAGCGCGTACACCGCCATTTCAAAAGCGGTGAAGTGTGGGTACAGGATGATGACTTTTTCCCCCGCCGCCAGCGCGTCGTCCAAATAATGCTTATTGCGGTAGCGCACCAGCGATTTCAAACGCCCGGCAGGCGCGTACCAATATAAGCCGTATTCCAACATCAGTTTCGCCATGTGTTTGAAATGCTGTTTCAACACGGTTTTACGCTTTTCCTCACTCCATTCGGGAAAACATTTTGCCAAATTGATTTCGCCGATACGGCGGCGCGGTTTGACCAGAAGGTAGGCAAGCAAACCCGTCAGGTCGGCAAGTTTATGCAGCAGCGCAAACGGCAGAAACTGCAAAACATACAGTACAAAAAATATAAATTTCATCTCGATACACATTTTCTTTTCAGACGGCAAAATACAAATGCCGTCTGAAACTATTGAAACCTGCCGCGCTTGACCTGCATCCCGGAAGGGCTGAGTTTGGCGGCAAGCCCGTGGTTGCGCAAGGCATGAGTCAAGGCCACCGCCAAACCGTCGGCGGCATCCGACTGGGGCGTTCCCGATAAGCCGAGCATCTGCACCACCATATGCTGCACCTGTTCTTTTGCCGCCTTGCCTTTGCCGACTACCGCCTGTTTGACCTGCAAGGCCGTGTATTCCGAAACGGGCAAACCATGGCTGACCAAAGCCGCCAATGCCGCGCCCCTAGCCTGACCGAGCATCAGCGTCGATGCAGGATTGACGTTGACGAACACCTGTTCCACTGCCGCCTGTTGAGGTTTGTAAACGGCAACGACTTCGCCGATGTGCCGCACAATCACGGCAATCCTGTCTGCCAGAGGCGCATCGGCAGGCGTTTTGATGCAGCCGGAGGCGACGTAAAAATGATCGCGTCCCCTGACATCGATGATGCCGAAACCCGTTACGCGGCTGCCCGGGTCAATGCCTAAGATACGGACGGTTGCCGACATATTCACAACAAACCGTGTTGAATCAGTTTTTTACGCAAGGTATTACGGTTCAGTCCCAACATGACGGAGGCTTTGGACTGATTACCGCCGCATTGCTCCATCACGCACACCAGCAGCGGCTTTTCCACCTGATGCAATACCATATCGTACACGCCGCAAGGTTCGGTACCGTTCAGGTCTTTGAAATATTGTTCTAAATTTTGTCTGATGCATTGAGAAATATCGGGAAGGGTATGGGGCATGATTGCACTTTCAAAGGATAATCAAGTGTTCAGAAGGCATTTGGGCGGTAGGCGCACGCCCAACTGTCGGTTTTTTCGGCAACTCTTTCAAGATAACCGGCAAGTGTGTCGTATTGCGCCGCCGCACTGTCCAAGCGGTTGATTTCACGGCGTGTCTGCTCGCCATCGGGCATTTCGCCGATGTACCAGCCTATGTGTTTGCGTGCGATGCGCACACCGGCGGTCTCACCATAAAACGCGTGCGTGGCGCGGATGTGGTTCAAAATGGCGGCGGCGCATTCTGCCAAACTCAAAGCAGGCGGCAAAACGCCGTGTTCGGCATAATGTTTCAAATCGCGGAAGAACCACGGTCTCCCTTGCGCGCCTCGCCCTATCATGATGCCGTCTGCGGCGGTTTGTTTGAGGACAGCTTGGGCTTTTTGCGGCGAAGTAATGTCGCCGTTGACCCAAACTGGGATGTTCAGACGGCATTTGGTTTCGGCGATGAGTTCGTAACGCGCTTCGCCTTTGTACATTTGCGTACGCGTGCGTCCGTGGACGGCAAGGGCGGCAATGCCGCAATCTTCGGCGATTTTGGCGATGACGGGCAGGTTTTTGTGGTCGTCGTGCCAACCCAAACGGGTTTTGAGGGTAACGGGTACGCCCGCCGCCTTGACCACCGCTTCCAAAATGGCGGCAACCAGCAGCTCGTCCTGCATCAGCGCGCTACCGGCTTGGACATTGCACACTTTCTTGGCGGGACAGCCCATGTTGATGTCGATAACCTGCGCCCCGAGGCTGACGTTGTAACGCGCGGCATCCGCCATCTGCTGCGGATCGCTGCCGGCAATCTGCACGGCAACGATGCCGCCTTCATCGACAAAATCACTGCGGTGCAAGGTTTTTCTAGTATTTCTGAGCGTCGGGTCGCTGGTCAGCATTTCGCACACCGCCCAACCTGCGCCAAAATCTCGGCAAAGTCGGCGGAACGGTTTGTCGGTAATGCCCGCCATCGGCGCAAGTGCGATGGGGTTGTCGATAAAATAGCCGCCGATGTGCATAATGGGCCCGCGTTTCAAAAAAGTACGCCATTGTACATTTTTTAAGCAGGATTTCCAATCTCCGGACGCGCCCGAGATTGGGGCAGGCACCGTTTTATGGCATAATCCGCACACAGATTCCCTGCCCCGCCACTCACAGGAGGGCAGTTTACTTTCCCCATCCTATCGGTTTCCCGTTTCAGACGGCATAACGTCTGAAAGAAAGACTACAATCATGAGTAATCCATTTTCCTCTTTAGGTTTGGGTACGGAACTCGTTTCCGCGCTGACCGCGCAAGGTTACGAAAACCCGACGCCCATCCAAGCCGCCGCCATTCCCAAAGCACTCGCCGGTCATGATTTACTAGCCGCCGCTCAAACCGGCACAGGCAAAACCGCTGCCTTTATGCTGCCCTCGCTCGAACGCCTCAAACGTTACGCCACCGCCAGCACCTCGCCCGCGATGCACCCCGTGCGTATGCTCGTCCTCACCCCCACGCGCGAACTCGCCGACCAAATCGACCAAAACGTGCAGGGCTACATTAAAAACCTGCCGCTGCGGCATACCGTCCTCTTCGGCGGTGTCAACATGGACAAACAAACCGCCGACCTGCGTGCCGGCTGCGAAATCGTCGTCGCCACCGTCGGACGGCTGCTCGACCATGTGAAACAGAAAAACATCAGTTTAAACAAAGTCGAAATCGTCGTTCTGGATGAAGCAGACCGCATGTTGGATATGGGGTTCATCGACGACATCCGCAAAATCATGCAGATGCTGCCCAAACAACGCCAAACCCTGCTCTTTTCCGCCACCTTCTCCGCACCGATACGCAAACTGGCGCAAGACTTCATGAATGCGCCCGAAACCGTCGAGGTTGCCGCACAAAACACCACCAACGCAAATGTCGAGCAGCACATCATCGCGGTCGATACCATTCAGAAGCGCAACCTGCTCGAACGCCTGATTGTCGATCTGCATATGAACCAGGTTATCGTCTTTTGCAAAACCAAACAAAGCGTCGACCAGGTAACGCGTGATTTAATCCGCCGCAACCTGTCCGCACAGGCGATACACGGCGACCGTTCTCAACAAAGTAGGCTCGAAACACTCAACGCCTTCAAAGACGGCAGCCTGCGTGTCCTCGTCGCCACCGACATCGCCGCACGCGGTCTGGATATTGCCGAACTGCCCTTCGTCATCAATTACGAAATGCCCACCCAGCCCGAAGACTACGTCCACCGCATCGGGCGCACGGGGCGCGCCGGTGCGGACGGCGTGGCGATTTCCCTGATGGACGAATCCGAACAGAAAATGTTTGAGGCCATCAAAGAACTGACCGGCAACGAGCTGCTCATCGAACGCATCGAAGGCTTCGAGCCCCGATGGTGGGAACAGGAAGGCTCAAAACCGGAAAAAACCGAAACAAGCGAACCGAGACAACGCAACCGCTACGAATCCACCAAGGCTCAGCGCGAAAAAAATACCCGACCGGAAACCACGGCAAACGATGCGGGTGCCGCATGCGGAAAAATCGCCGGACGCAGCCGCCGAAGCCGCCGAGAACACCAGCCGTGCGCCCTGCTCCAACCACGTTACGGCGTAAAATAGCCCTGAAAATCAAATGCCGTCTGAACATTTCCGTTTCAGACGGCATTTTTCAAACCGGACTGACGCATTGGGCGCAACCGCCCATACCGGATAAATTTCTTCCACAAACAGTTTCAGACGGCATTTGCTGCCTGTACAATATAGTGGATTAAATTTAAATCAGGACAAGGCGACGAAGCCGCAGACAGTACAAATAGTACGGAACCGATTCACTTGGTGCTTCAGCACCTTAGAGAATCGTTCTCTTTGAGCTAAGGCGAGGCAACGCTGTACCGGTTTAAATTTAATCCACTATATCATTTCCTTTTCCACTCAAACCATCAGGATTTCCCAATGTCCACCCAATTCGATGTCGCCGTAATCGGCGCAGGTCCGGCAGGCTCGGTCGCATCCGCCCTGCTCCGCAAAAAAGGTTATCAAGTCTGCGTGTTGGAAAAACAGCATTTTCCGCGCTTCGTCATCGGCGAAAGCCTGCTGCCGCACTGTATGGAAATGCTGGAAGAAGCCGGATTTGCCGATGCCGTGCGCGCCGAGCCCGGCTTTCAGTTGAAAAACGGCGCGGCGTTTTCATGGGGCAGCCGTTATACCGAATTCGATTTCACCGATAAATTTTCAGACGGCCCCGGCACGACTTATCAAGTGCGCCGCGCCGTGTTCGATAAAATCCTGATTGGCGAAGCCGCCAAACAAGGCGTTGAAGTACGTTTCGGGCACGGCGTAACCGCGTTCGACAACAGCGGCGATTTTGCCCGCTTGAACATCGAAACCGACACCGGCGAGAGCTATGAACTGACCGCGAAATTCGTCTTGGACGCAAGCGGTTACGGACGCGTGCTGCCGCGCCTGCTGGATTTGGAAACGCCCTCGCACCTGCCGCCGCGCCAAGCGCATTTCACGCACATCGACGACAACATCACCCACCCGAAATTCGACCGCAACAAAATCCTGATTACCACCCACCCGCAACACCGCGACGTGTGGATTTGGCTGATTCCCTTCGGCGACAACCGCTGTTCCGTCGGCGTGGTCGGCACGCCCGACAAACTTGTCGGCGAATCGGAAACGGTGTTGAAAAAATTTGTTTACGAATGCCCGATGCTGAACGAAATTTTGGACAAAGCCGTCTGGGAAAACGATTTTCCGTTCCGCTCCATCCAAGGCTATTCCGCCAACGTCAAATCGCTGCACGGCAGGCATTTCGCGCTATTGGGCAATGCCGCCGAGTTCCTCGATCCCGTGTTCTCGTCGGGCGTAACCATCGCGCTGCACTCCGCCAAACTGGCTGCCGATTTATTGGCGAAGCAGCTTGAAGGCGGCACGGCGGATTGGGATACTGAGTTTGCCGAACCCTTGATGATCGGCGTGGACACATTCCGCACCTATGTGGACGGCTGGTACGATTTCCGCTTCCAAAACGTCGTGTACGCGCCCGACCGCAGCCCGGAAATCAGCCGTATGCTTTCTTCGATTTTGGCAGGCTACGCGTGGGATACCGAAAACCCGTTCGTGGCGAAATCCGAACAACGCCTGACTGCCTTGTCCGAATGGATCGGTCAGTTGGAAAGCGAATAAATCCGTACCACCATACAAAATGCCGTCTGAATCCAATCGGGTTCAGACGGCATTTCTATTTCAACTGTTTTTATGATTACTCGGGACGCATCTGCGGAAACAGAATCACATCGCGGATGGTTTGCGAATCGGTCAGCAGCATTACCAAGCGGTCAATACCGATGCCGCAACCGCCGGTCGGCGGCAAACCGAATTCCATCGCGCGGATGTAGTCGGCATCGTAGTGCATCGCTTCGTCGTCGCCCGCGTCTTTTTGCGCCACTTGCGCTTTGAAGCGTTCGGCTTGGTCTTCGGGGTCGTTCAACTCGGAATAGCCGTTTGCCAGTTCGCGCCCGACAACGAAAAGCTCGAAGCGTTCAGTCAAGCCTGGTTTGCTGTCGGATGCGCGTGCCAACGGGGAAACTTCGACCGGGTAATCGACAATAAAGGTCGGGTTCCACAGTTTGCCCTCGGCGCAACCTTCAAACAGGGCGAGTTGCAGGCTGCCGATGCCCGGGGACGGCGGCAGGCTTTCGCCGTGTTTGACGATTTCTTTTTTCAGCCATTCCGCATCGTTCAACTGCTCGTCGGTGTAGTGCGGATTGTATTTTTTGATGGCTTCGAGGATGGTCAGACGCTCGAACGGGCTTTCCAAATCGACTTCTTTGCCGTTGTAGCTGATTTTTGCCGTGCCGTTTACCGTGCGCGATGCGTTGCGGATGATGTCTTCCGCCATCTGCATCATGCGTTCGTAGTCGGAGAAGGCTTCGTAGAATTCAATCATGGTGAATTCGGGATTGTGGCGCACGGACATGCCTTCGTTGCGGAAGCTGCGGTTGATTTCAAACACACGTTCCAAGCCACCGACAACCAAGCGTTTCAGATACAGCTCGGGCGCGATACGCAGGTAGAGCGGAATGTCCAAGGCATTGTGGTGGGTAACGAACGGTTTCGCTGTCGCACCGCCCGGAATCGGGTGCATCATTGGGGTTTCAACTTCCAAATAATGCTCGTTGACCATGAAATTGCGCACGGATTGGATGATTTGGCTGCGTTTGATAAACGTATTGCGTGATTCTTCGTTGGCAATCAAATCGACGTAGCGTTGACGGTATTTGGTTTCCTGATCGCTCAAGCCTTTGTGTTTGTCCGGCAGAGGGCGCAGGGATTTGGACAGCAGGCGGATGTTGGACACGCGCACGGTCAATTCGCCGTGGTTGGTTTTGAACAAAGTACCTTCCGCGCCGACGATGTCGCCCAAGTCCCAATGGTTGAAATCGTCCAAAACTTCCTGACTCACGCCTTTGTTGTTCAGATAAAGCTGGATTTGGCCGGTCACGTCTTGGATGGTGGCAAAACTCGCCTTGCCCATTTGCCGTTTGAGCATCATGCGGCCGGCAATCTTGACGGGAACGGCCTGCGGGTCGAGTTCTTCTTTGCCGATTTCGCCGTATTGGGCGTGCAAATCGGCGGCAAAGCTGTCGCGTTTGAAATCGTTAGGGTAGGCGTTGCGCTGTTGGCGGATGTTGTGCAGTTTTTCACGGCGCAGGGCGATGATTTGGTTTTCGTCCAACTGCGGCTCGATTTGCGGATTATTTTGTTCGCTCATGGTATTTTCCGAAAAAATAAATCAGGCGCAGTCTGTTTCAGACGACCTGATTGAATCACAAAATTTGCGCATATTTTACGCGATGTCGGTGTTTTTTTCTAGGAAAGGGCAATGCCGTCTGAAAATATTACAGACGGCATTCAGATTTTGAAACCTATGCCAAAAGTCCGCTAAGGTTCAACAGGAACAAAACGGCAAATCCGGTCAGGTAGAGCAAGCCGACAATGGCAAGGGCGTTCATACCGGCGGTAAGCCTGTGGCGTTTGTCCCCTTTGACGAGGCGGTAGTTGAGCCAGGCGAACACGGGGGCGGACACAAAGGCGGCAATCATCGCAAATTTGAGCAGATTCGCCATTACGCCGTCAAACCAGAAAATCACCGCCAAACCGCTGCCTGCAACCCAAATATTCCAGGCAAAGAGTTCGGCGTTGCCGGTTTTCTCACTGCCGCGCAGCAGGCGCACAGGTTCTGCAATGGCGCGTGCATAACCGTCAACAACGGTAATCGTCGTACCGTACATGCAGGCAAAAGCGATAAACGCCACCAGTGGACGCGACCAGTCGCCGATGGTTACCGCATACATATTAATCAATTGCCCGATATATTTGCCGCCGGCCATCTGCACTTCTTCACCGTTGCCGTATTGCACGTACGCACCCAGGGCAAGGAAGACGACGGCAAGCACGGCACTGGTGATGTAACCGACGTTGAAATCAAAAATCCCGTCATGATAAGAGGAAGGTTGGAGGTGCTGTTTCTCCGTAACCCACAAAGAATTGATGGCGGAAATTTCAATCGGCGCAGGCATCCAGCCCATCAGCGCGATCAGGAAGCCCAAACCGGCAAGCGTCCACGGTGTCGGCTCGATAAAATCGGGTTTCATCTGCATACCGCGCGACATGGCGATACCGGCGGCGGCAACCGTGGCAACCGTCAGGCTGACGATGATGATTTTGGAAACATTGTCCAAAGCCTTGTAGCGTCCGCTCGCCAGGATAATCAGGCAGGAAGCCATAATCAGCGCGGAGATTGCGCCGATACCCAGTGTCAGCGAGGGAATCGCCATTTTGACGATGGCGGCGGTTACAATGGCAACCGCACCCGCGTTAATCGTCGCGGCAGCAATACACAAAATCAAGAAAACCCACAGGTAGATGCGGCTTTTCTCCGCATAACCTTCAATCAGGCTTTTACCCGTATCCAGCGTGTAATGCGCGCTGAAGCGGAAAAACGGGTATTTGAAGAGGTTGGTTAGGACGATAATCAACGCGAGCTGCCAGCCGTAAAGCGCACCTGCCTGTGTGGAGGCAATCAGGTGCGAACCGCCGACTGCCGCCGATGCCATCATAATACCCGGCCCCAATGCATTGATTTTACTTTTCCAAGTCGAAATATGTTGTTCGGACATGATTTTTCCGTATTGCTGATATAAAAATGCGTATTTTAACGTAATCTAAATACACGCCAAACCGGCTTATTGAAACTTTACACCCTAATATTCCTGATTTTTCCCAATTATTTCCAGAAAAACATGCAATATGGCATTTTATGCCTGAAAGTTTACAACAAATAGCCTTGCATCGCTTTTTACCGTACAAAATATACTTTCAAATTCCTGAACGCGTTTTGCAGTCGGCAAACGATTTGATAAGATGGTTACGTTTCCCCAGCCGGTACGCCGCCATGCCGTCTGAAACCTTACACTTTCTCTGGAGAATCCGTTCATGAATACCGTATCGAATTACCTGTCCGCATTGCGCGAAGCCATGAAGGCGCAAGGCTTGGACGCACTCGTCATCCCTTCCGCCGACCCCCACCTGTCCGAATACCTGCCCGAGCATTGGCAGGCGCGGCGCGAATTGTCGGGCTTTACCGGCTCGGTCGGCACATTCGTCGTTACCGCCGATGAAGCGGGCGTATGGGTGGACAGCCGCTATTGGGAACAAGCCGCCAAACAGCTTGCGGGCAGCAGCATCGAGCTGCAAAAAAGCGGTCAAGTGCCGCCGTACAACGAATGGCTCGCGACGAACCTGCCCGAAAACGCCGCCGTCGGCATTCCTTCCGATATGGTGTCGCTCACCGGCAAACGCACTTTGGCGCAATCGCTCACCGCCAAAAACATCCGCATCGAACACCCCGACGACCTGCTTGACCAAGTGTGGACAAGCCGTCCCGCTATCCCCGCCGAAACCGTGTTCATCCACGACCCCGCCTACGTCTCCGAAACCGCCGCCGAGAAACTCGCCCGCGTGCGCGCAGTTATGGCGGAAAAAGGCGCGGATTACCACTTGGTTTCCTCGCTTGACGACATCGCTTGGCTGACCAACCTGCGCGGCAGCGACGTACCTTTCAACCCTGTTTTCGTGTCCTTCCTGCTGATCGGCAAAGACAACGCCGTCCTGTTTACCGAACAATGCCGTCTGAACTCCGAAGCCGCCGCCGCGCTGCAAACCGCAGGTATCACGGTCGAACCTTACGCCCAAGTTGCCGACAAACTCGCGCAAATCGGCGGCGCGCTACTCATCGAGCCGAACAAAACCGCCGTCAGTACGCTCGTGCACCTGCCCGAAAGCGTACGCCTAATCGAAGGCACCAACCCGTCCACCTTTTTCAAATCCGTCAAATCCGAAGCCGACATTGCCCGCATCCGCGAAGCGATGGAACACGACGGCGCGGCGTTGTGCGGTTTCTTCGCCGAGTTTGAAGACATCATCGGCAACGGTGACAGCCTGACTGAAATCGACGTGGACACCATGCTTTACCGCCACCGCAGCGCGCGCCCGGGCTTCATTTCATTGAGTTTCGACACCATCGCGGGCTTCAACGCCAACGGTGCCCTGCCGCATTACAGCGCGACACCCGAAAGCCACAGCACCATCAGCGGCAACGGTCTGCTGCTCATCGACTCCGGCGCGCAATACAAAGGCGGCACAACCGACATTACCCGCGTCGTCCCCGTCGGCACGCCGAGTACCGAACAAAAACGCGACAACACGCTCGTCCTCAAAGCTCATATCGCACTTGCCGAAGCCGTGTTCCCAGAAAACATCCCCTCACCGCTGATAGACGCGATTTGTCGCAAACCCCTGTGGCAGGCGCAATGCGACTACGGTCACGGCACCGGCCACGGCGTGGGCTATTTCCTCAACGTCCACGAAGGCCCGCAGCGCATCGCCTTCGCCGCCCCCGCCACGCCCGAAACCGCGATGAAAAAAGGCATGGTTACCTCCATCGAACCCGGACTCTACCGCCCGGGAAAATGGGGCATCCGCATTGAAAACCTCGCCGCCAACCAAGCCGTCGCCAACCCGCAGGAAACCGAGTTCGGCAGCTTCCTCTGTTTTGAAACCCTAACCCTCTGCCCCATCGACACCCGCCTGATGGACACCGCCCTCATGACCGACGGCGAAATCGACTGGGTCAACCGCTACCACGCCGAAGTCCGCCGCCGCCTCGAGCCGCTGACTGAAGGCGCGGCGAAAGCGTGGCTGATTAAACGCACCGAACCGCTGGCGCGTTAAACGGCACGGCGCAACAAATGCCGTCTGAAAGCCCTTCAGACGGCATTTGTTTCCCAAAACATCCTGCACCGTTTTCATCTTGCCGCAAGCAAATACCAATCCGTTTTGTGGCAAATGCACAAAAAAACCGATGCCGTCTGAAATCCCAAACAGGCTTCAGACGGCATTTATCGCGGATGAAAACAGAAAATACCCATATCGTTATTCCCGCAAAAGCAGTTGCGCAGGGCGGGCTTCAGCCCTCCGACTCCCGCCATCTTCATCCTAAAATCCCGTCATTCCCGCGCAGGCGGGAATCCAAGCTCGTTGGACTTCAGCCCTTTCCGATAAATTCCTGCTGCTTTTCATTCCTAGATTCCCACTTTCGTGGGAATGACGGCGGTGGGTTTCGGTTATTTCCGATAAATCGCCGCCGTTTCCCGTCATTCCCGCGAAAGTGGGAATCCGGTTTTTTGAGCTTCAGCCATTGCCGATAAATTGCTTTAACGTTGCGTTTCCAAATTCCCGCTTTCGCGGGAATGATGCGATTTTAGGTTTCTGTTTTTGATTTTCTGTTTTTGTGAGCGTCCAGTCTGTTCGGCTTCGGTTTTTTTGGATTTCGGGCAACTTCCAAACCGTCATTCCCGCGCAGGCGGGAATCCAGGCTCGTTGGACTTCAGCCCTTTCCGATAAATTCCTGCTGCTTTTCATTCCTAGATTCCCACTTTCGTGGGAATGACGGCGGTGGGTTTCGGTTATTTCCGATAAATCGCCGCCGTTTCTCGTCATTCCCGCGCAGGCGGGAATCTAGTCCGTTCTGTTTCAGTTATTTCCGATAAATTCCTGTTGCGTTTCCGGATTCCCGCTTTCGCGGGAATGACGAATTTCAAAGTTATGGCGTTATCAAAAAAACAGAAATCCCCCCGCCGTCATTCCTACCTTCGTATTTTGATTTTCTGTTTTTCGCGGGGAGGACGATTTAGAAATTACCCGAAACCTCAAAAAACCAAAACCGAACGGTCTAGATTCCCGCTTTCGCGGGAATGACGGGTTTCAGGATTACGGCAAATAGCGCGAAAATGCCGTCTGAAATCCCTTCAGACGGCATTGCCTTGTTTATCTGCATTAATGGCGGAAATGACGGATGCCGGTTACGACCATGGCGATGCCGTGTTCGTCCGCTGCATCAAAGACTTCCTGATCGCGCATCGAACCTGCCGGATGGATGATAGCTTTGATGCCCTGCTCGGCAATCACGTCCACGCCGTCGCGGAAGGGGAAGAATGCGTCGGAGGCGGCACACGCGCCGTTTAAGTCTAGGCCTGCGTCCTGCGCTTTGCGGGCGGCGATGCGGGTGCTGTCCACGCGGCTCATTTGGCCTGCGCCGATGCCGTAGGTTTGGCCGCCTTTGCCGAAAACGATGGCGTTGGATTTGACGTATTTTGCGACGTTCCAGACGAACAGCAAATCGTTCCATTCCTGCTCGGTCGGTTGGCGTTTGGAGACGACTTTCAAATCGGCGCGGTTGAGGCGGTGAATGTCGGGCGTTTGTACCAACAGTCCGCCGCCGACGCGTTTGAGTTCGAAGCGGTTGGCACCTGCTTCGAGCGGGGTTGTTAGAGAAATTTGCAATACGCGCACGTTTTTCTTGGCAGCGGCGATTTCGAGGGCTTCGGCGGTGAACTTCGGCGCCATCAGGACTTCCATAAACTGGTTGTCGGTAATCTGTTGCACGGTTGCGCCGTCCACTTCGCGGTTGAAGGCGATGATGCCGCCGAACGCGCTGGTGGTGTCGGTGGCGTAGGCGAGTTTGTAGGCGGTCAAGGTATCGGCTGCAACGGCGACGCCGCACGGATTGGCGTGTTTCACAATCACGCAGGCGGGCGCGTCAAAGGATTTGACGGCTTCCCATGCGGCATCGGCATCGGCGATGTTGTTGTAAGACAATTCTTTGCCTTGCAGCTGTTTGTAGGCGGAAAGGCTGCCGGCGGCGGGGTAAATATCGCGGTAGAACGCGGCGCGCTGATGCGGATTCTCGCCGTAGCGCATGTCTTGCACTTTAATCCAGCTTTGGTTGAACTGGCTTGGGAATTCGCCGATTTGGGGCTGACCGCTTAAGACGTCGTCTGAAAGCAAGGTCAGGTAGTTGGAAATCATGCCGTCGTATTGGGCGGTATGGCTGAATGCTTTGCGTGAGAGGTTGAAGCGGGTTTTGTCGCTCAATGCACCGTTGTTGGCTTCGAGTTCGGCGGCGATGGTAGGGAAATCGGCGGTATCGGTAACGATGGCGACGTGCTTCCAGTTTTTCGCGGCAGAGCGCACCATGGTCGGGCCGCCGATGTCGATGTTTTCAATCGCGTCTTCCAGTGTGCAGTTTGGTTTGGCGATGGTGGCGGCGAAGGGATAAAGATTGACGCACACGAGGTCGATGTTGCCGATGCCGTGTTCTTCCATCTTGGCGACGTGTTCGTCTAAATCACGCCGCCCTAAAATACCGCCGTGGATTTTCGGATGCAGGGTTTTCACACGGCCGTCGAGCATTTCGGGGAAGCCGGTATAGTCGGCAACTTCAATCACAGGAACGCCCGCATCGGCAAGCAGTTTCGCCGTGCCGCCGGTGGAGAGGATTTCAACACCGAGCTTGTGCAGGGTTTGGGCAAATTCGACTGCGCCTGTCTTGTCGGACAGGCTGATCAGGGCGCGTTTGATGACGGACATTGGGGCTTCCTTTTCTGACAGTTGGATGGGGAAAGGGGAACTTTTTCGGGGCGGTATTATCCGCTATTTTCAGTTTTTTGGCAGTAGGTTTTTGCAGATATTGTTGACAATTTACAAAGAAATGCCGTCTGAAAACCTTTCAGACGGCATTTATCGGCATTCATTTGAAGCCTATTTTTCCCGATGTTCCCAATGCCCCCGCCATGCCGATGCACAAAGGCAGCAGCAGGGACAGCGGCGCGTAGGTCAGTTCCAATACGAACACAATGGCGGTCAGCGGCATTTTGAGCGATACGCCGAGAAACACCGCCGCTCCGACGACTGCCGCGCTTTCAGACGGCATTTCGGGGAAGACACTGTTCCACGCTGCTGCTGCGGCAAAGGCGATGGTGCTGCCGAGCATCATGGACGGTGTAATCAGGCCGCCGTATGCACCGGCGGCAAGTGCCATCAAGACGACCGCCCATTTGACGGCGGTCAGCTCAAGGCTGTATTGCCAGCCGGTCAAACCGCCAAAAGTCAGTTGGTTGCCTGCTTTGCCGTTGCCCAAAATTTCGGGAAACCAAACGGAAATCACGCCGATGAACGCAAACATGCAGACTGCCAAGGGAATGATTTTGATATTGTCGCGCTTGATGAAGGGGAATTTTTGGGCGGTACGCTGGAAAAAGACGGCGGTTGCGCCCAGTATCGGGCCGATGACGGCGGAAAACCAAAGCAATGAAGTATTTACGGCAAGGTTGGCGGGATGATACTGCTGCACGTCGCCCAGACCGATACGCGCCATGGCGGTGGCAATGACCGAAGTCAGCAATGCGGCGGCAACCGCCTGCTGCGTCCACACGCCCAACATCGCTTCGAGGATAAACAGCGTGGAGGCGAGCGGCACGTTATACACGGCCGCCAAACCCGCACCGGACGCACAGGCAATCAAGAGGCGCATTTCGCCTTCGTCCAAACCCAAGCGTTTGCCGCCTGCCGAAGCGAACGCGGCGGTCATTTCGCGCGGGGCGACTTCGCGTCCGAGCGGCGAACCGAGTCCGACCGTTATGATTTGCAGCAGAACATGGAAAACCGTCGTCAGAAACGGCAGCCCCTGCAACGGCTGCTTCAAGGCAGCTTTGATTCCGATTTGCGGCTTGCCGAAATGTTTGAGCAGCCACCAGCCGCCGCCTGCGATCGCGCCGCATAGCGTCAGCATGGCAACGCGCCGCATACCGGAAGCCTGTGCCACGCCTTCACGGAACGAGATGTACACGCCGTCCGCACCATAACCGTATGCTGTGTGTTGTATGAAGTGCATCAGTTCCGTCAGCACAATGCCGACCAGACCGCCGATAACGCCTGCTGCTGCCAGAGCAAACCAAAGTTTTCTGCGTCCCACTGTCGTTCCTGCCGTTCAAATGCCGTCTGAAAACCTTTCAGACGGCATCCGTTTCCTATCCGCCTATCCGAACAGGCCGCGTACACGCTCCAAACCGCCGAAATTGATACAGGCATCGGCGGCGGCCCGCGCTTTCGGTTTGGCACGGTAAGCCACGCCTATGCCCGCTTCTTTGAGCATCGGAATATCGTTCGCACCGTCGCCCATCGCCAACACTTGATGCGGCTGCAATCCGAGGCGGCTGCGGTATTCGAGCAACAAATCTGCCTTTGCCTGCGCGTCGATGATTCTGCCTTTCAAACGTCCGGTCAGCCTGCCGTTTTCAATTTCCAAAATATTGGCGTGCTGGTATTCGAAGCCGAGGCGTTGTTGCAGACGTTCGGTAAAAAACGTGAAGCCGCCCGACACCAGCAAGAATTTCACATCGTGCCTTTTGCATTCGTCCAACAAAAATTCCGCACCAGGCGAGAGCTTCAAAACGTTTTCATAAACATCCGCCAAAATCTGTTCGTCCAATCCCGCCAACAGCGCAACGCGGCTGCGCAACGACTGCTCGAAATCCAACTCTCCGCGCATCGAACGCTCGGTAATTTCCGCTACCTTGTCTTTTAAACCCACGCCTGCCGCAATTTCATCGACGCATTCAATGGTAATCAGCGTCGAATCCATATCGCTGACAATCAAACCGAGTTCGCCGAAATCCATATCCGGCAACACGGCGTGGTCGATTTGACGGCTGCCAAGCAACGCCGCGTCTTTTTCGCTTAAAGAAAACCCTTCTTCAACAATAAAACGCATACGCTTTTCATCGGCGCAATCAGGTTCGGGCAGGCGTGAGGGGAAGTCGGAAGGCAGGGCTTCGGCGGAGAGAAATTGGAGGACGAGGGCGTGCGGCATAACGGCGGCTCAAAAAATGCGGATTATATAGTGAAACGGCAAAGAATGTTACAGCGGGCGGGACTGCAATCGGAAAATGACTTCAAACGCAAACGGCAGTATGTGTCGGACAACACGGGAAAATGCCGCAACTATTGCCAGCCTGATGAAAATTCGTTATAAGGGGATTATCTAAAATATATTAACATTTGAAGTGAATCGGTTTTAAACCGGTACGGCGTTGCTCCGCCCTGCCCCGATTTAAATTTAACCCACGATACATATAAACAACCCGAAAAAGGATTCAGAGATGAAAATCGGTATCCCACGCGAGTCATTATCCGGCGAAACCCGCGTCGCCTGTACGCCCGCCACCGTCGCCCTGCTGGGCAAACTGGGCTTTGAAACCGTTGTCGAAAGCGGTGCAGGTTTGGCGGCAAGTTTGGACGATGCCGCTTACCAAACAGCAGGCGCGACCGTTGCCGACAAAGCAACGGTTTGGGCATGCCCTTTAATTTATAAGGTCAACGCGCCGTCCGAAGACGAGCTGCCGCTGCTCAAAGAAGGACAGACCATCGTCAGCTTCCTGTGGCCGCGCCAAAACGAGGCTTTGGTCGAAGCCTTGCGCGCCAAGAAAGTCAACGCGCTGGCAATGGACATGGTGCCCCGTATTTCCCGCGCGCAGGCTTTGGACGCTTTGTCTTCGATGGCAAACATCAGCGGCTACCGCGCCGTGATTGAAGCCGCCAACGCCTTCGGGCGTTTCTTCACCGGTCAAATTACTGCCGCAGGCAAAGTGCCGCCCGCGCAGGTTTTGGTGATTGGCGCAGGTGTGGCAGGTTTGGCGGCGATCGGTACGGCAAACTCGCTCGGCGCAGTGGTGCGCGCATTCGATACCCGCTTGGAAGTGGCGGAACAAATCAAATCGATGGGCGGTAAGTTTCTGAAACTCGACTTCCCGCAAGAATCGGGCGGCAGCGGAGACGGCTACGCCAAAGTGATGAGCGACGAATTTATCGCCGCCGAGATGAAGCTATTTGCCGAACAGGCGAAAGAAGTGGACATCATCATCACCACCGCCGCCATTCCGGGCAAACCCGCGCCCAAGCTGATTACCAAAGAAATGGTGGAAAGCATGAAATCCGGCTCCGTCATCGTCGATTTAGCGGCGGCGACGGGCGGCAACTGCGAACTCACCCGCCCGGGCGAATTGTTCGTAACCGACAACGGCGTGAAAATCATCGGCTACACCGACATGGCAAACCGCCTTGCCGGACAGTCTTCCCAGCTTTACGCCACCAACTTGGTGAACCTGACCAAGCTGTTAAGCCCGAACAAAGACGGCGAAATCACGCTGGACTTCGAAGACGTGATCATCCGCAATATGACCGTTACCCGAGACGGCGAAATCACCTTCCCGCCTCCGCCGATTCAAGTTTCCGCCCAGCCGCAGCAAACGTCGTCTGAAAAAGCCGCGCCTGCCGTCAAGCCTGAGCCGAAACCCGTTCCCCTGTGGAAAAAACTCGCGCCCGCCGTCATTGCCGCCGTATTGGTACTGTGGGTCGGCGCGGTTGCTCCCGCAGCATTCCTGAACCACTTTATCGTGTTCGTCCTCGCCTGCGTCATCGGCTACTATGTCGTTTGGAACGTCAGCCACTCGCTGCACACACCGCTGATGTCGGTAACTAACGCCATCTCCGGCATCATCGTCGTCGGCGCGCTGCTGCAAATCAGCCAAGGCAACGGTTTCGTTACCCTGCTTGCCTTCATCGCCATCCTGATTGCCAGCATCAACATCTTCGGCGGCTTTGCGGTAACACGGCGTATGCTGAATATGTTTAAGAAAGGGTAAGCCATGACTTTCGCCTATTGGTGTATTCTGATTGCCTACCTATTGCCGCTTTTTTGTGCGGCGTATGCCAAAAAAGCGGGCGGATTCCAGTTTAAAGACAACCACAATCCGCGCGATTTTCTGGCGCATACGCAAGGCGCAGCCGCCCGTGCCCACGCCGCGCAGCAAAACGGTTTTGAAGTCTTTGCACCGTTTGCTGCCGCCGTTTTGACGGCACACGCAACCGGCAATGCGGCGCAATCGGCCGTCAACACGCTTGCCGGCCTGTTCATCCTGTTCCGCCTCGCCTTTATCTGGTGCTATATCGCCGACAAAGCCGCTATGCGCTCGCTGATGTGGGCGGGCGGATTTGTCTGCACCGTCGGGCTGTTTGTCGCGGCTGCTTGAAACAGATGCCGTCTGAAAACACGAACGTCAATTTTTCAGACGGCATTGAAAACAAATCATCGAAAATCGGAGAATTTCTATGTCTTCAGGACTCGTAACAGCGGCGTATATCGTTGCCGCAATTTTATTCATCTTCTCACTAGCGGGGCTGTCCAAGCAGGAAACCGCCAAACAGGGCTGTTATTCCGGTATCGCCGGCATGGCGGTCGCCATCTTCGTAACGGTCTTTTCCGACAATACCCACGGATTAGGCTGGATTATCATCGCCATGCTCATCGGCGCGGCAATCGGCATCTACAAAGCAAAAAAAGTAGAAATGACCGAAATGCCCGAACTGATTGCGCTCTTGCACAGCTTCGTCGGCTTGGCAGCCGTTTTGGTCGGTTTCAACAGCTATATCGAGCCGGGCAACGTTTCGCCTGATATGCACACCATCCACCTGGTCGAAGTCTATTTGGGCATTTTCATCGGCGCGGTAACCTTTACCGGCTCACTGGTCGCATTCGGCAAACTCAACGGCAAAATCAGCAGCAGCCCGCTGCAACTGCCCGCCAAACACAAGCTCAACGCACTGGCACTTGCCGTATCGTTTGTGTTGCTGCTCGTATTTGTCGGCATTGACGGCAGCGGCTTCATCCTGCTGATTATGACCCTGATTGCCCTCGCATTCGGCTGGCACTTGGTTGCCTCCATCGGCGGCGCAGATATGCCCGTGGTCGTATCTATGCTCAACTCCTACTCCGGCTGGGCGGCCGCAGCGGCAGGCTTCATGCTCTCCAACGACCTGCTCATCGTTACCGGCGCACTGGTCGGCTCAAGCGGCGCAATTCTGTCCTACATTATGTGCAAAGCCATGAACCGGTCGTTTGTTTCCGTGATTGCCGGCGGTTTCGGCAGCGACAGCGGCACATCATCTTCCGGCAGCCAAGAAATAGGGGAATACCGGGAAGTCAAAGCTGCCGATGTTGCTGAAATGCTGAAAGGCGCAAACAGTGTCATCATCACCCCGGGCTACGGTATGGCAGTTGCACAAGCGCAATATCCCGTTGCCGAAATCACCGAGCTTTTGCGCAAAAACGGCACAGAAGTACGCTTCGGCATCCACCCCGTCGCCGGCCGCCTGCCCGGTCATATGAACGTTTTGCTTGCCGAAGCCAAAGTCCCCTACGACATCGTTTTGGAAATGGACGAAATCAACGACGACTTCCCCGAAACCGATGTGGTCTTAGTGATTGGTGCGAACGACACCGTCAACCCCGCCGCCCAAACCGACCCGAACAGCCCGATTGCGGGTATGCCCGTGTTGGAAGTGTGGAAGGCAAAAGAAGTCGTCGTCTTCAAACGCTCGATGAACACCGGCTACGCAGGTGTACAAAACCCGCTGTTCTTCAACGAAAACAGCGTAATGTGTTTCGGAGATGCGAAAAAAACCATAGACGATATTCTCTCCGAACTGAAAAAATAAACGCACAACAAAATGCCGTCTGAAAATCAATGCTTCAGACGGCATTTTTACACAAACCACAGTTTTAAATCCCTCAGCTGCCAAGTAGCATGACCATATCCGCAATACCAGCCAAAATGCCAAACCATGCTTTTATCTATATCGGAATAAATGCTGAACAGTATGTCGTCTGAAGTGTTGGCAAGCGAATACTGCAAGAATACATTCCTCATCCAGCCGTTCGTCGACTTTTCCGTGGACAAAATTGTAGCCCGAAGGATTTAAGCAGCGGACGGCTTTTCGTATCATCGATATATCTCAACAATCCTTCTTCAGCCCATTCCTTGAATGCCTTTGCAGCATTATTCCTGCCATAAATACTCGCCAGCTTGTTGATTTGATGGCAGCCCTGATATATACAGGAACACCATTTCCGTCTAAAGAACAAGCATCTTAAAAAGGCATTTCTGACTGCCGGTAAAGTAAAACCCTCTAAGTAATACTTAGAGGGTTTTAAAATTTGGCTCCCCGACCTGGGCTCGAACCAGGGACCTGCGGATTAACAGTCCGTCGCTCTACCGACTGAGCTATCGGGGAATAGCTTTAAATATTAATTCAAAATGCAGACTATGTCAACATATATTTACAACTGATTGTACTCCGCCTTTGAATGTACAACCCTTATATACTTTCTGCAATATGTCTTGCCGCCCGTTTGGCATCCAATAGAATTAAACCAAGTTTGCCGGTTTCTTTTGCCATCAGCACCAACACGGCATCTTTACCCGCCTGACTTAAAAGGATATAGCCTGATTTTCCTTTAATCATCACTTGTTCCAATTCCCCGCAGGCGAGTTCTTGCACCGAACGGCTGCCTAAAGCAAGCAAAGTGGCAGAAATCGCCCCTACCCTGTCTGAATTCAAATGTGAAGGAAGCATTGTCGCCATCGGCAATCCGTCGGTTGAGATAACGGCAGATGCGACAATATCCGGAGATGTGTTGTTCAAATCTTCCAAAACCGAAATTAATAATTGCTGCATAAACCCTCCTATCCCAAGTTTTACACGCGGTTGCTGTAACGGCGGTATAAAATCCTGACCAAAGTAACAAATGCCTCTTTGCTCAAGTCCGGAATACCGCCGATGACCAAAATAAATTTGGTTGAACCGATATACAATGGGAAAAATGTCAATTCGCTCTGACCGGAAGGGTCGCAAACGCCCCAAGCGTTATTGTTGATATACAGGTTGTTCTTAATCAGCAGCCGGTGTTTCTTTTCCATCTGTGCGACTTCTGCCGCCAACAGCCCCAACTCTTCCGCCGCCTCATGATGGAAATTGGCGTTGGCAAGATACAGGCCGTTCCGATCGACCAATAATGCCTTACCACTGCCGGACAATTGTTCCATCAGCAACGGCAATTGCTCGTCCGACAGATTGATGCCGTCTGAATGACCGTTTTCATCGCCATAGAGGAATTCGAGTTTTTGCAAACGGTACAACAGGTTCAAAGCGGTATCGATGTCGGAGGTGTCCGCCCAGGCGAGCAGCTTCTCACTGCTGACCACTTCGTCCGCATCCGCTTTCAACAGGCTGTGCAACAAAGTTTTACCGGCACTGGGGGTATCGCTGGATATGGCATAAAATGCACCGGCAGGAGTCAGGCGGGGATATAAATTTGCTTGTAGTGAAAGTGTTGATTCCATATTAAACCTCCAGTCCCGGATCAATAGAAAATAACATTGCGCTAACCAATTGCTTTACGTCATCTTCCTTACGGGCATCAATTTCAAAAACCGGAACATTAAGATTATGTTTTGCAAGATATTTGTGATACACGTCGATACCGGGCTGAGAGCGTATATCCATCTTGGTAATACCGACAACGACGGGGGCCTTCTCCAGCAGCCCTCGAAACGAATGTAAAAAGAATTCCAAATCTTTCAATGGGTTGGTTCTGGCATTATCTAAAAGCAAGACCAAACCCATACTGCCTTGGCTTAAGATTTCCCACATAAAGTTGAACCGTTCCTGACCGGGCGTACCATATAAATGGACTTTGGTATCCTCATCCAAGCTGATGACCCCGTAGTCCATCGCCACTGTCGTATTCCTTTTCCTATCCAAAGTCATATCGGATGCGGAAGCATCGGTCTGGACGGTGCTTCGTCCGAAATAGCCGCAATGGCAGTGGTTTTCCCTACGCCGACAGGTCCTGTGAAAATAATTTTATTTTCTCTCATCTCTCCGCCTCTTAGCTGCCCAACAGTTTTTTCATCAGCCTTTGAAGAAGGCCGCGCGGCTGGGATTGGGATGGTGTCGTGATTTTTTCCGCTTTTTTCACCATTTCACTATCAGAGGCAGAATCGGCCCCAATATTTATTTTATCCGCCATATCGGAGTATGCCTGTTGTGAAACCGTTTTTAAATCTACCGACAAAAACCCGGTCGTATAGGTTGCCGCAAGATAATTCAGAATATCATTGAGGTTTAAAGGCATCACTTTATACAACACATTAAGGTTGACGGATGCCTTGGTCAGAAATGCCGACAAGCGTATCGACCCCGGCACATTTGCCAACCGGGTCAGGTTCGGCCAAGATTTCAACGTAAACGGAGTATCGGGAGAAATCGGATAAATCAACCTGCCCTGCGCCGTCCAAATGGAAAACTGCCACATACAGGACATAATGCCTACTTTAGCCTTTTCGCGCCATTGCGGGTTATCGGGAACAGTCTTGCAACTGACCTGCAAATTTTCGTCTTTGCACAATTCTTCGAGTTTTTGCACACTTTCTGTCAGCAAAACCCGTTGTATCGAGGGGAAAACAATAAGGACCGGCTTATTTCCATGCAAGATAGCGATGTCCCGCCTGTTCTTTTCCGCAAACCGCAACGCCCCCAATAATCCTTTATTCGGGTTAAACCGGCGTATCGTAACCGTACGCTGCACATTCCCGTTGTTTTTCGCCGACCGGTCTGCGGGTGCAATAAACGATTTCCCATAAACATTCTCGCCCTGCAACAACTTGCGGAGCATAGGAAACAATGTTTCAAACCGAATCGGTTTGGGCAGGTAGGGAACTTCAGAATCGGGAACTTTCTCCGAACAGACAGCGACGGGTATATCCTTATAACGCTCGGCAAGCTCTTTCCAAAGTTCAAAACCGCCCTCGGCATCGGTATCCGCCAAAACCAAATCGGGCACGACACTGCCGTCTGAAGGGGATACCGTTTCATAACGGGTGGTATTGTGCATTTTGAATGCCATTTTGAAAACGGATTCCTGCTGCGCCGTCATCCCCGCCAACATTACGCGTACTGTTTTAATTTTCGGCAGTTGAACTTCCATTTTTATTTTCCGTACCGTTTTATTTTTTTATATTTTGATTCATACGCTGCAGTAGCCGGCTCATCAGCATAACGACCTCTTCAGGAAGCCTGTCCGCACGTTCCCTCAATACCCTTAAAAACTGCCCCAACCTATCCCAATCTTCAGTACGTTCATAAATATCGATCAACGTAATATAAAGCTGGGACTCGTCGGGATATTTCAATACCGCCTGCTCCAACACATCCATTGCCGCCTCAATCTGACCATACATCAGCAACGACTCTACTTCTTTAACCGCATCGTCTGCCGGAGACGAACCGGTGTTGATCAATGAAGAATCTTGAAGCACCAAATCCCGATGTTGCGCTTTGAATTTCTGTATATTTTTCGGCAGATACCCGTGCCCCATACCGATGTCTTTGATTTGCAGGTCGTTCGGCCCTTTTTCCAAATCATCGAAAACTTCATGGTAACCCAGGCTGTACCCCCAACCCAGCATCCGCTCTTTAACCTGCCTGCCATAGTTGCCCAACGTTTGGTAAAGCTTCCACAAATGTCCGGCAAAACGGTCTATATCCGCGTGTTGGTAATCGAGTTTCAATGCATCGATAATCAGGTTTGCAGGTTTTTCGGAAGTTTGGATGGCACGGTCGTATTGTTTCGATGCCGTTTCGTAGCTGACTTTGTCTTTAAGGATTTTCGCACCTTGATCGGCACGAACCAGACCGGCAATCGCACCGATTTCCTCTTGGCTGATTCCGGACACGTCTTTTTTGCCCCGCACAATCGGGATGCGCTTGACTTCTTCGGCTCCATAAGCCTTACCGTCGGCATCCGGCGGGGGCGATGCGGAAGCTGCCGTCGCAGAGCCGCCTTCCGCACGTTTTTCAATCTCCTGAATGCCCCATCCCAAACCTTCTTCCGCCAAGACGCGGATACGCAAATGGTTTGAATCGCGCTGTAATGCCTGTTCGATATATTTTGCCAAAAGTTCGGAAGGAATCAGTCTGCCGTATTTTTGCAGATTGTCTGCCAAAACATCGACATCCCCCACTTCGAGATTGATATCGAGCAGCTCGCGGATAAGGTTTTCAGGTTTCGCTTCACCATCCGGAATGCCGTCCAGATAGGCAGCCAAAGACTCGGCAGCCTTGCCCTGATAACCGAACTGCTTATAAACCTGATATTCCGTCAGCGGATCGACTTCTTGCGCGGATACTGCCGCAGATGCGGTCTCGGCACTCTCATTCCAAGAAAATCCCGTCTGCATGCCGTCTGAAACCGATTGGTCAACCTGATCGACCCAGTCCGAATCATTGCTTCCGGGCGGCTGCCCCTGCGTATTGCCGACACCTTGGGATTTGCGCTTCGGTGTTTTCTTACCCTGCTTCGCACGCATAACCAAAAGCACCAGCAATACCGCCAGTGCCAGACCGATAATTAATGAGTTTTCCAAAGGATACTCCCGATACCGTAACGAGCGGATAGCTGACTGCCTGCAACGGCAATTGTCCGCTTTTATTATTAACGATTTACTGAAATAGACTTGTAAGTTTCAAATCATACCATAATTTAACGTTTGACAATATGCCTTCTGCACAAGCCTTGCCATATGACCTCTTATGTTTTATACGTTTAAATGTATTTGTCGGGCACTATCTGTTTACACCCATTCCTTAATTAGTCTTTTCCTTTTATTTTCAAAAAGTTATTTTCCTGTTTGCGGCAACAAATCGAATACGGCGACAGACTCGGTATGGGATGTCTGGGCAAACATATTCATTATCCCTGCCCCGCTGAGTATATAGCCTTTTTCAACCAACACGCCCGCATCCCGTGCCAAAGTGGAAGGGTTGCAGGATACATAAACGATTTTTTGCGGAAGATAGGGTGTATGCAGCGATTTGACGACTTCATACGCACCGCTTCTGGGAGGGTCTATCAGCATTTTGTCAAACCTTCCCCAAGAGGCGACTGTCTTTTCGGTGCAATCAAAGAGGTTGGCAGCAATAAAATCCGTCTGTCTGTCGCAACCGTTCAACCGTGCATTTTGCTGGGCGCGCCTGACCAGGTTTTCCGCACCTTCGATGCCGACGACATCCGCCCCGCTCTTGGCTATGGGCAGACTGAAATTGCCCAAACCGCAAAACAGGTCGGCAACTCGCTCACCCTGACGTATGTCGAGCATTTTTACGGCGCGTGAAACCATCAGCCGGTTGGTATCTGTATTAATTTGCGTAAAATCTCCCGGACGGAATGGCATTTCAATGCCGAATTCAGGTAATGTATATTTTAATGTTTTGTCTGTTTTGGGATAAAACGGTTGCGATACGCCCCCTTCGATTTGCAGCCAAACCTGCCAGCCGTCCGACAATTCCGAATCAAACCACTGCCGAATCCGGTTTTCTTCGTTCTGCCGAAGTTTGCTTTTGAACGCGATGTTCAATACGGTGATTTCACTGCCGCGATAAAACTCGGCAAAACGGGCAACACTTCCCTCTTCCGCCAAATCCTGCAAAAGCCCCCTGATGGCGGACAGTTTGTCTGAAACCGGCTTCGGAAGAAGCATACATGACGAAATATCCACCACATCATTCGTTTTCTTTGCCTGAAACCCCAGTTTCAGACGGCATAGTTTGTCTAATGACACACTGAACCGCGCCCTGTCCCGATAATGCCATACATGTCCGTAAATCGGCGGCAATATCTGCTGCGGCCTGACCTTGCCGATACGCTCGAGCTGCTCTTCCATCAT
Source organism: Neisseria sp. Marseille-Q6792 (assembly GCF_943181435.1). The sequence goes on from NZ_OW969598.1 coordinate 1,181,751, forward strand.
CCTTTGTTTGAACGCCACCTGCGCCGCCGGGGAAATATGTTGCAGGGAACAACCGCCGCAGCGTTCAAAATAACGGCACTGCGGGACGGTACGCTCATCTGAAACTTTGAATATCGCCACCGCCTCCGCTTCGTCAAACTGCTTTTTCTGTCTGACAATCCGAAAACCGACTCTTTCAGACGGCAATGCCCCTTTAATAAAAACCGTTTTGCCGCCAACCTTTGCCACACCCCTGCCTTCATAATCCAAGGCGGAAATTTCCGCGACATTTGTTTCCGTCTCCATTCCCAAAACCGTCCATACTGTACCGAAACGCATATTTTCGCACAAAACCGCACGGTTTCAGGTATGATTTGCCAAAACACCATCGAACGCACACTACATTTTGATATGAATAAAACAATCTGCCTCACCGCCGTACTGTCTATAACCAGTTTTTCATACGCGCATACAGTTATTCCCGATGTCTCCCCCGTCGCGCAAGGTCAACATGTCTTCATCAACATCCCTCAACAACGCCTGTTTCTCTACACCGACGGCAAACTGACCAAGGTTTATCCCGTTGCAGTAGGTCGGGCGATGACGCAAACCAATCTAGGCGAACATAAAATCGGTGCAAAAGCCTACAACCCCGTTTGGCACATCCCCAAATCCATACAAAAAGAACGCGGTGACGGCGTGAAAACCATAGCCGCCGGCCCGGACAACCCTTTGGGGCCGGTTTTTGTCCGCTTAGGCGACCCGAAACTCGGTTTGGGCATACACGGAACCAATGCGCCGGCCAGCGTCCCCGGGGTTCGGAGTCACGGCTGCGTCCGCATGAAATCGCCCGACGCGCTCGAGTTTGCCAAAACCATCGCCAGCGGCTCGCCCGCCTCCGTCATCTATCAAATGGCCGGTCTTAACGAAGACGCAGGAAACAACCTTTGGCTTGCAGCCTTCCACGACCCTTACGGTAAGAACAACCTTGACATCGCTTCTCTGAAAAAAAGTATTGCACAATGGGCAAAAACACAGGGTAAAACCATCGCATCCGGTAAAATCGATGCCGTACTTAAAGCACGTACCGGCGCGCCCGTCTGCCTGACCTGCGGAAAAAACGGCAAGCTAAAGATGCCGCTCAAATCGCTGGCGTGGATACAGGGTTCTTCCTCATACAGCCAACCCGAAACACCGGCACAAGCCATCCAATCCAATCCTGCCGAACCGTCTGTCCCGCAGACTGAAGAAAAACAGCCTGCTCAAAGCATCCGCCCCGTTCCCATCCTACCTTCCAATAGAAGGCCTGCTGTCGAATCCGTACCTCAGGCAGAAACAGAAACCCTTGAAAATACTGCTTCTGAAACGATCGACCTGCTATTCTAGACCATTCTTTCCAGCAAAAACAAAATGCCGTCTGAACTGTCTTTCAGACGGCATTTCGCATTCATCTTCCCATCAAAGAAATCAGTAATCAACCTGCTCTTTGATAATTTTCAAGTCCGGATAAGACAACACGATGTCGTATTCACGGCCGTTTTTATAGGCCTCTACTTCCAGCACAGGCTTACCCCAATGGTCATCGGCATCGACATCGTGAACTTGATAACCGCGCTGTTCCAACATTTTTACGGCTTTTGTGCGGTTTTGTTCAAAATGGGGATCACTGTAAATCTGACGCTCGGCAGAGTCGCTGGCAAATGCGGTTGCGGCACTCAGGGAAACAACGGCAGCCAATAACAGTTTTTTCATTTTCAGTCCTTTCTTTATCGACTTATTGAACAAGGGGTGTTTTTCAATGCCGCCATTAAAACACAGCAAAATTAGGTTTGAATTAGCAGGAAGTTAAGAAGCGTAAATGCCGTCTGAAAAAAACAGAGCCGTCAAACGGCTCCGTTTTCCTTATGCTTCTTTGGTTTCAGCCACCTTTTGACGCAGACGCAGGCTCAATTCACGCAACTGCTTGTCGTCCACGCTGTTGGGCGCGTTGGTCAGCAGGCATTGGGCACGTTGTGTTTTCGGGAAGGCAATCACGTCGCGGATAGATTCGGCACCGGTCATCAGCGTTACCAGACGGTCGAGGCCGAATGCCAAACCGCCGTGAGGAGGCGCACCGAATTTCAGGTTGTCCAAGAGGAAGCCGAATTTCTCTTGTTGCTCTTCAGGGCTGATTTTCAGCGCGGCAAACACTTTCTCTTGCACGTCTGCACGGTGGATACGGATAGAGCCGCCGCCGATTTCCCAGCCGTTCAATACCATATCGTAGGCACGGGCCAGGCAGTTTGCAGGGTCGGAAACCATCAGGTCTTCATGACCTTCTTTAGGCGCGGTAAACGGATGGTGTACGGCAACGTAGCGGTCGGCTTCTTCGTCGTATTCGAACATCGGGAAATCGACAACCCACAAAGGTTTCCATTCGTCTACGAAGTAGCCGTTGTCTTTGCCGTGTTCCAAGCCGACTTTGATACGCAATGCGCCGATGGCTTCGTTCACGACTTTGGTTTTGTCTGCGCCGAAGAAGATAATATCGCCGTTTTGTGCGCCGGTACGCTCGATGATTTCTTTCAGGGCGTTTTCAGACAGGAATTTCACGATTGGAGATTGCAGGCCGCTGTCTTCGCCGTTTGAGAGGTTGCCCACATCGTTCACTTTGATGTACGCCAAACCTTTCGCGCCGTAGATGCCGACAAATTTAGTGTATTCGTCGATTTCTTTGCGGCTGAATTTCGCGCCGTTCGGTACGCGCAGGGCAACCACGCGGCCGCCTTTCATGTCGGCTGCGCCACGGAAGACTTTGAATTCTTCCGTTTTCATCAGGTCGGTCAGCTCGGTGAATTTCAAGTTGATGCGCATATCCGGTTTGTCAGAGCCGTAGTAGAACATGGCTTCAGAGTAAGGCATGCGTGGGAAGTCGCCCAAATCTACGCCCAATGCATCTTGGAAGACTTGTTTCGCCATACCTTCAGTGATGTCCATGATTTCATCCTCGTTCAGGAACGAGGTTTCCAAGTCGATTTGAGTGAATTCAGGTTGACGGTCGGCACGCAAGTCTTCGTCACGGAAACATTTGGTGATTTGGTAGTAACGGTCGAAACCGGCTACCATCAGCAATTGTTTGAACAATTGCGGAGATTGCGGCAGAGCGAAGAATTCGCCCGGATGGACGCGGCTCGGCACGAGGTAGTCGCGCGCGCCTTCAGGCGTGGAGCGGGTCAGCATTGGGGTTTCGATGTCGATGAAGCCTTGTGCGTCCAAGTAGCGGCGAACGCCCATAGCAACTTGGTAACGCAGGCGCAGGTTGCGTTGCATGGCAGGACGGCGCAAGTCGATAACGCGGTTGGTCAGGCGAACGTTTTCGCTGATATTTTCATCGTCGATTTGGAACGGAGGCGTAGCGGCAGCGTTCAAGACTTCGATTTCTTTGGCAAGAATCTCGATTTTGCCGGAAATCATTTTGTCGTTGGTCGTACCTTCGGGACGGTTGCGTACGCGGCCGGTAATGCTCAAAACGTATTCGTTACGGGCGGAATCGGCAGCGGCAAACGCTTCGGGCGTATCGGGATCGATCACGACTTGGACGATGCCTTCGCGGTCGCGCAGGTCGATAAAAATCACACCGCCGTGGTCGCGCCGGCGGTGTACCCAGCCTTTGACGGTAACGGTTTGGTCTAAGTATTGCTCGCTGATCAGGCCGCAATAGTTGGTACGCATAAAATCACCTTTTATTAATTTAAACTGAAAACAGAAAATGCCGTCTGAACGGCGGCTTTATTGTTGTTCGGGCAAATCCGCCTTTTCAGACGGCATAGGTCCTGCCAATGTTTTGACGGGCAGGTCGTCAGGGATGACCATACCCAGCGAAATCACATATTTCAACGCTTCGTCCACGCTCATATCGAGTTCGCGCACATCACTTTTCTTTACCATAATATAGTAACCGCCGGTCGGGTTGGGCGTGGTCGGGACATACACGGAAAGATAATCTCCATCCTGCGGCAATGCGGCCTTAAGTGCGTTCGACACCTGCCCTGACACGAAAGCAATCGTCCAAATACCGGGCTGGGGAAACGGCACGAGTACCGGTGTTTTAAACGAACGGCTGCTGTCGGACAGCAGCGATTCGGATACTTTTTTCACACTCGAATAGATGGATTTGACAACCGGAATCCGCCCCAACAAGCTGTCCCACGCGGCGAGGATCTGCCGGCCCAATACGTTGGCGGCAAACAATCCGGTTACAAACAATACGGCAATGGCAACAATAACGCCGAGTCCCGGGATATTGAAGCCCAAAACATATTGCGGCCGCCATTGCTTCGGCAGCAGGTTGACAAGCTGGTCGGACGCGGAAACGATATAGGAAATCACCCAAACCGTTACCGCAATCGGCAGCCAGACCAAAATGCCCGTAATCAGATATTTTTTTAACGCCTTGGCAGCTTTGCCGCCTTCGGCTGCAGGTTCCGTCATCTTGCTTGATTCCGACAAAGTCCGTACAAACCGCACATTATACGCGTTTGCCCGGATTCAAACGAATTTTTTATCCCGCCCCGCCAAACCGCCGGCGGCTTCAGACGGCACGGCAACTTGATATGCCGTCTGAACACGCGGTTCAGATGCCGTCCCAGTCGTTGAACATCAACCCGATACCGATACCGTTCTGCTTGTGGTTGTAGTCGATCAGGCTCTCGCCGTAACCGTGGAATCCGCGTACCACGCCTTTGAGCTTGCCCTTAATCGGAAACGTGTAGGCGGCTTCAATCGCGCCGTAGCCCGTTTTGGGGTTGTAGCGCAATACGGAATACACATTCTGCCTGTCGTTCAGGCGGTACTGCAGCTTCACGTCGCCATACCCCATATAGTCGGCAATATCCGGGTTATCGTTTTGATCGCCTCCTTGATCAAATACGCGCATCCACACACGCGGCACTACGGTCAACCTTCCCCATTCCATCCCCGCCACAGCATAAATCCTATTCCACGAACGCGACTCCGGACGGCTTTGCCCGTTGGACTGGTGAACAAAACCTGTACCAAGCATACGCAGCCTGCCGCCAAAGGGAAGGTCTGCCTTCACAGGCTGGGTCAGGAAAATTTCAGGTTTGTAATCCGTATTGCGGAACGGCGCGGATTTCCTGCCTTGGTTGTAAATCTGCCAATCGGATTTTTGGGTGTAGCCGAACCACAGATCCGCGCGGGTTTTAAACAAATCTTCGGCAATTTTGCTTTTAAACGAAACCTGCAATTTGGTTTCCGCACGTTTCTGCTGTCCGAATTTTTCCTGTACAGTCGTACCGCGCGTCGGCGAACCCGGGGCATAATTGGGCGAACTGTTGTACCAGAGCGGCATAAGGTACATCGGATTATGCTCGCGTACACTCAGAAGCCCTCGCGTATCGTTTCTATCTAAATCATACATCAGGCTCAGCGGCGTATATGGCTTCCGTATCTCCTGCTTGATCGTCGGACGACACATCTTCGTCAACCACGATTACAGCCTCTTTCTCCGATTATGGATTTGTTTAACGGGGAAATCGTCAGTTACCGTATTCAAACCCGCCCGACTTTCAATTTGGTCGGCGAGATGCTGAAAGGTACGCTGGAGAAACTGGGAGCGTCTGAAAAGCCGATACTGCATTCGGATCAAGGTTGGCAACATCAGATGTTTTTTATCAAAAGCAGTTGAAAGACAACGGTCTGGTTCAGAGTATGTCCCGCAAGGGAAACTGCTTGGACAATGCGGCAATGGAAAGTTTCTTCGGAACGTTGAAATCGGAATGTTTCCATACGTGCAAATATGATTCCGTTACCGAATTGGAAGTGGCACTGCACGAATATATCCGTTACTACAACAACGATAGAATCAAGTTGAAATTAAAAGGACTGAGCCCTGTTCAGTACAGAATTCAGTCCCTGAAAGCCGCTTGATTAAACTGTCCAACTTTTTGGGGTCAGTTCAAAAGCGGGGTTTGTTTTGTTTCATCAGAACCGATTAAAGTTTGATACGTAAACCTCTTCTCTTATACAGAAGAGAAATCCAACCCTACCCATCGGCGAGATGCTTTTAAAGCTTATTGTTGGGTGTGAACATGAGCCGGAGCAACCTGACGGGTTACGATGCTGCGGATTTTCACGTCAACACGACGGTCAGGTTCGATACATGCAATCAGAGCCTCACGTTTTTTGGCTTTAGAGGCTTTTGCACCCAGTTTGGCAACTTCGGCTTCACAAACTTGAGTCATTTGCGCTTGAGATTCGCCCAAGCCGACAGCAGAAGTTTTAGAGGCAGGCACACCGTTGCTGACCAAGTAGTTTGCCACTACGTTGGCGCGACGCTCGGACAGGGCCTGGTTGTATTTTTCAGAACCCATAAAGTCGGTATGACCTTCAACACGTACGGATTGTACGTTGGTTTGACCCAAGCGTTGGGCCAATACTTTCAGGTTGTCTTGGGCTTCGGCACGCAGTACGTCTTTGTCGAAACCGAACAGGGTTTTGGCAGACAGAGAAACGGTTTCGTCAACATATTGCGGGGCCTGCTCTACAACAGCAACAGGAGCCGGTTCAACTGCATCGCCACACTCTACGCGACCTTGTGTTGCTTTGTCGAAGTAGGTGTTTTTCCAGCATTCGCCGTAGTTGTTGCGTACGACTTCTTGTGATTGGCCGCTCACGGTATAACCGTGGATATGAGCTTCGCTCGCCACAGCAGTGCCGGAAGCGAGCAATGCAACGAATAATGCGCTTAATTTCAGCTGTTTGGTCATTTTATTCCCTCATTAAATTTGTACAGCAGATACAGGAGCAACTGCTGAATTGCCAACATACAGGCCGCTGTAGAAACATGGCGGCAAATCGGATATTTCAGTCTCCACTATAAAGAAGCAGGGGGCGGACTGTCAATACTCAACGCCTGAAAACAACCGTAAAACAGCCTGTTTCCTGATAGTCTATCATGCCGAAAAATCAATTCCGTGTCATTACTTTAGGGGGATTTTTTCCATATCGCACGATTGCCGTTGTACAAAAACAACAAACACAACGGCAAAGCCCCATACCGTACCGGCAAGAAAATATGATAAATTATAAACAATGTTCAGCTACCCGACACAGACCGACACCGACCCGCCATGAAATTACAGCAATTAAAATACGCCTTAGAAGTTTACCGGCACAATCTGAATGTTTCCGAAGCAGCCGAAGCCTTATTCACATCACAACCCGGCATCTCCAAACAAATCAAATTGTTGGAAGAAGAAATCGGCATTCAGATTTTTATCCGCAGCGGCAAGCGCGTGGTTTCCGTCTCGCAGCCGGGCAAGGCGGTTTTAGATATTGCTGAACGTATTTTGCGCGATGTTCAGAACATTAAAAATATCGGCAGCGAGTTTACCGGACACGACAGCGGTTCGCTGACGGTAGCCACAACACATACTCAGGCGCGTTATGCCCTGCCCTTGATTGTTGCCGATTTTGTGAAACGCTATCCGAAAGTCAACCTGACCATCAAACAGGGAAGCCCTACCGCCATCGCACGTATGGTTACCTCAGGCGAGGCGGACTTGGCGATTGTTACGGAACGGATAGACGACCACCCCGAATTGGGAAGACTTTCCTGCTACGACTGGACTCATGCGGTTATCGTACCGAACGACCACCCCTTGCTCGAATGCAGAAACCCCCTCCGCATTGAAGATTTGGCAAGATTTCCACTAATTACTTATGAATTTGCGTTCAACACGGGCAGCAGCATTGCACGGGCATTCGCCAAAGCTCGTTTGGAACAACCCGATGTCGCATTGGCTGCAGCAGATACGGACGTATTAAAAACTTACGTACGCTTGGGTTTGGGCGTGGGATTGATGGCAAAGATGGCCTACAACCCGGATACGGATGACGATTTGCAGCTTGTGGATGCGGCACACCTGTTCGAGCCGTCGCCGACGTGGATTGCTTTGCGCAGCGATACTTATTTGCGCGGATATGCCTACGACTTTATCCAAGCGTTTGCGCCGCACCTGACGCGCGAGAAGGTGGACAGGATTCTGTACACGCCCATCAGCGAGGATTTTTCGATTTAGGCGGTTGCCGGTTTTCAGACGGCATTTTGCGGCAGATAAAACAAACAGGGCAGATGTTTTCTTCTGCCCTGTGTTTATTGAGAATGCCGTCTGAAATGTTCGTACAGGTTAATCAAATGGCGTGCGAGCAGCCGGACACCATTTTTTTCAACACCTGCAGATTGAGGATTTTGATGTGCTTGTGTTCGACGGAAATCAACCCTTCCTGATGAAATTTGGATAATGTGCGGCTGACGGTTTCAAGTTTCAGCCCGAGATAACTGCCGATTTCTTCACGAGACATGCGCAGGATGAAATCGTTGGCAGCAAAACCGCGGGAATAAAGGCGTTGGGAGAGATTTAACAGAAAGGCGGCAATCCTCTCTTCTGCACGCATATTGCCCAAAAGCAACATCACGCCCTGATCACGCACAATTTCGCGGCTCATCATGCGGAAAAAGTGGGTACGCAGGCTTGGGATATTCTGACCGAGCTCTTCGATATGGGTAAACGGCAGTTCGCACACTTCGCTGTCTTCCAAGGCGACCGCGTCGCAACTGTGCACATGGGCACAGATGCCGTCCATGCCGATGAGTTCGCCCGACATAAAAAAACCCGTTACCTGATCACGTCCGTCCTGACTGGCGACGGTTGTCTTGAAGAAGCCTGCACGGATGGCAAAGAGCGAAGTAAAGGCTTCGCCGGCACGGAACAGGTATTCGCCTTTTTTCAGGCGGCGGCTTTGGCGGATAACGGCATCGAGTTGGGTAAACTCGTTGGGCAGTAATCCGACAGGCAGACAGAGTTCCCGCAGGGAACAGGAAGAACACAGCGTTTTCATCTGATGTGTAGTATTATGCGAAGTCATACCGTACCTTTTTGTGCGCTTTGCCCCATCATGATTATGTGTTTATTGACACATATCAAGACAGGTTTATCATACTGCGGCATTCTACCAAACTATCCAAAATTTGACTAACATCATAAAATTGAACACGCACCATGAAAATTATACAGATACAGAACAATCACAATGCCAATAACCGTCCTGAGTTTGACCGCGAGCTGATTGCCAGCCTGCCGTCCAGCGGTCCGCGCTACACCTCCTACCCTACTGCAGACCGTTTCCATGACGGCTTCCGAGAAGGGGAGTACATCAAAGCTTTACATTTACGCAGTACGGGAATGTTAAATAAACCGCTCTCCCTTTACATTCACATCCCCTTTTGCAATACCATCTGCTACTACTGCGGCTGCAATAAAATCATTACCAAAGACAAGAGCCGCGCCGATGCCTATATCGAATACCTTGAAAAAGAAATGGAACTGCTCGCTCCACATCTGAACGGACGGCACCAGCTTGCCCAACTGCACTTCGGCGGCGGTACGCCAACCTTCTTAAGCGACGATCAAATCGAACGTGTTTTCCGCATGATCCGCAAACATTTCGAGTTAATCCCCACCGGCGAATATTCCATCGAAATTGACCCGCGCAAAGTCAGTCGGGATACCGTCCTCATGCTCGGCAGACTCGGTTTCAACCGTATGAGTGTCGGCATTCAGGATTTCGACCCCAAAGTGCAGGCGGCGGTCAACCGCATCCAAAGTTACGAAGAAACCAAAGAAGTCATCGATGCCGCCCGTGAAGCAGGGTTTAAATCCGTCAGCGTCGATTTGATTTACGGCCTGCCGCATCAGACTTCCGAAAGCATTAAAACCACCATCGATACCGTTTTGTCGCTTGATCCCGACCGCCTCGCCCTTTATCACTACGCCCACCTGCCGCATGTTTTCAAACCGCAACGCCGCATCGATACCGCCGCCGTTCCCGACAGCGAGGAAAAACTCGATATGCTGCAATACTGCGTCCAAACCCTGACCGAACGCGGCTACGTCTTCATCGGCATGGATCATTTCGCCAAACCGGACGACGAATTGTCTGTCGCCCTCGAAGAAGGGTTGCTGCAACGCAATTTCCAAGGTTATTCGACCTATGCGGATTGCGACCTGGTTGCCATCGGTGTGTCGTCCATCGGTAAAATCGGCAACACCTACTCTCAAAACGAACGAGACATCGATGCCTACTATGCCGCCATCGATGAAGGCAGACTGCCCATCATGCGCGGCTACCAGCTGAATCAGGATGACATCCTGCGCCGCAGCATCATTCAGGATTTGATGTGCCGTTTCGCGCTCGACTACCGTGTTTACGAAGACATATTCGGTATCCCGTTCGACCGTTACTTCCAAGACGAACTCGCCGATCTAGAAAAACTTGCAGGCTTGGGGCTCATCAACCTGAACAAGCAGAAACTGACTGTTACCCCGAAGGGACGCTTCCTCATCCGCAACATCGCTATGGTGTTCGACTACCACTTGCGCCATAAAGAAACCAGGGCGAAATACTCACAAACCATCTGACTGTATTTCAAATATACGGATGCCGTCTGAAAGAAGTTCAGACGGCATTTTATTTTTTACAACCTGTTTTCCGGAATATCAATGCCTTCTCATAACGATACAGCAGCCTGCTCCCTGCCTGACATATATAGTGGATTAACAAAAATCAGGACAAGGCGACGAAGCCGCAGACAGTACAGATAGTACGGAACCGATTCACTTGGTGCTTGAGCACCTTAGAGAATCGTTCTCTTTGAGCTAAGGCGAGGCAACGCCGTACTGGTTTAAAGTTAATCCACTATAAACCCATATTCCCGCCAAACCGGACTTGCAAACAAAAATGCCGTCTGAAGGAAGTTCAGACGGCATAACCGTTTAACAATCAGAATACTGCCTGTAGAACCAAGTAGCAGGCAACCGACAATACAGCGGCTGCAGGCAGGGTAATGACCCAAGCCAGGCCGATGGGCTTCATCAGTTTCCAATTGGCATTACGGTTGACCAGACCGATACCGAGTACCGCACCGACCAAGATATGCGTACTGGAAACAGGCAGCCCCATCAGCGACGCACCCATCACAACGGAGGCGGCGGACAGTTCGGCGGTAAATCCCGAAGCAGGATGCATTTCAGCCAAACTCGTACCGACGGTTTTAATCACCTCTTTACCGACAAACCACAAACCGACAATCAGCGCGATACCGAAGGTCAGCATGGCAATCGGAGGAACGGCATTTTGCGCGGCAACACTGTTAGTCCGCAAAACATCCATAATCGCGGCAAACGGACCGATGGCGTTGGCGATATCGTTCGCCCCGTGACTGAATGCGAAACCGCATGCGGTAAAGACCTGCATCCATGAAAACATCTGAAAGGTCGATTTACCCAAATCTTTACGTTTGAGGCTTTTTGCAAAAACAAACGTACCCATCCACACCGCCGCACCTATCATAAAGATAGTCAGGAAGCTGTTGACGTTGCTCATGCCCAGATGCAGGTTTTTCAGACCCTTGAAAATCAGCATGGCAGAAATCATCATCGCGCCGAACGAAGCGATAAAGGGAACCCAAGAGTGCAACGCCTTGTAAGAATCGACATTGTTTTTACGGTTATCGAACGCATAAAGACCACGGTAATACTCCGATTGCAACTCTTGCGGATCAAATTCGGGCTCATCGTAAATTTGTGCATCGTGCGCCATTTTAGTGGCATATTCGACTTTTTCAGCCTCAGACAAACTCTCGAAAAACAGGCGGTGCTGTTCTTTATAGGCCTTTTTCTCCTGCTTGATGCCTTTGAGCGTACCTTCGGCCCAAGCATTGTAATCTAAGACATTTTTCTTGACACGGGAAAACAGGAAATAGGAAACCGCACCGCCCAAAACAGGCGACAGCACCCAAGATATCCCAATTTCTCCCAATTTTCCCCACTGAATCAACGTTCCCCAGTCGGCATGTTTCATAACCGCCATACACAACGCACTGCCGACGATGCCGCCGATAATCGCGTGCGTCGTCGAAACCGGCAGGCCTTTGTGGGAAGCGAACAGCAGCCACAAAGCCGCCGCCAAGAGTGCAGACATCATGATAAATACAAACTGCATGGGCTCGAGGTTCATACCGTTCAGATCGACGATACCTTTGCGTATAGTATCGGTTACCTCTCCACCCGCGATGACCGCACCGCTGACCTCAAATACCGCGGCAATCAGCAAAGCCTGCGGGATCGTCAGCGTCCCAGACCCGACGCTGGTACCGAAAGAGTTGGCAATATCGTTGCCGCCGACATTAAACGCCATGAACACGCCGAACATGGTGGCAATAATGAAAAGCACGCTGTTATTGTAGTGGGTATAACCCAAACCCCAATAGATAAAATAGCCGACCATGCCGACCAGCATGGCGGCAAAGACAGCGTTAATCAGTTTCAAGTTCGCACTCATTTGAGTTTGAGCCATGGAAGATTCCTTAGTGAACACAGAAGGGTTTTCGCGGATATTGTAACCTTTTGCAATCCTTCTTGAAACATTTATTTACACTACGCCAGCAAATCGGTATACGAGCGTCAATACACGTTAAAATGGCGTTTTGCACCAGTTTGGGAGTGATGATGGAAACACAGCTTTACATCGGCATCATGTCGGGAACAAGCATGGACGGAGCGGATGCCGTACTGATACGTATGGACGGCGGGAAATGGCTGGGCGCGGAGGGACACGCCTTTATACCCTACCCTGACCGGTTGCGCCGCAAATTGCTGGATTTACAGGACACAGGCGCAGACGAACTGCACCGCAGCAGGATGTTGTCGCAAGAACTCAGCCGCCTGTATGCACAAACCGTCGCCGAACTGCTGTGCAGTCAAAACCTTGCGCCGTACGACATTACTGCTGTCGGCTGCCACGGTCAAACCGTCCGACACGCGCCGGAACACGGTTACAGCGTACAGCTTGCCGATTTGCCGCTACTGGCGGAACTGACTCAGATTTTTACCGTCGGCGACTTCCGCAGCCGCGACCTTGCGGCCGGCGGACAAGGTGCGCCGCTCGTCCCCGCCTTTCACGAAGCCCTGTTCCACGACGACAAAGAAACACGTGTGGTACTGAACATCGGCGGGATTGCCAACATCAGCGTACTCCCCCCCGACGCACCCGCCTTCGGCTTCGACACAGGGCCGGGCAATATGCTGATGGACGCATGGACGCAGGCACACTGGCAGCTGCCTTACGACAAAAACGGTGAAAAAGCGGCACAAGGCAACATATTGCCGCAACTGCTCGACAGGCTGCTCGCCCACCCGTATTTCTCACAACCCCACCCCAAAAGCACGGGGCGCGAACTGTTTGCCCTAAATTGGCTCGAAACCTACCTTGGCGGCGGCGAAAACCGATACGACGTATTACGGACGCTTTCCCGTTTTACCGCGCAAACCGTTTTCGACGCCGTCTCACACGCAGCGGCAGATGCCCGTCAAATGTATATTTGCGGCGGCGGCATCCGCAATCCTGTTTTAATGGCAGATTTGGCAGAATGTTTCGGCACACGCGTTTCCTTACACAGCACCGCCGACCTGAATCTCGATCCGCAATGGGTGGAGGCGGCCGCATTTGCGTGGTTGGCGGCGTGTTGGGTCAACCGCATTCCGGGCAACCCCCGCCATGCGACCGGCGCATCCAAACCGTGTATTCTGGGCGCGGGATATTATTATTGAGCGCAAATGCCGTCTGAAAGACCGTCCTGCCGTTCAGACGGCATTTTTGATACAAAGCAGGTAACCAAAGGAGCGTTTGACGGAAAAGGAGAAACTAAAATAAAGGATTACACTTGGCATCATCAAGATACCGGATGTATCGGCTGGAAAGCGATGAACACAAGAAGATAATTATGTGGAAAATTTATAAAGAAAATAGCACCGACTTAAATTTTGCTCTAGGCAGTATATATTGCCAAGCAATCAATATTACCGAATTTAAAATGTGGGTCGAAAAAATCATAAGGGAAATGGATTTAGATGAAATTCCAAATTATTTTTTTGATTTAACAGATCTTCAATCACTATTCCATCTAATTGATATTATAGGATTTGTTCCCGAAAATAACTTATCAAAAAATCAGGATAATGCATTAACAGGCATTGCCTTCTTAAGGGGGATAGATGTCTATGATCCGCCTATTTCAAAAGAAAAAGCGTTAAAAGCCTTAAAAAAACATCCTGAAATTTATCAGAAGTTTCAGCATTTCTTTCCGTTTGTAGAACTGCCCCCGCTTTAAATAGTCAAAATGCCGTCTGAAAGCCCGTTCCGCCGTTCAGACGGCATTTTTGCCTCTTTCGTTTACAAACCCTTAAAATCCCTTTATACTCAAAACTCGTTCAAAAAAAAACAAACCCTGCTATGAAAATCCTGCTCCTCCTCATCCCTCTCGTCCTCACCGCCTGCGGCACACTGACCGGCATTCCCGCCCACGGCGGCGGCAAACGCTTTGCCGTAGAACAAGAACTCGTCGCCGCATCGTCCCGCGCCGCCGTCAAAGAAATGGATTTGTCCGCCCTGAAAGGACGCAAAGCCGCCCTTTACGTCTCCGTTATGGGCGACCAAGGTTCGGGCAACATAAGCGGCGGACGCTACTCTATCGACGCACTGATACGCGGCGGCTACCACAACAACCCCGACAGCAGCACCCAATACAGCTACCCCGCCTACGACACTACCGCCACCACCAAATCCGACGCGCTCTCCAGCGTTACCACTTCCACATCGCTCTTAAACGCCCCCGCCGCCGCCCTGACTAGAAACAGCGGACGCAAAGGCGAACGCTCCGCCGGACTGTCCGTCAACGGCACGGGCGACTACCGCAACGAAACCCTGCTCGCCAATCCCCGCGACGTTTCCTTCCTGACCAACCTCATCCAAACCGTCTTCTACCTGCGCGGCATCGAAGTCGTACCGCCCGAATACGCCGACACCGACGTATTCGTAACCGTCGACGTATTCGGCACCGTCCGCAGCCGCACCGAGCTGCACCTCTACAACGCCGAAACCCTTAAAGCCCAAACCAAGCTCGAATATTTCGCCGTCGACCGCGACAGCCGGAAACTGCTGATTGCCCCTAAAACCGCCGCCTACGAATCCCAATACCAAGAACAATACGCCCTTTGGACCGGCCCTTACAAAGTCAGCAAAACCGTCAAAGCCTCAGACCGCCTGATGGTCGATTTCTCCGACATTACCCCCTACGGCGACACAACCGCCCAAAACCGTCCCGACTTCAAACAAAACAACGGTAAAAACCCCGATGTCGGCAACGAAGTCATCCGCCGCCGCAAAGGAGGATAAACCGTGAAACCGCTACGAAGACTAACAAACCTCCTTGCCGCCTGCGCCGTAGCGGCGGCCGCACTCATACAGCCCGCCCTCGCCGCAGAATTGGCGCAAGACCCGTTCATTACCGATAACGCCCAACGGCAGCACTACGAACCCGGAGGCAAATACCACCTCTTCGGCGACCCGCGCGGCAGCGTCTCCGACCGCACCGGTCAAATCAACGTCATCCAAGACTATACCCACCAGATGGGCAACCTGCTCATCCAACAGGCAAATATCAACGGCACAATCGGCTACCACACCCGCTTTTCCGGACACGGACACGAAGAACACGCCCCCTTCGACAACCACGCCGCCGACAGCGCAAGCAAAGAACAAGGCAACGTTGACGAAGGCTTTACCGTATACCGGCTCAACTGGGAAGGATACGAACACCATCCTGCCGATGCCTACGACGGGCCCAAAGGCAGCGACTATCCCGATCCCACGGGCGCAAGGGACGAATACACCTATCACGTCAATGGCACAGCCCGCAGCATCAAACTCAATCCGACCGACACCCGCAGCATCCGGCAACGCCTGTCCGACAACTACAACAACCTCGGCAGCAATTTCTCCGACCGCGCCTATGAAGCCAACAAAAAAATGTTCGAGCACAATGCCAAGCTCGACCGCTGGGGCAACAGCATGGAGTTTATCAACGGCATTGCCGCCGGAGCACTCAACCCCTTTATCAGCGCGGGCGAAGCCTTGGGCATAGGCGACATACTGTACGGAACGGGCTATGCCATAGACAAAGCCACGATGCGCAACATCGCTCCCTTGCCCACCGAGGGCAAATTTGCCGCCATCGGCGGCTTGGGCAGCGTGGCGGGCTTTGAAAAAAATACGCGCGAAGCCGTTGACCGGTGGATACAGGAAAATCCCAATGCCGCCGAAACCGTCGAAGCCCTGGCCAACATCCTGCCGTTTGCCAAAGCTGAGAAGTTGGCAAAACTGGGGAAGGCGGCAAAACTAGGAAGGGCGGCAAAACCGGGGAAAGCCGCAGTTAGCGGGGATTTTTCTGCTGCATACAATACAAGAACAACTAGAAAAGTTACTACAGAAACAGAGGGGTTAAATAGAATCAGACAGAACCAGAAAAATAGTAATATACATGAGAAAAATTATGGAAGAGATAATCCTAATCATATTAATGTTTTATCTGGAAATTCTATACAACATATACTGTATGGAGATGAAGCAGGAGGTGGGCATCTTTTTCCTGGCAAACCTGGTAAGACAACATTCCCCCAACATTGGTCAGCCAGTAAAATAACTCATGAAATTAGTGATATCGTTACATCCCCAAAAACGCAATGGTATGCACAGACTGGAACAGGCGGCAAATATATTGCTAAAGGAAGACCAGCCAGGTGGGTATCATATGAAACGAGAGATGGAATTCGTATCAGAACAGTTTATGAACCTGCAACAGGAAAAGTGGTAACTGCATTCCCCGATAGAACCTCTAATCCCAAATATAACCCTGTAAAATAATGAGTATTTGAAAGATGAAAACATTAGACGAACGAATAAAGAATTTAGGAAAATCTCTTGAAGATAGAATTGACGCTAATCTAATTGATGCCACACTAGAGTACATTACTTTTTCAGAACGTTTGCTAGCTTTTGAAACGCTATGTGATTATATAGAAGATTTCAATATCCAGCTTACGGAAAAAGAATCCCAAGAAATCTCTTTTATTAATAAGGAATTTGGAATTGAAAGTACATCAGATTAATAAATATTAGGTCGGTTTAAAAACCCAACAATCAAAAAGTCGTCTGAAACTGTGTTTAATTTACAGACAACCTTTCCTTCATTTGAAACAGGATATTGAGAACTAAGTTCTTCAAAAATCCTACACCTGCTCCTTCCACGGCAGCACCTTGGTCAAAACGGCAGACGGCTACAAAGCCATCGCACATATCCAAACTGGGGAGTACGTCTTTGCCAAGGACGAAGCAAGCGGGGTAACGGGATACAAACCTGTTACCGCCCGATACGGCAATCCGTATCAAGAAACCGTTTACATTGAAATTTCAGACGGCATCGGCAACAGCCAAACCCTGATTTCCAACCGCATCCATCCGTTTTATTCGGACGGCAAATGGATTAAGGCGGAAGACTTAAAGGCGGGAATCAGGCTGTTATCCGAAAGCGGTGCAGAGCAGACCGTTCAAAGCGTTACCGTTAAACCAAAACCGCTCAAAGCCTACAATCTGACCGTTGCCGACTGGCATACTTACTTCGTCAAGGGCAATCAGGCGGAGACGGAAGGGGTTTGGGTTCATAATGCGTGTCCGCCTAAAAGAACAGGAAGCTCCAAGAATGAAAAACATGGAGACGGCGGTCGAAGTCAAATATCAGCGGAATCAAGAATTGCTGAATTAAAAAATAAAATTATTCCCGGAATGCACAAAAATGAACGCTTAAAGATTGAGAAAACAATCAGAAATATTGCAAAAAATGCCAATCGAAAAGCAAAAGGAGAAGAGCATGGTCGACGCGGTCGTTAAAACTCCCGAATTTTTACCTTTTACTTCTGTAGGAATATTCCGTTTTGGTGCGGATATAACACAGTACAAAAACATACTGGAAACTTTTATGTATGAACCTCCTGATGAGTTTAGAACAGAATATTATGAATCTCCCGACTCAAATTTACTCATTTCCGTCGAAAAAAACAAAATTATTTCGATATTTTGTTATCAGGAGCTATATTTTATGGGCGTTAATATAATAGGTCTAAATTTTGAAGATTTTAAACAGCTTTTCCATCACCCTAAATCATACGGTGTTGATAAATATTATTTATCAAATGAATCTTATCCGACATATGTCTATGAGTTTGATGAAATAGGAGTACAAGCTTGGGAAGCAAAAGGGAAAATTGTTACTATCATTGCCGGGGGCAAAGACAATTATTCGACAGAACCTTACTAC